>NZ_CP025624.1:4800000-6000000 GCF_002874965.1 Pseudomonas sp. NC02 | reverse complement strand
CTCTGCAAATGGAGTTTCCCATGACGGCCAGTGCTGAAAAATACACCCGCCAGACCCTGCTCGACGTGAAATCGCTGACTCCCAGCCTGTTTACCCTGCGTACTACCCGAGACCCTGGTTTTCGTTTTCGCGCCGGACAATTCGTGCGTCTTGGGGTGACCAAGGCCGATGGCAGCATTGTGTGGCGTGCTTATTCGGTGGTGTCCTCGCCCTTTGATGAATACCTGGACTTCTTTTCCATCGTGGTGCCGGGCGGTGAGTTCACCAGTGAGCTGAGCCGCCTGCGCGAGGGCGATACCTTGCTGGTGGAGCGCCAGGCCACGGGCTTTTTGACCCTGGACCGGTTTGTGGATGGTCGCGATCTGTGGCTGCTGGGCACCGGGACCGGTATTGCGCCGTTTCTCTCGATCCTGCAGGACTTCGAAGTGTGGGAGAAATTCGAGCGGATTATCCTCGTCTATAGTGCCCGCGAAGCAAGGGAGCTGGCTTACCAGTCGTTGATCCATGAACTGGGCGAACGTGAGTACCTGGCAGAATACGCCCACAAGCTCACCTACATTCCCATTGTCACCCGCGAGCAACATCCGGGCGCGCTGAACGGTCGGATTACCACCCTGATCGAGAACGGCGAATTGGAGCGCGCCGCAGGCATCGAGCTGACCCCCGAGCATTCCAGGGTGATGATTTGCGGCAATCCGCAGATGATCGACGACACGCGTCAGTTGCTGAAACAGCGCGACATGCAACTGAGCCTGACCCGCCGTCCGGGGCAGGTCGCGGTAGAAAACTACTGGTAAAACAAAGGCGCCCTGCAGGCGCCTTTACTTTTTGCCGAGCTTACTCGGGCTTGCTGTTCTGTGCCTTGAGCAGATCGCGGATCTCCCCCAGCAGCACTTCTTCCTTGGTCGGGACCGGCGGCAGGCTAGGTGCCACGGCCTCTTCACGCTTCAGGCGGTTGATGGCCTTCACGCCCATGAAGATCGCAAACGCAACGATCACAAAGTCGATCACGCTCTGGATGAACTTGCCGTACGCCAGTACGACGGCAGGCGCATCGCCCTGGGCGGCTTTAAGCGTTACGGCCAGGTCGCCGAAGTCGACACCCCCGATCAACAGGCCGATAGGTGGCATCACCACGTCGCCTACAAAGGATGAAACAATTTTGCCGAAGGCGGCGCCGATGATAATACCGACCGCCATGTCGACCACATTACCTTTGACCGCGAAGGCCTTGAACTCACTTAACACGCCCATAGGTTATTCCTTGTTACAGATGAGGAGGTAGAAGCCAGTGTAAGACAGTGTGGCGAGGCTTGCTCGACACAACTGCTAACAGTGTCCGTTTTTATCGACACATTAAATCGCAAATAGTTTGCAAAGTGCCACCAATCGCGCGCGGAATACCCGCTATTTCAGTGGGTTACCACACTATTTTCTTTATCGGGGTGGTACGGCTTTTCTATTTATCTTCTGACTCGCGGGTCACTAGCCTCTGGCAAGCACAACTCAATGTGCACTAAAAAAACCAGAGGATACCTCGATGAAAAACCCTATTAGCCGCGGGCCTATTTCTGCGCGACAGGTGCTGTTTGCAGTGAGCGCCAGTCTTCTTTCGCTGTCCGTACACGCCGCCAACCTCACGCGCGATAATGGCGCGGCGGTCGGTGACAATCAGAACTCGCAAACCGCCGGTGCGAATGGCCCGGTCCTGTTGCAAGACGTGCAACTGATCCAGAAGTTGCAGCGCTTTGATCGCGAGCGTATTCCGGAGCGCGTTGTGCACGCCCGTGGCACCGGCGCTCACGGTACTTTCACCGTCACCGATAACCTCAGCGACCTGACCAAGGCCAAGGTGTTTGCCGCCGGCGAAGCCACGCCGGTATTTGTGCGCTTCTCTGCGGTCGTTCACGGCAACCATTCGCCGGAAACCCTGCGTGACCCGCGCGGCTTCGCCACCAAGTTCTACACCGCCGAAGGTAATTGGGACCTGGTCGGTAATAACTTCCCGACGTTTTTTATTCGCGATGCGATCAAGTTTCCGGACATGGTTCACGCCTTTAAACCAGATCCGCGCACTAACCTGGACGATGATTCCCGTCGCTTTGACTTCTTTTCCCATGTTCCGGAGTCCACTCGTACGTTGACCGAGTTGTACTCGGACTCCGGTACTCCAGCCAGTTACCGGGAAATGGACGGTAACGGTGTACATGCCTACAAGTTGATTAACGCCAAGGGCGAAGTGCACTACGTCAAGTTCCACTGGAAGAGCCTGCAAGGCATCAAGAACCTCGATCCTAAACAAGTGACTGAAGTACAGGGCCGTGACTACAGCCATATGACCAATGATTTGGTCACGCACATCAATAAGGGAGACTTCCCCAAGTGGGACCTGTATGTGCAAGTGCTGAAACCGGAAGACCTGGCCAAGTTTGATTTCGACCCACTGGACGCCACCAAGATCTGGCCGGACGTACCGGAGCGCAAAGTCGGGCAGATGGTGCTGAACCGCAACCCCGCCAACGTCTTCCAGGAAACCGAGCAAGTCGCCATGGCGCCGGCCAACCTGGTGCCGGGCATCGAGCCGTCGGAAGACCGCCTGCTGCAAGGCCGGGTGTTCTCCTATGCCGATACGCAAATGTACCGCCTGGGGCCAAACGCCCTGCAACTGCCGATCAACGCACCCCGGGTGACCGTCAACAACGGTAACCAGGACGGCGCGATGAATTTCGGCAAGACCACCACTGGCGTGAACTACCAGCCAAGCCGCCTGCTGCCACGGGAAGAGCCGCAAACCGCGCGGTACAGCCAGTCGGCCCTGTCGGGCAGTACCCAGCAAGCGAAGATCCAGCGTGAGCAGAACTTCAAGCAGGCCGGCGACCTGTACCGTTCGTTCAACAAGAAAGAGCGTCAGGACTTGATCGACAACTTCGGCGGCTCCCTGGCCACCACCGATGACGAGAGCAAGCACATCATCCTGTCGTTCCTCTACAAGGCGGATCCGGAGTACGGCACCGGCGTGACCAAAGTGGCCAAGGGCGACCTGGCCCGCGTCAAGGCACTGGCCGAAAAGCTGACCGACTAACCGCCCACGCTCCCTGTAGGAGCCGGCTTGCCACAAGTACGCCATCGCCGGCAAGCCGGCTCCTACAGGTGGCACATCATTGAGAATTTGCCATGCGAATCTTTATAGGCGCTGTCCTTGCGTGTTTGTCGTTCAGCGTATTGGCCGAACAAGCTGCCCCGGCCGCGCTTAAGGCACAACTGCAGGATTACTACTTCGACGCCGCCCGCCGTGGCGACGTGGAAATGCTCAACACCTTCATCGAATCCGGCTATTCGCTGAACACCCAGGATGAAAAAGGCTACACGGCGCTGATTCTCGCCGCCTATCACGGTGAAAGTGCCTACGTGGACCGATTGCTCGCCGCCGGCGCCGATGCCTGCGTGCAGGACAAACGCGGCAACACCGCCTTGATGGGCGCGATCTTCAAGGGTGAGCTGAAAATCGCCCAGCGCCTGCTCGCCACCGACTGCAACCCCGACCAGCGCAACGGCGCCGGACAAACGGCGGCCATGTATGCCGGGCTGTTCAAGCGCGTGGAACTGCTGGATGAACTGAAAGCCAAGGGCGCCGATCTGAATGCCGAAGACCCGATCGGTAACAGCGCTTCACGTTTGGCCAGCGGTGAAATCCGTACCCCGGCGCCGCGCTGAGCTATCATCGCGGTTTTTCGGTTGGAGGTTCTCAAATGGCAAAGGCCAAGCGCATGTATGGCTGCACGGAGTGCGGCGCGACCTTTCCCAAGTGGGCCGGCCAGTGCACGGAATGCGGTGCGTGGAACACCCTGACCGAAACCATGATCGAAAGTGGTGGCGCCGTGGCCCCCAGTGGCCGTTCCGGCTGGACCGGGCAACAAACCCAGATCAAGACCCTGGCCGAAGTCAGCGTCGAAGAAATCCCGCGTTTCTCCACCGCTTCCGGTGAACTGGACCGGGTGCTGGGCGGCGGCCTGGTGGATGGTTCGGTGGTACTGATCGGCGGTGACCCGGGCATCGGTAAATCCACGATCCTGCTGCAAACCCTGTGCAGCATCGCCAGCCGCATGCCGGCGCTGTATGTCACCGGCGAAGAATCCCAGCAGCAGGTGGCCATGCGTGCGCGCCGCCTGGGCTTGCCTCAGGACCAACTGCGGGTGATGACCGAAACCTGCATCGAAAGCATCATCGCCACCGCGCGCCTGGAAAAGCCCAAGGTGATGGTGATCGATTCGATCCAGACGATTTTCACCGAACAACTGCAATCGGCACCGGGTGGCGTGTCCCAGGTGCGGGAAAGTGCCGCGCTGCTGGTGCGCTATGCGAAACAGAGCGGTACGGCGATTTTCCTGGTGGGCCACGTGACGAAAGAAGGCGCGCTGGCCGGCCCACGAGTGCTGGAACACATGGTCGACACCGTGCTGTATTTCGAAGGCGAGTCCGATGGGCGGTTGCGTTTGTTGCGGGCGGTGAAGAACCGTTTTGGCGCAGTCAACGAGCTGGGTGTGTTCGCCATGACTGACCGGGGCTTGAAAGAGGTCTCCAACCCGTCAGCGATTTTTCTTACCCGTGCCCAGGAAGAAGTCCCGGGCAGCGTGGTGATGGCAACGTGGGAAGGCACCCGGCCGATGCTGGTGGAAGTCCAGGCGCTGGTGGACGACAGCCACTTGGCCAACCCGCGTCGTGTCACCCTGGGCCTGGACCAGAACCGGCTGGCGATGTTGCTGGCGGTATTGCACCGCCACGGCGGCATTCCCACCCATGACCAGGACGTGTTCCTCAACGTGGTGGGCGGGGTCAAGGTGCTGGAAACCGCGTCTGACCTGGCGTTGATGGCGGCGGTGATGTCCAGCCTGCGCAACCGGCCGTTGCCCCATGACTTGCTGGTGTTTGGCGAAGTGGGCCTGTCGGGTGAAGTGCGCCCGGTGCCCAGCGGCCAGGAGCGCCTGAAGGAAGCGGCCAAGCATGGCTTCAAGCGCGCCATCGTGCCCAAGGGCAATGCGCCGAAAGAAATGCCACCGGGGCTGCAAGTGATCGGGGTAACGCGCCTGGAGCAGGCGCTGGATGCCCTGTTCGAATAGTCGCCAGCCACACATCCCCCTTGTGGGAGCCGGGCTTGCCCGCGATGGCGGTGTATCAGCTGATTGATATGCAAACTGACACACCGCCATCACAGGCAAGCCAGCTCCCACATGTTCAGGTCTCCAGCAAGGCGGCGAATTCCCGCTCCAGTTCTGCCTGATCGCCCAGGTTCAGCTCGATTATCCGCCGCAGGTGGCTGATGGAGTCGAGGTCGATGTGTTCGCACACAAAGCCGAGCTGCCCATGATCGTCGTGGGTCAGCCGCACCTGCATCTTCACGTCGGTCTCGGCGTCGAGATGAATGTCCACATCGAACGATTCGTAGCGATGGCCGTGCCATTCTTGCGGCCGTTGCACCAGCAAGCCCTTGAGCGACAAATCTACCAATTGCACCGGCCAGACACGGCCGTCTTGCGTGAGCTCGGTCCTGGCGTCGAAGGCAATGCGTCGGAAACGGCGTCGGTCTGAAGGCTGTTCGCTCATGGTGAAACCCTCTGTGGATAAAGGAATTGTAGCCGTGCGCCATCATGGGGCGGTTTTTTCTGCTTTTTTCGCCCCGGCAAGGCTCTAGACCAACGTAGGGGGGTGGCCTTTAAGGCCAGTAGCGCTAAACTCGGGATGGCTGTCTTTCTGTCCACCCTGGCTGGAATATAAAAATGAAAAATAATAATAGCCTGCTACGCCATCTACCCTGGCTGCTGCTGGCAATCGTAGGAGCGTGCGCCCTGGGCGTAGTGGCCTTGCGCCGCGGCGAGGCGATCAACGCCTTGTGGATCGTGGTCGCAGCAGTGGCCATTTATCTGGTTGCTTACCGTTACTACAGTCTGTTCATCGCTAACCATGTGATGCAGCTCGATCCACTGCGGGCTACCCCCGCTGTGCTGAACAACGACGGTCTGGACTATGTGCCGACCAACAAACACATCCTTTTTGGTCACCACTTCGCGGCAATCGCCGGCGCAGGGCCTTTGGTCGGCCCGGTACTGGCGGCGCAGATGGGCTACCTGCCCGGCACGTTGTGGCTGATCGCCGGCGTGGTGCTGGCCGGGGCGGTGCAGGACTTCATGGTCCTGTTCCTGTCCACTCGTCGCAACGGCCGTTCCCTGGGGGACATGGTCCGCGAAGAAATGGGCCGTGTGCCCGGGACCATCGCGCTGTTCGGCTGCTTCCTGATCATGATCATCATCCTCGCGGTGCTGGCGCTGATCGTGGTCAAGGCCCTGGCCGAAAGCCCGTGGGGCATCTTCACGGTGATGGCAACCATCCCGATCGCGATGTTCATGGGCATCTACATGCGCTACATCCGCCCGGGCCGCATCGGTGAAATCTCGATTGTCGGCGTGCTGTTGCTGCTGGGTTCGATCTGGCTGGGCGGGCAGATTGCCGCTGACCCGGTGTGGGCCAAGGCCTTCAGCTTCACCGGCATCCAGATCACCTGGATGCTGGTGGGTTATGGCTTCGTGGCTGCCGTGTTGCCGGTGTGGCTGATCCTCGCGCCACGGGACTACCTGTCTACGTTCCTGAAAATCGGCACCATCATCGCCCTGGCGATTGGCATCCTGGTGACCATGCCCGACCTGAAAATGCCGGCGCTGACCCAGTTCATCGATGGCACCGGCCCGGTGTGGAAGGGCGGTCTGTTCCCGTTCCTGTTCATCACCATCGCCTGTGGCGCGGTCTCGGGTTTCCACGCACTGATCTCCTCGGGCACCACGCCCAAGTTGCTGGCCAGTGAAGGGCACGCCCGTTACATCGGCTACGGCGGCATGTTGATGGAGTCGTTCGTGGCCATCATGGCGATGGTTGCCGCTTCGGTGATCGAGCCAGGGGTGTACTTCGCCATGAACAGCCCGGCCGCGATTGTCGGCGGTGACGTGGTGGCTGTGGCGCAAACCGTCAGCAGCTGGGGTTTTGCAATTACCCCGGAAGCGTTGCAGGCGGTGGCCCATGACATTGGTGAGTCCACCATCCTGGCCCGTGCCGGTGGTGCGCCGACCCTGGCGGTGGGTATCGCGCAGATCCTGCACAGCGTCCTGCCGGGTGAAAACACCATGGCGTTCTGGTACCACTTTGCGATCCTGTTCGAAGCGCTGTTCATCCTGACTGCGGTCGACGCCGGTACCCGTGCCGGTCGCTTCATGCTGCAGGATTTGCTCGGCTCCTTCGTGCCGGCGCTCAAGCGTACCGAGTCCTGGACGGCCAACCTGATCGCTACCGCAGGTTGCGTGGCGATGTGGGGTTACCTGCTGTACCAGGGCGTGATCGACCCACTGGGCGGCATCAACACCTTGTGGCCGCTGTTCGGTATCTCCAACCAGATGCTGGCCGGTATCGCGCTGATGCTCGCCACGGTTGTGCTGATCAAAATGAAACGCCAGCGCTACATCTGGGTGACCATGCTGCCAGCCGTATGGCTGCTGATCTGCACCGTGACCGCAGGCTTCATCAAGCTGTTCGACGCCAACCCGGCGATCGGCTTCCTGTCGCTGGCCAAGAAATACAGCGATGCCCTGGCCGGCGGCCAGATCCTCGCACCGGCCAAGAGCATCGACCAGATGCAACACGTGATCTGGAACGCCTACACCAACGCAACGCTGACGGCGCTGTTCCTGTTCGTGGTCTTCAGCATCCTGTTCTATGCGCTCAAGGTCGGCATTGCTGCCTGGGGCAAAAAGGAACGTACGGATAAAGAAGCGCCATACCAGGCCATCCCGGACGCTTGATAGAGGATTGCAATCATGTTCAATGACATCAGTCGCCTCGGTAAATACCTCGGTCAGGCCGCGCGCCTGATGGTCGGCATGCCCGACTACGACACCTACGTCGAGCATATGCAAACCAAACACCCGGACAAACCGATGATGGACTACAAGGCGTTCTTCCGGGAACGCCAGGAGGCCCGTTACGGCGGCAAGGGTGGGCCCAAGTGCTGCTAGCCCGGTAGTTCGGGCTGCGGTGATCCCTTGTGGGAGCGGGCTTGCTCGCGAAGGCGGTCTTTCAGTGATGCATGTGCTGACTGACACGCCGCCTTCGCGAGCAAGCCCGCTCCCACATTTGTTTTGTGTTTCTTCAAGGAGAATTCTTTGTCCTCTCCCATTCCCGTCACCGTCCTCAGCGGCTTCCTCGGCGCTGGCAAGACCACCTTGTTGCGTCACCTGCTCAAGGCCGAGCACGGCTTGAAAATCGCCGTGATCGAAAATGAATTCAGCGACGCCGGTATCGACACCCAACTGCTGGGCAGCGAGCCGGTGCAAGTCATGACCCTGTCCAATGGCTGTGTGTGTTGCACTATCCACACTGACCTGACCAAGGCCCTGTACCTGTTGCTGGAGCGCCTGGACAGCGGCGAGATCGCGTTCGACCGCCTGGTGATCGAGTGCACCGGCCTGGCCGACCCGGCCCCCGTGGCCCAGACCTTTTTCATCGATGAAGAACTGCGCGAGCGCTACATCCTCGACGGCATCATCACCCTGGTGGATGCGGCCCACGCCGAGCACCACCTGACCCAGACCATCGCCCAGGCACAGATCGGGTTTGCCGACCGCCTGCTGGTGAGCAAGCGCGACCTGGTGGACGACGCCACCTTCGACGCCCTCAGTGAGCGCCTGACCCGCATCAACCGCCGCGCACCGATACGCGTGGTGGAACACGGCAAGATCGACCTCGCCGAACTGCTGGATGTGCGCGGCTTCAACCTCAACGCCGGCATGAGCCTGCGCCCGGTGAGCCAGGCGCCGTCCATCGACCGTATTTCCAGCCTGGTGCTGCGCACTGACCAGCCGCTGGATATCGACAAACTCAGCGAGTTCATGAACGAGCTGCTGGAAGACCACGGCAAGCAATTGCTGCGCTACAAAGGCGTGCTGAACATTGCCGGGGAAGACCGGCGCATGGTGTTCCAGGGCGTGCTGAAGCTCTACGGGTTCGATTGGGACACCGAATGGGCCGAAGGCGAAGCGCGGGAAAGTGTGATTGTGTTTATTGCTGACGAGTTGCCGGAAGAGAAGATTCGCGAAGGCTTTGCGCGGGTTTACCAATCCTGACTTGAAACGCAGTCAAAATGTGGGAGCGGGCTTGCTCGCGAAAGCGGTGTATCAGTCAGCCCATGCATCAACTGACACGGCGCTTTCGCGAGCAAGCCCGCTCCCACATTTGATGTCATTTCAAATTGAGAAAGCAGCGTTTTCAGGCATAAAAAAGCCCGGCTCTTGAGCCGGGCTTTTTGTTCAAGCTACTGCAATCAAGCGCCGTATACCGGCAGCTTCTTGCAGATGGCCTTGACCTTCTCACGAACAGAATCAATCACTGCTTCGTTGTTCAGGTCAGCCAGGATGTCGCAGATCCAGCCAGCCAGTTCCTTGCACTCTGCTTCCTTGAAGCCACGAGTGGTCACAGCCGGGGTGCCGAAGCGCAGGCCGGAGGTGACGAACGGCGAACGTGGGTCGTTCGGTACCGAGTTCTTGTTCACGGTGATGAAGGCTTTGCCCAGAGCGGCGTCAGCGTCTTTACCGGAGATGTCCTGCTTGATCAGCGACAGCAGGAACAGGTGGTTCTCAGTACCGCCGGACACTACGTCAAAACCACGCTCGATGAACACGCCGGCCATGGCCTTGGCGTTTTTCACCACTTGCTGCTGGTAGGTCTTGAACTCAGGCTGCAGCGCTTCCTTGAAGCAGATCGCTTTGGCGGCGATCACGTGCTCCAGCGGGCCACCCTGGCCGCCTGGGAATACGGCGGAGTTCAGCTTCTTCTCGATCTCGGCGTTGGCGCGAGCCAGGATCAGGCCGCCACGTGGACCGCGCAGGGTCTTGTGGGTGGTGGTGGTCACGACGTCAGCGAACGGCACCGGGTTCGGGTAGACGCCAGCGGCGACCAGACCGGCCACGTGGGCCATGTCGACGAACAGGTAGGCGCCGACCTTGTCAGCGATTTCGCGGAAGCGTGGGAAATCCAGGATCTGCGAGTAGGCAGAGAAACCGGCCACGATCATTTTTGGCTTGTGCTCAACGGCCAGGCGCTCGACTTCGTCGTAGTCGATCAGGCCGTTGCCGTCGATGCCGTACTGAACGGCGTTGTACAGCTTGCCGGAGGAGGAAACGCTGGCGCCGTGGGTCAGGTGACCGCCGTGGGCCAGGCTCATGCCCAGGATGGTGTCGCCCGCTTGCAGCAGGGCCAGGTACACGGCGCTGTTGGCTTGGGAGCCGGCGTGTGGCTGGACGTTGGCGTAATCGGCGCCGAACAGTTCCTTGGCGCGGTCGATGGCCAGTTGCTCAACGATGTCGACGAACTCGCAACCGCCGTAGTAGCGCTTGCCCGGGTAGCCTTCGGCGTACTTGTTGGTCAGAACCGAACCTTGAGCCTCCATCACGGCGGGGCTGGTGTAGTTTTCCGAAGCGATCAGCTCAATGTGCTCTTCCTGGCGCTGAGCTTCTTGCTCCATGGCGGCAAAGAGATCGGCGTCGTACTTGGCAATAGTCAAATCACGGCTGAACATGGCGGTCCTCAAGGATCGGGGGCAGAAAAGAAGCGCATTCTAACCCAATGGGTTTTAGATGGCATATGAAAGGACATCATGTCGCGGACAAGCGGGGCTCATCTGGGGATAGGTGGTGTTTGTTCGGGCCCCTTCGCGAGCAAGCCCGCTCCCACATTCAATCGGGTTCCTTCAGGTGGAATACGGTCGAATGTGGGAGCGGGCTTGCTCGCGAAGAGGCCATCCGCATCACCTGAGGATTTCAATCGAACATGAACAGCGCATCATTGCTGAACTGCGCCTCAAACCGGTTCGCCGGCATCGGTCGCCCGAACAGGTAGCCCTGCACCTCATCGCAACCGTGCTCCCGCAGGAAGTCCAGCTGCTCATGGGTTTCCACACCCTCGGCGATCACCGCCAGGTTCAGGCTGTGGGCCATGGCGATAATCGCCCGGGCAATCTGCGCATCCTGCTCACCCGACGGCAGGCCGTCGACAAAGGTGCGGTCGATCTTCAGCACGTCGATGGGGAACTGCTTGAGGTAGTTCAGCGATGAATAACCGGTGCCGAAGTCATCTACCGCGATGCTCAGGCCGAGGTTTTTCAGGCTGGCGAGGATCTGCATCGCTTCGTTGACCTCGCGCATCAGGATACTTTCGGTCAGCTCCAGCTCCAGGCACGCCGGCGGCAGGCCGGTGTCCTTGAGGATGGTGGCGATGCGCTCGCCCAGTTGTCCGTCGGAGAACTGCCGGGCCGAAATGTTGACCGAGACCTTGGGTACCCGCACCTTGTTCTGGTGCCAGGTCTTGAGTTGGCGGCAGGCTTCGCTGATCACCCAGTCACCCACGTCCACCACCAGCCCCAACTCCTCCAACACCGGGATGAAGTCCCCCGGCGGCACCAGCCCGCGACGCGGATGGCGCCAGCGCAGCAGGGCTTCGGCACCGGTCAAACGTTTGCCGTCGCCGCTGAACTGCGGCTGGTAATACAGCACGAATTCGTTCTGTTCCAGGGCGTGGCGCAGGTCGCTTTCCAGCTCCAGGCGTTCCAGGGCGCTGGCGTTCATGTCGGCCTGGTAGAACTGGAAGTTGTTCTTGCCCCGCTCCTTGGCGTGGTACATCGCCGTGTCGGCGTTTTTCATCAACTGGCTGAGTTCGTTGCCGTCCTGCGGGCTCAGGGCGATGCCGATACTGGCGGTGACGAAGAACTCGCGGCCCTCCAGCACAAACGGCTTCACCAGGCTGGCCAGAATCTGCTCGGCCACGTGAATCGCCCGGTTCAGCGCCATCTCACGGTTGACCCGCGGTTGCAGCAGCAAGGTGAATTCGTCGCCGCCCATGCGTGCCACGGTGTCGTCTTCGGCGACGCAGCCCAGCAGGCGGGTGGCCATTTCCTTGAGCATGCGGTCGCCGGCGGCGTGGCCCAGGGAGTCGTTGATCGGCTTGAAGCGGTCGAGGTCGAGGAACATCAACACCACCCACGACTTCTGCCGTTCCGCCGATTGCAGCGCGGTGTGCAGGCGGTCCTGGAACAGCGTGCGGTTGGGCAGGTGGGTCAGGGCGTCGTAGTAGGCCAGGCGGTGGATGCGCTGCTCGCTGGCCTTGCGTTCGCTGATGTCACTGAAGAAGCACACGTAGCTGGCCAGGTCGCCTTCGTCATCGAACACGGCAGTAATTCCGACCCAGGCCGGGTAATGCTCGCCGTTGCGGCGCTTGAGCCACACTTCGCCTTCCCAGGTGCTGTGCTGGTGCAATTGCTTGAGCACGTAGCGCAGGTGGGCTTCCTGCTGTTCGTCGACGGTGAGCATGTTCGGCAACTGGTCGAGCACGTCCGCCACCGCATAACCGCTGACCCGGCTGAACGCCTCGTTGGCCTGCACGATGTAGCCGGCCGGGTCGGTGATCAGGATCGCCGAGGTGGAGTGTTCGAATACCGTGGCCGCCATGCGCAGATCTTTTTCCGCACGGCGCTGCTGGCTGATATCGCGACCCACGCCAAGGATACCCTCGAACGCGCCATGTTCGTCCCACACCAGCACCAGGCGCAGTTCGATGGGGATCTTGCGCCCGTCGGCCCGCAGGCAGTCGAACAGGAACAGTTGGGTCTGCACGTCGTTGCGCAAGGCCGCGAGGGATTCGGGTTGGTCCAGGGCGCGGCTGACTTGCTCCACCAGGGAGTAGATACCGGTCAGTTGCTGCGGGTTGGCGATGGTCGATTGCCAGCCGTTTTCGAAGATCCAGTCGACGTCATAGCCCAGCACCGCGTTCACCGAAGGGCTGACGTAGTTGAGGGCCAGCTTGCTGTCGGTGGAGAAGATTACGTCGCTGATGCTTTCCGCCAGCATGCGGTAGCGCTGTTCGCTGTCACGCAGGGATTCACTGGCTTCGATCTGGTCGGTGATGTCCTTGGCGACGCCGATGATGCGCGTCACCTGGTCAGTCTTGTCACGGGCCAGGGCCTGTTCGCGGATGTCGAAGCGCCGCCATTGGTTGTTGCGGTGGCGAAAGCGCAACTGGCACTGCAACTGGCTCAGGTAGCCGGCCTGGCGCTGTTGCAGGCGCAGGTCGTGGTAGCGCTCGGCGTCTTCGGGGTGCAGCAGGATCTCCCAGAAGTACTCGCCCATCTGCTGCAGCTCGGGCTTGTTGTAGCCCAGGGTGTGGCCCAGGTGGTGGTTGCTGAAAATCATCCGCTGGCTGATCACGTCCTGCACATACAGGTGATCGGGCACGGTGCGTACCACGTCCGACCAGAAACCCTCGCGCTCCACCAGTGACAACTCGATCAGCTTGCGGCTGGTGATGTCGCTGATGCTCAGGATCACGGCCTTGAAGTCGTCCTGTTGTTCCGGCAGGCGCATCACCAGCCACAGGTATTGGTCGTTGCCTTCGATATCGCTGAGCTGGATTTCCAGTTCAAGCTGCTTCTGCTGGGTCAGCACCGCGTCGATCACCTGGTTGCCGATGGCGGTCGGGCTCGACGGGCAGGCGTCGATCAGGCGTTCCCAGGCCTGCTCGCAAGAGGCAACATTCAGCAAGCGCACCGCCACCTGGTTGACCTCGGTGATGCGCAGTTCCTTGAGCAGTTGCTGGCGCTGTTCCGGGTTGTCTTGCAGCAACTGTTGCAACTGCTCGCGGGTTTGCAGTCGGGCTCTATCGAAGAACGCGCGCAGGCCCGACAGGTCGAGCACGCACAGCGCCACGCCGGTGCCTTCGAAAATATCCTGGTAGCGGCGGCGGCCCTCGTGCACCTGGCGCTGGCGGCGGCGCATGTTCAGCAGCACGATCACCGGGATCAGCGAGAAGGCCAGGCCCAACAGGCATTTGCCGATAAAGGCCGGCAGCAGTTGCTCCAGCACGGCGGCGCGGTCGAACAGGCCGCGCAGTTGCCAGTCGCTCTTGCTCAGGGGCGTGACCAGTACACTTTTGTTCAATTCGTCCGGGGTCAACGCGGTGGCCCATTGGGCCGGCATCCCGCTGTCACGGCTGACCACCCGGTGGTTCAGGCGGTTTTCGATGACCCACATCGGGCGCTGGCCCTGGCCATCCTGGCGGGTCAGGTTGGCTAGGTAATTGGGGGCCAGGCGCAAGGCCCAGTACATCTTGGTGCCGCCGCTGGGCTGGTGCAGCAGCAGGTAGATGACGGTGCCGTCGTTGTTGTTGCTCAGGTAATAGGACTGGGCGTGGCTGCGCTTGACCAGTTCTTCGAGCCAGGCGCTGTCCTGGCTATCGCTGGCGCTGTCACTGATCATCGCGCCGCTGGGGGCGAGCAGGGCGACGCTGCGCAACTCCGGCAGGGAGCGTTGCAAGGTGCGCATCAGGATTTGTTGCTGTTCGGCGTCCCGCGGCGGTTCGACGATCGGCAGCAGGTTCAGCGCGATCTGCGCACTGAGGGCCATGTTCAGGCTGATCTGTTCGGCCAGGTCGGCGCTGTAGTCGATGGTGTATTGCTGCTGGTTTTTCTGGTTTTGCTGCAACTGGTCCAGCAGTTGCCAGAACAATAACGCGAGCAGCAACAGGACCAGCGTCGCCAATGCGCCCTTCAGGGTTCCGTGCAGGGGCGCTCCCGGCGCTATATGAGCGGCGCGCAGGGGAGTTGGCGGCGTTACGTTGGACAAACTGTGATCCTGCGGTTTGGCTGGACTGGCGCGCGACGTGCACTATAAGCCGGACGCCCGGAGGGCGGCTAGCATGCCTTGTGTTGTGGCAAAGTGCCAGCCCCGCCTGGCTGGACTGCCCACCCGCATTCAGGTAGCTTTGCCGGTTACGCGAGGGCGTTCCAGCCCCAGACAATCAGGCATCTACCGCACGCAGGCATTGATAGACATCAACGGCCCGCGCGGCGCATGGCCTGGCACGGGTTTCGCCCGCTTAATTCATCAGTCACTGACGCTAGGTTCACCATGGCTCAATACGTCTTCACCATGCATCGGCTGGGAAAAGTTGTTCCGCCGAAGCGGGAAATCCTGAAAAACATTTCTCTGTCCTTCTTCCCGGGCGCCAAGATCGGCGTGCTCGGCCTCAACGGTTCGGGTAAATCCACCCTGTTGAAAATCATGGCCGGCGTCGACACCGAGTTCGACGGCGAAGCCCGCCCGATGCCCGACCTGAACATCGGCTACCTGCCACAGGAACCTATCCTGGACCCGACCAAGACCGTGCGTGAAGTGGTCGAGGAAGCGGTCAGCGTGATCAAGAACGCCCAGGCCCGCCTGGACGAGGTCTACGCGGCCTACGCTGAAGAAGACGCCGACTTCGACAAACTGGCGGCAGAACAGGCCAAGCTCGAAGCCATCCTGCAAGCCGCCGACGGTCACAACCTGGACCGCCAGCTGGAAGTCGCCGCCGACGCGCTGCGCCTGCCGGCGTGGGACGCCAAGGTTGAACACCTGTCCGGTGGTGAAAAGCGTCGTGTGGCCCTGTGCCGCCTGCTGCTGTCGGCCCCCGACATGCTGCTGCTCGACGAACCGACCAACCACCTGGACGCCGATTCCGTCGCCTGGCTGGAGCATTTCCTGCACGACTTCCCGGGCACCGTGGTTGCGATCACGCACGACCGGTACTTCCTGGACAACGTTGCTGGCTGGATCCTCGAGCTCGACCGTGGCGCCGGTATCCCTTACGAGGGCAACTACTCCGGTTGGCTGGAAGCCAAGTCCGACCGTCTGGCCGCCGAATCCAAGCAACAGTCGGCCCATGAAAAGGCCATGAAAGACGAGCTGGAATGGGTGCGTAAAGGCGCCAAGGCGCGTCAGTCGAAATCCAAGGCCCGTCTGGCGCGTTTCGAAGAGATGCAGTCCCAGGAGTTCCAGAAGCGTTCCGAGACCAACGAAATCTACATCCCGGCCGGTCCGCGCCTGGGTGACAAGGTCATCGAGTTCAAGAACGTCTGCAAGGGCTACGGCGACCGCGTGTTGATCGACAACCTGTCGTTCTCCATGCCAAAAGGCGCCATCGTTGGCGTGATCGGCGGTAACGGTGCGGGTAAATCCACACTGTTCCGCATGCTGATGGGCAAGGAACAACCGGACTCGGGCACCATCGAAGTCGGCGAAACCGTGCAACTGGCTTGCGTTGACCAGAGCCGCGACGACCTCGACGGCAGCAAGACGGTGTTCCAGCAGATTTCCGACGGTTCCGACCAGATCCGTATCGGCAACTACGAAATCCCGTCGCGCACCTACGTGGGTCGCTTCAACTTCAAGGGCGGCGACCAGCAGAAGTTCGTCAAGGATCTGTCCGGTGGTGAGCGCGGTCGCTTGCACCTGGCCCTGACCCTGAAAGAAGGCGGCAACGTATTGCTGCTCGACGAACCGTCAAACGACCTCGACGTTGAAACCCTGCGTTCCCTGGAAGAAGCCCTGCTGGACTTCCCGGGCGCCGCCATTGTGATCTCTCACGATCGGTGGTTCCTTGACCGCGTGGCCACTCACATCCTGGCGTACGAAGACGACTCCCAGGCGGTGTTCTTCGAAGGCAACTACACCGAATACGAAGCCGATCGCAAGAAACGCCTCGGCGAAGCTGCTGCCCAGCCGCATCGTGTACGGCACAAGAAGCTGGCCTGATCCGGGTTGGTGGTTTGAACAAGCGGAGCCTTCGGGTTCCGCTTTTTTTTGCGTGTTTTCAGGTGGACCGCGTCGTCTGCATCGCAGGCAAGCCAGCTCCCACAGTTGACCGCATTGTCATGGATGTACTGGATCAAATGTGGGAGCTGGCTTGCCTGCGATAGCGGATTAACTGTTGGTGCAAGGCCTGGATTGAAATCCTCATTAAGGTGCAAAAAACGCCTGTATTTATATCTAATGCACCATTTAAATTCACAAAAGCGACATTTTGCCCTGTCGCGGTGCGACATGAATTGATAAAGTCCGGGACAAATCTCCTTTAACGACAATAAATTTGCCGAGACTTTTCATGATCGAATCCGTTGAATCCTTCCTTGCCCGCCTCAAGAAACGCGACCCCGACCAGCCGGAATTCCACCAGGCCGTGGAAGAAGTCCTGCGCAGTTTGTGGCCGTTTCTTGAAGCCAATCCCCACTACCTGAACTCGGGCATCCTGGAGCGCATCTGCGAGCCGGAGCGTGCGATTGTGTTCCGGGTGTCGTGGGAAGATGATCAGGGCAAAGTACGGGTCAACCGCGGGTTCCGGATCCAGATGAACAGCGCCATCGGCCCTTATAAAGGTGGCCTGCGCTTCCACCCGTCGGTGAACCTGGGCGTGCTGAAATTTCTCGCCTTCGAACAAACCTTCAAGAACTCCCTGACCTCGCTGCCCATGGGCGGCGGCAAGGGCGGCTCGGACTTCGATCCCAAAGGCAAGAGCGACGCCGAGGTGATGCGTTTCTGCCAGGCGTTCATGAGCGAGCTGTATCGCCATATCGGCTCGGACGTGGATGTGCCCGCCGGTGATATTGGCGTGGGCGCCCGGGAGATCGGCTTCCTGTTCGGCCAGTACAAGCGCCTGAGCAACCAGTTCACCTCGGTGCTGACCGGCAAGGGCATGAGCTACGGCGGCAGCCTGATTCGCCCGGAGGCCACCGGTTTTGGCTGCGTGTACTTCGCTGAAGAAATGCTCAAGCGCAACGGCGAGCGGGTCGAAGGCAAGCGCGTGGCCATCTCCGGCTCCGGCAACGTCGCCCAGTACGCGGCGCGCAAGGTCATGGATCTGGGCGGCAAGGTGATCTCCTTGTCCGACTCCGAAGGCACTCTGTACTGCGAAAGCGGTTTGACCGAAGAACAATGGTCGGCACTGCTTGAACTGAAAAACGTACAGCGCGGGCGCATCAGCGAACTGGCATCGCGTTTCGGCCTGGAATTCCGCGCCGGCAAAACACCATGGGAGCTGGCCTGCGACATCGCGTTGCCCTGCGCCACCCAGAATGAACTGGACGCCGAAGCGGCGCGCACTCTGTTGCGCAATGGCTGCGTCTGCGTGGCCGAAGGCGCCAACATGCCGACCACCCTGGAGGCGGTGGATATCTTTATCGAGGCCGGCATCCTGTTCGCGCCAGGCAAGGCGTCCAATGCCGGCGGGGTGGCGGTGAGCGGGCTGGAGATGTCGCAGAACGCCATGCGCCTGCTGTGGACCGCCGGTGAAGTGGACAGCAAGCTGCACAACATCATGCAGTCGATCCACCATGCGTGCGTGCACTACGGCGAAGAGAACGGCCGGGTCAACTACGTGAAGGGCGCCAACATTGCAGGCTTCGTGAAGGTTGCGGATGCAATGCTGGCCCAGGGCATCGTTTAACCCTCGGGTTCGATGCGCAGGATTTCGATCAACTGATCACCGACGGGGCGCCTCCACAGCACCTCGTCGCCCACCTGTGCACCCAGCAGAGCGCGGCCCAGTGGCGAACCCCAGTTGATCAGGCCCACCGTGGCGTCGGCCTGGTCTTCGCCCACTAACTGAATGCGCCGCTCTTCGTCCTGTTCGTTGGCAAAGGTCACCCAGCTGCCGATTTGCACCTTGTCGGTGGAGGTTGCCGGCGCCACCACCTGTGCGCTTTGCAGGCGCTGGTTGAAGTAACGCAAATCCCGCTCAAGGTCGGCCTGGCGCTGTTTATCGGCCTGCTCGCCCTTGGCGGATTCTTCGCTGTGCTCATGCTGCAACTGCGCGACCCTGGCCTGCAATTGTGCAAGTCCGCGGGCAGTGAGGTGATTGGGTTGCGCGCTGACCTGGCGTTCCACCGGTTGGCTGGCCTGGGCAGCGGCGCTGTCTTCGTTGACGAAAGCTCGACTCATGACGTTCTCCTGCTATGGAGTTTGGGCCATGGTCGCAGGGGTTAAGTTTCGCTGGATGTCTGGAAGCGACCTATTGCGAGCGAAAGGCCCTGGCAGCGTCGCGGTCTTTTTCCTGTTGCCAGGCGCGTTCGCGGTCGTCCCAGTGGCGATTCTTGTAGTCGTTCAGGTCTTCGTTCTCGCGCATGGCCTTGCATTGGCGAAAGCCATCATCCCAGCCTTCGGCGTAGGTGCGGTCTTTCAGGTAGCGCGGGACGTTCTTGCGAAATTCCCCGGTGATCACCCCGGCAGCCTGGCGGCCGCTGCTGCAACCGTCGTCATAGCCATCGGCGAAGGCGGGTGGATAACCCTTGGCCAGCAAATCCTCATGGGTTGATTGGCAACCCGACAGCAGGGCCAACAGGCCCAGCACTCCAGCGTACCGCCACATCGCTTGCTCCCTGGCCGTTGAACGGCTGATGGGGGAAGTGTAGGAGTGGATTCGTTCGGGGTATGTGAAACGGATGTGAGAAATCCGTGTGACGCTGCGGCTTCGGGCGATCACGCGCCCCCTGTGGCGAGGGAGCTTGCTCCCGCTGGGGCGCGAAGCGGCCCCTGTTCAGAGTATAGAGATATTACAGAGAGGGTGAGGTGTCTGGTTTTGGGGCTGCTGCGCAGCCCAGCGGGAGCAAGCTCCTTATGGACTAATTAGAGATCGTTCCCACGCTCTGCGTGGGCATGCCGCTCTGGACGCTCTGCGTCCGCTTTTAAAGGTCGTGACGCAGAGCGTCACAGGATGCATTCCCACGCGGAGCGTGGGAACGATCTACGGCTCAGGGATTAATAGTGATACCACTTCACTTCCAGCATCACTTCGTTCACCGGTGTCGCGAGGTGGCTGTATTCCCGCTGCGCACTCAGTCTCAGCCCCAGGTTGCGCGACAATTCCCACTGTTGATTCAGGCTGATACTGCGCCGCACCTCGCCATTGGTGAAGAAGTCACCCTTGGCTTCCAGGCTCAGGTTGCCCAGCGGGTTGCGCCACAACACACCTGTATTGAACCCGGCAGCCGGGGAGATGGCTTCACCGAAGTCGCTGTTGTGCTCCACGCGCACGGTGCCGAGGGCGAAGCCAAGCATGTCGTCGCGCAGTTGCCAGGTGCCGCCCGCGCCACCGTTGACGTGGCTGACGAGTGTCTCGTCGTCATGCTTGCCCGGTACGCGCTCCAGGCCGCCGGTGACTTGCCACGACCACGGTTGCAGCAGCTCGTTGCGTGGGGTCAGTGAGCGGATGGTTGCCAGATCCAGTTGCTGCAATTGCCAGTGGTTGCCTTCGTACTGGCGCAGTTTCATTTGCAGGATTTCAATCTGCGCGCCCAAGGGGAAGCCTTCGGCGTTGTCGTTCAGGTCGTGGTAGGCCATGCGCAGGCCGTATTCGCCGAAAGCCTTGTCGCCCCGGGTGCCGATGCCGGCTTGCCAGGTGCGGGATTCGTGGCCGTCTTCGGGCAGGCCGGGGCGTTCGATCTTCAGGTCCGGCGCCGGGTTCTGGTTGATCGCCCGCAGCAGTTCGAAGCTGCGCTGGGAGCGTTCGGTGTCGCGCTCCAGGCCGTTGGCGCGGTAGCGGCCAAGGCGGTAGGCGGCGTCGATGATCAGGGCCTGGCGGTCTTTGGCGATGGCCTTGAATGCCGGGTCCTGCAGTTGTTTCTGGTCGTCGCTGATCTTCAGCACCCATTGCTGCTCGTCGCTGTCCAGCGGCTTGGCGCGTTCCAGCAGCTCCCGTTCACGGGAAGGGCGGTAATCGATTTTCTCCACCAGGCCGGCTTCTTTCACGGCTTTTACCGTGTCGGTAGGGATCGCGGTCAGCGGGAATTGTTCGGTCAACCGCAGGCTTGGGCGAGCCACTTGCAGCAGTTCCAGCAGGCGATAGGAGCAGTTTTCGTCGAAGAAGAAGTAGTCGAACTGGATCTGCTTGAGTTCCCACACGTGCTCGACCATGCGCTCGGTCTCGACCTGGGTCAGGTTCAGGCGGTATTCCCACAGGTCGCGGTTCTCCAGGCTACGGTATTCCGAGAGTTTTTCCTGGTAGGGCACCAGCGCGAACAGGCCCGGGTAGCCGCCCATCAGGCCCTTCCAGGCGTAGAGGATGCTGTTGTCCGAGCCTTCGATATAGGCGCCAAAGTTGATCGCGTAGCTGAGCAGGGCGGTGTTGTTGCTCTGCACATCAGCCTGGTCGATGCGCAGCAGGGTATGGCCGAACATCGATGACGGGCTGTTGAGGTAGGCCGCCGGGAAGATCATCACCGCGCTGTGGGGGGCGACGTCCTTGAACCATTGCTTGAACTCCTTGCAGTCCAGCGCCGGCAAGTCGCTCAGGTGCAACTGGTCCTTGAGCCAGCGTGTACGTGCCGGGTAAACGCATTGGGCGTGCTTTTCGCCGAGGCTGGCCGGGGCATACAGCGCCTCGACAGTGGCCTTCAGCTCCTGGTCCGGATGGTGGGCGCCATCGGGAGCGAGGAAGAATTTCTTGTCGCTGACATAGCTGCGCCAGCCTTTGAACTTGCCGGATTCGTAGTGCCCCAGCGAAAGCCAGAACGGGTCGTTGGCCAGTTGCTGCAAACGTTGATCATCAAGGTGCGGCGCCGCATACAGCGGGGCGCAGGCGAAGAGTGCCAGGTAGGCAAGGCGTTTGAGCATGTGGGCAACTTAAGTCGAGATAAAAAGACCCAAAGGGGAGGCAGGTCCAAAAATAATAAAAACCCGTGCCTCGAAAGGCACGGGCGGGTCGAGCTTAAGCCTGGGTAGCGTATTTCGCCAGACGGGTGTCGCTTTTCAGTACAGCCAGGGTGTTGTTGTGCACGTCATCAGCGGTTACGTCAGCCTTGCTGAAGATTTGCTGGAAGTGCTCGTGAGTCACAGCGGCAAAGTGCTCGCGGTCTTCAGGAGCAACGCCCAGTACTACAGCGTAGGTAGTCAGCGCTTCGCCGTTACCCTTGGCCATGTCTTCGGACAGCTCGTTCATCATGCCATTCATGGCAATCCACGATTTGCCACCGTAGGTCAGTGCGCTGTTGGTGCTGCAGCCGTTGGTGCCCGAGGTCATGCCGAACGTGGCGTTACCCGAGGTACCGTTGGTGGTGGAGGCCAGGAAGTGAGCCGGAGTGCCGCGTTGGCCTTCGAACAACATGTTGCCCCAACCGCAGTTCGGGCCACCTGGCGCTTCTGCCATTGCATTGAGGGAGACGACGGTGAAGAGAGTACCGAGAAGGATCCGTTTCATAGCTTTGTTCTCTTTGTGTGCAAACCAATGGACAAGGGTTCAGGTGCCTGACAGCACCCTAGGGGTCGGTTATTAGTCCAACCCGCAGCAGGTTGGAGTTTAGGCATGATCCAAGGGTTCCGTGACTTTTTATGAAACAAGCCGGAAACACTCGGTTTTTTTACAGCCCCGAACACGGGTCTATGCTTTCCCCAAGCCGTCCTTGCCAGCCGGCCCAACCCGGCGCCAGAATGCCGTCATCTGCCCCGCCTGATGTAAGGAAGCCCGATGCCTGATCCTGTTGCTGCCAGCTTGCGTCTAGCGCCCGAAGCGCTGACTCGTCCTTTTTCCGCTGAACAGTTCAGCTTCTCGACCACCAATGATTTGGAGCCCTTTCGCGGTGTGCTTGGCCAGGAACGTGCGGTCGAAGCCTTGCAGTTTGGTGTGGCAATGCCACGCCCCGGTTACAACGTATTTGTGATGGGCGAGCCCGGTACCGGGCGCTTTTCGTTCGTCAAACGCTACCTCAAGGCCGAAGGCAAGCGCCTGCAGACCCCGGCCGACTGGGTCTACGTCAATAATTTCGATGAGCCTCGCGAACCCCGCGCGCTGGAACTGCCTGCGGGTGGTGCTGCCGCGTTCATCTCCGATATCAACGGCCTGATCGACAACCTGGTCGCGACCTTCCCGGCGGTGTTTGAACACCCGACGTATCAACAGCGCAAAAGCGCCATCGACCGTGCCTTCAACCAGCGTTACGACCGTGCCCTGGACGTCATCGAGCGCCTGGCCCTGGAAAAAGACGTGGCGCTGTACCGTGACAGCACCAACATTGCGTTTACCCCGATGCTCGACGGCAAGGCCCTGGACGAGGCCGAGTTCTCGCAGTTGCCCGAAGCCGACCGCGAGCGTTTCCACACCGATATTTCCGAACTGGAAGAACGCCTCAACGAAGAACTCGCCAGCCTGCCCCAGTGGAAGCGCGAGTCCAATAACCAGATGCGCCAGTTCAACGAAGAAACCATCACGCTGGCCTTGCAGCCACTGCTGGCGCCGTTGTCCGAAAAATATGCGGAGAACGCGGCCGTCTGCGGCTACTTGCAGGCGATGCAGGTCTACCTGCTGAAAACCGTGGTCGAGCAGTTGGTGGACGACGCGAAAACCGACGCCCAGGCCCGCAAGTTGCTGGAAGAACAGTACTGCCCGAGCCTGGTGGTGGGGCATCCGATCAACGGTGGCGCGCCGGTGGTCTTCGAGCCGCATCCGACCTACGACAACCTGTTCGGTCGTATTGAATACAGCACCGACCAGGGCGCGCTCTACACCACCTATCGCCAATTGCGCCCGGGTGCGCTGCATCGTGCCAACGGTGGTTTCCTGATCCTTGAAGCCGAGAAGATGCTCAGCGAGCCGTTTGTATGGGACGCCCTCAAGCGTGCCCTGCAATCGCGCAAGCTGAAGATGGAATCACCGCTGGGCGAACTGGGTCGCCTGGCCACGGTGACCCTCAACCCGCAAGTGATCCCGTTGCAGCTCAAGGTGATCATCATCGGCTCCCGCCAGTTGTACTACGCGTTGCAAGACGCGGATCCGGACTTCCAGGAGATGTTCCGGGTACTGGTGGATTTTGACGAAGACATCCCGATGGTGGATGAAAGCCTGGAGCAGTTCGCCCAGTTGCTGAAAACCCGCACCTCGGAAGAAGGCATGGCGCCGTTGACCTCCGATGCGGTGGCGCGGCTGGCGACCTACAGCGCGCGGTTGGCGGAGAACCAGGGCCGCTTGTCGGCGCGTATCGGTGATTTGTTCCAGCTGGTCAGCGAGGCGGACTTCATTCGTCACCTGGCCGGTGATGAGCGCACCGACTCCGGGCACATCGAGCGCGCACTCAAGGCCAAGGCCACGCGCACCGGGCGGGTGTCGGCGCGGATTCTCGACGACATGCTCGCCGGAGTGATCCTGATCGACACCGCCGGCGCGGCGGTGGGCAAGTGCAACGGGCTGACGGTGCTGGAGGTGGGTGACTCGGCGTTTGGTGTGCCGGCGCGGATTTCTGCCACGGTGTACCCGGGCGGCAGCGGCATCGTCGATATCGAGCGTGAAGTTAACCTCGGCCAGCCGATTCACTCCAAGGGCGTGATGATCCTCACCGGTTACCTGGGCAGCCGTTATGCCCAGGAATTCCCGTTGGCGATCTCGGCGAGTATCGCCCTTGAGCAGTCCTACGGCTATGTCGACGGCGACAGCGCGTCCCTGGGCGAAGCCTGCACCTTGATCTCGGCCCTGTCGAAGACGCCGCTCAAGCAGTGCTTTGCCATCACCGGCTCGATCAACCAGTTTGGTGAGGTGCAGGCGGTCGGCGGGGTCAACGAGAAGATCGAAGGTTTCTTCCGTCTTTGCGAGGCCCGCGGGCTGACCGGCGAGCAGGGGGCGATCATTCCCCAGGCCAACGTCGCGACACTGATGCTCGATGAGAAGGTGTTGCAGGCCGTGCGGCAGGGGCAATTCCACGTCTATGCCGTGCGTCAGGCCGACGAGGCCTTGAGCCTGCTGGTGGGTGAGCCTGCGGGTTCGCCCGACGAGGAGGGGCAGTTCCCCGAAGGCAGCGTCAATGCGCGGGTGGTGGAGCGTCTGCGGGCGATCGCCGAGATGATCAGTGAAGATGACCTGAAGGAAGCCGAGAAGGAGTTGGCGCAGGAAGCACTGGCTGAGACCAAGCCGGTGTAATCAATGCCGAAGGGGCCTGGTTCCAGGTCCCTTCGGCATATTTTTGACGCCGTCGTGACGGCAGTCATCCGTTGGTCCCCCAGCCTTGGTTTGTACCGGGTTTCTTCTATTCTCAGCTCAAGGGATAGCCACAGGAGTCGCTGGATAGAAACAGTCTTGCCTTGCGAGGCTGAATACCGGATCTACCGAGGGTCGCCGCCATGTCGCGCAACCTCTGCCTCACCCGCCAGTGCCTGGGCCTGGTCACCCGTATCGAATGTTCCATTCGCCCTCTCGCGGGGGATACCGGGATGTGGACCTTGTTGTTTGCCGCCGGAATGACCGGCGAACAACCCTCCACCATCAAGTCCCAAGGCCCGTTCCACGGACCTTTCGTGGCACAAACCATCCTCGATTCGATTGTTGAAAGCCTGACCCTGCACGGCTACGAGCTGGCTGACGACCCGCAGATCTGGTGCCTGCACCTGCAGGCGCACTTGCGACAACTCAATGGTGGGCGGCAGACGGTGCTAAGCGATATCCGCTGACCGCACTCCCCCCGTAGCAGCTGGCGCTCGACAGCTGCTACGGGGGCGGGGGAGGGGCTATGGCTTGGGGGCAGGGGCCGCCTCGGGTTTGTCCAGCTTCACCTCAAACCCATACTGCACCGTGTCCAGGCCGGTGCGCTGGTAGGTTTCCAATGTCGTCGGCTGGCCGTAGAAGTAATGCACGTCGAACAGCGCCGTGCCGTATTCCTCGGCGCGGTGGCTGACGCCGAGAATTTCCTTCAGGTAGTTGCCGCTGGCGTCCTTGGCATAGAACCGCCAGCTGTCAGAGGGGAACAGCTTCTGGTCGACAATCAGCGCGTTGTCCTTCAGCTCCAGGCCCTTGGGCAGTTGCCCGGCAGTGAGGCTGCCTTTCTCGATGGTCGCCAGGAACAGCGGCATTGATCCGACGGCAAACCCCGGGTTTTCAGGGAACAGGTTCAGGTCATAGGTGATGGTGCCGCGCCCCGGGTCGACCTCGTAGGCTTCGGCGGGCAGTTCGATCGGCTCGCCAAGCTTGCCTTCGTCGTTGGCGGTGAGGAACGTCACCGGGGCATCGCCGCCGCCGCGGTCCTCGCCCAGCAGGTCGTCGTTGAAGGTGTAGGGGTGATCGAACTCAACGTGCGCCGCACTGGCGTCATCCACCGACTGGTTGATGGTGACGCTTTTCTTCAGTTGGTCTTCGGACAGGGTGGCGTCCTTGAGCCAATCCGCAGCCTGGTCGTCATACACCGTGACGGGCATCGGCAACGGCTGTACGGTTTTTTCCAGGCTGTTCTTGTCGAAGCGCCGTACGGGCAGGTCCAGGTCCTTGCGGGTCACCGTGGCCTGGGAAAAGTCGAGCACGCTGACTTGCACATTGTCGATCAGGCCATTGAAGTACACCTTGGTGTAGTGGCTGTTCTGCTTGAGCTCGAAGGCTTTCTGCTCGTCTTCCAGCTGTTTCTCGAAGGCGTCGGACCAGCCCTTCTGCTTCTGCATTTCGGCCAGTTGCTTCTCGTAGAACGCCAGTTGCGCGGCGTTTTCGTTGATCGAGCCCGAGCGCGAGAGAAATTGCCCGGTGGTGTCACGAGCCTGCACCAGCAACGGGTTCGGCGATTCGTCCGCGACTTCCGGCGCCAGCGGGGCGCTGTTGGTCAGTTCGATCTCGGCGTAGTTCTTTTCCAGGGCCAGCAGGGTGACGGTGACGTTTTCTTCGGTGCGCTTGCGGCCCACGTCCTTTTTCGACAAGTCGAAGGTGAAGACTTTACGCGGGGCAATCACTTCCACCTTGCCCTTGAGGGTGACGGGCTGCGGCTGGCTTTTGTTCTCCGTCTCGACGCCTTCGACGAACGGGTAGGTCACCGTCAGGTCATCGGGGTTGGTCAGGTTGGAACTGGTGGGGCTCAACTGGATGCCCGGGTCGGTTTCCGACCATTCCGGCTGGAACGGGATGACCTTGTTGTTGCTCAGGGTCACCGACTGCCATTCCAGGCCATGTGGGAAGGGGAACTGGTCGGGCATGTTGAAGTTGAACGGGAAGATCGGCTGCAGGTCCGTCAGGTAGTCCGAATGGGACGCCTTGCGCAGGACAAACAGGCCATTGATGTAGGTATCGACCAGGGCCTGCGGCGTAGGGTAATGCTTGAGCAGCGCCAGGGCGTCTTCGCTGTACTCGGCCTCGATGGGCTTGGTGGCGAGCTTGGCGCGCGCCCGTTCCAGCAACAGCAGCGAGCCTCCGAGCTCGGACACGGCGTCCTTGAGCTTGGGGTCCTGGATGGCGTCCAGGGATTGTTCGAACTTGGCGGTTTTCTCTTCGAGACTGGCTTGCTTGTGTTCATCGCTTGGGGAACAACCGCTGCCCATCAGCAACGCCGCACACAGGCCAAGGCTGGCCAAAGGGGATCGCACATCCATTATCTGAGTTTTCCTGTCCGACATCATCGAGCCGAGTTGATGAGCTCGACACTAGCAGAAAAATTCCTTAACAGATGCCGTACAGATCAGTTTTCTCGACGGTTTCTGGGGTTTGGGTGCGGCTGGTATACTCGCCGCCATTTTTAGCCAAGCTGTGTGAGATTCAATGGAACGCTTTATCGAAAATGCAATGTATGCCTCACGCTGGCTGTTGGCGCCGATCTATTTCGGGCTGTCCCTGGGGCTGCTGGCGCTGGGCCTGAAGTTCTTCCAGGAAGTGTTTCATGTGATTCCCATCGTGTTCACCATGAGCGAGTCGGATGTGATCCTGGTGCTGCTGTCGTTGATCGACATGGCCCTGGTGGGCGGCCTGCTGGTGATGGTGATGATCAGCGGCTACGAGAACTTCGTCTCCCAGCTGGACATCGACGAAAGCAAGGAGAAGCTCAACTGGCTGGGGACCATGGACTCCTCGTCGCTGAAGATGAAGGTCGCGGCGTCCATCGTGGCGATTTCGTCGATCCATCTGCTGCGGGTCTTCATGGACGCCAAGAACGTCGATCCCGAGCACCTGAAATGGTACGTGATCATTCACATGACCTTCGTGGTGTCGGCGTTTGCCATGGGCTACCTGGACAAGGTTACCAAGCATTAATCAGCCCCTGGCGCTCTCCTGCGCGGGGCTCATCAAGGGCGTGGCTTGTGTGCTAGTCTGCTCGCCCTTTTAGTTTGGACGGCACCTGTGTCGTCCTACAGCGGAGCCTTTCCATGTCCGAAGTTAATCTGTCCACCGACGAAACCCGCGTGAGCTACGGCATTGGCCGTCAGTTGGGCGACCAGCTGCGCGACAACCCGCCACCGGGCGTGAGCCTGGACGCGATCCTGGCTGGCCTGACCGACGCTTTTGCCGGCAAGCCTAGCCGTGTGGACCAGGAGCAAATGGCCGCCAGCTTCAAGGTCATCCGCGAAATCATGCAAGCCGAAGCCGCTGCAAAGGCTGAAGCTGCTGCTGGCGAAGGCCTGGCTTTCCTGGCTGAAAACGCCAAGCGTGACGGCATCACCACCCTGGCTTCCGGCCTGCAATTTGAAGTGCTGACTGCAGGTAGCGGCGCCAAGCCGACCCGTGAAGACCAGGTGCGTACTCACTACCACGGCACCCTGATCGACGGCACTGTGTTCGACAGCTCCTACGAGCGCGGCCAGCCTGCGGAATTCCCGGTTGGCGGCGTGATCGCCGGCTGGACCGAAGCCCTGCAACTGATGAATGCCGGCAGCAA
This sequence comes from Pseudomonas sp. NC02, assembly GCF_002874965.1. Lineage (NCBI taxonomy): Bacteria > Pseudomonadati > Pseudomonadota > Gammaproteobacteria > Pseudomonadales > Pseudomonadaceae > Pseudomonas > Pseudomonas sp. NC02. Next base: position 5,971,508 of record NZ_CP025624.1, on the reverse strand, counting down.
ATGGCGCCTGTACGTGCCGAGCGAACTGGCTTACGGCGCTCAAGGCGTTGGCAGCATCCCGCCACACAGCGTTCTGGTGTTTGACGTCGAGCTGCTCGACGTTCTGTAAGACCTTACCTGCAGGAGCGAGCCTGCTCGCTCCTGCAGTGTTTTGCGCGGTTGCTCATGGATGAAACTTGCCATTGAGATCCGTCACCGGGCGCAACGCTCGGGCATAGCAGAACAGAAACAGATTTCTCACCACTTCCTTCAGCACCCCGGGCTCACTGGAACTCAGGCCATTGACGTCCAGGTCGCCCTGATCCTGCAGTTCGCTTAACGCCTCTTCTTCCAGCACCGCGCAGACTTCCCCGGTTTCCCGATGGAGGATTCGCAGGTAAGGGTGTGGACGGTCCAGCCAGGCATCGATCAAATAAGTCATGGGAAGTATCTCCTTGATGGGTTTCAATGAGAATAATTCTTATTCGTAGAATAGCAAGTCCCTATTGGCCATTTCCGGACTTTTCTGTGTGGATATTGTTTTTGATCAAAAGGCCTGGCCTTTTGCCGCCAGTGCGGAACTGACGCGGGGAGGGTGAAGCGCCATCCCGTGCAGGGCACGGGATGGAGGCAGCATATTCAGACCTTGCGGACGAACTCGGACTTGAGTTTCATCGGGCCGATACCGTCGATCTTGCAGTCGATATCGTGGTCGCCATCGCACAGGCGGATGTTCTTGACCTTGGTGCCGACCTTGACCACCAGGGACGTGCCCTTGACCTTGAGGTCCTTGATCACGGTGATGGTGTCGCCGTCCTGCAGGACGTTGCCCACAGAGTCTTTTTTCACGGATTCATCGCTGGTCGCCTCGGCTTCGCCGCCGACGGCCCACTCATGGGCGCATTCCGGGCAAATCAGCTGGGCGCCATCTTCGTAGGTGTATTCGGAATTGCATTTCGGGCAGGGTGGCAACGTGCTCACTAAAGCTCCTTTGGTTTCAGGATGGCTAAAAAGCGCACATTGTATAGGGTTTTAGCCGGGCAGGGGGCAGCAACGCCAGGGAACGCTGTGGGAGCTGGCTTGCCTGCGATGCAGGCACCTCGGTTTGTCTGTTACACCGCGGTGATGCAATCGCAGGCAAGCCAGCTCCTGCATGGAGCAGAGCAGAATCAGTGAGTACGGGCGACCGCGAACTCACTCAGCTCAACCAGGGCGTCCCGGTATTCGCTGGCTGGAAGGGCTTCCAGGCATTGGATCGCGCGAGCCACGTAGTCACGGGCCAGTTGCGCGGTGTATTCGAGGGAACCCGAGGCTTCCACGGCTTCGCGGATGCTTTCCAGGTCTTCGATCCCGCCTTTCTGGATCGCCTTGCGCACCAGGGCGGCCTGTTCCGGCGTGCCTTCGCGCATGGTGTAGATCAGTGGCAAGGTCGGCTTGCCCTCGGCCAGGTCGTCACCGACGTTCTTGCCCAGGGTTTCGGCGTCGCCGCGATAGTCCAGCAGGTCGTCCACGAGCTGGAAGGCCACGCCCAGGTGATCGCCGAAGGTGCGCAGGGCTTCGCTCTGCTCGGGCGTTGCTTCGCACAGGGCGGCGGCGCTATGGGTTGAGGCTTCGAAGAGCATCGCGGTTTTGCCGCGAATCACTTCCATGTAGGTTTCTTCGGTGGTGCTGGCGTCGCGAACCTTCGACAGCTGCAACACTTCGCCTTCGGCGATGATGCGCGTGGCCTGTGAAAGAATCTTCATCACCGGCATCGAGCCCAGCTCGACCATCATTTCGAACGAGCGCGAGTACAGGAAGTCGCCCACCAGCACGCTCGGCGCGTTGCCCCACATCGCGTTGGCCGTCTCGCGACCACGGCGCATGCCGGACATGTCGACCACGTCGTCGTGCAGCAGGGTGGCGGTGTGCAGGAACTCGATGGTCGCGGCCAGCAGGCGCAGGTCATCGCCTTCGCGGCCCAGGGCCTTGCCACACAGCAACACTAATAAAGGACGCAGGCGTTTACCGCCGGCCGACGTAATGTAGTCGCCAATTTTGGAGACCAGCGGCACTTTAGAAGTCAGCTGCTTCTTGATGATGCCGTCGACGGCGCTAAAATCGTCCGCCACCGCGCGGTAGAAAGCTTGGGGTTGCATCAGCGACAGTCGCTCCAGAAGGGTTGCGCGGCATGCTAGGACCCACGTCCCGTAGTGTCAAGGCGCGATAGACGGCTACTTGCAACACCTCCATAGCTTGCGTACAATCGCGCACCCTGAACTTCCTGGGCAGCACCTGCCTTACGCAATTGCATTCGGGACGTCCATCCCATGCAGCCATGCCAGCCAATACCTCTTCTTATAAAGCGCTGGGTGAGCAGGATTATCGGAGAAATACCATGTCGTACGCAGTAATTGTTACTGGTGGCAAGCAATACAAGGTCGCCCCAGGTGAATACCTGAAGATCGAGAAGCTGGAAATCGCTACTGGCGAATCCGTTACTTTTGATCGCGTTCTGTTGGTCGCCAATGGCGATGACGTGAACATCGGCGCTCCAGTTGTTGCAGGCGCTACCGTTGTGGCTGAAGTGATCTCCCAAGGTCGTCACGATAAAGTCCGCATCATCAAGTTCCGTCGTCGTAAGCACCACATGAAGCGTATGGGCCACCGCCAGTGGTACACCGAGATCAAAATCACCGGTATTCAGGCTTAATTTCAGCCTAATTCCTCACTAGGAGAATTGACTCATGGCACACAAAAAAGCTGGTGGTAGTACCCGTAACGGTCGCGACTCAGAAGCCAAACGCCTTGGCGTGAAGATGTATGGCGGCCAGGTTATCATTCCGGGCAACATCATCGTGCGTCAGCGCGGCACCCAATTCCACGCCGGTTACGGTGTTGGCATGGGTAAAGATCACACTCTGTTCGCTAAAATCGACGGCGTGATCAAGTTTGAAGTAAAAGGCGCTTTCAACCGCCGTTACGTGAGCATTGTCCCGAAGACTGAAGTCGTCGCGGCATAATTACGTAGTTGCTGGAAAAGCCCTGTCTCGCGACGGGGCTTTTTCGTTTGTGGGGTGAGTCTCTTGCAAAGCTGTTTGTGATGGGCGAAAGCAGTGGATTTGCGGTCGTTGCTTGAGGTCGCTGCGCTCATTTTTGCAAGAGTCTTATGTCTTGGTTTCTTAAGCTCGTCCGTGTGGCGAGAGGCGTTTTGTTATGAAGTTCGTTGATGAAGTTTCGATCCGAGTAAAAGCTGGCGACGGCGGTAACGGTTGCATGAGTTTCCGTCGGGAAAAATTCATCGAAAACGGTGGTCCTAACGGTGGTGATGGTGGTGATGGCGGCTCGGTCTACATGATCGCCGACGAAAACCTCAACACCCTGGTGGACTACCGTTACACCCGGCATTTTGATGCCGAGCGTGGCTCCAACGGCGGCAGCACCGACTGCACCGGTAAAAAAGGCGAAGAGCTGGTACTGCGGGTTCCGGTCGGCACCACCGTGATCGACTCCGCAACCCAGGAAGTCATTGGTGACCTGACCAAAGCCGGTCAGCGCCTGCTGGTGGCTCATGGCGGCTGGCACGGTCTGGGTAACACCCGTTTCAAGTCCAGTACCAACCGTGCGCCACGCCAGACCACGCCGGGCAAGCCAGGCGAGCAGCGTGACCTGAAGCTGGAAATGAAGGTACTGGCTGATGTGGGCCTGCTGGGCTTGCCGAACGCCGGCAAAAGTACGTTCATTCGCTCGGTGTCTGCTGCCAAGCCGAAAGTCGCCGATTACCCGTTCACTACCCTGGTGCCGAACCTGGGTGTGGTCAGCGTCGACCGCTGGAAAAGCTTCGTGGTTGCGGACATTCCGGGCCTGATCGAAGGCGCTTCCGACGGCGCAGGCCTGGGGATCCGTTTCCTCAAGCACTTGTCCCGCACCCGTTTGCTGCTGCACCTCGTCGACATGGCGCCGCTGGATGACACCAGTGCACCGGACGCTGCTGAAGTGATCGTCAGCGAGCTGACCAAGTTCAGCCCGTCCCTGGCTGAGCGTGATCGCTGGTTGGTGCTGAACAAGTGCGACCAGATCCTCGAGGAAGAGCACGAAGAGCGCGTCAAGGAGATCGTTGATCGCCTGGAATGGACCGGTCCGGTCTACGTGATCTCGGCCATTGCCAAAGAAGGCACTGAGCGCCTGACTCGCGACATCATGCGTTACCTCGAAGACCGTGCCGATCGCCTGGCCGCCGACCCTGTCTACAAGGCCGAGCTGGCTGAACTGGATCAGCGCATCGAAGACGAGGCTCGTGCCCAGTTGCAGGCGCTGGATGATCAGCGTGCCCTGCGTCGCAGTGGCGTCAAGTCGGTCCATGATATCGGTGACGATGATTGGGACGAGGAAGACGTGGATGATGAAGATGGTCCGGAAATCATTTACGTGCGCGACTGATTCGTTGCAGTAAACTTAAGCGCCGCTCAATCGAGCGGCGTTTTGGTATCTGGAAATCGGTAGTCACGAATAACGTTATGGGCGGCGCTGGGTCGCGCGGCCCTCTATCTAAGGTTGAAGATGATGCGGAGCAAGGTGACAGGTGCGCAGCGTTGGGTCGTTAAGATCGGTAGCGCGCTGCTGACGGCGGATGGCAAGGGGCTGGATCGTGCGGCCATGAGTGTCTGGGTGGACCAGATGGTGGCCTTGCATGAGGCCGGCGTCGAGTTGGTGTTGGTGTCGTCCGGGGCGGTTGCCGCCGGCATGAGCCGCCTTGGCTGGACCGCGCGACCCAGCGCGATGCACGAGCTGCAAGCCGCTGCTGCCATTGGTCAGATGGGCCTGGTGCAGGCCTGGGAGTCCAGCTTTGCCGAGCACGGGCGCCACACGGCGCAGATTCTGCTGACCCATGACGACTTGTCCGACCGCAAGCGCTACCTGAACGCCCGCAGCACCCTGCGTGCCCTGGTTGAACTCAAGGTGATCCCGGTGATCAACGAGAATGACACCGTGGTGACCGACGAGATTCGCTTCGGTGACAACGACACCCTGGCAGCGCTGGTGGCCAACCTGGTTGAGGCTGATTTGCTGGTGATCCTCACGGATCGCGACGGCATGTTCGACGCTGACCCGCGCAATAACCCTGAGGCCCAGCTGATTTACGAAGCGCGTGCCGATGATCCGGCGCTGGATGCGGTGGCTGGCAGTGTCGGCGGTGCCCTGGGGCGTGGCGGCATGCAGACCAAGCTGCGTGCGGCACGGCTGGCGGCGCGTTCCGGCGCGCATACCATCATCGTTGGCGGTCGGATTGAGCGGGTGCTGGATCGTCTCAAGGCGGGCGAGCGCATCGGTACGCTGCTGTCGCCTGAGCGTGGCATGCTGGCGGCGCGCAAGCAGTGGCTGGCGGGGCATCTTCAGACGCGCGGTACCCTGGTGTTGGATGCTGGTGCGGTTTCAGCGTTGTCCCAAGGCAACAAAAGCTTGCTGCCGGTGGGTGTAAAACTGGTCCAGGGCAGCTTCCGCCGTGGCGAAATGGTGGTGTGCGTGGCGCCGGACGGTCGTGAGATTGCCCGTGGCCTTGCCAACTACAGCGCCCTTGAGGCGCAGAAAATCATCGGGCAGTCGTCTGAGGCGATTGTCGGTCTGTTGGGTTACATGGCTGAGCCGGAGCTGGTTCACCGGGATAACCTGATTCTGGTTTAAGTAAAAAGGAAGTCTCGATGCGCGTAATGAAGGGATTGCTCGGTTTGCTGCTGGCGATGCCGTTGCTGGCGTCGGCCGAAGAGATTGGCCAGGTGTCGACGGTGTTCAAGTTTGTCGGCCCCAATGACCGGATCGTGGTCGAGGCCTTTGATGACCCGAAGGTGGATGGCGTGACCTGCTACCTGTCTCGCGCCAAGACGGGTGGGGTAAAGGGTGGGTTGGGTCTGGCGGAGGATCGCGCCGAGGCGTCGATTGCCTGTCGCCAGGTAGGTGCAATTCGCTTCAAGGGCGAGCTGAAGGATGGGGATGAGGTGTTCAAGGAGCGCACGTCCCTGGTCTTCAAGACCATGCAGGTGGTGCGTTTCCTCGACAAGAAGCGCAATACCCTGGTGTATCTGGTCTACAGCGACCGCTTGATCGAAGGCAGCCCGCAGAATGCGGTGACGGCGATTCCGATCCTGCCGTGGCCCACAGCGCAATAAATCTGAAGCAGAGCCGGCATGCCGGCTCTTTTTTTGGCTTTCCCAAATCGCAGACAATAAAAAACCGACCCTGGGGTCGGTTTTTTAACAAGCTTATCGCTTAGGCTGCAGCAGCAAGGTTCAGAGCCTTGATGTGGCCATTCAGACGACCTTTATGGCGAGCAGCTTTGTTCTTGTGGATGATGCCTTTATCGGCCATACGGTCGATAACTGGCACAGCCAGAACGTAAGCAGCTTGAGCTTTTTCAGCGTCTTTTGCGTCAATGGCTTTAACTACATTCTTGATGTAGGTACGAACCATGGAACGCAGGCTGGCGTTGTGGCTGCGACGCTTCTCAGCCTGTTTTGCACGTTTTTTGGCGGAAGGTGTGTTGGCCACCGTCGAGCTCCTCGAAAGACTTTTTAGGAAATAGCAAACAAAATAGGCCGCGAATCATGCCGATGAGTTGAAGTCTTGTCAAGGGCGTGTGATGCGAACTGCTGAGTGGTCGATCTTAAGAGGCGGGTGATTTATTTCCGGCGCTTGACCTGTAAACTCGCGAGCTTTGGCTCTGTGCTTGTTGCAGGCGCGGAGTATCGCATATGTGGGCCGTTTGTTCGCCTGCTCTTTATCTATAGGCAAAAACTCTTTCAATGAATCTGCTCAAATCGTTGGCCGCTGTCAGCTCTATCACTATGATTTCCCGGGTTCTGGGGTTTGTGCGTGACACGCTGCTGGCACGTATTTTTGGCGCCAGCATGGCCACGGATGCCTTCTTCATTGCCTTTAAACTGCCCAACCTGCTGCGGCGGATCTTCGCCGAGGGGGCTTTTTCCCAGGCATTCGTGCCGATTCTGGCGGAGTACAAGGCCCAGCAAGGCGAGGAGGCGACCCGCACCTTCATTGCCTATGTTTCGGGTTTGCTGACGTTGGTGCTGACGCTGGTGACGATCGCCGGGATGCTCGCCGCGCCCTGGGTGATCTGGGCCACGGCCCCCGGTTTTGCCAATACACCGGAAAAATTCGCCCTGACCACTGATCTGTTGCGGGTGACCTTTCCTTATATATTGCTGATTTCCCTGTCGTCCCTGGCCGGGGCGATCCTCAATACCTGGAACCGTTTCTCGGTGCCGGCCTTCGTGCCGACCCTGCTTAACGTCAGCATGATTATTTTTGCGCTGTTCCTGACACCGTATTTCGATCCGCCTGTGATGGCCCTCGGCTGGGCGGTCCTGGCTGGTGGCCTGGCACAACTGCTGTACCAGCTGCCGCACCTGAAGAAAATCGGCATGCTCGTGCTGCCGCGTTTGAATCTCAAGGACACCGGCGTCTGGCGGGTGATGCGCAACATGCTGCCGGCCATCCTCGGGGTTTCCGTCAGCCAGATTTCCCTGATCATCAACACCGCCTTCGCCTCGCTGCTGGTCTCGGGTTCGGTGTCGTGGATGTACTACGCCGACCGTCTGATGGAATTGCCGTCCGGCGTGCTCGGCGTGGCACTCGGCACCATCCTGCTGCCAACGCTGTCGCGTACCTATGCCAGCAAAGACCGCTACGAATATTCGCGGATTCTCGACTGGGGCCTGCGCCTGTGCTTCGTGCTGGTGCTGCCGTGTGCCGTGGCCCTGGGGTTGCTCGCCGAGCCACTGACGGTCGCGCTGTTCCAGTACGGCCAGTTCACTGCGTTTGACGCCTCGATGACCCAGCGTGCGCTGATCGCCTATTCCGTTGGGCTGCTGGGCATTATCGTGATCAAGGTGCTGGCTCCCGGCTTTTATGCTCAACAAAACATCCGTACCCCGGTAAAGATCGCGATCTTCACCCTGGTGGTTACCCAGCTGCTCAACCTGGCGTTCATCGGTCCGCTGAAGCATGCCGGGCTGGCGCTGGCGATCAGTGTGGGGGCCTGCATCAACGCCGGGCTGCTGTTTTATCAGCTGCGTAAACAGAAAATGTTCCAGCCTCAGGCGGGCTGGGGCTTGTTTGCGCTCAAGTTGGTGGTGGCGGTGGGGACGATGGCCGCGGTACTGCTGGGCCTGATGCACTTCATGCCGGCCTGGGAGCAGGGCCATATGCTCGAGCGCTTCATGCGCCTGGGAGCGTTGGTGGCGGCTGGTGTGCTGGTGTACTTCGGCATGTTGCTGCTGATGGGCTTCCGTTTACGGGATTTCAATCGCAAGTCGCTGAGCTAGAGACTTTTCGTCGATAAGGCGGTTGTTTTATCGATTCGCGCAAATGGCCTGCGCTGTTGCCTGTCGTCCGGGGCCGGGTGTGGTTATAATCGACCACTTTATGAGCAAGAAGCGCGTTATGCAGCTGGTTCGAGGTCTCCACAACCTGCGCCCCCAGCATCGGGGCTGCGTCGCCACTATTGGCAACTTTGACGGTGTTCACCGTGGCCACCAGGCTATCCTGGCCCGCCTGCGTGAGCGTGCGGTTGAGTTGGGCGTGCCCAGCTGCGTGGTGATTTTTGAACCACAGCCGCGAGAATTCTTTACCCCGCAGACGGCGCCGGCGCGTCTGGCCCGCCTGCGGGACAAGCTGCAACTGCTGGCTGAAGAAGGTGTGGACCGCGTCCTCTGCCTGGCTTTCAACCAGCGCTTGCGCAGCCTCAGCGCCGCCGAGTTCGTCGACCGTATCCTGGTGGACGGCCTCGGCGTGCAGCATCTGGAGGTCGGCGACGACTTCCGTTTCGGTTGCGACCGGGTAGGGGATTTCGATTTCCTGCAGCAGGCCGGCGTCACCCAGGGTTTTACCGTCGAAGCCGCGCAAACCGTCGAACTGGACGGCCTGCGCGTGAGCAGTACCCAGGTGCGTAACGCCCTGGCCGCTGCCGACTTCGCCTTGGCCGAGCGTTTGCTCGGTCGCCCGTTCCGGATTGCCGGGCGGGTGCTGCACGGCCAGAAGCTGGCGCGCCAACTGGGCACGCCAACCGCCAACGTGCAGCTCAAGCGCCGTCGTGTGCCACTGACCGGGGTTTACCTGGTGAGTGTCGACATCGACGGCCAATCGTGGCCCGGAGTCGCCAACATAGGCGTCAGGCCCACGGTTGCAGGTGATGGCAAAGCCCACCTGGAAGTTCACCTTTTGGATTTTGCCGGTGATTTGTATGACCGGCGTTTGACGGTGGCTTTCCACCAAAAGCTGCGTGAAGAGCAGCGTTTCGCCTCCCTGGAGGCGTTGAAAACGGCGATCAATGCGGATGTCGCCGCCGCCCGTGCACTAGCCGCACCTAGCGCCCATCGCTAATGAAGAGCCTTAAATGACCGACTATAAAGCCACGCTAAACCTTCCGGACACCGCCTTCCCAATGAAGGCCGGCCTGCCACAGCGCGAACCGCAGATCCTGCAGCGCTGGGACAGTATTGGCCTGTACGGAAAGTTGCGCGAGATTGGCAAGGATCGTCCGAAATTCGTCCTGCACGACGGCCCTCCTTATGCCAACGGCACGATTCACATCGGTCATGCGCTGAACAAGATTCTCAAGGACATGATCATCCGCTCGAAAACCCTTTCGGGTTTCGACGCGCCTTATGTCCCGGGCTGGGACTGCCACGGCCTGCCGATTGAACACAAGGTCGAAGTGACCTACGGCAAGAACCTGGGCGCGGATAAAACCCGCGAGCTGTGCCGTGCCTACGCCACCGAGCAGATCGAAGGGCAGAAGTCCGAATTCATCCGCCTGGGTGTGTTGGGCGACTGGGCCAACCCGTACAAGACCATGAACTTCAAGAACGAGGCCGGTGAAATCCGTGCCTTGGCCGAAATCGTCAAGGGCGGTTTCGTGTTCAAGGGCCTCAAGCCCGTGAACTGGTGCTTCGATTGCGGCTCGGCCCTGGCTGAAGCCGAAGTCGAGTACGAAGACAAAAAGTCCTCGACCGTCGATGTGGCCTTCCCGATCGCCGACGAAGCCAAACTGGCGCAAGCCTTCGGTCTGGCGAGCCTGGCCAAGCCAGCCTCCATCGTGATCTGGACCACCACCCCGTGGACCATCCCGGCCAACCAGGCGCTGAACGTGCACCCGGAATTCACCTACGCCCTGGTGGACGTCGGTGACAAACTGCTGGTGCTGGCTGAAGAGCTGGTGGAGGCGTGCCTGGCCCGCTACAACCTGCAAGGCTCGGTGATCGCGACCACTACCGGGTCCGCGCTGGAACTGATCAACTTCCGTCACCCGTTCTACGACCGCCTGTCGCCAATCTACCTGGCCGAGTACGTTGAACTGGGCGCCGGCACCGGCGTGGTTCACTGCTCGCCTGCCTATGGCGTTGACGACTTCGTGATCTGCAAGCAATACGGCCTGGTCAACGACGACATCATCAATCCCGTGCAAAGCAACGGCGTGTACGTGCCGTCCCTGGAATTCTTCGGTGGCCAGTTCATCTTCAAGGCCAACCCGGCGATCGTCGACAAGCTGGCGGAAGTCGGTGCGCTGCTGCACACCGAAACCATCACCCACAGCTACATGCACTGCTGGCGTCACAAGACCCCGCTGATCTACCGCGCCACTGCGCAGTGGTTTATCGGCATGGACAAAGAGCCGACCAGCGGCGAAACCCTGCGCAAGCGTGCGATCAAGGCGATCGAAGACACCAAGTTCGTTCCGGCCTGGGGCCAGGCGCGCCTGCACTCGATGATCGCCAACCGTCCGGACTGGTGCATCTCCCGCCAGCGCAACTGGGGCGTGCCGATCCCGTTCTTCCTGAACAAGGAAAGCGGCGAGTTGCACCCACGTACCGTCGAGCTGATGGAAGAGGTTGCCCAGCGCGTTGAACAAGAGGGCATCGAAGCCTGGTTCAAGCTGGACGCCGCCGAGTTGCTGGGCGACGAAGCGCCGCTGTACGACAAGATCAGCGACACCCTCGACGTCTGGTTCGACTCGGGTACCACCCACTGGCACGTACTGCGCGGCTCGCACCCGATGGGCCACGAGACCGGCCCGCGTGCCGACCTGTACCTGGAAGGTTCGGACCAACACCGTGGCTGGTTCCACTCCTCGTTGCTGACCGGTTGCGCGATCGACGATCACGCCCCGTACCGCGAGCTGCTGACCCACGGTTTCACCGTCGACGAGAACGGTCGCAAGATGTCCAAGTCCCTGGGCAACGTGATCGCGCCGCAAAAGGTCAACGACACCCTGGGCGCCGACATCATGCGCCTGTGGGTTGCCTCTACCGATTATTCGGGCGAGATGGCCGTTTCCGAGCAGATCCTGCAGCGCAGCGCCGATGCCTACCGCCGGATCCGTAATACCGCACGCTTCATGCTATCGAACCTGACCGGTTTCAACCCGGCCACCGACATCCTGCCGGCCGAGGAAATGCTCGCCCTGGACCGTTGGGCCGTGGACCGTACCCTGTTGCTGCAGCGCGAGCTGCAAGAGCACTACGGCGAATACCGCTTCTGGAACGTCTACTCGAAGATCCACAACTTCTGCGTGCAGGAGTTGGGTGGTTTCTACCTCGACATCATCAAGGACCGCCAGTACACCACCGGCGCCAACAGCAAGGCCCGCCGTTCGGCGCAGACCGCGCTGTACCATATCTCTGAAGCGCTGGTGCGCTGGATCGCCCCGATCCTGGCATTCACCGCCGACGAACTGTGGGAATACCTGCCGGGCGAGCGTAACGAGTCCGTGATGCTCAACACCTGGTACGAAGGCCTGACCGAATTGCCGGCCGACTTCGAGCTGGGCCGCGAGTACTGGGAAGGCGTAATGGCCGTCAAGGTTGCCGTGAACAAGGAACTGGAAGTGCAGCGCGCGGCGAAGGCCGTTGGCGGCAACCTGCAGGCCGAGGTCACGCTGTTTGCCGAGGAAGGCCTGACCGCTGACCTGGCCAAGCTGAGCAACGAACTGCGCTTCGTCCTGATCACCTCGACCGCCAGCCTGGCGCCGTTTGCCCAGGCGCCTGCAGATGCCGTTGCGACCGAAGTCCCGGGTCTCAAGCTCAAGGTGGTCAAGTCCTCCTTCGCCAAGTGCGCCCGTTGCTGGCACTGCCGTGAAGATGTCGGCGTGAACCCTGAGCATCCGGAAATCTGCGGTCGCTGTGTCGACAACATCTCTGGCGCTGGCGAGGTTCGTCACTATGCCTGAAGCCAGTCGTTTTGGACGCCTGGGCTTGCTCGTGTTGAGCGTGCTGGTGCTGGTCATTGACCAGCTCAGCAAGGCTCACTTCGAAGGCGCCCTGGAGATGTACCAGCAGATCGTGGTGATTCCCGACTACTTCAGCTGGACCCTGGCCTACAACACCGGCGCTGCGTTCAGCTTCCTGGCTGACAGCTCCGGCTGGCAGCGCTGGCTGTTTGCCCTGATCGCCGTGGTGGTCAGTGCCGTGCTGGTAGTCTGGCTCAAGCGCCTGGGGCGTAACGACACCTGGCTGGCCGTTGCGTTGGCGCTGGTGCTGGGTGGCGCATTGGGCAACCTGTACGACCGCATTGCCCTGGGCCATGTGATCGACTTTATTCTGGTGCATTGGCAGAACCGCTGGTACTTCCCGGCGTTCAACTTTGCCGACAGCGCCATCACCGTCGGTGCAATCATGCTGGCGTTGGATATGTTCAAAAGCAAGAAAACCGGAGAGACCGTTCATGACTGAACAGGTATTGGCTGAGCAACGCATTGGCCAGAACACGGAAGTCACCTTGCATTTCGCATTGCGCCTGGAGAATGGCGACACGGTCGACAGCACGTTCGACAAGGCCCCGGCGACCTTCAAGGTCGGCGACGGCAACCTGCTGCCGGGTTTCGAAGCGGCACTGTTCGGTTTCAAGGCCGGCGACAAGCGCAACCTGCAGATCCTGCCGGAAAACGCCTTTGGCCAGCCCAACCCGCAAAACGTGCAGATCATCCCGCGTTCGCAGTTCCAGGACATGGAGCTGTCGGAAGGCTTGCTGGTGATCTTCAACGATGCGGCGAATACCGAGCTGCCGGGTGTGGTGAAAGCCTTTGATGACGCGCAAGTGACCATCGACTTCAACCACCCGTTGGCCGGGAAAACCTTGACCTTTGATGTTGAAATCATCGACGTTAAAGCGCTGTAACTAACGAAATCGGCCTACTGCAGGGGCGAGCTTGTTGGGGCTGCTTCGCGGCCCAGCGGGAGCAAGCGCCCTCGCCACACAAGCTCGATCCTACAGGGCAAGACACGAGGCACAGCATGCAAATCAAACTCGCCAACCCCCGTGGCTTCTGCGCCGGCGTGGACCGGGCGATTGAAATCGTCAACCGCGCCCTGGAAGTTTTCGGGCCGCCGATTTACGTGCGCCATGAAGTCGTCCACAACAAGTTTGTGGTCGAAGACCTGCGCAGCCGCGGGGCCATCTTCGTTGAAGAACTGGACCAGGTGCCGGACGACGTTATCGTCATCTTCAGCGCTCACGGCGTTTCCCAGGCGGTACGCACCGAAGCAGCAGGCCGTGGCCTGAAAGTGTTCGACGCGACCTGCCCGCTGGTGACCAAGGTGCACATCGAGGTCGCGCGCTACAGCCGTGATGGTCGTGAATGCATCCTGATCGGCCACGCCGGTCACCCGGAAGTCGAAGGCACCATGGGCCAGTACGATGGCAGCAATGGTGGGGCGATCTACCTGGTGGAAGACGAAAAAGACGTCGCTGCATTGCAGGTGCACAACCCTGAAAAGCTGGCTTTCGTTACCCAGACCACCTTGTCCATGGACGACACCAGCCGCGTCATCGATGCCTTGCGCTCGCGCTTCCCGGCCATCGGCGGTCCACGCAAGGATGACATCTGCTACGCCACCCAGAACCGCCAGGATGCGGTCAAGCAATTGGCCGACGAATGCGATGTTGTGCTGGTGGTGGGGAGCCCCAACAGCTCCAACTCCAACCGCCTGCGCGAACTGGCCGAGCGCATGGCCACCCCGGCCTACCTGATCGATGGTGCCGAAGACATGCAGCGCAGCTGGTTCGACGGTGTCGAACGCATTGGCATCACTGCCGGAGCCTCGGCCCCGGAAGTCCTGGTGCGTGGCGTTATTCAGCAACTGCAGGCCTGGGGCGCCACGGGCGCTGATGAACTGGCTGGCCGTGAAGAGAACATCACTTTCTCCATGCCCAAGGAGCTGCGGGTTCGTTCGCTGCTCTGAGGCCCAGAGTGCCGGCATAGCCCCGGCACAAAGCCTGCTCGGTCTTGTTACTGCGCAGGCTGATACGCCCGCTGGCGGCCAGCACTATTTGATACAGGCTCAGTTGCTGGTCCGTCGCACACACGTGGACGGTGCCGGCGCTGAATGCCCCTGCTGACAGCAGCGGTTCACCCAGGCTGCTGAAGCGTATCTGGGTTCTCACCGGCGTATTCCCCACAATCGGTATCTGCCCACTGTCCTGGCGCTCCAGCAGCACCGGGTTTTTGTCGTCCAGATGGCCGCGACCGTTCAGGTCCAGTATCACCCTCCAACCCCGGCTCCAGTCATCGTCCAATGCATGGATAACCACCGTGCGATTGCGTGCGATGGCTTCTGTGCGGGCATAACGCAGTCCGCCGGCAAGGGATTCGGCGGCGCTCTGGCGTCGTTGCGACTCGAGCAGCCCCTTGAGGCTCGGCACTGCCAGATTGGCCAGGATGCCGCTCAGGAACAGGCCGAGTATCAGCTCAATCAGCGAGAAACCTCGTTGTTTCATGGGCCGTCCCTCCGTGGACGCGGTGTGCTTTTTCAGTCGGTGCCGGATGGCAGACATAGTTATAGCGCCCAGTCCGGCGGGTCGAATGGTGGCCATTCTGTCCAAAGTATTTCGCTTTGTTCCGGGGGGCAGCGCCCAGGCAATACCGGCGCTAGTCTTGCGTCGCACAGCAGGTTTGCGCTGCTTTCTGATGACCTTCGACATGGATGGCGATGGTAATGAACGCTTTTCCCGTAACGCCCCACCCGCAACCGACCCAGGCCGGAATGACGCTGATCGAGGTCCTGGTATCTGTGCTGATCCTCGCTGTCGGCCTGCTAGGGGCGGCAGTCATTCAGCTCAATGCATTGAAATATACCGACAGTTCCAGGATGACCAGTCAGGCCAGTTTCATTGCCTACGACATGCTCGACCGGATCCGCGCCAATTCGGGTGCTGATTACTCCTGGGGCCAGGGTGAACGCGCGCCCTCCAGCACCTCGGTCGCGAGTGTGCGTGATCTGGACCTGCACGACTTTGAAGCGAATATCGCCGGGTTCGCCGGGGAAAGCGCCAAGGGGTCGGTTGCGGTCAATCAGCGAGAAGTGACCATCAGCATCAGTTGGGACGACTCCCGTGGAGCGAAGGCTCAAGGCACCCGGGAAACATTCACCCTGACCAGCCGGATTGCAGTCGACCCGAGGGTGTTGCCATGAGAGGTCCAGTGTGCGGTTTCAGCTTGGTAGAGATGCTGCTGGCATTGGCCCTCGGCCTGATGTTGATCCTGGGGGTGACCCAGATTGCACTCAGCTCCCGAACCACTTATGCCAGCCAGAGTGCGGCTTCGCTGTTGCAGGATGATGCACGGTTCGCCCTTGGCAAGCTGATTCAGGAAATACGCCAGGCGGGCATGTTTGGCTGCTTGTCCGCTGCATCAATCAGCAACGCTCCCGCAGGTTTTGATCGTCCCATTGGATGGGGTACCACCGGCAGTTCCCGGTCCCTGACGCTGGTGACCGCCGACGTCGGGGAGGGTGGCAGCAAGCCGGACTGGACGGTGCTTTCCGATTGCACCGGTTCTGCCCACGCCTATGTTGGAAGCGCGCCGGCAGCGACGCCCGGGCAAATCCATTTCCCTCTGCGCAAGCTGACCTACACCTTTGAGGGCGGGCAGTTGAAGTTCAGCACGCTGGCGGCCCCGAGCAAAGCGGTGCTGGTGGATAACGTGGGGGCATTCGATATCAGTTTCGGCGTGGCCGACAAGCCTGGCTCAACGGTTGTCAGCCGATATGACCCCAACCCCGGCGATGAGTCGCTCATCCGCAGCGTGCGGATTCTGCTGACACTTCAGGATCCAAATGGGTTGGTGAAAGACCAGGCCTACAGCGTGGTCGCGGCACTACGTAATCGCCTGGAGTAGCGTGCCCATGGGTTATTACCTCTCCCGTTCGAGGCAGGCAGGCATGGTTTTGCTGATCAGCCTGGTATTCCTGCTGCTGTTGGCACTCCTCGGATTGTCTTCGATGCAGGGAGCAATCTCGCAAGAAAAAATTACCGGCAGCCTTCGGCAGCGCAACCAGTCGTTTCAGCAGGCCGAAAGCGGCCTCAGGCTTGGCGAGTCTTTGGTGCAGGCGTCAGGTTTCGCCCTGCGCCCTTGCCACTCGATGGCTGCGTGCGCGCCACCTGCCGAATCGGTTTCGGTAGTGGGGCCGGGGACGAATCCCGTATCGACTGTGACCTGGATAGGGATGAAAGATGGCGTCTACGGTATTCAAAACCTGGGGCCGGGAACGGGTTTGGCTCAACTCCCGGCAGAGGCCCAGGCCACCGTCTATCGCGTGACATCAGTGGGCGTCAGTGGGCACTCACGCTCCGTCCTGGAGTCTGTGTATGCCCGTGTGGGCAGCGGGCCCGGCGAGCGTTTTCGACGAATCATGTGGCGACAACTTCAATAGGTGAGCAGCACGATGGGCAAGGATTGCACAGGCTTCACCCTGATCGAATTACTGATCGCCGTGGCGATCGTCGGACTCCTGGCGGGCGTCGCCTATCCCGGGTATCTCAGCCATATGAAAAAGGTCTATCGCGCGGAAATTGCCGGGTTGCTGAGTGAGCAGGCACAGTACCTTGAGCGTTATTACGCGAGGAACGGCACTTTTATTGATGCGACTGGCGTCATCGCCGGCAATGATCGCTATAGAATCACCCCTGCATTGAACCCTCAGGATTTCGTTCTGCTTGCCACGCCGGCAATTGACTCGGTGATGGCGGGCGATCCCTGTGCCGCCTTCAGCCTGAGCAGTACCGGTGCGCGAAGCAATCCGGGAGCCGCGCCTGATATGACGCGCAAGGCGTGCTGGGGGCAATGATGAGGAAGCTGGACGATTGGGCGCCGGGCGTGCCTTTTTCTTTTTATCGGCTGGATCGAACAATGGCTAAGCAACAGCAAGTAGTGGTTGTGGGTGGTGGGGTAATCGGGTTGTTGACGGCGTTCAACCTGGCGACCCAAGGGCAAGCGGTTGTGTTGCTGGATCGTTCGGCGGTCGGTCAGGAGTCTTCCTGGGCCGGCGGCGGCATTGTCTCCCCGCTCTACCCGTGGCGCTACAGCCCGGCCGTGACGGCCCTGGCGCACTGGTCCCAGGATTTTTACCCGCAACTGGCAGAGCGTCTGTTCGCGGCTACTGGCATTGACCCGGAAGTTCACACCACCGGCCTGTATTGGCTGGACCTGGATGATGAAACCGAGGCGCTTGCCTGGGCAGCCCGCGAAGGGCGCCCGCTGAGCAAGGTGGATGTTTCAGCTGCCCATGACGCTGTGCCGGTGCTGGGTGCCGGGTTTTCCCAGGCGATCTATATGGCGGATGTGGCCAATGTGCGTAATCCGCGGTTGGTCAAATCCCTCAAGGCGGCCTTGTTGGCCCTGCCGGGCGTGACGATTCACGAGCAGTGTGCGGTTGATGGGTTTATTCAGCAGGGCGGCAAGGTTGTTGGGGTGAATACGGCGCTCGGGCCGATCCATGGCGATCAGGTAGTGCTGGCCGCCGGCGCCTGGAGCGGTGAGTTGCTGGGCCGCCTGGGGCTTGAGTTGCCCGTGGAGCCGGTCAAGGGGCAGATGATCTTGTACAAGTGTGCGTCGGACTTCTTGTCGTGCATGGTCCTGGCCAAGGGGCGTTATGCGATTCCCCGGCGGGATGGGCACATTCTGATTGGTAGCACGCTGGAGCACGAGGGGTTCGACAAGACGCCCACCGACTCTGCACTGGAAAGCCTGAAAGCCTCTGCCGTCGAGTTGATTCCGGCCCTGGCCGATGCCGAAGTGGTGGGGCATTGGGCCGGTTTGCGGCCCGGCTCGCCGGAGGGCATTCCGTATATTGGCAAGGTGCCAGGTTTCGACGGGCTGTGGCTCAACTGCGGGCATTACCGCAACGGCCTGGTGCTGGCGCCGGCGTCCTGCCAACTGTTTGCCGATTTGTTGCTGGGACATGAGCCGATCATTGATCCGGCCCCGTATGCGCCGGCAGGCCGAATCAACGCTGGATAGGTTTCGGCCCTTGCTCCAGATGCGCCTGGGTGCAATACCATTCCTGGCGCAGGCTCAAGGCTCGATCCTGTGGCAGGTGAAGGCCACAGTGGGCGCAACGAACCATCTGGATCGGGCCCTGTTCGCTGGGCCGCTGCTGTTTGGCGGCCGGGCTTTTGAATTTGCGCCAAAACCATACCGCGGCAGCAATAACGGCGATCCAGAACAGTAGACGAACCATGGTGGGCAGCTTCTCGACAAGGAATCCCGCAGTTTAGCCAAGGACGTGATGGGCGCACAGCGCAATTATGCAGCGCAATAAAAAAGGGAGCTCCGAAGAGCTCCCTTTTTGCATCGCGGCGAACAATCAGTCAAAGATGCCGAAAGTCATGTAGCTGAACCACGAGCGATCTTCGTTATTGCCCAGGGCTTGAGGCCCTTGCTCTTCGATGATGTCGCCGTTTTCGTCACGCGGCTTGAGGTCCGATGGAATCGAATCCTTGGCGTCCTGGTATTGCTTGATGATGTCCTGGTTGGCGCGGGTTTCGCCCGGCGGCAGCGGTGGACGGGACTCGATCAGGCCCAGGGTGTACTTGCTCAACCACGAGCGGTTGTCCGCTTCGGCAACCTGCGGTACGAACTGGCCGTCCTTCAGGCTTGGGTGGTCCGGGTAGTTGAGCTTCAGGGTTTCCAGGCTGGTGGCCGCCAGGGCGTCCAGGTGCAGGCGCTGGTAAGCCTCGGTCATCACGGCCAGGCCGTCACCCACCGATGGGGTTTCCTGGAAGTTTTCCACTACGTAACGGCCACGGTTGGCGGCAGCAACATACGCCTGGCGGGTCAGGTAGTAGTCGGCTACGTGGATCTCGTAGGAAGCCAGCAGGTTGCGCAGATAGATCATGCGCTGCTTGGCGTCCGGCGCGTAGCGGCTGTTCGGGTAGCGGCTGGTCAACTGGGCGAACTCGTTGTAGGAGTCGCGGGCAGCGCCCGGGTCACGCTTGGTCATGTCCAGCGGCAGGAAGCGCGCCAGCAGGCCAACGTCCTGGTCAAACGAGGTCAGGCCCTTGAGGTAGTAGGCGTAGTCCACGTTCGGGTGCTGAGGGTGCAGGCGGATAAAACGCTCGGCGGCGGACTTGGCAGCTTCCGGCTCGGCGTTCTTGTAGTTGGCGTAGATCAGCTCGAGCTGGGCCTGGTCGGCGTAGCGCCCGAACGGATACCGCGACTCCAGTGCCTTCAGTTTTGCCGTGGCGCTGGTGTAGCTGTGGTTGTTCAGGTCGGTCTGAGCTTGTTGGTACAGCTCGACCTCGCTCAGGTTTTCGTCGACGACTTCCTTTGTTGACGAGCAAGCAGCAGTCATGGCGAGGATGGCGATCAGCAGCAGGTGTTTCACTTGCATGGCGGCTTGCGTCCCTATGACGGCCGCTGTCTTGGGCGGGGCCGTCCTGTTATGATGAGCGCCCCTTGGAAAGCCTCGGGGCAAAAGACGCCGTATTTAACCACAAGCGCGCAGCCGAAACCAAAGGCTGTGCCACGCCTAGTCTGAGCATGTCCGATAAAATTGAACTTCGCGCAGAGGTGCCGTCCGAATTGGGCGGCCAACGCCTCGATCAAGTCGCCGCACAATTATTCGCTGAGCACTCGCGCTCGCGCCTTTCCGCCTGGATCAAAGACGGCCGCCTGACTGTGGATGGAGCGGTTATCCGCCCGCGAGACATAGTCCATGGTGGTGCGATTCTTGAGCTGACTGCCGAGCAGGAAGCCCAGGGAGAATGGATCGCCCAGGACATTGAACTGGACATCGTCTACGAAGACGACGACATCCTGGTGATCAACAAACCTGCCGGCCTGGTGGTTCACCCGGCCGCCGGGCACGCTGATGGCACGCTGCTCAATGCCTTGTTGCACCACGTGCCGGACATCATCAATGTCCCGCGCTGCGGCATCGTGCACCGCCTGGACAAGGACACCACCGGCCTCATGGTGGTAGCCAAGACCATTCAGGCGCAGACGCAGCTGGTCACACAACTGCAGAGCCGCAGCGTCAGCCGGATCTACGAATGCATCGTGATCGGCGTGGTAACCGCCGGTGGCAAAATCAATGCCCCGATCGGCCGCCACGGCCAGCAGCGCCAGCGCATGGCGGTGATGGAAGGCGGCAAGCAAGCCGTCAGCCACTACCGCGTGCTTGAGCGTTTCCGCTCCCACACTCACGTGCGGGTAAAGCTGGAAACCGGTCGTACCCACCAGATTCGGGTGCACATGGCGCACATCAACTTCCCGTTGGTCGGAGATCCGGCCTACGGTGGGCGCTTCCGCATTCCGCCGGCGGCCAGTGCAACCATGGTTGATTCGCTGAAAACCTTCCCGCGCCAGGCGCTGCATGCACGCTTCCTGGAGCTGGATCATCCGACGAGCGGTAAGCGGATGAGCTGGGAATCGCCACTCCCAGACGATTTTGTCTGGTTGTTGTCGCTGCTCAAGCAGGATCGCGAGGCGTTTATCGGATGAGTGACTGGCTGATTCCTGACTGGCCCGCGCCGGCCGGGGTGAAAGCCTGCGTTACCACCCGTGCGGGCGGCGTCAGCGTGGCGCCGTTCGACAGCCTAAATCTCGGCGATCATGTCGAGGACAGCCTCGAAGCCGTGCTCGAAAATCGCCGTCGTCTCTGCGCTGCCTTCAATATCCAGCCCGCCTGGTTGCGCCAGGTTCACGGTGTGGTTGTCGTCGAGGCGGACCCCGGTCGGACTGCCGAAGCCGATGGCAGTTGGACCAGCACTCCGGGCATCGCCTGCACTTCGATGACGGCTGATTGCCTGCCTGCCTTGTTTTGCAATCGCGCCGGTACCCGCGTCGCGGCAGCCCATGCCGGCTGGCGTGGCCTGGCCGCTGGCGTATTGGAAGCGACCGTTGAAAGCCTGGATACCGAGCCTGCCGACGTACTGGTGTGGCTGGGGCCGGCCATCGGTCCGCAAGCCTTTGAAGTCGGCCCGGAAGTGCGTGAAGCCTTTATGCAGCAACTTCCGGAAACGATTGAGGGGTTCGTGCCCAGTCAGAACCCGGGCAAGTTCATGGCCGACATTTATCAGCTGGCCCGCCTGCGGCTTGCCGCCCGCGGCGTCACTGCCGTGTACGGTGGCGGCTTGTGCACCGTGACGGATCCCCGCTTCTACTCCTACCGTCGCAGCCCGCGCACCGGTCGGTTTGCCTCCCTTGTCTGGCTTGAACACTAGACTCCTTTGACTTGGGTCAATCCTGACGCAAGTCAGCGGTCGCCCGCTTGAATCTTCCAGAATCCACCCCATCTATAAGGGTATCTGGCAGGTTTCTTCATTCAGGATGTGTTTGTTCATAGCTCCGGCCTGCTCAAAAGGAAGGTGACTAATGCGTATTGATCGTTTAACCAGCAAATTGCAGTTGGCTTTATCCGATGCCCAATCTCTGGCGGTTGGCCTGGATCATCCGGCCATCGAGCCTGCGCACTTGATGCAAGCGCTCCTGGAGCAGCAAGGCGGTTCCATCAAACCCTTGCTGATGCAGGTGGGCTTCGACGTCAACAGCCTGCGCAAGGAGTTGAGCAAAGAGCTCGACCAACTGCCGAAAATCCAAAACCCGACTGGCGACGTGAACATGTCCCAGGATCTGGCGCGTCTGCTTAACCAGGCGGATCGACTGGCGCAGCAAAAGGGTGACCAGTTCATCTCCAGTGAAGTGGTGCTGCTCGCCGCGATGGACGACAACAGCAAACTTGGCAAATTGTTGCTGGGCCAGGGCGTGAGCAAAAAAGCCCTGGAAAACGCCATCAACAACCTGCGCGGCGGCGAGGCGGTAAATGACCCTAACCACGAGGAGTCCCGCCAGGCCCTGGACAAATACACCGTCGACCTGACCAAGCGCGCCGAAGAAGGCAAGCTTGACCCGGTGATCGGTCGTGACGACGAAATTCGTCGCACCATCCAGGTCCTGCAGCGTCGCACCAAGAACAACCCGGTGCTGATCGGTGAACCTGGCGTGGGTAAAACCGCGATTGCCGAAGGCCTGGCCCAGCGCATCATCAATGGTGAAGTGCCGGACGGCCTTAAAGGCAAGCGCCTGCTGTCCCTGGACATGGGGTCGCTGATTGCCGGCGCCAAGTTCCGTGGCGAGTTCGAAGAGCGCCTCAAATCCCTGCTGAACGAACTGTCGAAGCAGGAAGGGCAGATCATTCTGTTTATCGACGAACTGCACACGATGGTCGGCGCCGGTAAAGGCGAAGGCTCGATGGACGCGGGCAACATGCTCAAGCCGGCACTGGCGCGGGGCGAGTTGCATTGCGTGGGTGCGACCACTTTGAACGAATACCGTCAGTACATCGAGAAGGACGCGGCCCTTGAGCGTCGCTTCCAGAAAGTATTGGTGGAAGAACCGAGCGAAGAAGACACCATCGCGATCCTGCGTGGCTTGAAAGAGCGGTATGAGGTCCACCATAAAGTCGCGATCACCGACGGTGCGATCATCGCGGCGGCGAAACTGAGCCATCGCTACATCACTGATCGGCAGTTGCCGGACAAGGCCATCGACTTGATCGACGAAGCGGCCAGCCGCATTCGGATGGAAATCGATTCGAAGCCCGAAGTGCTGGACCGTCTGGATCGGCGCCTGATTCAGCTGAAAGTTGAATCCCAGGCCCTGAAGAAAGAAGAAGACGAGCCGGCGAAGAAACGCCTGGAAAAACTCCAGGAAGAAATTGTTCGCCTCGAGCGTGAGTATTCGGACCTCGAAGAAATCTGGACCTCGGAAAAAGCCGAAGTGCAGGGTTCTGCGCAGATCCAGCAAAAGATCGAGCAGTCCCGTCAGGAACTGGAAGCAGCCCGCCGTAAAGGCGACCTGAACCGTATGGCCGAGTTGCAGTACGGGGTGATCCCGGACCTGGAGCGTAGCCTGCAGATGGTCGACCAGCACGGCAAGCCCGAGAACCAGCTGCTGCGCAGTAAGGTGACCGAGGAAGAAATCGCCGAAGTCGTCTCGAAGTGGACCGGTATCCCGGTGTCGAAAATGCTCGAAGGCGAGCGCGACAAGCTGCTGAAGATGGAAAGCCTGTTGCACCAGCGCGTCATCGGCCAGGAAGAGGCGGTGGTCGCGGTGTCCAACGCGGTGCGGCGTTCGCGGGCCGGGTTGTCCGATCCGAACCGTCCGAGCGGCTCGTTCATGTTCCTCGGCCCGACCGGCGTGGGCAAGACCGAGCTGTGCAAGGCCCTGGCCGAATTCCTCTTTGATACCGAAGAGGCGATGGTGCGGATCGATATGTCCGAGTTCATGGAGAAACATTCCGTGGCTCGCCTGATCGGGGCGCCACCAGGCTATGTAGGGTACGAGGAAGGCGGTTACCTGACCGAAGCGGTACGGCGCAAGCCTTACTCGGTGATCCTCCTGGACGAGGTCGAGAAGGCCCACCCGGATGTGTTCAACGTGTTGCTGCAAGTGCTGGAAGATGGCCGCCTGACGGACAGTCACGGGCGTACCGTGGACTTCCGCAATACGGTGATCGTGATGACCTCCAACCTGGGCTCGGTACAGATTCAGGAGCTGGTGGGTGACCGTGAAGCCCAGCGTGCAGCGGTAATGGACGCGCTGACCAGCCACTTCCGGCCGGAGTTCATCAACCGGGTCGATGAAGTGGTGATCTTCGAGCCTCTGGCGCGGGATCAGATCGCGGGCATTACCGAGATCCAGTTGGGCCGCCTGCGCAGCCGTCTGGCGGAGCGCGAGTTGTCCCTGGTGCTGAGCCGCGAGGCGTTGGACAAGCTGATCGCGGTTGGTTACGACCCGGTTTATGGCGCACGGCCGTTGAAACGTGCGATCCAGCGCTGGATCGAGAACCCGTTGGCGCAGCTGATCCTGTCGGGCAGCTTTATGCCGGGCACCAGCGTCGAGGCGACGGTGGAGAACGACGAAATCGTCTTCCACTAAGCCCAAGCGGTACTGCTATAAGAAGAGGCCCCGCATTGCGGGGCCTTTTTTTTCGATAGGGCGTTGAACTGTAAGGCAAAGGCTTGTAAAGTGCGCCCCGCAGCAACGTCAGCCCAACGGTTTCTTCTCCCCAAGGAGAAATCAGAAAGAAGCGCAAATCATTGTCTTAAAAGCAATTTAAAGGGTTGACAGGGGTTTTTAAGATTGTAGAATAGCGCGCCTCAGAGACACTAACGTAGCGATACGGAAGCATCGAAGAGAAGGTAACATGCAACAACGTAACACTTTGAAATATGTAGTTCCGTGATAGCTCAGTCGGTAGAGCAAATGACTGTTAATCATTGGGTCCCAGGTTCGAGTCCTGGTCACGGAGCCAATTTCAAAACCGGGGTATAGCGCAGTCCGGTAGCGCGCCTGCTTTGGGAGCAGGATGTCAGGAGTTCGAATCCCCTTACCCCGACCATATTTGGGTCGTTAGCTCAGTTGGTAGAGCAGTTGGCTTTTAACCAATTGGTCGTAGGTTCGAATCCCACACGACCCACCATTTTTGAGACCAGTTAACGCTGGAATCGAATCTTAAGATCAGAGGCCAAAAGCGCTGATCGAAGAAGGCGACTGAGAGGTCGCCTTTTTTTTACCGGGGTATAGCGCAGTCCGGTAGCGCGCCTGCTTTGGGAGCAGGATGTCAGGAGTTCGAATCCCCTTACCCCGACCATATTAAAAATCCTCGTATCGAAAGATACGGGGATTTTTTTTGTGCGCGGAATCCTGTCCGCACCACAAAACAAATGTGGGAGCGGGCTTGCTCGCGAAAGCGGTGTGTCAGTCAGTGCATCTGGCACTGAACCACCGCTTTCGCGAGCAAGCCCGCTCCCACACTCACCGAGTCCTATCCCGGAACGTGCTGTCAGTGCAGTTTCAGGCGCGGCTCGGTCCCTCGCCCGATCTTGCTCCCCAGCATCAGCATCGCCGTGCGGAAGAAGCCATACAGTGCCATCTGGTGCATGCGATACAGCGACACATAGAACATCCGCGCCAGCCAGCCTTCCAGCATCACGCTGCCCGTCAGGTTGCCCATCAAGTTACCCACCGCCGAGAAGCGCGACAGCGAGATCAGCGAGCCGTAGTCGGTGTACTTGTACGACGGCAGGTCCTTGCCCTCGATCCGCAGTTTCAGCGACTTGGCCAGCAACGATGCCTGCTGGTGAGCTGCCTGGGCCCGTGGCGGCACATTGCGATCGGTGCCGGGTTGCGGGCAAGCGGCGCAATCACCGAAGGCGAAGATATTTTCGTCGCGAGTGGTTTGCAGGGTCGGCAGCACTTGCAGTTGGTTGATACGGTTGGTTTCCAGGCCGTCGATGTCCTTGAGGAAGCCTGGTGCACGAATCCCGGCGGCCCAGACCTTGAGGCTGGCCGGGATTACCTGGCCGCTGCTGGTGATCAGGGCGTCGGCCGTCACTTCACTGACGGCGGAGTTGGTCAGGACGGTCACCCCGAGTTTCTCCAGGGTTTTATGTACGGGCCCGCCAATACGCTCCGGCAGTGCAGGCAACACCCGTGGGCCGGCTTCGATCAGGGTGATGTGCATGTTTTCCGGCTTGATCTTGTCCAAGCCATAGGCGGCCAGTTCATGTGCGGCGTTATGCAGCTCGGCGGCCAGCTCGACGCCGGTGGCACCGGCGCCGACAATGGCGACGCTGATCTGCTCTACCACGTCCGTCTGCCCGGCATGGGCGCGCAGATAGTGATTGAGCAATTGCTGGTGGAAACGCTCAGCCTGCTTGCGGGTGTCGAGGAACAGGCAGTGTTGCGCCGCGCCTTCGGTGCCGAAGTCATTGGTGGTGCTGCCGACGGCGATCACCAGGCTGTCGTAGCCCAGCACGCGCGCGGGCACCAGTTCCCGGCCTTCTTCGTCGAGGGTGGCGGCCAGCTGGATTTTTTTCTGCTCGCGATCAAGCCCGCTCATGCGCCCCAGCTGGAACTCGAAGTGGTTCCATTTGGCTTGGGCAACATAATTGAGTTCGTCTTCCGAAGAGTTCAGCGAGCCGGCCGCCACCTCGTGGAGCAAGGGTTTCCAGATGTGGGTGAGGTTGGCATCCACCAGGGTGACGCTGGCGATGCCGCGCTTGCCCAGAGTCTTACCCAGGCGGGTAGCCAACTCCAGGCCGCCGGCGCCGCCGCCGACGATAATAATACGATGGGTCATGGGGATATCTCGCAAGGCTAAAGGAAATCGGTGCAGTTACCCGAGCGAGCGCCAGGCAGCTCATAGCGTCAGGTAACTCAAAAGGCGGCTCAGCAAACCCAGGCCGATCACTGCAACCAGCACCACCGCAAGGAGCAGCCAGGGCCGGAAAGGCTTGCGCTCGACTTGGTTCTGGGACAGTTGCAGGTACTCTTCGACATGCTGTTGGTCGTCGGGGTTCAGGCGGCTGGTCATAAAGGCCTCGTCAGGTAGACGTTGCTGAAGGGCGCCACGTTACAGTCGGGTGATTGGCGGCATTGCCTGAAGCATAGTCGCCAACCCGATCACAGGCTGATGCCCACATCGAACACTATGCTGCGCCCCAGATTGTTGCGCAAGAAGTCCGGTGCGTCCGGGTGCGCGAACAGTACGCGGGCGAAGGTCGGCCCCACGAGGGACAGCGAGCGCCAGCCCTGGCGCAGGTACTCGGTGGGAGGAGGGAAGTGACTGTTGAGGTCCAGTACTTCGCGCTTGAGGCTGGCGAAGGCGATGAGGTCCAGCTCCCCCAGGTCCATCCCGCGCTCTTTATAGTTGTGGGCCTTCTTGCGCAGGGTGGGCGCCAGGCGCAACAGGAATTCGTGGGCGGGAATGCGCCGGGGCTTGGCTTCTCGCCGAACCAGTTGGCTCAGGGAAAACGCGCTGCGCCGCCGCAGCAGTTCGTCACGCCATTCATCGTTCAGGCGCCGGCCTTCATCGAGTACGAAAAACACTTCGAAACTGGCGTCGCGAAACAGCACGTCCGGCGGCTCTTGCCCGGCGGCGTGGAATTCTTCGGCGCGATAGGGCACGTTCAAGCCTTGCAACAGGCGCTGGCAGACCCAACGCTCACGCTCCCATTTGCGGGCATTGGACAGGAAAGCATTGGCTTGTTCGGCCGCTACGGTGAGCAGGCGCAAATAATCTGAGTCATCCATGTCACCAGCTTAGCGTCCAAATGATGACCGCAGGAAGTCCCGCGTCAAAAGGTCGGTGTAGACTGGCCACTCGACAGTTTCCCGTGGCATGAGGAGTATGCAGTGAAGTGTTTTGTGGTGCTGTTCTTGAGTCTTTTGCCCGTGTGGGCCCAAGCCGTCGAAGTGGGTGAGCGCGTTGCACCCTGGACGTTGCTTGATCAGTTCGACCAGGCCTACACCCTGGATGACCAGGCGCAAACCTTGCTCGTAGCGCGCAGCATGGACGCCGCCAAGATCGTCGATGCGGCGCTGCAAGGCCAGCCCAAGGGTTACCTGGAGGCTCGGCATGCGGTGTTTCTCGCCGATATCCAGCGCATGCCCCGGCTGATCGCGAAGATGTTCGCGGTGCCGGCGATGCAGGCCTACAACTATCGCGTCATGCTCGACCGCGATGCCCGTGTAAGCCCGCGCTATCCCGCACCTGTGGATAAAGTGCTGTGGCTGCAACTGGATCACGGAACGCTGGTGGCGCAGCACGAATACGATTCCGCCGCTGAACTGCGCCAGGCCCTGGAGCAGGTGCAGCCGTGATCAGCGCAGCGGTGTTGGCGCCGGAAACCCTCAGCATCGGCTGGCTGCTGTATGCGCCGGTGGTGATGTGGGCGCTCCTGCGTTCGCCGTGGGTCGAGCTGTTTGCCGACCGCCGACGCCAGCACTTGCTGTTCGGCACCGTATTCGCACTGTTCATGTTGTGGTTGGTGCGCCGGGATTTCGACACCGGGGTGTCCTATCACTTCATCGGCATGACCGCCGTGACCTTGTTGCTCGATTGGCCCCTGGCGATTGTCGGAGGCTTTGCCGCGCAGCTCGGCCTGGTGTTGCTCGGCCGCCAGGACCTTGCCGCCGTGGGGATCAACGGCATGCTGCTGATCCTGTTGCCGGTGCTGGTCACCGAGGGTTGTGCGCTGCTGGTGGAGCGGGCGAAGCCACGCAATCCCTTTGTGTATATCTTCTGTTCGGGCTTTTTCGCCGCCGCACTGTCGGCCTTGCTGTGCCTGCTGGCAGGCCTGGGGCTGCTGTGGTTCGATGGCCGTTTCGCGATGCCGGAATGGATCGAGGATTTTGTCGGCTACTTGTGGCTGATCATTTTCCCCGAGGCCTTTATCAATGGCATGGTGATCAGCGCCCTGGTGGTGTTCTGCCCCGAGTGGCTGGAGACATTCAACCGCACTCGCTACCTCTCGGCGCCCTGGAAGGATGACGATCCGCGGCCTTGATCCAGGTCAAATGCCGCACGCGCAAGTGGTCGCATGCTCTGCAAAATTTCCAGGAGCACGGAATCATGAGTGTGTACGAGTGGGCACGGCAGGAGTTACGCAGAAGCCAGGACGCGGCGCAGGAAATCGGCTTTGACCCGGGCTTGACCCTGCGCGCCATGCTCAGTGCGGTGGTGCAGCAGAGCAAGGGCGTGCGCAGTTTTGAAGACCTGGCCGACGAGCTGCAGTACCTTGCAGAGAATCTCGACGACCAGCAGGACTATGGCTTTATGCGGCCTTAGTGTTTGGGCTGAAAGTCTTCGGAGAACAGGTCGTCCTCGGCGTCCGGACTGACCGGGATCTTGTGTTCCTCGGACGCCCAGGCGCCCAGGTCGATCAGTTTGCAACGGTCCGAACAGAAGGGACGGTTGACGTTTTCTGCTTTCCATTCCACAGGTGCGCCGCAGGTTGGGCATTCGACGTTCAAGGGTTGGCTCATGATCGGCCTCCACGCAAAGTAAGGTAAAAGTGGTGCAGTCGCTCGACCTCGGCGTGCAGCCGGGCCAGGTCCTGGTCATTGACCAGCACGTCATCGGCATGGCGCAGGCGGTCTTCACGGGTGGCCTGGGCCTTGAGAATCGCCTGCACCTGCGCTTCGCTGATGCCATCGCGTTGCAGGGTACGCTGTATCTGCAACGATTGCGGCACGTCGATCACCAGCACCCGCTGGGTCATGGTGTACTGGCCGGACTCGATCAGCAGTGGTGACACCAGGATCGCGTAAGGCGATTGTGCACGCGCCAGGTGGCTGCGAATCTCCTCGGCGATCAGCGGGTGCAGCAACGCCTCCAGCCAGCGGCGCTCGTCGGGCACTTCGAAGATCAGCTTGCGCAACGCGCCGCGGTCCAGTTGCCCGTCAGGCTGCAGCACACCCGCACCGAAATGCCCGGCAATCTGCGCCAGGGCAGGGCGCCCGGGTTCGACTACCCAGCGCGCGGCGTGGTCGGCGTCAATCAAGTCCACGCCAAGCCGGACGAAGTGTTCGGCGGCCGCGCTTTTGCCACTGCCGATGCCGCCAGTGAGGCCAAGAATCCAGGGTGTTGCGACAGAAGTGGTCATCTGAAACCGACAGACTGCAAATAGAAGTCGGTTATTTGACCACCCCAGAGCAATGCAATCCAGCCGGCAATTGCCAGATACGGACCAAAAGGCATTGGAGTGGATGCGTGGGCTTTGCGCAGGCGCAATAGAATCAGGCCTCCCATCACACCCACCAGGGAAGACAGCAACAGCGTCATCGGCAGGATCTGCCAGCCGCCCCAGGCACCGAGCATGGCCAGCAGCTTGAAATCCCCGTGCCCCATCCCATCCTTGCCGGTAATCAGTTTGAACACCCAGAACACCGACCACAGGCTCATGTAACCGGCTACCGCGCCCCACAGCGCATCGTGCAATGACACAAAAACGCCAAAGCTGTTGAGGATCAGGCCCAGCCACAGCAACGGCAGCACCAGCACATCCGGCAGCAGTTGGTGGTCTGCATCGATCAGGCTCATCGCCAGCAAGCCCCAACTCAACAACAACACCGCCCCGGCTGCCCAGCCAAAACCGAAATGCCAGGCGACAACCGCCGAGATCAGCCCGCACGCCAGTTCGGTGATGGGATAACGCGCGCCAATAGGTTGATGGCAACTTGAGCAACGTCCCTTGAGCAGTACATAACTGAGCAGCGGAATATTCTCCCAGGGGCGAATCGGGTGGTTGCAACGCGGGCAGCAGGAGTTTGGGTGCATCAGGTTATAGGGCGCGGCGACAGGCTCGGCGGGAAGGCCCAGTACTTCATGGGCCTGGGCTCGCCATTCACGTTCCAGCATCTTCGGCAGGCGCCATACCAGCACGTTGATAAAACTGCCGACAATCAAGCCCAGCAGCAACGCGCCTGACACAAACACCCACGGCTGATAAACGAGGATCTCAGTCAGTGGCGTGCTCAAAAGGCTGTACCGAGTTGAAAGATCGGCAGGTACATGGCCAGCACCAATGCCCCGACGATGCCGCCGAGTACCACCATGATCAGCGGCTCCATGAGGCTGGTAAGGTTGTCCACCAGGTTATCGACGTCAGCCTCGTAGTGGCAGGCGACTTTTTCCAGCATGTTATCGAGGGTGCCCGACTCCTCGCCGATAGCCGTCATCTGGATCGCCATGCCTGGAAACAGGCCGCTTATGGCCATGGATTCATTCAGCTGGATTCCGGTTGCAACGTCGTGCCGCATACGATTGATTGCCTGTTTGAACTGCCCGTTACCCGTGGCGCCGGCCACGGAATCCAATGCCTGCACCAATGGAACGCCCGCCGCGAAGGTGGTCGAGAGCGTGCGAGCATAGCGGGCGACCGCCGATTTTTTCAGCAGTGTGCCTGCCACGGGAGCTTTCAACAAACTGGCATCGAGCCAGTGGCGAAAGCCTGTGGACGAGCGATAGGCTTTGCGCATTCCTGCGAAACCGGCACCCGCGGCCAGGATCAGCATCCACCAGCTTTGCTGCATGAACTCCGACAGGCTGATGACGCCCAGGGTAAAGCCCGGCAGTTGTGCATCGACGCCGGCAAACAACCCCTGAAACTGCGGCACCACGTGAATCAGCAGGATTGCGCTGACAGCGGTGGCGACTGCCAGTACCGTCACGGGATAGGTCATGGCCTTCTTGATTCTGGCTTTCAGCTGTTCGCTTTTTTCCAGGTGAATGGCCACCCTTTCCAGCAGCGCTTCGAGTGCGCCCGCCTGTTCGCCCGCCGCAACCAGGTTGCAGTACAGATCATCGAAGTAGCGTGGGTATTTCTGCAAGGCGACAGCCAGGCTGCTGCCGGCGGCGATCTCCTGCTTCAAGCCTTGTACCAGCGCCCCCATATGCCGGTTGTCGAAGCCCTCGGCGATGATATCCAGCGCCTGTAAAAGTGCGATACCAGCCTTCAGCAGCGTCGCCAATTGGCGGGTGAAGAGGGCGATCTCTGCCGGTTTGACCGGCAGGGCGAGGCTCGGCCAACCGGCGAATTTCTTGCGTACGCGCCCAGGATTGATACCTTGCTGGCGCAGCAGTGCCTTGATCAGGGCGGGATTGTGACCGCGGGTTTCTCCGGAGACCTTGCGCCCTTTGCGGTTGACGCCTTCCCAGGCATAGATCGCTGAAACATCATTCATTTCACGGTTCCGCACACAGACAGTGGAAGATTTATAGCTTAGTCAGGTGACGGATTCGGGCAGGCTCGCCGTGAGCGAAAAAATGTCAGTTTGTGCGTCTTGTTCAGCATTGGTTGCGCGGGGGTGAGTACACTGGCGCGGTTGCCGAGACGGGGTGCAGGATGCGCCTCGCGAAAGGTTTTATTCTGGAGAGTGAATGTGATGCGTCAGAAAGGTTTTACCTTGATCGAATTGTTGATCGTCGTGGCAATCATCGGCATTTTGGCCACCATCGGCCTGCCCATGTACACCAAGCACCAGGCCAAGGCCAAGTTTACCGCAGGGCTGGCCGAAGTCTCCGCGTTGAAGGCGGGCTTTGAAGACACGCTGAACCAGGGGACGCCACCGACCCTGGCGTTGATTGGCGGGACCAGCCCAACGGCCAACTGCAAGATTGACGTGACCGGCGACATCGCCACCGGTGCTGGCACGATTGCCTGTGAAATCCTCGATGCACCCGCGCCGGTCCTGGGCAAGATCATCACCTTGACCCGTAGCGCCACAACCGGCTGGAAGTGCACCACCACGGCAGAAGACCAATACGCCGCTAAAGGTTGTGCTTCCGGCGGCGCGTGATCATCAGGTCGTCTACTGTTTACGCAGCAAGGAAGAGCGTGTGTGTAAACCGCTCTACGCCCATCACAAGGAAGTAGAGGTTGCCGATGACGTCGTCTGTCCAGCAGCGGGGGAACATATTCCTCGTCGTGGTTATGTGTCTGCTGATGCTGGCGATCTGCGCGCCGTTCAGTAGCCATGACTGGCAACGTGCGGTGCAGATATCGGTGGCGCTGTGTGCGGTGGTGTATGGGCTGTGCTTGCCGCAGGCAGAGCGATGCGTAGACAGGTCGACAGCGCTCGGGGTGTCGCTGATCGGGGGCGCGGGGCTGGTTTCGGCCCTGTTGGCCCACCAGCCACTCTGGGCGTTGACCGAGCTGGCGCTGCTCATCAGTTGTTGCGCCACTGCTGTGGCTTTCAGCCGGGCCAGGCGCAATGGGGATGAGTCCCTGGATCGTGTATTGGTCCTGTTCGTATTGCTGCTGTGCATGGTTAAAAGCATTCAATATCTGCACGCCGGGGTCCTCGCCTTCACCAGCGGCGAAGCAATCGTGAATACCGATTTGCTGTTGTCCGGGTTCTCCAATAAACGTTTCTACGGTCAGTTCCAGACCTTCACCCTGCCGCTGCTGGCGCTTCCCTTGCTGGCTTCAAACGTCGCTCGTCCAGCGCGGGGCGCGGTGTTCGCCCTGCTGTGTGTCTGGTGGCTGATCGCGATCGGTGGCGGTACCCGCGGCACCTGGCTCGGTATGGGCGCTGCCGGGTGCGTGCTGATGTTCCTGGGGCCGCAGGGGCGCCGTTGGCTGGGCTGGCAGTTGGCGGCACTGGCCTGTGGGTTAGTGTTGTATTGGTTGGTCTTCACGGTGCTGGCAGGGTACTTGGGGATTGTAATTTCCAATGGTGCCGTAGATCGACTGACCACCAGCCTCTCGGGGCGTGGGCCGATATGGTGGCAGGCCTGGAGCATGATTATCGAGCGGCCCTGGCTGGGTTTCGGGCCGATGCATTTTGCCGACATCGCCAACGACATTGCCGCTCACCCTCACCAGGCGATTCTGCAGTGGGCCAGCGAATGGGGCGTACCGTCGACGCTGTGCGTGATCGCGTTGGTCGCGTGGGCGGGTTGGTCAACCTTGGACGTGTTGCGTAAGCGTGCGTTGTCATTGGCGCCCGTGGACCTGCTGCGCCTGTGCCTGTTTGCCTCGCTGATCGGTGCACTGACCCAGGCACAGGTGGATGGGGTAATCGTGATGCCGGTGTCGCAACTCTGGCTGGCGCTGGTGGTTGGCTGGCTGATGGGATTGCATGTGTGGCGCGCTCCATCGGTCGCCCCGGTGTCGGCGTTGTACAGGGTGTGGATGGCCGCGAGCGTCGTGGCCGTCGGCTTGCTGGTGTTCGTCGCGATTCGTGATGTGCCCCGACTCAAGGAGCGCAGCGAGCACTACATGGGCCTGAGTAACGGTCACCTGCAGCCACGCTTTTGGGTGCAAGGCGTGATTGCCCTCGAAATGCAGTGAGTTGCCGGACGTCCAAGGCAGTGCTAGCTTTAGCCCACCGCCCGTGTAGCTCAGCCGGTAGAGCAGCGCACTCGTAACGCGAAGGTCGCAGGTTCGATTCCTGTCTCGGGCACAAAGGCAACACAGTTTTCAGATGATCCCAGAATGGTTCTGAAGGCCAGACGAACCGGTATTCATGCCTGTTCTTTTGTATCTGCGCGACCTTGATGACCCAGATGCATCCCCATTCCTCGATCTAAGAGAACGACATGACCACACAAGAAATGACCCAGGAAGCGCGGCACGAAGCAGCCCTCAAAAAGTACGTCGCGGAGTCGCCGGAACTGCTGGATGAGATCAAGGACCTGAGCGCCGATGATCAAAGGGACCAGATCCAATGGGCGTTTGAGGATGAGGCCGAGGCCCAGGGCCTGCAGCCATGGGAACTGACCCTGAAGTACACCTCCACCCCCGAAGCGTTCGAGGCGGCGCGCCTGGCTTTGCACAAGGAAGCGGCCGAGGTGTTGGGTGTCGACTGGAACGAGTATTGCGGGATGAACAATCTCGCGATCTGACACAAGTTTGATGTGGCGAGGGAGCTTGCTCCCGCTGGGTTGCCAAGCGACCCCAAAAACCTTGGGAGCGCTGCGCACTCCAGCGGGAGCAAGCTCCCTCGCCACAAAAGCAGGCGCTTACATTCAAGGGCGTTTCAGAGACTAAGCCGCATCGACAAATCCACCGCCTTCACATCCTTGGTCATCGCCCCGATGGAGATGTAGTCCACGCCGGTTTCAGCGATGGGCAGCAGGGTGCTTTCGTTGATCCCGCCACTGGCCTCCAGCTTGGCTTTGCCGTTGTTCAGGCGCACCGCTTCGCGCATGTCATCCAGGCTCAGCTCATCCAGCATGATGATGTCGGCGCCCGCCGCCAGTGCCTCACGCAGTTCCTCCAGGCTTTCCACTTCGATTTCCACCGGCTTGCCCGGGGCGATCTTGTGGGCGGCGCTGATGGCCTGGGCAATGCCGCCGCAGGCTGCGATATGGTTTTCCTTGATCAGGAACGCGTCATACAGGCCGATGCGGTGGTTGTGGCAACCACCGCAGGTCACTGCATATTTTTGCGCCAGGCGCAGGCCGGGCAATGTCTTGCGTGTATCCAGCAGCTTGACCTGGGTGGACGCGACAAAGTCCGCCAGGTATTGGGCGCGGGTGGCAACGCCTGACAACAGTTGCAGGAAATTCAGCGCGCAACGCTCGCCACTGAGCAGCGAGCGGGCCGGGCCTTCAAGGTGAAACAGCGCCTGGTTGGGGCTGACACGTTCGCCGTCGCGCACCTGCCAATGCACCGCGACGCGTGGGTCCAATTGGCGAAACACCGCTTCCACCCAGGCCGTGCCGCTGATGACGGCGGCGTCGCGCGTGATGATCGTGGCCTTGGCCAGGCGTTCGGCGGGGATCAGTTGTGCGGTGATATCCCCGCTGCCGATGTCTTCCAGCAGTGCGCGACGCACGTTGGCTTCGATTTCGGCGGTCAGGTCGGCTAGACGAAGATTGGGCATAACAGGCTCCACAAACAAAGTGCCTGGATTATAGGGGCAGGGCGGGCCTGAACCCAAGGCAACTGGCACCTCGGGTGCGGTGCGCGATGTTCATTTACACGGCAATCACAGAGTTCGCTGGCGCAACAACCCTCATTTGCAAGATAATCTCGCGCCTTGCAATTGGCGTCATAGCTTTGACGTCACGGTGATAGCCCGATTTTCGCAGTGCCCCGGCGTGCTTCGCGCCGTTGCTGCA
The DNA here is from genome assembly GCF_002874965.1 of Pseudomonas sp. NC02. NCBI lineage: Bacteria > Pseudomonadati > Pseudomonadota > Gammaproteobacteria > Pseudomonadales > Pseudomonadaceae > Pseudomonas > Pseudomonas sp. NC02. Next base: position 5,935,845 of record NZ_CP025624.1, on the reverse strand, counting down.
CCGATCCTTCACACAATCGAATACCGCCGTTTCAGGAGGCCAGGATGCACAATGACGGGAAGGTGGTGCCGATCAATAAGGCACGGGCGACGCCATCGCCGCTCGCCCGCCTGCCGGTGGTGTTGCTCCAGGTCCGTGACAAGGCGGCGCAGCAACTCAGGCAGGGACTGCAGGAGCTGTTTGATAACGCCGACGACACCCTGTTCGAAATGGCCGACAAGACCCGCAGTAACGTCGACCACGGTATTTTCTTTGAGGCCATGCGCGACCTGCGCCTCAAGCGCAAGAATTTCGAGCGTGGCTTCATGGAGCAACTCTACGAAGCGTTTGCCAATCTTGGCAACGTGGAGCGCGGTGAGCTGCAACTGATTCCGGTGGTGTCCTACACCGCGGCGCCCGGGGTCTCGGGCGATGAGCTGGAAAAAGCCGTCGCGCTCGAGGCCATGCTGGGCAAGGTGCTGCGCCGTGACGGGCTCGCCCTTGGGCAATTGACAGCCCGGCTGAATGCCTTGCTCGACAAACGCCTGGATGATCGGGACAACCCCCTGGGCCCGGCAATGCTGTGCGCGTTTTTTCTGCAAGCAGGACGCAGCCTTGGCGTGGAAATCCGGGTCAAGCTGATCATTCTCAAGCTGTTTGAGAAATACGTGCTCAGTGACGCTGATCTGTTGTACGGCGAAGCCAATCAGTTGCTGATCGCCACCGGCGTATTGCCCGAACTCAAGGCCGTGCCATCGCGGCGCGCCGTCGCCACGGCCGAGTTGCCTGAAGACACCCCGCCGATTGCCGGCCACCCGGCAGACGACAGCGGCCAGGAAGTTTTCGCGGCGTTGCAGGAATTGCTGTCGGCAGTGCGCGGCAGCGTGGCACCCACGCTGGAAGCCAGCGCCGAGACCCAGCCCATCTCCACCCGTGACCTGCTGCGCCTGCTCTCCCATTTGCAGCAATATGTGCCTGAGCCTGAGGTCGAGGATGATTTCGACCTGCGCAACCAGCTTGAACAACTGCTGACCCGGGTCAGCGTCAAGAGCGGCAAGTCGCGGGTGGTGGAGGATGCGGACGAGGATGTGATCAACCTGATCGCCATGCTGTTCGAGTTCATCCTCAATGACGGTACGGTGCCCGAGTCCCTCAAGGCGCTGATCGCGCGCCTGCAGATTCCGATGCTGAAAGTGGCGGTGCTGGACAAGAGTTTTTTCAGCCGCACCAATCACCCGGCGCGACGCTTGCTCAATGAAATCGCTTCGGCGGCCATGGGCTGGAGCCAGCGCGACGATTATCAGCGCGACAGCCTGTACCTGCACATCGAGCAGGTGGTGCAGCGGTTGCTGAACGATTTTGTGGATGATCCGGCAATCTTTTCCCAGTTACTGACCGAGTTCACCGCGTTTACCCATGACGAGCGACGCCGCAGCGAATTGCTGGAGCAACGTACCCGCGATGCGGAAGAAGGGCGCGCCCGTACCGAAATCGCTCGTCAGCGTGTAGCCGAAGCCCTCAATCTGCGGTTGCTGGGCAAAGTACTGCCCGAGGTCGTGGTGCAGTTCCTGCAACAGGCCTGGAGCCAGGTGCTGTTGCTGGCGTGCCTGAAGCATGGCGAGCACTCGCCACAATGGCTGGCCGGGTTGCGCACCATGGACGAGTTGATCTGGAGTGTCGGCCTCAGCGAAGACACCGAAGCCGGCCGGCACCTGCTGGAGCAGTTGCCAGGCTTGCTGAAAGCCTTGCGCGATGGGTTGAGCGGCGCGGCATTCGATCCCTTCATTACCCGGGAATTTTTCACCCGCTTGCAAACCCTGCATGTCCAGTCGTTCCGGGGCAGTGCCGAGGAACAACCGTCGCTGTCGCAAGTCGAGGTGCGCGAGGCATTCGTCCTCAGTCCCGCGGCACCGGCCATCGAGGCGAGCCTGCCGGAAGATGATCCCGACCTGCTCAAGGTTCGCCAACTGCGGATCGGTTGCTGGGTGGAATTTCAGGAAGACGCCGAAAACACCCTGCGTTGCAAGCTGACGGCGATTATTGCGCCGGGCAATACCTGCATTTTCGTCAATCGAACCGGCCTCAAGGTATTGGAAAAAAATCCGCTTGAACTGGCCCTGGAGTTCAAGCGCGGCGCGGTGCGAACCCTGGATGATGCGCTGTTGTTCGACCGCGCCCTGGCTTCGGTGATTGGCAACCTGCGCCAACTTCATCGCGCCAAGTGATCGCAACCAGACAGCGGAACGCGGCATACTGAGTTACCCCAGCCTCGTTCAAGGAACCAGTATGCAGTTGGACCCCGCCAGCGGTTGGTGCCAGGGCATTCGCCATTGCCCCTCGCCCAACTTCAACGAGCGCCCCGGTGGCGAGATTTCCCTGTTGGTGGTGCACAACATCAGCCTGCCACCGGCGCAATTCGCCACCGGCAAGGTGCACGAGTTTTTCCAGAATCGCCTGGATGTCACGGAACATCCCTACTTTGAAGGTATTGCCGACCTACGGGTTTCTGCGCATTTTCTGATTGAGCGTGATGGCGCGGTGACGCAGTTTGTCTCGTGCCGGGACCGGGCCTGGCATGCCGGGGTATCGAGCTTCGAGGGGCGTGAGACGTGTAACGACTTTTCCCTGGGGATCGAGCTGGAGGGCACTGATGACCTGCCCTTCACCGATGCCCAGTATCAATCCCTGATCGCCCTGACGCGCCAGTTGCTGGCGGCGTACACGGGCATTACCCGCCAGCGCATTTGTGGCCATAGCGATATCGCCCCGGGACGCAAGACCGACCCCGGACCCGAATTTGATTGGGCGCGCTTTCGCAGCGCCTTGCAGGATGGAGGACACGCACAATGAGTTTTCTGGTGTTGGTGCTGGCGGTATGGATCGAGAAGTTCTCGGCCCTGCGTCACCGAATACAACGTGATGGCGGCTGGTTGCGGGAACTGGCCAAGCTGGAGTCGAGCGCCAGCCTGGGCAAGCAGCCGTGGCTGATCCTCACATTGCTGGTGCTGCTGCCGGTGGCTTTGCTTGCGTTGTTGTTGCTGGTGCTGGAGCCAGTGGCCTATGGCCTGTTGGCGCTGCCGGTGCACCTGCTGGTGGTGATCTACAGCCTGGGCCGTGGCGATCTCCTGGCCGGATTGGGCCCGTTCCGTGATGCCTGGCGCCGGGGCGACCTGCAAGCGGCCGAACATGTGGCCGAACGTGACTTGAGCATCAGCGCCGACAGTGGTGAACAGTTGCTGGAGCGGGTCCAGGGCCATCTGTTGTGGCAGGCCTACCAAAGCTTCTTCGCGGTGATTTTCTGGTACTTCCTCCTCGGGCCGGTGGCCGCCCTGGCCTACCGTCTGCTGGCGCTGGCGACCGAGAACAGCAAGAACCCGCTGGTGGCCGAGCGTGCCGGGCAGTTGCGCCATGCCTTCGACTGGTTGCCGGTACGTTTGCTGGCGGCGAGTTTTGCCCTGGTCGGCAACTTTGTGGCGGTCGGCCGGGTGATGCTGCATGAGCTGCTGAGCTGGGACATCAGTGCTGCGCAACTGGTGGAGAAGGTGGGCCTGGTGGCCGCGGAGATCCCGCCACCGGTGGTAGGCGCCGAGGGCATCAACAGCCTTGATCGTATCTGGGAGTTGCTGCTGCGTGCCGCCGTGCTGTGGTACGCCGGCTTTGCCATCTGGACCGTGCTGCCCTGATTTGCCCCCCCTGTAGGAGCGGGCAAGCTCGCTCCTACCTCGTTAACCTTAAGTTACAAACCTCCTTTTCGAATTGAGCTATACAGACAGAGCGCCAAATAGTGGCTATCTGCCGCCGCCCTGCGCCCTCAATAAAAATAAAAGAAAAGGGAGTTCACCTGTGAAGAGCTTGCTCTATCCCGCCGTCGCGTTCATGAACCGCCTGACCTTCGGCATGAAGTTCAGCCTTATCAGCGTGCTGTTCCTGTTGCCGATGCTGGCCACCAACTACTACCTGGTGCGCGATTCCTGGCGAGAATTCCAGGGCACTCGCATCGAGCTGCAAAGCCTCGACCTGCTGGGCAGCAGCCTGGCCCTGCGCCGCGACCTGGAAACCCTGAACAACCAGGTACAGATCAACGCAACCCTCGGCCAATCAGGCAAGGCCGGTGATATCGAAAACAAAATCACCGCCCTCGAAGACAGCCTGCTGCAGCGCCTGCAAAGCTTCCACGCCCTGTCCGCCGACCCAGAACAGGCCGCCGCCTTCGAAGCCAAGCGCGATGAAATGATCGCCGCCTTCAAGGCCCAGCAACAGGAAACTTCACTGCTCAGCAAAAGCGCGCTGATCGGCAAACTCCTCAACAAGGCGCAGATGCTCAGCCAGATCATCGCCAGCCAGTCGGGGTTGAGCCGTGACCCCCAGGGCGACCTGCGCCAACTCAGTGAACTGATCACCAGCGTCACCCCGCAAGTCACCCAGACCCTGGGGGAAGGCCGGGCCATGGGGGCTTATTCGTTGGGCCAGGGTTTTCTCAATTCGTCGTCCAGCACTCGTTTTGACGAGTTGCTGCAGCAACTGGAAAAGCTCCAGGCGGAATACGGCCTGAAACTGCAGGATGCCCTCGGCTCCAGCAAGCCCGCCCACGCAGCATTGGCGAGCCTGGCGGACGCGAGCAAGGCCAGCCTCAAGCAAGGCAGTGAGTTGTTCGAAGAGCAGGTCGTCATGGCCGAAACCCTCGACGCCCCATGGCAAGACTTCTACGACGACGTCAGCACGTTGATGGCCAAGACCTATCAGCTCGACGAAGCCACCCTGACCTTTCTCGAGCAGCAACTGGAGCAACGCCTGTCGGAAAACCGCACGCACATGATCGGATTGGTGGCGGCACTGGCGTCGGTGTTTTTGCTGATCTTCTATTTGTATGCCGGTTTCTACGCCTCCACCCGCACCACCTTGCGCCGCCTGGGGGCGACGATGGACAAGGTGGCGGCCGGTGACATGACCGTCACCTTCATCGCCCACAGCCGCGACGAACTGGGGGATTTGGGCCAGGTGTTCAACTCCACCGTGGCCAAAATCCATGACCTGATCGAGCGGGTAGGGCACACCGTCAACCAGGTCGAACACCAGGCCGGACAAGTGGAGTCAGTCTCGGCCAGCAGCAACCAGGCCGTGTCCGGCCAACGCAGCCAGATCGAGCAAGTGGCGACCGCCATGAACCAGATGTCCTCCACTGCCCAGGAAGTGGCGCGCAGCGCGGCGGCGGCGGTCAGCAGCGCTCACAGCGTCAACGATGAAACCGTCAGCGGACGCGGCCTGGTGCATTCCCAGCAAGGCAGTATCGCGGCGTTGGCTTCGGAGATCGATCAATCGGTACGGGTCATCAACCAATTGGCCATCGACAGCCAATCCATCAGTCGCGTGCTGGAAGTGATCAAGAGCATTGCCGAACAGACCAATCTGCTGGCGTTGAATGCCGCCATCGAGGCCGCGCGCGCCGGTGAGCAAGGACGCGGTTTCGCCGTGGTGGCCGATGAAGTGCGCACTTTGGCCCGGCGCACCCAGCACTCCACCGAGGAAATCGAGCAGATGATTGCCAAGCTCCACAGCGGTGTCGGCGCTGCGGTGAAGGCCATGGGCACCAGCCACGAGATGGCCAATGGCACGGTGGGGCAGTCGGAAAAAGTCCAGCAGGCCCTCGAAAAAATCCTCGGCGCGGTAGGCATGATCGTCGACCAGAACCAGCAGATTGCCGCCGCCGTCGAACAGCAGACTGCCGTGGCCCATGACATCGATCAGAACATCGTCGAGATCAATCGCGCCGGTGAACATGCAGCGCAGGGCGCGCACCAGACTGAAGAGGCCAGCCGGCAATTGTCCTTGCAAGTGATCGAGCTGAAGCAGTTGATCGGGGCCTTTCGAGTGTGAGGCATGGCCAGGCATGCATCGGGGATGGGCCCCTACCAGTTGAACAGCTCGCAGGCATTGCGGGTGCTCGCCTCGGCCAGCGCTGAGGAGCTGATGCCCATGCGCTCCGCCAGGGCGGCACAGATGTCTGGCAGGTGTTCGGGGCTGTTGCGCTGGCCGGGGTACATCACGGGGGCCATGTCCGGTGAGTCGGTTTCCAGCACCACGCTTTCCAGCGGCAGCCGGGCGATCACCTTGTGCATGCGCAGGGCTTGCGGCCATGTGGCCGCGCCGCCCAGGCCCAGTTTGAAGCCGAGCTTGGTGTACTCGCGGGCCTCTTCCTGGCTGCCGGCAAACGCGTGGATGATTCCGCCTCGTGGCAGCCGAATGCGCTTGAGGGTGGCGATCACGGCAGCGTGGCTGCGGCGCACATGCAGCAGCGCCGGCAGTTGGAAATCCACCGCCAGCTTCAGTTGCGCTTCAAACAGGCTTTGCTGGCGTTCGCGGTCCAGCTGTTCGAGGAAATAATCCAGGCCGATTTCGCCCACCGCGCACAGTTGCCGGTGGCCGTTCAGGCGGGTCAGCCAGTCGCCCAGTTCCGTCAGGTCGGCGGGGCGATGGTCGTCGAGATACACCGGGTGCAGGCCGAAGGCGGCGAATAAATCTGCGTCGGTTTGCACCAGGTCCCACAACCGTTGCCAGTTCTGCTGATAGACCCCGAGCACCACCATCCTGCGCACGCCCAGGCGGCGACTGCGGCTCAGGACTTCGCGGCGGTCCGTATCGAAGTCCGGAAAATCCAGATGGGTGTGGCTGTCGATCAGCTCCACACCGCTTACTCCGAGTGAATCCGCTGCTTGAACGTACGGCCGATGGCATGCACGCCGGGTTCGTAGTGCTGTTCTTCAATGGCCGCCAGCGCCAGGCGCAGCGCGGTGTCGGCAATCAACTGATGCTGCTGGGCCATGGCATTCACCGGCAGCGGCAGGAAATCCAGCAGTTGGGTGTCGCCAAACGTCCCCAGTCGCAGTGGCCGGGATTTGAGCGGGAAGTCATGCAGCGCGTCAAACACCCCTTGCAGCAGGACGTAGGACGTAGTCACCAGTGCGTCAGGCAAATGCCCCAGGCTTTGCAGCAACTGCTCCATCAGCTGTCGGCCACAGTCGCGGCTGAACGACTCGCCTTGTTCGATCAGCACTTCGCCGCTGAAGTCTTTCAGCGCTTGCTTGAAACCGGCGGTACGTTCCTGGCTGATGCTCAGCTCTGGCCGCGCGCCGATCAACACGATCTGCTTGGGCAGCGGGTGCAGCAGGCTGCTGGTCAATTGCTGGCAGGCCTGGCGATCATCGCTGACCACCGAGCAAAACTGCGTAGACTCCATCACCCGGTCGATGGCGATCACCGGCAAACCCTTGGCTTGCAGTTCGCGGTAGCTGTCGTCGGTGGCCGGCAGGCAGCTGGCGACAAACAGCGCATCGCAACGGCGGGCGCGGAACAGTTGCAGCAGTTGCCGCTCACTGTTGGCGTCGTCGTCGGAGCTGGCGATCAGCAATTGATAGCCGCGGGCACGGGCGCCTTGTTCGAGCAGCTTGGCGATGCGTGCGTAACTGGGGTTTTCCAGGTCCGGCAGGATAAAACCCAGGGTACGGGTGTGCCGGCTGCGCAGCCCGGCGGCCTGGGGGTTGGGCGTAAAGCCATGTTCTTCAACCACGGCGCGCACCCGTTCGACGGTTGCGCTGCTGATCCGTTGCTGTTCGGCCTTGCCATTGATGACGTAGCTGGCGGTGGTCACAGACACACCGGCAATGCGCGCGATATCACTGAGTTTCAAACCGGGATTTCCTTGTTTTTTAGAGCTTGCCCCGACATTTTGTCCAATCGTAACCGATTACTGCAGGCGACCATTGTCGCAACTCAACAGCCGAGTGGCTCTTCAATCATGGGAAATTAACGCCTAATCTGCCATAAATTCTAGATTAAACGTTTCAGCAAGCGTATTTTTACGATTATCGCGACGAGTGTGGTCCTGCCAACTGACCACTCAGTCAATTTTATTCGAACGCTTTTGCACTGATTTATTCAAAATAATACCTAGTGCGCCCGCCGCACTAACTAGGAGAACGGCATGCTTGAGCTCACCCACGAGCAGATATCCATGGGCCAGACGGCTGTGGATAAGTCTGCTGCCTTGCAACTGCTCGCTGAAAAACTGGTGGCCGATGGCCTGGTCGCCGAGGGTTACCTCAGTGGCTTGCAAGCGCGTGAAGCCCAAGGCTCGACCTTTCTCGGCCAGGGTATCGCCATCCCCCACGGCACCCCCGAAACACGCGACCAGGTGTTCGCCACCGGCGTGCGCCTGCTGCAATTTCCCGACGGCGTGGATTGGGGCGATGGCCAGATCGTTTACCTGGCGATCGGCATTGCCGCCAAATCCGACGAACACCTGCGCCTGCTGCAACTGCTGACCCGTGCCCTTGGCGAGACCGACCTGGGCCAGGCCCTGCGCCGCGCCAGTTCTGCCGAGGCCTTGCTGAAACTGCTGCAAGGCGCGCCGCAGGAGCTGGCGCTGGACGCACAGATGATTGGCCTGGGCGTGTCGGCTGATGATTTCGAAGAACTGGTGTGGAGAGGCGCACGCCTGTTGCGCCAGGCCGATTGCGTGAGCAATGGCTTTGCCGCCGTGCTGCAACAAGTCGACGCGCTGCCCCTGGGCGATGGCCTGTGGTGGTTGCACAGCGAACAGACGGTGAAGCGTCCCGGCCTGGCCTTCGTCACTCCGGACAAACCCATGCGTTACCTGGGCCAGCCCTTGAGCGGCCTGTTCTGCCTGGCCAGCCTCGGCGAGGCCCACCAGACCTTGCTCGAACGCCTGTGTGCCTTGCTGATCGAAGGCCGTGGCCAGGAACTCGGCCGCGCCACCAGCAGCCGGGCCGTACTGGAAGTGCTCGGCGGTGAACTGCCCGCCGACTGGCCAAGCGTGCGCATTGCCCTGGCCAACGCCCACGGGCTGCATGCGCGCCCGGCGAAGATCCTCGCGCAATTGGCGAAAAGTTTTGCCGGTGAAATCCGTGTGCGCATCGTCGATGGAGACGTCGGCGCGGTATCGGTAAAAAGCCTGAGCAAGTTGCTCAGCCTCGGTGCGCGTCGCGGCCAGGTATTGGAGTTTGTCGCTGAGCCAACCATTGCCGGTGACGCCTTGCCCGCCTTGCTGGCGGCAGTGGAAGACGGCCTCGGCGAAGAAGTCGAGCCGTTGCCGGCAGTCAGCGCCCAACAAGCCGTGGCCGAGATCGAACCGGTCATCAGCGCGCCAGTGTCCGGCAGCCTGATCCAGGCCATTGCCGCCGCCCCCGGCATTGCGATTGGCCCGGCGCATATCCAGGTGCTGCAACCTTTCGAATACCCGCTGCGCGGCGAGTCGCCGGTGATCGAGCGCCAGCGCCTGCACGCGGCATTGACCGACGTGCGCCGGGACATCCAGGGCCTTATCGAGCGCAGCAAATCCAAGGCCATCCGCGAGATCTTCATCACCCACCAGGAGATGCTCGACGACCCGGAATTGACCGACGAAGTCGAGACGCGCCTCAAGCAGGGCGAAAGCGCCGAGGCCGCGTGGATGAGCGTGATCGAAGCCGCCGCCAAACAGCAGGAATCGTTGCAGGACGCCTTGCTCGCCGAGCGCGCTGCCGATCTGCGTGACATTGGCCGCCGCGTGCTGGCACAACTGTGCGGCGTCGAAACCGCCCAGGAGCCGGACGAACCCTACATCCTGGTGATGGACGAAGTGGGTCCCTCGGACGTGGCGCGCCTGGACCCGGTGCGTGTCGCCGGCATCCTCACTGCCCGTGGCGGCGCCACCGCCCACAGCGCCATCGTCGCCCGTGCTTTGGGCATTCCCGCGCTGGTGGGGGCAGGCCCTGCTGTATTGCTGTTGGCTTCGGGCACGCCGTTGTTGCTGGATGGCCAGCGCGGTCGCCTGCATGTGGACGCCGACGCCGCCACCTTGCAGCGCGCCACCGTCGAACGCGACACCCGCGAACAACGTCTGCAAGCCGCCGCCGCGCAACGCCATGAACCGGCCCTGACCCGCGATGGCCATGCCGTCGAAGTATTCGCCAATATCGGCGAAAGCGCCGGGGTTGCCGGCGCGGTGGAGCAGGGCGCCGAAGGCATCGGCCTGCTGCGCACCGAACTGATTTTCATGGCCCACAAACAAGCGCCCGACGAAGCCACCCAGGAAGCCGAATACCGCCGCGTGCTCGACGGCCTCGGCGGCCGGCCGCTGGTGGTGCGCACCCTTGATGTGGGCGGCGACAAACCGCTGCCGTACTGGCCGATCGCCAAGGAAGAAAACCCCTTCCTCGGCGTGCGCGGCATCCGCCTGACCCTGCAACGCCCGCAGATTATGGAAGCGCAATTGCGCGCGCTGTTGCGTTCGGCGGACAACCGTCCACTGCGCATCATGTTCCCCATGGTTGGCAGTGTTGACGAGTGGCGCCAGGCCCGGGACATGACCGAGCGCCTGCGCCTGGAAATCCCGGTGGCCGACCTGCAACTGGGGATCATGATCGAAGTGCCGTCGGCCGCGTTGCTGGCGCCGGTACTGGCCAAGGAAGTGGACTTCTTCAGCGTCGGCACCAACGACCTGACCCAATACACCTTGGCCATCGACCGTGGCCATCCGACGCTGTCGGCCCAGGCGGATGGCCTGCATCCGGCGGTGTTGCAACTGATCGACATCACCGTGCGCGCCGCCCATGCCCATGGCAAATGGGTCGGCGTGTGCGGCGAGCTGGCAGCCGACCCGTTGGCAGTTCCGGTGCTGATCGGCCTGGGAGTGGATGAGCTGAGTGTGTCTGCGCGCAGCATCCCCGAGGTCAAGGCACGGGTGCGTGAATTCAGTCTGAGCGAGGCCCAGGGCCTGGCACAAAAAGCCCTGGCGGTGGGTTCTCCCGCCGAAGTGCGTGCGCTTGTGGAGGCCGTGTAAATGGCAAGGATTTTAAGCCTGACGCTGAACCCGGCGTTGGACCTGACGGTGCGCCTGGCGCGCCTGGAACCGGGCGAGGTCAATCGCAGCGAAGCGATGATCACCCACGCTGCCGGCAAGGGCGTGAACGTCGCCCAGGTGCTGGCGGACCTTGGTCATCAGGTGACCGTGGGCGGCTTTCTTGGTGAGGACAATCCCCAGGCATTCGAGATGCTGATTGCCCGTCGTGGTTTTACCGATGCGTTTATTCGGGTGCCGGGAGAAACCCGCAGCAATATCAAGATCGCCGAGCAGGATGGGCGGGTCACGGATGTCAATGCGCCGGGCCCGTTGGTCAGCGAGCAGGCGCAACACGCACTGCTTGAGCAACTGGCGCGGATTGCTCCGGGCTACGACGCCGTCGTCGTGGCCGGCAGCCTGCCACGCGGCATCACCCCTCAGTGGTTCCAGGGCCTGCTGCAGCAACTGAAAAACCTCGGCTTGAAAGTCGCCCTGGACACCAGCGGCGAAGCGCTGCGCGCTGGATTGAACGCCGGCCCTTGGCTGGTCAAACCCAATACCGAAGAACTGGCCGATGCCCTCGGTCATTCCACAGATGCCATCCGCCAACTGCATCGGCAAGGTGTGGAGCATGTGGTGGTCTCCGACGGTGCCGCGGGTGTGAGCTGGTACAGCCCGGATACCGCGCTGCACGCCACGCCGCCCAAGGTAACCGTGGCCAGTACCGTAGGCGCCGGCGACTCGCTGCTGGCCGGGATGCTTCACGGTTTGCTCAGTGGCGATACGCCGGAGCAGACCCTGGGCCGCGCCACCGCCATTGCCGCGATGGCGGTCACGCAGATCGGCTTTGGCATCACCGACGAAGCGCAGCTTGAGACTTTGCAGAGCGGCGTCCACGTGCGCCCGCTGACAGAACAATAAGAGGGTTGGTCATGAAGTTAGCCATTGTTACTGCCTGCCCGAACGGCATGGTCACCAGTGTGCTGTGCGCCCGCTTGCTGGATGCCGCCGCGCAACGCCAGGGCTGGAGCACCAGCGTCGAAGTGGTCGACGTGCAGCATCCGGAACGCCAATTGTCGGCGGCCACCATTGAAGCCGCCGAGTGGGTATTGCTGGTCAGCAGCACGCCGGTGGACATGCAGCGTTTTGTCGGCAAACGCGTATTCCGCAGCACGCCGGCCCAGGCGTTGCAGGATGTGGACGCGGTGTTGCGTCGCGGAGCCGAGGAGGCCCAGGTGCAGGTAGCTGACGCGGCACCGGCGAAAAGCACGCCGCGTATCGTCGCGATCACCGCGTGCCCGACCGGCGTCGCCCACACCTTCATGGCTGCCGAAGCGTTGCAGCAAACCGCCAAGCGCCTCGGGTATGACTTGCAGGTGGAAACCCAGGGCTCCGTGGGCGCCCGCACGCCGCTGAGCCCCGAGGCGATTCGTGACGCCGACGTGGTGCTGCTCGCCGCCGACATCGAAGTCGCCACCGAGCGCTTTGCCGGCAAGAAAATCTATCGCTGCGGCACCGGGATCGCGCTCAAGCAATCCGAGGCGACCCTCAACAAGGCGCTGGCCGAAGGCAAGCAGGAATCCGCTGCCAGTGGTGCCGCTGCCAAACCGGAGAAGACCGGTGTCTACAAACACTTGCTCACCGGCGTGTCGTTCATGCTGCCGATGGTGGTGGCGGGCGGTCTGCTGATCGCCCTGTCATTCGTGTTCGGCATTCATGCCTTTGAAGAAAAAGGCACTCTTGCCGCCGCGCTGAAAACCGTCGGCGACCAGGCGTTCATGCTGATGGTGCCGCTGCTGGCGGGTTACATCGCCTACTCGATTGCCGACCGTCCTGGATTGGCCCCCGGCATGATCGGTGGCCTGCTGGCCAGCACCTTGGGCGCGGGGTTTATCGGCGGGATCTTCGCCGGCTTTCTCGCCGGCTACTGCGTCAAATTCATCAGCCGCGCGATCCGTTTGCCCCAGAGCCTGGAAGCCCTCAAGCCGATCCTGATCATCCCGTTGCTGGCGAGTCTGTTCACCGGCCTGGCGATGATTTACCTGGTAGGGCCGCCGGTGGCGAAGATGCTCACCGGCCTCACGGATTTTCTCAGCACCATGGGCACCACCAACGCCGTGCTGCTGGGCATCTTGCTGGGCGGCATGATGTGCGTCGATCTCGGTGGCCCGATCAACAAGGCGGCCTACGCGTTTTCCGTCGGCCTGCTGGCAGCACAAAGCGGTGCACCCATGGCCGCGACCATGGCTGCCGGCATGGTGCCGCCGATTGGCATGGGCATCGCCACCTTCCTGGCGCGGCGCAAGTTCGCCCAGACCGAGCGTGAAGCCGGCAAGGCCGCGCTGATCCTCGGCATGTGCTTTATCTCTGAAGGCGCAATTCCGTTTGCTGCCAAGGACCCGCTGCGGGTAATCCCGGCAAGCATCGCCGGCGGTGCGCTGACCGGTGCGCTGTCGATGTATTTCGGCTGCAAGCTGATGGCGCCCCATGGTGGATTGTTTGTGATGCTGATCCCGAATGCGATCAACCATGCGCTGCTGTACCTGCTGGCGATCGTGGCGGGCAGTTTGTTGACGGCCGTGGTGTATGCATTCCTCAAGCGCCCTGAGACCGTAGAGCTTTCTGTCGCACCCGCCCAGGCATGACGCGGTTCATGTAGGAGCTGGCTTGCCTGCGATGCAGGCACCTCGGTGTATCAACGCAACCGAGTTGAGGCTATCGCAGGCAAGCCAGCTCCCACATTTGACCTCCGTGAGCAATAAGGCCGGTGTCATAACTCGTTCATCCCGTCATGCTTAAGTTTCCCTTTTGCTGCTCGAGAGGGAACCCGCATGAGCCACTTCAATCTCGGCCGCCGCCGCGTGATGCAAGCCGTTGGCGCCGGCCTGTTGCTGCCGGGCCTCGCGCCTGCGGTGATCGCCTCGGTCAAGGATCGCCCGCAACTCACCGACGGCGTGCAGTCCGGCGACCTGCTGGGCGACCGCGCGATGATCTGGAGCCGCAGCGACCGCCCGGCCCGGATGGTGGTGGAGTGGGACACCCGCAGCGTATTCAGCAACCCGCGCAAATTCGTCTCGCCCCTGGCCGACAGCCGCACCGATTTCACCGCCCGTGTCGAACTCACCGGCCTGCCCGTCGACCAGGCGATCTTCTACCGTGTGCACTTTGAAGATGCCCAGACAGGCGTGGCCAGCGAGCCCTGGTTCGGTCACCTGCGCAGCGTGCCGCAGCAGCGCCGGGATATCCGCTTTGTGTGGAGCGGCGACACCGTCGGCCAGGGCTTCGGCATCAACCCGGACATCGGCGGCATGCGCATCTACGAAGCCATGCGCCTGCGCCTGCCGGACTTCTTCATTCACAGCGGCGACACCATCTACGCCGACGGCCCGGTGCCCGCGCAACTGACCACCGAGGACGGACGCATCTGGCGCAACATCACCACTGAAGCCAAAAGCAAAGTCGCTGAAACCCTGAATGAATACCGGGGCAACTACCGCTACAACCTGATGGACGAGAACGTACGTCGCTTCAACGCCGAAGTGCCGCAGATCTGGCAGTGGGACGACCACGAGGTGATCAACAACTGGTCGCCGAGCAAGCAACTGGATGAACGCTACAAGACTCGCGACATCAATACCCTGGTAGGCCGTGCGCGCCAGGCCTGGCTGGAATATTCACCGATGCGCCGGCAAAGCGCCGACCAGGGCGGGCGGATTTATCGCAAGCTCGGCTACGGCCCGTTGCTGGATGTGTTTGTGCTGGACATGCGCAGCTATCGCGGGCCGAACGATGACAACCTTGGCGGTGAAAAACCGTTCCTTGGGCGTGAGCAACTGGACTGGCTCAAGCGCGAATTGAAGGCCTCCCAGGCGCAGTGGAAAGTCATCGCCGCCGACATGCCCATTGGCCTGGGCGTGCCCGACGGTGAGGTCAGCCCCGGCGTGCCGCGTTGGGAAGCGATCGCCAACGGCGACCCGGGCCCGGCCCAGGGGCGCGAGTTGGAAATTGCCGAATTGCTCGCGTTTCTGCGGGCGCAGCAGGTGCGTAATCACGTGTGGCTGACGGCGGATGTGCATTACTGCGCGGCCCATCATTACCATCCGGATCGGGCGGCGTTTCAGGATTTTGAGCCGTTCTGGGAGTTTGTCGCCGGGCCGTTGAATGCCGGGAGTTTCGGGCCTAATCCGCTGGATAAAACCTTTGGCCCGGAAGTGGTGTTCGAGAAGGCGCCGACGGTGCAGAACAGCTCGCCGTTTGCCGGGTTCCAGTTTTTTGGCGAGGTGCAGATTGACGGGCAGACGGCGGAGCTGACGGTGATTTTGCGGGACCTGGATGGGGTTTCGGTGTTTGAGCAGAAGCTGGCGCCAGTGTGATTGCAATGCAATCTACCTACTGAAGAAGAGCCAATGTGGGAGCGGGCTTGCTCGCGAAGGCGGTGTGTCAGTCAACAGATGTATGGACTGATCCACTGCCTTCGCGAGCAAGCCCGCTCCCACATTTTGACCGGTGTATCTTCAGGGGGTCAGTAAACATCCCGGCGGTAGCGGCCCTGCTCGATCAAGCGTTCGACGGCTTCGCTGCCCAGCACATCGTGTAGCACCTGATCCACACCCGCCGCCATCCCCTGCAAACTGCCGCAGACGTAAATCGCGGCGCCATCCGCCACCCATTTACGCAGCACATCCGCTGATTCGCGCAGGCGATCCTGCACGTAGATTTTCTCTGCCTGATCCCGGGAAAAGGCCAGGTCCAGTAGCGCCAGGTCACCGCTGGCCAGCCAGCCTTGCAGCTCGTCCTGGCAGTGGTAGTCATGGGCGATATTGCGTTCGCCAAACAGCAGCCAGTTGCGCTGCTGGCCGTCGGCAACCCGCGCCTTGAGCAGGCTGCGCAACCCGGCAAGGCCGGTGCCGTTGCCCAGCAGGATCATCGGGAGCGGCTCGGTCGGCAGATGGAAACCACTGTTGCGCCGCACTCGCAGGCTGATGGTCGAACCCAGCGGTGCATGTTCGGTCAACCAGCCGGAACCCACGCCCACGCTGCCATCGGGGTGACGCTCCTGGCGCACGATCAGCTCCAGCACACCGTCGCTGGCAATCGAGGCGATGGAGTATTCGCGCATGCCCAGCGGCACCAGTGCATTGACCAGCGCCTGGGCATGCAGGCCCACCAGGTGTGCGCGATTGTCCGGCAGTTGGCGGCCGGCCAGGGCCTGGTCGAGGGTGTGTGCAAGGCCGTCGACTACCACGCCCTCGTTGCCGGCCAGTCCCAGGCCTTCCAGGAAGTGTTCGATGGCCCATGGGCAATTGCGTGGCAGCACTTCCACCAGGTCGCCGGCCAGCCAGTCCCGGGGAGTTGGCGGGGTAAGCCCGAGCAAATAGACGCCGGAGCCACTGCTGTGCGGGTTGAGCAGGGTGCGTTGCTTCAGGGTCCAGTTTTCATAGGTCGCGCTGGCCCATGCCGCAGCGGGTGCATGGCCGGTCAGTTGGCCCAGTTGTTGTTGCCAGTGCAGCAATGCATCGGTGTCGCCGCTGTCGACTTCCACCGGGGCGAACAGCGGGTTGCCGCCCTGGTTGGTCAGCCAGAAATGCAGGCGCCGGGCGAAGCCGCAGAAGTGTTGGTACTGGCGATCACCCAGGGCCAACACCGAGTAGTTCAGGCCCTTGAGGGACAGGTCCTGGCCGAGCACGCTGCGCTCGAAACCGCGGGCGCTGTCCGGTGCCTCGCCGTCGCCGAAGGTGCTGACCACGAACAGCGCATGGCTCGATTGGCGCAAATCCTCTTCGCTGACGCTGCCCAGCGACTGCACGTTCACTGGCACGCCGGCGGCCTGCAACTGCCCGGCGGTCTGCCAGGCCAGTTGCTCGGCAAAGCCGCTCTGGCTGGCAAAGCCGATCAGCCAGGCCGGCGCGTCGCTGTGGTTGCCGGTCAGGCCTTTGCGGGCATCGCGCACCTGGCGTTTCTTGCGGCGGCGGTCCAGATACAGCAGCCAGCCGGTGATGAAGAACAGCGGCATCAGCAGCGCGCTGAACGTCAGGATGATCCGGCCGGGCAGGCCGAAGTAGCTGCCGGTGTGCAGCGCATAGATACTGGTCAGGATCTGCGCCTTGAAGCTTTTGCCGGCGTAGGTGTCATGGGATTTGACTTCACCGGTGCCCGGGTCGAGGTTGATCTGGTTCAGCGCGCGATCGTGGGGCGAGGTCTTCAGCAGGTAGTAGACGGTGGCGGGTTGGCCGGCGACCGCGGGCATGCGGATGTTGTAGCCGCTCAAGCCGGGGCCGGCGTTGCTGTAGATGCTGCTCCAGATCGCGGCGTAATTGGCCACCGGCGCAGGCCCTTCGGGGGCCGGGCCGCGCTTGCGTACGCGTTCGTTCTGCGGCGCGTCGGACAGCAGTCTGGTCATACCGTTGCTGTACCACTCGTAGGACCAGAACAGTCCGGTGAGTGCCGCCAGAAGATAGAACAGCAGGCACCAGGTGCCGAATACCGAGTGCAGGTCCCAGTTGAAACTGCGGCCTTTCTTGCGCCAGTCCACCGCCAGCCATGCACGCCAGCTTGCCACCTGGCGCGGCCAGCGCAGGTACAGGCCCGAAAGGCAGAAGAACACCAGGATCAGCGTGCAGGCGCCGGTGATTTGCCGGCCGGTGTCGCCGATGGCGAGGAAACGGTGCAGTTGCAGCACGAAGCCGAAGAAGTCCTGGCCGACGGCATCGCCCAGGTAGTCGCCGGTGTACGGGTCGAAGTAGCGCATCTGCCCGCGACGTTCACCGGGCGGTGGGGTGAACCAGACCTTGGCCGCGTTGGTGCTGTCGGGCTGCACCGTGAGCATCGACACGACTTTGCCTTCGCGGGCTTCCAGCAGGTGCACCAGTTCAGCGGGCGGCAGTACCCCGGCCGGACGCTTTTCCACCGTCAACACCGTCGGGTTCAGCAACTCGATGATTTCATCCTGGAACGACACCGTTGCGCCGGTGATCCCCATCAAGGCCAACACCAGCCCGGCGGTAATGCCGAAGAACCAATGCAACTGGAACAGGGTTTTCTTCAACACGTCGTACGGCCTCGTCATCAGGTTAGGTGTTTCACGGCGCGCATTATGCCGCGAGTTGTCGAGAAACATTCTTTTTTACACGCAAAAACCCCACGCATCCGATGCGTGGGGTTTCGTGCAGTCATTTGTATCGGTTTAGAAATGGAAACTGGTGGTCAGCAGGGCCGTACGACCGGCCGCCTGGTTGGCAAAATGCGAGGCATAGGCCTTGTCGTAGTAGGTCTTGTCGGTGAGGTTCTGCACGTTCAACTGCAGGTCGACGTTCTTGGTCAGCTTGTAGCTGGCCATGGCGTCGTAGCGGGTGTAGGACGGCACGTAGACGGTGTTGCCCGCATCGCCGTAGACCTCGTCGACATAGAACGCGCCGCCGCCGATGGTGAGCTTCGGTGTCACGTCATACGTCGTCCACAGGCTGAAGGTGTTCTTCGGCGTGTTGGGCATCTGGTTGCCTTTGTTCGAGCCGGCACTGACGACACCGTTACGACCGTTCAGGCCCGGGTCCACCAGTTCGCTTTTCAGGTAGCTGTAGCCGGCGAACACTTGCCATTGATCGGTCAGCTTGCCGCTGGCGGAAAGCTCCAGGCCGTCGACGCGTGATTCGCCACCGTTTTCATAGGTCAGCGCGTCCACCAGGATTCGCGTGTTTTTCTTCTCGGTGCGGAACACCGCGGCGGTCAGGGACAGGCGGTCGTGGAACATGTCCCACTTGGTGCCCAGCTCGTAGTTGACGGTCTCTTCCGGTTTCAGGTCGCTGGTGGCGGCGCCGGCAGACAGCGGGTTGCCGTCGGCGCCTTCACCTACCAGGCCGCCGGCCGGTGAGGCTGAGGTGGCGTAGGAGGCATAGATGCTGCCGTTTTCAACCGGCTTCCAGACCAGGCCCGCCTGCCAGTTGAAGAACTGGCTGTCGTTCTTGATCTTGCTGCGGGCCTTGACGGTGGCGGTCGGCACCGCATTGGTGTTGGCCACGGTGTCGAAGGTGTCGTAGCGCAGGCCGACGTTCAGCAGCCATTTCGGGTCCAGCTCGATGGTGTCGAACACATAGGCGGCGCGGCTGGTGGCCTTGGTGTTGGTGCCGTTGTAGTTGCGCGCAATGCTGCCGGTCCAGGCATCGTCCGGGTTCGGGTTGCCCAGCGAGGTGCACTGGCCGCCTTTGCCGGGCGCCGGGCAACCGGGGTTGCTGTTCGGGCTGACGGTGTAGCCGCTGTAGCGGGTTTCTTCGCCGGTGAATTCCAGCCCGGTGGAGTAGGTGTTCTTGAAGCCCAGCGCCTGGAAGCTGCCAAACAGATCGGTCTGGTTGGTGGTGGTCTCGGTGGTGGACACGCGGGTGTTCGCTCGGCGCCACACGGTGCCGAACTGGTTGACGTTGTGCTGGCTGTCGTCGGGTTGCGTGACGATATAGTCCTGGCCGGTGTTGCCGTGGCGCAGGGTGTTTTTCAGCGTCATGTTGTCGTTCAGGTCGTGCTCGATGGAGAACGTGCTGATGTCGGCGCGGGTCTTGCGGAAGTCGCGATCCTTGAGGCCGTAGAAGTTGTTGCTGTCGCCGCCGTCGGTTGGCTTGTCATGCACGTGGGCGGCTCTTGCGCCGCTGTTGCTGTAGCCATACGGAATGCCCGAATCCGGCAGGTCGTTGCTTTCCATGTGGTAGTAGCTGAAGTTGACTCGGGTCGGAGTGCCCAGGCCGAAGGTCAGCGACGGCGCCACGCCCCAGCGGTCGTAGTTGACGGCATCACGCCCGGCGACGTTCTGTTCGTGGCTCATCAGGTTCAGGCGGAAGGCCGCGCTGTCGAGGAACTGACGGTTGACGTCGAGCACATAGCGGCGGGTCTGGTCGGAGCCGTAGGTGAAGCCACCGTTGGTGAAGTCCCGCGCCTGTGGCGTCTTGCTCACCAGGTTGAGGCTGCCGCCGGCCGAGCCGCGGCCGCCGAATGACGAGTTGGGGCCTTTGCTGACTTCGATGGATTCGATGTCGAAGATCTCGCGGCTCTGGCCGCCCGTGTCGCGCACGCCGTCGAGGTAGGTATCGCCCTGGGCGTCGAAGCCGCGAATGAACGGACGGTCGCCCTGCGGGTTGCCGCCTTCACCGGCGCCGAAGGTAATCCCCGGCACGGTGCGCAAGGCGTCCTGCAACGAGGTGGCGGCGGTGTCCTTGAGCACTTGCTGCGGCACCACGGTGACCGAGCGCGGAGTATCTACCAGCGGCGCGGTGTACTTCTGCGAGGAGGCTTTTTCGACCTGGTAGGACGTGCTGTCCTGTTCCTGGCCGGTGATGCTGGTGGCTCCCAGGGAAATGCTGTTGCGCTCGCCTTTCTGCTCGGTGTCTTCAGCAGCTTGCGCCATTTGGGCGGCGGCGCTGGCGCTGATGGCAACGCCGATGGCCGAGGCCAGCAAACGTGGTGAACTGGCAGGTGTTTTTATCGAAGTGCGCGGCATGAGTGTGTCCTTTCCCCAAGGAGGTGAGGCCGCGGAATATAGGGAGAACAAGACTTCATATCAATTGCGATACATTACTATTCGCACTGAATTTACGTTCTTTACACTTTTTGCTTACGGTTTTGACGATCTCGTTCGTCCTTTGGGCGGGAGTAGGGTTGTACACAGTCAATAAGAATCACTACCATTGGCGTCTCACTGTTTTCAGGTAATGCCTCCATGTTGCTGCACATTCCCGGCCTGTTCTCTCGCGAGGAAGTGCTGCGCATCCGCGAAGCCCTGGCGCACACCGAGTGGGCCGACGGCAAAATCACTGCCGGGCACCAATCGGCCAAGGCCAAACACAACCTGCAACTGCCGGAAGGCCACCCGCTGGCAAAGGAAATCGGCGCGGCTATCCTCGATCGACTGTGGAAAAATCCGCTGTTCATGTCAGCGGCGTTACCGCACAAGGTCTTCCCGCCATTGCTCAACTGTTACACCGCCGGCGGCAGTTTCGACTTCCATATCGACAACGCCGTGCGCCAGTCCAAGGGCAGCCACGAGCGGGTGCGCACTGACCTTTCCTCCACCGTATTTTTCAGCGACCCCGACGACTACGACGGCGGCGAGCTGGAAATCCAGGACACCTTCGGCCTGCAGCGGGTCAAGTTGCCGGCGGGCGACATGGTGCTGTACCCCGGCTCCAGCCTGCACAAGGTCAACGCCGTGACCCGTGGCGCGCGCTACGCCTCGTTTTTCTGGACCCAAAGCCTGGTGCGCGAGGACAGCCAGCGCACCTTGCTGTTCGAGATGGACGGGGCGATCCAGCAACTGAGCCGCGACGTGCCCGACCACCCCGCGCTGATCCAGCTCACCGGCACCTATCACAACCTGCTGCGCCGCTGGGTTGAGGTCTGACCGTGGGCTTTTTATTGCGCCGTGAAGAAGTACTCAACGTTGAGCAATTGCAGAGCATGCTCGACGACTCCCCGGTGCGCGCCGCCCAGGCGATTTTGATCGCCGCGAAAGAGGGCGTGGTGTATGCCCAGGCGCTGCTCGGGCAAATCCTGCTGGAAGGGCGCGGCATCGAGCGCGATGAAGCACTGGCAGTGCGCTGGTTCCGCATCGCCGCCAAGGGCGGGCATTTGATGGCGCGCAATATGCTCGGGCGTTGCCTGGAGCATGGCTGGGGTTGCGAGGCGGATGCCGTGGCGGCGGCCCGGGAATATCGTCGGGCGGCCGAGGCCGGGCTGGATTGGGGTTTGTACAACTACGCCAACCTGCTGGCGACCGGGCGCGGGGTTGCCGAGGATCAAACCCAGGCGCTGGCGTGTTATCGACAGGCGGCGGAACTGGGCCATGCCAAGTCGATGAACCTGCTGGGGCGTTATCTGGAAGAAGGGCAGTACTGCCCGAGGGATCTGGAGGCGGCGGTGGCGTGGTATCGCCAGTCAGCAGAAGGCGGGGATTTTCGCGGGCAGTTCAGTTATGCGGCGGTGTTGGCGGACCGAGGCGAGATAGAAACGGCACTGGAATGGTTGCGCAAGGCACTGGCGGGCGGGAATTTGAAGTTCTTGCGGGTGGCGCACAAGGCGTTGTGTGCCGCCAATGAGCCGCAGATACGGGCAATGGCCGAGATCTATCAAGAGCATGCGATTGAACTTGATCGTTCCCACCCTCTGCGTGGAAATGCCGCCCTGGACGCCCTGCGTCCGCTCTAACGGCGTGACGCAGAGCGTCACCGGATGCGTTCCCACGCAGAGCGTGGGAACGATCAGGGCGTGCGTTTACAGGTAGAACGATTTCAACGGCGGGAAGCCATTGAATTCAACTGCGCTGTAGCTGGTGGTGTACGCACCGGTGGACAACCAGTACATCCGGTCACCAATCGCCAGGTTCAGCGGCAGGCCGTACTTGTAGTTCTCGTACATGATGTCGGCGCTGTCGCAGGTCGGGCCGGCGATGACCACTTCTTCCATCTCGCCTTTCTTCTCGGTCCAGATCGGGAACTTGATGGCTTCGTCCATGGTTTCGATCAGGCCGGAGAATTTGCCGACGTCGGTGTAGACCCAACGCTCGACGGCGGTGCGGGATTTACGCGCAACCAGTACCACTTCGCTGACCAGGATCCCGGCGTTGGCGATCAACGAACGGCCCGGCTCCAGGATGATTTCCGGCAGATCGTCACCGAAGTCTTCCTTGAGGAAGCGGATGATTTCCTCGGCGTAGGTTTCCAGGCTGTTGGTGCGGGTGATGTAGTTGGCCGGGAAGCCGCCGCCCATGTTGATCAGCTTCAGGTGGATGCCGTCTTCTTCCTTCAGGCGCTCGAAGATCACTTTGACCTTGGCGATCGCCGCGTCCCACACACTGATGTCACGCTGTTGCGAGCCGACGTGGAAGGAGATGCCGTAAGGCACCAGGCCCAGGTCGCGAGCGAGAATCAGCAGGTCCATGGCCATGTCGGTCTGGCAGCCGAATTTGCGCGACAGCGGCCAGTCGGCCGTGGTCGAGCCTTCGGTGAGGATACGTACATACACTTTCGAACCCGGGGCGGCCTTGGCGATGTTGCGCAGGTCGGCTTCGGAGTCGGTGGAGAACAGGCGCACGCCCTTCTCGTAGAAGTAGCGGATGTCCTTGGATTTCTTGATGGTGTTGCCGTAGCTGATACGGTCGGGGCTGACGCCGCGGTCCATGACCTTGTCCAGCTCGTAGATCGACGCGATGTCGAAGCTCGAACCCTTGTCCTTGAGCAGGTCGATGATCTCGACGGCCGGGTTGGCCTTGACGGCGTAATACACCTTGGCGAATTCGAAACCGGCGCGCAGGTCATCGTAGGCCTGGCTGATCATCGCGGTGTCGATCACCACGAACGGGGTTTCCTGGGTGTCGGCGAACGCCTTCATTTTGTCAAAAGTGGCGCGCGCGAAATAGTCTTCGACCTGGATCGACATGCTGGGAACTCCTACTGGCAAACTAGATTGATCAATGGGTGCAAATGAACGTCCTCCGTATCCCCACTTTGGTTCGCCTACTTCCCAAGGCATGTCGCCGAAAGCAAAAAGGCCATGGGATCAACCGCTTCCCTTGGCCTTGCTGTCTCGTCGTCAGTACTTGAGCCGGATGGATCGTTTCCAGCATGGACGTTCGGCGCGAACTTTAGGACGTGAGGGGCTATAGATCAACTAAAAATGTCGCGTTTTTGCACGCGTTCGTCGTGCGGCCGTGTGCAGCTACTTATGTAACCGACCGGTATGACGGATTGATGTTCCCCGGTAGGGGCAATTTGAGGTGTTGCGGGTACAGTGAAGATCCAATGTGGGAGCGGGCTTGCTCGCGAATGCGGTGTATCAGCCAATGCATCCGGTGACTGACACTCCGCCTTCGCGAGCAAGCCCGCTCCCACATTTTGACCGCTGTGTGTCAGGTCAGGCCAGTGCTGTCTCGGCAGGCGACACAATGCTGGTCTTGCCCCCACGGGACTTACCGGAACTCAGGTACTCGGCAATCGACTCCTGGGTCACTTCCCCGAGGAACACCCGCTCCGCATCCATCACCGGCAACCACGAGCGGTTGAACTCGTACATCCGCGACAGCAGGATGCGCAAATGCTCGTCATACGCCGCCGTGGCGTTGAATTCCCGCAGGTACTGGCCGCAGGTACCGGTCTGACGATGCAGGTCGCGACGTCGCACATAACCCAGGGCCTTGTTCTCGGCATCGGTGACCACCACGTAGCGACGGTCCAACTCATCCATCTGCTCCAGGGCATCCGCCACCGGGGTTTCCGGGCTGACCGACGGCGCGTTGTCCGCCGCATCTTCAGCCTTCACCAGCAGCAGGCGCTTGAGGGTGCTGTCCTGGCCAACGAAGTTGCTGACGAATTCGTCGGCAGGGTGGGCCAGCAGGGTGTCCGGGTGGTCGATCTGCAGCAGCTTGCCGGCGCGGAAGATCGCGATCTTGTCACCCAGCTTGATGGCTTCGTCGATGTCGTGGCTGACCATGATCACGGTCTTGTTCAGCGCGCGCTGCATCTCGAAAAACTCGTTCTGGATCATCTCGCGGTTGATCGGGTCGACCGCGCCGAACGGCTCATCCATCAGCAGCAACGGTGCATCCGCCGCCAGGGCGCGGATCACGCCGATCCGCTGTTGCTGGCCGCCGGACAGTTCACGCGGGTAGCGATGCAGGTACTGCTTGGGTTCGAGCTTGATCATGCTCATCAACTCGCGGGCGCGGTCGTGGCATTTCTGCTTGTCCCAGCCCAGCAGCTTGGGCACCACCACGATGTTCTCTTCGATGGTCATGTTCGGGAACAGACCGATCTGCTGGATCACGTAGCCGATGTTGCGACGCAGGGTCACTTCGTCGAGGTCGGTGGTGTCTTCGCCGTTGATCAGGATCTTGCCGGAGGTCGGCTTGATCAGGCGGTTGATCATCTTCAGCGTGGTGCTCTTGCCGCAGCCCGAGGGGCCGAGGAATACGCAAATTTCGCCTTCGTTGACGGTCAGGCTTACGGAATCAACGGCGGTGATGGTCTTGCCGTTGCTTTGGAAGGTCTTGGTCAGGTTTTGAAGTTCGATCATTTGAGCAGTCCTTTTGGAGTCAGCGTGCGTTGCAGCCATTGCAGAAGCAGGTCGGCGAAGATGGCCAGGAGACTGACCAGCACGGCGCCAACGATCAGCATCGACATGTCGCTGCGGCTGATGGAAGCCAGAATAAGTACACCCAGGCCACCGGCGCCGATGGTGGCGGCGATGGTCATCACACCAATGTTCATGACGACGGCGGTGCGCACACCGGCGAGGATCACCGGTACGGCAATCGGCAGCTCGACCATGCGCAAGCGCTGGCCGAAGGTCATGCCGATGCCTTTGGCGGCCTCGCGAATGCCTGGCTCAACGCCGGTGAGGGCGAGGTAGGTGTTACGCATGATGGGCAACAGGGAATAGAGGAACACGGCGGTGATCGCCGGCATTGGCCCCAGGCCCTGGCCGAACTTGGAGTAGAACGGCAGCAGCAGGCCGAACAGCGCAATCGACGGCACGGTCAGCAACACCGTGGCACTGGCTTGCAATGGGCCGGCGAGCGTCGGGAAGCGGGTCATCAGCACGCCCAGGGGCACGCCGACGACGATTGCGAGGATCACTGCAATGCCGACCAGGGTGATGTGCTGCCAGGTCAGGTGCAGGACTTGGGCCCAATCAAGATGGGAAAAGGCGTTCAGGAATTCCATGTCTTCTCCTCTTAGTTGATCGGATGCTGGCGCAGGAAATCTGCGGCCACGGCGGACGGGCTTTCGTGGTCGACGTCGACCCGCGCGTTCAGCTGGCGCATGGTTTCGTCGTCGAACAGCGCAGCCAGTGGCTTGAGATCAGCGGCCAGTTGCGGATGGGCATCGAGGTAAACCTGACGCACCACCGGCGCGGCGGTGTAGTCCGGGAAGTAGTGCTTGTCGTCTTCCAGCAGCTTCAATTTGAAGGCGTTCAGGCGACCGTCGGTGGTGTAGACCAAGCCGGCAAACACCTGGCCATTACGCAGCGCGGTGTACACCAGGCCGGCGTCCATCTGCCGGGTGTTCTTGCGGGTCAGGTTCATGTCGTACAGCTTGACCATGCCGGCCATGCCGTCGGAACGGTTGGCGAACTCGGTGTCCAGGGCCACCAGGCGGTTTTCCTTGGTTTTCTCGGCCAGTGCCGCGGTCAGGTCGCTGATGCTGTTGATCTGCGGGAATTCCTTGGCCACGTTCTCTGGCAGGGCCAGGGCGTAGGTGTTGCTGAATTTCGACGGGGAGAGCCAGACCAGGCCTTTTTTCGCGTCGAGTTCTTTCACTCGGGCGTAGGACTGTTCGCTGTCGAGCTTCTCGTCGACGTGGTTGTAGGCCACCAGCGACACGCCGGTGTATTCCCAGATCAGGTCCAGTTGCCCGCTTTCCTGGGCACTGCGTGCCAGGTTGCTGCCCAGGCCGCCGGTCACACGGGTGTCGTAACCCTTGGTGCGCAGGTACTGGGAGGTGATTTCGGCGAGCAGGGTCTGTTCAGTGAACACCCGGGCACCGATGCGGATGACCGGTTTTTCAGCGGCTTGCGCAAACCCTGCGAACAGCAGGACGCAGCTCAATATCAATGTCAGTTTTTTCATGTGAATTCCTGTTTCAGGCCCAAGACGGGGCCAAAGCCTTAAGACGGACGCAACCCGCGTTCCAGCCAAAGGCGGCTGGCCATGGTCACCAGACCGTCGAGCAGCAAGGCCAGCAGCGCGGTGCATGCGGCGCCGAGCAGCAGTTGCGGCTGATTGTTCAGGGCGATGCCGGGGAAGATCAGGCTGCCCAGGCTGTTGGCGCCAATCAGGAACGCCAGGGGCGCGGTACCGACGTTGATCGCCAGGGCCACGCGTACACCACCGATGATGATCGGCACGGCGTTGGGCAATTCCACGCGAAACAGCACCTGGCGCGGCGTCATGCCGATGCCGACGGCGGCTTCTTTCAGGGAACCTTGAACGTTTTTCAGGCCTTCATAGGTGTTGCGCACGATGGGCAGCAACGAGGCGAGGAACAGCGCGAAGATCGCGGGGCCGCTGCCGATGCCAAGGACACCGAGGGCGATGGCCAGTACGGCCAGGGGAGGGACGGTATTGCCGATGTTGAAGATCTGCATGAAGCGTTCTGCGCGCCCGACCATGTTGGGTCGGCTCAGCAGGATACCGGCGGGAATCCCTACGATCAGGGCGGCCAGCATCGAAACAAGGACGAGGATCAAGTGAGCTTGCAGGTAAAACAACAAATCGTCGCGGTACAGTTCGATCGTGTTGATGCCGATCCAGTGGACCAGCAGGGCCAGGAGAGCGACGACAACCGCTCCTCCTATCAGCCCTTTGCCATAGCGAATAGCCACAGGCGGACTCCTTTTTTCTTTTGTCGGCGAACACATTTCCGAGCGGCAATGCCATTCCTGGCTGTCGGCGAATGTGGTCGCGAATAGCAGCTCGCCCCTACCGGCAACGCGGTATGCGGTCGAGCCATGAGCGCAGCCTCGTCAGGCTAACTTGCTGATTTTTCAGCCCCTGTTACGAGTGCGATAACAGGGGAGTGGACGTCTCTACCTTTTAAAAGGTTCCATACTTGGCAGCAATTAGCCACCCCCAATGGGGTGAACGGTGGTCCGTCACCCCGGGTTTGCGCTATACTCGCCGCCCTTTTTTGACTCACCTGCCAGGCGATTTCCCATGACCCACCAGGCCGCCGAAGTCGCGAAACGCCGCACTTTCGCCATTATTTCCCACCCCGATGCCGGTAAAACCACCATCACCGAAAAGCTGTTGCTGATGGGCAAGGCGATCGCGGTGGCCGGCACGGTGAAATCCCGTAAATCCGACCGCCATGCCACCTCCGACTGGATGGAAATGGAAAAACAGCGCGGTATTTCCATTACCACGTCGGTCATGCAGTTCCCGTATCGCGATCACATGATCAACCTCCTCGACACCCCGGGCCACGAAGACTTCTCCGAAGACACCTACCGCACCCTGACGGCGGTGGACTCGGCACTGATGGTCCTCGACGGCGGTAAAGGCGTCGAGCCGCGCACCATCGCGCTGATGGACGTGTGCCGCCTGCGGGACACGCCGATTGTCAGCTTTATCAACAAACTCGACCGTGACATCCGCGACCCGATCGAACTGCTGGACGAAATCGAAGCCGTCCTGAAGATCAAGGCCGCGCCGATCACCTGGCCGATTGGTTGCTACCGCGACTTCAAGGGCGTGTACCACCTGGCCGACGACTACATCATTGTGTACACCGCTGGCCACGGCCACGAACGTACCGATGTGAAAATCATCGAGAAGCTCGACTCCGACGAAGCCCGCGCCCACCTGGGTGACGAGTACGACCGGTTTGTCGACCAGCTGGAACTGGTGCAGGGCGCCTGCCACGAGTTCAACCAGCAGGAATTCCTCGACGGCCAGCTGACGCCGGTGTTCTTCGGTACCGCCCTGGGCAACTTCGGTGTCGACCACGTGCTGGATGCCGTGGTCAATTGGGCCCCCAAGCCGCTGGCCCGGGTTGCCAACGAGCGTACCGTGGAGCCTGTGGAAGAGAAATTCGCCGGCTTCGTGTTCAAGATCCAGGCGAACATGGACCCCAAGCACCGCGACCGTATCGCCTTCATGCGTATCTGCTCCGGCAAATACGAAAAAGGCATGAAGATGCGCCACGTGCGTACCGGCAAGGACGTGCGCATCGGCGACGCCCTGACCTTTTTCTCCTCCGAGCGTGAGCAACTGGAAGAAGCGTATGCCGGCGATATCATCGGCTTGCACAACCACGGCACCATCCAGATCGGTGACACCTTCACCGAAGGCGAAGTGCTGGGCTTCACCGGTATCCCGCACTTCGCCCCGGAACTGTTCCGCCGCGTACGCCTGCGTGACCCGCTGAAATCCAAGCAACTGCGCCAAGGTTTGCAGCAGTTGGCGGAAGAGGGTGCCACCCAGGTGTTCTTCCCGGAGCGCAGCAACGACATCATCCTCGGCGCCGTCGGTGTGCTGCAGTTCGATGTAGTGGCCAGTCGCCTGAAAGAGGAATACAAGGTGGAATGCTCCTATGAGCCGATCACCGTGTACTCCGCGCGCTGGATCGACTGCAGCGATAAGAAGAAGCTGGAAGAGTTCAAGATCAAGGCCGTGGAAAACCTGGCGATCGACGGCGGTGGTCACCTGACCTACCTGGCCCCAACCCGGGTCAACCTGGCGCTGATGGAAGAGCGCTGGCCGGATGTGAAATTCCGCGCGACCCGTGAGCATCACTAAGGGTTAGCGATATAAGAGAGGGCGAAGCTGTGATGGCTTCGCCTTTTTCTTTGGCTGCTATTCAGGTTGTTTCATTGGCGAAAACTTCAGTTCGGGACTAGTTTGAAGCAAGGCGACGGCGGACAGCTGTCGTACGCAGTTCAACTCCTGACTGGGCGGAATTCGACCATGAGTATCTTTCAACGTGTGGTGCTGTTGCTCAAAGTGCTGGTGATGATGTCATTGGGCATGTCTGCCGCGTGGGCCAATACGGCTGTGCAAAGCCATGGCACGGGGTTTGTGGCGGCGAAGACGGTGCAGGCGGGTGGCTTGCAGTTGGCCAAGAGTGAATCCGAGCCCGGTGACGAAAACCAGGGCGGTTCCAAGGACGATGACGATGCCGAGAACCCGGACAATGATGGCGAAGACAGCGACACCTACAACGATGGCGACAGCGATACATAAGTAACGCAGGCAAAAGAAAGCCCCGCTTGCCGAACAGATGCGCTATCCGACAAGCAGGGCTGTAGAACACTGGAATGCTCTGGACTCACCCTCCAGAGCATTTTTTTGCACGTCAGACCACAAATTGCTCCGCGTAGTGGCAAGCCACCTGACGGTTGTCCAGAGGTCGCAGCACCGGTTCATCGGTGCTGCACAGCTGGGTCGCGTACGGGCAGCGCTTGTGGAAGGCGCAGCCGGATGGCGGGTTCAACGGGTTGGGCAACTCGCCGACGATTTTGATCTTCGGTTTGTTCGGGTCCGGATGAATGGTCGGGGTCGCCGACAGCAACGCCTGGGTGTACGGGTGCAGCGGGCGTGCGTAGATGTCTTCCTTTGGACCGACTTCCACCGGGCGGCCGAGGTACATCACCATTACGTCGTCGGCGACGTGCTGCACCACCGCGAGGTTGTGGGAGATGAACACGTAGGCGGTGTTGAATTCCTGCTGCAGGTCCATGAACAGGTTCAGCACCTGGGCCTGGATCGATACGTCGAGGGCCGAGGTCGGTTCGTCCGCTACCAGCACCTTGGGTTGCAGCATCATCGCCCGCGCCAGTGCGATCCGCTGGCGCTGGCCGCCGGAGAACATGTGCGGGTAGCGCTGATAATGCTCAGGGCGCAGGCCCACTTGCTTCATCATCGCCTGGACCTTTTCCCGGCGCTCGGCGGCAGACAGGTTGGTGTTGATCAGCAGCGGCTCGCCCAGTTGGTCGCCGACCTTCTGGCGCGGGTTCAGCGAGGCGTAAGGGCTCTGGAACACCATCTGCACGTCTTTGCGCAGTTGCTTGCGCTGGGCCTTGTCGGCACCGGCGACTTCTTGCCCGGCGATTTTCAGCGAGCCGGAAGACGGCTCTTCAATCAGGGTCAGGGCGCGGGCCAGGGTGGATTTGCCGCAACCGGACTCGCCTACGACCGCGAGGGTCTTGCCGGCTTCCAGTTCGAACGACACACCGTTGAGTGCGCGCACCAGGGCATGGCCCTTGAACAGGCCACGGGACACTTCGTAGTGACGGGTCAGGTCGCGGGCGGTAAGTACGACGGCCATTACGCCACCTCCTGATTCAGCGGGTAGAAGCAGCGGGCAAGGCTGTTGCTTTTCGGGTCAAGGCCCGGGCGTTGGGCGCGGCAGGACTCCTGCACATACGGGCACCGCGGCGACAGCAGGCAACCCTGCGGGCGGTCATAACGGCCGGGAACGATACCCGGCAGCGTGGCCAGGCGCGTGGCGCCGAGGCTGTGCTCGGGGATCGCCTTGAGCAACGCTTCGCTGTACGGGTGCGCCGGGATGTCGAACAACTGAGGCACCTGGCCGACTTCCACGGCCTGGCCGGCATACATCACGCACACGCGCTGGGCGGTTTCAGCCACTACCGCGAGGTCGTGGGTGATCAGCACCAGGCCCATGTTCTGCTCTTTCTGCAAGGCCAGCAGCAGGTCCATGATCTGGGCCTGGATGGTTACGTCGAGGGCGGTGGTCGGTTCATCGGCGATCAGCAGTTTCGGCTCGCCGGCAATCGCCATGGCGATGGCCACACGCTGGCTCATACCACCGGACAACTGGTGCGGGTAGGCATCCATACGGCTGGCTGCGCCCGGGATTTCCACCTTTTCGAGCAGTTCGATGGCACGCTTGCGCGCTTGCTTGCCGGACATTTTCAAATGCAGGCGCAGCACTTCTTCGATCTGGAAACCCACGGTGTAGCTGGGGTTCAGGGCGGTCATCGGGTCCTGGAACACCATCGCCAGGTCTTTGCCGACGATCTGCCGACGCTGGCGGTTGCTCAGCTTGAGCATGTCCTTGCCGTCGAAGTTCAGGGCGTCGGCGGTGACGATACCGGGGTGCTCGATCAGGCCCATCAGCGCCATCATGGTCACGGATTTACCCGAACCCGACTCGCCAACGATCGCCAGTACTTCACCTTTGTCGACGGAGATGTCGAGGCCATCGACCACCGGCACGGCGGTCTTGTCGCCGAAGCGGACATTGAGATTCTTGATTTCTAGCAGTGACATGGGAATCTCCTCAGGCGGCGTTCTTGAGTTTCGGGTCCAGCGCATCGCGCAGGCCGTCGCCCATCAGGTTGATTGCCAGCACGCTGAGCAAAATGGTCAAGCCAGGCAGGCTCACGACCCACCAGGCGCGTTCGATATAGTCGCGGGCCGAGGCCAGCATGGTGCCCCACTCAGGGGTTGGCGGTTGTACGCCAAGGCCCAGGAAGCCCAGGGCGGCAGCATCGAGAATCGCCGAGGAGAAACTCAGGGTGGCCTGAACGATCAGCGGCGCCATGCAGTTCGGCAGCACGGTGACGAACATCAGGCGCGGCAGGCCGGCGCCGGCGAGGCGGGCGGCAGTCACGTAGTCACGGTTCAGTTCGCCCATCACCGCAGCGCGGGTCAGACGGACATAGGACGGCAGCGACACGATCGCGATCGCAATCACGGTGTTGATCAGGCCAGGGCCGAGGATCGCGACAATCGCCACAGCCAGCAGCAGCGACGGCAGGGCCAGCATAATGTCCATCAGGCGCATGATGGTCGGGCCGAGCAGGCGCGGGAAGAAACCGGCGAACAGGCCCAGCAGGATCCCCGGGATTAGCGACATCACCACCGACGACAAGCCGATCAACAGCGACAGGCGCGAACCCTGGATCAGGCGCGACAGCAGGTCACGGCCCAGTTCATCGGTGCCCAGCAGGAACTGGATCTGCCCACCTTCCAGCCAGGCCGGAGGGGTCAGCAGGAAGTCACGGTATTGCTCGCTCGGGTTATGCGGGGCCACCCAAGGGGCGAACAGCGCGCAAAACACCACCAGCAACATGAACAGCAGGCCGGCAACGGCGCCCTTGTTCTTGGAAAAGGCTTGCCAGAATTCTTTGTACGGGGACGGGTACAGCAGGCTTTGATCGACTGCTACCGCGGGAGTAGGTGTGGTCATGGTCATGATCTCAGCGCTGGTGACGGATGCGTGGGTTAGCGAAGCCGTAGAGGATATCCACCACGAAGTTCACCAGAATCACCAGGCAGGCGATTAACAGGATGCCGTTTTGCACCACGGGATAATCCCGTGCGCCAATGGCTTCGATCAGCCATTTACCGATGCCGGGCCACGAGAAGATGGTTTCGGTCAGGACCGCACCCGCCAGCAATGTGCCGACTTGCAGGCCGACCACGGTGAGTACCGGGATCAAGGCGTTACGCAGGCCGTGGACGAACACCACGCGCGCCGGCGACAGGCCCTTGGCCTTGGCGGTGCGGATGTAGTCTTCGCGCAGTACTTCGAGCATCGACGAACGGGTCATCCGCGCGATAACAGCCAGCGGGATGGTGCCGAGCACGATGGCCGGCAGGATCAGGTGGTGCAGCGCGTCCCAGAATGCGTCCGGCTCGTCGGCCAGCAGGGTGTCGATCAGCATGAAGCCGGTGCGCGGCTCGATGTCGTAGAGCAGGTCGATCCGTCCGGAGACTGGCGTCCAGCCCAGGCTGACGGAGAAGAACATGATCAGGATCAGGCCCCACCAGAAGATCGGCATCGAATATCCCGCCAGGGAGATGCCCATCACCCCATGGTCGAACAGGGATCCTCGCTTCAAGGCCGCGATCACCCCGGCTAACAGCCCCAGGATGCCGGCGAACAACAGGGCGGCCATGGACAGTTCCAGGGTCGCAGGGAAAAGGGCGGTGAATTCAGTCCACACGCTGGTACGGGTGCGCAGGGATTCGCCGAGGTCGCCGTGGGCGAGCTTGCCGACATAATCCAGGTATTGCGCGTAGAGCGGTTTATTCAGACCAAGGCGTTCCATTGCCTGAGCGTGCATCTCGGGGTCGACTCGTCGTTCGCCCATCATGACTTCGACGGGGTCGCCAGGGATCATGCGAATCAACGCGAAGGTCAGCAAGGTGATGCCGAAAAACGTGGGGATCAATAACCCCAATCGGCGGGCAATAAAACTAAACATCTTGTTGTGTACCTCAATCAGCCGGTTAGGCAGGTTCGGCACCGTCAATGTCGACGGTGCCGAGCGTCTCTTATCTACTTCACCTGGGTGGTGGCGAAGTTATTTGTGGTCAGAGGGCTTTGGGTATAACCCTCGACGTTTTTACGCATGGCGGTGAACATTTTCGGGTAAGCCATGGGAATCCATGGTTGGTCCTTGTCGAAAACGTCCATTGCTTGTTCATAGAGTGCAGCGCGCTGGGTGGGTTCAGCGATGGCGCGCGCCTTGTCGATCAAGTCTTGAAACTCCTTGTTACACCAGCGGGCGTAGTTTTCGCCGTTTTTCGCTGCATCGCAACTCAAGTTCGGGGTGAGGAAGTTATCCGGGTCCCCGTTATCCCCCGCCCAGCCGGCGGAGACCATGTCATGTTCGCCATTCTTGGCGCGCTTGAGCATTTCGCCCCATTCCATGACCTTGATGTTCACTTTCAGGCCGATCTGCGCCAAATCCGCCTGCATGCGCTGGGCGCCGAGCATCGGGTTGGGGTTGGTCGGGCCGCCGCCGTTGCGGGTGAACAGGGTGAACTCGGTGCCTTCCGGTACGCCGGCTTCCTTGAGCAGGGCGCGGGCCTTGTCGAGGTCGCGGGGCGGGTTTTTCAGCTTGTCGCTGAAACCCAGCAGGGTTGGCGGGTACGGGCCGGTGGCGTCGACCGCGTTGCCTTTGCCGTACAGGGATTCGTTGTAGCCCTTCTTGTCGAACGCGATGTTGATCGCGTGACGCACCCGCGCGTCGCTCATGTACTTGTGGGTGGTGTTCATGGCGGTGTAGGCGGTGGTCATCGCCGCCAGTTCCGCCACCTTCAGGTTCGGGTCGGCCTTCATGCTCGGCACGTCATCCGGTTTCGGATACAGCGCGATCTGGCATTCGTTGGCCTTGAGCTTTTGCAGGCGCACGTTGTTGTCGGTGGTGATGGCCAGGATCAGCGGGTCAGCCGGCGGCTTGCCACGGAAGTACTCCGGGTTGGCCTTGAAGCGCACTTGGGCGTCTTTGGCGTAGCGGGTGAAGATGAACGGGCCGGTGCCGATGGGCTTGGCGTTCAGGTCGTCGGTCTTGCCGGACTTGAGCAACTGGTCGGCGTATTCGGCGGAGTGAATCGAGGAAAACGCCATGGCCAGGTCGGCCAGGAACGGTGCTTCAGGGCGGGTCAGGGTGAAGACCACGGTGTGGTCATCGGTCTTCTCTACGCTCTTGAGCAGTTCCTTGAAGCCCATGCTTTCAAAGTATGGGTAGCCCACGTTGGACTTTTTGTGCCACGGGTGATTCGGGTCCAGCTGGCGCTGGAAGCTCCAAAGCACGTCGTCGGCGTTCATGTTGCGCGTGGGTTTGAAGTAGTCGGTGGTGTGGAACTTGATGTCGTCACGCAGGTGAAAGGTGTAGGTCAGGCCATCGGCGCTGATCTCGGGCAGGTCTTTGGCCAGTGCCGGGATCACTTCGGTGGTGCCGGGCTTGAAGTCCACCAGGCGGTTGAAGATGGTTTCGGCCGCGGCGTCGGCGGTGACAGCCGTGGTGTACAGGACCGGATCGAAGCCTTCCGGGCTGGCTTCGGTGCAGACGACCAACGGTTTGGCCGAGATGCCGACAGCAACGCTCAACAGCGCAGCGGCAATGGCGGCTTGTAACGGGAGCATTTTCATCTAAGAGCCCTCTGCAATCGATTGGACCAGACAAGCGTAGGCGGCGGGCCCGTCCTGAGCCCGCCGCCGACCTGGCGCTGATTAAAGAATGTTGAACGGGATGGTGGTCACCAGGCGGAACTCACGCAGGTTGCCGTCAGCCTGGTTGGCGCTGGCACGGTGAGTCACGTAGGTACCACGAATGGTGGTGGCCTTGAGTGCGCCGCTCTGGATCGCGTAAGCCGCGCCTACACCGTATTCCTGGTGCTTCTCGCCGTCCTGGGCCTGAATGCCGTTGTAGGCAAAGCCAGCGCGGCCGCCGTCGCCGGTGTAGTGAGTACCGTCGATACCCCAGCCACGTGCCGAGTAGACGTTGAACTTCAGGCCCGGCACGCCGTATTCGGCCATGTTGATGCCGTAGGCGATCTGGAAGGACTTCTCGTTCGGACCGTTGAAGTCGGACGTCAGGGAGTTGGCCAGGTAGATGCCGTTGGTTTCGTGCAGGTAGTCGAAGTACTCGTCGCCGTTCACGGCCTGGTAGGAGAAGGTCAGGCTGTGAGCCTGGTGGGTCAGGCCGAACGACAGCGAGTAGGTGTCGTTGTCGATCTTGCCCATCAACTTTTTGCCTTCGTCGACGGTCTTGTAGTAGTTCAGGCCCGTGGTCAGGGACAGGGTCTGGCTGTCACCCAGTTCGTGGGTAGCACCGAAGTAGTACTGGTTCCAGAAGTCTTCCACGTTAGCGGCGAACAGGCTGGTCTTCAGGCTCTTGAACGGCTGGTAGTTGACGCCCAGGGTGTTGACCTTGTCGGTTTCCTGGCGACCATTGCCGTATTCGGTACGGAATTTCGACAGGCTCTGCTCGGTCCGTGGCGAAACGCGGTCGAACACGCCGCCCTGGAAGGACAGGTTGCTGAACTCTTCGCTGTTGAAGCTCACACCTTCGAAGCTCGAAGGCAGCGCACGGTTACCGATGGTGTCGATGATGCCGCTGCTGAAGTTCTGGCGACCGGCGGTCAAGGTGGTGTTCGAGACACGGAACTTGACGTTGGCCAGGCCCAGTTTGCTCCACTGGTCTACAGCGTCGCCGTCGGAGTCGGCCAGGGTACGGTTGGAGCCGCCCTTGATGTCGCGCTTGCTGCGGTCCAGGACCAGAGCGTTGTAGACCGCCACTTCAGTGCTCACGCCAACGGTGCCTTGGGTGAAACCCGAGGTAGCGTTGAGGATGGTGCCTTGCACCCAGTTGGTACGGTAGTTGTCAGTACGGGCTTCGCCGTGCTTCTGGTAAGTGAACTTGCTGCCACGGAAGCGTTGTTCGTTGGAGAACCAGTTACGGGTTGTACCGCCCAGGCTTGCGCCATCGATAAAGCCTTTGGCCTCGCTTTGGGCGCTGGTGCCGGCCAGTGTGGTTGGAACGAAGTCCTGGCTTGCAGGATCAGCGTAGGCGTTAGCCGTGATGCTGCTGATGGCCAGGGCCAGTAGCGCGGTGCTGCTCAGTTTCATGGGTGAAGCTCCTTTGGTTCTCTTTTTAATGCCGGTCTTTTTAGGTGAACCGGCTATTGGGTGTGTAACTCGTTCAAGCCTTTGCAAACGTTTGCCCATGGGTAAAACCCGAAATAAGGCTGCACGTTTGCAGCAAGGCGAATGCTCGCCCTGCGCAATCCGGTTATCTTTTTATGGGTTGATGCTGACGCCCGAGAACACGTTGCGGCCGAAGGGGCTCACTTTGAAACCTTCGACTTTGGCGCTTAACGGCTGGTTGACCGTCGAGTGGGCGACTGGCGTGATCGGCACCTGCTGCTTGAGCAGTTGCTGCGCCTGTTTGTATAGAACAGTCCTTTGTTCGCGGTCGGTGACGACCTTGGCTTGCTTGATCAGCTTGTCGTACGCCGGGTCACACCACATGGAGTAGTTGTTCCCGCCGATGGCGTCGCAGCTGTAGAGGGTGCCCAGCCAGTTGTCCGGGTCACCGTTGTCGCCGGTCCAGCCGATCAGGCTGATGTCATGCTCGCCATTCTTGGTGCGCTTGATGTACTCGCCCCATTCATAGCTGACGATCTTCACCTTGAGGCCAATCTTTGCCCAATCGCTTTGCAGCATTTCGGCCATCAGCTTGGCGTTGGGGTTGTACGGCCGTTGTACCGGCATCGCCCACAGGGTGATCTCGGTACCTTCCTTCACGCCGGCAGCCTTGAGCAATTCCTTGGCTTTTTCCGGGTTGTAGGCGGCGTCCTTGATGGTGTCGTCGTAAGACCACTGGGTCGGCGGCATGGCGTTGACCGCCAGTTGCCCCGCGCCCTGGTACACGGCGTTGAGGATGCTCTGCTTGTTCACCGCCATGTCCAGGGCCTGGCGCACTTCGAGCTGGTCGAAGGGCTTGTGCCGCACGTTATAGGCGATGTAGCCCAGGTTGAAACCCGGCTTGGTCAGCAGTTGCAGGTTCGGGTCGGCCTTCAGGGCTTCGACGTCGGCCGGGCGCGGGTGCAGGGTGATCTGGCATTCGCCGGCCTTGAGCTTTTGCACCCGTACCGAGGCGTCGGTGTTGATCGCAAAAATCAGCTGGTCGAGCTTCACGCGGCTCGGGTCCCAGTACTGTTTGTTGCCGGTGTAGCGAATCTGCGAGTCTTTCTGGTAGCGCTGGAACACGAACGGCCCGGTGCCGATCGGCTTCTGGTTGATGTCGCTGGGCTTGCCGACCTTGAGCAAATGGTCGGCGTATTCGGCCGACAGGATCGAGGCGAAGCTCATGGCGATGTTCTGGATAAACGCGGCGTCGACCGTGTTCAGGGTCATCACCACGGTGTGCGGGTCGGTTTTCTCGACCTTGGCGATATTCTTGTTCAGGCTCATCCCGTTGAAGTACGGAAACTCGGTGGGGTAGGCCTTGCGGAACGGGTGTTCGGGGTCAAGCATGCGATTGAAGGTGAACAGCACGTCGTCGGCGTTGAAGTCGCGCGTCGGCTTGAAGTCCTTGTTGCCGTGGAATTTCACCCCTTCACGCAGGTGGAAGGTATAGGTCAGGCCGTCTTCGGAAATATCCCAACGGGTTGCCAGGCCCGGTACGACATTGGTCGCGCCTTTTTCAAACTCGGCCAAGCGGTTGTAGATAGGCTCGGCGGCGTCGTTATCGGTGGCCGTCGTGTATTGCGCGGTGTCGAAGCCCGCCGGGCTGCCTTCGGAGCAAAACACCAGGCTCTTTTTCTCGGCAGCCTGGCCCATCGAGGCCACAGCCAGCAGGCTGGTGCCAAATATCGCGGATAGAACGGTGGTATGGCGCATAACAATCCCGATCCTTGTTTGTTGTTTTCGTCAGTGAGCAATCGCAAGGTCATTCACGACCTTGCGACAACACTGATCCCACAACGGCAGTTGCCCTACAGAGACGATACGTCTGCCGTACCACGACGTTATGGGTCGGGAGCCGGGCAGTAAATGCAACGAATCTGACAGACCTTGTAGGTAACGGAGCCGCGATTCGCAGTTAGCTGCCGTAGGACGGCAGCGTGTGCGGAGGTGGTCTGTTTCCTACGGTCTTGGCGGATGCAATAACGGCGACGTTATGAAACGTCGCCGCCAGAGATCCTTACTTGCCGCTTACGCTCACGCCGTAGAAGGAGTTCAAGCCAAATGGGCTGATCTTGAAGTCCTGCACGTTGTTGCGCATGGGTTGATACACCGTCGAGTGCGCGATAGGTGTCATCGGGACTGCATCTTTGAGGATATGTTGCGCCTGCTTGTACAGCTCGGTGCGTTTGGCTACGTCGGAAGTCGCCTTGGCTTCTTTCACGATGCCGTCGAATTTCTTGTCGCACCACTTGGAGAAGTTGTTGCCGGCCAGGGAGTCGCAGCCGAACAGCACGTTCAGCCAGTTGTCCGGGTCACCATTGTCGCCGCTCCAGCCAATGATCATGGCCTGGTTCTCGCCGCCTTTGGAACGCTTGATGTACTCGCCCCACTCATAGCTGACGATGTTCACTTTCAGGCCGATCTGTTTCCAGTCGTTCTGCAGCATCTCGGCCATCAGCTTGGCGTTCGGGTTGTACGGACGCTGGACCGGCATCGCCCACAGGGTGATCTCGGTGCCTTCCTTGACGCCGGCTTCCTTGAGCAAAGCCTTGGCTTTGGTCACATCAAACGGCGCATCCTTGATGGTGGTGTCATAGGACCACTGGGTTGGCGGCATGGCGTTGACAGCCAGTTGGCCTGCGCCCTGGTACACCGAGTCGATGATCTGCTGCTTGTTCACCGACATGTCCAGGGCCTCACGCACGCGCAGGTCGGACAGCGGGTTAGGCGCGGTCTGGCCCTTGAGGACCGGCATTACGTTGTAGGCGATGTAGCCCAGGTTGAAACCGGCCTGGTGCGGCAGTTTCAGGTCCTTGTCTTCACCCAGCGCCTTGAGGTCGGCCGGACGTGGGAACAGGGTCACCTGGCATTCGTTTTTCTTCAGCTTCTGGATACGCACCGACGGGTCGGTGGTGATGGCGAAGATCAGGTTGTCGATCTTCACGTCTTCAGGTTTCCAGTAATCCTTGTTGCCGGTGTAACGGATGTTGGAGTCTTTCTGGTAGCTCTTGAACACGAACGGACCAGTGCCGATTGGCTTCTGGTTGATGTCCTGTGCCTTGCCTTCCTTCAACAGCTGGGCGGCGTATTCAGCCGACTGGATGGAGGCGAAGCTCATTGCCAGGTTCTGGATGAAGGCGGCGTCCACGGTGCCAAGGGTGAACTTGACGGTGTGGTCATCGACTTTCTCAATGTTCTTGATGTTGGTGTCCATACCCATGTCCGTGAAGTACGGGAACTCGGTCGGGTAGGCTTTACGGAACGGATCGTCTTTATTGATCATCCGGTTGAAGGTGAACAGTACGTCGTCAGCCGTGAATTCACGAGTTGGCTTGAAGTACGGGGTGGTGTGGAACTTGACGCCTTCACGCAGGTGGAAGGTGTACGTCAGGCCATCCGGGGAAACGTCCCAGGTCGTGGCGAGCCCAGGAACAACAGCGGTGCCGCCGCGCTCGAACTGAGTCAGACGGTTGAACATGGTTTCGGCCGAAGCATCGAAGTCTGTTCCGGTGGTGTACTGGCCTGGATCAAAACCGGCCGGGCTCCCTTCGGAGCAGAACACCAGGTTGCTCGCCGCTTGGGCGAAAGGTGCAGCAGCCATTAAACCGGCGCTGACTAATAACGGAATGACTGCGTGTTTAAGCATGTTGGCCTCATGATTTGTTGTCATTTTTGGTAGTGAGGGCGACCTCGTGAGTCGACCTGCGGATACTTATGCAGGGCCCATACCCAATGCAAGATGTTGAGAGCCTACAACGGCTAAACAGTGGTACGAACGTACACGAATGTCGCATATGTGTAAGTTCAGACACATTTACGCACTTTTGAGGGTTTTTTTCGGTGCGAGGGCTGCACCAGGAATGCCCAACCGAGGCGTCTGGCGCACTCGGTTGGGGCGCGGCTGTTACTTATTCAGACTGACGCCGTAGAAGGGAGTGAGTCCAAAAGGACTGATCTTGAAGTCCTGCACTTCCTTTCGCAGGGGCTGGAAAACCGTCGAGTTTGCGATAGGCGTTATAGGTACTTGTTCCTTAAGGATTTTTTGTGCCTGTTGATACCACTTGATGCGCCGCTCGCGGTCGCTGCTGACCTTGGCCTGCTGTACCAGTTTGTCGTAGGCCGGGTTACACCATTTTGCATAGTTGCTGCCCTTCACCGCGGCACAACTGTAGAGCACGCCGAGCCAGTTATCCGGGTCGCCGTTGTCGCCGGTCCAGCCGTAGATCATCACGTCGTGCTCGCCGGCTTTGGCGCGTTTGATGTACTCGCCCCACTCATAGCTGACGATATTGGCCTTGATGCCAATCTTTTCCCAATCCTGCTGGATCATCTGCGCCGACATCCGGGCATTGGGATTCGACGCGCGTTGTACGGTCATCGCCCACAGGTTGATGGTGGTGCCTGGTGCAACCCCTGCTTCTTTTAGTAGCGCCCGCGCCTTGGCCGGATCGTAGGGCGCGTCCTTGATTGTCGGGTCATAAGACCACTGGGCCGGAGGCAGGGCGTTCTGCGCCAATTGTCCGGCGCTCTGGTACACCGCCTTGATAATTGCCGGCTTGTCGATGGCCATGTCCAGCGCCTGGCGCACCTTGAGCTGGTCCAGGGGCGGGTGGGTCACGTTGTAGGCGAGAAAGCCCAGGTTGAAGCCGGCTTGCTGAAGAACCCGCAGGTTGGGGTCTTGCTTCATCACTTCGATGTCGGAAGGGCGCGGGTAACCGCTGACCTGGCACTCGCCGGCCTTGAGCTTTTGCAGGCGTACGGCGGCGTCCGGGGTGATCGAGAACACCAGGTTGTCGAGCTTCACATCTTCGGGCTTCCAATACTGTTTATTGGCGCTGTAGCGAATCTGCGAATCCTTCTGGTAACGCTTGAACACAAATGGCCCGGTGCCCACCGGTTTCTGATTGATGTCCGCGGCCTTGCCTTCCTTGAGCAACTGCGCGGCATATTCGGCGGACTGCACCGAGGCGAAGCTCATGGCCAGGTTCTGCACGAAGGAGGCGTCAACGTTGTTCAGGTTGAAGCGCACGGTGTGCTCGTCGAGTTTTTCGACGCTCTTGATCGTGGTGTTCAAGCCCATGTCGGTGAAGTAGGGCGACTCCGATGGATAGGCCTTGCGGAACGGGGTCTCGGGATCCAGCAGGCGCTGGAAGGTGAAGAGCACGTCGTCGGCGTTGAAATCACGGGTCGGGGTGAAATAGTCGGTGGTGTGGAACTTGACGCCATCGCGCAGGTGGAAGGTATACATCAGGCCGTCTTTGGACACGTCCCAATTGGTTGCCAGGCCGGGTTCGACTTCAGTGCCGCCACGCTTGAACTGGGTCAGGCGGTTGAACACGGTTTCGGCGGAGGCATCGAAATCGGTGCCGCTTGTGTACTGGCTGGGGTCGAAGCCGGCGGGGCTGGCTTCGGAGCAGTAGACCAGGGTGCCGGCTGCCTGGGCCATGGGCATGAATGCCAGCAGGCCGGCAGCAAGGAGCAGCGGTTTTAAGGTGATTCTTTCCATGGAGACCCCTGAAGTGGCAGGCAAATAGTGCCCGAACGAAAACGGCAGTCACCGAGGTTACCGCCGTTCTTGTCACTCAGGTAGAGATAAGCATGCGAGGCCCCAGTGTCTCCGGGATTCGGCTATTCCAGGTCGCTACGATTTAGCCGGAAAGTGTTCGGGTTTATAAGTGAACGCCCACCACTTGAACGGATTCCAGTACGGGTTGTTCTTTGACGGCTTGAATTTCTTGATCCGCGCCATTTCTTCGCTGACATACTGTTCAGCCTGAGCTCTTACTGCGGTACGGACGTTGTCGGTGATCGGGATTTTTTGTGCGGATAAGTTCTCCAGGTAGAGGTGTTCTACTTTATCAATGGCTGCTTTTACTTGTTCCGGGGACAGGTTGGCGGTCAAGGTACCGCTATAACCTTTGACAGGGCGGCCAATCAACTTTTGGAATTGAGCGGCAAACGAAGCATCCCCACCGGTTGCGGAATCACATGACAGCAGGCGCACGTTGTCGAACTCTTCCGGATGGATCCCTTTGCTGTGAAGCGTATCCAGCAATTCTTCCGGACTATTGAGCTTTCCATCATAAGAAACTTTTGCGACCCCGGTAGTCTCATCGACTTTACCGTGTACCAGTATGTTCAATCGCTGGGCCGAACCTTGTTTGTTCACATCCACGAACGTGTAAAGTTTATCGTTGATAGTGTTCAGGCTATCTATTTCTCCACTGAGAATACTGGTTTTTTCAGCAGTAGAAAAAAGGGCCTCGCCGACCGGCAGATTTTTAACCGTTTTCAGGGGCGGCAGTTCGATGCCGTCTACGTTGATAGATGCCGGGGGGACCTCTGG
Organism: Pseudomonas sp. NC02; assembly: GCF_002874965.1. Classification (NCBI taxonomy): domain Bacteria; kingdom Pseudomonadati; phylum Pseudomonadota; class Gammaproteobacteria; order Pseudomonadales; family Pseudomonadaceae; genus Pseudomonas; species Pseudomonas sp. NC02. The sequence continues at coordinate 5,892,761 of NZ_CP025624.1, read as the reverse complement.
TCCACTCGACTCAATTTCATTTAAAGACGGGTCCGGATGACTATCGCCGGATACTTTCGAAACGCGTGTCAGCTCAAATTCGCTCTTCTGCGAATTATAGTTCCAGCGGTAGTCTTCAGTAACGGTGGAGTTGAACGTGATCGGAGTTTCACCCAGGCTCGCCTCGACCAAACCGGGTGCAACTTCGTGTGCCAGCATCAGGCTTGAGATGACGGCCGCAGCAGTTCCCCCTGTGCGCTCGCCTGCGGTCTTGCCATAGAGGCTGTCATGCACGCCAAACACGATATTGCCTATATTGCCAACAATGGGCAGATTACCAAAGGTTTTGCCCCAGGTGTCTTTCACCGACTTCCAGGCTTGCTGCGAGGCACCAAACACATCCGTCTGGTCGGCCCACACCGCATTGTTGGCGTTCTGCTCCTGATAGTGGGGGGCGATACCTTTGTTCAGATCGCCAAATTGCAGCCCATAACCTGCTTTTCGCGATTCGGTGTAGTTGAATAGCTCTCGTACCGGCACGGATTTATCTTTGTACCAGTGTTCGTACCCCGGATATCGCGACCGATTATCCTGGATGAGGCTGTCGAGCACCGCCCCGGCCGGTGGCCAGTGGGCATTGTGTCCCCCTTGCATATCACCGGTATTGAAACGGCGCATCAATTCATCACGATTGTCTTTGGCCCAGTTCGCAAATTCTTCATCGCCTTTTATCTCGCGGACAGCGCCGTTCTTCAAGTCGATCATGACTCCCTGATTGGGGCGATTGGCGGGATTGCCATCGTAAGGCGTGTAGGGGATGAAGGCATACCCGCTCATGGGGTAGCCATAAATATTGGGGATAATCACTTGCCCATTCTTGTCCAGCGTGCGATTCACCGCTTCCTGGCCGGCAGGGCTTAACCTTGCGAAATTTTCCGTGTCACTACGAAGGCTCAGCAACGTGCCCCGTGTTACATAGGCGTCTGCTTTTCCCGATCGCTCTGCTATTGTTCCGGAGCCCTCGCGCATCGGCGCGGCTATGTCTTTCTCCCAGCGAGCTTGAAGTTGTCGGCCGAACGCTTCCAGATCATTGATTTTTGTCCGGTCTTTTTTTTCTATTTCCATTTCAGGAAAATTTAAAATCCCACCACGTGCGGGTCTGTCGTGCGCTAGAGCACCCGCTGCAATTTCCCATGCGAAATAAGTGTGTGTCTGGGTATCAGAGAGATTTTGTGCTGTGCCCATACCGACATAGGTATTGAACGTTACCGTGAACTTTTCATGCGGGTCGAACCCGGCTGCCAATAAACCCCCACTGAAGTATCCTGCGGGGTCCATGAACAGGCGCACGTTCTGGAACTTGACGTTTCGTTCGCCTTCAGTGCCACTTTCTATATTTTCGATCTGCGTCTTTACACGATTGGCATAGGCATCGATATGAGCCTCTCGCTCATTGTAGATATACCCATCGCCTGGCGCGTGAACAAAGTCGGGTCCGTAAATGGTTGCCTTGTAGATATCAGACTCGTTCCTGGCGGCAGTGCCAACGTTGTCCGTTTCATAAATATCGGTACTCTTCAATGGCGTTGGCGGTATCCGTTCCAGCGCCTCGGTACGTTGTTCTTGAGTCGTACCGGGTAGCGGTGTTTTTGGGTAATGGACAATGTTAAGTTGAACTGAGCTTGTCATTTCAGATTACCTGGCTGGATGTTGATTGCACGCATCTGCGCCGCCATAAACTGTGGATGAGGAGTACGGTGATCTACGCCATGAGTGGTGCAGCGTCCAGGCGTGTTCCGCTCGTTGAGGGTGAGGATGTAGTTGTCCATTGCACGGGTTATAAGTTGAAAAGATTTATCACCAACGCACTTCAATGTGTCCGGACCAGCAGACGCCCGGCGATTAAGCATTTTCTGAAGCTGGTAACCGGTTATTACCGCTGAAACTTCTTGAATTAAGTGCCAGGCAAAAAAATGCTGCCCGAAGGCAGCGGCATTGCAGTCCTGCTCCTTGAAATGGCAGGTGAACGCTACGCGAACGAGAACGGCGGTCACCACGGTTGCCGCCGTTCGGGTTACCCAGGTTGAGATAAGCGCCTGCGTCGCGGCGATCGCCTTAAAACACCTGTGCGCCGCCATAAACGGTGGACTGTATCCACCGCGGGTCCATAGGATCGCTCCAGACGTGCCGAGGCGGCGTACCACCATCTCCGATCAGGATTTGCCGGCCCTCGTCGCTCCATTCCTGCATGCGTTGTGCGAATTGGCCGTGGTACTCGTTGGCCGGACAAGTGATACCGGCCCATGGGTCCACTATCCACGCATCAGCCCATTCGGGCTCGGCAAATCCAGCGGTCAAGAGGTTAGGCTGACTTGCGGGGCCGCCGACCACGCTGAAGGTGTGTCCCTGCACTTGTGCAATGCGGGCAAAGCCGCCACTGGCGTTAACGGTATCGGTGGCGACCCTGGCCATCTGGTCGCAATTGCCAGCACCCGTTTTCAGGATGACCTCCGAGTAGTTGGGCGCGCCGGTTCGAGTGTATAGCCAGGTCACTATTTCATTGGCCACGTCGCTGCGCAGACTGTTACCGGCATCGGCCAGGGTTTTCTGGTTGGCCGACCGTATACCGGTTGTCTGGAACTGTTCCTCCACCGTTCTCTTGCCCCAACGGGCGTAGGCCTTGTTTTGCTCGTTGACCGTGAGCTGCCCGAAATAGTGAGGCTTTTGAAGGGGCTCAAGTTGTATGGTCTTGGCGGCCACCTCTACCTTCTTGTCCCAGGCATAGACTGCCAGTAGAACTTCACGTTTCTTTTCATCGGACAGTCCGGCCAGGACTCGGTCCAGTTGGGTGGCTTGATCGGGTGTGAAGTTGTATTCAAGGCTCAGTTTTTTTGCCAGTGAGTCCAGGGAGGGCAGTATCACCAGATCGTTATTGTGGGTTTTTCCGGAAATGTCACGATAGAGGTCCTTGTACTCGTCATGCAGCCTGATGATGTCCCGGCTGGCCGGATCGGTGTTTGCGGCGATGCGTTGAAAGTTGAGCGCAGGGTTCGAACCGTCGTATTCGGCCACGTAGTAAATGCCGGTATCGCCCTCGACCACCACATAATCTATTCCTGCGTAGGGTATTTTTATGCCCCTCAGGACGCGCTGGTCATCACTGAGATCACTGATCTGGTCCAGCTTTACAACCACGGTTTCCTGGTTGAGCGCCCGTGGTTGACCGATATCTTCATAGCCGAAGTCCGGCTCATTGAGCACCACCCCGCTGGTTTGGTTGCGGTAGGTAACCGGCGTGTGCCCGGGCACCGACATCAGCTCCTGGCTGGATGTGTCGCTCACTCTATACAGCCTGTGCTCATGCACCACGGTCCGCGCGCCTTCCTGCGTTGGGGCGCCCGGCAAGAGACGCCGATGCTCAAGTGCCTGGGCGTCTTGAGCGACCGATGTATCGGCGTCCTCGATCATTTTTGTGTAGCACAAGCTGTCAATGTTGCGCTTTACGCGGCGCCCAACCGGCGCACAAACGGCTTCAAAATCCTCCAGCGGCTCGGCATGCTCGGTAGGCCCCATCTTGGTCAAGGCGTCCGGTTGTGCGGGGTCGTAGCGGTAAACGTCATCCCCGACCACTACATCGGTATGGGTTGCACGCTTGATCAGGAAGGTCTGGTCTGCGGACAGGCCCTCAGGTACCAGCACGCTTGCCCCTGCAGCTCCCGGCTCGACTTCGCGCGTGAGGGCGATGCGGGTGGAGGACTCAAGGGCTTTCGAGGCCCTCTCTATCCCTTTCTCCACCAGTGAAGTTGCGCCCGAAGCCACCGTCGGCAGCGCATTGAGCACTCCGAACACGATATGGTCGGCCCCGCCTTTCTTGCCGTGCTTGACGTCATCGATGCCGATACCGGCCTCCGCTACGCCGGAGGCGACGTAGAACACCTCGAGGGCCACGGCGACTTCGGGCATCACCAGTGCCAGCGGCGTCATCAGCATCGCGACTTTGGTGGCGGTTTCCAGGCCTTTGAGGATGTTGGCTTTGGTCACGTCGCTGTCGGTGACGATTTGGGTCTCGGCATCCTTGTACGAGCGATCTTTCTGGCGGGCAGTAATGGCCTCGAATGGGTCCTGGGCGAGGGGTTCGGTGGTGATGAAAGTCTGCGGGTTGAATTCATTCAGGCGCTCCAACACATCGGCATCCGGCGCGTCTTTGCGGTGCCAGCCACCCAGCCCGGTCAGTGTCTGGTTCACGCCGTCGGAGAACGTCCGGTCGGCCTGGTCACGCAGCGTGAAATGGGTTGAAAGGGCTTCGCGCTTGGTGGGGTCGGCAGCTTGCTCAGCCAGCCAGTTTTTCATCTGGGCCTGGCTGTCAAAGCGATGAATAGGCGACGAGTTGCCGGGAATATACAAAAGCGTGGGGCTGATGATCTTGCCGTCATCGGTGACCTTGGGGTTTTTGTCGGTGATGTACAGCAGGTCCGAAGATTGAAAACCGTTGATGCTGAGCAGACCCATTTCCAGGCCTGGGTCCTGGGCGGCAGAGGCTTTCAGGTCCTCGACGCGGAGGTTCGACCAGTCTTTATCGGTGGTCAAGTTCGCTGCGCGTAGCGCCAGTTCCTTGTCGCTTGGGCTCAGGCTGCCGGTCTTTTCCTGGAGCAGGATGGCGGCAACGAAGGAGGCCTTGGTCAATGCCGTGTATTTGCTTTCGTGGCTGGGCCAGAACGTATCCAGGAATGTTTTATACGGCGCGGCGCGTTCGGTGTTCCACACCAATTCCCTGAATTGCTCCGGGGTCTTTTTGATCCGCATCGACTCGTTGTATTGCTGGCGCTGGCCGGGCGGGGAGGCGCGGTATATAAACTCATAGGTCTGCTGGGCATTGACGGCAGAGTCAATGGCAAGCCCCGCCTGGCCCAGCGGCGAAAACGTCAGTAGCCGTTCCAGCCAGGTATGCAGGGTCGTGCGTGTTTTTTCCTCGGGCGTCTGGTGTTCATCGGTGTTGTTTTTTTTCTGCACATCTTGCAGGGCCGCCTGGGTCAAGGTTATCCGGTTCAGTACCTTTGCATTGCGAGGAGGCCTTCCCCGTGTCGGGTCGTAGTTGAAGGTAGTAATAAACGTGTTGTCCGGATCAACGTCCTCACCCCACTTTTTCTTGATTTCGGCCTTGATAAGGTTGGCGGTGCTTTCCAGGGGCGTCTCGAACCCTGTCGTTGCACTGCGAATGTAGTTTTCGACTGTCTTGTTGTATGGCAATCCCGGGATCAACACGTCGTGAGTGTGACGGCGGGGTCGTGATGCGGGAGTGTCGGTGGCCCGATCGGCTGCCTTTACGGGCTGCCCTGGCGAATATGTCTGCCGTGAAGTATCCGTACCTTGGCGGGGTTTTCCCTGTTCTTCGGCAATACCTGCCGAGGAGGGGGTATCAAGGAAGAAGCCGTTGTTTGCCGCGATGGAACCTATGGTGGTCATATGACAAATCCTGATGTGCATGGTGTGCAGGAATGATGTGATGTCCGCCATAGGTGGTTCAGCGTGTAGGCGTGTTCCGTTCTTTGATGGGGAAGATGTAGTTCGCCATTACGCGGGTTATAAGCTGAAAAGATTTATCGCCGGTGCGCTTCAAGGTGTGTGGACCAGAACACTCTCAGCCATTGAGTATTTTCTTAAGCTGATATCCGGTTATTACCGCTGATACTTCTTGAATGAAGTGCGCAGGCAAAAAAAAACGCTGCCCGTAGGCAGCGTCATTGCAACTGGGGTACCGCTCGATCAAGGCATCTGGACTTCGATCACGCCATCTGCGGTCATGTTGACCTGGCTGGTGCCGGCTTCGACTTCCGGCGTCGGTGCCGAATCCATCGCTGCGGCTTTCATCATCATCCCGCCACGTGCATACGGCTGTGGATAACCGTTAGTGTTGAAGTTCAGGTTGACGATCTTGTAGCCCTTGCCGCCCAGCGCATCGGTGGCCAGTTGGGCACGGGCCTTGAATGCGGTGACCGCTTCTTTAAGCAGGGCATCTTCGCTGGCCTTGCGGGTCGGGTTGGCGATGGCGAAGTCCATGCTGTCCATTTTCAGGTTGGTCAGCATGTCGCCGGTGAGCTTGGACAGGGCGGCGAAGTCGGCACTTTCCATGCGCAGCTCAGCGCGTTCACGCCATCCGGTGATTTTCTGGTTCTTGTTGTCGTAGATCGGGTAGCTGTTGCGGCTACCCTGGCGCAGGGTCACGCCTTTGACTTCGCGGGCCTGGGCCAGCGCCTTGTTCATGGTGGTGGTGATTTCGGCGGCAAGCTTGGCCGGGTCGGTGTTCTGCGACTCGGTGTACAGGGTGACGATCATCTGGTCGCGCGCCACTTCCTGGCTGACTTCGGCACGCAGGGAAATCTGGTTGTAATGCAGTTCGTCAGCGGCCATGGCCGGCAGGCTGGCGAGGGTAGCGGCGCCGAGGGTGAGGGTGGCTGCACTGCGAATGAAACGAGACATGTAAGCTCCTTGAGATGTTCGTGTTCGGTAAGACTGTAGACGCAAGGTTTCAGTTCTTCGGGTTTACACATTCGCTACAAGTTGGCGGATGCCGACGAACGGTCATGATCCTGACCCCTGCGTCAAAGAGCCACACACGCCGTGCCAGCGCTGTCGCTTCGTTTATACTCCGTGCGATCCGCCTGCAGCGCTCATCGGGAGAGCTCATGCTCGCCGCCGTAAAACTGACTTCCGCCACCCGCCAGAACCTTTGGCGCCTGACGTTCATCCGCACCCTGGTGCTGGCCGCACAGGCCGGTTCGGTGGGGCTCGCCTATTGGTTCAAGCTGCTGCCGCTGCCCTGGTTGCAGTTGGCCGTGACCCTCGGCTTCTCCACGGTGCTGTGTGTATTTACCGTCATCCGGCTGCGCACCACGTGGCCTGTGACCGAGCTGGAATACGCCCTGCAACTGGCCTGCGACCTGTTTATCCACAGCGTATTGCTGTACTTCTCCGGCGGCTCCACCAACCCGTTCGTGTCCTATTACCTGGTGCCACTGACCATCGCGGCGGTGACCTTGCCGTGGCGTTATTCGGTGGTGCTGTCGGGTATTGCCCTGACCCTGTACACCCTGCTGCTGGCACAGTTCTACCCATTGCAGACCTTCCCCATCGCCCGGGAAAACCTGCAGATCTACGGCATGTGGCTGAGCTTTGCCCTGTCGGCGGCGGTCATCACCTTTTTTGCCGCACGAATGGCGGAAGAGCTGCGCCGCCAGGAAGAGCTGCGCGCCATTCGCCGTGAAGAAGGCCTGCGGGACCAGCAGCTGCTGGCCGTCGCCACCCAGGCCGCCGGCGCGGCCCACGAATTGGGCACGCCGCTGGCGACCATGAGCGTACTGCTCAAGGAAATGACCCAGGACCACCACGACCCGGCCCTGCAAGACGACCTGAGTGTGCTGCAGGAACAGGTCAAGCAGTGCAAGCTGACCTTGCAGCAGCTGGTGCGCGCCGCCGAGGCCAATCGCCGCCTGGCGGTGGAGATGCAAGACGTCACCCAGTGGCTGGACGAAGCCCTGAACCGCTGGCACCTGATGCGTCCCGAAGCCAGTTACCGGTTCCACCTGCTGGGCCAGGGCACGGTGCCGCGCATGGCGCCGCCGCCGGACCTGACCCAGGCGCTGCTGAACCTGCTGAACAACGCCGCCGATGCCTGCCCGGAAGGGTTGGAAGTGACGCTGGACTGGGATGCGGAAGACTTCACCATCAGCATTCGCGACCACGGCGCCGGTGTGCCGCTGGCGATTGCCGAGCAGATCGGCAAGCCCTTCTTTACCACCAAGGGCAAAGGCTTCGGCCTGGGCCTGTTTTTGAGCAAGGCCAGCGTGACCCGCGCGGGCGGCTCAGTGAAACTCTATAGTCATGAGGAAGGCGGCACGCTCACCGAGCTGCGCCTGCCCCGTGTCGCACGAGGAGACATCGATGAGTGACGAGATCCAAGTCGAAGGCGAAGAACTGCCGCACCTGCTGCTGGTAGATGACGACGCCACCTTTACCCGCGTGATGGCCCGCGCCATGAGCCGTCGTGGCTTTCGCGTCAGCACCGCAGGTTCCGCCGAGGAAGGCCTGGCCATCGCCACGGCCGACCTGCCGGAATACGCGGCCCTGGACCTGAAAATGGACGGCGACTCCGGCCTGGTGCTGCTGCCCAAGCTGCTGGAGCTGGACCCGGAAATGCGCGTGGTGATCCTCACCGGCTATTCCAGCATTGCCACCGCCGTCGAGGCGATCAAGCGTGGCGCCTGCAACTACCTGTGCAAGCCGGCAGATGCCGACGACGTGCTGGCCGCCTTGCTCTCCGAGCACGCTGACCTCGACACCCTGGTGCCGGAAAACCCGATGTCGGTGGACCGCCTGCAGTGGGAACACATCCAGCGGGTGTTGACCGAGCACGAAGGCAACATCTCCGCCACGGCTCGCGCCCTGGGCATGCATCGTCGAACGTTGCAGCGCAAGTTGCAGAAACGCCCGGTTCGACGTTGAACGGCGACTGAACAATCTGCTTCAGGCCGCACGGAGCCCTGAACCGATCGTCTATGATCGGTTCAAACGCCTGTTATTTTTTTCCTACCGAGCCTGAACAATGAATCAGAACGCTGAGTATTCCGCGGTCAATGACGCGGTGCGTGGGCAATTTTTAAGGAAAGTCTGGGCGCTGATCACCCCCTACTGGCGCAGTGAGGAGAAGTTCAAGGCCTGGCTGTTGTTGCTGGTGGTGCTGGGGCTTTCGCTGTTCAGTGTGGCGGTGTCGGTGTGGTTCAACAGCTGGAACCGCGACTTCTATAACGCCCTGGAAAAGAAGGACTACGACGCCTTCACCCACCTGCTGATGTATTTCAGCGTGATCGCCGTGGTGGCGATCGTCACCGGGGTGTTCACTTCCTATTTGCAGCAAATGCTCACCATCCGCTGGCGGCGCTGGCTGACTGAAACCTACTTCGCCAAGTGGCTGAGCGAGAAGAACTACTACCACCTGGAATATGGCGGCTACACCGATAACCCCGACCAACGTATTTCCGAAGACCTCAACGCCTTTACCAGCAGCACCCTGAGCCTGGGCCTGGGGTTTATCAGTAACCTGGTGAGCCTGGTGTCGTTCTCGGTGATCCTGTGGGGCGTGTCCGGCAGTATCGAGGTTTGGGGCATCACGATTCCCGGCTATATGTTCTGGGCGGCACTGGTATATGCCGTGCTGGGCAGTTGGTTGACCCACTTGATTGGTCGAAAACTGATCGGCTTGAGCAACCGCCAGCAACGCTTCGAGGCCGACTTGCGTTTCAGCCTGGTGCGGGTGCGCGAGAACGCGGAAAGCATCGCGCTGTTCAATGGCGAGCCGAATGAACACCAGCAACTGAGTGCACGTTTCGGGCGGGTGTGGAGCAACTTCTGGAGCATCATGCAGCTCAAGAAGCGCCTGAACTTCTTCACCAGTGGTTACTCGCAGATCGCGATCATCTTCCCGTTTGTGGTGGCAGCGCCGCGTTACTTTTCCGGCCAGATAGAGCTGGGCGTGCTGATGCAAGTGGCCAGCGCGTTTGGCAGCGTGCAGGGCAGCCTGAGCTGGTTTGTCGACGCGTACACCGTGTTGGCCAGCTGGCGTGCGACCTGTGATCGTCTGCTGAGCTTTGGCGAGGCGATGGAAGAAAACGAAGGCCGCAACATGGGCATCGAGTTGCAACGCCAGGGCGGCAATTTGCAGATGAGCAACCTCAGCCTCGATCTGGCGGATGGTCGTCACCTGCTGGATGGCGCCAACCTGACGGTTGCCGAGGGTGAGCGATTGATGCTCAGCGGGCGTTCCGGCAGCGGCAAGTCAACCTTGCTGCGGGCCATGGGCAATCTCTGGCCAAACGGCCACGGCAACATCCGCTTGCCGGCCGAGCGTTATCTGTTCCTGCCGCAAAAGCCGTACCTGCCGATTGGTACCTTGCGGGGTGTGTTGAGTTATCCACAGGAGGAGGGCGCGTACCCGGCGCAACGTTATGCACAGGTCCTGGAAACCTGCCGCCTGGCGCATCTGATTCCACGCTTGGACGAAGCCAATCACTGGCAGCGCATGCTGTCGCCGGGTGAGCAACAGCGCCTGGCGTTTGCGCGGGCGTTGTTGTTTGAACCGCAATGGCTGTACATGGACGAGGCCACCTCGGCGATGGACGAGGAAGATGAGGCGGCGCTGTATCAGGCGTTGATCGATGAGTTGCCGGGGTTGAGCATCGTCAGCGTCGGGCACCGCAGCAGCCTCAAGCGTTTCCATGGGCGGCATGTGCGGATACAGGACGGGCAGCTACAAGAACAGCCAGTGTCCTGAAGTCGGACTCGGTCAATGTGGGAGCGGGCTTGCTCGCGAATACGGTGGGTCAGTTAATACATAGGGTGACTGATAGACCGCATTCGCGAGCAAGCCCGCTCCCACATTGGATCAGTGTCGTCTGGTCGACCTGGTTCCAACAAAAAAGCCCGGCTGATCATCGATCAGCCGGGCTTTTTCATGCCGCTTGAAAAGCTATTACTTTTTCAAGCCGTAATGCTCATCCAGCATCCCCGGGGCGTTTGGCGTTTTTGGCGCGTAATCCCGTGGCGGTTCCTGATTTTCCCGCGGAGGGGTCAGGCGTTCCCGTGGAGCGTGCGGTGCATCGGAATGCAGCGCGGCCAGCAGGCGCTGGCGGGTGATGTCGTCCAGGGCCAGGCGGTTGGCACCCTCGGCGAGATGATCCTGTACTTCCTGATAGCTCTGAGTGAGCTTTTTCACCAGGGTCGCGGTGCTGTTGAAGTGGGTAACAACCTCGTTCTGATAACTGTCAAAACGTTCCTGAATGTCATCCAGCTGACGCTGCGTGCGGTTAGGCGCGGCATTCGGCAGCAGGCGGGCAACCAGGAATCCAATGGCGACACCGGCAACCAAGGCGAGAGTCGGCAACAACCAAACTAAGAGCGAGTGTTCCACGAGTCCTTCCTCTATAAACGGCTTTGCTTTACGTTAACGGCTCGGACCTGCGCTGTATACCGCGATTAAGCTCGCAATGATGCCATGCACAGACTTTTAGCTAGACGAGTCGACCCCTTGAGAGGTCACGGAGTTCCTTCCTTGCTGATGCGTGAAACCCCCGTTTTGATCGATGGCCCGGTAGGCCAACTGGAAGCCCTGTATCTGGATCACCCCGAGCCACGTGGCCTGGCGCTGATCTGTCACCCGAACCCGGTGCAGGGCGGCACCATGCTCAACAAAGTCGTATCGACCCTGCAACGCACCGCGCGCGATGCCGGCTTGATCACGTTACGTTTCAATTATCGCGGTGTCGGCACCAGTGCCGGTACGCACGATATGGGCACCGGTGAAGTCGACGACGCCGAAGCGGCAGCCACCTGGCTGCGTGAAAAGCATCCCGACCTGCCGATCACCCTGCTGGGTTTTTCCTTCGGCGGGTTTGTCGCGGCCACCCTCGGCGGCCGCCTGGAAGCCAAGGGCGAAAAACTCGCGCACCTGTTCATGGTGGCCGCGGCCGTGATGCGCCTGCGGGATAACGACGTGTTGCCACAAGGCTGCCCATTGACCGTGATCCAGCCGGAAACCGACGAAGTGGTCGACCCGCAACTCGTCTACGACTGGTCCGCGGCCCTGAATCGCCCCCATGAGCTGCTGAAAGTGGCAGAATGCGGACACTTTTTTCATGGCAAGCTGACCGATCTCAAGGATCTTGTGCTGCCACGTCTTTCGAATTGATGACAAGCGATCACCCATGACGACCCGTACCCGCATCCTCACCGGCATCACCACCACCGGCACGCCGCACCTGGGCAACTACGCCGGCGCGATCCGCCCGGCGATCCTTGCCAGCCAGGACGCCAACGCCGACTCCTTCTACTTCCTGGCCGACTACCACGCCCTGATCAAGTGCGATGACCCGCAGCGCATCCAGCGCTCGCGCATGGAAATTGCCGCGACCTGGCTGGCCGGTGGCCTGGATGTGAACCGGGTAACCTTCTACCGCCAGTCCGATATCCCGGAAATCCCCGAGCTGACCTGGTTGCTGACCTGCGTGGCGGCCAAGGGCCTGCTCAACCGTGCGCACGCCTACAAGGCCTCGGTGGACAAGAACCTGGAGAACGGCGAAGACCCGGATGCGGGGATCACCATGGGCCTGTACAGCTACCCGGTGCTGATGGCCGCGGACATCCTGATGTTCAACGCCCACAAGGTGCCGGTCGGCCGTGACCAGATCCAGCACGTGGAAATGGCTCGCGACATCGGCCAGCGCTTCAACCACCTGTTCGGCAAGGGTAAAGAATTCTTCACCATGCCCGAAGCGCTGATCGAAGAAAGCGTCGCCACCTTGCCGGGCCTGGATGGCCGCAAGATGTCGAAGAGCTACGACAACACCATCCCGTTGTTCACCAGCGCCAAGGACATGAAGGACGCGATCTCGCGGATCGTCACCGACTCCCGCGCGCCGGGCGAAGCCAAGGATCCGGACAACTCGCACCTGTTCACCCTGTACCAGGCGTTTGCCACCCAGGCCCAGGAAGAAGAGTTCCGCGGTGAACTGCTGCAAGGCCTGGGCTGGGGTGAGGCGAAGAACCGTCTGTTCCAACTGCTGGACGGCCAGTTGGGTGAAGCGCGCGAGCGTTATCACCAACTGATGTCGCGCCCGTCGGACATGGAAGACCTGCTGCTGGTCGGCGCCCGCAAAGCCCGCGCCGTGGCTGCACCGTTCCTGGCCGAACTGCGTGAAGCGGTGGGCCTGCGCTCGTTCGTCAACCCGGTCGCCGTGGCTGCCACCACCAAGAAGAAAGCTGCGAAAGCCGCGCGCTTTGTCAGCTTCCGCGAAGACGACGGCAGCTTCCGCTTCCGTTTGCTGGCGGCCGAAGGCGAGCAACTGCTGCTGTCGCGCAACTTTGCCGACGGTAAAACCGCAGGCGCCGTAACCAAGCAGCTGCAATCGGGTCAGGCGCTGGATGTACGCAGTGAAGCCTCGAGCTTCAGCGTGTGGCTGGACGGTGAAGTCGTCGCCGATAGCCCGGCGTTCGCCGACAGCGCCTCGCGGGATGCGGCGATCGAAGCCTTGCGCGTTGCGTTGACCCCAATCGAGGATTGACCCGACCAAGGGGTGATTGCCATTCTTCAGGGCCGTCGTTACAGTGGCGGCCCGTTTTTGTTGCCTTGCTAACGAATTATGACGCCCCTAGAACGATATCAAGCTGATCTGAAACGCCCTGAATTCTTCCATGACGCTGCCCAGGAAACTGCGGTGCGCCATTTGCAGCGCCTGTACGACGATCTGGTCCAGGCCTCGCAGAACAAGCCGGGCATGTTCAGCAAGCTGTTTGGCAAGAAAGACCACACGCCGGTCAAGGGCCTGTATTTCTGGGGTGGTGTTGGCCGGGGCAAGACTTACCTGGTGGACACCTTCTTCGAAGCGCTGCCGTTCAAGGAAAAGGTCCGCACCCACTTCCACCGCTTCATGAAGCGCGTGCACGAAGAGATGAAGACCCTGCCGGGCGAAAAGAACCCGCTGACCATCATCGCCAAGCGCTTCTCGGAAGAAGCCCGGGTGATCTGTTTCGATGAGTTCTTCGTGTCCGACATCACCGACGCGATGATCCTCGGCACCCTGATGGAAGAGCTATTCAAGAACGGCGTGACCCTGGTCGCCACCTCGAACATCGTGCCAGACGGCCTGTACAAGGACGGCCTGCAACGCGCGCGTTTCCTGCCGGCCATCGCCCTGATCAAGCAGAACACCGACATCGTCAACGTCGACAGCGGCGTCGACTACCGCCTGCGTCACCTTGAACAAGCCGAACTGTTCCACTACCCGCTCAACGAAGTGGCCCAGGAAAGCCTGCGCAAGAGCTTCCGCGCGCTGACGCCGGAATGCACCCAGGCGATTGAAAACGACAAGCTGATCATCGAAAACCGCGAAATCATCGCACTGCGTACCTGCGATGACGTGGCCTGGTTCGAATTCCGCGAACTGTGCGACGGCCCTCGCAGCCAGAACGACTACATCGAACTGGGCAAGATCTTCCACGCGGTGATCCTGAGCGGTGTCGAGCAGATGAGCGTCACCACCGACGACATCGCGCGGCGCTTTATCAACATGGTCGACGAATTCTACGACCGCAACGTCAAGCTGATCATCTCGGCGGAAGTCGAGCTCAAGGACCTCTACACCGGCGGCCGCTTGAACTTCGAATTCCAGCGCACCTTGAGCCGCTTGCTGGAAATGCAGTCCCACGAGTTCCTGTCGCGGGCGCACAAGCCGTAAGCGATGTGCTTGAAATGAAAAAGGCCCGCAGCGATGCGGGCCTTTTTTTATGCAAAATTTCCAGGTCAACAGAAAGCAACTGTGGGAGCCGGGCTTGCCCGCGATAGCGGTCTGTCAGCTAATGCCGCTGGTGCCTGGCACGCTGCCATCGCAGGCAAGCCAGCTCCCACATTTTTACTGCGTATACCCTTTGGTTACGCGGCCTGCTGGAACTGCTGGCGATACTGGTTGGGCGACAGCTCGGTATGCTGGCGGAACAGCCTCGCAAAGAAGCTCGCGTCGTCGTAGCCCACCTCGTAACTGATGGTCTTGATGCTTTTGCGGCTGCCGGACAGCAGGCCCTTGGCTGTCTCGATGCGCAACCGTTGCAGATAGTGCAGCGGCTTGTCACCGGTGGCGGTCTGGAAGCGGCGCATGAAGTTGCGGATGCTCATGCCGTGTTCCCGGGCCACGTCTTCGAAGCGGAACTTGTCGGCGAAGTGCTCTTCGAGCCAATGCTGGATCTGCAGGATGATCACGTCCTGGTGCAGCTTCTGCCCGCCAAAACCGATGCGCCCGGGGGCGTAGCTGCGTTGCACTTCGTAGAGGATGTCGCGGGCCACGGCCTGGGCGATGTTGGCGCCGCAGAAGCGTTCGATCAGGTAGATGTAGAGGTCGCAGGCCGAGGTGGTGCCGCCGGCGCAGTACAGGTTGTCGGCGTCGGTCAGGTGCTTGTCCTGGTTCAGCTGCACCTTGGGAAAGCGTTCGGTGAAAGCGTTGAAGAAGCGCCAATAGGTGGTCGCTTCCTTGCCATCCAGCAGGCCGGCTTCGGCGAGCCAGAACACCCCGGTGGCTTCGCCGCACAGCACCGCGCCACGGGCGTGTTGTTCGCGCAGCCAGGGCAGCACTTGGGGGTAGCGTTGGCACAACGAGTCGAAATCGTCCCAGAAGGCCGGGAGCACGATGATGTCGGCGTTTTCGAGGCCGCCGTCCACCGGCATGATCACATCGCTGAAGCTGCGCACCGACTGCCCGTCGGGGCTGACCAGGCGGGTTTCGAAAGCGGGAGTGAGGCCCTGGCCCAGCTGTTTGCCGTAGCGCAGGCTCGCGAGGTGGAAGAAATCCTTGGCTTGCATGAGGGTTGAAGCGAATACCCGATCAATGGCCAAAATGCTGACGCGCCGCAAGGGCGTGGAGATTTGGTTAGACATAATTTCATTTATTCTTATAGGGGAAAGTGGTCACCAGACGGCTGGATCGTCTTATTTTTTGTCGCATGTGTCCAGTGTCCTGTGACGCCTTCGCGGCTTAGGCTCTGTGATCCCGGTCTTGTCCGACAATTCACACAGGTGACCCATGATTCCCAGAACCTTGTTCAGCTCGGAGCACGAACTCTTCCGCCAGAGCGTGCGCACCTTCCTCGAAAAAGACGCGGCGCCGTTCCACGGGCAATGGGAAAAGCAGGGCTACATCGACCGCAACCTGTGGAACAAGGCGGGGGAGGCGGGGATGCTCTGCTCGCATTTGCCGGAAGAGTACGGCGGCCTCGGGGCGGACTTTCTCTACAGCGCGGTGGTGATCGAGGAGATCAGTCGCCTGGGATTGACCGGGATTGGTTTCTCCCTGCATTCGGACATTGTTGCGCCCTACATCCTGCATTACGGCAGTGAGGCGCTGAAGCACAAGTACCTGCCCAAGCTGATCTCCGGGGAAATGGTCACGGCGATTGCCATGACCGAGCCGGGTGCCGGGTCCGACCTGCAAGGGGTCAAGACCACGGCGGTGCTGGATGGCGATGAATACGTGATCAACGGCTCCAAGACGTTCATCACCAATGGCTTCCTGGCTGATCTGGTGATCGTCGTGGCCAAGACCGATCCCAAGGCCGGCGCCAAGGGCACCAGCCTGTTCCTGGTGGAGGCCAACACGCCGGGTTTCGACAAGGGCAAGCGCCTGGAGAAGGTCGGGATGAAGGCCCAGGATACATCGGAGCTGTTCTTCCAGGATGTGCGGGTGCCCAAGGAGAATCTGCTGGGCCAGGCGGGGATGGGCTTTGCCTACCTGATGCAGGAGTTGCCGCAGGAGCGTTTGACGGTGGCGATTGGCGCGTTGTCGTCAGCCGAGGCGGCGCTGCAATGGACGCTGGAATACACCCGCGACCGCAAGGCCTTCGGCAAGGCGATCATCGACTTCCAGAACACCCGATTCAAGCTGGCGGAGATTGCGACGGAAACCCAGATCGGCCGGGTATTTGTCGACAAGTGCATGGAGTTGCACCTGGAAGGCAAGCTCGATGTGCCCACGGCCGCGATGGCCAAATACTGGGCCACGGACCTGCAGTGCAAGGTGCTGGATGAGTGTGTGCAACTGCACGGCGGGTATGGGTTTATGTGGGAATACCCGATTGCGCGGGCGTGGGCAGATGCGCGGGTGCAGCGGATTTATGCGGGGACGAATGAGATCATGAAGGAGATTATTGCGCGGGCGCTTTGAATTCTTGGTGTTTTTGAGGGCCTCTTCGCGAGCAAGCCCGCTCCCACATTCGACTGCATTCCAAAGGTGGAACTCGGTGGAATGTGGGAGCGGGCTTGCTCGCGAAGGCGGTCTAGAGATCAATCAAGGCGCAGGATTCGGATGATCCTTCTGAATCGCCTCAATCCCTGCCAGCACCTCATCCGACAGTTTCAGGTCGGCGCTGGCGATGTTGCTGTCCAGCTGCTCCAGGGTCGTGGCGCCAATGATGTTGCTGGTCACGAACGGTTGTTGGGTTACAAACGCCAATGCCATCTGCGCCGGGTCCAGGCCGTGCTCACGGGCCAGTGCCACGTAACGGCTGCATGCAGCTTCCGACTGCGGGTTGAAGTAGCGGCTGAAGCGGCTATAGAGGCTCAGGCGGCCCTTGGCCGGGCGTGCGCCACCTTCGTACTTGCCGCTGAGCATGCCGAACGCCAGCGGTGAATACGCCAGCAAACCGCACTGTTCACGGATGGCGATCTCCGCCAGGCCCACTTCAAAGCTGCGGTTGAGCAGGTTGTAGGGGTTCTGGATCGACACCGCGCGGGTCCAGCCACGGGCTTCGGCCAGGGCCAGGAACTTCATGGTGCCCCACGGGGTTTCGTTGGACAGGCCGATGTGGCGGATCTTGCCGGCCTTGACCTGCTCATCCAGGGCTTCGAGGGTTTCTTCCAGCGGCGTCAGGTCTTCTTCGGCCTTGTGCTTGTAGCCCAGTTGGCCGAAAAAGTTGGTGCTGCGTTCCGGCCAGTGCAGCTGGTAGAGGTCGATCCAGTCGGTTTGCAGGCGCTTGAGGCTCGCGTCCAGGGCTTCGGCGATGTGCTTGCGGTTGTGCTTGAGGCTGCCATCGCGGATGTAGTCGATGGTGTTGCCGGGGCCGGCGATCTTGCTGGCGAGGATCCAGTCGGCACGGTCGCCGCGGCTTTTGAAGTAATTACCGATGTAGCGCTCGGTGGTGGCGTAGGTGTCGGCCTTGGGCGGCACCGGGTACATTTCCGCAGTGTCGAGGAAGTTGATCCCCGCGGCCTTGGCCCGTTCGATCTGTGCGAAGGCCTCTGCCTCGCTGTTCTGCTCGCCCCAGGTCATGGTGCCCAAGGCTATCGCGCTCACGTTCAGATCGGTTCGGCCCAGCTGTCGATAGTCCATCGGGTACTCCTTCGGGGAAAACAATCATAAAAGCAGGTTGAATTTTTTTTGGCAATCTGCATAATTGCCCACCTCTTTCTGCAGTGGAAGTGATGCGCCGCCTGCCGAAGAATCTTGCCGTTGAACGGACGCGCCGACCCGAGCCCCCGATAGCGTCTGTATCCGGCTGCCTTTGACTTGTCAAAGTACGCACTATTCAGTAAGATCCGCCGTCTAATTTACAGGGCGGCCCCTGAGGCTATTAAAGAATGACAACTTTTACTGCAAAACCAGAAACAGTTCAGCGCGACTGGTTTGTCGTCGACGCCGCTGGTCAGACCCTGGGTCGTCTGGCCACTGAAGTCGCCAGCCGTCTGCGTGGCAAGCACAAGCCTGAGTACACCCCTCACGTTGATACCGGTGACTACATTGTCATCATCAACGCCGAGCAGGTACGTGTTACCGGCAACAAAGCGCAAGACAAAATGTACTACCGTCACTCCGGTTTCCCAGGCGGTATCAAGTCTTCGAACTTCGAAGGCCTGATCTCCAAAAAGCCTGAAGCCCCGATTGAAATCGCGGTCAAAGGTATGCTGCCGAAGGGCCCACTGGGTCGCGACATGTATCGCAAGCTGAAAGTCTATGCGGGCGCTGCTCACCCTCATGCTGCTCAGCAGCCCCAAGAACTGAAGTTTTAACGGAATAGTTCATTATGTCGGCGACTCAAAATTACGGCACTGGCCGTCGCAAAACCGCTACCGCTCGCGTTTTCCTGCGTCCGGGTACTGGTAACATCTCGATCAACAACCGCACTCTGGAAAATTTCTTCGGTCGCGAAACTGCCCGCATGGTAGTTCGTCAGCCGCTGGAATTGACCGAGACCGTTGAAAAGTTCGACATCTACGTCACCGTTATCGGTGGCGGTGTAAGTGGTCAAGCTGGCGCAATCCGCCACGGTATCACTCGCGCTCTGATGCAGTACGACGAAACCCTGCGTGGCGCTCTGCGCAAAGCTGGCTTCGTGACTCGCGATGCTCGTGAAGTTGAACGTAAGAAAGTTGGTCTGCGTAAAGCGCGTAAGCGTCCGCAGTACTCGAAGCGTTAATTCGCTTTTACGTTCCAGAAAACGCCCAGCCTCCTCACGGAGCTGGGCGTTTTTTATTGCCTGCTATTTATGTAAAAAAATCTGTGTGACAACTTGCCACATCCGTAGAGCCCCTATACTCAAAGGCTTGGAGCCAGTGCCGGGGGTAATTACCTTGTCAGACGTGGGGCTTTTCATTACCATTCGGCAAAATTTTTATAAGTTCAGATTTAACACTTAGTAGACGCCTGATTTAACAGGCCACAAAGCTGATGGGAGAGGACTGAATGAGCAATGACGGCGTGAATGCAGGCCGGCGTCGCTTCTTGGTAGCAGCCACATCCGTGGTGGGTGCTGCAGGAGCGGTGGGGGCTGCGGTCCCGTTCGTGGGGTCATGGTTTCCCAGTGCCAAGGCGAAAGCCGCAGGTGCACCGGTGAAGGTGAATGTCAGCAAGATCGATCCAGGCCAGCAAATGATTGCTGAATGGCGCGGTCAGCCAGTGTTCATCGTTCGTCGTACCGAGGAAATCCTGGGAAATCTGAAGAAGATCGAGGGCCAGCTGTCCGACCCCGACTCGAAGAATTCCGACCAACCCGCTTACGTCGATAAGGAAATTCGCTCGATCAAGCCGGAAATTCTGCTGCTGATCGGTATCTGCACCCACTTGGGTTGCTCTCCCACCTTCCGCCCGGAAGTGGCGCCCGCGGACCTGGGCAAGGACTGGGTCGGGGGCTATTTCTGCCCGTGCCACGGTTCTCACTACGACCTCGCTGGCCGCGTCTACAAGTCACAACCTGCACCACTGAACCTGCCAGTTCCGCCACATCACTACGAGACTGACAGTGTCATTGTCATTGGCGTCGACGAGGGGGAGAAAGCCTGATGAGCAAGTTCATGGATTGGGTGGATGCGCGCTTCCCCGCCACCAAGATGTGGGAAGACCACCTCAGCAAGTACTACGCACCGAAGAACTTCAACTTCTTCTATTTCTTTGGCTCCCTGGCACTTCTGGTACTGGTCAATCAGATCGTTACCGGTGTCTGGCTGACGATGAGCTACACCCCGTCGGCCGAAGAAGCCTTCGCCTCCGTCGAATACATCATGCGCGACGTCGAGTACGGCTCGATCCTGCGTCTGCTGCACTCCACCGGCGCCTCGGCGTTCTTCATCGTCGTCTACATGCACATGTTCCGTGGCCTGCTCTACGGTTCGTACCAGAAGCCCCGCGAGCTGGTGTGGGTGTTTGGCATGCTGATCTACCTGGCACTGATGGCCGAGGCCTTCATGGGCTACCTGCTGCCGTGGGGCCAGATGTCCTATTGGGGCGCCCAGGTGATCATCTCGCTGTTCGGTGCGATCCCGGTCATCGGCAACGACCTGACCCAGTGGATTCGCGGTGACTACCTGATCTCCGGGATCACCCTGAACCGCTTCTTCGCCTTGCACGTGGTGGCCTTGCCGATCGTGATCCTGGGCCTGGTAGTGCTGCACATCCTGGCGTTGCACGAAGTGGGTTCGAACAACCCCGACGGCGTGGATATCAAGAAGCACAAGGACGAAAACGGCGTACCGCTGGATGGCATTCCGTTCCACCCGTACTACACCGTGAAAGATATCGTCGGTGTGGTGGTGTTCCTGTTCATCTTCTGCTCGATCGTGTTCTTTTTCCCGGAGATGGGCGGTTATTTCCTCGAGAAACCGAACTTCGAACAGGCGAACGCCTTCAAGACCCCGGAACACATTGCCCCGGTCTGGTACTTCACTCCGTTCTACGCGATCTTGCGGGCGATTCCCGACAAACTCATGGGCGTTATCGCCATGGGCGCAGCGATTGCGGTGCTGTTCGTGCTGCCGTGGCTCGACCGTAGCCCGGTCAAGTCCATGCGCTACAAGGGCTGGCTGAGCAAGATCTGGCTGTGGGTGTTCTGCATTGCGTTCGTGATCCTGGGTGTACTGGGCGTACTGGCGCCGACCCCGGAGCGTACGTTGCTGTCGCAGGTCTGCACCTTCCTGTACTTCGCCTACTTCATTCTGATGCCGTTCTACACCCGGCTCGAGAAGACCAAACCGGTACCGGAAAGGGTGACTGGCTGATGAAAAAATTATTCGTTGCATTCATTCTTGCGGCCCTGCCGCTGCTGTCTTTCGCCGCTGAACACGGCCCAGAACTGGAAAAAGTCGACATCGACGTGTCGGACAAAGCCGCAATGCAGGACGGGCTGCGTACGTTCACCAACTACTGCATGGGCTGCCACAGCGCCAAGTTCCAGCGTTACGAGCGAGTGGCCGACGACCTGGGCATTCCCCATGACGTGATGCTGAGCCACTCGGTGTTCACCGGGGCGAAGATCGGCGACCACATGACCATCGGCATGCAACCGGCCGACGCCAAGACCTGGTTCGGGGCTGCACCGCCCGACCTGACCCTGGTGGCCCGTGTGCGTGGCACCGATTGGCTCTATGGCTACCTGAAATCCTTCTATGAAGACCCGACGCGTCCCTACGGCGTGAACAACAAAGTGTTCCCGAACGTCGGTATGCCTAACGTTCTGGTCGGCCTGCAAGGTCGCCAAGTGGTAGGATGCAAGCAAGTACAAATCGTCGAAGACGGCAAGAAGCAGTATGATCCGCTCACCGGTACGCCTTTGACTCATGAAGCGTGCGATCAGCTGACCATAGTGCCGAAGACCGGCACGCTGAACGAAGAGCAGTTCGACGAGAAGGTCAAGAATCTGGTGACCTTCCTGGCCTACTCGGCCAACCCAGTGAAGCTGCAGCATCAGCGCATTGGTACCTATGTGTTGCTGTACCTGGCCTTCTTCTTCGTGTTCGCCTATCTGCTGAAACGCGAATACTGGAAGGATGTGCATTGATCCAACCGTAAGTAATTGCTGTTAATCTTGCGCGCCCAGCGGCATCTCTGAAGGTAAGTCTGGTTTATCCAGGCATCACGGAGATGCTCACTGGGCGCGCTCGTTTTTGAGCTTCCGATAATTTCAACAAGCGAGGAGGACCGCCATGGGCGTGACCAATCGGTTGGCCTGTTACTCCGACCCCGCCGACCACTATTCCCACCGAGTACGCATCGTGCTCGCAGAGAAGGGTGTCAGCGCAGAGATCATCAGTGTGGAGGTGGGACGTCACCCGCCGAAACTGATCGAAGTGAACCCTTACGGCAGCTTGCCCACCCTGGTCGATCGTGACCTGGCGTTGTGGGAGTCAACCGTGGTGATGGAATACCTGGATGAGCGTTATCCCCATCCACCGTTGCTGCCGGTGTATCCGGTGGCGCGTGCCAACAGCCGCCTGCTGATCCATCGGATCCAGCGTGACTGGTGTGGCCTGGTGGACCTGATTCTGGATTCACGCAGCAAGGAAGCGGCCCGGGTTCAGGCGCGCAAGGAATTGCGCGAGAGCCTGACCGGTGTTTCGCCGTTGTTTGCCGACAAACCTTTTTTCCTCAGCGAGGAACAAAGTCTGGTGGATTGCTGCCTATTACCCATACTCTGGCGCTTGCCGATTTTGGGCATAGAACTGCCGCGGCCTGCCAAGCCGCTGCTTGACTACATGGAGCGCCAGTTTGCGCGTGAGGCTTTCCAGGCGAGTCTGTCTGGTGTCGAACGCGATATGCGCTAAGGCTTAAGGAGCCGTTGATGAACTCCAGTCGACCTTACCTGGTCCGCGCGCTCTATGAGTGGATAGTGGACAACGATTGCACCCCGCACATGCTGGTCAATTCCGAGTTTCCCGCGGTTCAGGTACCGCAAGGTTTTGCCAGTGACGGACAAATCGTCCTGAACGTTTCACCCAGTGCCGTGCGACACCTGCACATGGACAATGAAGCGGTCAGCTTTGAAGGGCGTTTCGGCGGTGTGCCGCATACGCTGTTCGTGCCCATCGGTGCCATCCTCGGGATCTACGCCCGGGAAAATGGCCAGGGCATGGTGTTTGATCTGGAGTCTTCCCTTGAGGATGACGAAGCGATCGAGCTCGAAGGCGAAGATGATGTGCCGCCGCCGGATTCCGAGCCGCCGCGTCCAAGCGGTCGGCCGAGTCTGAAAGTGGTGAAGTAACAAGGCGCGGGCCCTCGGGCCAGCGTTGAAAATGCCTCGGTGATGCCGGGGCATTTTTTTGCCTGGCGAAAACCCCGGCCGTTATAGATGAAAGTCATGACAGGACGGTGATCGTACAACCGCCATGGGCTATCATGCGTGCTTCAGATCGCCGAGATAGATGATTCATCATGGAAAACTCCAGCGCCGCCCCTCGTCTTCCCCGCAAGCGCCGCAGCCTTGCCCAGGAATTGGTCACGGTGTTGTCCGAGCAGATCCGCGACGGCCAACTCAAACGTGGCGACAAACTGCCCACCGAGTCGGCGATCATGGACGCCCACGGGGTCAGCCGCACCGTGGTGCGTGAAGCCATCTCGCGATTGCAGGCCGCCGGGCAGGTAGAAACCCGCCATGGCATCGGTACCTTTGTGCTGGATACGCCAAGCCCCAGCGGTTTCCGGATTGATCCGGCCACTGTCGTCACCCTGCGTGATGTGCTGGCCATCCTTGAACTGCGGATCAGCCTGGAAGTGGAGTCTGCCGGGCTTGCTGCCCAGCGCCGTAGCGACGAGCAATTGGCCGGCATGCGTGCTGCCCTCGATGCGCTGAACGAAAGTGCGGCCCACGCCGGTGATGCGGTGGCGTCGGACTTCCAGTTCCACCTGCAGATTGCCCTGTCCACCGGCAACCGCTACTTCACCGACATCATGACCCACCTGGGCACCAGCATCATTCCGCGCACGCGGCTGAACTCGGCACGCCTGGCCCATGATGACCAGCAGCACTACATGAGCCGCCTGAGCCGCGAACACGAAGAGATCTATGAGGCGATCGCGCGCCAGGATTCGGATGCGGCGCGGGCGGCCATGCGGTTGCACCTGACCAACAGCCGTGAGCGGCTGCGCCATGCCCATGAAGAGGCGGAAGCGCAGCGCGGTTGATACCAGGCTGAACGTAAGCGTGTGGCTTGAAAGCTCATTGTGGCGAGGGAGCTTGCTCCCGTTGGGCCGCGCAGCGGCCCCAAATCCATTGCCCCGAGTTCTGTCTGAAAGAACCCCGTGTTCTTGCTGGGGCTGCTTCGCAGCCCAACGGGAGCAAGCTCCCTCGCCACAGGTTAATGCGCGAGGCTTAACTCACGTCTTTCAGGCCGGCTGATTCGGCGTGTAGTCCTTGAGCAGCAGATACGTGCTCCAACCCCACCAGTCATTGGTCCACTGCTTGTCGTTCAGGTTGTTGACGTCCTTGCGTCGCAGCACCTTGTCGCCTTCAGCCTTGAACAGCGGTGAGAAGTTGTTCGCCGGGTTCTGCGCGGCGTTCAGGTCCGGCACATACAGCGGTGCCTTGAAGTTGGCCGGGGAGGGCGCCATGCCGCTGATAAACGTTTCGAAGATCTCATCGGCCGAGGCCTGCACGGCGCGTTTGACCATGGCGCGGTTGGCCGCATCGTTGCTGTCGAAATAGCGTTTATCACCGTAGGCATGCCACTGCTCGCCCAGGGCGTTGCGCACATTGAGCCCGAACTTGCTGTCTTCATCGTGCATGAAGCGGCTGATCAGCGAGCCCAGTTCACCCGGTGTCACCACCGCCGCCAGTTGCTTGCGCGGTACCCGCAGGTGCCCGGCGGAAAATAGATCGGTCAAAAAGTGATCAGCAAAGCTGTTCATGGCATAGGCCAGTTCCAGCGCCTGGTCGGTGCCGGTCTGATGCGCCACGACGGCTTGTTGCAAGGCTGCCGTATGCCCCGCCAGATAGGCCGCCAAAGCCCATTCGCCAAAGTGGTCGGCATTGTCTGCCGCCAGTTTCAGGTAGCGCCCCAGTGGAATCAGCGCCGAGACGGCACTGCCGCCGCCGGTGATGCGGTTCCATTCCTCGGACAAGGTGTCACCCAGCGCGTCATAGGCTTCATGGGGTTGCTTGCCATCCTTGATCGCCTGGTTGACCGCATTGATCTCCTTTTGCATCACCGCGAGGATCTTGCCCGCTTCTTCCCGTGATGCTGGCAATACCGCCAGCGAGTTGAACGCATCGGTAAAGCGCTGCACACGATCAGCGGGCGATGTGCCTTCGTTGATGGGGCGTCCGGGGATGCCATAGAAATCACCGCCCAGGGCGATGATCTGGCCGTAGCTCAGGGCCAGGCCATTGGGCAAGTGCAATTCGACCTGCCGGGCGGGAATCGGCGGGGCGTCCTTGACGAAACGCAACAGGGTGTCGTCGCCGATGGCGGTGTGTTCGCCGCCTTCAAAACGCAGGGTTGGCGGGGTTTTCACAGGTGTGGCAAGTTCAAGATCTGACATGTTAGCTCCTTGCTATGTCGTAGGAATCTTCCGTAATAACTGTATGTATATACAGCTAATCCGAGCATAGAGGAAAAACTTCCTACGTCAAGAAAGCAGCAATCAGGAAGGGCGGCGATGAATTGCAGTTGACGAATATTTTTATAGTTGTACGATGACGTACGACATCAAGATAACCATCCGTAATCTCACAACAGAAAGTCTTCGCCCAGGGTGTTCGAATAATGAATCCACAAGAACTGAAGTCCATCCTCTCTCACGGTCTGCTGTCTTTCCCGGTGACCGATTTCAATGCCCAGGGTGATTTCCACCAGGCGGGCTACATCAAGCGTCTGGAATGGCTGGCCCCTTACGGCGCTACCGCCTTGTTCGCCGCTGGCGGCACCGGTGAGTTTTTCTCCCTGGCGGCCAGCGAATATTCGCAAGTGGTGAAAACCGCCGTTGATACCTGCGCCACCAGCGTGCCGATTCTTGCCGGTGTCGGCGGTGCCACCCGCCAGGCCATCGAGTACGCCCAGGAAGCCGAGCGTCTGGGCGCCAAAGGCCTGTTGCTGCTGCCGCACTACCTGACCGAAGCCAGCCAGGACGGGGTTGCCGCCCACGTTGAAGCGGTGTGCAAGTCGGTCAAGATCGGTGTAGTGGTCTACAACCGCAACGTCTGCCGCCTGACCGCGCCGCTGCTGGAACGCCTGGCCGAGCGCTGCCCGAACCTGATCGGTTACAAGGACGGCCTGGGTGACATTGAATTGATGGTGTCGATCCGTCGTCGCCTCGGTGACCGTTTCAGCTACCTGGGCGGCTTGCCGACTGCAGAGGTTTACGCCGCTGCCTATAAGGCCCTGGGCGTGCCGGTGTACTCCTCGGCGGTGTTCAACTTCATTCCAAAAACCGCGATGGATTTCTATCACGCCATTGCCCGGGAAGATCACGCCACCGTCGGCAAGATCATCGACGACTTCTTCCTGCCGTACCTCGACATCCGTAACCGCAAGGCCGGTTACGCGGTGAGCATCGTCAAGGCCGGGGCGAAAATCGTCGGCTACGACGCAGGCCCCGTGCGTACCCCGCTGACCGATCTGCTGCCGGAAGAATACGAAGCCCTGGCCGCGTTGATCGACAAGCAAGGCGCGCAATAACCCATCACCAAGGCCGCTGAGTAATCAGCGGCTTTTTGCGTCAGGAGAGAATTCGTGTCCCAAGCCAAGCGTTTTGAAAACTACATCGGTGGCCAGTGGGTTGCCGGCGCCGACTACTCGGCCAACATCAATCCGTCGGAGTTGTCTGATGTCATTGGCGAATACGCCAAGGCTGACCTCGCCCAAGTCCACGCGGCCATCGACGCTGCGCGCGCTGCTTTTCCGGCGTGGTCCACTTCCGGGATCCAGGCGCGTCATGATTCGCTGGATAAAGTCGGTACCGAAATCCTCGCCCGTCGCGAAGAACTCGGCACCCTGCTGGCCCGGGAAGAGGGCAAGACCCTGCCGGAAGCCATCGGCGAAGTGACCCGCGCCGGTAACATCTTCAAATTCTTTGCCGGTGAATGCTTGCGCCTGTCCGGCGACTACCTGCCGTCGGTGCGTCCGGGCGTCAACGTTGAAGTGACCCGTGAGGCGTTGGGCGTGGTTGGCCTGATCACGCCGTGGAACTTCCCGATTGCCATCCCGGCCTGGAAGATCGCCCCGGCCCTGGCCTACGGCAACTGCGTGGTGCTCAAACCGGCTGAACTGGTACCGGGCTGCGCCTGGGCCCTGGCCGAAATCATCTCCCGCGCCGGCTTCCCTGCCGGTGTGTTCAACCTGGTGATGGGCAGCGGCCGTGTGGTCGGCGATGCCATGGTCAACAGCCCGAAAGTCGACGGCATCAGCTTCACCGGCTCGGTGGGCGTGGGTCGTCAGATCGCCGTCAGCTGCGTGTCGCGCCAGGCCAAGGTGCAGTTGGAAATGGGCGGCAAGAACCCGCAGATCATTCTCGACGACGCCGACCTCAAGCAAGCCGTCGAGCTGTCGGTGCAGAGCGCGTTTTACTCCACCGGCCAACGTTGCACCGCGTCCAGCCGCTTTATCGTCACCGCCGGGATTCACGACCAGTTCGTCGCGGCCATGGCCGAGCGGATGAAGTCGATCAAGGTCGGCCACGCCCTGAAAACCGGCACCGACATCGGCCCGGTGGTTTCCCAGGCCCAACTGGACCAGGACTTGAAGTACATCGACATCGGCCAGAGCGAAGGCGCCCGGCTGGTCAGCGGCGGTGAGCTGGTGACCTGCGACACCGAAGGCTACTTCCTCGCGCCGACGCTGTTTGCCGACAGCGAAGCCGCGATGCGCATCAGCCGTGAAGAGATCTTCGGCCCGGTGGCCAACGTGGTGCGCGTGGCGGATTACGAGGCGGCGCTGGCGATGGCCAACGACACCGAGTTCGGCCTCTCGGCCGGTATCGCCACCACCTCGCTGAAATACGCCAACCACTTCAAGCGTCATTCCCAGGCCGGGATGGTGATGGTCAATCTGCCGACTGCCGGTGTGGATTACCACGTTCCATTCGGCGGCCGTAAGGGTTCATCCTACGGTTCGCGTGAGCAGGGTCGCTATGCGCAAGAGTTCTACACCGTGGTGAAAACCAGCTACATCGGTTCGTAACGGCTGCACCCTGTGGCGGGTCCGTGCCCGCCACAGGCTTACAATTTGATTACCCGCAAAAAAAATAATTAGTGGGAGTACATCTTCATGCAAGCGACCAAGCCGACCCATGTCCGCTATTTGATCCTGCTCATGCTGTTCCTGGTGACCACGATCAACTACGCCGACCGGGCCACCATCGCCATTGCCGGCTCCAGCCTGCAAAAAGACCTCGGCATCGACGCGGTCACCCTTGGCTATATCTTCTCCGCATTCGGTTGGGCCTACGTGGCCGGGCAAATTCCCGGCGGCTGGCTGCTGGACCGCTTCGGTTCGAAAAAAGTCTACGCCCTGAGTATCTTCACCTGGTCACTGTTCACCGTGCTGCAAGGCTATGTCGGTGAGTTCGGTGTTTCCACGGCCATCGTTGCGCTGTTCATGTTGCGCTTCCTGGTGGGCCTGGCTGAAGCGCCATCCTTCCCCGGAAATGCGCGCATCGTGGCGGCATGGTTTCCTACGGCTGAACGCGGGACTGCCTCGGCGATCTTCAACTCGGCGCAGTACTTCGCCACCGTGTTGTTCGCGCCGCTGATGGGTTGGATCGTCTACACCTTCGGCTGGCAGCACGTGTTCGTGGTGATGGGCGGCATCGGTATCGTGTTCTCGCTGATCTGGCTGAAAGTTATCCACAGCCCGCGCCAGCACCCGATGATCAACGAGGCCGAGTTCCAGCACATCGCTGCCAACGGGGCCATGGTCGACATGGACCAGGACAAGGGCAGAGGCAAGAAAACCGACGGCCCGAAGTGGGATTACATCCGTCAGTTGCTGACCAACCGCATGATGCTCGGCGTGTACCTTGGCCAGTACTGCATCAATGGCATCACCTATTTCTTCCTGACGTGGTTCCCGGTGTACCTGGTTCAAGAACGCGGCATGACGATTCTCAAGGCTGGCTTCATCGCGTCCTTGCCGGCGATCTGCGGCTTTATCGGCGGCGTGTTGGGCGGGGTGATTTCCGACTACCTGCTGCGCAAGGGCCATTCGCTGACCTTCGCCCGCAAGGCGCCGATCATTGGTGGTTTGCTGATTTCCAGCAGCATTGTCGCGTGCAACTACGTGGACATCGAATGGATGGTGGTGGGCTTCATGGCCCTGGCCTTCTTCGGTAAAGGCGTTGGCGCACTGGGCTGGGCGGTGGTGTCCGACACCTCGCCGAAACAAATCGCTGGCTTGAGTGGCGGTTTGTTCAACATGTTCGGCAACCTGGCCTCCATCAGCACCCCGATCGTGATCGGCTACATCATCAGCACCACTGGCTCCTTCAAGTGG
Organism: Pseudomonas sp. NC02; assembly: GCF_002874965.1. Classification (NCBI taxonomy): domain Bacteria; kingdom Pseudomonadati; phylum Pseudomonadota; class Gammaproteobacteria; order Pseudomonadales; family Pseudomonadaceae; genus Pseudomonas; species Pseudomonas sp. NC02. The sequence continues at coordinate 5,863,504 of NZ_CP025624.1, read as the reverse complement.
GCGCTGGTGTTCGTCGGTGCCAACGCGTTGCTGGCGGTGTTCAGCTACCTGGTGATCGTCGGTCCGATCAAACGTGTGGTGCTTAAAGAGCCGCCGGCCAACGGCCCCGAGCTGACTAAACTTTCCCAAGCGCATTCCTGAAGGGGCCCGCGTCATGCAGTTGATTGAACATGCCGATTCGCCACGCTCCATCCGTTTGCACGCGCTGGATAACGTGGTGATTGTGGTCAACGACCAGGGCGTACCGGCGGGGACCGAGTTTCCCGACGGCCTGGTGACGGTGGATTTCATTCCCCAAAGCCACAAGGTGACGCTGGAAGACATCCCCGAAGGCGGCCGCATCATTCGCTACGGCCAGACCATCGGTTATGCCCTGCGCCCGATTCCGCGAGGCAGTTGGGTGCAGGAAGATCAACTGCGCATGCCCACGGCGCCGCCGCTGGACAGCTTGCCGCTGTCCACCGAAGTGCCCGACGCCCAAGCGCCCCTGGAGGGTTTTACCTTCGAGGGTTATCGCAATGCCGACGGCACCGTGGGCACACGCAATATCCTCGGGATTACCACCACGGTGCAGTGCGTCACGGGCGTGCTGGACCATGCGGTGAAGCGCATCAAGGACGAGTTGCTGCCCAAGTACCCGAACGTCGATGACGTGGTGGCGCTGACCCACAGCTACGGCTGCGGCGTGGCGATCACGGCCACCGACGCCTACATCCCGATCCGCACCGTGCGTAACCTGGCGCGCAATCCGAACCTGGGCGGTGAAGCCCTGGTGATCAGCCTGGGTTGCGAGAAGTTGCAGGCCGGGCAGGTGATGCATGAAAACGACAGCTCGGTAGACCTGAGTGAGCCATGGCTGTATCGGTTGCAGGACTCCAGCCACGGCTTTACCGAAATGATCGAACAGATCATGGAACTGGCCGAAACCCGCCTGAAGAAACTCGACCTGCGCCGGCGGGAAACCGTACCGGCGTCGGAGTTGATCCTCGGCATGCAGTGTGGCGGCAGTGATGCGTTCTCGGGGATTACCGCCAACCCGGCGCTGGGTTATGCCTCGGATTTGCTGTTGCGGGCGGGCGCGACGGTGATGTTTTCCGAAGTGACCGAAGTGCGCGATGCGATCTACCTGCTGACTTCCCGTGCCGAGAACCAGGACGTGGCCCGGGAACTGGTGCGGGAAATGGACTGGTACGACCGCTACCTGGCCAAGGGCGAGGCAGATCGCAGCGCCAACACTACGCCGGGGAACAAGAAGGGTGGGTTGTCGAATATTGTCGAGAAGTCGTTGGGTTCCATCGTCAAGTCGGGCAGCAGTGCGATCAATGGCGTGCTTGGCCCGGGCGAGCGGTTCAATCGCAAGGGCCTGATCTTTTGTGCCACGCCGGCGAGTGATTTTGTGTGCGGCACGTTGCAGTTGGCGGCGGGGATGAACCTGCACGTGTTCACCACCGGGCGTGGCACGCCGTATGGGCTGGCGATGGCGCCGGTGGTGAAGGTCTCGACCCGGACGGAGCTGGCGCAGCGTTGGCCTGACCTGATTGACATCGACGCCGGGCGGATCGCCACCGGCCGGGCGACGATTGAGGAGCTGGGTTGGGAGTTGTTCCACTTCTACCTGGATGTGGCCAGCGGCAAGAAGCAGACATGGGCGGAGCAGCACAAGCTGCATAACGACATTACGTTGTTCAATCCGGCACCGATTACTTAAGACCGAGTCGCCTGCTTCGCGAGCAAGCCCGCTCCCACATTTGACTGCATTCCAAAGGTAGAACTCGGTCAAATGTGGGAGCGGGCTTGCTCGCGAAAGCGGTAGTCCAGACGAAGCTGGCCATGCTGGCTTATCATTAGCCACCTACCGACGCCCACCCAAGGTTCTCTCCGGCATGCTGGCAATCTTCCTACAAACCCTGAACATCACCGCGCCGGTGTTTGCCATGCTGTTCCTGGGCGTCCTGCTCAAGCGCATCAACTGGATCAACGACAACTTTATCCACATCGCTTCGGCCCTGGTGTTCAACGTCACTATGCCGGCGTTGCTGTTCCTCGGGATTCTCCATGCCGACCTGCATTCAGCCCTCAAGCCCGGCCTGCTGATCTACTTCGCCGTCGCCACGCTGGTGAGCTTCGCCCTGGCCTGGGGCTGGGCGACCTTTCGGTGCCCGCGGGAAGATCGCGGCATCTATGCCCAAGGCGCGTTTCGCGGTAACAACGGTGTGATCGGCCTGGCCCTGGCCGCCAGTATGTACGGCGACTACGGGATTTCCCTTGGCGCGGTGCTCGCGGCGCTGGTGATCCTGTTCTACAACACCCTGTCGACCATTGTGCTGGCGGTGTACAGCCCGGTGATCAAGTCCGACCCGTGGAGCATTTTCAAAAGCGTGCTGGCCAACCCGTTGATCATCAGCGTGATCGCGGCGGCGCCCTTCGCGTACTTCCAGATTGGCTTGCCTGGCTGGCTGGAATCCTCCGGGCAGTACCTGGCGGACATGACGTTGCCATTGGCGTTGATCTGTATCGGTGGCACGTTATCGTTGGCGGCGCTGCGCAAAAGCGGCGATATGGCCCTGAGTGCCAGCTTGATGAAGATGGTCTGGCTGCCGGTGCTCGCTACCTTTGGCGCTTGGCTGCTGGGGTTCCGTGGGCCGGAGCTGGGGATTCTGTTCCTGTACTTCGGTGCGCCCACAGCAGCGGCCAGTTTTGTCATGGCACGGGCGGCGGAGGGCAATCATGAGCTGGCGGCCGCGATTATCGTGATCACCACCTTGATGGCGGCGGTGACCACGAATATCGGGATTTTCGTGTTGCAGGCGGGCGGGTGGATCTAGGCGTCTTTCTGGTAGCTGTCGATCACTTCCTGAGCGGCGCGGAAGGCGTCAATCGCCGCCGGCACGCCGGCATACACCGCACAATGCAGCAGCGCCTCGCGAATCTCCTCCACGGTGCAACCGTTGTTCAGCGCGCCGCGCACGTGGCCCTTGAGTTCCTGCGGGCACTTGAGGGCGGTCAACGCGGCGAGGGTGATCAGGCTGCGGGTTTTCAGCGGCAACCCTTCGCGATTCCACACGCTGCCCCAGGCATGATCGTTGACGAAATCCTGCAGCGGCTGGCTGAACTCCGTGGCATTGCCCAGCGCCCGATCGACAAACACATCACCCATCACCTGGCGGCGCATTTCAACGCCGGGCTTTTTCTGTTCGGTCATTGCGATTCCCTCTTGTGTTGGCGGCGCCAGGCTTGCAGCGAGGTGAACAACAGGAAAGCCACCAGCGCTGGCAGGACGTAATACAGCATCAGTTGTTCAAGCTTGTTGGCCAGCGGCATGCCGAAGGTGAACGACACCACGTGCAGCCCGTACACCAGGTACAGGCCCAGGAACACCAGGCCTTCGGCCCGGGTGACGCGGTAGCCCGAATAAAACACCGGCAGGCACAGGGCGACCACGCCGAGCATTACCGGCAGGTCGAAATCCAGGGCATTGGGCGACACCGACAACGGCGAGGGCGCCACGAGGGCGGTAAAGCCCAGCACCCCAAGCAGGTTGAACAGGTTGCTGCCGATCACGTTGCCCACGGCAATTTCCCGCTGGCCGCGCAGGGCGGCGATCAGTGAGGTGGCCAGGCAGGGCAGGGAAGTGCCGACGCCAATCAGCGTCAGGCCGATGATGCGTTCCGACAGGCCCAGGTCAGAGGCCACGTCCACCGCCGCGCCCAGCAGCAGGTGCCCGGCCAGTACGAGGATCAACAGTCCACCGAGCATCAGCAGCACGCTGCTCAGCCACGGCGCCTGCACCACAGTGTCCCGGGTGCGCGGGCGGCGGGAGTGGCGGGTCTGGTAGAGCAGCACGCCGAGGTAGGCCACCAGGGCCACCAGCAGTAACAGGCCATCGATCGGCGTGAGTTCTTCATTGGCGGCTAGCACAAACACCAGCAGGCTGGCGATGATCATCATCGGGATATCCAGGCGTACCAGTTGCCGGGAGACCCGCAGCGGAATGATCAGGGCTGCCAGGCCAAGGGTCACGAGGGTGTTGAAGATGCTGCTGCCGATCACACTGCCCACGGCGATGTCGGTGTTGTCCGCCAGGGTCGCTTGCAAGCTGATCGCCATCTGCGGCGCGCTGCTGCCGAAGGCGACGATGCTCAGGCCGATGATCAGCGGGCGCACCTTGAGGCTGGCCGCCAGGCGCACGGCGGCGCGCACCAATACTTCTGCGCCGAAGATCAACAGCAGCAGGCCGCTGATCAGTTCGATCAGGCTAAAGGGCGAGAGGGCGGTTAATGCGGAAATGGCCTGGGCTCCGTCGGTCAGTTGCTGAGGGCTTGCACGCGAACGCGCGCGGTGCCGCTGCCGATCATACCGATCTGTTCGGCGGCCTTGCGTGAAAGGTCGATCAGGCGCCCACGGGTATGCGGGCCGCGATCATTGATGCGGACAACGACGCTTTTGTTGTTGTCGAGATTGGTGACCTTAACCTGCGTGCCGAAGGGCAGGCGACGATGGGCGGCGGTCAGGGCATTCTGGTTGAACGGTTCACCGCTGGCAGTGCGGTTGCCGTGGTGTTTGGCGCCGTAGTAGGACGCGGAGCCGGTTTCGTCATAGCCGTTGGGGTCGATGAGGCCGCTGGCGCAGCCGGCGAGCAGAGAGAACAGGGCCAACAGGCCGAGTAGACGCTTCATTTTCAAGGTTCCCCCCTTACAGATGTGGGAGCGGGCTTGGGTGGGAGCGGGCTTGCTCGCGAATGCAGTGTGTCAGGCAACGAATAGGCTGACTGATCCACCGCTTTCGCGAGCAAGCCCGCTCCCACACAAGCCCGCTCCCACAAGGGGTCAGAGTTGGACGTGAGGTCCTGCTCCGACCATTTCACCGCGTTTAGCCTTCGAGTTTGCTTTTCAGCAGTTCGTTGACCTGTTGCGGGTTGGCCTTGCCTTTGGAGGCTTTCATCGCCTGGCCGACAAAGAAGCCGAACATCTTGCCGCGCTTGGCTTCATCCGCAGCACGGTATTGTTCAACCTGTTCGGCATTGGCTGCCAGCATCTCGTCGAGCACGGCCGAAATCGCGCCGCTGTCGGTGACTTGCTTCAGGCCGCGCTTTTCGATGATCTCGTCAGCGTTGCCTTCGCCGGCGGCCATGGCTTCAAACACGGTCTTGGCGATTTTGCCGGAGATGGTGTTGTCCTTGATCCGCAGCAACATGCCGCCCAACTGTTCTGCCGACACCGGTGCTTCGTCGATTTCCAGGCCCTGTTTGTTCAACAGGCTGCCCAGCTCAACCATCACCCAGTTGGCCGCCAGTTTGGCGTCGCCGGCAATGCTCACGACTTTTTCGAAGTAGTTGGCTTGCTCGCGGCTCGACGCCAGCACGCTTGCGTCATACACCGAAAGCCCGAACTGCGCCTGGAAACGCTCGCGTTTCTGCGGTGGCAGTTCCGGCAGCGTGGCGCGCACGTCAGCCAGGAACGAGTCCTCGATGACCACCGGCAACAGGTCCGGATCGGGGAAGTAACGGTAGTCGTTGGCTTCCTCCTTGCTGCGCATGGCGCGGGTTTCGTCTTTGTTCGGGTCGTACAGGCGGGTCTGCTGGATCACCTTGCCGCCGTCTTCGATCAGCTCGATCTGGCGACGTACTTCGGTGTTGATCGCCTTCTCGATGAAACGGAACGAGTTGACGTTCTTGATCTCGCAGCGGGTGCCGTACTCGGCCTGGCCTTTTGGCCGCACCGACACGTTGCAGTCGCAACGCAGGGAGCCTTCGGCCATGTTGCCGTCGCAGATCCCGAGGTAACGCACCAGCGCGTGGATCGTCTTGACGTAGGCCACGGCTTCCTTGGCGCTGCGCATGTCCGGCTCGGAAACGATCTCCAGCAGCGGGGTGCCGGCGCGGTTCAGGTCGATGCCGGTGGCGCCGTTGAATTCTTCATGCAGGCTCTTGCCGGCATCTTCTTCCAGGTGCGCACGGGTCACGCCGACACGTTTGATGGTGCCGTCTTCCAGCGGGATGTCCAGGTAGCCCTTGCCGACGATCGGCAATTCCATCTGGCTGATCTGGTAGCCCTTGGGCAGGTCCGGGTAGAAGTAGTTCTTGCGGGCGAACACGTTGTGCTGGCCGATCTCGGCATCGATGGCGAGGCCGAACATCACCGCCATGCGCACCGCTTCCTGGTTCAGCACCGGCAGCACGCCGGGCATGCCCAGGTCTACCAGGCTGGCCTGGGTGTTGGGTTCTGCGCCGAACGTGGTGGCGCTACCGGAGAAAATCTTCGATTGGGTGGCGAGCTGGGTATGAATCTCCAGCCCGATCACGACTTCCCATTGCATAGTGTTCTCCTCAGAAGCCGGTAGGGGTGCGAGTGTGCCAGTCAGTGTTCAACTGGTACTGGTGCGCCACATTGAGCAGGCGGCCTTCCTGGAAATACGGGGCGAGCAGTTGCACGCCCACCGGCAAGCCATCGACGAAACCTGCAGGCATGGACAAGCCCGGCAGACCGGCGAGGTTGGCGGTGATGGTGTACAGGTCTTCCAGGTACTCGGCGATCGGGTCGCCGGTCTTGGCGCCGATCTTCCAGGCCGGGTTCGGCGTGGTTGGGCCGAGGATCACGTCGACTTCATTAAAGGCAGCCATGAAGTCGTTCTTGATCAGGCGACGGATCTTTTGCGCCTTGAGGTAGTACGCGTCGTAGTAGCCGGCCGACAGGGCGTAGGCACCGACCATGATCCGGCGTTGTACTTCCGCGCCGAAACCTTCGCCACGGGAGCGCTTGTACAGGTCGGTGAGGTCTTTCGGGTTTTCGCAGCGGTAGCCGAAGCGCACGCCGTCGAACCGCGACAGGTTGGAGGACGCTTCTGCCGGCGCGATCACGTAGTAGGCCGGAATCGCGTGCTGGTTGTTCGGCAGGCTGATTTCCTTGATCACGGCGCCGAGCTTTTCCAGCTCCTTGACGCTGTTGTGCACCAGTTCGGCGATGCGCGGGTCGAGGCCGGCGCTGAAATACTCTTTCGGCACGCCGATGCGCAGGCCTTTGATCGAGGTATTCAGGCTGGCGCTGTAGTCCGGCACGGGTTCATCAATGCTGGTGGAGTCCTGCGGATCGAAGCCTGCCATGCCTTGTAACAAAATTGCGCAGTCTTCAGCGGTGCGTGCCAGGGGGCCGCCCTGGTCGAGACTGGAGGCGTAGGCAATCATGCCCCAGCGGGAAACGCGACCGTAGGTCGGTTTCAGACCGGTGAGGTTGGTGAAAGCGGCCGGTTGGCGGATCGAGCCGCCAGTGTCGGTGGCCGTGGCGGCAGGTAACAGACGAGCGGCAACCGCGGCTGCCGAACCACCGGACGAACCGCCGGGCACGTGCTTAAGGTTCCACGGGTTTTTCACCGCGCCGTAGTGGCTCGACTCGTTGGCCGAGCCCATGGCGAATTCGTCCATGTTGGTCTTGCCCAGGGTCACAGCCCCGGCAGTGGCCAGCTTGGCGACCACAGTGGCGTCGTAGGGCGCCTTGAAATTGTCGAGCATCTTCGAGCCGCAACTGGTGCGAATGCCCTGGGTGCAGAACAGGTCCTTGTGGGCAATCGGCGCACCCAACAGGGCGCCGTTCTCACCGTTGGCGCGACGTGCGTCGGCGGCCTTGGCCTGGCTCAGGGCCAGCTCTTCGGTGATGCTGATGAAGCTGTTGACCTTAGGGTCCAGCTCGGCGATACGCGCCAGCAGGGTCGTGGTCAGCTCTTCGGAAGAAAACTTTTTGTCGGCGAGACCGCGGGCGATCTCGGCCAGAGTCAATTGATGCATTGCAGGCTCTTTCCCTTTAGTCGATGACTTTCGGAACCAGGTACAGGCCGTTTTCGACCGCTGGCGCGATGGACTGGTAAGCCTCGCGATTATTGCGCTCGGTCACGACGTCGGCGCGCAGGCGCTGGCTGGCTTCCAGCGGGTGAGCCAGGGGCTCGATGCCGTCGGTATTCACGGCTTGCATTTGGTCGACCAGCCCGAGAATGCTGTTCAGGGCTGCGGTGGTCTGTGGAAGATCGGCTTCATTGAGGCCCAGGCAGGCCAAATGAGCGATTTTTTCCACGTCGGAGCGTTCAAGCGCCATGGGATTCTCCAGTGGAAAACAGAACGGAAGCTATCCGTGTGTTAGATTGTAGGAACACTACCGCATTTCTACGGTCATATGGCCGCGATTGTGGGGGTTGGTGCACAGAAAGTCGGCCAATTTAGCACATTGGCGCCTTGCCCAAAATCCCTGTCGTTGTTAGAGTTTGCCGCACTTTTTTACCCACGCGTTGCCTAGGGTCCCTTTCCCATGTTCAAGAAACTGCGTGGCATGTTTTCCAGCGATCTTTCCATCGACCTGGGCACTGCCAACACCCTTATTTACGTGCGCGAGCGCGGTATCGTCCTGAATGAGCCATCGGTTGTGGCCATTCGGACCCATGGTAATCAGAAAAGTGTCGTTGCCGTTGGCACCGAGGCCAAGCGCATGTTGGGCCGAACACCGGGCAACATTGCTGCCATTCGTCCGATGAAGGATGGCGTGATTGCTGACTTCAGTGTCTGCGAAAAGATGCTGCAGTACTTCATCAACAAGGTTCACGAAAACAGTTTCCTGCAGCCCAGCCCTCGTGTGCTGATCTGCGTTCCGTGCAAGTCCACCCAGGTGGAACGTCGTGCCATCCGTGAATCGGCCCTTGGCGCCGGTGCCCGTGAAGTGTTCCTGATTGAAGAGCCAATGGCCGCTGCGATCGGTGCCGGCCTGCCGGTTGAAGAAGCGCGCGGTTCGATGGTGGTGGATATCGGTGGTGGTACCACTGAAATCGCCCTGATCTCCCTCAATGGTGTGGTGTATGCCGAATCCGTACGGGTTGGCGGCGACCGCTTCGACGAAGCGATCATCACCTACGTGCGTCGCAACTACGGCAGCCTGATCGGCGAATCCACCGCCGAGCGCATCAAGCAGGAAATCGGTACCGCTTACCCGGGCGGCGAAGTTCGCGAAGTCGATGTTCGCGGTCGCAACCTGGCCGAAGGCGTTCCACGTGCCTTCACCCTGAACTCCAATGAAGTGCTGGAAGCTCTGCAAGAGTCCCTGGCCACCATCGTTCAGGCGGTGAAGAGCGCCCTGGAGCAATCGCCTCCGGAACTGGCTTCCGATATCGCCGAGCGTGGCCTGGTACTGACCGGTGGTGGCGCCTTGCTGCGCGATCTCGACAAGTTGCTGGCCCAGGAAACCGGTTTGCCAGTGATCGTCGCTGAAGACCCGTTGACCTGCGTCGCCCGTGGCGGTGGCCGTGCACTGGAAATGATGGATAAACACACCATGGACCTGCTCTCCAGCGAATAAGAATTTGCTGGTTTGCCCATGTTTCGCTCACAGGCAGCACTTTGCAGTGCTGCCTGTTGGCGTTTATCTTCTTCAATCTGCATCCAGGCCGGTTTGATGCCGTATGAATAAAGAAAACATTTGCCTGGGAGGAGCGGCTTATTAAACCGCTTTTTTCCAAAGGCCCCTCATTGGGCGTGCGCCTGTTGGTGCTGGTCGTGCTATCGGTTGCGCTGATGGTGGTCGATGCCCGCTTCACACTGCTCAAGCCAGTGCGTAGCCAGATGTCGCTGGTCCTGATGCAGACGTACTGGATCACTGACCTGCCGCAGCGTCTCTATCAGGGTGTCGCCAGTCAATTTGGCAGCCGCACCGAACTGGTGGCCGAGAACGAAAAACTCAAGACCGAAAACCTGCTGCTGCAGGGGCGCATGCAAAAGCTGGCGGCCCTCACCGAGCAGAACGTTCGGCTGCGCGAGTTGCTCAATTCCTCTGCGCTGGTCAATGAGAAGGTCGAAGTGGCCGAGTTGATCGGCATGGATCCGAACCCCTTCACCCATCGCATCATCATCAACAAGGGTGAGCGCGACGGCGTAGTCCTTGGCCAACCGGTGCTCGATGCCCGTGGCTTGATGGGCCAGGTGGTGGAGTTGATGCCTTATACCTCTCGCGTCCTGTTGCTGACCGACACCACCCACAGCATCCCGGTGCAAGTCAACCGCAACGGCCTGCGGGCGATTGCCAGCGGTACTGGTAACCCGGAACGCCTGGAGTTGCGTCACGTCGCAGACACCGCCGACATCAAGGAAGGCGACCTGCTGGTCAGCTCCGGCCTGGGTCAGCGGTTCCCGGCAGGCTACCCGGTCGCGACGGTCAAGGAAGTGATCCACGATTCCGGCCAGCCGTTCGCCATTGTGCGTGCCGTGCCGACCGCCGCATTGAACCGCAGCCGTTACCTGTTGCTGGTGTTCAGTGACAACCGCACCCCGGAAGAGCGTGCCAACGAAGCCGCCCAGGCCCAGGAAGCGGAAGACAAGCAAAACGGCACCGCGCCAATCATTCCGGCCACCGTGCCAAAACCGGCGGCACCTGCTGCCCCGGCAGCCGCTCCGGCAACGCCAGCCGCGCCGGTTGCGACACCGGTCAAGCCTGTGGCCCATAGCGCGCGTCCGGCCAAGCCTGCGGCTGCAACACCTGCCGCTGCCAAACCGCCCGCCGCCGCCAAGCCACCGGCCGCGGCCCCGGCAACCACTCGGCAGAGGGAAGAATAATGGCCGGTACTCATTCGCGTAACGGCTGGATCGTCTGGCTGACCTTTGCCATCGGCTTGCTGCTCAGCGTTTCGCCGCTGCCGCAATTCATGGAGATCCTGCGCCCGCTGTGGCTCGCCTTACTGCTGGCGTTCTGGGCCCTGGCGCTGCCGCACAAGGTCGGGATGGTCACGGCCATGTGCCTGGGGCTGATGGAGGATGTGCTCTACGGCACCCTGCTCGGGCAGAACGCGTTGATCCTGACCCTGATTACCTTCCTGGTGCTGTCATTGCAGCAGCGCCTGCGGATGTTCCCGATGTGGCAACAGTGCCTGGTGATCCTGGTGATCTTCGGCCTGGCGCAGTTGGTACAGCTGTGGCTCAGCGCCTTGACCGGCAACCGCCAACCGACCCTGGCGCTGGTGTTGCCCGCGCTGGTCAGCGCGCTGTTGTGGCCCTGGGTCAGTTTTGGCCTGCGTGGATTGCGTCGTCGCTATAAAATCAATTGAATGGATCGCGAGGCTCTGCCTGGTTATCGAACCCTACAGGGAGAGTCTGCATGAATTCGCTTTATCTGGCCTCGGGCTCCCCGAGGCGGCGTGAGCTGCTGACACAGATCGGCGTGCCGTTCACCGTCGTCAGCGCCGCCATTGATGAAACTCCCCTTACAAATGAATCGCCCGCGTCCTACGTAGAACGCCTGGCGCGCGGCAAGGCTGCGGCCGGTCGAGCGACCTTGGCCGATGCCACCGGCGCCTGTGTGCTGGGCGCGGACACAGCCGTGATCCTCGACGGCCGGATCCTCGGTAAACCCGTGGATCAAGCCGACGCCCTGGCCATGTTGCTGGCCCTTTCCGAGCGTGAACACGAAGTCTTGACGGCCATTGCCCTGATTGACGGCCAGCGTTGCGAAACGCAGCTGGTCAGCAGTCGTGTGCGCTTTCGCAGGATTTCAGCGGACGAAGCCACCACTTATTGGCACAGCGGCGAGCCCCAGGACAAAGCGGGCGGCTATGCTATCCAAGGCTTGGCGGCGGTGTTCGTCGCCGGACTCAATGGCAGCTACTCTGCCGTCGTTGGCCTGCCGGTCTGCGAAACCGCAGAACTGCTGGGCCAATTCGGCATACCCTGTTGGCAAAACCTTACCGTGCGCTAAACGCCGTATTCCAGCGCCAAGCCTTAAGCGATCGGTCACTATTGTGAAAACGCCTGAACGAGACCCAGCCATGAGTGAAGAGATTCTGATCAATATCACGCCGATGGAATCGCGCGTGGCGGTGGTAGAGAACGGTGTTCTGCAAGAAGTGCACGTCGAGCGCACCCAAAAGCGCGGGATCGTCGGCAATATTTATAAAGGCAAGGTCGTGCGTGTGTTACCGGGGATGCAAGCGGCGTTCGTCGACATCGGCCTGGACCGCGCTGCGTTTATCCATGCTTCGGAAATCTCCCTGCGCGAAGGCCCGGCGGTCGAAAGCATCAGCGCCCTGGTGCACGAAGGGCAGAGCCTGGTGGTGCAAGTCACCAAGGATCCGATTGGCTCAAAGGGCGCACGGCTGACCACGCAACTGTCGATTCCTTCGCGCTACCTGGTGTACATGCCGCGCACGGCCCACGTCGGTATTTCCCTGAAAATCGAAGATGAAGCCGAGCGCGAGCGCCTGAAAAAGGTGGTCAGTGACTGCGTGGCGCTGGAAGGTATCAAGGAGGCCGGCGGCTTTATCCTGCGTACTGCCGCAGAAGGTGCCGGTGCCGATGAAATCCTCATGGACATCCGCTACCTGCGCCGCCTCTGGGACCAGATCGGCGCGCAGATCAAGACCATCGGCGCCCCCAGCGTGATCTACGAAGACCTCGGCCTGGCCCTGCGCACCTTGCGCGACCTGGTCAGCCCGAAGATCGAGAAAATTCGCATCGACTCGCGGGAAACCTTCCAGCGCACTACGCAATTTGTTGCCGAGCTGATGCCGGAAATCGCCGATCGCCTGGAGCATTACCCGGGCGAGCGGCCGATTTTCGACCTGTATGGCGTCGAAGACGAAATCCAGAAAGCCCTTGAGCGCAAAGTGCCGCTCAAGTCCGGCGGTTACCTGGTAGTGGACCCGGCGGAAGCCATGAGCACTATCGACGTGAATACCGGTGCCTTTGTGGGCCATCGCAATCTCGAAGAAACCATCTTCAAGACCAACCTCGAAGCGGCCACCGCGATCGCCCGCCAACTGCGCCTGCGCAACCTGGGCGGGATCATCATCATCGACTTCATCGACATGGAAGACGAAGAGCACCAGCGCCAGGTGCTGCGTACCCTGGAGAAGCAACTGGAGCGCGATCACGCCAAGACCAACATCATCGGCATCACCGAGCTGGGCCTGGTGCAGATGACCCGCAAGCGCACCCGCGAAAGCCTGGAGCAAGTGCTGTGCGAGCCGTGCAGCAGTTGCCAGGGGCGCGGTAAGTTGAAGACCCCGGAAACGGTTTGCTACGAGATTTTCCGGGAAATCTTACGGGAGGCACGCGCCTACCAGGCCGAGGGCTATAGAGTCCTGGCTAACCAGAAGGTGGTCGACCGTTTGCTGGATGAAGAATCCGGCAACGTAGCCGAGCTGGAGGGTTTTATCGGGCGCACCATTCGCTTCCAGGTCGAAACCATGTATTCCCAGGAACAATATGACGTGGTGCTGCTCTGATTCGCGTTAGTTCTTATCAACGAGACGGGCAGGCCTTGATCTGCCGTCCGACTATTGCCTTTGAGGGTCGCCTGACATGGAGCGTCTGATACGCTTTTTTGCCGCATTGACCCGCTGGGGCCTCGGCCTGTGCGCCTTGCTGCTGGTATTGGCGGCGGTGTACGTGAGCCTGGGCCGTGAATTGACGCCGTTGGTGGCGGAATACCGTGGCGAAATCGAGGCCAAGGCGCGTACTGCGCTGGATATGCCCGTGAACATCGGCAGCCTGGAAGGGCGCTGGAGTGGCTTCGCGCCGGTATTGTTGGCTCACGACGTGATGGTCGGCGAGGGCAGCAGCGCCCTGCGCCTGGACCAGGTGCAAGTGGTGCCGGATATCTGGGCCAGCCTGCTGGCGCGTGAAGTGCGCATTGCCCACCTGGAAGTCAGCGGCCTGCAAGTCAGCGTGAAGGAAGACCAGGACGGCCACTGGGCGCTGCAAGGCCTGCCGGTGCAGGATGACCAGCCGCTGGATCCCGAACAACTGCTGACGCGCCTGCAAATGGTCGGGCAGGTTTCATTGCTCGACAGCCAGGTGACGCTGCAGCCGTTCGACCAGGCTCCGCTGACCTTGACCTATGTCGGCGTGAGCCTGCAGACCGGCGCCAACCGCCAGCGCCTGGACGCGCGCCTGACCCTGCCCGACGGCCAGCCCCTGGCGTTGAACCTGCGCACCCGAATCCGCGCCAGCCAGTGGAAAGACGGCGAAGCCGAGGCTTACCTGAGCTTGCCCCAGAGTGACTGGGCAAAATGGATCCCGGCAAAACTGACCCAGCAATGGAAACTTTCCGAACTCAAGGCTGGCGGCGAATTCTGGCTGACCTGGGCCAAGGGCACCGTGCAAAGCGCCGCCGTGCGCCTCAACGCCCCGCAGCTCAAGGGCAGCTATGCCGATCGCAAGCCGACTCATATTGAGAACCTGGCCCTCACTGCGTACCTGCAACGCAGTGACAGCGGCCTCAAGGTGCTGTTTGACTCGCTCGCAATGAACCTCGGCGACACCCGCTGGGAATCGCGCCTGCAACTGCAGCAAACCCTGGCCACCGACAAGGCCCAGGAAGTCTGGAACCTGCAGGCCGATCGCCTCGACCTGACGCCGATCACGCCATTGCTGCACGCCTTGGCACCCTTGCCGGAAGCCGTGGCCACCACCCTGGATCATCTGAAGGCCACCGGCACGCTGCGGAACGTGTTGCTGGATTATCGGCCTCAAGACACCACCGACCAGCGCGTGAGCTTCGCGGCCAACCTCGACCGTATTGGTTTCGACGCTTACTTCGGCGCGCCGGCCGCCCGCAATGTCAGCGGCAGCATCAGCGGTGACCTGGGCAAGGGTGAGCTGCGCATGGACAGCAAGGATTTCTCCTTGCACCTGTTTCCGATCTTCGCCAAGCCCTGGCAGTACATCCAGGCCAACGCCCGCCTGACGTGGAAGCTCGACAAGGAAGGCTTCACCCTGATCGCGCCGTATATCAAGGTGCTGGGCGAGGAGGGCAAGGTCGCCGCCGACTTCCTGATTCGCCTGCATTTCGACCATAGCCAGGAAGACTACATGGACCTGCGGGTCGGTATGGTCGACGGCGATGGCCGCTTCACCCCCAAATACCTGCCGGCGGTGTTGAGCCCGGCACTCGATGAGTGGCTGCGCACTGCGATTCTCAAGGGTGCAGTGGACGAGGGCTTCTTCCAGTACCAAGGCTCGCTGAACCACGACGCACTGCCTGCCTCGCGCAATATCAGCCTGTTCTTCAAGGTGCATGATGCCGAGCTGGCATTCCAGCCGGGCTGGCCGCACGTGAGCAAGGTCAAGGGTGAAGTGTTTGTCGAGGAAAGCGGCGTGCGCATCCTGGCCAGCAAGGGCCAGCTGCTCGACACCAAGGTCAATGATATCTACGTCAACATTCCCCACGCCCCCGAAGGCAAGGACAGCCACCTGCTGCTCACCGGCAACTTTGCCGGTGGCCTGGGCGATGGCCTGAAAATCCTTCAGGAAGCGCCGATCGGCACCGCCTCGACCTTCGCCGGCTGGAAAGGCGAGGGCGACCTGCAAGGCAAGCTGGACCTGGATATTCCCCTGGCCAAGGGCGCCGATCCCAAGATCGTGGTGGATTTCAAGACCGACAAGTCCCGCCTGCAACTGGCCGAGCCTACGCTGGACCTGAGCCAGCTCAAGGGTGATTTCCGCTTCGACAGCGCCAAGGGCCTGAGTGGCCAGAACATCAGCGCCCAGGCCTTCGACCGACCGATCACCGCGCAGATTTTCGCCGATGGCAAGCCAGGCGACCTCAACACCCGCGTCACCGCGAAAGGGCAGGTGACCGTCAAGCGGCTGACTGACTGGCTGAAGGTCAGCCAGCCGTTGCCGGTGTCCGGCGATATCCCCTACCAATTGCAGCTCAACCTCGATGGCGCCGACAGCCAGTTGATGGTCAGCTCCAATCTCAAGGGCGTGGCCGTGGACCTGCCGGCGCCGTTCGGCATGCCGGCGAGCCAGGGCCGCGACAGTGTGTTCCGCATGACCTTGCAGGGTAAGGAGCGCCGTTACTGGTTCGATTATGGCGAGTTGGGCAGCTTCACCTTCGCCGCCCCGGCGGACAATTTCGCCGACGGCCGGGGTGAGCTGTTCCTGGGAGATGGCGATGCGGTGTTGCCGGCCGGCAAGGGCTTGCGAATCCGCGGCGTGTTGTCGGAGCTGGATATCGACCCCTGGAAAAAGCTCGTGGACCGCTACGCCGGCAACGACCCGGGTGGCAGTGCCAAGCAGTTGTTGAGCGGGGCCGATTTCAAGGTCGGCAAGCTGACCGGTTTCGGCACCCAGTTCGACCAGGTCAGCTTGCAGCTGGACCGCAAACCCGCTGCCTGGGGCTTGCAGTTCGACAGCCAGCAGGCCAAGGGTACCGTGGGGTTGCCGGACGCCAAGGGCGCGCCGATTGCAGTCAACCTGCAGTACGTGAAGCTGCCTGCGGTGGATCCGACCGTGCAGGCGGATGAAAATGCGCCGGACCCATTGGCTGATGTTGATCCCAAGGATATTCCCGCGCTGGATATCTCGATTGCCCAGTTGTTCCAGGGCCCGGAGCTGGTAGGTGCCTGGTCTCTGAAAGTTCGCCCGACCACCAGGGGCATGGCGTTCAACAGCCTGAACCTGGGGCTCAAGGGCATGGTGCTCCAGGGCGCCGGCGGTTGGGAAGGTGCACCCGGTGCCAGCAGCAGTTGGTACAAGGGCCGCCTCGATGGCAAGAACATTGGCGACGTGCTCAAGGGCTGGGGATTTGCGCCGAGCGTGACCAGCGAAGATTTTCACGTGGACGTGGACGGCCGCTGGCCGGGTTCGCCGGCCTGGGTAGGTCCCAAGCGTTTCTCCGGCAGCCTGGACGCCAGTTTCCGCAAAGGCCAGTTTGTTGAAGTGGACGGCGGTGCGCAGGCCCTGCGGGTGTTTGGCTTGCTGAACTTCAACTCCATCGGTCGCCGGCTGCGCCTGGACTTCTCGGACTTGCTTGGCAAGGGCTTGAGTTATGACCGGGTCAAGGGCTTGCTGGCCGCCAGTAACGGCGTGTTTGTAACCCGTGAGCCGATCACCATGACCGGCCCGTCGAGTAACCTGGAGATCAACGGCACCCTGGACCTGGTGGCTGATCGCGTCGATGCCAAGTTGCTGGTGACGCTGCCGGTCACCAACAACCTGCCGATTGCTGCATTGATCGTCGGCGCGCCGGCCATTGGCGGGGCGCTGTTCCTGATCGACAAGCTGATTGGCGACCGTGTTTCGCGTTTCGCCAGCGTGCAGTACAAGGTAGAAGGCCCGTGGAAGGACCCGAAAATCACCTTCGACAAGCCATTTGAAAAGCCAAACTGAGTACCTGTGGAGTAGCATGGCCTCATGCCTTTTCTGGAGTGTGGGCCCATGTCCTTTGCGGTAATTCAAATGGTCAGCCAAAGCGATGTGCTGGCCAACCTGGCTCAGGCTCGGCGCCTGCTGGAGCAAGCGGCGGCGGGCGGTGCAAGGCTTGCGGTACTCCCGGAAAACTTCGCCGCCATGGGCCGTCGCGATGTGGCCGATATCGGTCGCGCCGAGGCCTTGGGCGAAGGTCCGATCCTGCCATGGTTGAAACAGACCGCCCGCGACCTCACCTTATGGATAGTGGCCGGCACTTTGCCGCTGCCCCCAAAGGATCAGCCGAACGCCAAGTCCAATGCCTGCTCGCTGCTGATCGATGATCAGGGCGAAATCGTTGCCCGCTACGACAAGCTGCACCTGTTCGATGTCGATGTGGCCGATGCCCGGGGTCGTTATCGTGAATCCGATGACTATGCTCATGGTAGCCAGGTGGTCGTCGCGGATACGCCGGTCGGCCGCCTGGGGCTGACGGTGTGTTACGACTTGCGCTTCCCGGAGCTATACAGCGAATTGCGCGCTGCGGGTGCCGAGTTGATCACCGCGCCCTCGGCCTTTACAGCGGTAACCGGCGCCGCGCACTGGGATGTGCTGATCCGTGCGCGTGCCATCGAGACCCAGTGCTACCTGCTGGCGGCCGCCCAGGGTGGCGTGCATCCGGGGCCCAGGGAAACCTTCGGGCATGCAGCGATCATCGACCCATGGGGGCGCGTGCTGGCACAACAGGATCAAGGCGAGGCGGTGTTGTTGGCCGAACGCGATAGCAGCGAACAGGCGTCGATACGGACGCGCATGCCGGTGGCGGGCCACCGGCGCTTTTTCTCGCAGGGCGCACAGCGACCTGCTTCAGAACGATGAATTTAAGGCCAAACCTATGAGCGAGTTGTTGTCCTCAGTCAGTGAACACCTCCTGGCGCCTGGTGGCGTGACCATCGAAAGCTTGCAAACGGTCCTCGGCGATCTGGCCGGGCCAGGCATCGACGCTGCGGACCTGTATTTCCAGGGGCAGATTTCCGAGTCCTGGGCCCTGGAAGACGGGATCGTCAAGGAAGGCAGCTTCAACCTCGACCAAGGCGTGGGTGTGCGTGCGCAGTCCGGTGAAAAAACCGGCTTTGCCTACAGCAACGCCATCACCCTGGAAGCCCTGGGGCTGGCGGCTCGCGCAGCGCGTTCGATCTCCCGTGCCGGGCAAAACGGCACGGTGCAGGCGTTCAGCACCCAGGACGTGGCCCAGCTGTATGCCCCGGATAACCCATTGGAAGTGATCAGCCGCGCCGAAAAGGTCGAGCTGCTCAAGCGTGTGGACGCGGCGACCCGCGCCCTGGATCCGCGTATCCAGCAAGTCACCGTAAGCATGGCCGGGGTGTGGGAACGCATCCTCGTGGCCTCCACCGATGGCGGCCTGGCGGCGGATGTGCGGCCGCTGGTGCGCTTCAATGTCAGCGTGATCGTTGAACAGAATGGCCGTCGCGAGCGCGGTGGCCATGGCGGCGGTGGGCGTACCGACTACCGTTATTTCCTCACCGAAGACCGCTCCATGGGGTATGCCCGTGAAGCGTTGCGCCAGGCCCTGGTCAATCTGGAAGCAATTCCGGCACCGGCCGGTACGTTGCCGGTGGTGCTGGGTTCCGGCTGGTCCGGCGTGCTGTTGCATGAAGCCGTGGGCCACGGCCTGGAAGGTGACTTCAACCGCAAGGGCAGTTCCGCCTACAGCGGGCGCATGGGCGAGATGGTTGCGTCCAAGCTCTGCACCATCGTCGATGACGGTACCCTGGCCGGGCGTCGCGGTTCGTTGAGCGTCGATGACGAAGGCACCCCGACCGAGTGCACCACGCTGATCGAAAACGGTGTGCTCAAGGGCTACATGCAAGACAAGCTCAACGCGCGCCTGATGGGCGTGGCCCGCACCGGTAACGGTCGTCGCGAGTCCTACGCGCACCTGCCGATGCCGCGCATGACCAACACCTACATGCTCGGCGGCGAAAGCGATCCGGCCGAAATCATCGCCTCGGTGAAACGCGGCATCTACTGCGCCAACCTCGGTGGTGGGCAGGTGGACATCACCAGCGGCAAGTTCGTGTTCTCCACCAGCGAGGCGTATTTGATCGAAGACGGCAAGATCACCGCGCCGGTCAAGGGTGCAACGTTGATTGGCAACGGCCCGGAAGCCATGAGCAAGGTGTCGATGGTCGGTAACGACCTGTCGCTGGACAGCGGTGTGGGGACGTGCGGCAAGGATGGTCAGTCGGTGCCGGTGGGTGTCGGCCAGCCAACCTTGAAAATCGATGCGATCACCGTGGGGGGCACGGGGTCGTAAGAACGGGAGCTTCGGGTGGCGAAGGCCGCCACCCGGGGAAGAGGGTCAGCGCAGGCCGCGTTGACTATCGTCCAGCTCACGGATGTATTTGAAGATTTTTCGGCTGGAGGCCGGTGGCTTGCTTTGCGCCAGTTCGTGCTGGGCCTGACGGATCAGGGAGCGCAATTGTTGGCGATCGGCATCCGGGTACTCGATGACGAACTTCTCCAGTACCGCGTCATCGCCAGCGATCAGGCGATCACGCCAGCGTTCCAGGTTATGGAAGCGCTCGTTGTACTGGCGAGTGGAGGCATCGAGTTGATCGAGCAACGTCAGAATGGCGTCAGTGTCCTGGTCGCGCATCAGTTTGCCGATGAACATGAGGTGCCGTTTACGCGCGATATTCGCGGTGTGCTTGGGCGCATCGTTCAGAGCCCGGCGCAGGGCGTCGGTCAATGGCAGTTTTGCACACAAGTCAGGCTTGAGTGTTGTAAGGCGCTCGCCGAGGTCAACCAGAGCATGCAGCTCGCGTTTGACCTGAGATTTGCTTTTCTCCCCATCGAGGGAGTCGTCGTAAGAATCAACCATGGTGGCAGTCCGCAAAGAAACGCCGCCATGATAACCAGTCGGGGGCCGCTTGTCCGGCCCGGTCGCTAGAAGGCCTTAACCGAAAGCAGAATTTGAGTGGAGAAAACCATGAGTGCAGCCCAAAGCGTCGGTCCGCAAGCGTTACCGGCACTGCAGGAACAAGTCGAGCAGATCATTGCCGAGGCCAAGCGCCAGGGGGCCAGTGCCTGTGAAGTGGCGGTGTCCCTGGAGCAGGGGTTGTCGACTTCGGTGCGCCAGCGGGAAGTGGAAACCGTCGAATTCAACCGCGACCAGGGGTTTGGCATCACCTTGTACGTGGGCCAGCGCAAGGGCTCGGCCAGCACTTCTGCCAGCGGCCCGGAAGCGATTCGCGAAACCGTTGCAGCAGCGCTGGCGATTGCCAAGCACACCTCCGAAGATGAAAGCTCCGGCCTGGCTGATGCAGCCCTGATGGCTCGGGACTTGAAGGATTTTGACCTGTTCCATGCCTGGGACATCACCCCGGAACAGGCTATTGAACAGGCTTTGACCTGTGAAGCGGCGGCATTCGATGCCGACAGCCGGATCAAGAACGCCGATGGCACCACCTTGAGTACTCATCAGGGTTGCCGCGTATACGGCAACAGCCACGGTTTTATCGGCGGTTATGCCTCGACGCGTCACAGCCTGAGTTGCGTGATGATCGCCGAAGCCAACGGCCAGATGCAGCGTGATTACTGGTACGACGTGAACCGCCAGGGCGAATTGCTGATGGACCCGGTACTCATCGGCCAGCGTGCCGCGCAGCGTGCTGCCAGCCGCCTGGGCGCGCGCCCGGTGCCGACCTGTGAAGTGCCGGTGTTGTTCTCGGCGGAACTGGCCGGTGGTTTGTTCGGCAGTTTCCTTGGGGCGATTTCCGGCGGCAACCTGTACCGCAAGTCGTCGTTCCTGGAAGGTGCGATTGGCCAGAAGCTGTTCCCGGAATGGCTGACCATCGATGAGCGCCCGCACCTGATGCGCGCCATGGGCAGTTCGTCGTTTGACGGTGATGGCCTGGCCACCTATGCCAAGCCGTTCGTCGAGAACGGTGAGCTGGTGTCCTATGTGCTGGGCACCTACGCCGGTCGCAAACTCGGCCTGCCAAGCACCGCCAACTCCGGTGGCGTACACAACCTGTTCATCACCCATGGCGATGAAGACCAGGCGGCGCTGTTGCGGCGCATGGGCCGTGGCTTGCTGGTCACCGAGTTGATGGGCCATGGCCTGAATATGGTCACGGGTGATTACTCCCGTGGTGCGGCGGGTTTCTGGGTGGAAAACGGCGAAATCCAGTTCGCCGTGCAGGAAGTGACCATCGCGGGCAACATGCGTGACATGTTCAAGCAGATTGTCGCGGTGGGTAATGACCTGGAACTGCGCAGCAACATCCGCACCGGTTCGGTGTTGATCGAAAAGATGACCGTCGCCGGCAGCTAGTCCGCCCACAGACGCCATAAAGAAGGCGCGCCACCCATTGGGTGGCGCGCCTTTTTTTGTGCCTGGAATTCCGAGTGATTCCCTCAGGCTCTTGTTTTGATTCTCAATATCATTTAATAATAAATATCATTACCGAATGAGTGTGGATCATGAGTTCTGTCCTGCATGAGGATCCCTACCTGGAAAGCTGGCGTTGGATGAGTCGTCAGATTCGTTGCGGCCTTGCTCCCGACGAGCCCCGCCTGATCGAACATTATCTGGCCGAAGGCCGGTACCTCGCCTGTTGCACTGCGACCCACCCGTGGACCATCGGCGAAACCTCATTCCGCCTGCTGCTGGACACCGCCTCCGACATCGCCTTGCCCTGGCACTGGCGGTCCATGTGCCTGGACCAGGCCTGGCGCCCGTTGCGCGACCTAGAAAAACTTTCCCACTGTGCCTGCCGCCTCAAGCGCTGGCAGACCTTTGCCTGGCAATTGGCGACCTGCGAATTGCTGCCTTCCATTTCTGTTTCTGACCTGGTGCAAGGATCTTCCGATGAGTAACACCCGTATCGAACGCGACAGCATGGGCGAACTGCAAGTGCCCGCCGAAGCCTTGTATAGCGCACAAACCCAGCGTGCGGTGAACAACTTTCCCATCAGCCACCAGCGCATGCCGGCGCAGTTCATTCGTGCGTTGATCCTGGCCAAGGCTGCCGCTGCTAAAGCCAACGTCGAGCTGAAACAACTGAGCGAAGCCCAGGGCAAGGCCATCGTTGATGCCGCCCAAGGCTTGCTGGAAGGCGATTTCATGCAGCATTTCCCGGTGGATATCTTCCAGACCGGTTCCGGCACCAGCTCCAACATGAACGCCAACGAAGTGATTGCGACCCTCGCCAGCCGCTTGCTGGGCGAGCCGGTCAACCCTAACGATCACGTCAACTGCGGCCAGAGCAGCAATGACATCATCCCGACCACCATTCACGTCAGCGCGGCACTGGTGCTGCACGAACAGACCCTGCCGGCGCTGCTGCACCTGGTCCAGGTGATCGAGCACAAGGCCGAGGAGGTGCACCGTTTCGTCAAGACCGGTCGGACGCATCTGATGGACGCCATGCCGGTGCGCATGAGCCAGGTGCTCAATGGCTGGGCGCAGCAGCTCAAGGCCAATATCGGTCATCTGCAAGACCTGCTGCCGAGTTTGCAGGCGCTGGCCCAGGGTGGCACTGCAGTCGGCACCGGGATCAATGCGCATCCGGAGTTTGCAGCGCGCTTCAGCCAGCAACTGAGCAGCCTGACCCACGTCCAGTTCACCCCAGGCAAGAACCTGTTCGCGCTGATCGGCTCCCAGGACACGGCCGTCGCGGTCTCCGGGCAGCTCAAGACCACCGCCGTGTCCCTGATGAAAATCGCCAACGACCTGCGCTGGATGAACTCCGGCCCATTGGCGGGCCTTGGTGAAATCGAGCTGGAAGGCCTGCAGCCGGGCTCTTCGATCATGCCCGGCAAGGTCAACCCGGTGATCCCGGAAGCCACCGCCATGGTTGCCGCACAAGTCATCGGCAACGACACGGTGATTACCATCGCCGGCCAGTCCGGCAACTTCGAACTCAACGTGATGCTGCCGATCATTGCCCAGAACCTGCTCGGCAGCCTGGAGTTGCTGGCCAACTCCAGCCGACTGCTGGCCGACAAGGCCATCGCCAGCTTCAAGGTCAACGAAGCCAAGCTCAAGGAAGCGCTGTCGCGCAATCCGATCCTGGTGACCGCACTCAACCCGATCATCGGTTACCAAAAGGCCGCCGAAATCGCCAAGAAGGCCTATCAACAAGGCCGTCCGGTGATTGAGGTGGCGCTCGAACATACCGACTTGCCCCGCAGCCAACTGGAAATCCTGCTGGATCCGGAAAAGCTCACGGCCGGCGGCGTGTAATCACCGACCCTGCTTTGGAGGCTCACCATGGAGCACTGGAAACGCACGATCGAACGGGCCAATCGCTGCTTTATGGCGGGCGAGCTGGTAGATGCCCGCGAGGCCTACCTGCAAGCCCTGGCCCTGGCTCAAGTGTTGTTTGAGCGCTGGGCGGATGCCGACGAAGCGGTGGCGGCTTGCGTCATTTCCCATCACAACCTGGCCGACCTGCACTTGCGCCTGAACCAGCCGGAAGAAAGCGCGGAATACCTCTGCGCCATTCACCAGCGCCTGTTGCAGACCATGCAAGACACCCGTCTTAACCCGCTATTGCGGGAAGCGGCCCTGCGTCAGAGCAGCAAGACCTACGTCGAACTGCTGAATTTCATCAGCGATCACGGTGAGTACCCACGTACCCACCGCCTGCTGGGCAGCAACGTGGCGCCATCGGATGCGTCGACCCGCAACAGCCCTTTTTATGGAGCTCATTGATATGTCCTACACCTTGCCGGCCTTGCCTTACGCCTACGATGCCCTTGAACCGCATATCGACGCACAAACCATGGAGATCCATTACACCAAGCACCACCAGACCTACATCAACAACCTCAACGCAGCCGTCGAAGGCACCGAGTTTGCCGCTTGGCCGGTGGAGAAACTGGTGTCCAGCGTCCAGCAACTGCCGGAAAAACTCCGGGCGGCGGTGATCAACCAGGGCGGCGGCCACGCCAACCACTCGTTGTTCTGGGCTGTCATGTCGCCCAAGGGCGGCGGCAAGCCAGACGGCGCGCTGGGTGACGCCATCGACGAGCAGTTGGGCGGTTTCGACGCCTTCAAAGAGGCCTTCACCAAAGCTGCCTTGACCCGTTTCGGCAGCGGCTGGGCGTGGTTGAGCGTGACGCCGCAAAAGACCCTGGTGGTGGAAAGCAGCGGCAACCAGGACAGCCCGTTGATGAACGGCAATACGCCAATCCTCGGCCTGGACGTCTGGGAACACGCTTATTACCTGCTGTACCAGAACCGTCGTCCGGAATACATCAATGCGTTCTACAGCGTCATCAACTGGCCGGAAGTTGCCGGCCGCTACCAGGCTGCGCTGGGCTGAAACTCCTCTATAACAAGATCTAAGGCCGACTATGGGCACTGAAACACTGGCGATCAGCAGCGTGCGAATGTTTCGTTATGCGTTTGGCTCGCTGCTGCTATTGGCAGGAACTGCATTGCTGGTGGCCCAAGGGCTGGCCTGGCTTGACCTGGAACCGCGCATCCTGCGTGCCTTGCAGGGCGGGGCCATCTGCGCGCTCGGCACCGCCCTGGGTGCCGTGCCGGTACTGGTGATCCGCCGGATGCCATTGGCGGTGAGCGACACGCTGCTCGGCTTCGGTGCCGGGGTGATGTTGGCCGCTACGGCGTTTTCGCTGATCGTGCCGGGTATTGCGGCTGCCCAAAGCCTGGGGCTGACGCCATGGGGCGCCAGTGGATTGATCAGTTTCGGCATCATGCTGGGCGCGTTCGGGCTGTATCTGGTGGATCGCAAGGTCTCCGGCGCGAGCCCGGAAATGCTGGTGGGCAGTCCGGATCATCCGGTGATACCGCCGCGTATCTGGCTGTTTGTGTTCGCCATCATTGCCCACAACATTCCCGAAGGCATGGCCGTGGGTGTCTCGGCAGGCGGCGGCATGCCGGATGCCGACAGCCTCGCCATGGGTATTGCCTTGCAGGATGTGCCGGAGGGACTGGTGATTGCGTTGGTGCTGGCCGGGGCAGGGATGTCGCGGGTCAAGGCGTTCCTGATCGGCGCAGCGTCAGGGCTGGTGGAGCCGGTGTTTGCGGTGCTGTGTGCCTGGCTGGTGAGCCTGGCTCAGGTGCTGTTGCCGCTGGGGCTGGCGCTGGCCGCCGGGGCAATGCTGCTGGTGGTGACTCACGAAGTCATTCCCGAGTCGCGGCGCAATGGCCATGACAAGCTCGCCAGCCTGGGGCTGTGTATCGGGTTTTGCTTGATGATGGTGATGGATACGGCGTTGGGCTGAGGCTGTCGCGCTTCTACAAGAAGCGCTTGCGGTAGTCGCTGGGGGTAACGCCCAGGCGGCGAACGAAGGCGCGCCGGAACCCATCAACATTGGCATAGCCGACCTGATCGGCCAGGCGTTTGAGCGAGACATTCGAGCCTTCGATCAGCCGCCGTGCCTGGTCGATACGTGCCAGCTCCACGAACTCGGCAGGGGTGAATCCACCCTCGGCCTTGAATACCCGGGCAAAGTTGCGTTCGCTCATGTCAGCGCGTTGGGCCAGCAATGCCACGCTCAGGTCTGCGGCCAGGTTGTCGACGATATAGGTCTGTATCTGGCGAATGTTCGTGCGCTCTGCGGTCTGTGCCGCCAGTTGGGCGCTGAACTGTGACTGGCCGCCCGGCCGTTTGAAGTACATCACCATTTCCCTGGCCACACTGAGCGCCAAATCCCGGCCGTGGTCCTCCTCGACTAACGCGAGCGCCAGATCCATA
This sequence comes from Pseudomonas sp. NC02, assembly GCF_002874965.1. Classification (NCBI taxonomy): domain Bacteria; kingdom Pseudomonadati; phylum Pseudomonadota; class Gammaproteobacteria; order Pseudomonadales; family Pseudomonadaceae; genus Pseudomonas; species Pseudomonas sp. NC02. The sequence goes on along the minus strand of NZ_CP025624.1, from coordinate 5,837,596 downwards.
CCGGCCGTCACACCGGCGGAGGTGTACAGGTTACCGTCGCGGATAAAAATGCTGTCCGGTTCGACCACGGCATCGGGGTATTGCCTGGCCAGCAATGCACTGGAATTCCAGTGCGTGGTGACGCGTCGCCCGACCAGCAAGCCAGCAGCCCCCAGCACAAAAGCGCCACTGCAAACCGAGCCTATCCGCCGCACGCGCGTGGCCTGGTAGCACACCCAGTCCCGCAGGTGGGCGTCGTGTGCCACATCATTCACGCTGGGGCTTCCTGCGATCAGCAGCGTATCGATAGCCCCCTTGAACGTCTCGATGGAGTCATCCGTGGCCAGGCGAAGCCCATTGGTTCCCTTGATCTGCCCGGCGACGGTACCGATGACCGAGATCCGGTATGCACGGGAATTGCCCAATTGCCTGGCCGCTTCAGCGAACACATCGGCAGGGCCCACGACATCCAGCATTTGCACGCGGGGAAATGCCAGGAGGGCAATTCGCATGGTGTCGGTCTCCGTAGTGGAAATGGCTGAAATCGTCGTTAAGCGACACTATAGGACAGAGGGGAGGTAGGCGACACTGTCCGTCACGTGCTTTATCGTCAACCGGAGACCCGCATGAGCATCTGTAACGCGCCACTTCCCCCCTTCGCTGTCGAATCGAGCGAGCGGTCGGGGTCCATCAAGAACCTTCCCATCAATTTGTTTGGCGCCGTGATGGGGTTGGCCGGCCTGAGCCTGGCCTGGCAGTCCGCCAGTGAATATGTGGCTTACGCGCAAATGATCGGAGCGGTCATTGGTGGGTTTGCCATTCTGGTGTTTATCGCACTGGTGGCGGGGTATCTCACCAAATGGGTTAAATACCCTGCGGCGGTCAAAGCCGAGTTCAATCACCCGATATCAGGAAATTTCTTTGGCACGGTGACGATCGCGTTGCTGCTGCTGTCGGCAGTCGTAGGTTCAGCTAGCACCCTGATCAGCCAGGGGCTTTGGATGTTGGGTAGCCTGCTGACCATGATCCTGGCGGCAATTGTGCTCTCGCGACTGTTGTCCGGTAATCAGGAGTCGCAATATGCGGTGCCTGCCTGGCTGATCCCGGGGGTGGCGGCGCTCGACATCGCGGTGACAGGTGCCCACATGCCCATGGCGTGGGCATACGAGTTCAATCTGTTCGCGATGGCGGTAGGGAGTGTGATTGCGCTGGTGTTCTTCACGCGAATTTTTTCACGTCTGGTTCACGAGCCGGTGATGGCCAAAGGTATGACACCTTCGCTGATGATACTTATCGCCCCCTTTGAAGTCGGCTTTCTGGCTTACACCAACTTCTTTGGCAGCGTCGACTACTTTGCCAGCGTGCTCTTCTACTTTGGCCTGTTCCTGTTTGGGGTGCTGGCATTCAAAGTATTCCGTCAGGCCGCGCCTTTTTCTCCTGCCTGGTGGGCAATCAGCTTTCCGATTGCGGCATTGAGCAACGCTGCGTTGAAATATGCCGATGCCAAAGGAGGCGTGATCCTGGAAGCGATTGCCTATCTGATCCTGGCTTTCCTGACGATCGCCCTGGCCGTACTGACGGTCAAGACGTTGAAGATTCTGTTCAACGGCAAACTGCTGTCCAACTGACGCAGGGGAGGGGCGATTACCTACTCGCCCTCATCAAAGAAATTATTGATCAACGCTACCAGGGCATCCATCGCTTCCTGCTCTTGCTCGCCTTCGGTCTTCAAATGAATCTTCGTGCCCTTGCCCGCAGCCAGCATCATCATGGCCATGATGCTTTTGCCGTCGACCATGGATTCCGGGGTGCGCCCGGCGCGGATCTGGCAAGGGAACTGCCCGGCGACGCCGACGAACTTGGCCGAGGCCCGGGCGTGCAGGCCCAGCTTGTTGATGATTTCAATTTCCAGAGCGGGCATCGCGGGGGTGTTCCTTTCAGCTGAGGTCGCGGTGGCGAACCTGGACGTTCTTGAGGGTTTGTTGCAGCACCTTGCCCAGGCGTTCGGTCAGGTAGACGGATCGGTGGTGGCCGCCGGTGCAGCCAATGGCGATGGTGACATAAGCCCGATTGCTGGCCGCAAAACGCGGCAGCCATTTGAGCAGGTAGCTGGAGATGTCCTGGTACATTTCCTCGACATCCGGTTGCGCCGCCAGGTACTCGGCCACAGGTTGGTCCAGCCCCGACTGATCGCGCAGTTCCGGCTTCCAGTACGGGTTGGGCAGGCAGCGCACATCGAACACCAGGTCGGCATCTACCGGCATGCCGCGCTTGAAACCGAACGACTCGACAAGGAACGCCGTGCCCGGCTCCGGCTGGTTCAGCAGACGCAGCTTGATCGCATCCCGCAGTTGATACAGGTTCAGGCTGGTGGTGTTGATCTTGAGGTCGGCCAGGTCAATGATCGGCCCCAGCAGTTTGGTCTCGTCCTCGATGGCTTCGGCCAGGGAGCGATGAGGGCTGCTCAACGGGTGGCGGCGACGGGTTTCGGAGAAGCGCTTGAGCAGGGTCTCTTCGTCGGCGTCCAGGTACAGCACATCGCAATGGATATGCTTGGCCCGCACTTCTTCGAGCAGTTCAGGAAAGCGTGTGAGGTGGCTGGGCAGGTTGCGGGCGTCGATCGACACGGCGACCAGCGGTTGCGCCAGCTCGGTATGAATCAGCGCGCGTTCCGCCAGTTCCGGTAGCAGGCCGGCGGGCAGGTTGTCGATGCAATAGAAGCCGTTGTCCTCGAGAACATTGAGGGCCGTGCTTTTACCTGAGCCGGAACGGCCGCTGACGATGATCAAACGCATGATTAATGCCCGTTTTGTTCATCCAGGACAACCTGGTAGAGCGCCTCATTGCTTGAGGCACTACGCAGTTTGTCGCGTACGTCCTTGCGGTCGAGCATGCTGGCGATCTGCCGAAGCAGCTCCAGGTGCGCATCGGTGGCAGCTTGCGGGACCAGCAGCACGAACAGCAGGTCGACCGGCGCGCCGTCGATGGCGTCGAAATCGATAGGGGCGTCCAGGTGCAGCAGGGCGCTGACTGGAGACTCACAACCTTGCAGGCGGCAGTGAGGAATGGCGATGCCGTTGCCAAAGCCGGTGGAGCCGAGCTTTTCACGGGCGATCAGGGCCTCGTACACAGCTTGCGTATCCAGTTCGGGCACTTCGCGGCCGATCAGGTTGGCAATTTGTTCTAGGGCGCGCTTTTTACTGCCGCCCGGCACGTTCACGAGGGAACGGCCGGGGGTCAGGATGGTTTCAAGTCGGATCATGGGTGGGGAGTGTTAGCGGCCAGTGCCTTGAAGAAGGCTCTGCTGCTTTTCCTTATGCTTTTTAAGTTGGCGGTCAAGCTTGTCTGTGAGCAAGTCGATTGATGCATACATGTCTTCATGTTCGGCATTGGCGACCACTTCGCCACCGGGTATCTGAAGTGTCGCTTCGATTTTCTGCTGAAGCTTGTCGACCTTCATGATGACCTGAACGTTGGTGATCTTGTCGAAATGGCCCTCAAGCTTCTTCAGCTTCAGCTCGACGTATTCGCGCAATGGAGGGGTGACTTCTACATGGTGTCCACTGATGTTGACTTGCATACAGCTTCTCCTTCGTTGCCAGTGCATAAAGCGGCGGGTAGGAATACCCGCCACTGGAACGCTATGGCCCGCCCGTCACATCAAACGCTTACGCTCGCTGGAAGGCGCGATCCCTAGGGACTCGCGGTACTTGGCGACGGTTCGACGGGCGACCTGAATGCCTTGTGCCTCCAGTAAACCAGCGATCTTGCTGTCACTCAACGGCTTTTTCTGATTTTCCGCGGCAACCAGTTTTTTGATGATCGCGCGGATCGCCGTGGACGAGCATTCGCCGCCTTCGGAGGTGCTGACGTGGCTGGAGAAAAAGTATTTCAGCTCATATATACCCCGTGGGGTATGCATGAATTTTTGCGTGGTCACCCGGGAAATCGTTGATTCGTGCATGCCCACCGCCTCGGCGATATCGTGCAGTACCAGCGGCTTCATCGCTTCATCGCCGTATTCCAGGAAGCCGCGCTGGTGCTCGACGATCTGGGTGGCGACTTTCATCAGGGTTTCGTTGCGGCTTTGCAGGCTCTTGATGAACCAGCGGGCTTCCTGCAGTTGGTTACGCATGAAGGTGTTATCGGCGCTGGTGTCGGCGCGGCGCACAAAACCTGCGTATTGCGGATTGACCCGCAGGCGCGGCACCGATTCCTGGTTCAGCTCCACCAGCCAGCGTTCGTTGTCCTTGCGCACAATCACGTCGGGCACGACATATTCGGCTTCGCTGGACTCGATCTGCGAGCCCGGGCGTGGGTTGAGGCTCTGCACCAGCTCGATGATCTGGCGCAGGTCATCTTCCTTGAGCTTCATGCGGCGCATCAACTGGCTGTAGTCGCGGCTGCCCAGCAGGTCGATATAGTCGGTGACCAGGCGCTGCGCTTCGCTCAGCCAAGGCGTCTTGGCCGGCAATTGGCGCAGTTGCAGCAGCAGGCACTCGCTGAGGTTGCGGGCGCCGATGCCGGCCGGCTCGAATTGCTGGATGCGGTGCAGGACGGCTTCGATTTCGTCCAGTTCGATGTCCAGTTCCGGGTCGAACGCCTCGAGGATCTCCTCCAGGGTCTCGTCCAGGTAGCCCTGGTTGTTGATGCAATCGATCAGGGTCACGGCGATCAGGCGATCGGTATCGGACATCGGTGCCAGGTTCAGCTGCCAGAGCAAATGGCTTTGCAGGCTCTCGCCGGCTGATGTGCGGGTGGTGAAGTCCCACTCGTCGTCATCGTTGCTGGGCAGGCTGCTGGCGCTGGTCTGGTAGACGTCTTCCCAGGCGGTATCCACGGGAAGTTCGTTGGGAATGCGTTCGTTCCATTCGCCTTCCTCAAGGTTATCCACCGTGGGGGCGGTTTCCTGGTAGGAGGGTTCCTGTACGTCGGGGTTGGGCTTTTGCTCGATGTTGTCGGCCAGCGGGTCTGCATTATCGAAGTCGTCGCCTTCTTCCTGGCGTTCGAGCATCGGATTGGACTCCAGGGCCTCCTGGATTTCCTGTTGCAGGTCCAGGGTCGACAATTGGAGCAGGCGGATGGCCTGTTGCAGCTGCGGTGTCATCGTCAGCTGCTGGCCCATTCTCAGGACTAGCGATGGTTTCATGGCAGGGGCTTAACACCTTATTCGCCGGCGCAATGCGCCATCCACGACAGGGCGCGTGAGCGCCAAACATAAGCAAATTATATGCCTGATATCGGGGGCTTTGCCTAGAGCGCGGTAACAATAAAAATACTGAGGTTTTTATTGACTACCGCGCTCCATGGCGAATGGCCTGATACCACCGTGTTTACAGGCGGAACTCGTGACCCAGATACACTTCCTTGACCAGTTCGTTGGCCAGGATAGTGGCAGAGTCACCTTCGGCAATCAGCTGTCCATCGTTGACGATGTAGGCGGTTTCGCAGATATCGAGTGTCTCACGGACGTTGTGGTCGGTGATCAATACACCGATGCCCTTGGCCTTGAGATGATGGATGATCTGCTTGATGTCGCCGACCGAGATCGGGTCGACACCGGCGAAAGGTTCGTCCAGCAGGATGAACTTGGGCGCCGTGGCCAGCGCGCGGGCGATTTCCACACGACGACGCTCGCCGCCGGAAAGGCTCATGCCGAGGTTGTCGCGAATGTGGTTGATGTGGAATTCCTGCAGCAGGCTTTCCAGCTCTTTCTTGCGCCCGGCGCGGTCGAGTTCCTTGCGGGTCTCGAGGATGGCCATGATGTTGTCGGAAACCGACAGTTTGCGGAAGATCGATGCTTCCTGGGGAAGATAGCCGATACCCGCTTGCGCACGGCCGTGCATAGGCTGGTGGCTCACGTCCAGGTCGTCGATCAGGACGCGGCCTTGATCGGCCTGCACCAGGCCGACGATCATGTAGAAGCAGGTGGTCTTGCCGGCACCGTTGGGGCCGAGCAAGCCGACGATCTGGCCGCTGTCGATCGACAGGCTGACGTCACGCACGACTTGACGGCTTTTATAAGCCTTGGCCAGATGCTGGGCTTTCAGGGTTGCCATTAATTCGCCTTCTTCGCGTCGGGTTTCGGCGCCGGCTGGGCTGCGCCCGGTTTCTGCTTCGGCTGGATAACCATGTCGATACGCGGCTTCGGCGTGCTGATTTTCGAGCCGGTAGCACGGCCGGCCTGGGCGATCTGCTTCACCGTGTCGTAGACGATTTTTTCGCCGTCGGTGGTGTTGCCGTCATTGATGACCCGGGCCTGGTCGATCAGCACGATGCGGTTTTGCTGGGCGTGGTACTGGATCGTCTTGCCATAGCCTTTGACCGGCGTAGGGTCGCCCACTTTCTGCAGTTGTTCGAAATACGCCAGGTTGCCCACCGAAGTGACCACGTCGATATCGCCTGCCGGGGTACGAGTCAGTGTCACGGTGTTACCCGTCACTTTCATCGAGCCCTGGGTGATGATCACGCTGCCCGTGTAGGTCGCGATACCTTGCTTGTCATCCAGCTGCGCATCGTCAGCCTGAATGTGGATCGGTTGCTGGCTATCGTTCGGCAGAGCCCAGGCGCTCACGCTTCCCAGTGCTGCGCCCAGGCCGAGCAAAATAGGGAGGGTTTTAACGAGCCTCATACTGTCCTCTTACGTTCGATAGCAGGTGTATCCTGCTTTCTTTCAAATACGCTTTCATTCCCTTGCCAGTCGATACACCGCCAGCGCCGTCAATTCTAACGTCTTGCTCGGTCTGCGCATATTGCTTCTGTGGGAATACGGTCATGCGACTGCTGGTAATAATGGTGTCGCGGTTCTTGGCGTCAGTGCGGGCTACCCGCACCGAGTCAATCAGTTCCACTTGGGTGCCGTCCGGGTTGACCTCGCCACGCTCGCTGGTGACGTGCCAAGGAAATTCGGCGCCGCGGTACAGGTTCATGTCCGGCTTGGTCAGCAAAGTGACCTCGGATGCCTTCAAGTGTTCGACCTTGTCGGAGGTCATTTCATACTGGACCTTGCCATCGAGCAGGTACTGGATGCTGTGGGCGTTGATGGCGTAATAGTCGATAGCACTCTCGTCAACCTGTGCAACCGGCTTGTCGAGGAAGCGCTCCGGGCTGATATTCCAGTAGCCGACCGCGAGGAAAACCGCGGCGATGACTGCAAGTATCAGGAAATTGCGAATCTTTTTACTCAGCATAAAACGCTCTATAGGTAGGCGGCGTGGGCCGCTTCAAGGCTGCCTTGGGCGCGCAGAATCAACTCGCAGAACTCGCGGGCGGCGCCTTCGCCGCCGCGGGCGGTGGTTACACCATGGGCGTGTTCGCGAACGAACGCCGCCGCATTGGCCACGGCCATGCCCAGGCCGACCCGGCGAATCACCGGCAGGTCGGGTAAATCGTCACCCAGGTACGCAACCTGCTCATAGCTTAGGTTGAGTTGGCCAAGAAGCTCGTCCAGAACCACCAGTTTATCCTCGCGGCCCTGATACAGGTGAGGAATACCCAGGTTTTGTGCGCGGCGTTCCACAACCGGGGTCTTGCGACCGCTGATGATGCCGGTTTGCACGCCCGCCGCCATCAGCATCTTGATGCCCTGGCCGTCGAGGGTGTTGAACGTCTTGAATTCGCTGCCGTCTTCCAGAAAGTACAGGCGGCCATCCGTCAGCACGCCGTCGACGTCGAAAATCGCCAGCTTGATGTGCTTGCCCCGTTGCAACAGGTCGGTGGTCATTTACATCACTCCCGCACGCAGCAAGTCGTGCATGTTCAGGGCGCCAACCGGACGGTCGTCGCTGTCGACCACCACCAGCGCCAGGATCTTGTGGTCTTCCATGATCTTCAGTGCTTCGGCCGCGAGCATGTCAGGGCGTGCGGTCTTGCCGTGAGGCGTCATGACTTCGTCGATGGTGGCGGTCTGGATGTCGAGGTTGCGGTCCAGGGTGCGGCGCAGGTCGCCGTCGGTGAAGACCCCGGCCAGCCGCCCGTCGGACTCCAGGATTACGGTCATGCCCAGGCGCTTGAGGGTCATTTCCATCAAGGCATCTTTCAGCAAGGTGCCGCGTGGCACCTGTGGCAGCTCGTCGCCGGCGTGCATGACGTTTTCCACTTTCAGCAGCAGGCGACGGCCAAGGGCGCCGCCCGGGTGGGAAAACGCGAAGTCTTCGGCGGTAAACCCGCGGGCTTCCAGCAATGCCACGGCCAGCGCATCGCCCATGACCAGGGCGGCGGTGGTGGAGGAGGTCGGTGCCAGGTTCAGCGGGCAGGCCTCGTGGGCAACGTGCACGTTCAAATTCACTTCGGCGGCTTTTGCCAGCGTCGAGTCCGGGTTGCCGGTCACGCTGATCAGCTGGATACCCAGGCGCTTGATCAGCGGCAGCAGGGTCACGATTTCGTTGGTGGTGCCGGAGTTGGACAGTGCCAGGATGATGTCGTCCCGGGTGATCATGCCCATGTCGCCGTGGCTGGCTTCGGCCGGATGCACGAAGAACGCGGTGGTCCCGGTGCTCGCCAGGGTGGCGGCGATCTTGTTGCCGACATGCCCGGATTTGCCCATGCCGACCACCACTACGCGGCCCTTGCTGGCCAGAATCATCTCGCAGGCGCGTACGAAATCCGCGTCGATATGGGCCAGCAAGCCTTCTACGGCTTCAAGCTCGAGGCGGATGGTGCGTTGTGCGGATTGAATAAGGTCGCTGGATTGGCTCATGTCTGAAATCGTATAGCCTGACGAAAAGTCGGCGATTATAACGGTAATGATCAATTCCCTCACACAAGTTCGTCAGGCTTTATTCAATCCACCTGTGGTTGAGATTGAACCTCAGCCAGGATTTTTTAGCTGTCCTGTTTCTGAACAAGCTCTGTTCCGGCCTTGGGGGCGCTGTACCAGCAGTGATATAGTTCGCGGCCAGTTCGGTCCGCACGGCCTTTTTGTCTATTCGGCGCAAGCATTTGTCGAAAACAAAGTGTCTGAGTGAAAGGCTGCATCCCAAGGAGTTTAGATGAGTGCCGATAACGCCTACGCGGTCGAGCTGAAGGGCCTTTCCTTCAAGCGCGGTACGCGCAGCATCTTCAATAATGTGGATATTCGCATTCCCCGCGGCAAAGTCACGGGCATCATGGGGCCTTCCGGCTGCGGCAAGACTACGCTGCTGCGCCTGATGGGCATGCAATTGCGCCCCTCCGCCGGTGAAGTCTGGGTCAATGGCCAGAACCTGCCGACCCTTTCGCGCAGTGACCTGTTCGATGCCCGCAAACACATGGGCGTCCTGTTCCAGAGCGGTGCGTTGTTTACCGATCTCGATGTTTTCGAAAACGTGGCGTTCCCGCTGCGGGTGCATACACAGCTGTCCGATGAAATGATTCGTGACATTGTGTTGCTGAAATTGCAGGCCGTCGGGCTGCGCGGTGCTATCGATTTGATGCCCGACGAGTTGTCCGGAGGCATGAAGCGTCGTGTCGCCCTGGCGCGTGCCATCGCCCTCGACCCGCAGATTCTCATGTACGACGAGCCTTTCGTTGGCCAGGACCCGATTGCCATGGGGGTGCTGGTACGCCTGATCCGCCTGCTCAATGATGCGTTGGGTATCACCAGTATCGTGGTTTCCCACGACCTGGCCGAGACCGCGAGCATTGCCGACTACCTATATGTAGTGGGCGATGGCCAGGTGCTGGGGCAGGGCACGCCTGAAGAACTGATGAACGCAGACAACCCGCGCATTCGCCAATTCATGACCGGCGATCCCGATGGCCCGGTGCCTTTTCACTTTCCGGCAGCGGACTACCGCTCAGATCTTCTGGGGAAGCGCTGATGCGCAAGACATCATTACTCGAAAAGGTTCGCCTTTTCGGTCGCTCCGGCATCGATATCATTGGTGTGCTGGGGCGTTCGACGATTTTCCTGTTTCATGCCTTGCTCGGCCGCGGCGGTATTGGCGGCGGTTTCGGCCTGCTGATCAAGCAATTGCACTCCGTGGGCGTGATGTCCCTGGTGATCATCGTGGTCTCCGGGGTGTTCATCGGCATGGTGCTGGCGCTGCAAGGCTTCAATATCCTCTCCAGCTACGGGTCCGAGCAGGCTGTTGGGCAGATGGTTGCCCTGACGCTGTTGCGTGAGTTGGGCCCGGTGGTGACCGCTCTCCTGTTTGCCGGGCGTGCCGGTTCGGCGCTGACGGCCGAAATCGGCAACATGAAGGCCACCGAACAGCTGTCCAGCCTGGAAATGATCGGTGTCGATCCGCTTAAGTACATTGTTGCCCCGCGCCTGTGGGCCGGCTTCATTTCCCTGCCACTGCTGGCGATGGTGTTCAGCGTGGTGGGAATCTGGGGCGGTTCCTGGGTCGCGGTTGACTGGCTGGGGGTCTACGACGGCTCCTACTGGGGCAATATGCAAAACAGCGTGACCTTCAGCGGCGACGTGCTCAACGGCATCATTAAAAGCATCGTCTTCGCCTTTGTAGTGACCTGGATCGCCGTATTCCAAGGCTATGACTGTGAGCCCACCTCAGAAGGGATCAGTCGCGCCACCACCAAGACCGTTGTGTACGCCTCGCTGGCGGTACTGGGCCTTGACTTCATTTTGACCGCCTTGATGTTTGGAGATTTCTGATGCAAAACCGCACTGTGGAAATCGGTGTCGGCCTTTTCTTGCTGGCTGGCATCCTGGCTTTACTGTTGCTCGCCCTGCGAGTCAGCGGCCTATCGGCCAGCCCCACCGCCGATACTTATAAACTTTACGCCTACTTCGACAATATCGCCGGTTTGACTGTCAGAGCTAAAGTGACCATGGCGGGTGTAACCATCGGCAAGGTCACGGCAATCGATCTGGACCGCGACAGCTTCACCGGCCGTGTGACCATGCAGGTGGACAAGAAGGTAGATAACCTGCCGACTGACTCCACTGCGTCTATCCTCACCGCTGGCCTGCTGGGCGAGAAGTACATCGGCATCAGCGTCGGCGGGGAATCTGCCCTGCTCAAGGATGGTTCGACCATTCATGACACACAGTCGTCGTTGGTGCTGGAGGACTTGATCGGTAAATTCCTGCTCAATACCGTCAATAAAGACGCCAAATGAGGAATGTGTTCATGATCTCTACTTTGCGACGTGGCCTGTTGGTACTGCTCGCGGCACTGCCGTTGATGGCTAACGCCGCTGCCGGCGGTTCTGCGCATGACCTGGTGCAGGACACCACCAACAAGATGTTGGCTGACCTGAGTGCCAACAAGGAAAAGTACAAGCAGGACCCGAGTCAGTTCTATAACGCGCTGAACACGATTGTCGGGCCTGTTGTTGATGCTGAAGGTATTTCCAAAAGCATCATGACCGTCAAGTACTCGCGCAAGGCTACGCCTGCGCAGATGCAGACATTCCAGGAAAACTTCAAGAAGGGCTTGTTCCAGTTCTACGGCAACGCCCTGCTGGAGTACAACAACCAGGGGATTACCGTCGCCCCTGCCGGGGATGAGTCGGGTGACCGCACCAGCGTCAACATGAGTGTCAAGGGCAACAACGGCGCGGTCTACCCTGTGCAGTACACGCTCGAGAAGGTCAACGGCGAGTGGAAACTGCGTAACGTGATCATCAACGGCATCAACATTGGCAAGCTGTTCCGTGACCAGTTCGCGGATGCCATGCAGCGCAATGGCAACGACCTGGACAAAACCATCAACGGTTGGGCCGGTGAAGTGGCCAAGGCCAAGGAAGAAACCGACAAAGCTGCCGGGAAGCCTGCCCAATGACCGAGTCGGCCATTCGCCTTGGCGAGTCCGGTGAGCTGTTGCTCAGCGGCGTGCTGGATTACAGCACTGGACCCGCCCTGCGCAAGCAGGGCCAGGCGCTGATCAATGCCAGTACCGCTCCTGCGCTGGTGCTGGATTGCTCGGCGGTGGTGAAGTCCAGCAGCGTCGGCTTGTCGTTGCTGCTGTGTTTCATGCGCGATGCGCAGGCCGTCAAAAAGCCGGTGAGCATTCGTGCATTGCCCGAAGACATGCGTGAAATCGCTGAGGTTTCCGGTCTGACCGAGCTGTTGGCGCATCCTTAATACACATTATTAAAGAAGCCCCCCGTCAGAGTCCTGCTATGCGGGGTTCGCAGGCGCGGGGCTTTTTTGTATGATGTGCGACCCGCGCGCACTGGGCGCCCATAGAGGTTGATCATGCAGGCCCTAGAAGTTAAAAGCTTCCTTGAAGGAAAGCTGCCCGAAACTAATGTTGAAGTTGAGGGCGAAGGCTGCAATTTCCAGCTGAACGTGATTAGCGATGAACTGGCGGCATTGAGCCCGGTCAAGCGTCAGCAGCAGATCTATGCCCATTTGAACCCGTGGATCACCGATGGCAGCATCCATGCGGTCACTATGAAATTTTTCAGCCGCGCGGCCTGGGCCGAGCGCACCTGAGCCCCCAAGGCGTCGAGATTCTTATGGATAAATTGATTATTACCGGCGGTGCTCGTCTTGATGGCGAGATCCGTATTTCCGGGGCGAAGAACTCCGCCCTGCCGATCCTGGCAGCGACCTTGCTGTGCGATGGCCCGGTTACCGTGGCCAACCTGCCGCACCTGCATGACATCACCACCATGATCGAGTTGTTCGGTCGCATGGGCATCGAGCCGGTGATCGACGAGAAACTCAGCGTCGAAATCGACCCGCGCACCATCAAGACCCTGATCGCACCGTACGAGCTGGTGAAAACCATGCGCGCCTCGATCCTGGTACTGGGCCCGATGGTTGCCCGGTTCGGCGAAGCCGAAGTCGCACTGCCTGGCGGTTGCGCCATCGGTTCGCGTCCGGTGGACCTGCACATCCGTGGCCTCGAAGCCATGGGTGCAACCATTGACGTCGAAGGCGGCTACATCAAGGCCAAGGCGCCGGAAGGCGGCCTGCGTGGCGCAAACTTCTTCTTTGATACCGTCAGTGTGACCGGTACCGAGAACATCATGATGGCCGCTGCCCTGGCCAATGGCCGCAGCGTGCTGCAAAACGCCGCGCGCGAGCCGGAAGTGGTCGACCTGGCCAACTTCCTGATCGCCATGGGTGCCAACATCACCGGCGCCGGCACCGACACCATCACCATTGATGGCGTGAAACGCCTGCATTCGGCTACCTACAAGGTGATGCCGGACCGCATCGAGACCGGTACCTACCTGGTCGCGGCTGCCGTCACCGGTGGCCGTGTCAAGGTCAAGGACACTGATCCGACCATCCTCGAAGCCGTCCTGGAAAAACTCAAGGAAGCCGGCGCCGAGATCACCACCGGTGAAGACTGGATCGAGCTGAACATGCATGGCAAGCGGCCAAAAGCCGTTAACGTGCGTACCGCTCCGTACCCGGCGTTCCCGACCGACATGCAGGCGCAATTCATTTCCCTGAACGCGATTGCCGAAGGCACCGGTGCCGTGATCGAGACCATCTTCGAAAACCGCTTCATGCACGTGTACGAGCTGCACCGCATGGGCGCCAAGATCCAGGTCGAAGGCAACACCGCCATCGTGACCGGCATCGAGAAGCTCAAGGGCGCGCCAGTGATGGCTACCGACCTGCGTGCCTCCGCCAGCCTGGTGATCTCGGCGTTGTGCGCTGACGGCGACACCCTCATCGACCGCATCTACCACATAGACCGTGGTTACGAGTGCATCGAAGAGAAGCTGCAGATGCTCGGCGCGAAAATCCGCCGCGTACCGGGCTAGTTCCAGGAACTGCAAACACGTTCATTGTGGCGAGGGAGCTTGCTCCCGCTGGACTGCGCAGCAGTCCCAGTCTTTTTAAACAAAGATCAGGGCCGCTTCGCGCCCCAGCGGGAGCAAGCTCCCTCGCCACATGACGATGTATGCTGTTAGCTGATTTGTTTCAAGTCGAGGCTGTAATGGCCTCGATCTGTGTCTGGCGCCGATTGCGACCGGACAGCAATAGCCTGATGAAGGACTGACGTTTCCCATGTTGACCATCGCACTGTCCAAGGGCCGCATCCTTGACGACACTTTGCCGCTTCTGGCTGAAGCGGGCATCGTGCCGACCGAGAATCCGGACAAAAGCCGCAAGCTGATCATCCCCACGACCCAGGACGACGTTCGCCTGCTGATCGTGCGTGCCACCGATGTGCCAACTTACGTTGAACATGGCGCGGCCGACCTCGGCGTCGCTGGCAAAGACGTGTTGATGGAATATGGCGGCCAGGGCCTGTACGAGCCGCTGGACCTGCGTATTGCCCTGTGCAAGCTGATGACCGCCGGCCGTGTCGGTGACGTCGAGCCTAAAGGCCGCCTGCGGGTGGCGACCAAGTTCGTCAACGTTGCCAAGCGTTACTACGCCGAGCAAGGCCGCCAGGTCGATATCATCAAGCTCTACGGCTCCATGGAGCTGGCACCGCTGATCGGCCTGGCCGACAAGATCATCGACGTGGTCGACACCGGTAACACCCTGCGCGCCAACGGCCTGGAGCCCCAGGACTTTATCGCCGACATCAGCTCCCGGCTGATCGTCAACAAAGCTTCGATGAAAATGCAGCACGCCCGTATCCAGGCGTTGATCGACACCCTGCGCAAGGCAGTGGAGTCTCGACACCGCGGTTGACTCACCCGCGCGGCCCCAAGCCGCGCCCGTCTATCCGCCTCATAGCCAGAATTCTCAGGTGCCCAAGCGGATCGACTGCTAACTTTCGGCGCCTGAGCATTTTTGCCATTCCTATGAGGCCCTCGCTATGACCACGTCCACTGCAATTGCCCGACTCAACGCTGCCGACCCGGATTTCGCCCATCATCTGGATCATCTGCTGAGCTGGGAAAGCGTGTCCGACGATTCGGTCAACCAGCGGGTGCTCGACATCATCAAGGCCGTGCGCGAGCGCGGTGACGCGGCGCTGGTTGATTTTACCCGGCAGTTCGATGGCCTGGACGTCGCCTCCATGGCCGACCTGATCCTGCCCCGCGAACGCCTGGAGCTGGCGCTGACCCGCATCACCGCGCCCCAGCGCGAAGCCCTGGAAGTGGCGGCCGCGCGGGTGCGCAGCTACCACGAGAAACAGAAACAGGATTCCTGGAGCTACACCGAGGCCGACGGCACCGTACTGGGCCAGAAGGTCACGCCGCTGGACCGTGCTGGCCTGTACGTACCGGGCGGCAAAGCGTCGTACCCGTCCTCGGTACTGATGAACGCGATTCCGGCCAAGGTGGCCGGCGTGACCGAAGTGGTCATGGTGGTGCCTACGCCGCGCGGCGAAATCAACGAACTGGTGCTGGCAGCGGCCTGCATCGCGGGTGTTGATCGGGTTTTCACCATCGGCGGCGCCCAAGCGGTAGCGGCCCTGGCCTACGGCACCGAAAGCGTGCCGAAGGTCGACAAGGTGGTTGGCCCGGGCAACATCTACGTGGCCACGGCCAAGCGCCATGTATTTGGCCAGGTCGGCATCGACATGATCGCCGGCCCTTCGGAAATCCTCGTGGTGTGTGACGGCCAGACCGACCCGGACTGGATCGCCATGGACCTGTTCTCCCAGGCCGAGCACGACGAAGACGCCCAGGCGATCCTGGTCAGCCCGGACGCCGAATTCCTGGACAAGGTCGCCGCCAGCATCGCGAAGCTGCTGCCGACCATGGAGCGCGCCGAGATCATCGAGAAGTCGATCAATGGCCGTGGCGCCCTGATCCTGGTCCGCGACATGGAGCAGGCCATCGAAGTGGCCAACCGCATCGCCCCGGAACACCTGGAGTTGTCCGTCGCCGACCCACAAGCCTGGTTGCCGCTGATTCGCCACGCCGGCGCGATCTTCATGGGCCGCCACACCAGCGAAGCCCTGGGCGACTACTGCGCAGGTCCCAACCACGTGCTGCCCACGTCGGGCACTGCGCGGTTCTCCTCGCCGCTGGGCGTGTATGACTTCCAGAAGCGCTCGTCGATCATCTTCTGCTCGCCAGAGGGCGCGTCGGAGTTGGGCAAGACCGCTTCCGTGCTGGCCCGTGGCGAGTCGCTGACCGCCCACGCCCGCAGCGCCGAATACCGCATCGTTGACGATAAGCAGGGGAACTGAAACATGAGCAAATTCTGGAGCCCGCTCGTCAAGGAGCTCGTGCCTTACGTGCCCGGTGAGCAACCGAAGCTGACCAAGCTGGTAAAACTCAACACCAATGAAAACCCCTACGGCCCATCGCCCAAGGCGCTGGCTGCCATGCAGGCCGAGCTGAACGACAATCTGCGTTTGTACCCGGACCCCAACAGCGACCTGCTCAAGCAGGCGGTGGCCAAGTACTACGGGATCGACGCGGGCAAGGTGTTCCTCGGCAACGGCTCCGATGAAGTCCTGGCGCACATCTTCCACGGTTTGTTCCAGCACGACCTGCCGCTGCTGTTCCCGGACATCAGCTACAGCTTCTACCCGGTGTACTGCGGCCTGTACCGCATTGCCTTCGACGCAGTGCCGCTGGATGAACAGTTCCAGATCCGCGTGTCGGACTACGCCAGGCCCAACGGCGGGATCATCTTCCCGAACCCGAACGCGCCGACCGGTTGCGTGATGGCGCTGGACGCCGTGGAGCAAATCCTCAAGGCCAGCCCGGACTCGGTGGTGGTGGTCGATGAAGCCTATATCGACTTCGGCGGCGAGACCGCCATCAGCCTGGTGGACCGTTACCCGAACCTGCTGGTGACCCAGACCCTCTCCAAGTCGCGCTCCCTGGCCGGTTTGCGGGTGGGCCTGGCCGTGGGCCACCCGGACCTGATCGAGGCGCTGGAGCGGGTCAAGAACAGCTTCAACTCCTACCCGCTGGACCGTCTGGCGATTGTCGGCGCGGCCGCCGCTTTTGAAGACCGCGAATACTTCCGGAACACCTGCAAGTTGGTGATCGATAGCCGTGAAAAGCTGGTGGCGCAACTGCAGGCCAAGGGGTTTGAAGTACTGCCGTCGGCGGCCAACTTCATCTTTGCCCGGCATCCAGGGCACGACGCTGCCGGGCTGGCGGCCAAGGTGCGGGAGCAGGGGGTGATTGTGCGGCACTTCAAGCAGGAGCGGATTGCCCAGTTCCTGCGGATCAGTATTGGCACGCCTGAGCAGAACCAGGCGCTTATCGATGCGTTGGGCGAGCTGTAAGCCACACTGAAACTCAAAAAAATGTGGGAGCGGGCTTGCTCGCGAATGCGGTGGTTCAGTCACTGATGTGCTGAATGACACACTGCATTCGCGAGCAAGCCCGCTCCCACACTGGTTTTGCGTTGGCAGTTAGATCAGCGGCTCATCCGGCTTCCTGTTCTTCCAGCCGTCATTGCCCGGCAGCAGCAGATTCAACGCAATCGCTACCACCGCACACAGGGCGATGCCCTTCAGGCCAAAGTCATCCGGGCCAGTGCCGGTGCCTACCAGCACACCGCCAATCCCGAACACCAGGGTCACCGACACAATCACCAGGTTGCGCGCTTCGCCAAGGTCGATCTTGTGGCGGATCAGGGTGTTCATCCCCACTGCGGCAATCGAGCCGAACAGCAGGCACAGAATCCCGCCCATTACCGGGACTGGAATGCTTTGCAGCAGCGCGCCGAACTTGCCGATAAACGCCAGGCTGATGGCAAACACCGCCGCCCAGGTCATGATCTTCGGGTTGTAGTTCTTGGTCAGCATCACCGCGCCCGTCACTTCCGCGTAGGTCGTGTTGGGCGGGCCGCCGAACAGGCCGGCAGCGGTGGTGGCGATCCCGTCACCCAGCAGGGTGCGGTGCAGGCCAGGCTTCTTCAGGTAGTCGCGACCGGTCACGCTGCCCACCGCAATCACACCACCGATGTGTTCGATCGCCGGGGCCAGGGCCACCGGGACGATAAACAGGATCGCCTGCCAGTTGAATTCCGGCGCGGTGAAGTGGGGCAGGGCGAACCACGGTGCGGCGGCGATCTTCGCGGTGTCGACTACGCCGAAGTAGAACGACATGGCAAAACCCACCAGCACGCCGGAGATGATCGGCACCAGGCGGAAAATGCCTTTGCCGAACACCGCCACGATCAACGTGGTCAGCAGCGCCGGCATCGAGATCAGCATGGCGGTCTGGTAGTGGATCAACTCGCTGCCGTCACCGGCCTTGCCCATCGCCATATTGGCCGCAATCGGCGCCATGGCCAGGCCAATGGAAATGATCACCGGCCCGATCACCACCGGCGGCAGCAGCCGGTCGATGAAACCGGTGCCCTTGATCTTCACGGCCAGGCCCAGGAAGGTGTAAACGAAGCCGGCCGCCATCACGCCGCCCATGGTCGCCGCGAGGCCGAACTGGCCCTTGGCGAGAATGATCGGGGTGATAAACGCAAAGCTCGACGCCAGGAACACCGGTACCTGGCGCCCGGTGACGACCTGGAACAACAAGGTGCCCAAGCCTGCGGTGAACAGGGCGACGTTTGGATCGAGACCGGTGATCAGCGGCATCAACACCAGCGCGCCAAATGCTACGAAGAGCATCTGTGCGCCAGACAGGATCTGGCGCCAAAGCGGGTCGTTGAACTCATCCTGCATGGTCACGCGTCCTTCTGCTTGGTACCGAAGATCTTGTCGCCGGCATCGCCCAGGCCCGGGATGATGTAGCCATGTTCATTCAGGCGTTCATCGATGGATGCGGTGTAGATCAACACGTCCGGGTGGGCTTTCTCGACGGCGGCGATGCCTTCGGGAGCGGCCACCAGCACCATGGCGCGGATGTCCTTGCAACCGGCTTTTTTCAGCAGGTCGATGGTGGCAACCATGGAGCTGCCGGTGGCGAGCATCGGGTCGATGATCATCGCCAGGCGCTCGTCGATTTCCGGTACCAGTTTTTCCAAGTAGGTGTGGGCCTGCAGCGTCTCTTCGTTGCGGGCCACGCCTACGGCGCTGACCTTGGCACCCGGGATCAGGCTGAGCACGCCTTCGAGCATGCCGATACCGGCACGCAGGATCGGCACCACGGTAATCTTCTTGCCGGCGATTTTCTCGACCTGGACGGGACCACACCAACCGGCGATCTCGTAGTTTTCCAGGGGCAGGTCTTTGGTCGCCTCGTAGGTGAGCAGCGCTCCGACTTCCTGAGCAAGCTCACGGAAGTTCTTCGTGCTAATGTCGGCGCGGCGCATAAGGCCGAGTTTATGTCGGATCAGCGGATGGCGGATCTCACGGATGGGCATGGGGAAAGGCTCCGGCGGCGGGCAAAAAAACCGGCCTAGATTAATCTATCCGAGGGTGTTGTCCTATAGACATCTAGTACGTTAGTCCATTAAGGCTTGAACGTTGCGCCTCACATGCGTACCTTTGCCCGCTTTTCTTGCCACAGCACCCCCTTGGAGAGCGCCATGTCCGCTGATCTCGAGCATATCCGTCAAATCATGCGCGAGGCTGACTGCCTGTACACCGAAGCGCAAGTCGAAGAGGCCATCGCCAAGGTCGGCGCGCACATCTCCCGTGAAATGGCCGACACCAACCCGGTGGTCTTTTGCGTGATGAACGGTGGCCTGATTTTCGCCGGTAAATTGCTCACCCACCTGCAATTCCCGCTGGAAGCGTCCTACCTGCACGCCACTCGCTATCGCAATGAAACCAGTGGCGGCGACCTGTTCTGGAAAGCCAAGCCGGAAGTCTCGTTCATCGACCGCGACGTGCTGATCATTGACGACATCCTCGACGAAGGTCACACCCTGGGCGCGATCATCGACTTCTGCAAACACGCCGGCGCGCGCAAGGTGCACACTGCCGTGCTGATCGACAAGGACCACGACCGCAAGGCCCGTCCGGACCTGAAAGCCGATTACGTGGGCCTGCCGTGCATTGACCGTTACATCTTCGGTTACGGCATGGACTACAAAGGCTACTGGCGCAACGCCAATGGGATCTACGCCGTCAAAGGGATGTAAGCGGGATTCAGGCGCAGGGTTGTCATGCTATCGTGCTTGGCCCCTGCGTCTGGAGCTGTTCATGAGCCTGTTGATTCGCACCTGCGCCGCCCTGGCGCTGACCCTCAGTTTGCCCCTGGCGGCTGCTCCGGCGCCGCTGCACAGCCAATTCCTGCCGCCCGACGACCTGACCCTGCGCGCCGAAACCCCGGACCAGCAGCAATTGCTGCAAGTCACCGAGTATTCGGTGGTGGTGGGTAACCAGCGCCAATCCACCCAGCAGCCGATCCCGGTGACCTCGCCGTTGATGATCCGCCTCAAGGGCAAGTCCCTGAACAAAGGCGCGACCATCGCCCAGGTGATCCTCAACTTTGATGCTGAAAGCAAAAGCCTGAAAAAGCCGGTGTTCGACGACAAAAGCAAAACCCTGACCTTGTCGTATCCGGTGACCCAGTATCGGGTGATCGTCGACTTGTTGCGCAATGACACGGTCTATGTGCAATTCCTCACTTACGCCAACGGCCATATCTGGGCCGATTTGCACACCGGGGCGGTGCGCGCCAAATAATCCAGCCGACGCGCATTCGGCGGTGTAAATACAGTCAATGTGGGAGCTGGCTTGCCTGCGATAGCGGTGGGTCCGTTGGCCCATCTGTTACTGATGCACCGCTATCGCAGGCAAGCCGGCTCCCACATTGGTTCGCGTAGCTTTCGAAGCCGCTGTGCCGCAGGTAAACTGCTTTTCCCGTGTAAATGTCTGCAGGCTGGAGTCGGTAATGCGTAAAGATAAGAAACAGGTGATTGGTGATGAAATCGGCGACGAGCAAATCAAGCTGTTCCTGGATTTCGAGCCGGTAGACGCCACTTCGCCGTCCCTGCACAAACTGATCAAGGCCTACCGCGGCCTGCGTATCGACGACTTCGAACGCTTCCTGGTTTTCTTCAAGGAAGCCGGCCTGGACCTCGATGGCAAGGACGAGCATGGCCTGACCTTCGTTGAAGTGATCAAGGACCAGCGCAACGCCGCCGAGTACATCGAGCTGATCGAACAAGCTCGCGGCTGATTGTTGCGGACGAAAAAAAACGCCCCGTTAGGGGCGTTTTTCGTTCCCACGCTCTGCGTGGGAATGCGTCCACTGACACTCTGCGTCACGACGCTCAAGCGTAGCTTTCGGTCTCGCTGCTCTGCTCAACCAGTTCCAGGCTGATGTTGTTCTGCGTGTTGATCTTGCGATACAGCTCGGCATCGGTCTCCAGGACCTTTTCCCGAGCCGGGAAGATCTCGTGCAGCTTGGCGGCCCACTCACCGGCCGCTTTCGTCGGGAAGCAGCGTTCGATCAGTTCCAGCATGATCGACACGGTCACCGAAGCACCTGGAGACGCGCCGAGCAGGGCGGCCAGCGAACCGTCCTTGGCCGCAACCAGTTCGGTACCGAATTGCAGCACGCCGCCTTTCTTCGGGTCTTTCTTGATGATCTGCACCCGTTGGCCGGCCACTTCCAGGCGCCAGTCTTCGGCTTTTGCCTCAGGGTAGAAGCGACGCAGGGATTCCAGGCGCTGCTCCATGGACTGGCGCACCTCGCTGACCAGGTACTTGGTCAGGTCCATGTTGTCCCGGGCCACGGCCAGCATCGGGCCGATGTTGCCGGCACGAATCGACATGGGCAGGTCAAGGAACGAGCCGTGCTTGAGGAACTTGGTGGTGAAACCGGCGTATGGCCCGAACAGCAGGGATTTCTTGCCGTCGACCACACGGGTGTCGAGGTGCGGCACCGACATCGGTGGCGAACCCACGGCCGCCTGGCTGTAGACCTTGGCCTGGTGGTGCTTGACCACTTCCGGGTTGTCGCAACGCAGCCACTGGCCGCTGACCGGGAAGCCGCCGAAGCCCTTGCTTTCCTCGATGCCCGAGGCTTGCAACAGCGGCAGGGCCGCGCCACCGGCGCCGAGGAACACGAACTTGGCGTCCACATCACGGGAATTGCCGCTGTTGACGTCCTTGATGCTCACGGTCCAGCCGGCGCCGTTGCGCTTGAGGCCGGTGACGCGCTTGCTGTACTTGACCTGGGCATCCGGGGCGCTGGTCAGGTGCGAGAGCAACTGGTTGGTCAGGGCGCCGAAGTTGACGTCGGTGCCGTTCATCACGCGGGTGGCGGCGATTTTTTCGTCCAGCGGGCGGCCGGGCATCATCAGCGGCATCCACTCGGCCATCTCGCTGCGGTCTTCGGTGTAGTGCATGTCCGAGAACGCGTGGTGCTGGCTGAGGGTTTCAAAACGCTTCTTGAGGAACGACACGCCTTTCTCGCCCTGTACGAAGCTCAGGTGCGGCACGGGGCTGATAAAGGATTTGGACGAGCCAAAGGTGCCTTTCTTGGTCAGGTAGGCCCAGAACTGCTTCGACACCTCGAATTGGGTGTTGATGTGCACGGCTTTCTTGATGTCGATGGAGCCGTCGGCGGCCTGCGGTGTGTAGTTCAGCTCACACAGCCCGGCGTGGCCGGTACCGGCGTTGTTCCACGGGTTGGAACTTTCCGCGGCACCCGAATCCATCAGCTCAACGACTTCCAGCTTGAGGCCGGGGTCGAGCTCTTTGAGCAGTACGGCGAGGGTGGCACTCATGATGCCCGCACCTACCAGTACTACGTCGACTGCTTCGTTATGCGCCATTTAACGCGTCTCCAAAATCTGCAGCACCAAATTGACGGCATGGCTGCCAGGAGTGACGGGGCGGTTCACGTGATGCCCCAGGTTACCCATGGCCAGGATCGCCATGTCCGATTCTTCGCAATTTATCGCAAGCGGACGCTGCCGACCGGGCCTGATCTGCGTATGAACGCATTTAAGGGCGCCTGTGGCAATTCGACTTATGGTCAAGCTCGTCCGATCGTGCAACCAAATCCGTAGCGGACAGGCTTCAAGCTCCGGTTCTTGAGGAGTGCTCGGTCCTGTGTGGTGGGGCTGTTCCAGACGCTGATGGTGCTTGTACAAACGCAAAACTATTCATTTGCTCGCCACACTCTTGTGAAGTTGTGAAAACCCGTTTTTTTCACGCTCTTTTGAAGACGTGAACCTCAAAAAAGGGCTGCCCCAGCCTGGCACCTGGCCCGAAATCACTGCCGGCAAGCGGCAAAACGGGCAAACAACTCAAGTGGCCGAGCGCATGGCAGCTCTGGCAGATTCGGGTAAAGACGATGGTTTGCAGAGAAAACAGCAAGCTCGCCAGCTTCACACGATCTGTGTGGGCGGCTCTCTGTGGGCGGTGCGGGGGAGCTAATACAAGTGCATTAGCGATGCTGCGAGGCCCGATCAGGAGACGTCCTTATAATCGGGGGGAGATTGTAGCGAAGAAATGCGCGCAAATGGACGTGTTTAATGACTTTTATTAGCAGTCTGGTCAGGAGGCCAACGCGTGCCGTGCCTGTGGCTGCGAAACCCGGGGGCTGACGCGCGCGCTGGCGGGCAGCGGACGGTGCATCCAGCTCAGGCGGGTCTCTTCGACTTCGACCCAGCCTTCACCGACGGGCGGCAGGCTGCACTGCTTGAAAGCCTGGCAGCAGCCTTGGGCGTCGAGCAGGGCGAAGTGGCGATGGCTGGCGTGGGAAAAGAACAAAGATTTGAGAAGGCGCATGGCTGTGTACCCGGTTCGTTACATGCTGCGAAGGTTGGCAGTCTGGCATGACATTGAGGTGACGGTTCTGTGTGAAAATTGTAATTTCGCCGACAGTTCAGGCGCCGTTCAGGAATTCTGGTGAGTGGCGAGCGCTCACCGTTATACTGGCGCCCTGTTTGCATCTAGTCCTGGAGAAATGAGTATGTTGCAACGCCTGTTGTTCGGTTTGATCACTGTGACCAGTTTGACCCTGGTTGGCTGCGCCCACAGCCCGCAACAACTCAGCCCGCAACCGAAAATCACCACCCAGCTGGCGCCTGTCGGCCATGGCCAGCCGGTGTCGGTGCGTGTGGTTGACGGTCGTCCGTCGCCGACCCTCGGCACCCGTGGCGGCCTGTACCCGGAAACCAGCGCCATTACGGTGACCGGTGCGGACGTGCTGCCCAAGCTGCAAGCCCAGGCCGAAGCGGCCGTGCGCCTGTTGGGCTTCACCCCTTCCAACTCGCCAGGTGCGCCACAACTGACCATCACCCTGGCCGAGCTGAAGTATCAGTCGCCCAAGGAAGGCCTGTACGTGACTGAAGCCACCATCGGCGCGACCTTCAAGTCCGACGTGACTGCCGGTACCCGTCGCTACAGCGGCCGTTACGGCGCATCCCTGGACCAGCGCTTCGGCATGGCGCCGAACCAGGAAACCAACACCAAGCTGGTCAGCGACGTGTTGAGCGATGCCCTGACGCGCCTGTTCAAGGACCCGAGCATCGGTTCGCTGCTCAGCTCGCAGTAACCGTCAGGCGGGCGCGGAGCGCCCCAGTCGGCATTCCTTTGCGGCGCGTGGGAACGATCAAAAAACCGGGCTCATCACTGAGCCCGGTTTTTTTACGCCTGCCGTTTTCATGCAGCCGTTTCGATATAAAAGTCCAGCACACTCACGCCAGTGAGCAAGTCCAACTCCGGCAGGTCGGCATGTTGATGCCCGCCGAGGGCGCAATACACCAGCCAGTGGCGGTCCTGCACATTGAACGCGAGGCCGCCCACCAGGGCCTCTTGCTCATCGCTTGGGGCAATCAGATACAGCCGATCCTGGTTCTGCGCGTGCAACATGACAAGCTCCCGGGCTTTCGAAGGGCAACAGAGTGG
Organism: Pseudomonas sp. NC02; assembly: GCF_002874965.1. NCBI lineage: Bacteria > Pseudomonadati > Pseudomonadota > Gammaproteobacteria > Pseudomonadales > Pseudomonadaceae > Pseudomonas > Pseudomonas sp. NC02. The sequence goes on along the minus strand of NZ_CP025624.1, from coordinate 5,813,054 downwards.
CTTGTTAAGGTGACGTTCAGGTGACGCTGTAAATTACTGGATACATTAGCCGTCAATGGGGAAGGAGTAATGACGCGCAGGCGGCGCATATCATTCAGGTTTGTATCTGGATTGATACCAAGACACTGATACATCGAGGTTTGCGATGTCGCTGACCGCACTACTGCTCAATTCCCTTGCCCTGTTACTGGCCTGCCCGGCGGCATGGCTGCTGTTTGTCACGCGCCTGCATGAACAGCGCGCGATGGCCCGCCTTGCCGCGCAAAGCGAACTGCGTGCCATTGATCAGCCGATGCTGTATCTGGACGTGTTGACGCAGCGTACCTATCGCCTGTTCTACCGGTTGGGGTTTGCCTGTCTGGGGCTGGCGTTGCTGGTGTCCTTTCTTAGTACCCGATTGTAGGAACACCCTAAAAACAACTGTGGGAGCGGGCTTGCTCGCGAAAGCGCGGTGTCAGTCAATACATGATTGGCTGATCCACCGCCTTCGCGAGCAAGCCCGCTCCCACATTGAGTTTGCGCTGTTGCTGGTACCGGGTTACAGGGCAATCCCGGCCTTGACCCGGTACTGATTCCTCACCGGCGTCGCGTATTGCAACACCAGATACGGCCGATGCTCGGCCGGGCACGCATTCAAGCGCCGCTCCCACTCTGCCTTTGCCTTGGCCAACTCGTCCGCCGGGAATACCTCGGCTGCGGTCGGTACCTGCAATTGCGGATCGGCATCGCTCCATTGGGCGTACGCCAGGTAATGCACCGGGAACAACCGATACCCACCCAGGATCTGCCGGTCCATTTCGATCGCCAACAGCTTGGTGTCTTCGAACGCCTCGGTGATCGGCGGCGCGAAGTTGACGTGTACCCGGCCCTTGTAGCCGGTGATGCCCAGGGCGATGCTCACGTCATCTTCCCCCGGCGCCTTGCTGTAGGTGCCGGTGGTGGCGCGGATGTACAGCTCGCGGGCCTTGGCTGCGTCGCACGGGTCGTATTCGTAGCTGATGGACACGGGCGTCAGGTTCAGTGACTGGATGACCTCGGCGAACGGCTCGTCCTTGCGGCTCATGTGGAACATCTTGAGGATCGCCGACTCGGTGCGATCATCCCCATCCTTGGCGCGGCCTTCGGCCTGGGCGATCCAGATCGACTGGCAGTCGTTGCGAATCGAATGGTTGATGTAGGCCGACAGCAACTGATAGGCCGCCATCTTCTCTTTGCGCCCGGTGATCGAGCGGTGCACGATGAAACTCTTGTTCAGGCGCATCAGGTCGCTGACAAACGGCTTCTGCAGCAGGTTGTCGCCGATGGCGATGCGCGGCGTCGGCAGGCCGGCGTGGTACACGGCGTAGTTGACGAAGGCCGGGTCCATCACGATGTCGCGGTGGTTGGCCAGGAACAGGTAGGCGCTGCCGGACTTGAACTGCTCCACGCCGGTATAGGTCACGCCGTCGGTTGCCCGCTCGATGGTGTGGTCGACGTAAAACTCGACTTTGTCCTGCAGCGTGGCCACGGTGGTGACGCCGGCGAACTCACGGCGCAGTTTATGAGCGATCATCGGCTTGAGCAGCCAGCCGAAGGCGCCGGCAAAGCGCGGGAAGCGAAAGTGGGTCAGGATGTCCAGAAAGGCCTTGTCACTGAACAGTCGGGCCAGCACTGCCGGGACTTCGCTGTCGTTGTAAGGTCGGATGGTATCGAATTCGCCCATCATGCTCTCTTGTTAGAAACGGCTAGGGTAAGTAAAGGTTTGGAACAATAAATATCAGGGCGTGGTCCGGGCAATTGGCCGGGACGAAAAATAGCCCTGTAAATAGACCGGCGATTATACGCACAAGTCACCTTGGAGACCGCGATGGAAGAGGAGTCGTACGAATGTCCTTATTGTGGAGAGGTAGTCACGGCGCTACTGGACCTGTCGGCGGGCGATCAGGAATATATTGAGGACTGCCCGGTGTGCTGCCGGCCTATTGTTTTCGAGCTGCAGGTTCATGACGACGAATGGATGCTCAACGTGCGCAGCGAGAACGAATAAAGGTACGCCCATGCAGCGAATCTACGAGCCGGAAAACCTGATGGAAGGCGAGCTGCTGCAAGGCATGCTCGAAAGCGAGGGCATCACCGCGCACCTGGTGGGGCGCGATTTGCTCGGGGGTACCGGCGAACTGCCGATCTATGGCCTGCTGGCGCTGGCGGTGGAGAACGACCAGGCCGCCTACGCCCGCGAGCTGATCACCGCCTACAACGGTGCGCAACCACTGCCCGGTGATGAACCCGACAGCTTTCCCGACGTGCTGGTCTGTTAGGCTGTCGGCCAGTTTCTCCAAGAGTCGTGTTGCCCCATGTGTGGACGTTATGCCCTGTTTCGCTGGAACCCCGCGTTTGCTGCCTTGCCGGGCTTCCCGGCCGACCAGCAGGCCCAGTGGAACATCTCTCCCAATGACTCGGTGCTGATCCAGCGCCTGAGTGACGGCCAGCACACCCTGGCGCGGGCGCGCTGGGGCCTGACGCCGCCCTGGCTGACCGATCTCTCTCGTACACCGGCCCATGCCCGGGCGGAAACCCTTGCCGAACAGCCGATGTTTCGCGAAGCGTTTCGCCAGCGCCGCTGCCTGCTTCCGGCCAATGGTTTCTACGAATGGCGCGGCACCCAGCGCAAGCGCCCGTACTGGCTGACGCCGGGGGAGGGCAGCACGCTGTTCTTTGCGGCGATCTGGGAGGCGTATCCGGTGCAGGAGCAGGTTTGGTTGAGTACGGCGGTGGTGACCCAGGCGGCGCAGAGTCAGCGCCGACCGTTGATTCTGGATGCGGCGGGGCAGGCAGCCTGGCTGAACCCCGAGACCCCGCTGCACACCTTGCAGGCCTTGTTGGCCAGTGAACCCACCGCGTTGCGCGAGCGGGTGCTGGCCAATATGGTCAACGATCCGAAGCTGAATGGACCGGAGTGCCTGACGCCGGGTTGAGCGTTGTGTTGAATCGGCCGGCCTCTTCGCGAGCAAGCCCGCTCCCACATTTGATTGCATTTCAACTGAAGGAATGCGATCGAATGCGGGAGCGGGCTTGCTCGCGAAGGCGCCCGAAAGGGCGCCGCTTGACTCACACCTTGAACTGATTGATCAACCGCCGCTGCTGTTCCGCCAGCTTGGTCAGGTCTGCGCTGGCCGCGCTCGACTCATCCGCTCCGCCGGCCACTTCATTGGCCACCTGTCCGATATTGATCACGTTACGGTTAATGTCCTCGGCCACCGCGCTCTGTTCCTCGGCGGCGCTGGCGATCTGGGTGTTCATGTCGTTGATCACCGACACCGCCTGGGTAATGGTCTCCAGCGCCTGAGCCGCCTTGGCCGCGTGTTGCACGCTTTCATCGGTGCGATTCTGGCTGTCTTCCATCACCCGCACCACGTCGCGGGTGCCCTGCTGCAGTTGCTGGATCATGGCCTGGATTTCTTCGGTAGCCTTCTGGGTCTTCTGCGCCAGGTTGCGCACCTCGTCGGCCACCACCGCAAACCCGCGCCCTTGCTCACCGGCCCGTGCGGCTTCGATTGCCGCGTTGAGCGCCAGCAGGTTGGTCTGCTCGGCAATCCCGCGAATCGCCGTGAGGATGGCATTGATGTTCTCGCTGTCCTTGGCCAGCGCCTGCACCACACCGACCGCCTTGCCGATTTCCTCGGCGAGGGCGCCGATGGAGGTGGAGGTGTCGCGCACAATCTGCATGCCCTGGCTCGCCGCTTGATCAGCGTGGCTGGCGGCCTGTGCGGCCTGGGTGGCGTTGCGCGCCACGTCCTGTGCGGTCGCGGTCATCTCGTGCACGGCGGTAGCCACCTGGTCGATCTCGACCATTTGCTTGTGCACGCCCTGGTTGGTACGAATCGCGATGTCGGCGGTGTGCTCCGAGGAGTCGCTGACCTTCTGCACCGAACTCACCACCTGGGTAATCATCCCCTGCAACTTGGCCAGGAATGTATTGAAGCCGCTGGCAATCGCCCCCAGTTCGTCGGCGCGATCACTGGTCAGGCGCCGGGTCAGGTCGCCTTCGCCCTGGGCGATGTCATTGAGCATCGCCACCATTTGCTTGAGCGGCCGGGCAATGCCGTGGCCCACCAGCCAGATCACCAGCAAGCCGATGCCGGCGATCAGCAGCCCGGCCACGGCCATGCCGAAAATATCGGTTTTGCGCTGGGCGTCGAGGTCGTGCTGCATCGCCTGCAGGTCGGCCATTACCGCACTCAGGGGCAGTTGCAGGAGCAGGGTCCAGCGGGCGTCGGTCTGGCCGATGTTGAACGGCAGGAACAGCTCGATATGCCCGTGTTGCTTGTCCACGTCATAGCGCACCTCGCCGATCTTCAGTTGGCCGAGGTTGGCCAGTTCGTTGCTGTCCAGCAGGTCGCTGGCCTTTTCCCCGAGCTTGCTGGCGTCCTTGGTGTAGGCCACCAGGCGGCCGTTGCTGGAAATCAGCGCCAACTCGCCAGCACCGTTGTACAAATTCTGATCAGCCTTGGTGAGCATTTCCTGGATGAAGTTCACCGACAGGTCGGCACCGACGATGCCCTGAAAGGTGCCGTCGATCATGATTGGTTCGATAAACGAGGCGAGCATCACCATCGCGTTCCCGACTTTATAAGGGGCCGGATCGATGGCGCAGGGCTTTTTGCTTTCCTTGGAACACAGGTAGTACTCACTGGCGCGCACGCCGGTGGACAGGATGGTCTGGTCGGCCACGTCAGCCAGTTTATCCAGGCCCAGGCTGCCGTCGGCATTGCGGAACCACCACGGCAGGAAGCGGCCGTTGGTTTCGATGCCGACCACCGGGCTGTTGACGTAGGCAGCATCGTTGTGGTCGATGGCGTTGGCTTCCCAGCCTATATAGGCGCCAAGAATCTTCGGGTTACGCACCACGGTTTCGTGGATCAGGTTGATCAGTTGTTCACGGGAGACCGCCAGTCGCGGGTTGCCGTTGGCGTCTTTCATGCCCATCAGGGCGTTGGCGGTGGCCAGGCCCTTGGCCGTCACCAGCGGTGCTTCGAGTTCGCGCTGGATCAGCGTCGCCTGGGTTTGCGCGAGGGCGGTCAGGCGCTGCTCGATGATTTGTTCGAATTGACCCTGGGTGCGTTCCTGCACCATCTCCTGGGTGCGCGCCCCGGCGAACAAGGCATACAGCACCAACACCGCCACCACGCTCAGGACAATGGCCCCGGCCAGTGCCGCGACAGAAAATTGAATCGACTTGAACTTCATGACGGCTCCGAACGCAGGGGGAGATTGGCTGCTTGTGTATATCGGCCGCGGGCGGGGGAGACATGAGGGCCATTACCTCAAAATGGCTGTGCCGGATGGGCGAATGTCGTAAATGGAATGGTTGCCAGCGTTTGTGAATTTTTTGCGGCAGTGTGGGATGTATCTGAAATCAGGTGGCTATACGTCTGTTGTATCTGGCGTCGATACAATTGGCCGACTACGATACGCGCCATGTTTTCAGGGAGCAGGTTGATGAAAAAGACAGTGGCGGTATGTGCGTTGGGCGCGGCTTTGTTGCTCGCCGGTTGTCAGTCGGTCAACACCACCAGCGGCGGCGCCGTGGGGGTTGAGCGCAAGCAGTACATGTTCAGCATGTTGTCGAGCCAGGAAGTCGACCAGATGTATGCGCAGTCCTACCAGCAGACCCTGGGTGAAGCCAGCGGCAAGGGCCTGGTGGACAAGACCAGCGCCAACGCCAAGCGCGTGCAGGCGATTGCCAACCGCCTGATCGCCCAGGCGCCCACCTTCCGCCCGGATGCGGCGCAGTGGAAGTGGGAAGTGAACCTGATCAAAAGTGACGAGATGAACGCCAACTGCGGGCCTGGCGGCAAGATCTTTGTCTACAGCGCGCTGATCGACAATCTCAAGTTGACCGACGACGAACTCGCCGCCGTGATGGGCCATGAAATTGCCCACGCCTTGCGTGAGCACGGCCGCGAAGCCATGTCCAAGGCCTACGGTATCGAAATGGCGAAGCAGGGGGCCGGTGCGTTGTTCGGCCTCGGTCAGGACAGCCTGGCGCTGGCCGATACCGTGGCCAACTACGGCATGACCTTGCCCAACAGCCGCAGCAACGAAAACGAAGCGGACCTGATCGGCCTGGAGTTGTCGGCGCGTGCCGGTTACAACCCGAACGCGGCGATTACCCTGTGGAACAAAATGGCCAAGGCTTCGGAAGGCTCGCCACCTGAATTCATGAGCACCCACCCTGCCTCCGACAGCCGGATCGCCTCGTTGCAGGCGGCGATTCCGAAGGTGATGCCGTTGTATCAGCAGGCGAAAAAATCCTGATTTATAAGGCTGAAATGCAAATCTGAATGTGGGGGCCCGGCTTGTGTGGGAGTCGGGCTTGCCCGCGATGCAGGCACCTCGGTGTGTCAGTTGCACCGAGGTGATGCTATCGCAGGCAAGCCAGCTCCCACAAAAGCCCAGCTCCCATATGGGGTTACGTTTAGATCCAGCCACTGCTCTGCATGGCCTTGTACACCGCAACAATGGCCAGGATGAAGAATGCCGTAGCCGCCAGTCGACGAATCAGCGTCAGCGGCAATTTGTCCGCGGCAAAATTACCCGCCAGCACCACCGGCACGTTGGCAATCAACATGCCCAGGGTGGTGCCGATAATTACCAGCCACAGTTCCGGGTATTGCGCCGCGAGCATCACGGTAGCGATCTGGGTCTTGTCGCCGATTTCCGCGAGGAAGAATGCGATCAGCGTGGTCAGGAAGGGCCCGAACTTGCGGGAAGTGCTGGCTTCGTCATCGTCGAGCTTGTCGGGCACCAGGGTCCACAGCGCCGTGGCGCAGAAGCTCGCCGCGAGTATCCAGTGCAGCACCGCATCCGAGAAGAAACTCCCGAACCAGGCCCCCACGGCACCGGCGGCCGCATGGTTGGCCAGGGTCGCGGCAACGATGCCGGCGATGATCGGCCAGGGTTTGCGAAAGCGTGCAGCGAGAATGAGTGCGAGCAGTTGCGTCTTGTCGCCAATTTCGGCCAAGGCAACGATTGCGGTAGGGACGAGCAGAGAATCCAGCATCAGGTAAGTTCCAGGGGCGGGTCGACACGGCTATGACACGTACAGCCTTCCCGCCCCGGGTAAGGTGTTCGTGTCATAGGTCTTGTCAAACCCCGGTCCGTCTGTGCGGACTCCTGGGTCGCATACGCCATGGCCTGTTGACCAAGTATGTTGACGTATGCCGGACGAGCGTGGCGCTCGTGGGAGACTACTCCCCTAGGACGGAGCGGATTCTGCCTAGGCAAAATCCATTCGGCAAGCCTTCTTTTGGAAAAAGATCTCAGCCGCGCTTGGCACGGTAAATGCGAAAACCCTGACCTTCTGCCTTGATTGCGCACACGCCAAGATGCTCTTCGATCAGCGGCTGATACTTCAGGAAACTGTTCGCAACCAAGCGAAGTTCGCCGCCTTTTGCCAGATGTTTGGCCGCTTTTCGTAGCAGGTTCTCGGTGGCGAAATAATCGGTGTGCACCCCGACGTGGAACGGCGGGTTGCTCAGAATCGCGTTCAGATTCATCGGAGCAGCGTCGATGCCATCACCGGTCAACACCTCGGCTTCCAGGCCATTGGCCGCCAATGTCAGGCGACTGCTGGCAGCGGCAAAGGCATCCACGTCGAGCATTGTCACCGTGTTATGCGGGTAGCGACGCTTGACCGCTGCCCCGAGCACACCCGCGCCACAACCGAAATCCAGCAAGTGACCGCTCGGCAACTTGTCCAGATGCTCCAGCAGCAATGCGGTACCGCGATCCAGCCGACCGTGGCTGAACACGCCCGGCAGGCTCACCACCTTGAGCGGGCCCTCAGCCAGCGGCACCTCGAACACCTGCGCCAGGCTCTCCAGTTCTAACGGCTCGGGGGCGTTGGCCACCGTCACCAGCCACAACTGGCAGTGCCGCGCGTTGTCGAGCTTGCGCGGCTTGCCGAACGGATTCAGTTGCTTGGCCGCGCTTTCGATGCCGCCTTTCTTCTCCCCCACCAGGTACAACTCCTTGCCGGGCAAACGCGCCGCCACGGCATTGAGCAGGTAGTCGGTGAGGTCCTTGGACTTGGGCAGGAACACCACCGCGGTCTCGAACGAACGCTCGGGCACGTTCACACCGAACTGGCTGCGCTCGGCAAAACGTGCGTCCAGTGCGGCCTGGTCGCCGGCGTGCCAGCTCCAGCCATGGGCATTGGGCAGGCGGCCCAGCAGGTCGTCGGCGGGCAAGCCCACCAGCAGCACGTCGCCTTGAAAAAGTTCGGCCTGGCGAAGCAGTACTTCACTGCGCGGATCCATGGTCTGCTCCTTGAAAAGGGGCGCAGTTTATCAACTGACGACACGCAGCGGGGCGCCGCTGAAAAAGCCCTGAGCGTTTTCGATCAATTGGCCGACGATCCGCTGCCGGGCTTCGCGGCTGCCCCAGGCGTTGTGCGGGGTGACGATCAAGCGCGGGATGTCGCCGGCCAGCAACGGGTTGCCGTTCACCGGCGGTTCCACGCTCAATACATCGGTCGCCGCGCCGCCCAGGTGCCCACTGCGCAAGGCATCGGCCAGGGCCTGTTCGTTGATCAAGCCACCACGGGCGGTGTTGACGATAAACGCGCCGGGCTTGAGCAAGGCGAGTTCACGGGCACCGATAAAGTCGCGGGTGTGTTCGTTGAGCGGGCAGTGCAGGGTCAGCGCGTCGACCTGCGCCAGCAACTCATCCAGCGGCACGCGATCGGCGCGGGCCGGGCGGCCTGGAATCGCACCCAGGATCACGCGCATGCCAAAGGCTTCAGCCAGGCGCGCAACGGCACCGCCCAATTCACCATGGCCCAGCAGCCCGAGGGTTTTGCCTTCCAGTTCGACGATCGGGTAGTCCAGCAGGCAGAACTGCTTGGCTTGTTGCCAGTGCCCCGCCTGCACATCCCGTTGATAGTCGTTCAGGCGCGTCGCCAGGTTCAGCAGCAGCATGATCGTATGCTGCGCCACCGATGGCGTGCCGTAACCCTGGCAATTGCTCACGGTAACGCCGTGGGCGCGGGCGGCGGCGAGGTCGACGTTGTTGGTGCCGGTGGCGGTCACCAGGATCAGCTTCAGCTCGGGGCAGGCCGCCAGGGTCTCGGCATTCAGCGCGATTTTGTTGCTGATCGCCACCTGCGCGCCTTGCAGGCGTTCGATAATGTTTTCGGGTGTGGTCTGCTGGTGCAGGCTCAGTTCGCTGAAGAGTGCCTGCAACCCGCTGAGGTCCAGGTCCCCGAGGTCCAGGGAAGGGTGATCAAGGAAGACGGCGCGGCGATTGTTCGTCATCAACTGTACCTTTTGCGGCGGGATTCGAAGGCGTAATCTGCCGAGCCTATCAGATGAAATAATCAGTTACTTCCTGGAGTGTGCATGTACCTCACCGAGTTCTTGACCGTGGCACTGATTCACCTGTTGGCGGTGGCCAGCCCTGGCCCGGATTTCGCCGTGGTGGTACGTGAAAGCGTGACCCATGGCCGACGGGCCGGCACCTGGACGGCGTTGGGCGTCGGTTCGGCGATTTTCCTGCACGTGGGGTATTCGCTGCTGGGCATCGGCTTGATCGTGTCCCAGTCCATCGTGCTGTTCAATGCGCTGAAATGGGCGGCGGCGGCCTACCTGCTGTACATCGGCTTCAAGGCCCTGCGCGCCCAGCCGGCCAAGCCTGCCAGTGAAGAAGACCTGCACCTGGAAGCGGGCGAGCGCACTGCCCGTGGTGCGTTTACCTCAGGGTTTGTCACCAACGGCTTGAACCCCAAGGCCACGCTGTTCTTCCTGTCGCTGTTCACCGTGGTGATCAATCCCCACACGCCGTTGGCGGTCCAGGCCGGTTACGGCGTGTACCTGGCCGTGGCGACCGCGATCTGGTTTTGCCTGGTGGCCATGCTGTTCAGCCAGCAACTCGTACGCGCCGGTTTTGCACGCATGGGCCACTGGTTCGACCGCACCATGGGCGCGGTGCTGATTGCCATCGGTGTGAAGCTGGCCTTTACCAGCATGAAATAAGCCGGATGCTGGCTCAAAGCTAGCATTCATTGGGTTCTGCAAATCATTCCTTTGGCTGATTTGGCTGAAACATAAGCGCTCTAAAGTGCAGATGTTTCAGCCAAGACCGTGCAGTCAGATAAGGGATTCGTATGTTGCAGACTCGTGTTATCCCGCCCGCCGAAGGCGCCTACCAATACCCGCTGTTGATCAAACGCCTGTTGATGTCCGGGACACGCTACGAGAAGACCCGGGAAATCGTCTACCGCGACCAGTTGCGCTACACCTATCCGACGCTGATCGAGCGCGTCGCCCGCCTGGCCAATGTGCTGACCGAGGCCGGGGTCAAGGCCGGTGATACCGTGGCCGTGATGGACTGGGACAGCCACCGCTACCTGGAATGCATGTTTGCCATTCCGATGATTGGTGCGGTGATCCACACCATCAACGTGCGCCTGTCCCCGGAACAGATTCTGTACACCATGAACCACGCCGAGGACCGCTTTGTGCTGGTCAACAGCGAGTTCGTGGGGCTCTACCAGGCCATCGCCAGCCACCTCACCACCGTCGACAAAACCCTGCTGCTCACCGACGGTGCGGACAAAACCGCCGAGCTGCCCAACCTCGTGGGTGAGTACGAAACGTTGCTGGCGGCGGCGAGCCCCCGCTATGACTTCGAGGATTTCGACGAAAACTCCGTCGCCACCACCTTCTACACCACCGGCACCACGGGCAATCCCAAGGGCGTGTACTTCACCCACCGCCAACTGGTGCTGCACACCATGGGCGTGGCGACCATCATGGGCAGCGTCGACAGCGTGCGGCTGTTGGGCACCAACGACGTCTACATGCCGATCACTCCGATGTTCCACGTGCACGCCTGGGGCCTGCCGTATGTGGCGACCATGCTCGGCCTGAAGCAGGTTTATCCAGGCCGCTACGACCCCGAATTCCTGGTGGAGCTGTGGCGCAAGGAGAAGGTCACCTTCTCCCATTGTGTGCCGACCATCCTGCAAATGGTGCTCAACGCCAAGGCCGGCCAGGGCGTGGATTTCGGCGGCTGGAAAATCGTCATCGGTGGCAGCGCCCTCAATCGCTCACTGTATGAAGCCTCCAAGGCCCGCGGGATCCAACTGACAGCGGCGTACGGCATGTCCGAGACCGGGCCGCTGGTGTCCTGCGCCCATCTCAATGAAGAACTGATGGCCGGCACCGAAGACGAACGCACCACCTACCGCATCAAGGCCGGCGTGCCCGGCCCATTGGTGGAAGCGGCGATCATCGACGGCGAGGGCAACTTCCTGCCCGCCGACGGTGAATCCCAGGGCGAGCTGGTGCTGCGCGCGCCATGGCTCAGCGAAGGCTATTTCAACGAGCCGCAGAAGGGCGCCGAGTTGTGGGCCGGCGGCTGGATGCACACCGGCGATGTGGCCACCCTCGATGCCTTCGGCGTGATCGATATTCGCGACCGCATCAAGGACGTGATCAAGACCGGCGGCGAGTGGATCTCCTCGCTGGCCCTTGAGGACCTGGTCAGCCGTCACCCGGCGGTACGCGAAGTAGCGGTGGTGGGGATTGCCGACCCGCAGTGGGGCGAGCGCCCGTTTGCGTTGCTGGTGGTGCGTGATGGCCATGTGATAGGGGCCAAAGAGCTGAAGGAACATCTCAAGCCGTTTGTGGAATTGGGCCACCTGAGCAAGTGGGCGATTCCAAGCCAAATCGCCGTTGTTACGGAAATTCCCAAGACCAGCGTCGGCAAGCTCGACAAAAAACGTATCCGTGTCGACATCATCGAATGGCAGGCCAACAACAGCACCTTCCTCTCCACCCTCTGACGCTGCTTGCCGTGCCCTCGCGGGCACGGCAGCGCTCTAGTCCAAGCCTTCACTTGTGATTTGCCAATTTTCAGCCATCCTTGCCGCGCTGGCTATCGCCGGCATGGCGAAAGGGTTGTGGCAGACGGGTTGGTGATGCAAATCACACTTTAGAGGGATCAAGCGCTACCCCCTGCTGGCTATAGTCCATCCCAGAGTTTTTCAAGGTGCGGTGCTGTGAACCTGGCGGGTTCATCTGTTCGCCCGGCATTGGAATCGTTGTATTCCGGCCGTTACAAGCCCTTAGAAACGACTCACTGCCATAACAATAATGCACATGGAGTAGCGTCGATGATCTCAGCACACCAGTTCTGGCGCCGGGCAAAACTGCCTTTGGCCGTCAGCCTCGCCTCTACGCTCGCCGGGCCCGCATTCGGCGTCAGTTTCAACATCGGTGAAATCGAAGGCAGCTTTGACTCGTCCCTGTCGGTCGGAGCCAGTTGGTCGACTGCGGGCCGCAACAAGGACCTGATCGGTGCCAACAACGGTGGCAGGGGGTTGTCGCAAACCTCGGATGACGGTCACCTGAACTTCGACAAGGGCGATTCCTTCTCGAAGATCTTCAAAGGCATTCATGACCTTGAGTTGAAATACGGCGACACCGGCGTGTTTGTCCGGGGCAAGTACTGGTATGACTTCAAGCTTAAAGACGACGACCTCGATTTCAAGAACATCAGCGACAACAACCGCCCAACAGGCGCCCGATCTTCCGGCGGGCAGATTCTCGACGCCTTCGTCTACCACAACTACTCGATTGGTGATGAACCGGGTTCCGTACGGTTGGGCAAGCAGGTAGTGAGCTGGGGTGAGAGCACGTTCATTGGTGGCGGTATCAACGCCATCAACCCGATCGACGTGGCTGCATTCCGTCGTCCGGGAGCCGAGATCAAGGAGGGCCTGATTCCGGTCAACATGTTCTACCTGTCGCAAACGCTGACCGACAACCTGTCGGCTGAAGGCTTCTATCAGATCGGTTGGGACAAGACCGTGACCGATAACTGCGGCACGTTTTTCTCGCAGCCCGACATCATTACCACCGGCTGTAACGATAATTTGCGGGTGTTGAACAAGCGTTCCACGATCAACCCGGCCGCTTTGCCGAGCTTGGCCGCCTTGGGCGTCGACGTTAATGACGAGGGCGTCCTGGTGCGCCGCGGTCCGAACCGTAACGCACGTGACGGCGGCCAATACGGCGTCGCAATGCACTACAACTTTGAGCCGCTGGACACCGAGTTCGGCGCCTACTACATGAACTACCACAGCCGTGCGCCGATTTTCAGTGCAACTGGCGCGCCTCAGTCGGTCTACGACAGAGCCAGGCCTTTGGGTCAGGCAGCTGCACTGGTGGTGGCGGGCAACTCGCAATACTTCGTTGAGTATCCGGAAGACATCCACCTCTTTGGCTTGAGTTTCTCCACCACGTTGCCTACCGGCACGGCATGGAGCGGCGAGTTGAGCTACCGGCCCAACGCGCCTGTGCAGTTGAACTCCACCGACATCCTGTTTGCCGGCGTTCGCCCTCTGGGCTTCCCGGTGCTCAAGGATGCTTCGTTGTTAAGCGGTGTACCAGGCCAGGATTTGCATGGTTATCGCCGTAAGGAAATCACTCAACTCCAAACCACGTTCACCCACTTCTTTGACCAGGTCATGGGCGCCAGCCGCCTGACGCTGGTGGGCGAAGTCGGTATGACCTATGTCGGCGGGTTGGAGAGCAAGTCCAAGGTTCGCTATGGCCGTGATCCGGTGTTTGGCCCGGGTACCCTGCCTAACGGCGCGTGTGCGGCATTGAACAACTCTACCGCCCAAGGTGCTGGCCTTCCCAATGCCAACGGCCTGAACACCAGTTGCAACAACGACGGCTTCACTACTGCAACTTCGTGGGGCTACCGTGGCCGTGCGATCTGGGAATACCCGGATGTGTTTGCCGGCGTCAACCTCAAACCCAACGTGGCCTGGTCCCATGACGTTAAGGGTTACTCGCCTGGCCCTGGCGGTAACTTCGAGGAAGGCCGCAAGGCGATCAGCCTCGGGCTGGACGCCGAGTACCAGAACACTTACACCGCGAGCCTGGCCTACACCAACTTCTTTGGTGGCGACTACAGCACCGTGGACGACCGCGACTTTGTCGCCTTGAGCGTCGGCGTGAACTTCTAAGCACACTCTCTTTAAGCAGTATGTTTTAAGGAAGAACCAGAACATGAAAATAACTAAAAATCTGTTGCAGGTGGGTGTGCTGGGGCTGTCGATCATGGCGGGTAGCGTCATGGCGGCGGTCTCGGCGGATGAAGCCGCCAAGCTCGGCACGACCCTGACCCCGATGGGCGCCGAAATGGCCGGTAACGCGGCCGGCACCATCCCTAAATGGTCGCCGCTGCCAACCAACGCCGGTGCCGTGGATGCCCGTGGCTTCCTCGCCAACCCATACGCCAACGAACAACCGCAATTCACCATCACCGCGCAGAACGTCGAGCAGTACAAGGACAAGCTGGCGCCGGGGCAGTACGCGATGTTCAAGCGCTACCCCGACACCTTCAAGATGCCGGTCTACCCGACCCATCGCGGCGCCACGGTGCCAGCTGATGTGTTCGCCGCCATCAAGAAAAACGCCACCAGCACCAACCTGGTGTCCGGCGGCAACGGCCTGGAAAACTTTGAAACCGCCGTACCGTTCCCGATTCCGAAAAGCGGCGTTGAAGTGATCTGGAACCACATCACCCGCTATCGCGGCGGCAGCGTGACCCGCCTGGTGACCCAGGCCACGCCGCAAACCAACGGCTCGTTCAGCCTGGTGTATTTCCGTGATCAGTTCGTGTTCCGCGACAAGATGAAGGACTACGACCCGAAAAACCCGGGCAACATCCTGTTCTACTTCAAGCAGCAAGTGACTGCGCCGGCACGTCTGGCCGGTGGTGTGCTGCTGGTGCACGAAACCCTCGACCAGGTGAAAGAGCCGCGTTCGGCGTGGGTCTACAACGCCGGCCAGCGTCGAGTGCGCCGGGCACCGCAAGTGTCGTATGACGGCCCGGGTACCGCCGCCGACGGCCTGCGTACCTCCGACAACCTCGACATGTTCAACGGTGCACCGGACCGCTACGACTGGAAACTGGAAGGCAAGAAGGAACTGTACATCGCCGAAAACAGCTACAAACTCGACGATCCGAAGCTCAAGTATGTCGACATCATCAAGGCCGGCCACATCAACCAGGACCTGGCGCGCTACGAGCTGCGCCGCGTGTGGCATGTGGTTGCAACCCTGAAGGAAGGCCAGCGCCATATCTACGCCAAGCGTGACTTCTTCATCGACGAAGACACTTGGCAAGCCGCGGTCATCGACCACTACGACGGTCGTGGCCAGCTGTGGCGCGTGGCGGAAGCCCATGCCGAGAACTACTACGACAAGCAAGTGCCGTGGTACGCCCTCGAAACCCTCTACGACCTGCAGTCCGGCCGCTACCTGGCACTGGGCATGAAGAACGAAGAGAAACAGGCCTATGACTTCGGTTTCACCGCCACCACCAGCGACTTCACCCCGGCGGCTCTGCGCCAGGATGGTGTTCGCTAACTTGCTGTAAACGAGGCCGCATCCTCGAAGAAGCCCCGACTGGTTCGGGGCTTTTTTTTGCGCGACCACTGTGGCGAGGGAGCTTGCTCCCGCAGGGATGCGTAGCAGCCACAAAAACGGGAGCGCTGCGCACTCCAGCGGGAGCAAGCTCCCTCGCCACAGAGTGTCGGTCGTTACAGAAGAAGTCCGGATATTTTTTGTTGTAGTCTTTTTCAGACAAATGTTGCAAAGATCTACAAAGCTGCCGCTTTTACCGCTAGTCTGCGGACATCTGCAATGCCGACAACAGCCTTCTACAAGAGCCCGGCGATGACTGATCTGTCCCGAATTCAAGGGCCTGCCAGCGCGGTGATTCCGACCCTGGAAGGGCGCTTCTATCGACCCCCACTGCCTGACGGCTACGTGTTGCGACCGCGCCTGTGCGAACGGCTGAGTGAAGGGTTGGCCGGGCGTCTGTTGCTGGTCAGCGCCCCGGCCGGGTTCGGCAAGAGTTCGCTGGCGGTGGAGTTCTGCCAGAGCCTGCCGGCCCACTGGCAAAGCCTGTGGTTGGGGCTAAGTCCCCGGGACAACGACCCGGGACGTTTTCTTGAACGCCTGCTCGACGGCTTGCAGCAATACTTCCCGCAGTTGGGCGCCCAATCCCTGGGCCTGCTGAAAATGCGCCAGCGTCACCAACCCTTCGCCTTTGAAGAATGGCTCGACGGCCTGCTGGATGAACTGACGGTGCACCTGTCGACCCAGGCGCCGCTGTTGCTGGTGCTGGATGACTACCATCTGGCCCAGGGCCCGGTACTCGACCGCTGCCTGCAATTTTTCCTCAATCACCTGCCCGACGGCCTGCTGGTGCTGGTCACCAGCCGCCAGCGTCCCGACTGGCACCTGGCCCGACTGCGCCTGTCCCGGCATTTGCTGGAACTGCACGAGCAGGACCTGCGCCTGACTCACGGCGAATCCCTGGCGCTGCTGGATCGCCACAGCAGTTCATTGCGTGGTGAAGCCCTGGATAACCTGATCCGGCGCAGCGAAGGCTGGGTGGCCGGCCTGCGTTTCTGGCTGCTGGCGGCTTCCGAGGCCGGCAGCGAAGGTACGCTGCCCCAGGGTTTGCACGGCGGGGAAGGGCTGATCCGCGATTACCTGCTCGAAGAGGTCATCGACTGCCTGCCCTCGGAAGTCCAGGCGTTCCTCTACGACACCGCGTCCCAGGAGCGCTTTTGCAGCGAGCTGTGCGACGCCGTGCGCGAGGCCCACGACAGCACGGAAATCCTGCGCTACCTGCAAGCCCACCAGGTATTCCTGGTGCCGCTGGACGAGCAGGGCCATTGGTACCGTTATCACCATCTGTTTTCCGACCTGCTGCGCACCCGGCGCGCGAGCAATGCCGTGTTGCCGGCAGCCAGCCTGCACCTGCGGGCCTGCCGCTGGTTCAATGCCCAGGGCTTGATCGACGAGGCAGTGGAGCAGGCGCTGCGTGCGGGTCACCTGGATGTGGCGGCAAACCTGGTGCAGAACCTGTCCGAAGAGCAACTGCTGGCGGAGCAGAATGTCGGCATGCTGCTGCGCTGGAAAATGGACTTGCCCGACAGTTTGCTGATGAGTACGCCACGCCTGATCGTGCTCTACAGCTGGGCGTTGGGCCTGGCCTGCCAGCTGGATGCGGCGCAGGAACTGGCCAGCCACCTCAGCCGTTTTTTACCGGCCCCGTCGGCCACCGCGCAAAAGTCGATGCTGGCGCAATGGCTGGCCCTCAGCGGGATTATTGCCCGGGGCCGTGGTGATCGTGAGCTGACCCAGTCGTATTGCAGCGAGGCCCTGGAAAGCCTGCCGCACAAACGCTATGGCCAGCGGTTGATGTGCCTGTCGACCCTGTCCAACCTGGCCATTGTCGACGCCGACCTGTGGCGCGCCCGCGGCCTGAACCGCGAATCCCTGGAGTTGGCGCAGCGGGTCGGCAATCCATTGTTTGAAGCGCTGGCCCATTACGACCGAGCGCGTGTACTGCAGGCCCGTGGCGAGATCCTGCGGTCGCTGGATGAGGTGCGCCAGGGCCTGCAACGTTTGCAAGGCCTGGCGCCGCAACGCCTGTACGCAGTGCGCGCGCGCCTGGCGTTGTACGAAGGCTATTTGCTGCTGATGCGCTGCCAGCCTGAAGCCGGGCTCGCTCGGCTGCGTGCCGGGTTGACGGAGGCGCGAGCCTGTCGGGATATCAGCGTGTTGATCGGCCACTGTGTGATCGCCAGCTTCGAAGGTCGCCGTGGCGACTTCTCCGTGGCCTTTGCCGAATTGGCCGAGGCCGAGCGCTTGATGCATATCTGGGACGTGCCGCCGATTTTCTATCTGGCGATGATCACCCTGGTCAAATGCGAGCTATGGCTGGCTCAGGGGCGCACCGACCTGGCCGATGCCTGGCTGACGCGGCTGGGGCAAACCTACAACGGTGAACAGGCCGCTGCCGCACCGGAGTTCCACCCGCACCTGCCGCAACATATCGAGTTGCAACAGGCGGCACTCGACGCCATCCGTCATCAGCCGGCGGCTTCACTGCAACGGCTCGATGAACTGGCACGCCAGGCCCATAACAGCGGCCGGCAGATGATCAGCCTGATGGCGCTGACCCAGCAGGCACTGTTACTGCTGGACGGTGGCCAGGAAGCCCAGGCCCGCCCGGTGTTTGCCCGCGCGCTTGAAGCGGCTGCCGGTGGCGCGATGCAACCTTTCCAGCGCCTGTTGGAACGCTATCCCGAGTGGACGCGGGAGCAGCTTTCCCGGGATCCCCATGGACTGATGAACCAGGGCCTGCTGGCACTCTTGCCGGATGTTGCAGTAGTTGAAACCCCACACACACTGGAGACCCTGAGCACCCGTGAACTGGCGGTGCTGCACCTGATCGCACAGGGTTGTTCAAACCAGGAGATCAGCAATCAGCTGTTTATCTCCCTGCACACCGTGAAAACCCACGCCAGCCATATCAACAGCAAGCTCGGGGTGGAGCGGCGCACACAGGCGGTGGCGCGGGCGCAGGAGATGGGATTGCTGGGGTAGAAACCTGGATCAATGGGATCGAAAGCCCCAGACGATTTCCACCACGCGGGCT
The DNA here is from genome assembly GCF_002874965.1 of Pseudomonas sp. NC02. NCBI lineage: Bacteria > Pseudomonadati > Pseudomonadota > Gammaproteobacteria > Pseudomonadales > Pseudomonadaceae > Pseudomonas > Pseudomonas sp. NC02. The sequence continues at coordinate 5,794,535 of NZ_CP025624.1, read as the reverse complement.
GCCACCAGTACATAGATCAGGATAAGCAGCAGCTGAAGGACCAGGTGATAACGCAGCTTGGCGAGCCGGCGGATGCCATCGCTCACATTCAGCACCATCAGCAAGCTTGAAACGACGATCAAGCCCCACCCGGCCACGCTTGACGCCAGGATGCCGAGGAACAGCTGATGTTTCCCGGCCAGTGCGTTGGTGCCCGCAGCAAACAACAGCGCGCATACCAGCAGGTTCTTCACATTGTCGAAGACCTGGGTGCTGAAGTCATTCTCCAGCAGTTGTTGATACCACTTCCAGAATGTGCGCATGGCTCGATCCCCTGGATCAATGTTTACCGCACGGCGGGGCACTCACTCGATGACTTGTCGGCGGCCTGGCTGAGCAGCGCGGCAAACCGCTTGACGTTGTTTTGCTGCGCGATCACCAGGTCGTCAATGGTCGGGCCGGATGGCGACTGCACCACCGTGCGACACGTCAGCGGCGTGCGTTCGTCCGTGCCCGTCTGGCGAAGCCGCCATTTGACGTCGAGCAGGGCGTACTGCCCGGGGATCGAGTCAAAGCGCTGGACCTCAATGCGCACCGCCAGGTTTTTCCGGCTGCTGGCGAGTTGATCCACCAGCGCGCTGCGCAACTCATCCACCAGGCTGGCAGCCCACCATTGCGTCTCGAGAATGGCCACGCCGCTGTCACCCTGGCGGATGACAATCTGTGGCCTGTCGACCTGTGGCGGGACCGTGATGCTTTCAATCCGGATCTCGCCCCCCGCGGCCAATGACGCATTGCTGCGCTGCACCGGCGTCAGGGTATGAAATTGAATGGGCTCACTGCGGCACGCCGTCAGCAGCAGCAACCCGGTGAGCAGCGTGATCTTCAGCGGCAAAGCCATGGTGGTTGCTCCTGTGGTCATTTGCGCGGTGGCCCTTGCAGGTCGGAGGGCGCGGCGTTGTCGGGGCGACCGCGAATCAGCGATTCGGGATGGCGTGCCAGGTAGTCCGACAGCTCTCGCAGGGAGCGCGACATGCGGCTCAGTTCGTCCAGGGTCTGGGTCAACTGTTCCCGTTGCGGCGAATCCTCGGCCAGGGTCGAACTGGCGGATTGCAGGGTTTTACTCACGTCGGCCAGCGTGTTTTGCACCCCCGGCAGTGTCTTGGCGTTGAACTGGCCGAGACCCTTGCGCAGTTCCACCAGGCTGCCGTCGAGGTTGCCGGCAATTCGCTCGATCGGCAGCTGGTTGATCTTGTTGACGATGCCTTCGAGTTTTTCCTGCAGTTGTTCCAGGTTGCCGGGGATGGTCGGAATACTGACGGGGCGCAGGTTCGGGTCAAACACGACTTTGTCGGCCTTGGGGAAGAAGTCCAGGGCGATATACAGCTGGCCAGTGAGCAGGTTGCCGCTGCGGGCCTGGGCGCGCAGGCCGTGTTCGATGAAGCTGCCTATCAGGCGCACACCGCCGGCTTCGTCGTTGGGGTCATGCTTCAAGACCGTGAGCATTTTGGTGTTGGCTTCGCCGAGGCGCTGCGGGTAGATCACGATGCCGACGTTGACCGGGAAGCTGCGTTTTTTCTCGTCGAAATCCAGGTTGATCGACACCACTTTGCCGAATTCGATACCCAGGAATTCCACTGGCGCACCCACCGTAAGCCCGCGCAAGGCCTGGTCGAACCGCAGGTTCAGGTATTGCGCCTTGCCATTGGGCGGGGCCAGCGCGGTTTGCTGGTCGGCGAACAGTTCGTAGGAGTGTTCTTCGTCTGCCGGCTTGTCGTTTGGGCTGTAGGGCGGGGCGAGGAAGGCGATGCCGCCCACCAGCATGGACGACAAGGATTCGGTTTTCAGCGCAAACCCGTTGGCGCCGACACTCACATCAATCCCGCTGGCGTTCCAGAACCGGGTGTTCTCGGTGACGTAGGCGTCATTGGGTGCATGCACGAACACGTCGATGTTCACGCCCTTGCCGTCAGCGTCCAGGGCATAGGCCACCACCTGGCCAACGGGAATCTTGCGGTAGTACACGGGGGAGCCGATATCCAGCGAACCCAGGTCCTGGGTGTGCAGCGTGAAGCGCTTGCCCGGTTCGCCATAGGTAATGGGCGGCGGGTTTTCCAGGCCGGTGAACCGGTTGGCGCGAGTATCGGACTGGCCGATATCGGCGCCGATGTAATCCCCGGAGAGCAGCGTGTCGATACCGGAAACGCCGCCGGCACCGATACGTGGGCGCACCACCCAGAACTGCGAGTCTTCACGGGTGAAGCTTTCAGCCTGCTTGGACAGTTTGATCGTGGCGTTGACGCTTTTCTGATCGTCGCTCAACTCCACATCAGTCACCTGGCCGATCACCACGTTGCGGTATTTCACGTCGGTCTTGTTGGCGGTCAGGCCGCTGCCGGTCTTGAAGGTAATGGTAATGCTCGGCCCTTGCTGAAGGATGCTGTGCACCACCAGCGAAATGCCCACCAGCACCGCGACAATCGGCACGATCCACACCAGCGAGACGCTGAAGCGCCGCGTCTTGATCGCAGGCGAGCCCGCAGGCTGCGGTTTGTCAGTGGTTTGCGACGCCATCCGGCATCTCCTCGTTGTGTGGGTTTTCCCAGATCAGGCGCGGGTCGAAACTCATTGCCGAGAGCATGGTGAAAACCACCACCAGGCCAAAGAACAGAATGCCCAGGCGCGGCTCGATGGTGCCCAGGGCCTGGAACCGCACCAGGGCGGCCACCAAGGCCACCACGATCACATCCAGCATCGACCAGTAGCCAATCACTTCGACGAAGCGAAACAGCTTCGAGCGCTCCTTGCGCGCCCACTGGTTATTGCGCTGCACGGTGACCAGCAGCAACGTCAATGCGACGAACTTGATACCCGGCACCGCGATGCTGGCGATGAAAATGATCAGGGCGATGTCCCAGGCGCCGTGCTGCCAGAACTCCAGCACGCCGCTCATGATGGTGCTGTCGGCGCCCGAGCCGAGCATCGAGGTGTTCATCACCGGCAGTAAGTTGGCGGGCACGTAAAACGCCAGCGCCGTCAGCATATAGGCCCAGGTACGGGTCAGCGAATGGACCTTGCGCCGGTGCAGCGGCGCGCCGCAACGCTCGCATTCGTCGGGCGCGGTGCTGACGTCGCAAGCCTGGCCGCAGCTGTGGCACAGGCACAGGTTCAGCTCGCTGGCGGTCGGTGGACGGCTCATAAAATGTCCCACAGGTCGCGAATATCACGCCCGGCAATGCGGATCAGCAACAGGCTGAGGGCGGCCAGGGCAAACAGGCCGGTGCCGGGCAACACATCCAGCATGCCGGCGAGTTTGAACACCGCCACCATGGCGCCCAGCAGGCAGACTTCGAGCATGCTCCAGGGCCGAAGCGCTTCGAGCCAGCGCATGCACAGCTTGAACGCCGGCGAGCGTTGGCCCTTCATCGCAAAGCCCAGCACCCAGATCAACAGCAGCAACTGGAACACCGGCGCGATGATGATGGAAATCGCCGCCACCAGCGCGATGAAGGTGATCGGGCCCTGGGCCAGTGCGACCACCGAATCCCATAACGTGGCGCTGCTTTTCAGGCCTTGCAGGCTGATGCTCATCACCGGGTAGAAGTTGGCGAAAATCCACAGCACGGTGGCGGTCAGGGTCAGGGCCAGGCGTTGTTCCACCGACAGCCCGTTATAACGCTGGAGTACGCCTGCGCAGCGGGTGCAAAGGGTCTTCTGATGTTTGGCGAGCGCGACTTTTTCGTACACGCAATCGCAGTGTTCGCAGATGATCAATGGGCTGAGGGTCGCCATAAGTCCCACTCCATGCGCTATACGTTGCGCGTTGTATGACTGGCGCCAGAGTAGCTTAGCAGTTGCCGGGTTTGACAGCCGTGCGCTCGCGAGCGCTTTCGGATCGGGTGCAGGGTCGAACATACTGTGCGCCGGAATGCAGTACAAAAGAGTGTGCCTTTGAATTTGCAGGAATACCCATGAATATTCAGTCTCCCGCGCTGATCCGCGAAACGTTCCCGGTAGGCCCGTTGCAGTGCAACTGCACGATCATCGGCGACCCCGTCACCAAAAAAGCCATCGTCGTCGACCCGGGCGGCAACCATGAGCTGATCCTGGCGCGCCTCGATGCGCTGGGCCTGAAAGTGGTCAGCATTATTCACACCCACGCCCATCTCGATCACTTCCTGGCCTCCGGGCAGTTGAAGGAAAAAACCGGCGCTACCCTGCACCTGCACAAGGAAGACCAGTTTCTGTGGGACAACCTGGAAATGCAGTGCCAGATGTTCCGCGTGCCTTACACGCCAGTGCCGTCGCCGGATCGTTGGCTGGAGGATGAAGAAGAGCTGGCCTGTGGTTGCGGGGTTGCCTTGCATACACCTGGACACACACCCGGCTCGATGAGTTTCTGGTTCGCCGATGCGAAGTTGCTGATTGCCGGCGATACCCTGTTTCGGCGCGGCGTGGGCCGTACGGATTTGTGGGGCGGTGACCAGGCGACCATCGTGCGCTCGATCAAGCAACGGCTCTACACTCTGGATGAAGCGGCGGTGGTGGTGACAGGGCACGGTCCGGATACGCGCCTGGGAGATGAAATGCGTGAGAATCCGTTTGTCCGCGCGTGAAGGAAAATGTGGGTAGTTTTTCGGATACCAAGTGGCAACTATCAGACGAAACATATAGAGAAAATGACAATTACCGTTCAGGAAGTCTCTGCTAGGGTTTGAGTGTGGCCGGGCTTGTGTGGAGATGGAATTTTTACCGTTTGTCGTGTTCCAAGCTCGGCACAGGTCCAATGCCAATGTCCTCTGCATCACCGAATGCAAAAGTAGGAGCTTCCTTCATGTTCACTTCTCGTCGTCTGCTTGTTGTTGCTACTGCCGTAGCCCTGTTGTCGGGCTGCGCTTCACCTAATCCTTATGACGGCAGCCAGGCACAGGGTGGTGGCTCTTCCGGTGTGAGCAATACCGCCAAGTATGGTGGCCTGGGCGCCCTGGCTGGTGCGTTGGCGGGTGCAGCCATCGACCACAACAACCGCGGCAAGGGTGCGCTGATCGGCGCTGCCGTCGCCGGTATCGGTGGTGCGGGCTACGGCTACTACGCCGACCAGCAGGAAAAGAAACTGCGCGCCAGCATGGCCAACACCGGTGTCGAAGTGCAGCGCCAGGGCGACCAGATCAAGCTGATCATGCCGGGTAACATCACCTTCGCCACCAACTCGGATGCGATCTCCAGCAGCTTCTACACGCCGCTGAACAACCTGGCGAACTCGCTGAAGCAGTTCAACCAGAACACCATCCAGATCGTTGGCTACACCGACAGCACCGGCAGCCGTCAGCTCAACATGGACCTGTCCCAGCGTCGTGCGCAGAGCGTGGCCAATTACCTGACCTCCCAAGGTGTCAGCCCGACCAACCTGAGTGCCCGCGGTGCCGGCCCGGATAACCCGATCGCCAGCAACGCCGATGTCAATGGCCGTGCCCAGAACCGTCGTGTGGAGGTCAACCTGGGCCCGATCCCTGGCCAGCAGTACGGTCAGCCGGCCGCCCAGCAGCAACAGGCGCCGCAGCAGAACAACCAGTTCCAGGGCAACCCGTACCAGCAGTACCAGTAATCTGTAGTCAATAAAAAGGGCGCCGTGCAATCCATGCACGGCGCCCTTTTTTGTGGCTGACGATAAATCAGTCGATGTATTCGAACAGCTTCACGATCTTCTGTACGCCGGACACACTTTGTACCAGGTTGGCGGCGCGGGTGGCTTCTGCCTGGGTCAGCAGGCCCATCATGTAGACGATGCCGTTGTCGGTGACGATCTTGATCCGAGAGCCGGGAATGGCGCTGTCGGTCAGCATCTGCGTCTTGATCTTGGTGGTCAGCAGGGCGTCGTTGCTGATTGCCAGCAGGGTGATCGGGTCCATCACCTGCAGTTCGTTGTGAACCTTCTTGACCCGCTGCACAGTGGCGGCAGCTTGTTCAGCCTGGGCCTTCAAGTCGGCGCGCGGGGTTTGGCCGGTGAGCAGCACCACGCCGTTGAAGCTGACGACCACGATGCGCGATGCGCCGTTGCCCAGGTCTGGAGCGGCCTTGGACACGTTGACGGAAACCTTGGTCTCGATCAGTGAGTCATCGATTTTGCTGCCGAAAGTGCGGGTGCCTTTATCGTCCTGGATGGGCGTGTCGCGGCTCGCTTCGATTACCGAGCTGCAGCCGCTGATGCCTAGGCACAGCGTGATTGCCAATAGGCTAAGGCGTTTAACGGTCATTCTTCACTCCCGAACAGTTGGCTGTCGATCAGATCGCACAGGCAGTGGATCGCCAGCAGGTGGACTTCCTGGATACGTGCGGTGACATTGGCCGGGACGCGGATTTCCACGTCTTCGGGCAACAGCAGCGAGGCCATGCCGCCGCCGTCGCGTCCGGTCAATGCTACGACAATCATTTCACGATCATGTGCGGCCTGGATCGCTTGAATAATATTCGCCGAGTTACCGCTGGTGGAGATCGCCAGCAGGACGTCCCCCGGCTGGCCAAGGGCGCGGATCTGTTTGGAGAAGATTTCGTTGTAGCTGTAGTCGTTGGCGATCGAGGTGATCGTCGAGGTGTCGGTGGTCAGGGCGATGGCCGGCAGGCTCGGGCGCTCACGCTCGAAGCGGTTGAGCAGCTCGGAGGAGAAATGCTGGGCATCGCCGGCCGAACCGCCGTTGCCGCACGAAAGCATTTTGCCCTCGTTGAGCAAGGCGTTGACCATGACCTGACTGGCTTGCTCGATGTGCGGTGCAAGTACGTCCATCGCCTGTTGCTTGGTATCGATACTGGCCTGGAAAAGCTGGCGAATTCGGGATTGCATGTCCATCTGTGTGACCTTAAGTAGCGCGGCTGTTTGGCACAGGAATGTGCAGCCCGCAAAGCAAAGAGCAAAAGTGTGCGGTGTAGATGTCCGGCGAATCAGCTGTCAAAGGCATCTTGCAGCCAGTTCAGATCGGCTGTTCCCCGGGGAGTGCTTTCTATGGCAACCACATCGAAACGGCAGGGATGATCGGCCCAGCGACGCTCCTTGAGCAGGAAAAACTGCGCGGCGAGTATCAACTTCTGGCGCTTGCGCCCGTCGATACTGGCGAGCGCGCCACCCCATTGTGCGTGTTTTCTGTAGCGGACTTCGACAAATACTACTGTATCGCCGTCAAGCATGACCAGATCAAGCTCGCCGCGTTTGCATAACCAGTTCTGCGCCAGGAGGCGCAGACCTTGTCGTTGCAGGTACTCGAGAGCTTGAAGTTCGGCGTCCTTGCCGCTTTGTGCGCTTGACCGCTCGGGCATCAGCGCGGGGTATCAGGCAGGCGCTGGATCTCGCCACCGACGAACTTCGCCCATGGCATCTGGCGGTCGACACGCTGGCTGGCGCTGACGCCCAGGTTGCCCGACAGGCCGTCGACACGAGTGTCCGGCAGTGCCTTGAGCTGCCCCAGGCGCGGCGCCAGGCGGTAGGCATCCACACCCATCGCGTACAGGCGGCCAAGGCTGCCGTTGGCTTGCGGCCATTGGGCGGCGACCTGGTTGCGCAGCGGGTCGGTGGTGTTCAGCAGCCAAGGGGTTTCGCAGAACATCACGTTGGTCATGTCCAGGTACTGGTTCTTGTCGCCACTGGCGCTGAACACGTGGGACGTCGCATACACCGGCACGTCGCCAGCGTATTGGAAGTTCAGGGTCGGCTTGATCTGCTGGGCCAGTTGCGGAGTCACGGCCAGGAAGATGAACTCGATGTCCTGGCGGCGCGATGGCTGGGCGGAAACATCCGAACCTACCGTGCTTTGCAGGCTCTTGGCGCGGCCTTCGCTCTTGCGCAGCTGGAACAGGTCGGCAATCTGCTGGGCCAGGGCTACCGGCTGGTCAACGTACTCGACGCCCACCACGGTGCCGCCATTGGCTTCCCAATCCTGACGGAATGCCTTGTAGACGCGCTCGCCCCATTCGCCTTTCGGCACCATGGCGGCGGCGCGGTGCAGGCCATCGGCGCGAGCACGACGGGACACCTCACGGGCTTCGTCTTCAGCGGCCAGGCCAAACTGGAACAGTTGCGCCGGGTTCTGGTCGGCTTCGCTGTAGTTCAGGGCCAGGGTGGTGATCGGCAATTGCGGGCGTGCGCTGAGTTGCTTGACCAGCGGTTTCTCCAACGGGCCGACCACCAGTTGCACGCCGGCGGCCTGGGCCTTGGCGTAGAAGTCGTCGATGGAGGTCAGGCGCGAGCTGTCGTAGAACTCGATCACCGGCGGCTTCTGCCCGGCTTGTTCAGCCTGGTAGTGCGCGGCCATGAAGCCTTCGCGCAGCGCCTTGGCAACGCCGGCCAGCGGACCTTCCTGCGGCAGCAGCAGGGCGATCTTGTTCAGCGGCTGGCTGGCCAGCTCCTTGAGCTTGGTCAGCGGCTGCGGCAATTGCGAGGCTGCCGGGTGGCCAGGGTTCTGGGCGCGCCAGGTGTCGATGGCCGCCTGCTGTTGCTCCAGAGTGCCGGCGCCCTTGACTGCCTGGGCCAGGCTGATCCAGCCGTCCAGCGTCGGGTTGCCGCTGGCTTGCAGCTGATCGGCAGGCAAGGCGGCAATCAGTGCCCAGATGGCTTCGTGGTTGCTGTTGTAGGCATCGCCCGTCAGCAGCGGGGCCATGGCGACGCGCTCGCGGGCGGCGGCCAGGGTCTGGCCGTCGGCCTCATAGGCGCGGGCATGCACGGTGCCCGTGCGGATCTGCTGTTCAGGCGGCAGATCCTTGAGGCTTTGCAGGCTCGGGTGATTCAAGGCCGTCAACGCTGCCTTGGGCTGGTTGCGGGCCATCGCCAGTTCAGCCGACAGGGTGCTGGCAAATACCTGCGCCGCCGGTTTCAGGACGTCCAGTGGCACCTGGGCAAGAATCTGCGCCGAGCGTCCCGGATTGTTTTGGTGGAACGCCAGGTCAGCCGCACTCAAGCGCAACAGCGCGGCTTTTTCCGGAGTCTTGGCCGAAGTCGCCTGTTCGAGCAGTTGCTCGATGCTGGCATCCGGAGTCCGGGGGAGGTCGCCAAGGCTGGACGAGGGCGAGCTGGCGCAAGCCGCCAACAGGGCAGCGAGGCAGAGGGCAGAGAACAGCCGCAGGCAAGCGATCATGTAAGTGTTCCTGATACCGATCAAATTAGCGTGGAATTGTACCCAAGCACTGGCCGGGGCGCGATGTTACTGGCGTGAAACCGTCTATTTAGGTCGTGTAAATGTTGCAGGACCCAATAGGCGGCTGAAATCGAACCCTCCCCGAGGGCATATATTCAAGGCGTCTACGCGCTACAATGTGGCTTTTGCCAACCATCGAGGTGTGCGTTTTGACTGCTCCAGGTCCTTTGAATTCCACTGCAGGCTCGCTTTTTGTCGTGGCGACGCCCATTGGCAACCTGGACGACATCAGTGCGCGTGCGCTGAAAGTGTTGCGCGACGTAAAACTGATCGCGGCTGAAGACACTCGGCACTCCCAGCGGTTGATGCAGCATTTCGGTATTCCGACCCCCTTGGCCGCCTGTCACGAACACAACGAGCGTGAAGAAGGCAGTCGTTTTATCACTCGTTTGTTGGCGGGTGATGACGTGGCGTTGATCTCGGATGCGGGTACGCCGCTGATTTCCGACCCTGGCTATCATCTGGTTCGCCAGGCGCGGGCGGCTGGTATCAATGTAGTGCCTGTTCCGGGAGCGTGCGCGCTGATTGCTGCATTGTCTGCTGCCGGCTTGCCGTCGGACCGGTTTATCTTCGAAGGCTTCCTGCCTGCCAAGGCCGTCGGGCGCCGGGCGCGCCTGGAACTGGTAAAGGAAGAGCCACGCACGCTGATCTTCTACGAAGCCCCGCACCGCATCCTTGAGTGCCTGCAGGATATGGAGCTGGTGTTCGGCGGCGATCGCCTGGCACTGCTGGCGCGGGAAATCACCAAGACCTTCGAAACCCTCAAGGGCTTGCCGCTGCAGGAACTGCGCGAATTTGTCGAGGGCGACAGCAATCAGCAGCGCGGCGAGTGCGTAGTGCTGGTAGCCGGCTGGTCGGCGCCGGAAAGCGAAGATGCCGTGGGCAGCGAGGCAATGCGCATTCTTGACCTGCTGCTCAAGGAGATGCCATTGAAGCGCGCCGCTGCATTGGCCGCGGAAATAACCGGCGTACGCAAGAACGTCCTGTATCAAGTGGCGCTGGATAAACAAAAGGGCGAATAGTTCCGGGTTCTAACCTGCACTCCGTCTGAACATGATGGCATTAGTGTCTTTTAATACTTGTTCTAACGCCGCCGTGCCGTTAACCTGCGCGGCGGAGAGTCGATTGGACAGTCGCTGCCTTCTATGAAAATTAGAGGGGGGAGGAAAGTCCGGGCTCCATAGGGCGAAGTGCCAGGTAATGCCTGGGAGGCGTGAGCCTACGGAAAGTGCCACAGAAAATAACCGCCTAAGTACTTCGGTACCGGTAAGGGTGAAAAGGTGCGGTAAGAGCGCACCGCACGACTGGCAACAGTTCGTGGCTAGGTAAACCCCACTTGGAGCAAGACCAAATAGGGTCCCAAGGCGTGGCCCGCGCTGGGACCGGGTAGGTTGCTAAAGATGTCCAGTGATGGCCATCGTAGACGAATGACTGTTCAAGACAGAACCCGGCTTACAGATCGACTCTCCACCTTTTTTCCTTCTGTCCGAATCTCGGGCAGGAACCTGGTAGTAACGCGAGAATCCCTCCCTGCTGAATCGTCAGCAGATGCGTCTTCGTAATACCGAAAAAATCTTACTCTTAATAAATTACTTTAACTTTAAGCCTTAGCTCTTTGAGCTATTTGGTGTTGTTGAGTCAAAATCGCCGTCAAACTCTCGTTTCTCCTCCCTTTACCTTCCTAAATCTCCGTTCTGTAAGGCTTTTCCTTGAATCCGCGCCTTGACGGTGTGGTGGGCGCATTCCTATAGTGTGCGCAAGTGGCGGAAAGTGGCACAAAGTGGGTTTTTTGAACGTAAAACGCTAAAATTTGGAGAAACGCATCTGTGTTTCGCGGAGCTAACGCTATCAGTCTCGATGCAAAAGGCCGTCTCGCCATGCCGAGCCGGTATCGTGACGAGCTCATTTCGCGAAGTTCCGGGCAATTAATCATCACCATCGATGCCGTTGATCCCTGTTTATGTGTGTACCCGCTCGATGAGTGGGAGCTGATTGAAACCAAATTGCGTGCACTGCCTTCACTGCGTGAAGAGAACCGCCGCCTGCAACGCTTGCTGATTGGTAATGCCGTCGACCTTGAACTCGATGGCAGTGGTCGTTTCCTGGTTCCACCGCGTCTGCGCGAATACGCCAAATTGGACAAGCGCGCGATGCTGGTAGGCCAACTGAACAAGTTCCAATTGTGGGACGAAGATGCCTGGGATGCTGTTTCTGCAGCTGACCTGGCTGCTATTCAACAACCGGGCGCCATGCCTGATGAACTGCGTGATTTGATCCTGTGACTATTGATAGCGGCTTTAACCACATCACCGTACTGCTTGACGAAGCCGTTGAGGCTCTCGCCGTACGCGCGGATGGCTGCTATTTGGATGGGACCTTCGGCAGGGGCGGGCACAGTCGGCTGATCCTCAGCCAGCTGGGTCCGGACGGTAAGCTCCTCGGGTTCGACAAAGACCCTCAAGCGATTGCCACCGGGCAAGCGCTAGCGGCCGAAGACGGCCGCTTTGTCGTTGTGCAGCGCAGCTTTGCCGAGCTCGGTGCAGAAGTCGCCGAACGTGGCATGGCGGGCAAGGTGGCCGGGGTTCTGCTGGACCTGGGCGTGTCTTCCCCACAGCTGGACGACCCTGAGCGTGGCTTCAGTTTCATGAACGACGGCCCGTTGGACATGCGCATGGACCCAAGCCGTGGCATCAGCGCCGCGCAGTTCATCGCTACCGCTCCCCACGAAGAAATCACCCGTGTGTTCAAGGAATACGGCGAAGAGCGCTTCGCTGGCCGCATGGCGCGTGCCGTGGTCGAACGCCGGGAAATCCAGCCATTCGAGCGCACGGCCGACCTGGCTGAGGTGCTGAAAGTCGCCAACCCTGCATGGGAAAAGGGTAAGAACCCGGCAACCCGTGCGTTCCAGGGTCTGCGTATTCACGTCAACAACGAATTGGGTGACTTGGAAGCCGGCCTCGAAGCCGCCCTGGAAGCCCTGGAAGTGGGCGGTCGCCTGGTGGTGATCAGCTTCCACTCCCTGGAAGACCGCATCGTCAAATTGTTCATGCGTCGCCTGGTCAAGGGCGAGTCCGACAACCTGCCGCGCAACCTGCCGGTGCGTTACGAAGCTTTTGTGCCGAAAATCAAAATCCATGGCAAAGCGCAGTTCGCTTCCGAAGCCGAACTCAAGGCCAACCCACGTGCCCGTAGCGCTGTCATGCGCGTTGCGGAGAAGTTGCGGTGAGCAAGCTTTTCGCCAAGCCCCTTCCGGGCGGCAGCTTCTTTATGTTGCTGCTATTTGTTGGCGTGCTGGTGTCCGCGATTGCGGTGTCCTACAGCGCCCACTACAACCGTCAACTGCTCAATACCCTGTACGGGGAATTGAGCGTGCGCGACAAGGCGCAGGCGGAGTGGGGCCGGTTGATCCTCGAGCAAAGTACCTGGACGGCCCACAGCCGCATCGAAGTGCTGGCCACTGAACAACTGAAGATGCACATCCCGGGCGCTGCAGAAGTTCGCATGGTGGCGCCATGATGAAACTCGAGGGCGCACTCTACCCGTGGCGTTTCCGTGTAGTGCTGGGGTTGCTGGCACTGATGGTGGGCGCGATTGCCTGGCGGATTATCGACCTGCAAGTGGTGGACCGTGACTTCCTGATCGGCCAGGGCGATGCCCGTAGCCTGCGGCATATCCCGATTCCTGCACACCGCGGCCTGATCACCGACCGTAACGGCGAGCCCCTGGCCGTCAGTACCCCGGTGACCACCCTGTGGGCCAACGCCAAGGAAATGCAGACCGCCAAGGACAAATGGCCGGAACTGGCTGCCGCCCTGGGCCAGGACCCGAAAGCCCTGAGCGAACGCCTCGAAGCCCAGGCCAATAAAGAATTCATCTACCTGGTTCGCGGGCTCACCCCCGAACAAGGCCAGCAAGTACTCGACCTTAAAGTCCCCGGTGTCTACGGCATCGAGGAATTTCGGCGTTTCTACCCGGCCGGCGAAACCACCGCCCATATGGTGGGTTTCACCGACATTGATGATCACGGTCGCGAAGGCGTGGAACTCGCCTACGACGAATGGCTGGCCGGGGTTCCCGGCAAGCGACAGGTCATCAAGGATCGGCGCGGCAGACTGATCAAGGATGTCCAGGTCACCAAAAACGCCAAGGCCGGTAAGCCCTTGGCGTTGTCGATTGACCTGCGCCTGCAATACCTGGCCAACCGTGAGCTGCGTAACGCGATCATCGAGAACGGTGCGAAAGCCGGCAGCCTGGTGATCATGGACGTGAAGACCGGCGAGATTCTCGCCATGGTCAACCAGCCGACCTACAACCCGAATAACCGTCGCAACCTGCAGCCGGCGATGATGCGCAACCGCGCCATGATCGACGTGTTCGAGCCGGGTTCGACCATGAAAGCCATTTCCATGAGTGCCGCCCTGGAAACCGGGCGCTGGAAACCGGCCGATAAGGTCGAGGTTTACCCGGGCACATTGCAGCTGGGCAAATACACCATTCGTGACGTGTCGCGCACCGAAGGTCCGGTGCTGGATTTGACAGGTATCCTGATCAACTCCAGTAACGTGGGCATGAGTAAAGTCGCCTTCGATATCGGCGGCGAAGCCATCTACCACCTCGCGCAGAAAGTCGGCCTGGGGCAACCCACCGGCCTGGACTTCCCGGGCGAACGTGTGGGCAACCTGCCGAACTACCGTGACTGGAAAAAGGCCGAGACCGCCACGCTTTCCTACGGTTATGGCCTGTCGGTAACAGCCATCCAACTGGCCCACGCCTTCTCGGTGCTGGCCAACAACGGCCGCATGGTGCCGCTGAGCCTGATCCACCTGGACGAGGCGCCGCCTGCGACCCAGGTGATCCCGGAAAACGTCGCCAAGACCATGCAAGGCATGCTGCAACAAGTGATCGAAGCACCACGTGGCGTGTTCCGTGCCCAGGTGCCGGCGTATCACGTGGCAGGCAAGTCCGGTACCGCGCGTAAAACCGCCGTGGGTACCAAGGGCTACGCCGAAAACTCCTACCGCTCGCTGTTCGCAGGCTTCGGCCCGATGAGCGATCCGCGCTACGCCATCGTCGTGGTGATCGATGAGCCGAGCAAAGCCGGTTACTTCGGTGGCCTGGTATCGGCGCCGGTGTTCAGCAAGGTGATGTCCGGGACGTTGCGCCTGATGAACATCACGCCGGACAACCTGCCGGCTACCCAACAAGCGAACGCCGGCCCGCCGGCCGCTGCTGTAAAAGCCAATGGAGGGCGCGGCTGATGTCTCTGAGCCTGAACAAGATTTTTGCCCACGCCGGCCGCGATCTGCTGATTCGCGAGTTGACCCTGGACAGCCGTAATGTGCGTGCTGGCGACCTGTTCCTGGCAGTGCCGGGTGGCAAGTTCGACGGCCGTGACCATATCGCCGACGCGCTGCAACGCGGCGCTGCGGCAGTAGCCTATGAAGTGGAAGGCGCCACCGTGCTGCCGATCACCGACGTGCCTTTGATTCCGGTCAAGGGCCTGGCTGCGCAACTGTCGGACATCGCCGGGCGCTTTTATGGCGACCCGAGCCGCACCCTGAACCTGGTGGGCGTGACCGGTACCAACGGCAAGACCAGCGTGACCCAACTGGTCGCCCAGGCGCTTGACCTGCTGGGTCAGCATTGCGGCATCGTCGGCACCCTGGGCACCGGTTTCTACGGCGCGCTGCAAAGCGGGCTGCACACCACGCCTAACCCGATTGCCGTGCAAGCGACCCTGGCCGACCTGAAAAAGGCCGGTGCCAAGGCGGTTGCCATGGAAGTCTCGTCCCACGGTCTGGACCAGGGGCGCGTGACTGCCCTGGCGTTCGACGTGGCGGTGATGACCAACCTGTCCCGCGATCACCTGGATTACCACGGGACCATGGAGGCCTACGCCGCCACCAAGGCCCGGCTGTTTGCCTGGAATGACCTGAAGTGCCGGGTGGTCAACCTGGACGACGAATTCGGTCGCCAACTGGCCGCCGCCCAAGGCGACGGTCGCCTGATCAGCTACAGCCTGGAAGACTCCAGCGCCTACCTGTATTGCCGTGAAGCCACCTTTGATGACGAAGGCGTGCGCGCCACGCTGGTTACGCCACAGGGCGAGCACCATTTGCGCAGCACCTTGCTCGGGCGTTTCAACCTGAGCAACGTATTGGCCGCCGTCGGTGCCTTGCTTGGCCTGGATTACGCCCTCGACGAAATCCTGCGGGTGTTGCCGAAGCTGGAAGGCCCGGCCGGTCGCATGCAACGCCTCGGCGGCGGCACCCAGCCGCTGGTGGTGGTCGATTACGCCCACACGCCGGACGCCCTGGAAAAAATCCTGCAGGCCCTGCGCCCCCACGCCAAGGGTAAATTGCTGTGCCTGTTCGGCTGTGGCGGTGACCGCGATCGCGGCAAGCGCCCGCTGATGGCGGAAATCGTCGAGCGCCTGGCCGACGGTGTGCTCGTCACTGACGACAACCCGCGCAGCGAAGACCCAAGCCAGATTTTCGATGACATTCGTGTCGGCTTTAAAGATGCGTCCAAGGCGACGTTCGTCGCCGGTCGCGGTGCAGCCATCGCCCAATTGATCGCCGGCGCAAGTGCTGACGACGTGGTGGTGCTGGCCGGTAAAGGTCACGAGGACTATCAGGAAATCAACGGCGAACGCCACGCCTTCTCCGATCTGGTCGAGGCTGATCATGCCCTGACCGCGTGGGAGGTGGCTCATGCTTAAGCCGCTTAAATTCAGCGAACTGACCCAGGCCTTGTCGGCCCGTGTGCTGTCGGCTGATTGCAGCTTTGATGGCGTCAGCATCGACAGCCGGACGATCAAGCCCGGGCAACTGTTTGTCGCCTTGGCCGGCCCGAGTTTCGATGGCCATGACTACCTGAATGACGTCGCTGCCAAAGGCGCTGTCGGCGCTCTGGTGCAGCGCGAAGTCGCTGACTCGACGCTGCCACAATTGATGGTCGCCGACACCCGCCTGGCCCTCGGCCAACTGGGGGCGCTGAACCGTGCCGCCTTCACCAAGCCTGTTGCGGCGATCACCGGTTCCAGCGGCAAGACCACGGTCAAGGAGCTGCTGGCCGGCATCCTGCGCACGCGCGGCCCGGTCCTGGCGACCCGTGGCAACCTGAACAATGACTTCGGCGCTCCGCTGACCCTGCTCGAACTGGCCCCGGAACACACGGCGGCCGTCATTGAGCTGGGTGCTTCGCGCATCGGCGAAATCGCCTACACCGTGGCCATGACCAAGCCTCATGTCGCGGTGATCAGCAACGCCGGTACTGCCCACGTCGGCGAGTTTGGCGGCCCTGAAAAGATCGTCGAAGCCAAGGGCGAAATCATCGAAGGCCTCGACGCATCCGGCACTGCCGTGCTGAACCTCGATGACAAGGCCTTCGAAACCTGGCGTGTACGTGCCGCCGGTCGCAAGGTGTTGAGCTTCGCGGTGCACAACGCCGCTGCCGATTTCCATGCCTCGAATATCAAGGCCGACGCCCGTGGCTGCCCGTCCTTCACCCTGCATACCCCGCAAGGTGACGAGCACGTACAACTGAACCTGCTGGGCAACCACAACGTCGCCAATGCCCTGGCTGCCGCCGCCGCCGCCCACGTGCTGGGCGTGTCGTTGTTTGGCATCGCCACCGGCCTTGGTGCCGTGCAACCGGTCAAGGGCCGTACCGTCGCGCAATTGGCCAGCAACGGCATGCGCGTGATTGATGACACCTACAACGCCAACCAGTCCTCGATCTGTGCCGCCATCGACCTGCTGACCAGCTTCGACGGTCGCAAGGTGCTGGTGCTGGGGGATATCGCCGAGCTGGGCGAGTGGGCTGAACAGTCTCACCGTGAAGTCGGCGCGTACGCCGCCGGCAAGGTCGATGCCCTTTACGCCGTTGGCCCGAACATGCTGCACGCCGTTGACACCTTCGGGCCGGGCGCCAGGCATTTCGCCAGCCAGGCCGAACTGATCCAGGCACTGAGTGCGGCTGAACAAGACAAACACACCACTATTTTGATCAAGGGATCGCGCAGCGCGGTGATGGAAAACGTCGTCGCGGCCTTGTGTGGCTCAAGTACGGAGAAACATTAATGCTGCTGCTGCTGGCTGAGTATCTGCAACAGTTCCACAAAGGCTTCGCGGTCTTTCAGTACCTGACCCTGCGCGGGATCCTGGGTGTGCTGACCGCGCTGTCGTTGTCGCTGTTCCTCGGGCCATGGATGATCCGTACCCTGCAAAACCTGCAGATTGGCCAGTCGGTACGCAACGACGGCCCGCAGTCGCACCTGTCCAAATCCGGCACCCCGACCATGGGCGGCGCGTTGATCCTGTCGTCCATCGGCATCAGTACGCTGCTGTGGGCTGACCTGCATAACCGTTATGTCTGGACCGTGCTGCTGGTGACCCTGTTGTTCGGCGCCATCGGTTGGGTAGATGACTACCGCAAGGTGATCGAGAAGAACTCCAAGGGGCTGCCAAGCCGCTGGAAGTATTTCTGGCAGTCGGTGTTCGGCCTCGGCGCGGCGATCTTCCTGTTCATGACTGCGCCAAGCGCGGTGGAAACCACCCTGATCATCCCGATGCTCAAGGACGCCAGCATTCCACTGGGCGTCGGCTTCGTGGTGCTGACCTACTTCGTGATCGTCGGCTCCAGCAACGCGGTCAACCTGACGGACGGCCTCGACGGCCTGGCGATCATGCCGACGGTGATGGTGGGCGGCGCCCTCGGCATCTTCTGCTATCTGTCGGGTAACGTGAAATTCGCTGAATACCTGCTGATCCCGTATGTACCGGGCGCAGGCGAACTGATTGTGTTCTGCGGCGCGTTGATCGGTGCGGGCCTGGGCTTCCTGTGGTTCAACACCTACCCCGCACAAGTCTTCATGGGCGACGTCGGCGCACTGGCGCTGGGCGCGGCCCTGGGCACCATCGCGGTGATCGTCCGTCAGGAAATCGTCCTGTTCATCATGGGCGGTGTGTTCGTGATGGAAACCCTGTCGGTGGTGATCCAGGTTGCCTCCTTCAAATTGACCGGGCGCCGCGTATTCCGCATGGCGCCGATTCACCACCACTTTGAACTCAAGGGCTGGCCTGAGCCGCGGGTGATTGTCCGTTTCTGGATTATCACCGTGATTCTGGTTCTGTTCGGCCTTGCCACCCTGAAACTGAGGTAGAAACGAGTGTCCCTGATCGCTTCAGACCACTTCCGCATCGTTGTCGGCCTCGGCAAGAGCGGCATGTCCCTGGTTCGCTTCCTGGCGAACCGGGGCACGTCGTTTGCCGTGGCCGATACGCGGGAAAATCCACCGGAGCTGGTCACGCTGCGCCGTGACTACCCGCACGTGGAAGTGCGTTGTGGCGAGCTGGATGTCGAGTTTCTATGCCGTGCCGATGAGCTCTACGTGAGCCCCGGCCTGGCCCTGGCGACCCCGGCCCTGCAAGCGGCGGCGGCCCGTGGCGTGAAGTTGTCCGGCGATATCGAGCTGTTCGCGCGTAACGCGAAGGCGCCGATCGTGGCCATCAGCGGTTCCAATGCCAAAAGCACCGTGACCACCCTGGTGGGCGAGATGGCGGCTGCGGCCGGCAAGCGCGTGGCCGTGGGCGGCAACCTCGGCACGCCGGCGCTGGACCTGCTCAACGACGACGTCGAGCTGTACGTGATGGAGCTGTCGAGCTTCCAGCTGGAAACCACTGACCAGCTCAACGCCGAAGTGGCCACCGTGCTCAACGTCAGCGAAGACCACATGGACCGCTACAGCGGCCTGCCGGCGTATCACCTGGCCAAGCACCGGATCTTCCGTGGCGCGCGGCAAGTGGTGGTGAACCGTCAGGATGCCCTGAGCCGTCCGCTGATCGGCGAAGGTCTGCCGTGCTGGACCTTCGGCCTGAACAAGCCTGACTTCAAGGCCTTCGGCCTTCGGGAAGAGAACGGCGAGAAATACCTGGCCTTCGAATTCCAGAACCTGATGCCGGTGCGCGAACTGAAAATCCGCGGTGCCCACAACCAGGCCAACGCCCTGGCGGCGCTGGCGCTCGGTCACGCAGTTGGCTTGCCGTTCGACGCCATGCTCTCGGCCCTGCGCAGCTTTGCCGGCCTTGAGCATCGCTGCCAGTGGGTTCGCGAGCTGGATGGTGTTGGCTATTACAACGATTCCAAGGCCACCAACGTCGGTGCGGCACTCGCTGCCATCGAAGGCTTGGGTGCCGACATTCAGGGCAAGGTCGTGCTGATCGCCGGTGGCGACGGCAAGGGTGCCGACTTCAAGGACCTTAAAGGCCCGGTCGCCGCCAACTGCCGCGCCGTGGTGTTGATGGGCCGTGATTCCGGCCTGATCGCCGATGCCCTGGGCGACGCCGTACCGCAGGTGCGCGCGCAGTCCCTGGACGATGCCATCGCCCAATCCAAAGCCTTGGCTCAGCCGGGCGACGTGGTGCTGCTGTCGCCTGCCTGCGCCAGTTTCGACATGTTCAAGAACTACGAAGAGCGCGGCCAGCTGTTCGCCCGCGCCGTGGAGGCCTTGGCATGAGTATCAATTTCCGTAACATCATCAAGCCGTACCCGTCGCCGATCATTACCGGGCGCGGTATCGACCTGGACTTCCCGATGCTCGCCGGTTGCCTCGCGCTGCTGGGCCTGGGCCTGGTGATGATCACCTCGGCCTCCTCGGAAGTGGCTGCGGTGCAATCGGGCAACACCCTGTACATGATGATCCGTCACCTGGTGTACCTGGTGATTGGCCTTGGCGCATGCATCGTCACCATGATGATCCCGATCGCCACCTGGCAGCGCCTGGGTTGGCTGATGCTGGTGGGCGCCTTCGGCCTGTTGGTGATGGTGATCCTGCCCGGCATCGGGCGTGAGGTGAACGGCTCGATGCGCTGGATCGGCTTCGGTGCGTTCAACGTGCAGCCGTCGGAAATCGCCAAGGTGTTCGTGGTGATCTACCTCGCCGGCTACCTGGTGCGGCGCCAGAAAGAAGTACGCGAAAGCTGGATGGGCTTCTTCAAGCCGTTCATCGTGCTGCTGCCCATGGCCGGCCTGTTGCTGATGGAGCCGGACTTCGGTGCCACCGTCGTAATGATGGGGGCGGCGGCGGCGATGCTGTTCCTCGGCGGCGTCGGCCTGTTCCGCTTCACCTTGATGGTGGTGCTGGCGGTGGCCGCCGTGACCATTCTGGTGCAGGCGCAACCCTACCGGATGGCCCGTCTGATTACCTTTACCGACCCGTGGTCCGATCAGTTCGGTTCCGGCTACCAGTTGACCCAGGCGTTGATCGCCTTCGGTCGCGGTGAGTGGCTGGGCGTGGGCCTGGGCAACAGCGTGCAGAAGCAGTTCTACCTGCCGGAAGCCCACACCGACTTCGTGTTCTCGGTACTCGCCGAAGAGCTGGGCGTGGTCGGTTCGCTGTGCACCGTCGCGCTGTTCGTGTTCGTGTGTGTTCGCGGCATGTACATCGGCTTGTGGGCCGAAAAGGCCAAGCAATATTTCGCCGCCTACGTGGCGTACGGCTTGTCGTTCCTGTGGATCGGCCAGTTCCTGATCAACATCGGGGTGAACGTCGGCCTGCTGCCGACCAAGGGCCTGACCTTGCCGTTCCTCAGCTACGGCGGCAGCTCGTTGGTGATTTGCTGCGCCTGTCTCGGGTTGTTGCTGCGTATCGAGTGGGAGAGTCGGACCCACCTGGGCAGCGAAGAGATGGAGTTCAGCGAAAGCGACTTCGCCGAGGAGCCGAACCATGGGCGCTAACGTGCTGATCATGGCAGGCGGCACCGGTGGCCACGTGTTCCCGGCGCTGGCCTGTGCCCGTGAGTTCCAGAACCGTGGCTACACCGTGCATTGGCTCGGTACGCCGCGGGGCATCGAAAATGATCTGGTACCGAATGCCGGCTTGCCGCTGCATTTGATCAACGTCACCGGCTTGCGTGGCAAGGGCAAATTGTCCCTGCTGAAGGCGCCGTTCGTGTTGCTCAAGGCCGTGTGGCAAGCGCGCAAGGTGATCCGCGAAGTGAAGCCGGTATGCGTGCTGGGCTTTGGTGGCTACGTGACCGGCCCGGGCGGTGTTGCGGCAAGACTCGCCGGCGTGCCAGTGATCGTCCACGAGCAGAATGCCGTGGCCGGCACTGCCAACCGCCTGCTGGTGCCCTTGGCTGCACGGGTATGCGAGGCGTTTCCGAAGACCTTTGGTGCCGCGGACAAGCTGCGTACCACCGGCAACCCGGTGCGTACCGAACTGTTCATGGACATCGCCCGCCAGCCATTGGCCGGTCGCAAGGCGCACCTGTTGATCCTGGGCGGAAGCCTGGGCGCCGAACCGTTGAACAAATTGCTGCCTGAAGCGGTGTCGCAACTCCCCGTGGAGCTGCGCCCGGAGATCTTCCATCAGGCCGGCAAGAACCACGATGAAGTGACCGCGACGCGTTATCGCGATGCGGGTGTGGAGGCGAATGTGCAGCCCTTCATCAAAGACATGGCCCAAGCCTATGGCTGGGCCGACCTGGTGGTCTGTCGCGCAGGTGCGTTGACCGTCAGTGAACTGGCCGCCGCCGGTCTGCCGTCCTTGCTGGTGCCTTTGCCCCACGCGATCGACGATCACCAGACCCGCAACGCCGAATATTTGGCCGGGGAGGGCGCTGCCTTCCTGCTGCCGCAAAGAACGACTGGCGCCGCCGATTTGGCCGCACGCCTGACCGAGGTTTTGATGCAACCGGAACGACTGAACAGCATGGCGAGCACCGCAAGCCGCCTGGCCAAACCTGACGCAACCCGCACCGTGGTCGATATCTGCCTGGAGGTGGCCCATGGTTGAGAATCAGAAAGCCATGCCGCAACCGGAAATGCGCCGCATCCGTCGCATCCACTTCGTCGGTATCGGCGGCGTGGGCATGTGCGGGATCGCCGAAGTGTTGCTGAACCTGGGTTACCAGGTGTCCGGCTCCGACCTGAAAATGTCGCCGGTCACCGAGCGCCTGGAATCGTTTGGCGCAAAAATCTTTATCGGCCACCGCGCCGAGAACGCTGCCGAAGCCGACGTGCTGGTGGTCTCCAGCGCTGTGAACACCTCCAACCCGGAAGTGGCCACCGCCCTTGAACGCCGCATTCCCGTAGTGCCGCGTGCCGAAATGCTGGCTGAGCTGATGCGCTACCGCCACGGCATCGCCGTCGCCGGTACCCACGGCAAGACCACCACCACCAGCCTGATCGCCTCGGTGTTCGCCGCCGGTGGCCTGGACCCGACGTTCGTCATCGGTGGCCGCCTGAATGCAGCCGGCACCAATGCACAACTGGGGACCAGCCGTTACCTGATCGCCGAAGCCGATGAAAGCGACGCCAGCTTCCTGCACCTGCAACCGCTGGTAGCCGTGGTGACCAACATCGACGCCGACCACATGGCGACCTACGACGGTGACTTCAACAAACTGAAGAAAACCTTCGTCGAGTTCCTGCACAACCTGCCGTTCTACGGTCTGGCCGTGGTGTGCCTGGACGATCCGGTGGTGCGCGAAATCCTGCCGCTGGTGAAGCGTCCGACCGTGACCTACGGCTTCAGCGAAGACTGCGACGTGCGCGCGATCAATGTGCGCCAGCAAGGCATGCAGACTTTCTTCACCGTGCTGCGTCCTGACCGCGAGCCGCTGGATGTCTCGGTGAACATGCCGGGCAACCACAACGTACTCAACTCCCTGGCGACCATCTGCATCGCCTCCGACGAAGGCGTCAGCGATGAAGCCATCGTCGAAGGCCTGTCGGGTTTTGCCGGCGTGGGTCGTCGCTTCCAGGTCTACGGCGAACTGCCGGTGGACGGCGGCAACGTGATGCTGGTGGACGACTACGGTCACCACCCGACCGAAGTGGCAGCGGTGATCAAGGCCGTACGCGGTGGCTGGCCGGAACGCCGCCTGGTGATGGTGTACCAGCCGCACCGCTACAGCCGTACCCGCGACCTGTACGACGATTTCGTCAATGTACTGGCGGATGCCAACGTGTTGCTGCTGATGGAAGTCTACCCGGCCGGTGAAGAACCGATCCCGGGTGCCGACAGCCGCAAGCTGTGCAACAGCATCCGTCAACGCGGCCAGTTGGACCCGATCTACATCGAGCGTGGTGTGGACCTGGCGCCGATCGTCAAGCCGCTGCTGCGTGCCGGCGACATCCTGCTGTGCCAGGGTGCCGGTGACATCGGTGGCCTCGCCCCTAAATTGCTGGCAAGCCCGCTGTTTGCCGCCGCACAGGGGAAGTCGAAATGACCACTGACTACGGCTCCCTGTTCTCGACCATTCAACCTGCCGACTTCGGCCGGGTTGCGGTGCTGTTCGGTGGCAAGAGCGCTGAGCGTGAAGTGTCGCTGAAGTCCGGCAATGCCGTGCTGGAAGCGCTGCAAAGTGCCGGTGTGAATGCGTTCGGCATCGACGTGGGTGATGACTTCCTGTCGCGCCTGCAGGCCGAGAAGATCGACCGCGCCTTCATCATTCTTCACGGCCGTGGCGGTGAAGACGGCAGCATGCAGGGCCTGCTGGAGTGCCTGGGCATTCCGTATACCGGCAGCGGCATCCTCGCTTCGGCCCTGGCCATGGACAAGTTGCGGACCAAGCAGGTGTGGCACAGCCTGGGTATTCCGACCCCGCGTCACAGCGTGCTGTGCAGCGAAGACGATTGTATTTCTGCAGCCAAGGAACTGGGCCTGCCTTTGATCGTCAAACCAGCCCATGAAGGCTCCAGTATCGGCATGGCTAAAGTGAACTCAGCCGCCGAATTGATTGACGCATGGAAAGCGGCCAGTACCTACGATTCGCAAGTGTTGGTGGAACAGTGGATTCAAGGTCCCGAGTTCACCATCGCTACTCTGCGTGGCCAGGTATTGCCGCCCATCGCATTGGGCACGCCCCACACCTTTTACGACTACGACGCCAAGTATGTGGCCTCCGATACCCAGTACCGGATCCCGTGCGGCCTCGACGCAGCCAAGGAACAGGAATTGATGGACCTCACGGCGAAAGCCTGTGAGGCGCTGGGTATCGCCGGTTGGGCGCGGGCAGACGTGATGCAGGATGACCAGGGGAACTTCTGGTTCCTGGAAGTCAACACTGCACCCGGGATGACCGACCACAGCCTGGTACCCATGGCCGCTCGTGCCGCCGGCCTGGATTTCCAGCAGTTGGTGCTGGCGATCCTGGCAGCAAGCATAGAGCCACGAGGCTAAGACCATGAACGGCGCATCGCTTCGTCATCAGCAACCCGCTCCCGGCCGCAAGCCGGTGCCGCGTGGTGCCAGCCGAATGGTGGCTAAAGAGCCGATGTCGGCGCGCATGCCGAAAGCCAACTTTGGTTTTCTCAAGGCGCTGTTCTGGCCGGTGATCCTGGTGGCCCTGGGGTTCGGTACGTATGAAGGCGCCCAGCGCCTGCTGCCGTATGCCGACCGGCCGATCACCAAGATCAGCGTGCAGGGTGACTTGAGCTACATCAGCCAGCAAGCCGTGCAGCAGCGAATCGCCCCGTTTGTGGCGTCGAGCTTCTTCACCATCGACCTGGCAGGCATGCGCTCCGAGCTGGAACAGATGCCATGGATTGCCCACGCCGAAGTACGTCGCGTGTGGCCGGATCAAGTGACGATCCGCCTGGAAGAACAACTGCCCGTGGCCCGTTGGGGTGATGGTGCGCTGTTGAACAACCAGGGCCAGGCGTTTGCACCTCGCGAAGTGGCGAATTACGAGCACCTGCCGCAGTTGTTCGGACCGCAGCGGGCGCAGCAGCAAGTGATGCAGCAGTACCAGGCGTTGAGCCAGATGCTGCGGCCGTTGGGCTTCTCGATTGCGCGACTGGAATTGCGCGAGCGGGGCAGCTGGTTTTTGACCACGGGTGCAGGCAGTTCCGGCCCGGGCATCGAGTTGTTGCTGGGACGCGGCAACCTGGTGGAAAAGATGCGCCGTTTTATCGCCATCTATGAAAAGACCTTGAAAGAACAGATTACGAACATTGCGAGCATCGACCTGCGTTACGCCAACGGCCTTGCCGTCGGCTGGCGGGCCCCTGCGGCGCCCACGGCAGCGCAACCTGCTGTCGCGAAGAATTAAGAAGAGGCAGGACCCATGGCAAACGTGCAAAGCGGCAAAATGATCGTCGGTCTGGATATCGGCACCTCCAAGGTGGTGGCGCTGGTAGGCGAGGTCGCGGACGACGGCACGCTGGAAATCGTCGGAATCGGCACGCATCCGTCCCGGGGCCTGAAGAAGGGCGTGGTGGTGAATATTGAATCCACCGTGCAATCGATCCAGCGCGCCATCGAAGAAGCGCAGCTGATGGCCGGTTGCCGGATTCACTCGGCATTTGTCGGCGTTGCCGGCAACCACATCCGCAGCCTGAATTCCCACGGCATCGTGGCGATTCGCGACCGCGAAGTCAGCTCGGCCGACCTGGAGCGGGTACTCGACGCAGCGCAAGCCGTCGCGATCCCGGCTGACCAGCGCGTGCTGCACACCCTGCCGCAGGACTACGTGATCGATAACCAGGAAGGCGTTCGCGAGCCCCTGGGCATGTCGGGCGTACGTCTGGAAGCCAAGGTTCACGTAGTGACCTGCGCCGTCAACGCTGCACAGAACATTGAAAAATGCGTGCGCCGCTGCGGCCTGGAAATCGACGACATCATTCTCGAGCAGTTGGCTTCGGCTTACTCGGTACTGACCGACGACGAAAAAGAACTGGGCGTGTGCCTGGTGGACATCGGCGGCGGCACCACGGACATCGCGATCTTCACCGAGGGTGCGATTCGTCACACCGCCGTGATCCCGATTGCCGGTGACCAGGTGACCAACGACATCGCCATGGCGTTGCGCACACCGACCCAGTACGCCGAAGAAATCAAGATCCGTTACGCCTGCGCCCTGGCCAAGCTGGCCGGTGCTGGTGAAACCATCAAGGTGCCAAGCGTGGGCGACCGTCCACCGCGCGAACTGTCGCGCCAGGCATTGGCCGAAGTGGTCGAACCGCGCTACGACGAACTGTTCACCCTGATCCAGGCTGAACTGCGCCGCAGCGGCTACGAAGATTTGATTCCGGCCGGCATCGTGCTGACCGGTGGCACCTCGAAGATGGAAGGCGCGGTCGAACTGGCCGAGGAAATCTTCCACATGCCAGTCCGCCTGGGCGTGCCCCATGGCGTGAAAGGCCTGGGCGACGTAGTGCGCAACCCGATTTATTCCACCGGTGTGGGCTTGCTGTTGTACGGGCTGCAAAAGCAGACCGACGGCATTTCCCTGTCGGGCCCGAGCAACCGCGACAGCTACAGAAGCGACGACGAAGCGAAAGCGCCGTTGTTCGAGCGGTTGCAGGCTTGGGTGAAAGGCAATTTCTAAAGATTTACCGCAACACCGTTTCAAGTAGTAGGCGAAAAAACTAGAGAAATGAAAGGAGAGGGAAAATGTTCGAACTCGTAGACAACATCCCCGCAAGCCCGGTCATCAAAGTGATCGGCGTCGGCGGTGGCGGCGGCAACGCTGTCAACCACATGGTCAAGAGCAACATTGAAGGCGTTGAATTCATCTGCGCCAACACTGACGCCCAGGCCCTCAAAAGCATCGGTGCACGCACCATCCTGCAATTGGGCACAGCCGTGACCAAGGGCCTGGGTGCCGGCGCGAATCCGGAAGTCGGCCGTCAAGCCGCCCTGGAAGACCGCGAGCGCATCGCTGAAGTGCTGCAAGGCACCAACATGGTGTTCATCACCACGGGCATGGGCGGTGGTACCGGTACCGGTGCTGCGCCGATCATTGCCGAAGTGGCCAAGGAAATGGGGATCCTGACGGTTGCCGTCGTGACCCGTCCATTCCCGTTCGAAGGTCGCAAGCGCATGCAGATCGCCGATGAAGGCATCCGTCTGCTGTCCGAAAGCGTCGACTCGTTGATCACCATTCCCAACGAGAAGCTGCTGACCATCCTCGGCAAGGACGCAAGCCTGCTGTCTGCGTTTGCCAAGGCTGACGATGTACTGGCCGGTGCCGTTCGCGGTATCTCCGACATCATCAAGCGTCCGGGCATGATCAACGTCGACTTTGCCGACGTACGTACCGTGATGAGCGAAATGGGCATGGCGATGATGGGCACTGGCTGCGCCAGCGGTCCGAACCGTGCACGTGAAGCTACCGAAGCGGCCATCCGCAACCCGTTGCTGGAAGACGTGAACCTGCAAGGCGCACGCGGCATCCTGGTGAACATCACCGCCGGTCCTGACCTGTCCCTGGGTGAGTACTCCGACGTGGGTAGCATCATCGAAGCCTTCGCTTCCGAGCACGCCATGGTCAAGGTCGGTACCGTTATCGATCCGGACATGCGCGACGAACTGCACGTGACCGTTGTTGCGACCGGCCTGGGTGCGAAAATCGAGAAGCCTGTAAAGGTCATCGACAACACCGTCCATACCAGCCACGCCAGCCAGCAAGCTGCCGCTCCAGCGCCTTCGCGCCAGGAACTGCCGTCTGTGAACTATCGTGACCTGGATCGTCCGACCGTGATGCGCAACCAGGCTCAGGCCGGTGCTGCTGCATCCCGCAGCCCGAATCCGCAAGATGACCTGGACTACCTGGACATCCCGGCTTTCCTGCGTCGTCAGGCCGATTAATGGAATGTATCAGGGCTATGAAGGTGATTGGTGTTCAGCAAAGGTCTGGTCTGCTATTATCGCCAGCCTTTGTTGATACCAGTTCGCAATTTGCGCTGAAGCGGTCCAAGCCATGATTAAACAACGCACCCTGAAGAATATTATCCGTGCCACAGGTGTAGGTCTGCACTCCGGGGAGAAGGTATACCTGACCCTCAAGCCCGCACCTGTCGACACCGGCATCGTGTTTGTTCGTGCCGACCTGGACCCTGTGGTGCAGATACCTGCTCGCGCGGAAAATGTTGGCGAAACCACGATGTCGACCACGTTGGTCAACGGTGACGTCAAAGTGGACACGGTGGAGCACTTGCTCTCGGCCATGGCCGGTCTGGGCATCGATAACGCCTACGTCGAGCTCTCCGCGTCCGAAGTCCCGATCATGGATGGCAGCGCCGGACCCTTCGTATTCTTGATTCAATCTGCCGGCCTGGAAGAACAGGACGCAGCCAAGAAGTTCATTCGCATTCTGCGGGAAGTGACAGTAGAAGACGGCGACAAGCGCGCCACCTTCGTCCCGTTCGAAGGCTTTAAAGTGAGCTTTGAGATCGATTTCGATCACCCGGTATTCCGTGACCGCACCCAAAGTGCAAGCGTGGATTTTTCCAGCACTTCATTCGTAAAAGAAGTCAGCCGCGCCCGTACCTTTGGTTTCATGAGTGACATCGAGTACCTGCGCAAGCACAACCTCGCACTCGGCGGCAGCGTTGAAAACGCCATTGTGGTCGACGCGGATGGTGTACTGAACGAAGACGGCCTTCGCTATGAAGACGAATTCGTGAAGCACAAGATCCTCGATGCAATCGGTGACCTCTACCTGCTGGGCAATAGCCTGATAGGCGAGTTCAAAGGCTTCAAGTCTGGCCACGCCCTGAACAACCAACTGCTGCGCAAGCTGATTGCACAGACAGATGCCTGGGAAGTCGTGACCTTCGAAGATGCCAGCACCGCACCGATCTCTTACATGCGTCCCGTCGCGGCGGTGTAAGTAACAACTCTCTTTCCTTTTGTTTTTAAAGGCTGCCTTCGGGTGGCCTTTTTTTTGATCGTTCCTACGCTCTGCGTGGTAACGCCTCCTGTGACGCTTCGCGTCACGGCTTTAAAGCGCCGGCATCAACAACGCGATTACGCCCGGTATGCTTGGCCTCATACAGCGCCTGATCGGCGTTGAGCAGTAATTCCTCCAGCGTGGTGCGGCTGTTTTTGGTCCAGGTACTGAGGCCGATGCTGACGGTAATTGGCACCGTATCCCCGCCCACTCGCGGCAGGTGTTCGACACTGCTGCGGATATGTTCAGCAATCACGCGTGCACCCTGGCTGTCGGTATGCGGCAGCACCACTGCAAATTCTTCCCCGCCATAGCGAGCCGCGAGGTCGGCCGGGCGGCGGATATTGCCCTCGATCACCTGCGCCACCGTGCGCAGTGCCTCGTCGCCACCTTGATGGCCATGTCGGTCGTTGAACGCCTTGAAGTGGTCCACGTCAATCATCAGCACCGTCAACGGCTCGGCCGAACGCTGGGCGCGGTCCCATTCCAGGCGCAGGCGCTGGTCCAGGGTGCGGCGGTTGGCCAGGCCGGTGAGCGCGTCGGTGGCTGCCAGTTCTGACAGCACCTGTTCGGCACGGTGGCGCCTGCGCAATTCCATGCAGAGCATCCAGGTCAGCCACAAAAGGCCGATGCACAAAATCCCGGTGGCGCCGCTGATCACCAGTGCTGCGCGCTTCCAGGGGGCGAATATGTCATTCGTGGACAGCCCTACGACGACGATCAGCGGTAAATCGCCCACCGTTGAGAAGGTATACAGGCGGTGCTCCTCATCCACACTGGAGGTGCCGCGAAAGTTGCCGTCGCGCTCGTGCAATATGCGCGCGACGTTGGGCCGCTGGCTGAGGTCCTTGTCGATCATGTCCCGTTCCAGCAACGGCTGCTGGGCCAGCAGGATGCCTTGTTGGTTGATCAGGTTGATGGTGCTGTCGCTGCCGATATTCAGGCTGCGGAACAGTTGCTGAAAGTACGACAGGCGCATGGTGGCCACGGCCACGCCGAGGAATCGCCCATCCGGCCCGGAAACCCGGCGGCTGAAAGCGATACGCCATTGGTCATCACACACGCAGCGCGCCATGAAGGGCCGGCTGATGAACAGCCCCAGGTCGGGATTCTGCCGATGGGCCTGGAAGTAGTCGCGGTCGGCGAAGTTGGCGGATTTGGGCGTCTGCAGGGCTGAGTCGGCGATCACGTTGCCATCCTTGTCCAGCAACAGGATGTCGCCTTTGTAGGGCGCCGCTTCCGAACGGTCGAACAGCACCAGGTGACGGATGCCGGCCGATACCCCAGCCAAATCAGTGCGTTCGGTGGCGGCGATCAGGCCTTTGATCGACAAGTCGTACAGCTCGACGTTGCGCAGCACGTCGGCGTCGATCAGTTGGGTGATGTTATTGGCCGTGCGCTGGGCCGCCTGCAACGTGTTGGCGTGTTCGCGAATCAGCAGCACCGCGACCACCAGCATGATCAGCAGCACCGTGACGCAACTGCCGATGATCAGCAGCAGCTCCGGACGGTGGGTGGGGCGGGGCGGGCGGGTAGTGCCTGGGCTCATCGGGCGTACTTCTGCTTCGAGGATGCCCTTAGCGTAGTTGCTGATAACGGCTTATGTGGCCTGGCTGTGAACGATGCGGTTGCGCCCGGAATGCTTGGCGTCATACAGCGCCCGATCGGCACTCAGCAGCAGCTCTTCCAGCGAGCCACGGCTGCGTTTGTCCCAGGCACTGAGCCCGACGCTGACGGTGACCGACAGGGCGTCGCCGTCTGCCGGTGGCAAGTGCTCCACCGCACTGCGGATATGTTCGGCGATGGTGCTAGCGCCCTCGCCGTCGGTATCCGGCAGGATCACCGCGAACTCTTCACCGCCGTAGCGCGCGGCCAGGTCGGCGGGGCGACGAATATTGCTGCCGATGACCCGGGCCACGTTGCGCAAGGCCTCGTCGCCACCCTGGTGACCATGGCGGTCGTTGAAGGCCTTGAAGTGGTCGACATCAATCATCAGCAAGGCCAGTGGCTCGCCTGAGCGTTGCGCGCGCTCCCATTCCAGGCGCAGGCGCTGGTCGAGGGTGCGGCGGTTGGCCAGGCCGGTGAGGCCGTCGGTGGCCGCCAGTTCCGACAACACCTTCTCGGCGCGATAGCGGCGGCGCAGTTCCAGGCGCAGCATCCAGGTCAGCCACAACAGCCCCACACACAGTACGCCGGTGGCGCCACTGATCAGCAGGGCGGCGCGCTTCCAGGCGGCAAACACGTCATCGCTCGACAACGCCACCACCACAATCAGCGGCAGCGCGCCGACGCTGGTGAAGGTGTACAGCCGTTGCGCGCCACTGATGGCGGAGATGGCGCTGAAACTGCCGCTGCCTTCGCGCAGCATTCGCTTGAAGTTGGGCCGCGCGCTCAGGTCCTTGTTGATCATGTCTCTTTCGAGCAGCGGCTGCTGGGCCAACAGGATGCCGTCGTTATTCAGCAGGTTGATGCTGCTGCCGCTGCCGATGGTCAGGCTATTGAACAACTGGTCGAAATACGCCAGGCGCATGGTTGCCACCGCCACACCGGCAAACTCGCCATTGGGTCCGGGCACCCGGCGGCTGAAGGCGATGCGCCAGACTTGATCGCAGTCGCAACGAATCTTGAAGGGCCGACTGATGAACAGCCCGGCATCGGGGTTCTGCTGGTGGATCTGGAAATAGTCGCGATTGGCGAAATTACGTGGCGTGGGGGTCAGCGTGGAAGAGTCGGCGGTGACCGCGCCGGTTTTGTCCAGCAGCAGGACTTCGCCTTTGAAAGGGGCGGCCGTGGACTGGTCGAACTGCACCATATGCAGGACTTCGGCGGAAACCTGGGGCAGGTCATCGCGAGTGGTTGCGGTGATCAGGCCGTTCAGCGCCAGGTCGTAGAGCTCGACGTTGCGCAGCACATCGGCATTGATCAGTTGGGTGATATTGCTGGTGGAACGCTTGGCTGCCTGCAAGGCGCTGGCGTGTTCGCGGATCAGCAGTACGGCAACGATGACCACGATCAGCACGACAGTAAGGCCACTGCCCAGAATCAGCAAAAGCTCCGGGCGTGCAGGCAGGGTGAAGGCGCGGCGTTGACTCATGGGACTGGCTTCGGCACTCAAGATGCTGGCAGTTTAGTTCCATGCTGTGAAAAATAAGTCGTCGCCGCTAAAAGAAAGCCTGAAGGTTAAAAAACGTCAATCGGATAGTCGACGATCACGCGGTACTCATCCACGTCCCGGTCCACTGCCGCGTAGCCATTGCCGCCGCGATTGGTCGCCCATTGCAGGCGCACGGCCAGATCCTTGGCCTTGCCGCCTTGCACCACGTACTTGAGGTCGATGTCCCGTTCCCAGTGCTTGGCGTTCTTGCCGTCGGCACTGTACCAGGATGAGTGACCACGGCTGTCCGGATCGACCGTGGTCAGGTCGGTCTTGCCGCTGATGTAAGACACTGCCGAGGTCAGGCCCGGCAGGCCCAGCCCGACGAAGTCATAGGCGTACTTGAGCTTCCACGAGCGCTCGTTGGGGCCGTTGAAGTCGGAGTATTGCTGGGAGTTGTCTAGGTAGATGCTGTCGCCCTGGCTGATGTAGTCGAACGGCGTGTTGCCGTTGACCCGCTGGTAGGCGGCGGTAACGCTGTGATTGCCCACGCCCACGGTGAAATGCAGGCTGTAGGTGTTGTTGTCGATGTTGCCCAGCAAGGCTTTGCCGGTCTCCTGGGTGTGGTAGTAGTGCAGGCCCGGGTTCAGGCTGACCAGCTCGTTCAACTGCCAGGTGTAGTCCAGGTCGTAGTAGTACTGGTTCCAGATGTCCTTGAGTTCGGACGCGTACAGGTTGCTGGTCAGCCCCGGCACGCCGCTGAAGGACACGCCGGCCCAGTCGAGGTGGCGGCTGTCTTCGCCATTGGGCAATGCGCCGTAGCTGGTGCCGATGCGGCGACGGCCGCTCTGGTTGTAGAGCTTGGTGAAGCTGGCCTGGCCGCCCTCGAACATCCAGCCGTCCAGGCTGTGGTTGGTCAGGCTCACGCCGCGGAAGGTCTGGGGCAGCATGCGGGTCATGCCGCCGGCAATCACCGGGTTGTTGAGGAACAGGTCGCCGGCTTTCAGTTCGGTGTCGAAGGCGCGCATTTTCAGGGTGGCGCCGGCGGTGGAGAACGAGCCGGGCGCTTTGCCGTTGCCGGAGCTTACCGGCAGGATGCTCGAGCCGTCGGTGCCGCCACCGCCGTCGAGCTTGAGGCCGAGCATGGCGTTGGCGTCCAGGCCGAAGCCGACGATGCCGGGGGTGTAGCCGGATTCGAAGATGCCGATGAAGCCCTGGCCCCATTCCTTGCTGTCATCGGTGTGAATGTCGCGACGGTCGCGGTTCATGTAGTAGTTGCGGGTGTTGATCTTGAAGCTGGAACCTTCGACGAAGCCGTCGGTGGCCGGGGTGTCTGCCGCGTGGGCAAGGGGAACGATCGTTGCAGCAATCGCGAGGAATAACGGGGTGAACGTCAGCGAGGTTTTCACCGGTGGAGCTCCTTTGGGTCAATCGAAACCGGCCAGTGTTGTTGGGGTTCCTGGCCTTTTTTCAGCGCAAAAAAAAGCCGCTGAACTCAGCGGCTTTAAGACAGATTCCCAGTGTAGAGCCCTGGAAATAAGTCGAGGGAAATCGGGGGAGAGCGGGTCGGTCTTAACCGCTGCGCTCATCGATGCGACAAATTAGCGCAGGTGAGCGGTGCGATACAGAGTGTAACAAGATAATGACTGTTGCCCAAATCGCAACAGTCTGGCAGTGGGGTGTGAGGGGCGGCCTGACAAGCCCTACCCAAGAATGTTAGCGTGCTTGCCATTCCCACGTAGTCGATGAGCCCGCCTTCCATGAAAAAGACCGTCCTCGCCTTCAGCCGCGTCACCCCGGAAATGATCGAACGCCTGCAACAGGATTTCGATGTCATCGCCCCCAACCCCAAGCAGGGCGACATCAACGCCCAGTTCAACGAAGCCTTGCCCCATGCCCACGGCCTGATCGGCGTAGGCCGCAAACTGGGCCGCGCGCAACTGGAAGGTGCGAGCAAACTGGAAGTGGTTTCCAGCGTGTCGGTGGGCTACGACAACTACGACCTGGCGTACTTCAATGAGCGCGGGATCATGCTCACCAACACCCCGGATGTGCTCACCGAAAGCACCGCCGACCTGGCCTTCGCCCTGCTGATGAGCAGCGCCCGCCGTGTCGCCGAACTGGACGCCTGGACCAAGGCCGGCCAGTGGAAAGCCAGCGTCGGCGCGCCGTTGTTTGGCTGTGATGTACACGGCAAGACCCTGGGTATCGTCGGCATGGGCAACATCGGCGCGGCCATCGCCCGTCGGGGTCGCCTGGGTTTCAATATGCCGATTCTGTACAGCGGCAACAGCCGCAAGACCGAACTGGAACAGGAACTCGGCGCGCAGTTTCGCAGCCTCGACCAGTTGCTGGCCGAAGCCGACTTCGTCTGCCTGGTGGTGCCACTGAGCGAGAAAACCCGCCACCTGATCAGCCATCGCGAGCTGGGCCTGATGAAATCCAGTGCGATCCTGGTGAACATCTCCCGTGGCCCGGTGGTGGATGAGCCGGCGCTGATCCAGGCCCTGCAAAACCAGACCATCCGTGGTGCCGGCCTGGATGTGTACGAGCAGGAGCCGCTGTCCGAGTCGCCGCTGTTCCAACTGAGCAATGCCGTGACCCTGCCGCACATCGGCTCGGCCACCAACGAGACCCGCGAAGCCATGGCCAACCGCGCCCTGGAAAACCTGCGCAGCGCCTTGCTGGGCGAGCGTCCGCAGGATCTGGTAAACCCGCAGGTGTGGAAGGGCTGACGACTGCTTGTTGTAGGTAGGAGCGAGCTTGCTCGCGAAAAGCGTCAACGATAACGCGGGCAGCCTGGATAAACACAGCGCCCTCAGGTTCTTCGCGAGCAAGCCCGCTCCTACAGTTTTCAGCGTGCAAGTCGATAACGGTCTATAGATCGTCATCCCTGATCCACAGAAGGTTTTTATGTCCACCACCAAAGCCCGCGCAGATTCACTCTCGCTTCTGCTCTTTACCTTGCGCAGCGGCAAGCTGATGGCGATCAACCTGCTGAAAGTCAGTGAAATCATTCCCTGCCCGCCGCTGACCAAGCTGCCGGAGTCGCACCCCCACGTCAAAGGCATCGCCACCTTGCGCGGCACCGCGTTGTCGGTGATCGACCTGAGCCGCGCCCTGGGGGAAATGCCCCTGCAAGACCCGGACGGCGGCTGCCTGATCGTCACCGATGTAAGCCGTTCCAAGCAGGGCCTGCATGTGCAGGCGGTAAGCAAGATCGTGCACTGCCTGACCACCGACATTCGCCCGCCGCCGTTTGGTTCCGGCGGTACGCGTTCGTTTATCACCGGCGTGACCCAGGTCGAAGGCGCCCTGGTGCAAGTGCTGGACATCGAGAAAGTCATCCACGGCATCGCCCCGGCGCAGATCGAAGCGGCGCCCACCGACCTGACCATGGAAGAAGCCGAAGTGCTGGGCAACGCCCGAATCCTGGTGGTGGACGACAGCCAGGTGGCCCTGCAGCAGTCGGTGCACACCCTGCGCAACCTCGGCCTCACCTGCCACACCGCCCGCAGCGCCAAGGAGGCCATTGACCGTTTGCTGGAGCTGCAAGGCACCGTCGAGCAAATCAACGTGGTGGTCTCGGACATCGAAATGTCCGAAATGGACGGCTACGCCTTCACCCGTACCCTGCGGGAAACCCCGGACTTCCAGGACCTCTACGTGCTGCTGCACACCTCCCTGGACAGTGCGATGAACAGCGAAAAAGCCCGCCTGGCCGGCGCCAATGCGGTACTCACCAAGTTTTCTTCGCCGGAACTGACCAAGTGCCTGGTGGTAGCCGCCCAGACCGTGGCGCAACAGGGCCTGTGACCGGTGGGTGAATATTTCCAGCTGCTGCGCCGCGACCTCACCGGCAGCCTGCCCGCCCCGCAGTGGCCGGCGGATATCCAGCTGGATCATTACCGCGAAGCCATGGCCCCGGCGATCCACGCGGTATTGAGCCTGGCCCAGGAACAAGGCGGCGGACGCGTCGGCTCCCTTGAGCACTGGCGCCAGCAGTTCGTTACCGATGCCGAGTTCGACCCAAAACTGTGCCTGGTGGCGAGTAACGCCAGCGGCATTCTGGGTGTGTCCCAATGCTGGACCAGCGCCTACATCAAGAACCTGGCCATTCACCCCTGTGCCCAGGGCATGGGGTTGGGCCGTGCGTTATTGCTGCACACCTTCCAGGTGTTCAAGCAACGCGGCGAAGCGTTTGTCGACCTCAAGGTGCTGGAGTCCAACTTGCGGGCACGGCGGCTGTATGAACGTGTGGGCATGGTGTTTGTGCTTCGCGACCTTGTCCCCGAGGACTGACGGCGCTGGCGCATAACTTGCTTTGCACAGAGGCAGAACGGTGAACAGAGGCAAAAACCCGCCACCGTTCATGAGTGCCTTCTGACCTTGCCTGGTGACAGATCCTCCATGAATACCCATTTTTCCTGCGTCGGTTGCGGCAAATGCTGCACCGACCACCATGTGCCCTTGACCCTCGAAGAAGCCCGAAGCTGGGCGGCTGACGGCGGTAATGTCATCCTGCTGGTGGAAGGTTTCCTGGGCAGTGGCCTGGGGCTGCCCGAGTTGCAACGTGACCACGCACAACGCCGTTCCGCCATCGTGCCCAGCGGCAATACCGAGGCGTATGTGGCAATCACCTTTGCCGCCTATAACGCCGGGCGCTGCCGGAATCTTGACGAAGACGACCGTTGCCGCATTTACGAGCGGCGGCCGTTGGTGTGCCGCATCTACCCGATGGAGATCAATCCGCACATCCCGTTGAACCCGGCAGCCAAGGACTGCCCGCCGGAATCCTGGGAGCAGGGGCCGGCGCTGATCGTGGGGGGCGAGTTGATGGACAAGGAGCTGGCCGAGTTGATCCGCCGCTCACGCCAGGCTGACCGCGATGATATCCAGGCCAAGGAAGCCGTGTGCGGGTTGCTGGGCATCCATACCACGGCGCTCAAGGGCGATGGGTTTACCGCGTACTTGCCCGACATGGGCCTGTTTGCCCAGGCGATCGAGTTGGCGACGCAAGAAGTCGTGCAGGCCAATGAGTGGGTGTTTCATGTGTCCGGGATGGACATTGCCGAGCAACTGCTGGATGCCGGCGCCCGGATTGCCACCGAGGTGCCGGCGAACTACGCCTTCATTTCATTGCGGGCGGCTTAAGCGCTAGCGCCGCTTGCCCCAGAATTCCTCCGCCAACCGCCGCAAGTCATCCGCCAGCCCCGCCACGTCCCCTGAGCTGAGCTGGCTCTGCTGGCCAGCGCTGACCGTCACTTCCCCGGCATTGCGAATGCCGATGATGTTGCGATTGATGTCTTCGCTCACCGCACTCTGTTCTTCCACCGCCGCCGCGATCTGCTGGCTCATGGCGGTAATTCGGGTCACTCGCTGGCTGATCCCATCCAGTGCGGCAGCGGCGCGCTGGGCCTGATCGACGCTGGCCTCGACATGCTGGCTGCTTTGCGCCATCGCCTGCACCGCATCCCGGGCGCCGCCTTGCAGGGTGCTGATCATGCGCTGGATCTCATTGGTCGAATCCTGCGTACGCTGGGCCAGGCCTCGTACCTCATCGGCCACCACGGCAAACCCGCGTCCTTGCTCCCCGGCCCGCGCCGCTTCGATGGCGGCATTCAGCGCCAGCAGGTTGGTCTGTTCGGCAATCGCCCGGATCACTTCCAGGACCCCGGAAATATCGCCGCTGTGGCTTTCCAGTTGATGGATCACGTCGGTGGCCCGCGCCAGTTCCTCGGACAAACGCAGCACCGCGTCGCGGCTTTCATCCACACGTTGATGGCCCTCGCGGGTTTCGCTGCCGGCCTGGTCTGCGGCCCTGGACGCCTGCAACGCGTGCTCGGCGACTTGCGCCACGCTGGCGGCCATTTGATTGATCGCGGCGGCGACCTGATCCGTCTGGGTCTGTTGGCCGAGGCTGCTGGTGTGGCTGCTGTCCAGTTGTTGCACCAGCGCCGCGGCATGGCCGGACAGACGTTGCGATGCATCGCCAATCCGGCCGACCACCGCGCCCACCTGGGCCTCCAGCATCTGCATGGCAAACTCGATACGCCCGAACTCGTCCTTGCGCCCGGTGTAGATCGCCTGGCTCAGCGGGTTATCGGCAATCAGCCGTGCCCGCTGGTTCAACTGTGCCAGGGGCCGTAACAAGCCATGCACACCCGCTACCCCCGCGGCGCAGGCCGCCGTTCCCGCCAGCAGTTGCCAGGTCAGCGGATAAGTCGCCAGCCCAAGGCCCAATGCCCAGGTTGTGGCGCAAGCCCCCAGGACCCATGCCGACAGCTTGAAGGTCATGCCCACCACGGGCCGTGCTCGCCGAGTGCCGGCACGCAGGCGGGCATAGGCCCGTTCGGCCCGAAGCACCCGCCGTGCATCGGGCTTGGTGCGCACCGATTGATACTCCACCGTCACGCCGTTCCGGGTGACCGGCGTGGCATAGGCACTGACCCAATAGTGATCGCCGTTCTTGCAGCGATTTTTCACCATACCCATCCACGAGCGACCGCTTTTCAATACCTGCCACATGTGTGCAAACGCCGCGGGCGGCATGTCCGGGTGACGCAGCAGGTTGTGCGGCGTGCCCAGCAACTCCTCGCGGGTGTAGCCGCTGATATCGATGAAGTCCTGGTTGGCGTAGGTAATTGCGCTGGTCAGGTCGGTGGTCGAGAGGATATTGGCGTCGGGGGCAAAATCCACATTTCGACCGGTGACCGGCAGATTGATCTTCATGGAAAAGCGCGCTCGTGATTGTTGGAGGAGTCGGCAGGGCGTCGACTCTAAGCGCACCGGTTGGGCAAATACTGATCCAGCTCATGTTCCGCGCAATTAATTGGCCATTACGGTCTGGAGAGCGGCGCGTCCAGCCGGTAGGGCTCGATGATGCGTTGGTATTCGCCGCTCTGCTTCAGTTGCTCGAGGGCGTGATTGAGGGCGCTGCGCAAAGCGGTGTCGGGCTTGCGCAGTGCGATCGCCACGCCGTTACCCAGCAGTTCGGTGGAGACGTGAGGGCCGAGGAAGTCGAAAACCTGACCATCAGCGGTGTCGAGCAGCGCCTCACGGATTTCCACGGTGCCTTGCAATGTTGCATCGATGTCGCCTGCCAGCAGGCTGCGGATCAGCTCGTCATTGCGCCAGAATGCCTTGACGATGACCCCCTTGGGCGCCCACTTCGACAGGGCGAAGGCTTCGCGGTTGCTGCCCACCAGAACGCCCACGCGCTTGCCCTTCAGTGACCGTGGGGTCGGCTTCAACCCCGATGTCTTGCGGGCCACCAGGCGCGTGGTGATCGGATAAAGGTTATCGGTGAAATTCACCCGCTGGCGCCGTTTCAGTGTAGGGGCCATGCCCATGATCGCGTCGAATTGCCTGGCTTCAAGGGCGGGGAAGTTTTCCACAAGGACCTGGTCGACCCAGGTACACCGCACATTGAGCTGTATGCATAAGGCATTGCCCAGCTCGATGTTCAGCCCTGCAAGCTGGCCATGTTGATTGCGGCTTTGGAAGGGTGGAAATTGCGCAGCAACGGCGAAACGAATTTCATGCCGTGGTTGACCGCTGGCCGCAGTGGTGGAGAAAACGCTGGCCATCAGCGACAACAACAGCACGACACAGGTGCGTATCAGAACCACAGGGGACGTCCTTTTCCAGAAAACCAGCTTTACCACGTCCAGCCCCGAGCGAAAGAGTCGGGGCAAGCGGGTGTCATGCAAGCTTTCAAGAATTGGCCGCAGGCCTACAAGGCGAAACGTCAGTAACTGTTGTAGGCATAAATCTCCATTACGGAGGATTTATTACCGGTCAGCGCTTGCCCATCGAGCGACGGGTGCCGGGAGGCGCCATGCCCGGGCTCTTGGTGTGGCCGTTCTTGGCGCCGTTTTTGTACCACGGCTGGCTGGCGTTTTTCGCCCCGGCCAGTTCGCCCGGCTTGAACGGAAACTTGAACGCCGGGATCTCGGCCTTGGTTTCGCCTTCGACGCTGTCAGGGTTGGCCTGTTGGTCGATGTCGACCGCTTCAACAGCGGGTTGTGTCGGGGAATTCATGGTGGCTCCGGGGAGTACTGAAAATGACGCGGGCCCGACTTGCAGGCCACACCGCCGCGCAGTATACCTGCGCGCCTTGGATCTTTAACCACTGCTCGTACGAATGGTCGGACTTTACTGACGGCGCTGTCAGTTAGCAGTCACTTTGCTGACCGGGTTGGCGGGCTATAAAGAACCTACATTCTTCCGATCCTTTGCCCTGGCGCCTCACCCCATGCACATTCAACGAAAACCGGCCTTGATCGTGGGCGTCCTTGTGGTACTGGCCGTGGTTGCCTGGGTGATGACCCGCCCGGCCAAGACCAAACTGACCGCATCGTCGGCGATCCCGGTGCGGGTGATCAGCGTCAAACAGCAGGACATCCCGCGGTTTGTCAGCGGCATCGGCTCGGTGCTGTCGTTGCACAGTGTGGTGATTCGCCCGCAGATCGACGGCATCCTTACCAAATTGCTGGTCAAGGAAGGTCAACTGGTGAAGGCCGGTGACCTGCTGGCCACCATTGATGACCGCTCGATCCGCGCCAGCCTGGACCAGGCCAAGGCGCAACTCGGGGAAAGCCAGGCGCAACTGCAAGTCGCGCTGGTCAACCTCAAGCGCTACAAGGAACTGAGCATCGACGACGGCGTGTCCAAGCAGACCTATGACCAGCAACAAGCCCTGGTCAACCAGCTCAAGGCCACGGCCCAAGGCAACCAGGCCGCGATTGATTCGGCCCAGGTGCAGCTTTCCTACACCCAGATTCGCTCGCCGGTTACCGGTCGCGTCGGGATTCGCACGGTGGATGAAGGCAACTTCCTGCGCATGAGCGACACCCAGGGCTTGTTCTCCGTGACCCAGATCGACCCGATTGCCGTCGAGTTCTCCCTGCCGCAACAGATGCTGCCGACCCTGCAAGGCCTGATCGCCGCGCAACTGCCCGCCGACGTCAACGCCTACATGGGCGCCGACACCGACGGCCAGACCGGCGACCTGCTGGGGGAGGGCCGCCTGAGCCTGATCGACAACCAGATCAGCGGCACCACCGGCACCATCCGCGCCAAGGCCGAGTTCAGCAACGGCGCACAGAAACTCTGGCCGGGGCAGTTGGTGACGATCCGCATCCAGACCGCCCTGCACAAAAATGCCCTGGTGGTGCCGCCTACCGTGGTGCAACGCGGCCTGGATTCGCACTTCGTGTACCGGCTCAAGGGTGACAAGGTTGAGGTGGTGCCGGTGCAGGTGCTGTACCAGAACAGCGACATGAACATCCTCCAGGGTGTGCAGGCCGGCGATGTGCTGGTCAGCGACGGCCAGTCCCGGCTCAAGGCGGGCGCCCAGGTCGATGTGCTCAAGGAGCCGCCGCAGGTGATCCAGACCGTTGATGCCAAGGTGCAGCCATGAGCGGCAGTCGTTCGCCGTCGGCCTGGTGCGTCGACCACCCGGTCGCCACCTTGCTGCTGACCTTCGCTTTGGTATTGCTCGGGATGATTGCCTTTCCACGCCTGGCCATCGCCCCACTGCCGGAAGCGGAATTTCCGACGATCCAGGTCAGCGCCACGCTGCCCGGCGCCAGCCCGGACACCATGGCCTCATCCGTGGCAACGCCGCTGGAGGTGCAATTCAGCGCCATCCCCGGCATGACCCAGATGACTTCCAGCAGCGCCTTGGGCTCCAGCCTGCTGACCCTGCAATTCACCCTCACCAAGAGCATCGACACCGCCGCCCAGGAAGTGCAGGCGGCGATCAACACCGCGTCCGGCAAACTGCCCAGCGACATGCCGAGCCTGCCGACCTGGAAGAAGGTCAACCCGGCGGACAGCCCGGTGCTGATCCTCAGCGTCAGCTCCGACAGCATGCCCAGCACCGAGCTGAGCGACTACGTGGAAACCCTGCTGGCCCGGCAGATCAGCCAGATCGACGGGGTCGGCCAGATCAACATTACCGGCCAGCAACGCCCGGCCATCCGGGTGCAGGCGTCGGCCGATAAACTCGCGGCCATCGGCCTGACCCTGGCGGACGTGCGCCTGGCGATCCAGCAATCGAGCCTGAACCTGGCCAAGGGCGCGATCTACGGCGAAAACAGCGTGTCGACCCTCTCGACCAACGACCAGTTGTTCCACCCCGAGGATTACGCCCAACTGATCGTGTCCTACAAGGACGGGGCACCTGTACAGCTGCGGGATATCGCCAAAGTCATCAACGGCTCGGAAAACGCCTACGTGCAGGCCTGGTCCGGCGACACGCCAGGGGTCAACCTGGTGATCTCCCGCCAGCCCGGCGCGAATATCGTCGAGACCGTGGACCGCATTCAAGCCGAACTGCCGCGCCTGCAAGCCATGCTGCCGGCCTCGGTGCAGGTCAGCGTGTTGACCGACCGCACCAAGACCATCCGCGCGTCCCTGCATGAAGTGGAAGTGACCCTGCTGATCGCCATCCTGCTGGTGGTGGCGGTGATGGCGCTGTTCCTGCGCCAGTTGTCGGCCACGTTGATCGTGTCCAGCGTGCTCGGTGTGTCGCTGGTAGCCAGTTTTGCCCTGATGTACCTGATGGGCTTCAGCCTGAACAACCTGACCCTGGTGGCGATCGTGATCGCCGTGGGGTTTGTGGTGGACGATGCGATCGTGGTGGTGGAGAACATTCACCGCCACCTGGAAGCGGGCCTCGACAAGCGCGAAGCCGCGATCAAGGGCGCGGGTGAAATCGGTTTTACCGTGGTCTCCATCAGCTTCTCACTGGTGGCGGCGTTTATCCCGCTGCTGTTCATGGGCGGTGTCGTGGGACGGTTGTTCAAGGAGTTTGCACTGACAGCCACCTCGACCATCCTGATTTCGGTGGTGGTCTCGCTGACCCTGGCACCGACCCTGGCCGCATTGTTCATGCGCGCACCAACCCATCATGCCCACGACAAACCCGGTTTCAGCGAACGCCTGCTGGCCGGCTATGCGCGCAATCTGCGCCGCGCCCTGGCCCATCAACGCACCATGGCCGCGATCTTCATGGTGACCCTGGCCCTGGCCGTGGTCGGCTACGTGTTTATCCCCAAGGGTTTCTTTCCGGTACAAGACACCGGCTTCGTCCTCGGCACCAGCGAAGCGGCGGCCGACGTGTCGTTCCCGGACATGGTCGCCAAGCACAAGGCTATCGCCGAGATCGTCAAGGATGACCCGGCGGTGGAAGCGTTCTCCCACTCGGTGGGTGTGACCGGCAGCAACCAGACCATCGCCAACGGCCGGTTCTGGATTGCCTTGAAAGATCGCGGGGATCGCGACGTGTCGGCCA
The DNA here is from genome assembly GCF_002874965.1 of Pseudomonas sp. NC02. Lineage (NCBI taxonomy): Bacteria > Pseudomonadati > Pseudomonadota > Gammaproteobacteria > Pseudomonadales > Pseudomonadaceae > Pseudomonas > Pseudomonas sp. NC02. Next base: position 5,751,296 of record NZ_CP025624.1, on the reverse strand, counting down.
GCCAGTTTATCGACCGGATCCGCCCGAAACTGGCGAAAGTGCCGGGCATCGTCCTGTACCTGCGGGCCGGCCAGGACATCAACTTGAGCTCCGGCCCCAGCCGCGCCCAGTACCAGTACGTGCTCAAGAGCAATGACGGCCCGACCCTGAATACCTGGACCCAGCGCCTCACCGAAAAACTGCGGGCCAACCCGGCGTTCCGCGACCTGTCCAACGACTTGCAGCTGGGCGGCAGCATCACCCACATCAGCATCGACCGTCAGGCCGCCGCGCGGTTTGGCCTCACCGCCACCGATGTGGACCAGGCACTGTACGACGCCTTCGGCCAGCGCCAGATCAACGAATTCCAGACCGAGATCAACCAGTACCAGGTGGTGCTGGAACTGGACACCCAGCAACGCGGCAAGGCCGAAAGCCTGAACTACTTCTACCTGCGCTCGCCGCTGACCAACGAGATGGTGCCGCTGTCGGCGGTGGCCAAGGTCGATCCGCCTACCGTAGGGCCATTGTCCATCAGCCATGACGGCATGTTCCCGGCGGCCAACCTGTCGTTCAACCTGGCACCCGGCGTCGCGTTGGGCGATGCGGTGATCCTGCTCAACCAGGCGAAGAATGAAATCGGCATGCCGACCACTATCATCGGCAACTTCCAGGGCGCGGCCCAGGCGTTCCAGAGTTCATTGGCCAGCCAGCCCTGGCTGATCCTCGCGGCACTGGTGGCGGTCTACATTATCCTGGGTGTGCTGTACGAGAGCTTCGTGCACCCGCTGACGATCATCTCCACCTTGCCATCGGCGGGGTTGGGGGCGCTGATCATGTTGTCACTGATGGGCCAGGACTTTTCGATCATGGCGTTGATCGGCCTGGTGCTGCTGATCGGGATCGTGAAGAAGAACGGTATCCTGATGATCGACTTCGCCCTGGACGCCCAGCGCGTACGCGGCCTGCCGCCCGAGGAAGCGATTTATGAGGCGTGTGTCACGCGGTTCCGGCCGATCATCATGACCACCCTGGCTGCCCTGCTGGGTGCGGTGCCGCTGATGCTGGGCTCCGGCCCCGGCGCGGAAATGCGCCAGCCGCTGGGTATCGCTGTGGTGGGCGGGTTGCTGGTGAGCCAGGCGCTGACGCTGTTCACCACACCGGTCATATACTTGTACCTCGAGAAGTTTTTCCACAGACCCAAACCAGCTCCCCAGCTGGCAATCACACACTGAGGCTGAGGCCCCGTCCTGGAACAAAAGGCTCATGCGTGTACTGATTATTGAAGACGAAGAAAAAACCGCCGACTACCTGCACCGCGGCCTGACGGAGCAAGGCTATACCGTCGACGTCGCCCGTGAAGGCGTCGAAGGGTTGCACCTGGCCCTGGAGAACGATTACGCGGTCATCGTGCTCGACGTGATGCTGCCCGGCCTGGATGGCTTTGGTGTATTGCGCGCGCTGCGGGCGCGCAAGCAGACGCCGGTGATCATGCTCACCGCCCGCGAGCGCGTGGAAGACCGTATTCGCGGCCTGCGCGAAGGCGCGGATGATTACCTCGGCAAGCCGTTCTCGTTCCTCGAACTGGTGGCGCGCCTGCAAGCGCTGACCCGTCGCAGCGGCGGGCATGAGCCGGTGCAGGTGACCATCGCCGACCTGTGGATCGACCTGATCAGCCGCAAGGCCAGTCGCAACGGCGTTCGCCTGGACCTGACCGCCAAGGAGTTCTCGCTGCTCAGCGTATTGGCCCGGCGCCAGGGTGAAATCCTGTCCAAGACCTCGATTGCGGAAATGGTCTGGGACATCAATTTCGACAGTGACGCCAATGTGGTGGAAGTAGCGATCAAGCGCCTGCGGGCCAAGCTCGACGGGCCGTTCGAACAGAAACTGCTGCACACCATCCGTGGCATGGGGTACGTGCTGGAGAACCGCAGTGTCGGCTAACTCCATCGCCCTGCGCCTGAGCGGCATGTTCACCCTGGTGGCGCTGCTGATCTTCCTGTTGATCGGCGGCGCGCTGTACCAGCAGGTGGACAAAGGCCTGGGCCTGCTGCCCGGGGCCGAGCTGGATGCGCGCTACAGCGTGCTGGAGTCTTCGGTCAATCGCTTCGGTACGCCGGACCATTGGGCGAAGATCACCGCCAAGCTCAAGTTGTTGGGAGAGGAAGACAAGCGCATTCGCTTCTGGGTGGTGAGCAGCGACCCGACCTACGAATACGGCAACCCGGACGCGCAGATTCGCGCGTTCGCCGCCGGCCCGACCGGCAAGCGCGACTTGCGCCTGCCGGGCCATGCCTACCCGTTCAAAGTATTGGTCAGCCAGTTTCCAGCCAAGGAGCAGCGCCCGCCGCTGCGTTTCCTGATCGCGGTCGACACCGAGAACTTCCGCGCCACCCAGCATCAACTGCTGGTGGCGCTGATCGGCCTGGCGTTTGTCGGCGTGCTGCTGGCCTCGCTGCTGGGGTTCTGGGTGGCGCGCATCGGTCTCAAGCCGCTGATCAAGCTGTCGGACGAGGCGCAGAAACTTGCACCGCCGAAACTCTCCGGGCGCCTGCAATTGTCGCCATTGCCGCCGGAGCTGAAGCAGTTCGTCAACTCCTTCAACTCGACCCTCGACCGGGTGGAGCAGGCCTATTCGCGCCTGGAGTCATTCAACGCCGATGTGGCCCATGAACTGCGCTCGCCGCTGACCAACCTGATCGGCCAGACCCAGGTGGCACTGACCCGTGGGCGTTCGGCCGAGCATTATTTCGAGGTGCTGCAATCGAACCTCGAAGAGCTGGAACGGCTGCGCTCGATCATCAATGACATGCTGTTCCTGGCCAGTGCAGACCAGGGCAGCAAGGCCACCAAGCTGATCACCAGTTCGCTGGCGGATGAAGTGGCGACCACCCTGGATTACCTGGACTTTATCCTCGAGGACGCCCAGGTGCAGGTGCGTGTGACCGGCGATGCCCAGGTGCAGATCGAGAAGGCGCACTTGCGCCGGGCGTTGATCAACCTGTTGAGCAATGCGGTGCAGCATACGGCGCCTGGCCAGGTGATCGAGGTGAAGATCGAAGTGCTGGCGAATCACGTGGCGATCGGGGTGACCAACCCGGGCGATGAGATTGCCAGCGAGCATCTGCCCCGGTTGTTCGAGCGGTTCTATCGGGTGGACGCGTCCCGCAGCAATAGTGGGGCGAATCACGGGTTGGGACTGGCGATCGTCAAGGCGATCGCGTTGATGCACGGCGGAGATGTGTTTGTGCGCAGCGAGGGCGGCGGCAACACCTTTGGCATTACGCTGCCGGTGTAGCGCCTGCCCCCCTCAGTTACTCAGTCGTACCCCGCCCAAACTGCCACTTAGCTCATAGGCCGCCAGTTCCGCCTGATGCGCGGCCATGATTTCCGGCAGGGAACTGCGCAGGTATTCCACCCACGTCTTGATCTTCGCATCCAGGTATTGGCGCGACGGGTAGATGGCGTACAGGTTGAGCTCCTGGGAGCGGTAGTTGGGCATCACCCGCACCAGGGTGCCGTTGCGCAGCCCTTCTATCGCCGCATACACCGGCAACAGGCCAACGCCCATGCCGCTGGTGATCGCGGTCTTCATCGCATCGGCCGAGTTCACCAGGAACGGTGAGCTGTTGATCGCCACACTTTCCTGGCCTTCCGGGCCATTGAACGACCATTTATCCAGCTGAATCACCGGGCTGACCAGGCGCAGGCACGCGTGGTTGAGCAGGTCGCTGGGCCGTTGCGCGCAGCCGTTGGCCTTGACGTAGGCCGGCGAGGCACAGGCGATGCTGTAAGTTATCCCCAGGCGCTGCGAGACAAACCCCGAATCCGGCAACTCGCTGGCGAGCACGATGGACACGTCGTAACCCTCATCCAGCAGGTCCGGCACGCGGTTGGCCATGGTCAGGTCAAAGGTCACGTCCGGGTGGGTGCGGCGGTAGCGGGCAATCGCATCGATCACGAAGTGCTGGCCGATGCCGGTCATGGTGTGCACTTTCAGCTGCCCGGCGGGGCGGGCGTGGGCGTCGCTGGCTTCGGCTTCCGCTTCCTCGACATACGCCAGGATCTGCTCGCAACGCAGCAAATAGCGCTTGCCGGCCTCGGTCAGGGCGATGCGGCGGGTGGTGCGGTTGAGCAAACGGGTTTGCAGATGGGCCTCAAGGTTGGAGACCGCGCGCGAGACGTTGGCCGTGGTGGTATCCAGTTGCACGGCGGCGGCGGTGAAGCTGCCGGCTTCGGCCACACAACTGAAGGCGCGCATGTTTTGCAAGGTGTCCATTAAGGTGCTCTCAGGGGAGATGGCAAATTGTGACACGAAGTTGCAGGATCCAGTGATCCCTACGAACGGATTATCGCCTGAACGGTAACAAAGATTCACAAGAATCCCACCTTATCGCCATCCGGCCCGCCCCTTAGAATTGCGCCACCTTCCCCGCAACACCCTCTCAGGAATTCGCAGCAGTGCCGCGTCGCATCAGCAGAGAGCTGAAGACTCTCAGTGTTTGGGCCTTATCGTTAGCAATCAGCGGCTGCATCGGAACCGGAGGAATTGCCCCTCAAGGCCAGTCACTCGTCGCCAATTCATTGGCCACCGACGAGGCGATCAAAAGCGCTGCCCAGGACGCCCACTGGCCCACCGCGCAATGGTGGCAAGCCTACGGCGACCCGCAACTCAACCACTGGATCGACCTCGCCGTGCAAGGCAGCCCGAGCATGGCCATGGCCGCTGCACGTGTGCGTGAAGCCCGGGCCATGGCCGGGATCGCCGAGTCGGCCGAGTCGTTGCAGATCAATGGTGATGCCACGCTCAAGCGCCATAACTGGCCGAGCGACCAATTCTACGGCCCAGGCGCGCTGGACAATTCCACCACCTGGGACAACAACGCGTCCCTGGGCTTGAGCTATGCCCTCGACCTCTGGGGCCGCGAAAGCAATGCCACCGAGCGCGCCGTGGACATGGCCCACATGAGCGCCGCCGAAGCGCGCCAGGCGCAGCTCGAATTGCAGAACAACGTGGTGCGCGCCTATATCCAGCTGTCGTTGCACTTCGCCCAGCGCGATATTGTGGCCGCCACCCTGGCCCAGCAACAACAGATTCTCGACCTTGCGCAAAAGCGTTTGAATGGCGGGATCGGCACCCACTTTGAAGTCAGCCAGGCCGAGACGCCGCTGCCGGAAACCCATCGCCAACTGGACGCCCTGGATGAACAGATCGCCCTGAGTCGCAACCAGTTGGCCGCGCTGGCGGGCAAAGGGCCGGGGGCGGGCGCGCAGTTGCAGCGGCCCACCTTGTCCCTGGCCGCGCCGCTGAAACTGCCGTCGAGCTTGCCCGCCGAACTGCTCGGCCAGCGCCCGGACGTGGTCGCCAGCCGCTGGCAAGTGGCGGCCCAGGCCCGTGGCATTGATGTGGCCCACGCCGGTTTCTACCCCAACGTCGACCTGGTGGGCAGCCTCGGCTACGTCGCCACCGGCGGCGGAATGCTGAGTTTCCTGACCGGCAAGAAACTCAACTACACCGCCGGCCCTGCCATCAGCCTGCCGATCTTCGACGGTGGCCGCCTGCGCTCGCAACTGGGTGAAGCCAGCGCCGGCTACGACATCGCCGTCGCGCACTACAACCAGACCCTGGTCAACGCGCTCAAGGGCATCAGCGACCAGTTGATCCGCCGCGAGTCGATGGACAAGCAGCAAGCCTTCGCCGCCGAATCCGTGGCTTCGGCGCAGAAGACCTATGACATCGCGATGATCGCCTACCAGCGCGGCCTCACCGACTACCTCAACGTGCTGAATGCCCAAAGCCTGTTGTTCCGCCAACAGCAGGTGCAGCAGCAGGTCCAGGCTGCACGCCTGAGTGCCCACGCCGAACTGGTGACCGCGTTGGGCGGTGGCCTCGGTGCCGGCAGCGATGTGCCTCAGGACAGCCAGACCTTACCGAGCAAGACCCCGGCGGCCCTCGCCGTGTTTGATCACTGAGTAGGATGCGATGACTCCCTTGCCTGCACCGCTGCGCTGGTTGCACTCGCTTGAGTGGCGCCGCGGTTTCTTCGATTGGGCACGCAGTGATGGCGTGACCTGGGTCTATATCTTCAAGGTGCTGATCGCGGCCTTCCTGACGTTGTGGCTGGCCATGCGCCTGGAATTGCCGCAACCGCGTACCGCGATGATCACGGTGTTTATCGTGATGCAGCCGCAAAGCGGCCAGGTGTTCGCCAAGAGTTTCTACCGCTTCCTGGGCACCCTGGCGGGCTCGGCGGTGATGGTGTTCCTGATCGCGTTGTTTGCGCAGAACACTGAACTGTTCCTCGGTTCGCTGGCGATCTGGGTCGGCATCTGCACTGCTGGCGCGACCCGCAATCGCAACTTTCGCGCCTACGGTTTTGTGCTGGCCGGCTACACCGCGGCGATGGTTGGCTTGCCGGCCCTGGCCCATCCCGACGGCGCGTTTATGGCGGCGGTGTGGCGAGTCCTGGAAATCTCGTTGGGGATTGTCTGCTCCACGCTGGTCAGCGCCGCGATCCTGCCGCAAACCTCCAGCGCTGCGATGCGCAACGCCCTGTACCAGCGCTTCGGTGTGTTCGCGCTGTTCGTCACCGACGGCCTGCGCGGTCGCAGCGAGCGCGAAGGCTTTGAACGCAGCAACGTGCGCTTTATCGCCGAAGCCGTGGGCCTGGAAGGGCTGCGCAGCATCACCGTGTTCGAAGACCCGCACATGCGTCGGCGCAATGGCCGGCTGACGCGCTTGAACAGCGAGTTCATGGGCATCACCACGCGCTTCAACGCCTTGCACCAATTGCTCGAGCGCCTGCGCAGCCAGGAGGCCGATCACGTGGTGGCTGCCATCAAGCCGGGCCTGCAAGACCTGGCGGAACTGCTCGACGGTTTTTCCGGCCGTGCGCTCACCAGCCCCGATGCGGCGCGCCTGGCCAATCAGTTGAACGCCTACAAGGAAGGCCTGCCCGCCAAGGTGCGCAGCCTGCGCACCCGCTTCCAGGAAAGCGCCCCCAGCGACGCCGAACTGTTGGACTTTCACACCGCCTATGAGCTGCTGTACCGCTTCGTCGACGACTTGCACAACTACGCCCAGACCCACGCCTCCCTGGCGGATCACAGCCACGAGCGCGAACACTGGGACGAACCCTACACCCCCAAAACCAACTGGCTGGCCTGCGCCGCCTCGGGGATTCGCGCCTCGTTTATCCTGATCGTGCTCGGCAGTTACTGGGTGGCCACGGCCTGGCCCAGTGGCGCCACCATGACCCTGATCGCCGCGGCGACGGTGGGTTTGTCGGCCGCCACCCCCAACCCCAAGCGCATGGCCTTTCAAATGGCTTGCGGCACCTTGATCGGGGCGCTGGTGGGCTTTGTCGAAATGTTCTTCGTGTTCCCCTGGATCGACGGTTTCCCGTTGCTGTGCGTGATGCTCGCGCCGGTGATCATCTTCGGTTCGTTCCTGGCTTCGCGCCCGCAGTACGCGGGAGTCGGCGTCGGGTTGCTGATCTTCTTCAGCACTGGCTCGGTGCCGGACAACCTCACGATCTACAACCCCTATACCTTCATCAACGACTACATCGCCATGGTCATCGGCATGCTGGTGTGTGCGGCGGCGGGCGCGATCATCCTGCCGCCCAACAGCCGCTGGTTGTGGCGTCGGCTGGAGCAGGACTTGCGCGAGCAAGTGGTGTTCGCCATCAGCGGCAAACTCAAGGGCCTGGCGTCGGGTTTCGAAAGCCGCACCCGCGACCTGCTGCACCAGGCCTACGGCTTTGCCGCCGGGCAACCCCAGGTGCAACGCAACCTGCTGCGCTGGATGTTCGTGGTGCTGGAAGTCGGCCACGCGATCATCGAGTTGCGCAAGGAACAGGCGATCCTGCCGGTGCACCCGGCGTATGCCGAGTCCCAGCCGTGGCGCCAGGCGATCCGGGTGATGGGCCGTTCGCTGGTGCGGCTGTTCCTGCAACCCAGCGCCAGCAACCTGGAGCGCAGCCTGGTCGCCGTGGACCACGCGATCAGCCGCGTGCAGGCCACCGACGAACCCTTCGCCCCGCACTTCGACACCTCGGCCCTGCGCCGGGTGAAAAGCTACCTGCACTTTATCCGCACCTCATTGCTGGACCCGCAATCACCCCTGGCTGCCCTCAAGCCCGAAGGACCCGCCCATGCCTCGTGAAATCGCCTTCCACGGCGTCTACATGCCCACCATGACCCTGATGTTTCTGATCGCGGCGGGCCTGGCCTGGGCCCTCGACCGGTTTCTGGCCGGCTTTGACCTGTACCGTTTTTTCTGGCACCCGGCGCTGCTGCGCCTGAGCCTGTTCGCTTGCTTGTTCGGCGCCCTGGCGCTGACCGTCTACCGTTGAGAATGCCCCGATGAAAAAGTTTTTCAGCCTGCTCGCGACCTTGCTGGTACTGGCCCTGGCGATCTGGATTGGCCGCACGTTGTGGGTGCACTACATGGAAACTCCCTGGACCCGCGATGGCCGGGTGCGCGCCGACATCATCAACGTCGCCGCCGACGTCACCGGCGAAGTGGTCAACGTTCCGGTGCGTGACAACCAGTTGGTGAAAAAGGGTGACCTGCTGATGCAGATCGACCCTGAGCATTACCAGATTGCGGTCAAGCAGGCGCAATCCCTGGTGGCTTCCCGCAAGGCCACCTGGGAGATGCGCAAGGTCAACGCCCACCGCCGCGCCGACCTCGACGCCCTGGTGATCTCCAAGGAAAACCGCGACGACGCCAGTAACATCGCCGACTCGGCCCTGGCCGACTACCAACATGCCCTGGCCCAGCTTGAAGCGGCGCAACTGAACCTCAAGCGCACCCAGGTGGTGGCGGCGGTCGACGGCTACGTCACCAACCTCAACGTGCACCGCGGCGACTATGCGCGTATTGGCGAGGCGAAGATGGCGGTGGTGGATATGAACTCGTTCTGGGTGTACGGCTTCTTTGAAGAAACCAAGCTGCCCCACGTCAAAGTCGGGGACAAGGCCGACATGCAGTTGATGAGCGGCGAAACCCTCAAGGGCCACGTGGAAAGCATTTCGCGCGGCATCTACGACCGGGACAACCCGGAGAGCCGCGAGTTGATCGCCGATGTGAACCCGACGTTCAACTGGGTGCGCCTGGCCCAGCGGGTGCCGGTGCGGATTCATATCGATGAAGTGCCGGAAGGTGTGCTGTTGGCGGCGGGGATCACCTGCACCGTGATCGTCAATCAAACACAGAACTGAATGTGGGAGCGTGCTTGCTCGCGAAGGCAGTGTGTCAGTCAACGAAAATATCGACTGATCCACCGCATTCGCGAGCAAGCCCGCTCCCACATTTTTACCGTGTCAGGCCTGTAGAAACGTCTCGTGCAAGTGGCGCCACAGCAGGGCGCCACTGGCCTGCTTTTCAAACACCACGGTCGATCGCCGATCGGTTTGGGCACCGCTGCCATCCACCTGCTGTTCGCGATAACTTACCGTTGCGCCACGGGCGTGTCGGTCAATCCCGGCAAACTCGCTGAGGCTGATCCTGAACCCGGGCCGCTTGCCGCCAGCCTGGCTGAACAGCTGGTTGAGCAGTGCAAAATCCAGTTGTTTGCCCGCCGGGGTGATCATGGAAAAGTCCGGCGAAAAACGCCTCAGCAAAACCTCCAGTGTTCCCTCGGGGGCTGTGCCGGCAAACCATTGTTCGATTTCGACATGGGCCTGGATCACTTCATCAAAAAAATCGCGGTAGTCAATCATCGTGTGGGCTCGCTGGCAGGGTGAAGCAGTGTCCGTACCTTGGACGCATCCAGGCACAGTACGGCAAATAACGGAAACAGGGTCAACGCTGCGGCAATCGCGAAGGTGACGGTGAACGAGTCCAGCGCAGCCAGCACCCCACTGAGCACGGCGGCACCGAGGCAAAAACTCAATTGCCGATTGATGTTCCACAAGGCGCTGGCATGCCCCATGCGCTCGGCCGGAATGTCGAGAAAGGCCAGGGTTTGCGCGGTGCTGCTGCACAGGCTGCCGCCCAGGCCCATCAGGAGGTAGGCGAGCACCACGACAACCGGGTGCGGCTCGATCAGCAACAGGATGCCGAGGGCTTGCAGCAGCATGCCCGCCAGCAGCAGCGGCCTCGGCCCGCAGCGATTGAACAGTTTTTTGCTCAAGGCAATCGCCAGCCCCGAGGCCAGCGCCCACGGCAGCATCAGCGCGCCGATGAGGCTGGCGGTAAAGCCAAGACCGTGCAGATAAAGAATCGCCACCAGGCTGGTGCCGATAAACACCCCCGGGATGAACAGGTAAACCAGCATCGCGACCCGCAGCATCGGGCGGCGAGCCTGGCCCAATACGTGACCGAGCTCCAGCGCCGGGCGTGTGGACGCGGGCGTGTCTGCCACCAGCCAGCGCAAGGTCAGCATCACGGTGATCAGCGCCAGCGGCAGGTTGGCGAAAAAGATCCAGCGCCACGACACGCTGTCCACCACCAGGCCGCCCAATGCTGGCGACAACGCCGGAATCAGCAGCGCCACCAGCATGACCCTGGCTGTCAGTTGGCTGCGTTCTGCCGGCGGAAAATGCCGATAGGCCAAGGCTTGCCCCACCGGAATCAACAAGCCGCCACCCAAGCCCTGCAACAGGCGCCAGCCGATCAGCGCTTCAATCGAGGCGGCCTGGCCCACCAGCACCGAGGCTACGCCGAACAGCAACAGGCTGACGGCAATCAACCGGCGCTCACCCAACAGCGCCGCCAGCCAAACACTCAGGGGAATGACGACGGTCAGGCCGAGCATGTAGGCGTTGCCGATCCATGCCAGTTGCGTGACCGAGGCGTGCAACTCGCGGGCGATGTCCGGGTAAGCGATGGTGGCGACAAACATGTTCACCAGGTCGAGGGCGAAGCCCAGTAGAAAGATCCAGGTGACTTTCGAGCGGTAGGTCATTGCGCGGTTCCTGCTGTGGATGGCGGCAGGGTAGGCGGGTGCGGGCACTTGGGAAACAGCGGTTTGACTGTTAGTTTGTCAAAAATATTTTGACAAAGGATCGCGTGGCATATGGTCAGCCTGGACCGTTTCGACACCTTCAAGGCCGTGGTCGAGGCCGGATCGTTGACGGCAGCCGCTGATGTCCTCGGGCAGACGCGAGCGGTGGTGAGCTTCAACCTCAAGCGCCTGGAAGCCGAGCTGGGCGTGACCCTGCTGACCCGCAGTACTCGGCAACTGGCACTGACCGATGCGGGCGAACGCTTTTACCTGCGCTGCACGCGCATGCTGGAAGAAGCGCGCCTGGCGGTGGAAGAAGCCCGTTCGGAGCACAGCCAGCTCAAGGGCACATTGCGGATCACCACCACCGTCGAATACGGATTGGCGGTGGTGGTGCCGGCAGTGGAAACCTTTCGCGGCCTGCACCCGGAATTGAACATCCAGTTATCCACCTCCTCCAGCCACGCCGACCTGATCTCCGAGCGCTTCGATGTGGCTATTCGATTGGGGCGGATGCTCGACTCCAATCATCGGGCGGTGCAGCTGTCGAGCTACGAAATCCTCGCCGTGGCTGCACCGGGGTTTGCCGGGGTCGCCACGCTGGAAGAGCTGGAGCAACTGCCCAAGCTGGGGCACGGGCGGCTGACGGAGTTGACGGTGCTCGACCCGGCCGGCCATGAGCACCTGTACCGTCCAGGCCCCGGCAAGGCTTCACTGGTTGCCGACAGTGCCGCGATTCTCCAGGCGTTTGCCGTGCGCGGGCATGGCGTGGCGATCCTGCCCCAGTGGCTGGTGCAGGAAGACCTGGATGCGGGGCGTTTGGTGCGGTTGCTGCCGGGGTATCGATTTGCGCCGCAGGGGGTGTACGCGTTGTACCCGGATACCCGGCATTTGCCCCTGAAAGTGCGGGCCTTCATTGATTTCATGAAAGGCTGATCAGCCGAGAAACCGTGTGGCGAGGGAGCTTGCTCCCGCTGGGGGGCGAAGCACCCCTGAAAAGGTCAGCGCATTCTTTCAGGAAACTTGGATGGGTGGTTTTGGGGCTGCTGCGCAGCCCAGCGGGAGCAAGCTCCCTCGCCACGGGGAGGCGGGGGCTCTTAGAGCTGGCCGCTCAGGCCAAAGCGCTTTTTCAAGACAGTCTCCAGCAAGCCCTTGGGCAACAGCGCCGCCATCCACGGCAGTGCCCGGCAACCATTACCCGAGCGCAACAGGCGCGGCGGCGTGCCCTGTTGCACGGCCTTGAGCACGTCTGCCGCAAACTGGCTGGCGGGCGTAGGCCGATCCTGGGAGGCCTTGGCCCGGGCGCGGATGCTTTCGCGCAGTGGCCACCAGGGCGACTTTTCATTGATCAACAGTTCGGCCTGGGTGCCGGCGTTTTTTGCAAAACTTGTATCGATGGCGCCTGGCTGCACTTCCATCACCCGCACGCCGAACGGTGCGAGCTCCATGCGCAACGCATCACTCAAGGCATGCACTGCGGCTTTCGAGGCGCAATACGCACCGGCGAACGGTGTGACCAACACGCCGGACACGCTGCCGATATTCACCACCAACCCTTTACGGCGACGCAGGGCCGGGAACAGCGCCTGAGTCACGCCGACCACTGAGAATACGTTGGTCTCGAATTGCTGCTGCATCGCCTGGGTGCCGCCGTCGAGCAACGGACCCATGGCGCCATAGCCGGCGTTGTTGATCAGCACATCCAGCTCGCCGACCTGCCCGGCCAACTGCGCCAGTGCAGCGCTGTCGTTGACGTCCAGTTGCACCGCGTTAAAGCCGGCGCTGGCAAGTGCCGCCACATCCTCGCTGCGCCGGGCGCTGGCCCACACGTCAAAGCCGGCTTGCTTGAAGGCGTCCGCCAGGGCACGGCCAATGCCACTGGAGCACCCGGTGATCAGTACGTTGGGCATGGATCAGTCCTTTGTCGTTATCAGTCAGAGAAGCTGCCTTGCAAATGCTCGGCACGAAATTCCAGGGTTTGCGGGCGGTAGCCGGGGCGCAGCGGCGGCACTGGCAGGCAGTCTTCCCAGGTGGCGCCGGCCTGCAGTTCGCCGGGGCCGCGATAGCGCGGGGCAGCGTACACGTTGTCTGCCAGGTTGACCGTATCGCCCGGCGCATACGCGGCGATGCGCCAACGCAGTTCGGTCAGCGGTACGTTGTTGCCGTTGTTCAAGGTGAGCTTGAGCGGGCGGTCTGCGGGGCATTCTTTCGGCGCGTAGACGGTACGCAGTTCCAGGCGTGCCAATTGCTGGGCCTCGCGGTTGTCCAGCCACACCACCCATACCGCCACCAGGCCCAGGCCGACGGCGGCCGCGAGGGAAACCGGCAACGCCCTGGCGGGGTAGCGCAGCAAGAGGATCAGCCAGGTGATAATCAGCAAGACACCAAAGAACATGGCAACAACCTCGAAAACGGAACGGGCATCCTAACCAAGCGTAGGTGGAGTTGACCATCTTCGGGTTCCCCGGCCCCAAAGAAAAAGCCCCCGGCCCACCGGCTGCGGATAGGGGACGCAGTCGGTGGGGCGGGGGCTTGTTGTGCTGCTCTGTTTACTGCGCGATGGTTTTCACCGACACGCCACGCTCGATTGGCGTGGATCGACCGTAGATATCTTCAAAGCGTTCGATATCGTCTTCACCCAGGTAGCTGCCGGACTGCACCTCGATAATCTCCAATGGAATCTTGCCCGGGTTACGCAAACGGTGCACCGAGGCAATCGGGATGTAGGTGGACTGGTTTTCGGTGAGCAGGAACACGTTCTCGTCACAGGTGACTTCGGCGGTGCCGCTGACCACGATCCAGTGTTCTGCGCGGTGGTGGTGCATCTGCAACGACAGGCACGCGCCCGGTTTCACCGAGATGTGCTTGACCTGGAAGCGCCCGCCCATATCCACCGAGTCGTACGAGCCCCATGGACGGTACACCTCGCAGTGGTTCTGGGTTTCGCTGCGGCCCTGCTCGTTGAGGGTGTTGACCATCTGCTTGACGCCCTGGACCTTGTCCTTGTGGGCAATCATCATCGCGTCCTTGGTTTCCACCACCACGATGTTTTCCAGGCCAATCACCGACACCAGCTTGCCGTTGCCGTGGATCATGCAGTTCTTGCTGTCCTGGATCACCACGTCGCCCTTGCTGACGTTACCGTTGGCGTCTTTTTCATTCACGTCCCACAGCGATGCCCAGCAACCCACGTCGCTCCAGCCGGCAGTCAACGGCACCACGCAGGCCAGTTGGGTTTTTTCCATCACGGCGTAGTCGATGGAGTTGTCCGGGCAGCAGGCGAAGGTGGATTCGTCGATGTCGATGGTGTCGGCGGTTTGGTTGCTGCGTTCCAGGGTCAGCAGGCAGGTGTCGTAGATGTCCGGGTCGTGTTTTTTCAGCTCTTCGAGGAAGCGGCTGGCACGGAACAGGAACATGCCGCTGTTCCAGAAATAACCACCGCTCTTGACGAATTCGGCGGCGCGTTTTTCATCGGGTTTTTCCACGAACTGTTGCACGCGGCTGACGCCTTCGGGCAGCAGCGAATCGTTGGTCGACTTGATGTAGCCGTAGCCGGTCTCCGGACGGGTGGCCGGCACACCGAACAGCACCATTTCGCCACGCTCAGCCGCCACAGTGGCCAGGGCCAGGGCGCGTTGCAGGGCTTTCTGGTCATCCAGCACGTGGTCGGCGGGCAGCACCAGCATCAGTTCGTCGCGGCCTTCGTTGACCAGCATCATCGCCGTCAGGGCCACGGCTGGCGCGGTATTGCGGCCGAACGGCTCCATCAGGATGCGCTGGGTTTCCAGTTTGCGGGCAGCCAGTTGCTCGTTGACGATAAAGCGGTGGTCCTTGTTGCACACCACGATGGGCGCGTCCATGCCGTCGAACACCAGGCGCTCCAGGGTTTGCTGGAACAAGGTGTGCTCGCCGGTCAGGGCCAGGAACTGCTTGGGAAACTGTTTACGCGAAAGCGGCCAAAGACGTGAGCCGCTACCACCGGAAAGGATTACTGGGATCATGGTGTTTCTCCTTGAATCAAATTTGGTTAGAGCCTGTGGGAGCCGGGCTTGCCCGCGATGGCATCACCTCGGTGTACCTGATACACCGAGTTGTCCGTATCGCAGGCAAGCCAGCTCCCACAAGGGGCAGCGTCAATCTGAAAATCTAATCAGCGGGTCGACACAGGGCGTTTCACCCACACTGGCGACAGGTTGGCGCCGGTGCCGGTGACGTACAGCACTGCGGCCTCACCGCGTTCCAGAGCTACCGGCTTCACGTCGCCGACTTTTTTATCGCCTTCATACAGCGCCAGGCTGACCTTCACCGGGTTGATCTCGCGCTCGCCACGGCCCTTGGCGGCCACGGCCTGGACCACGTCGGTCTTGCCATCGGCGGTTTTCAGGGTCAGCGACTTGTCACTGAGGTTCTGCACGCGCACCAGGGATTTCTGCTTGTTCTTGAACGGCGGTTCTTCGATCAGTTGCGGTTGGCCGCTGCCGCTGCTGACCAGGGTGTAGTAGTGGTCGGCGGCGAGCTTGACCGGCAGGGTCTGGCTGCCGACCTTGGCGCTGTAGTCACCGCCCGGCATGAAGCTGAAGTCACTGCTGGCCAGCGGTGCAACCTCGTTGAGGTTGGTGCTGCCGACGGTGGCGCTGACTTCCTGGTTGCTGGCGTTGTACACCCGCACAAAGCTCGAGCCTTTTGGCGCGACGGGACCGTAGAGGGCGGCGTCGCCACCGGCGAAGGCGGACATCGAAACAACGCTCATGCCGGCGACGAGGGCAAAAGTCTTTGCGAGGTTAGTAGTGAAAGTCATGTGAGTTACCTCTCTTTCAGTTTTGCGCCCGGTCGGGCGTCTCGGAGTTCATGTTTTTAACGGTGGGGGTGTTGATAGCCATGTTCTGTTGGCGCATACCGGCTTGTTTGAGCTGCGCAACCCACTGCGGGTCGGCATCACCGATTTCGTTGTTCACAGGCAGATAACGCTCGGGAAACTCCCAGATCAGCACCTGTGGCGGGCTGTTCTTGAAGTCGTCGCTTTTCAGGTAGCTGAGCATCGGCAGGATCGGGCCGTGGCCGTCTTCGGAGTAGTTGATGACGTCGCTGCCCAGGGCTTGCTTCAGCGCTCCGACAAAGTTCCAGTTCGGGTTGGCGCTGTAGCTGGTGCCCACCAGGGCCACCGGGGTTTCACTGTCGGTGAACAGCGCATCGTCGCCTTTGGTTTCAGCCAGGTGCGTCACGCGTTTTTGCAGTGGCTCCTTGGGCGGCATCAGGTTTTCGAACAGCGGGTCCAGCGGCAGGAACAGGCGCAGGTCGCCCTTGTGTGGCTCGGTCTTCTCGGCTTCGGTGACAAAGCGTTGAGGCTCGCCGCTCAGGGGCGTTTTGTTGGCAATTGTCTTGGCCAATTCTTTGGCCGCCACTTCAGCGCCGTCCGGGGTCCAGTGGGTGTCGGTGCGCAGGAACACTTGCTGGCCGTGCAGCTTGGCCTGTTGCAGCGGGCCCATCAGGTCAGGGGCGACGATCTTGTCGGCGGCCATGCGGGCATGGAAGTCCTGGTACAGACCGGCGCGGATGCTCGCCGGCTGCACTTCACCCAGGTGTTCCGGGTACAGCCGCACCTTGGCCGGCACGATCGCCATCACCAGTTGGATACCCTGGGCCTTGAGCTTCTGGCGCACGCCTTCCACCAAGGCGTAGTTGCCTTGCAGGTTCTGGTCTTCGTTGACGATGGGGTTGAATTCCTCGTCGCTGTACAACCAGTGGTCGCGGCCAATCACCACGCCAGGGCGGCCTTCGTTGAACAGCTTGTAGTCCAGCGCTGCCCAGAGGTTGGTGCCCAGGCGCTTGATCGGGAACTGGTCGTCGTAGTGGGTCTCGACGGCCTTGGTCCAGCGGCCGTTGAGCACGGTGGCGTCGGCGTTGGTGCTGAAGCCCAGGAAACTGCGCATCGACCAGGCGCCCAACGCCAGCAGCACGGCGAGGAACAAGGCGATGTAGAGGACGCGTAATGAACGGGTCATGGTCGGCTCCCTCAGAACTGGAAGTAAAGGAACGGCGAGAAGCTCTGCGCCGAAAGTTTGAGAATCGACGCCACGAACAGCAGCAGTACTGCGGCGCGCATGGCGTAGCGTGGCCAGGTGGCGCTCCAGTAGGCCGGTTGCACGGTGGCCTCGGTGCCCACGGTGTAGCCGGGCTCATGGATGCTGCCCGGGTTGTCGCCCGGTACGGCCTTGATCAAGCCCGGTTGCGCAGTCGCCGGGCCATCGGCCTGGGTGTTCACCGCAGGCTTGGTTTTTTCCGGTGGGCGGTTGCTGTAGAAGTCCCGCAGGCCGAAGAACGCCAGGGTCGCGTACGCCACCACCAGGGTTGCCACTTGCAGGCCGGTGAGGCTGGCGCGGTTGAGTTCCGACAGCGACCACTCGCCGAAGCTGAACATCGCGCCGTACATACGGCCGGCGACGTGCAGGTTTTCCGAGCGGAAGATCACCCAGCCCATCACCACCAGCAGGAAGGTGAAGGCCCAGCGCACAACGTTGAAACTGCGCGGTGCGGTGTTGAGGCCGATGGCTTTTTCAATCGCCAGCCACATGCCGTGCCAGGCGCCCCACACGATGTAGGTGATGTTCGCACCGTGCCACAGGCCACCGAGGAGCATGGTCAGGAACAGGTTGCGGTAGGTGGTCAGCGTGCCTTTACGGTTGCCGCCCAGGGTGATGTACAGGTAGTCACGCAGCCAGGTGGACAGGCTGATATGCCAGCGCCGCCAGAACTCGGTGATCGACTGGCTGATGTACGGCTGCTTGAAGTTTTCCATGAAGCGAAAACCCATCATCAAGCCCAGGCCGATGGCCATGTCGCTGTAGCCGGAGAAGTCGAAGTACAGCTGCGCGGTGTACGCCAGTGCGCCGAGCCAGGCGTCACCCGTCGTAGGGTTTTGCAGGGCGAAGCAATGATCGGCGACCACCGCCAGGGTGTCGGCGATAAACACCTTCTTGATGAAACCCTGCATGAACCGCGTGCAGCCCTCGGAGAATTTATCGAGGGTGTGGGTGCGGTTGTTGAACTGGTCGGCCAGGTCGCGAAAGCGCAACACCGGGCCGGCAATCAGGTGCGGGAAGATCGCCACGAACGCCGCAAAGTCGATCAGGTTGCGGGTGGCCGGGGTGTCGCCGCGGTACACGTCGATGATGTAGCTGATGGACTCGAAGATGTAGAACGAGATCCCGATCGGCAACAGCACGTGGGTCAGGATGAAAGGCTCAAGGCCGGCCGACTTCATCATCAGGTTGATGCTGTCGACACCGAAGTTGGCGTACTTGAAGTAGCCGAGGATGCACAGATCGACCGCCACGCCCAGCAGCAGCCAGCGCTGGGCCGGCTTGGTGCGCACGCCTGCCGCACCGACCTTGAGGCCGATCCAGTAGTTCCACAGCGTCACGGCGGCGAACAGCGCCAGGAAGTCCACTCGCCACCAGGCGTAGAACACATAACTGGCAACCAGCAGCAGCAGATTGCGATAGCGTTGCCCGCTCAGGTAGTACAAGCCGAGGAAGATCGGCAAGAACAGGAACAGGAACACATTGGACGAGAAAACCATCCCGATCTCTCCATGTTTAACCAACAGTCAAGGGCCAACGGCCCCCCCAAACCCCCCACCGAAATGAGAGGGCTATGTGATCGTTCCCACGCTCTGCGTGGGAATGCCTCACTGGACGCTCTGCGTCCGCTTTTGGGACGCGGAGCGTCCCTGGCTGCATTCCCACGCGGAGCGTGGGAACGATCAGCGACTAGCTGCCTTTGTTGCCTTTCTCATGCGCCGGGTCGTAGACCTTGGTCAGGTCACCCCCGAGGCGGAACGTCTTGAACGGCTGCATCCCGTGCTTGCGCTCGATCACATCCGGGGCGCAGGTGTAGAGGGTGCAGAAGGGCTCAAGCCAGGCAAATTTCATGTCTTCCTTGAGGTCCTTCATGTCCTGTTCCTTGCCGTTCTTCTGCTCGAAGATCTCCGGGTCTTTCACCCCGGCCAGCACCTTGTCACCCAGGCGTTTCAACGCGCCGTTGTTTTCCTGGCGCAGGTCCACACCGTTCACCAGGGCAAAACTGGCGATCATCGCCAGCGGCGGCAGGGCGTAGTTGTGGTACGACAGGGCCCGTTGCTGACGCTTCAATTCGTTGGGCAGGAAGCCTTGGGCATCCACCTGGTTGGCGCCGACCTTGTATTCCTTCACGGCCCAGTCAAACAGGTCGCGGCGGTTCACGGCGACGGAGGTCGCCATCACCGACCAGGCAGCCCAGTAGGAGTGGTTGTTGGTTTTATCCAGCGGCAGGTTGTCCCAGTCGCTCACCACCTGGTCGGCCATTTTGCTGAACCAGGCTTCGATCAACTGCGACTCCTGCTGGTGGTTGGCCAGCGGATGAGAGTCGGAGAACTTCAGGCGCACATAGGCCGACGCCATGCTGCCCAGTGCCCATTTGCGCATGGACTTGCCGGTGTGGTTGAAGTCCTTGGACATCAATGCATCGGCCTTGGCCCAGCTCGTGAGCCAGTTCAGCGTGCATTCCAGCTGCTCCGGACGGCCGTCGCGCATGAATTGCATCACACGCTTGCTGGTGTCTTTTTCCAGCTTGGTGATGTCGGCGGTGCTGTCGCGAAAGGCTTTTTCGGACTGCACATTCAGGGTGGAACGAGCCTTGTCCGAACCTTCGTACTTGCTGCGAAATTGCAGCGAGCCGGTGTACGGCGCGGGCATGGCGTCGCAGTCATTCTTGAAGTCGCCGGTCTTGAATGCTTCCACCGGGGCGAAATAACCCTGGGGCGGACGCAGTGGTGAGGCGGCGTTGACTTGGCCGGCAAACATCGCCAGGCCCAGCAGCGTTGGAATCAATAACTTCTGCATAAGTAACCTCATTGCCCCGTTGAAGCAGTCTGTTGACCACCGGCGGGGAATACGTTGCGTGTGCAAATTTTCGCTTCGACTTTCTGCGCGGCCTGGCCCGCTTCAGGGCCCTGCACTTCCACGGCCAGCAGGTTTTGCGTGGCCCAGTCTTCATCGGTGCGCAGTTCAAAGGCGAAACGCCCGTCTGTATCGGATGTTTCGGGTTTCTCGATCTTGATGTCCTCGTGGCGCCCGTTCATGTACCAGAGGGTGGCTTGCAGGGTTTTCACCGATGGGTCGGCGAAGCGGATGTCGACCTGGTGACTGCTGTTGCGCAGGTCTTTGTTCGAACTGTTCACCAGCAATTCGTTCTTGCCGGGTTTCAGCGTGGTGCTGGCGCTCATCTGGGCGATCTTGCCTTCACAGCCGTTGTCCAGCAGCGACATCATCTGGCGGTAGATGGTCTCCTGGTCCAGGCGATACAGCGGCGAGAATTCCCAGATCAGGATCTTCGGCGGGGTCTTCTGGAATTCTTCGCTGCCCAGGTACTGGATCATCGAGCCTTCCAGGCCACCACCGGGGAAGGCGACGTTGAGGATGTCGGCACCGATTTCCTGTTCCAGGAAGCCGGCGAAATTGTAGTTCTTGCCACTGTGGCTGGTACCCACGAGGGTGATCTGCGGGTTGCCGGAATCACCGAACAGGTCGCCGTCTGCCGCTTCGCCCTTGGGCTCGGTGGTGAACTGGTCCATGTACTGGATCGCGTAGCTGGTGCCGCACAGTTGCCCGGCCATGTT
This sequence comes from Pseudomonas sp. NC02, assembly GCF_002874965.1. NCBI lineage: Bacteria > Pseudomonadati > Pseudomonadota > Gammaproteobacteria > Pseudomonadales > Pseudomonadaceae > Pseudomonas > Pseudomonas sp. NC02. The sequence continues at coordinate 5,730,707 of NZ_CP025624.1, read as the reverse complement.
GTGCAGGGTGCCGGTCTTGCCCATGCGCCCGGACCGTTTGGTCTCGAATTCGCGCTGCGGGATGCCGGCAAATTCAGGCATCGCCCGCACTTTCGCGCCGACGATTTTGGCGGTGCGCTGGGCGCCGTATGGCGTCCAGTGTTGGTCACCGCGGAAGTAGAAATCGTGGGCCGGTAACTCGTCCGGCAGTTGCTCGTTGGTCAGCGGCGACAGGTCCGGCACGACGTAGCCCATCTTGGCGAAACGCCCGAGCATGGTCTTGTAATTGCCCAGGGCCTTGTCGAAATCGAACCTGGCTTTCTCTTCAGGGTTGAGCTTGTTGCGGTTCACCAAACCACGGGTCGGCTGGTAGACCACCACCAGTTCCACGCCCTTGCTCTTGAACGCATCGTGCAGCTGCTGCATGCGTTTGTAGCCGGCGGGGCTGGTGTCGAATTCGGTGCGCAGGTCTTCCTGGGTCCGGAACAGCCAATCGCCCTGAGCTTGCACCAGGGTGGTGAAGTTCTGCTGGTAGCGCGTGGTGTAGTTCTTCGCGTCGTGGGCGGCCGGGCACAGGCTGCAGCACGGTTCGGCGGTGAAGGTTGGCGCCTTGATTTCGTCGGCGCGCACGCCCTGGCTGGCCGCGAGCAGGCCGAGGGTCAAACCCGAAAGGCTGAGCAGTTTGATCATGTGTGGGTGCATAAAGGTCATCCTCAGTCCTGCATTTCGGTCTGGCGTTCGACAGGGTCGATCAGCACGGCTTTCTTCTGGCGTACCAGCAAGTCGAGGATCTCTTCCTGGCGATCGCCAAGAACGCCCGAGAAGCTGATGCCACTGGATTTGGTCGGCGCAAGCATCGATACGCGGTACAGCTCGACGCTCAACGGCGAGTCGATGGACAGCGGCCCGCTGCCGTTGGCGGCCAGTTCACCGCCGACCACGATCAGCGAGACCTTGGTGTCGAACGGGTCGAGGGCGATGTCGCGGTCGGTGTCGGTCAAATCCTTGATGTGGCCGTACACGCCGGTCAGCCCGTTGGCCAAGGCAATGTTCTCGTACAGGCGAATGTTCACGCTGTTACGCACGCGGATGCCGTGGCGACGGTTGCTGATGACCTTGTTGCCCCACAGCAGGTTATCGCCGCTCTCATAGAGGGTGATGCCGTCGGTGTGGTTGCGGTAGATCTCGTTGTCGGCGATCAGGTTGTTGACGCTGTTACGGTCGATCACCAGGCCCGAGAGCTTGTTGTCGAAGCTGCGGTTGTTGAAGATGAAGCTGTCGTTCACTTCCCGGGAAATGATGATGCCGTGCTTCTTCTTTGTGCCGTAGACGGTGTTGTCGGTGATGATCAGGCCGTGTGAACGGTCGTGGGGGTCAATGCCGTAGACGATGTTGTCCTTGTAGGTATTGCCCTTGAGCACAAAGCCGGTGGTTTCGTAGCAGTAGAAGCCGTACCACATGTCCGAGAACTCGGAGTCGACGATCCAGCCCGTCGGTTCAGGACGCTTGAGCACCTTGGCCATGTTCGGCGTGTATTGGGAAATACTCACGCCATACGACTTACTGTTGGCGTAGCCGAAACTGGCCATCTTGCTATTGGCGATGTAGGTCTCGGTGCCGCCCCAGGCCAGCAGGAACGGGCGGAATTCCTTGGGCGACTGGAAGGTCGCCGGGCCGTTGGTCTTCTCGCGCCAGCCGGTGATTCTGGTGTCACGTACGAACAACTGGCCGTCGTTGATCAGGAACGAACCGGCTTCCTGGGACAGGCGCAGCTCTTGAGTCTGCTTGTCGATTTCGAGGATGCCTTTACGGCCCACCACGATCGGCAACTTGGCCAGGAACACCCCCGGCGAGGTTTCGCTGAAGTACTGCTTGGGCACTTTCTTCAGCAGGTCCTTGAGGTTCATGTAGCCGTCGTCGACAAAGATCGCCTGGGGAATGCCGTGCTGGCGCACTACCCATTCGGCCATCTTGTTGTCGCCGCCGATGAAGTCCTTCAGGGCGTCTTCCTGCATCATCCGGCGGATGCTGATTTTGCCTGGCTTGGTACGCACGATCTTTTTCGCGATATTCGCCGCGGTGTAGCCGGACACGTCCGGCAGCGCAGGCTTGGCCATCTCCAGCGGCTCGGTCGGCGGGCTGGAGATGGTGTAGGTCTTGGCCTGTTGCAGCTCTTTGGCGATGGTCGGCGCTTTGTCGGCGAAGGCCGAGGCGCTGGCCAGCAGCATGGCCGCGACGAGCAGGCTTTGAGACTTCATTGCGCAGGCTCCCATCAGAACTTCCAGATCACGTCGACAAAGGCGCGATGCATGTACGAGTCGACCTGGCTGCCATAGGCGTCGCCCGGCTTGAACACGCCTGCACGGAAGCGCACCAGGGCCGACGGCTCGTCGATCGACTGGCTGAGCCCGGCCGGCAGCAGGCCTTTCTTGAAGTACTTGGTGACCACCAGGTCCATCTCCTGGCCCAGGTCTTTCTTGCCGTCTTCAAGCGGCAGGGACGTGCTGGACAGGATCGCGCCGGTCACGTCATCGGTGTTGTTCTGCACGGCATCGATGCCGTTGCTGCCCACCGGCTTGTTGCCGTCTACGCGCCAGAACTTGTGGTACACAAGGCTTGCGTCATAGTCCTCGCGCAGCTGCCAGGACCCGAACAGGCTCATGGACTGCATGTTGTTCATCTCGCCGCGAAACGCTTCACCGAAGCGGTGGACGCGGGACTGGGTACCGGTCCAGTTCGAACGGTTGCTTTGCAGGCCGTTCTGCTCGTATTCGGCACTGGCGCGGGAGTAGGCGGCGCCCACTTGCCACTGCGGGTCGAGGCGCAGGCGTACACCCAAATCGGTGGCCCAGCCATTCACGTCATCGCTGCGCTTGGCGTTGGCCGGGCGGGTGCCGTCGGCGTTCAAGGCGTTGACCGTGTCGCGGTCGCCCTGCATGCCGGTGACGCTCGCCCAGTAGTTGACGGTGTTGGTGTTGCGCCAGTTGTAGGCGTCGCTGTTGGCTTCGATGCCGAGCCAGGTCAGGTCGCCGTTCTCGCGCTTGTCCAGCGAGTCGGTGGCCACGCCCGGTTCCGGGTAGTCGAGCTTGCCGTCATCATGGGTGTGGTGCGCGCGCAGGCCGATCCACTGGCCTGGCGTCCACTGATAGGCGGCGTCGGCGTACAGGTGCTGACGGTCCTTGTCCTTGGGCGACAGTTCCTTGAGGTCGGTGCGGTATTCGCTGAAGCGCTCGGCGACGCCGACATTGGCCTTGAGCAAGGTGGTGTCGAAGGTCCAGTTCAGCGCTTCGATATTGGTGTCGCGCCATTGGCCGTCGTCATTGCGCAGGCGTTGGCGACCGAGCTTGAGGATCTCGCCGGGGTAGGGCGTGAAGCCGCCATAGGCGACCCAGAACTCGCGCATCGCCAGGTAGTTCTTCTTGCTCTTGCGGTCGTCGTTGCTGGTCTGTTGAGTGGCGTCATCCGAGGACTGTTGCAGGGTGTCGGTCTCGATGATGTCGCTGGAGGTCACGGCCTGGCCCATGGCGTAGGCGCTCCAGTTGCCGCTTTCACCGTAGATCCACGGGCGCAGGTCAAGGCCGATGCCGTTGACGTCGCCGCCTTTCTGGGTGCCCAGGTCGCGGTCATCTTCGGACTGGCCGGTGACTTTGACTTCCAGGCCGAAGTTCTTGGCTTCGGTCAGCGCCGCCAGGGTCGGGCACGACCACAGCAGGGCGAAGGTCAGGCCGATACCGGCCTTGACGAATGGGTTGAGCTTCATAGGGATTCCTCGCCGTCTTCTTCTTGCAGGGCGTGCAATTGCAGCGTGCTTTGGGCCAGGGTGCCGCGCACGGCCAGCTCCTGTTGCACCAGGCGTTGGCCTTCGGCGCGTTGTTCCGGGGTCAGCGGCGCTTCGAGCTGGGTCGCCAGGTCGTTGGCTTCCGGCGTGTCCTGGGCCTTGGCCAACTGGCTGAAGACATAGGCGTTAAGCGGGTCGGGCTTGGTGCCCTTGCCTTGGGAAAACAGCTGGGCGATCGCGAAGTCGGCGCTGTTCTGGCCGTTGCGCGCAGCGGTCAACAGATGGTCCAGGGCCTTTTGCGAATAGACCTTGCCCAGGTAGCCACGGCGGTAGATCTGGCCGAGGTAGTAGTCGGCGGCGACTTCGCGGCCGACGGCTTTCTGGAAGTGTTCTTCGGCGGCCTTGGCGTCAGCCGGGACCCACTTGCCTTCGTAGTAGAGCTTGCCCAGCAACAGTTCGGCGCGGGGCTGGTCGGCGGCGCGGCCGTTGTCGAGGTACTTCATCATCTGGTCGACGTCACCCAGTTCCGGGAAGTCGTAGAGCAGTTGTGCCAGGCTGACCCAGGAGGCCGGGTAGCCGGGGGCGATTTTTTCCAGCAGGGCCTGGGCGGTTTTTTCGTCGGTCTTGCCCAGGCTTGCATCACCCAGTACACGAGCCACGCTGTCGACCCGTTGGGCGGTGACGGTGCCGCGGCTGTAGCCGGCTTCCATCTGCTTGAGCAGGTCGGCCTGTTTTTCCGGCTCGGCTTTTTTCTGGTAGACCGTGGCCAACTCGACGTAGCAGATATCGGTGGTGTTCAGTGCGGCCTTGCAGATGCTTTCCACTTCATCCAGGTGCTGGTCGTAGGTGTCCTGGGTGCGATACAGCAGCACCTGGGCGAGACCGGCTTCCGGGTAACCCGAGGCGCGCCATTTGCTGATCTGCTGCTGGGCGTTGATGTTCGGGAAACTGTGCGGGTATTGCAGGTAGAGCATTGCCAGCGGGATCAGGGTGTTGCCTTCGCCATTGGCAAAGGCCTTTTTCAGCAGGCCTTCGGCTTCATGGTGTTCGGCTTCGGTCGCGCCGGGCTTGGCCACCAGCAGGCGGCCCAGGCGTGCCTGGGCACGGGGCGAGGTATCGGCAGCCGCGCGGTACGTCGCTTCGGCCTGCTTGATTTGCTCGGGGTCGCGGGTGCCGACCTGGATATCCGCCAGGCCCACTTGGGCCTCGCTGTAGCCCAAATCCGCGAGCTGCTGGTAGTTCTGCTGGGCAGTGACGGTGTCGCCACGTTTCAGCGCTTCATTGGCCAGGCGTTGGTCGGGCAGGCCGGCGCAACCGGCGAGGCTGACCGCAACAGCCAGCAACGCCGCAGTTCCCATGTGGGAGCGGGCTTGCTCGCGAAGGGGCACTGTCAGTTGATGCATGTGTTGGCTGACACACTGCTTTCGCGAGCAAGCCCGCTCCCACAGGGATTGCGGTGTTTTTGAGAGAGTCATCACAGGCATGTCCTCTGCTTACAGACCGTTGGCCATGGCTTTGTCGATCAGCCAGTTCAGGGACGGGCCGCGATCGCTGGTCACTTCAACCGGGCGACCGGCGTAGGTGCTGTCCAGCGGGGCGTCGGGTTTGATCTGCACGCGGATGTCGGAGGACATTTCGCTGCTGTTCAGGCTGGTGCTGCTGACGATGGTGCCGGTGCGTACCTGCTCTTCATCCGCTACCTGGAAGTTCACGCGGGTGCCCGGGCGTACGTCGGCAAACTGGCGATAGGAGAAGCGCGCATCAACGTTGGCCTGGCTGCCGCGTGGCACCAGTTGGAAGATCACGTCGCCCTTGCTGGCGTACTGACCGTCGGCGACCAGTTGCTGGGCCACGACGCAGTCGCAAGGGGAGGTGAGGGTGCCGGTCATTTGCTTGCCGAACAGCTCTTCGACCTTGGCCGGTTGCAGCTGGTCTTCGTCCAGATGGCCCTTGAGTACGTCGAGCATGCTGGTGCTGAAGGTTGCCAATGGCGCGCCTTTGGCGGCGACCGCATCGCCTTTGATCAGGCTTTGCACGGTGCCATCGCGGGGCATGGTCACGTTCATCCCGGGCACGCTCACCAGGCCGGAGGTGGCGTGGCTGACGAAGTACATGCCGTACACCGATTTGACCACGAAGCCGAATGCCGCCAGGCCCACCACGAAGATCCCGAGGCTGAAAGTCACCGCCCGCAGGCGGCCACCGACGCTCATGTTGCTGCCGCCGTCCTTGACCTTGCGCGCCTTGGTGAAGTTGTCGCGTTGCAGGGTTGCCAGCACGTCACCCATGGTCACGATGTCACCGGCCAGGTGCGAGGTGATCAGGTGGCGCAGGGTGGAGATGTCTTGTGCATCGAGGTTCTGGAACTGGCAACCGGTGCGGCCGGTCTGGCGATCGTAGGAGCGAATCTGCAGCTCGACGTCCATCGCCAGGCCCAGGTTGTCGATCACGAATTGCAAGCGACCCTTGTGCACATCGCCGACTTTCAGCGGCTGCTGCGGGGCGTTGAAGGCCAGGCCGCCGGCGGACAGGTCGATCACCCGCACTTCCATCGGTGTTTGATCGGCGCCGAAGAAGCGCAGCTTGGCCGGGATTTTGACCCGGGCGTGTTGGCGCTGGGCTTCGGATTCGTGGACAACGTTGGCGTTTACTGGGCTATTCATGGTGTTTAGTTCCTAGTTAATTCAGGCTTGGCAGGGTCAAACCATCATCAGCAACACGGCGACGAAAATGCTGCCGGCGGAGAAGGTCATGGTCCGAGACGACCAGGTGTTGAACCAACGTTGAAAGCTGGCCAAATCGCGGGTCAGTTTGGTGTCCTGGCGGGTCCAGGACTGTTGATCAAGGCGGAAGAACACGTAGATCTTCACCAGCGCGCCCATGATCTGGTTGTAATAGAGAATCACCGGGTAAGCCGGGCCGATCTTGTGGCCGGAGCACGACAGCAGCAGGGTCAGAATCAGGCGGGTGATGCCGATCCACAGCAGGTAGGCGAGGATGAACGCGCCGCCGTATTTGAAGGTGGCGATGATCGCCACGGTCAGCCCCAGCAGGGAGGTCCACATCGACACGCGTTGATCAAACAGCACGATGCTGGTGAACAGGCCCAGGCGACGCATACCCAGGCCCAGGGCACGTGAGTTCTGGCGCAGGTTGTTGCCGTACCAGCGGAACATCAGTTTGCGGCTGGCCTTGATAAAGCTCTTTTCCGGCGGGTGTTCCACGGTGTGGATCGCGGCGTCCGGTACGTAGAAAGTGTCGTAGCCCAGGCGCATCAGGCTGAACCAGCTGGACTTGTCGTCACCGGTCAAAAACTTGAAGCGGCCCAGGCGCCAGTGTTGCAGCGAGTCGCTTTCCACATCGGCAATGAAGCCCGGGTCGGTGACCACGTTGGCGCGGAACACCGACATGCGGCCGGTCATGGTCAGCACGCGTTTGGACAGGGCCATGGAGCACATGTTGATGTGGCGCTGGGCGAAGCGCAGCTTGTGCCACTCGCTCATGATGTAGCCGCCGCGCACTTCGCAGAACTCGTTGGTGGTCAGGCCGCCGACATTGCCGAACAGCTGGAACCACGGCACGGTCTTGCGCACTACGCCCTCGGCGAGCACGGTGTCGCCATCGATCACGGCCACTACGGCACGGTCGTCCGGCAGGTGGCGGGAGATGGCGCGAAAACCGAAAGCCAGGCCGTCACGCTTGCCGGTACCGGCGATGCGCACGAAGTCCAGTTTGACGTGGTCGGGCGGGTTCATCCTGGCCCACAGGCTCTTGACCAGCAGCTCATCGGACATTTCCACCAGGGAGCAGACCACGGTGGTAGGGAAGCCACATTCGATGGCCTCGCGGATCACCGAGCTGTAGACCTGGGCCGTGGTCAGCGCGTCGATCCGAAAGCTGGTGACCATCAGGAATACGTGGGACGGGTCTGCCGCCTTGCCCAGCTTGCGCACTTTGCGCCGCAGGTGCGGGTAGACCACGTACAGGAACAGCATGCCGCGAAAGAAATGCGTAGCACCCATCGAGTAGCGCCAGATACCGACGGCGCCAATCAGGAAAATAAAATTCTTCGACTCTGAGTCGAACGTACTCGCCGGCAACAGCAGGGCGAGTCCCATCAGCAGGCTCAGGAAAAACAGCCAGCCGGCAGATTGGAGGAGTACGTGTTTTAACTTGGACATAGGCGTCATTCCGCAGGTGAAGGAGGCTTCAAGCAGCAAGCGCCGGGGATCAGGACGCTTGCCGCTTGAAACTTGCCGTTGCTGTTACCAGCAAATGCCTTCGGTACGGCCGCTCACGCTGGTGGCCTTGGACATGAAGCCCACCAGGTCGACCACTTGCTTGCCGTGGGGTGCGTTGTGCGCCAGGGCACGGAACTTCTCATCGCGGTTGCCCAGGATGATCACGTCGGAGTTGTTGATCACTTCGTCGAAGTCCGAGTTGAGCAGGGACGACACGTGAGGGATCTTGCCTTCGATGTAGTCCTTGTTGGCGCCGTGCACGCGAGCGTATTCGACGTTGCTGTCGTAGATGCTCAGGTCGAAACCCTTGCCGATCAGCATTTCTGCCAGTTCCACCAGCGGGCTTTCGCGCAGGTCATCGGTGCCGGCCTTGAAGCTCAGGCCCAGCAGGGCGACTTTGCGTTTGTCGTGGCTGGAAACGATGTCGAAAGCGTTTTGCACCTGTGACTCGTTGCTGCGCATCAGCGAGTTGAGCAGCGGCGCATCCACGTCCAGAGAGCCTGCGCGGTATGTCAGGGCGCGCACGTCCTTGGGCAGGCAGGAACCGCCGAAGGCAAAGCCCGGGCGCATGTAGTACTGGGACAGGTTGAGGGTCTTGTCCTGGCAGACCACTTCCATCACTTCGCGACCGTCGACACCCACCGCCTTGGCGATGTTGCCGATCTCGTTGGCGAAGGTCACTTTGGTCGCATGCCAGACGTTGCAGGTGTACTTGATCATCTCGGCGACGGCGATGTCCTTGCGGATGATCGGCGCGTCGAGTTCTTCGTACAGCGACTGCAGAACATCGCCGGAAGCGGTGTCGAATTCACCGATGACGGTCATCGGCGGCAGGTCGTAGTCGGCGATGGCGGTGCTTTCACGCAGGAACTCAGGGTTTACGGCGACGCCGAAGTCGACGCCGGCTTTCTTGCCCGAGCAGTCTTCGAGAATCGGAATCACCACATTGGCCACGGTACCTGGCAGCACGGTGCTGCGGACCACGATGGTGTGACGGGAGGTCTTGTCACGCAGGACGAAACCGATCTCGCGGCACACCGATTCGATGTAGTTGAGTTCCAGGTCGCCGTTCTTCTTGCTCGGCGTGCCGACGCAAATCATCGACAGGTCGGTATCACGGATTGCCTCGGCGAAATTGGTGGTGCCGCGCAGTCGGCCGGTTTGAACGCCCTGGCTTAACAGCTCGCCCAGACCCGGTTCAACGATGGGGGATTTACCCGCGTTGATCAGGTCAATCTTTTCCTTGGAGATGTCTACGCCAACGACCTCATGGCCCCGTGCAGACAGGCAACCGGCACATACCGCGCCGACGTAACCCAAACCAAATATGCTGATGCGCATCGCATTTACCTCATTGTTAATCGTGCCACTAGATGGCCGGAGTTCATGTTTTGAAGCGTCACCCAGGCACTGGGAAGTGCGACGAATAAACGTCGGTATATCCAGTGCAGGCATACTAAAAGTCGAGTGACTAACTAATGCACTCAAGTTGTGCGCAACTTGGCCTTATTGTTGGGGCTTGCCCTGAAATGCAGCCAGCCTTCCTGGGGAAGGGCCTGGCGCCAGTGCCGCAAGGCGTTGACAGGGGCTTTGAGCCCTTATATATCAACGGCTTGGGTTGTCTCACTGACCCATACAGGTGAGCTCAGCCTTGGCCTTGTCGGAGAAAGTAGTGAAACCTTTGCGTCCGCCTTCAACTAATCAGTTGATGATTTGACCATTGAGTCAAAGTTATATGACAACTTTGCTACTTCCCTTGGTCGCCACGTAAGTCATCTCTTACATCTTCAGAGATAATCGTTACCGGTGGTATGAGCGGTGCTTTAGGACATAGTTCCTGTCCACTCATCCTGTTTCCGGAAATTTCTTGAAATATTAGGAAAGATGGCACTAGTACTATTCTGATAGCACTTGCTATTTAGGCCAGTAGTTGCGGGGAGTTGCGAGGGGTAAATAGTTTTGTGCCACTACTGTTTTAAAAAAGTGGTGCCACTACGAAAAAAAATGACGAATGTCGAGTGAAATAAATGTTAGGGAATCTGAAGAATTATTTTTGACGCCAAATAAATGGCGAATTCGGAGTTGGAATGCAAACAAAATGTGGGAGCGGGCTTGCTCGCGAAAGCGGCGTGTCAGGCAATAAAGGCATCGACTGAACCACCGCTTTCGCGAGCAAGCCCGCTCCCACATTTGGATCTTCGTTGTCAGGTTATTCCGGTGCGTGATCCCGCAGGAACACCAGGTTATCCGGCTTCGACTGCTCCGCATTGAAGCGATAACCCTGCACGTCAAACTCCTTGAGCCTGGCCGGGTCGTTGATGCGTTCTTCAATCACAAAGCGGCTCATCATGCCCCGGGCCTTCTTGGCGTAGAAGCTGATGATCTTGTACTGGCCGTTTTTCAGGTCCTTGAACTCGGTGTTGATGATTCGCGCATTCAATGCCGGGCGTTTGACTGCCGAGAAGTACTCGTTGGACGCGAGGTTGAGCAGCACGTCATCGCCTTGTTCGGCCAGGGCTTCGTTGAGCCACTCGCTGATGCGGGTGCCCCAGAAAGCGTACAGGTCCTTGCCACGGGCGTTGGGCAGTTTGGTGCCCATTTCGAGGCGGTACGGCATCATCAGGTCCAGCGGCCGCAGCAGGCCGTACAGGCCGGAGAGCATGCGCAGGTGGTCCTGGGCGTAGGTGAAGTCGGCGTCCTTGAGGGTTTCGGCGTTGAGGCCGGTGTAGACGTCGCCCTTGAATGCCAGCAGGGCTTGTTTGGCGTTGGCGGGGGTGAAGGCGGGGGTCCAGCTGCCGAAGCGTGCGGCGTTGAGGCCGCCGATTTTGTCGGAGACGTGCATCAGTTCGCTGATTTGCGCCGGGCTGAGTTCGCGCAGTTGTTCGATCAGCTCCTGGGAGTGGTCGAGGTATTGCGGCTGGGTGAAGCGCGGGGTGACCGGCTTTGACTCGAAATCGAGGGTTTTGGCGGGGGAAATCACCGTCAGCATGAAGTCGTCTCCTTTAATCGTGGGGGGATTCTAGGGGGTAGGGCGGTTTGACTCCACCTATGATGGTGATAGATAGCTGTGCGGTCGTTGGGGGGGGCATATCCGTTTCTGCGGTTACGGCGGCTTATGGTTTCGCTCTTACAGCGAGTCACTTTGCAAAAGCGTTCAAAAGTGAGCCGCTGTAAGAGCGGAACCAATACAAGCCATCACTCAAATAACGCATATACACACCAACCCAATAGCGCCCCCACACGATCGGCTATAGTGCCCGACGACTCTGGAAAGGGAGACCCTTCGTGCGAATTGCGCTTTTACTGTCAGCCTGGCTCATCTGCCTGGGCGCCCAAGCCGCCCCCGTGGATGTCGCAACCCTGGACCGCGGCACCTGGCCCGAACGCCTCAGCAGCCCCGCCCTGTTCGACGTCGCCTCACGCGCAGAAATCCTGATGTTCGCCCACACCCTGCTCGCCAGCGAATCCCTCGACGAACCCGCCCTCAAGCAGCGCCTGGGCCTGAAGATCATCAACCAGGCCTCGATCGACGACCTGCGCCGTCAACTCTGGCAACGGCTACTGGAAAACTACACCTTCGCCCAACAAAGCTGCGAACAGGACGCCTCCTTCTGCTACCTGGTGGAAAACATGGACGACCTGCGCGAACAAGCCGCCAAATTCGAAGTCAGCGACAACTCCTTCTATATAGGCTGGGCCGGCCCCAGCCGCGCATTCCACGAGCGCTACCTGGATGAACAGTTGCGCAAGGCCGCCCTGTTCCCCCAGATCAGCAGCGAAATCGCGCGCTTCGGCGATCACGAACGCAACGGCGACGAACTCAACGACCGGATGTTCCTGCTGACCTTCGACAGCGGACCGTCCCCGGTCAGCGGCAATACCGACTGGCTCGCCGACTACCTGCGCAAACAGAAAATGCACAGCCTCTTCTTCGTGCTGGGCAACAGCCTGCAAACCCGCGTCGAGAAAAGCTCGGCCACCGATGTGCAGGCGCTGTACCAGGGCCAGTGCGTCGGCATCCAGGGCTGGCAGTACCGCTCCCATAGCCACTGGGTCGACTGGCAGTCGTCCATCACCCGCAGCGCCTCCCTGGCGCAAAACCTGATGCCGGAAAACTACTTGCCGCTGTTCCGCCCGCCGTACGGTCAGCGCCGGTCCGACAGCCAGGGATTTTTCCAGTCACAAGGGCTGCAAGTGGCCTTGTGGGACATCGACTCGGAAGACGAACCCGGCAAGCTCAAGGCTGATGAGTCGGCGAACCGCGTGCTCACACTGATGCTGTTGTGGCGGCGCGGGGTGATCGTCTTCCACGACACCCAGGACAAGGCGCGCATCGCTTTACCCTGGCTTTTACACGCCACGGCAGAAAGTGGACTCGGCTGGCAGGATTGCCGCGAAGCGTTTCGCTGAAAAAGCACGAAAAGCCCGGCCCTGTTGGGGCTGAGGTTTTTCAGGGGGGATTTTGGGAGGTATTTCGATACAGGCGGACTTCCGACTTTAACGGTGCAATGCCGGCGCGCCTAGTGCTATTCGTCATCCTGAAAAATAAACTTCAAAAAAGCGTCAAAGTGCTTTTTCCTGTCATGTGTTTTGCGGTATTACGAAGACAGACAGCCGAAACCTGCAACACAGGTGGCGTCTTCCAAGACACCTCTTGTGTGCACCGCACTTGACGCCCCTCAAGTGCGTTCGACGGTCGAATCGAGGCGCAGCACTGTCGCGGTATTGCGTCGACTGGCTCCCACAAAGGTGACCGAGTATGGATGATCATGGACGTAACCCTTCTTCCGACCAGCCAATCCTTTATGTGCTTGATACCAATGTACTGATTCACGATCCAAACGCACTGCTCAACTTCGAAGAACACCACGTCGCCATCCCGATGATCGTGCTTGAGGAGCTCGACAAACTCAAAAGCGGGCACCACAGCGTTGCCGCCGAATGCCGCCAGGCCATCCGCCTGATCGACAAGACCCTCGGCGAAGCCTCCCCCGACGACGTCGAGGTGGGCGTACCGATCCAGCGTGGCAAAGGCGGGCCCAAGGGCTTGCTGTCGATTCTGATGAACAAGCGCAGCGAGCCCAACAGCTTGCTGCCGGAGAATCTGAACGACAACAAAATCATCAACCAATTGATCGACCTGCACGCACGCGACAAGGACCTGCGCCTGGTGCTGGTGACCAAAGACATCAATATGCGCCTCAAGGCACGAGCGTGTGGGATCGCTGCCGAGGACTACAGTACCGACCAACTGGTTGACGACGTGTCAATGCTGTCTCGTGGTTATCACACCATGACCGGCTCGTTCTGGGATCGCGTCAGCAAGGTCGAAACCCGTCAGGACCATGGCCGCACCTGGCACCAGGTACAGCTGATCGACAACCTGCCGGCTGTGCACATCAACGAATTCATCATCGACGAACAGGGTTTTGTGGGCTGGATCAAAGAGATCCAGGTCGACAAGCTGCTGATCCTCGACCTGCATCAGGAACCCCTGTTGCACCAGGAAGCCTGGGGCCTGAAACCGCGTGATATCTACCAGAGCCTGGCGCTGTATGCCTTGCTTGATCCGGACATCCACCTGGTCAACCTGACCGGCGCCGCAGGTTCGGGGAAAACCATCCTCGCCCTGGCTGCCGCCATCGAACAGACCATGGTTACCAAACGCTATCGCCGCATCATCGCCACCCGCAGCGTGCAGGGCCTGGACCAGGAAATCGGTTTCCTGCCCGGCACCGAAGCGGAAAAAATGGAGCCGTGGCTGGGGGCGATCACCGACAACCTCGAAGCCTTGCACATGGATGACGAAAACACCCATGGCAGCGTCGACTACATCCTCAGCAAAGTGCCGTTGCAGTTCAAATCCCTCAACTACATTCGAGGTCGCAGCTTCCAGCAGAGCCTGATTTTGATCGATGAATGCCAGAACCTCACGCCGCACCAGATGAAAACCATCATCACCCGTGCCGGCGCCGGTTCCAAAGTGGTGTGCCTGGGCAACCTGGCACAGATCGACACCCCTTACCTGTCCGCGACCAGCTCCGGGCTGACTTACCTGACGGAACGCTTCAAGGACTTCCCGAACGGCGTGCACATCGCCTTGCAAGGTGTCCCTCGTTCGATTCTGGCCGAATACGCCGAATCTCACCTGTAACCACGGTCAATGTGGGAGCTGGCTTGCCTGCGATAGCATCACCTCGGTGTAACTGACATACCGAGGTGCCTGCATCGCGGGCAAGCCCGACTCCCACAAAAGCCAGCTCCCACATTTGATCGGCGTTGGGTTTACAATCGGAGCTCCTGATCAGGAGTATCCCTGTGCTGACTCATCTCGATTCCCAAGGTCGCGCCCACATGGTCGACGTCACTGAAAAAGCCGTGACGTTCCGTGAAGCCGTGGCCGAAGCGCGGGTGCGCATGTTGCCCGAGACCCTGAAAATGATTGTCGACGGCGCCCACCCCAAGGGCGACGTGTTTGCCGTGGCCCGTATCGCCGGGATCCAGGCCGCAAAAAAAACCAGTGATCTGATTCCCCTGTGCCACCCGTTGATGCTCACCGGGGTCAAGGTCGAGCTCAGTGCCGATGGCCTGGACGCGGTGCGCATCGTCGCCCGCTGCAAACTCTCCGGGCAGACCGGCGTGGAGATGGAAGCGTTGACCGCGGCCAGTGTTGCCGCCCTGACGATCTACGACATGTGCAAGGCCGTGGACCGTGGCATGACCATCGAAACCATTCGGCTGCTGGAGAAACTCGGCGGCAAGAGCGGGCATTTCAAGGCGGACCAGGCATGAGCATCAACGTACTGTTTTTTGCGCGCTACAGCGAAGCGATTGGCCTGGACTCCCTGGAGATGGAAGGTGACTTCGCGACGGTCGACGCTGTACGCCAGGCATTGGCCAGTGACCCGGAATTCGCAGTGCTCAATGAGGCCAGCCTGATGTGCGCTCGTAACCAGGAACTGTGCGACCTTGAAGAGCCGCTGCAAGCTGGCGACGAAGTGGCATTCTTCCCGCCCGTGACCGGAGGCTGACCATGGCGATTCGGGTGCAGGCCGAGGCGTTTGATCCCGGCGCCGAGGTCAATGCGATGCATGCGGCCAATGTGGGCGTAGGCGCGGTGGTGAGTTTTGTCGGCTATGTGCGCGACTTCAATGATGGCCTGGATGTGGCAGGGATGTTCCTCGAACACTACCCGGGCATGACTGAAAAGGCCCTCGGCAAAATCGCCGTGGAGGCCGAGCAACGCTGGCCGCTGCTCAAGCTGGAAGTGTTGCATCGCATTGGCGCCCTGGAGCCGGGTGAGCCGATCGTGTTTGTTGCGGCGGCCAGCGCCCATCGTCAGGCCGCGTTCGATGCCTGCGCCTTTGTGATGGACTACCTGAAGACGCGCGCTCCGTTCTGGAAGAAGGAAAACACCAGCGAAGGGCCACGCTGGGTGGAAGGGCGCGACAGCGATCACGCAGCCGCTGACCGCTGGAAATAACGTGTGGCGAGGGAGCTCCCTCCCCACAGCAAGCTCCCCCGCCACACAGGTCAGGTCGAGGCGTGCAGCCGGTGTGGAGAAAGCATCGCTTCGGTCAACCCGAACGCCGCCAATGCATCCGGCAAAGGCTTGCCGCGCACCAGCGCCGCACTGGCCTGGCCCATCGCCGGAGACGTCTGGATCCCGTAGCCGCCCTGAGCCGCAATCCAGAATAATCCCTCCACCTGTGGATCGAACCCGCAGACCAGATCACCATCGCTGACGAAACTGCGCAGCCCGGCCCAGGTCCGCGCAGGCCGGCGGATGCTCAGGGTGGTGGCTTCCTCGATGTGATAGATGCCCGTGGCGATGTCCAGCTCTTCCGGTTGCACATCGTGGGGCTCCACCGGGTCGGCATTGGCCGGTGAGCCGAGGAACATGCCGGCGTCGGGTTTCATATAGAACGAACCGTCGAGGGCCGCCAGCTCCGGCCATGCGTGGATGTTCAGCTCGGCGGGTGGAGAGAAGACGAACGCGCTGCGACGTTTGGGTTGCAGGCCGATTTTCTGTGCACCGGCCAACTCGCCGATATGGTCGGCCCAGGCGCCGGCGGCGTTGATGATCACCGGGGCGCTGAAGTGTTGTTGGGCCGTGCGCACTTGCCACAGTCCCTGACCGTCACGGGTTAGTTTCTGCACCTCACTGTCGGTGTGGATTTCTCCGCCATTGCGCCGAATGCCGCGCAGGTAACCTTGATAGAGCGCATCGGTATCGATGTCACACACGGTCGGGTCGTAGATCCCGCCATGGACTTTTTCCCGGCGCAGGATCGGCATCATGGCCATCGACTCCTCGACGTCGAGCAGTCGCGTTTCTGGCACAAGGGCTTTGGCACTCAGGTACTGGCGCTGCAACTCACCGGGGTCGCCAATCAAGTCCACCAGCAATTCGCCCCGTGGGGTGAGCAAGGGGTGTTCGGCAAAGCCTGCGGGCGGCTGATCGAAGAAGGCGCGGCTGCCCAGCGTCAGCGCGCGGACCTGGGGCGTACCATAGGCGGCGATGTACAGGGCGGCGGAACGGCCGGTGGAGTGGTAACCCGGCATCGACTCGCGTTCCAGCACGATGACGCGGGCATGGTGTGACAGCCAGTAGCCGGCGGATGCGCCGGCGATGCCACCGCCGATGATGAGGTAGTCGGCCTGGTTCATGTGTTCCTCCTGGATTTGAAAATGCTGAAACCAAATGTGCAGGCTTGCTTGCTCCTCCACAAGCCCGCTTTCACATTTATATTCAGCCTGGCGATAAAGCAGGAAATCGCTATTTCCTTTTGACCTGAAAATTCCGGAAAAACTGTTATTTCTAACAGTAGGCGGTCCCTTCTATAAAGCGCTTACTTGCATCAGGTCGGTACAAGATGTGGCGTTGATGATAACTGTTCTCTATGTTGGATAAGGAGAAGGAAATGAAAGCGGAAGATCCCAATGTTCGTTTAAAAACGTTTGATATTGAATTCCCTCGCGATGGTGGCAATGTAGTTAATAATGAGGTGTATCTGGGTGGCAAACAGCAATGTCAAGTCAATATAATTGTCCAAAAGGAGAGGAGAAACGCTGAAGGTATATGGGAGCTGGCAGCCTTTGAGGCGACGGAGCTTGAAAGTGCCACGGTGGTTGAGTATTCCACAAACCCAGAAGCGACAATTCCGGCCGGATGGTATTGTGATACAAAAAGGAACGAATTTAACATGGGTCGGTGGTCGGGGGTGCTTGAGGAACCCAGCATGGCTACAGCCCCTTCTAACCCTATTATTCAGCCGATGCCCGGTATTGGTCCGCTCGAAAATGAGAAGCGATACCTGAGGTGTGATCTGAGATCAAGTGGTAATCAGCAGTTTATGGCAAAAATTACGGTGGGACGTAAAACATATACAACTAATATGGAGAGAGATAATGTTAATTATCAATCATCTGTCACTGTTAAGTGTCAAGAGCCCTATACATTGTCTGCTGAGCGGCTCGATCATTGGGCTGATACCGACGCCTTTTCAGTGCAGGGTGTGGATGTGGATATTTATTATTGGACGCCCCCCCTTGGGTTGAGATTTGTCGAGAATATACCTCCGACTGATCCCGTAAAATTAAAAGATTCATCTGTTCAGGGGGATCACTTTGATATTTACTACACTCGGGACATTGGGCACGGTATTAGACAGATCGGCGGTGTCATACGGGGTAATACTGTTGGAAACATCACAATGAATAGCCTGCTGAAAAAATCTTCAGGGGGAAATGACCCAATTCCTGCGAACAAGCGCAATACCATCATGCGTGCTGCGCGAGTCAAGGCCTGGTTGGATAACCCCAACACCGATCAACAAGGGGCCAGTATTTGGACAATGGTCGATAGTTATGGCTGCTCGCATCACTATTACCTGACCGAGACCGACAATTACAATGTGATGGTGCTGCGCGCCACTTCAAAACCCTGACGTTCCAGGCATTTCATCCCCTCTCCAAGTGCGAAGCGGTGGGCCTATGGACATCTATTCGAACGCGTTTAATTTCAGTGCCCACCTCGGCGGTTCGGTTGACCTGCGTACCGGGCAGTATGGGTGTCTGGTTCGTTTGGCAGTCTTGAGCCCAAAAGGGCCGTTAGAGGTCAGTCGAGAGATTGCCTTGGCGTTCTCGATGATGGATACCCGCAACAGTGGCTACGGTAAAGGCTGGAGCTTGTCGAATACCGAATTTGACCCGAACAGCTTCAAGCTTACGCTACTCAACGGTGAACAATATCTAACCCAAGGGCTGCCCTCCGTAGGGGACAATGCTGTTATTACCGACCATAAGTTGAAGGACCTCACCATAAAACGGGTTGCGCAAAATACGCTGCACGTAATTTACAAGGATGGCACTGTCGAAATCCTGCGTCCCCTCAGCATTCCCGGTCCCTATAAGATCAGTGCTATCCAGTTCGAAAATGGCGAGCGGCTGAGCTTCCGGTATGGCGGTAATAACTTATTGCAGAGCATTGTTGACGATAAAGAAACCGACCTGTTGATGCTGAAGTATTCCGCCGGATCGCTGGTAACCGCCGATACACTAATTGATGGTAATCGTTATGCCCGTACGCGATTTGAATATACTCATATCGACAACCAACTGACCAAGGTCACGGTTCCTTATGACCTGGCCGGGCCAGTCGCAAGTGAGGCCTATTCGTTTCAGTACCTCAGGTTGCCTGACGCAATGGTGGCTATTTCGCAGGTTATGACACCCATGGGGGGGCAAGAGATAATTCGGTATAACCCCAATGGGCTTCAATACGATGCCCGTTTGTATATTCCGGTCGTCACCCACTGGGAGCAAAATCCTGGGCGCGGGCAGCCCTCTGTCGTCCGATCTTATAAATACAGTCCCAACCGTAACTTCACGGGATATCCTCTGAATGGCGGATTCCGCCAGGGCCAGGATAATTTGTATCGGGTGGATAGCGAGTACGCTTATTGGGCGGAAGAAACTTACGTTGATAATAATGTCAAGCCCCTGCGGTCGACCCGCGCCACTTATAATCGTTTTCACCTGATGACTGAGGAATTAATGCTAGCCAATGGCAGCCAGGTCAAAACCGAGACTGTCTACAATGAAGTTCTGGGCATCCAGTTTCCAAATCAGCCCGCCAATCTCCAACTTCCGAGCCGCATCACCAAGACCTTTGAGCTGTATCCCCAGGGTGGCAACCCCCCAAGGGCGGAAGTGGTCAGTATTACCACCGATGACTTCGGCAACGAACTAAGCCGCACCGAGGCCTCCGGCGTACGCACCGAATACACTTATTACCCGGTGACCGGCGAGCCTCGAAGATGCCCTGCCGACCCCCATGGACTCTTTCAACGTTACCTGAAGCTGGAAAAGCTTTTCCCGGCCAGATCGACCACTGCGGCTCGGACCACTGAACATTCCCACACCGACGTCTCGATAACGGGGGGCGGCTACTTCGTCATGCCGCTTGCCATCAACCTTGAAGGGGGCACCCATACGTCTTATACCTATCATTCTGTGGCCGCCAACCCCGCCCTGCATGGTCGCTTGAAAAGCTCCACGACGACGATCGACAAACTCTCTCTGGTCTCCGATTTCACCTGCACCTTCAATGGCGACTCGATCACCGAAGTCCGGAGCTTGAAGGGGCGTGAGCCTGGTCAATGGCTCGAGTCCGCGCGCACGTGGTCACTGACCAATCAGCGTCTGCTCGACATGACACGTGATGCCGTCGGCAGCCTGGCGATGACGTACGATGTCAGTGGGCGGCTGACATCGGAAACCGCCGCGCCAGCCACGCTCCAGATGGCCCGACGTCGTTATGCCTATCACTTTTCGGCCGGGGCCAAGATGGCCCATTTGGTCACCACGGACGCACAAGGCACCGTGCTCTTTACGTATTTCGATGGCATGGGACGCCAGCTCTCTGCTGCACAATCGCTTGATGGTATTGCAGGCAATGACAGGCTCCTGGGGGACTGGGGGTACGACGCACTTGGGCGGCTCGTGAAGCAAACCCGTCTGGATTATCTGGGGGATGGGCCGCGTACGTTGAAAACCAGTCACGCCTATAACATTTGGGGCAATCCGTGGACGGTAACTCAACCCGATGGTCGGGTACTGATCGACGAGTATGACCCGCTCCTCAATCGCAGGGTGACGGGGGTACAAGGTGGGGCGCAACTGGAAACCTGGTTCAACGAACACAATCAGCCGGCGCGGGTTGAGCGGGTGAGCGCTGGCGGTGCACGCATCGTGGTGGAAACCCGGACTTATGACGGGCTGGGACGCTGCACGGAGCGCGTCGATGCCAGGAAGACCCGGACTGAATACACCTATGACATTTTTGATCGTGTGGTGCGCAGCCTGGAAACCCCTTCCGACGGAACGCCACCCCGTGAGACGTTGACGACGTATGCGCTTGGCACCAGCGAGCCAATGGTGCGCACCCTCACCGTAGACAGCAAGCTGGTTGGCACGCGTGAATACGACAGTCTGGACCGCGTCATTTCCCAGGCGCGCGGCAGCGCAACAGCCACGACCTGGGAGTACAAGCCCAACCAGGTTGCGCCAGTGGCGGTGACTTCGCCGCGCGGTGATCGTCAAGAGTACGGTCATGATCCTGAGCTGGAGACATTAACGAGCGTCAAGATGGCAGGGCATGCACCGATAGACCTTGAGTACGACCCCATCAGTGGAGCGATGCGACAATCACTCACCGCCGGGCTCAAGCATGAGATGAGTTACGACGAGAACGGCTATCTCGCCAAGGAAGTCCAGACGCTGGGCAGCCAGCCCTTGACTAGCCTGACGAGTTATTCGCCGGGTGGGCGGCTGTTGCGGCACTCCGCGGCGGATGGGCAGCACAGTGACCTCGTATATGACCAGTTCGGACGCCTCCAACAGACCACCACCGGTTTCGTCCGCATGATCCGGACTTACGATAGTCTGGGCCGCCTTTCGGCGCGAACCCTCAATTATCAAATGCGTCTTACCGACTCGGTGACCTTTGACGCATGGGGGCGTGAGTCGGAACGCAAGCTGGAACAGGACGGTGCGCTACTGCAGAACATTGTCAGCACCTATTACGACGATGGCCTGCTGGCCACTCGCACGTTGAAAGACGCGAATGACGCCGTGGTCACGGGCGAGACGTTCACTTACGATGGTTATTCGCGACTCAAATCCTATGTGTGCGAGGGCACGCAATACCCGATGGATAAATTGGATCGGGCGATCAAGGAACAGCGTTTCAGTTATGACGGTCTCGATAATATGACTGAAGTGCGGACAACGTTTATCGATGGCAGTAGCGACCGCAGCGAGCGGTTTTTCCAGGGTAAGGACCCTGCCTGCCTGACGCACCTGACCCATACAAACCCGGTACGAAACCTGACCCTGAGCTATGACGCCGCCGGTAATTTGCAACAGGGCACCTTCGGTCGCGGTTTCACGTACAACGGTTTTGACCAGCTCACTGCTGTACAGACCGCCACAGACAAGTACAGCTACCAGTACGACGGTGAAGCACGCCAGGTGCTTGCTGCGCGAGGCAACGAAGCTCCCGTGATGCTGGCCTATGCCGGGGATCGGCTCGACACGCTGGCGCAGGTCAGCATGCGGGCACGTTACGTGCGCGACGGTGACCAGGTGGTGGCCTACCGAGATAGTGGTAATTACCAGAAACTACTGGTTCTTGACGGCGCTGGCAGCGTCCGCGGTGTGGTGGCACCGATCACGGACCAGGTGCGCCGGCATTACGCACCCTACGGTGACGCCAGGATCGAGTTGCGGGATGACGTGTCGCCCACGATGATGGAAATGCAATTGCCCGCCTACAACGGCGAGCGGCTGGACGTACCGGTCAACCTCTATCACCTGGGTAATGGGCGCCGTGCCTATGACCCCGAACTGATGGTGTTTCTCTCTCCTGATCCCCTCAGTCCTTTTGACGAGGGCGGGATCAACAGCTACGCCTATTGTGGCGGTGACCCGGTGAATTGGTCGGACCCCAGCGGCCTCTTCAGTTTTCCAACATGGGCCCGGTGGGCACTGACCGGTGTTGCACTGGGCATGTCGGTGGTCACCGCTGGGCTTGCAACCGCGGGCTTGCTCGCTGCCATCGGCGCTCAAGCCGCTGCACTGACCATTGCCGGCAAGAGCGCGCTGTTGGTAGCCTCAGGCGCGGCCTCGGTAGGTGGGACGTTGGGGATTGCCGCACTGAGCGTTGAGGCGGTCGACAATCAGATGGGCTGGGATCGCTCCAGTCAAATCAACGTCCTGAACTGGGCATCGCTGACCTTTGCAGCGGTGGGTGTCGCGGCCAGTTTAGGGGGCGCAGGCATAGCGGCGACGGGCGCTTCCCGGGCGGTTGAAGTCGCCGCAAGCCCGGCGGTCCGAAGCTTCAGTCTATTGAGTTCCCAAGCAAGGGCTGGATTGCAGGCCGCTGGCAAGTTGCTGACCGGTGCTTCTTACAAGTTCTTCAATGACATTACGCTGCCAAGCCAAGCCTGGGGGGTGACGCGTTTTGGCTTGCGCGTGGTCAATCTGTACCGCTCGGTCGACGGTCGGATCAGAAAGCGCCAGCCGGCAGCGCCTATCGGGGGCGATGCCGAGAACTTGCAGCAGCCACTGGGGCAGCCGCAACCCCAGCCTCAGGCCCATCGCCTTGTCGATATGTCGGGCAGCAGCTTCACTTTCCATGAGGCCTTTTCGCAGGAGGCCTCGCGTGTTCGCCAACCGATCCTGGCCGAATGGAATTCGGCCTGAGCCTTTGGCTTAAGGGCGCTTGCGTTCCACCGGACGCAACAGATGCGTCGGCGGCGTTTCGCAGCTGATCTTGCGGCCCAGCAAGGTTTCGATTGACGGCAACTGGTACGAATCGTCTTCACCGGCAAAGCTGATGGACACGCCCGCAGCACCGGCACGGCCGGTACGGCCAATCCGGTGCACGTAGTCGTCCGGCACTTCCGGAAGGGTGAAGTTGATTACGTGGCTGATGCCGTCGATGTGAATCCCGCGCCCGGCCACGTCGGTGGCCACCAGCACGCGAATCTTACCTTCGCGGAAACCTTCCAGGGTCTTGATGCGCTTGTGCTGCGGCACGTCGCCGGACAGTTGCGCTGCATTCACGCCATCACGCACCAGGCGTTCTTCGATGCGTCGCACTTCGTCCTTGCGGTTGGCAAACACCATGACCCGCTCCCAACCGTTGTCGTTGACCAGGTTGTAGAGCAGCTTGTATTTGTCGGCACCGGCCACGGCATAGATGTGCTGTTCGACGTTCTCGCTGGCAACGTTGAGTGCCTCGATCTCGACGATGGACGGATCGGTGGTCCACTGCTTGGCCAGGTTCATCACGTCTTCGGTGAAGGTCGCGGAGAACAGCAGGGTCTGGCGTTCGTTTTTCGGCGGGGTCTGGCGAATGATCTGACGCACTTGCGGGATGAAACCCATGTCGAGCATGCGGTCGGCTTCGTCCAGCACCATCACTTCGACCATGTCCAGGTGCACGTCGCCGCGCTGATTGAAGTCCAGCAAGCGCCCCGGCGTGGCCACCAGGATGTCGCAGTGGCGCGCTTCCAGGTGCTTGAGCTGCTTGTCGAAGTCCATCCCGCCAACAAACGTCATCACGTTGAGGCCGGTGTACTTGGTCAGGTCGGCGGCGTCCTTGGCGATCTGTACCACCAGCTCCCGGGTCGGGGCGATGATCAGTGCGCGGGGTTCACCCATGTAGCGCTCTTTTGGCGGTGGGGTCTGCAACAACTGCGTAATGATCGAGATCAGGAACGCAGCGGTCTTGCCGGTACCGGTCTGGGCGCGACCGATGGCGTCTTTGCCGGCGAGGGTGAAGCCCAATACTTGCGCCTGGATCGGCGTGCAGTACGGGAAACCCAGGTCCTGGATGGCGTGCATCAGTTCCGGGGCGAGTTTGAAATCATGAAAGCGGGTTTTGCCTTCCTGGGGTTCGACGGCGAAGTCTTCCAGTTTCCAGGGAATAACCACAGGTTTGGGCGCGCGTTCACGGCGCGGCTTTTCCTGGCGTGGCTCCTGGCGTGGTTGGTCGGCGGCTGGCTCTTCAGCGACGTTAACCGTGGCGGGTGTGGTCACCGGCTCTTTTTTTGGCGAGGCTACAGGTGCGGTCCGGCCAGGCTGCTGGCCGTCATTGCGGCTGCCTTGAACGTGGGCGGGGGCACTGGAACCTGGCGCGAGCTGCTCAGCCTCGCTTTTACCGAACATCTTCTTGAGTGCTTTGAGCACGGTCATCTCATCAATTGGTTAAGGAATGTACGCCGGCCAGTGTAATGCAAGAATCGGGCGCGGCGTAGTGCGTTGGTCATGCGGCTACACAATGGGTGGTTTTCAGCCCAGGCGGGCGGCCAACCAGTCACCGATATCGTGTATCTCCTGGGGTAACACTTCGTGGCCCATTGGGTATTCCTGCCATGCAACGGTGACACCGCGCGACTTCAAATGCTCATAGGCGCTGCGACCCATGGCGTTCTGCACCACGTCGTCGTATTCGCCGTGCAGGCACAGCGCCGGAATCCGTTGCTGGCTGGCCGATAATTCGAGTTCGTCACCGAAAGTGGGAGCGTAGGTGGAAAGGGCAATCACGCCACCCAAAGCACCCTGCCATTTCAGGAACGCGGTGTGGAACACCACGGCGCCACCCTGGGAAAAACCGGCAAGGAAAATCCGCGAGGCGTCTATCCCGCTGCTTTTTTGTTCCTTGATCAGGTCGGTAACCATTTTTGCCGAGGCTTCCAGCTCTCCAACACTGATGGAACGCGCCGGGCTCATGGCCTTGATGTCGTACCAACTGGGCATCTCATAGCCGCCGTTGATGGTCACCGGGCGTGTCGGCGCCTGGGGCAGGACAAAGCGCGTCGACAGGAGTTTTTCCTGCAGGGCTTCGGCCACGGGCAGGAAGTCGTAGCGATCGGCACCCAGGCCATGCAACCAGATTACGCAGGCGTCTGCGGGCTTGGCGGGCTGAAGAATCAAGGGTTCGGTCATGTCTGCTCCATATATGTGCGTGCGCTCCGATTGAGTGCGTCGGAACGGTGCGCGACGGGTTGATCTGTTAAGAGAATGTCGCAAGGTTGAATCTTTTGCTCTTGACCATGGGCTGAAACGACTCAGCCATCAGTCTGGTACGGGGCTTGCTATGTGAAACCCGATGTCAAGGCTCACCCCAGGCGGTAACACTATCAGTGACTGGCGCCTGTGGGATAGCAACTGGACTTAAAGCAAAAACCTCATGCTGTTTGACCCCAAAAAAAGCCAACACGGGTCGATGTCGCCTCATAAGGGTGCGGTGGGGTTCGAGCGCAGGCACAACAAGAGCAAAACTGGAGGTTTGAATGAAGGTATTGAAATCCACCCTGGCCATCGTGACCGCGGCTACCGTACTGGGTGTCAGTGGTTTCGCCCAGGCTGGCGCCACTCTGGATGCCGTGCAGAAGAAAGGCTTTGTGCAGTGTGGCGTGAGCGACGGTCTGCCGGGCTTCTCGGTGCCGGACGCCAGCGGCAAGATCCTTGGGATCGACGCTGACGTGTGCCGTGCTGTTGCCGCTGCCGTATTCGGCGACGCAACCAAGGTCAAATTCAGCCAGTTGAATGCCAAGGAGCGTTTCACCGCGCTTCAGTCTGGCGAAGTCGACATCCTGTCGCGCAACACCACCATGACCAGCTCCCGCGATGCCGGCATGGGCCTGAAATTCCCGGGCTTCATCACCTACTACGACGGTGTTGGTTTCCTGGTGAACAACAAGCTGGGCGTGAAAAGTGCCAAGGAACTGGACGGTGCAACCATTTGCATCCAGGCCGGTACCACCACTGAGCTGAACGTCTCCGACTACTTCCGCGCCAACAACCTGAAGTACACCCCGATCACGTTCGACACCTCCGATGAAAGCGCCAAGTCGCTGGAATCCGGTCGTTGCGACGTACTGACCTCCGACAAGTCCCAGCTCTACGCACAGCGCAGCAAGCTGGCTTCGCCGAAAGACTACGTGGTATTGCCGGAAACCATTTCCAAAGAACCACTGGGCCCTGTCGTGCGTAACGGCGACGACGAGTGGCTGGCCATCGTGCGCTGGGTTGGCTACGCCATGCTCAACGCCGAAGAAGCCGGTATCACCTCCAAAAACGTCGAAGCTGAAGCCAAGTCCACCAAGAACCCGGACGTTGCCCGTCTGCTGGGTGCTGACGGCGAATACGGCAAAGACCTGAAAGTGAAGAAGGACTGGGTCGTACAGATCGTCAAGCAGGTCGGTAACTACGGCGAAGTGTTCGAGAAAAACCTCGGCAAGAGCACGCCTCTGGAAATCGATCGTGGCCTGAACGCTCTGTGGACCAACGGTGGCATTCAATACGCACCACCTGTGCGCTGATCGCTGATGGTTCTATCACCCGGTGGGCCAACCGCCGGGTGATGTTCTGTTCCATTATTTCTGGGGCACTTAATGCAAAATCAAATCGGCGCACCAAAACAGAAGCTCAGCTTCAGTGATCCAAAAGTGCGTGCGTGGCTATTCCAGATCATCACGATTGTGGCGGTGGTCTCGTTGGGCTGGTACCTGTTCAACAACACGCAAACCAACCTTCAACACCGGGGCATTACCTCGGGTTTCGACTTTCTTGAGCGCAGTGCCGGCTTCGGCATCGCTCAGCACCTGATCGACTACACCGAATCGGACAGCTATGCCCGGGTCTTTGTGATCGGTCTGCTCAACACCCTGCTGGTGACGGTGATCGGTGTGGTCCTGGCGACCATCCTCGGGTTCATCATCGGTGTGGCGCGCTTGTCGCCCAACTGGATGATCAACAAGCTGGCCACGGTGTATGTGGAAGTGTTCCGCAACATTCCGCCGCTGCTGCAAATCCTGTTCTGGTACTTTGCGGTATTCCTGACGATGCCGGGGCCGCGCAACAGCCACAACTTCGGCGACACGTTCTTTGTCAGCAGCCGTGGCCTGAACATGCCCGCCGCGTTGATGGCGGAGGGTTTCTGGCCGTTTGTGATCAGCGTCGTGGTGGCAATCATCGCCATTGTGCTGATGGCCCGTTGGGCAAATAAACGCTTTGAAGCCACCGGTGTTCCGTTCCACAAGTTCTGGGCCGGCCTGGCGCTGTTGGTGGTGATCCCTGCGCTGTGCGCTTTGGTGTTCGGCGCGCCGCTGCACTGGGAAATGCCCAAGCTGCAAGGCTTCAACTTCGTCGGCGGCTGGGTACTGATTCCCGAGTTGCTGGCGCTGACCCTGGCCCTGACCGTGTATACCGCGGCGTTTATCGCCGAGATCGTGCGTTCAGGCATCAAGTCCGTCAGCCACGGCCAGACCGAAGCGGCGCGTTCCCTCGGGCTGCGCAACGGCCCGACCCTGCGCAAGGTGATCATCCCGCAAGCCCTGCGCGTGATCATTCCGCCGCTGACCAGTCAATACCTGAACCTGGCGAAAAACTCGTCACTGGCGGCCGGTATCGGTTACCCGGAAATGGTTTCGCTGTTTGCCGGCACGGTGCTCAACCAGACCGGCCAGGCCATCGAGGTTATTGCCATCACCATGAGCGTGTACCTGGCGATCAGCATCAGCATTTCCCTGCTGATGAACTGGTACAACAAGCGCATTGCGCTGATCGAGCGGTGAGGAAACCTGCATGAGTACGCATACTTTCAAACCTGATATGCCGCCACCGAACAAAGTGTTCGGGCCGATGGCATGGATGCGCGCCAACCTGTTTTCCAGCTGGCTCAACACCCTGCTGACATTGCTGGCGTTCTACCTGATCTACCTGGTCGTGCCGCCGATCCTGCACTGGGCGATCCTCGATGCAAACTGGGTCGGTACCACCCGCGCCGACTGCACCAAGGAGGGCGCCTGCTGGGTGTTTATCCAACAGCGCTTCGGGCAGTTCATGTACGGCTATTACCCCGGCGACCTGCGCTGGCGTGTCGACCTGACCGTGTGGCTGGCCATCGTGGGTGTGGCGCCGTTGTTCATCTCGCGCTTCACGCGCAAGGCGGTCTACGGCCTGAGCTTTTTGGTGGTGTACCCGATCGTTGCCTACTTCCTGCTGCACGGCGGGATCTTCGGCATGACCAACGTGGCCACCAGCCAGTGGGGCGGCTTGATGCTGACCCTGGTGATCGCCACCGTCGGCATTGCCGGGGCCTTGCCGCTGGGCATCGTGCTGGCGTTGGGTCGGCGTTCGAACATGCCGGCGATTCGTGTGGTCTGCGTGACCTTCATCGAGTTCTGGCGCGGCGTGCCGTTGATCACCGTGCTGTTCATGTCGTCGGTAATGTTGCCGCTGTTCCTGCCGGAAGGCATGGGCATCGACAAATTGCTGCGGGCCTTGATCGGCGTGATCCTGTTCCAGTCGGCCTATGTGGCCGAAGTGGTACGCGGTGGCTTGCAGGCGATTCCCAAGGGCCAATACGAGGCTGCGGCCGCGATGGGCCTGGGTTACTGGCGCAGCATGGGCCTGGTGATTTTGCCCCAGGCACTGAAGATGGTGATCCCGGGCATCGTCAACACGTTTATCGCGTTGTTCAAGGACACTAGCCTGGTGATCATTATCGGCCTGTTCGACCTGCTCAACAGCGTCAAGCAAGCCGCCGCCGACCCGAAATGGTTGGGCATGGCCACTGAAGGCTACGTGTTCGCCGCCCTGGTGTTCTGGATTTTCTGTTTTGGTATGTCCCGCTATTCCATTCATTTGGAACACAAGCTGGACACAGGCCACAAGCGTTAGGAGTGTTGTGATGAGTGAAGCGATCAAACAGCCTGTGAGCCCTGAAGGCATTATTCAGATGCAGGGCGTCAACAAGTGGTACGGCCAGTTCCATGTGTTGAAAGACATCAACCTGAACGTCAAGCAGGGCGAGCGTATCGTGCTGTGCGGCCCGTCGGGTTCCGGCAAGTCCACCACCATCCGCTGCCTCAACCGCCTGGAAGAGCACCAGCAGGGCCGCATCGTGGTCGATGGCGTGGAACTGACCAACGACCTCAAGCAGATCGAAGCGATCCGCCGCGAAGTCGGCATGGTGTTCCAGCACTTCAACCTGTTCCCGCACCTGACCATCCTGCAGAACTGCACGCTGGCCCCGATGTGGGTACGCAAGATGCCCAAGCGCAAGGCTGAAGAAATTGCCATGCACTACCTTGAGCGCGTGCGTATTCCGGAGCAGGCCCACAAGTTTCCGGGGCAGTTGTCCGGCGGCCAGCAACAGCGCGTGGCGATTGCCCGTGCGCTGTGCATGAAGCCGAAAATCATGCTGTTCGATGAGCCGACCTCGGCGCTCGATCCGGAAATGGTGAAAGAGGTACTGGACACCATGATCGGCCTGGCGGAAGACGGCATGACCATGCTCTGCGTGACCCACGAAATGGGCTTCGCGCGCACCGTGGCCAACCGCGTGATCTTCATGGACAAGGGCGAGATCGTTGAACAGGCGGCGCCGAATGACTTCTTCGACAACCCGCAGAATGATCGGACCAAGTTGTTCTTGAGCCAGATTCTGCATTGATCGATGAGTGATGCTTGAAACAATAAACCCGGCCTGGTGCCGGGTTTATTTTTGCCATCAATCAAGTTGTCGTCAGGGTCTCGTGCTCTTTATGTACCGTATGCACGGAATTGCGAAGATCTGCGCCTTCACTCAGGATTTTTGCTTCGACCAGCAAGTGGGGGTGACGCTCAAGCAAACGCATCAGGACTACCAGGGATTTGGGGGGCAATACCTCACCGCGCTCGTAGCGAGATAAGGCGTTGTGGCCGCCACCCGATAGCAGTTGTACCGTTTCTTTTTGTGAAAGGTGCAGTTTGCGGCGTATGCGCTTCATCTCGGTGCCGACCATCTGCCTGAAACTGTGAACGATTTCATCGCAGTGGTCTGAATAGCGTTCCGCGTCTTCGGGGTCCAGGATCACCTCTCCACATGCCTGGCACTCCCATCCAGACAGATCGTCTATACGGCGATGCAAACCTTTGACTTCCGATGTTTCGCTACGTCCTGAGAAGTGATGCATTCCGTCATGCCTGCCGCAGCTGAAGCATTGCTCTGTTTTCATGGGTTTTTCTCCTTGAAGGAGATCACCGGAGGTTTACCATCCGTGCGGTAGGTCACCTTGATGTAGATCTCCAGATCATGTGAGTGAATGTGATACACATCTTGCCAAACTCGATGGTCGTCATGAGTGGTCATCGACTTGTACAACATCGTGTTTTTCAACTCGAAAATGACTGCCTGCATTTGTTCGATGCTTAAATCAAGATCCTCGCCGCAACGGCGTGCGCTTTGAGTAAATGCTTGCTTTCCAAGCCGCCTGACATCCGCCTTTATCACCGCCAGATCGTAATGAGGTGTGTACTTTTCCATAAGACACCTGAGTCCAATAATTACCCTCTGAGGGTAATTTTACCAATCGAAAATACTGCTCCTTTGCCTGCCCAAGAACCCTAGTGCGTTGCCTTTGTAGGCAACTCCGAATAGGCTGTGGGAAAATTCATCCTATGATTGGATGAAAGGACGAAACCCATGACAGACATCGCCCCCCTGATCAAACGCTCCCTCGTCGATCAAGCCCTCGAACAGTTGCGCCAGCGCATCACCCAAGGCGTATGGGCCATCGGCGAACGCCTGCCCACCGAGCCCGAGTTGTCTGCCGAGTTGGGGATCAGCCGCAACACCGTGCGTGAAGCCATGCGCGTATTGGCATTCTCCGGGTTGATCGAGATCCGCCAGGGCGACGGCAGCTATTTGCGCTCCATGACCGACCCGCTGGGCGCGATGAAAGCCTTGTCCCACTGCACCCTGGCTCAGGCGCAGGAGACGCGGCAGATTCTTGAAGTCGAGGCAGTCGGCTTGGCCGCGTTGCGCCGCACCGATGAAGACCTGGTCGCTTTGCGCGCGGCCCTCAACGCCAGCGGCGACCATTACCACGGTGATCTTGAGCACTACATCAGCTGCGACCTGGTGTTCCACAAACGCCTGGTGGACGCGGCCCACAACCCGGCCTTGAGCGAGCTGTATCAGTACTTCTCGAGCATTGTCGGCGCGCAACTGCGCCAGACCCTGAATATCCAGCCGCGCCGGCAAGCGGTATTCGACCTGCACGGCGCCTTGCTCGATGCCGTGGAGCAACAGGACCCGGAACGCGCCAAGGCCCTGTCCCGGCAGTTGATCAATGAACCTTGAACCCGAGACCACCATGCCCCGTTCAGAAAATGCCCTTGATGAACTGCTGATCGACGCCGAAGCCGATGACGATGAGGTCCAGCACAGCCCGCCGGTGGTAAGCCGTCCGTGGTTGTTGCTGTTGGGCCTGATCCTGGTGGCGCTGAACCTGCGCCCGGCGTTGTCGAGCATGGCGCCGCTGCTCGCTGAGGTCTCCCACAGCCTGGGTCTCTCGGCGGCCAAGGCCGGGTTGCTGACGACGTTGCCCGTGTTGTGCCTGGGCCTGTTCGCGCCACTGGCTCCGATCCTGGCCCGACGTTTTGGCGCCGAGCGGGTGGTGCTGGGCATTCTGCTGACCCTGGCCGGCGGCATCATCCTGCGCAGTTCATTCGGTGAGGCCGGGCTGTTCGCCGGCAGCCTGCTGGCGGGCGCGAGTATCGGCATCATCGGGGTGCTGTTGCCCGGTATCGTCAAGCGCGATTTCGCCAAACAGGCCGGCACCATGACTGGCGTGTACACCATGGCCCTGTGCCTGGGTGCAGCGCTGGCGGCGGGATCCACGGTGCCCCTGAGTCATTACTTCGGCGACAGCTGGAACATCGGCCTGGGGTTCTGGATTCTCCCGGCGTTGGTCGCGGCGTTGTTCTGGTTGCCACAGGTCGGCCAGAAACACGGCGCGCACCAGGTGGCCTATCGCGTGAAGGGCTTGTTGCGTGATCCGCTGGCCTGGCAGGTGACCCTGTACATGGGCCTGCAATCCTCCCTGGCGTACATTGTGTTTGGCTGGCTGCCGTCGATCCTGATCGGCCGTGGCCTGAGCGCCACCCAGGCGGGCCTGGTGCTTTCCGGTTCGGTGATTGTGCAACTGGCCAGTTCCCTGGCTGCGCCCTGGCTGGCCACCCGCGGCAAGGACCAGCGCCTGGCCATCGTGGTGGTGATGGTGCTGACCCTGGGCGGCCTGTTCGGTTGCCTGTATGCACCGCTGGACGGTTTGTGGGGCTGGGCGATATTGCTGGGCCTGGGCCAGGGTGGCACTTTCAGCCTGGCGCTGACCTTGATCGTGCTGCGTTCACGGGACGCCCATGTAGCCGCCAACCTGTCGAGCATGGCCCAGGGCATCGGCTACACCCTGGCGTCCATGGGGCCGTTCGCGGTCGGGCTGGTGCATGACTGGACCGGTGGCTGGAACGCCACCGGCTGGATTTTCGCGGTGATCGGCCTGGGCGCGATCATCGCGGGGTTGGGCGCCGGGCGTGCGCGGTATGTCGGCGTGACCAGCGAAAAGGTCTAGAGGTACAGCACTTCCATAGTGCTGGAACCATCGATATGCACGTCGCTGCTGAGGTCGAGATTGTTCTTGGCAGCGATCACCGTATCGACCCTGACCAGGCTGCTCAGCGTCTGGAAGGCCGTCGGCCCGCTGGTGCTGCCGACGGTGTCGGTAAAGCCGAGAAAGCTGCGCGAACCGATGTCGATCGGGTTGCTGTTGGCGGTGCGCCAGGCGATCCCGCCGCTGGTGGACTCGGTGCCGTAAACCTCCGGCAGGCTGTCGATCACCGTCTGTTTGGGGTCGAAGGTCAGGGAGTACAGCCCGATCTTGTTGCCGCTCGGGTCCAGTCCCAGCCCGTAGTAGATTTCGCTGTTGACGTTGGCGGTGCCGTCGCGGTTGTCGCTCATGCGCAGGGCGTAGCGAGTCGCTGCCTCGCAGTTGATGGTCACGCTCAGGTAGCGCACCGGCAGGCGTTTGCCGCGATCAATGTTCAACTCCTGTTGGGAAATCTTGCCGTAGTCGATCAGCCCGTTGCTCGACAGCGCCGGTGTACAGGCACTGGGAGTGAGCAAGCCGGTGACGCCGAGTTCGACACTGGAGGCTGCCGTGGCACCGCTGCTGAGGGTCAGCAGGGCAAGTGTTGCGAGAGAAAGCTGGCGTAGGTGCATGACCATACTCCTTGATCAGAGGTAGATGATTTCAATCGTGCCCGAACCGTCGAGCAGTACTTCCGTACGCAGGTCCAGGCTGTTCATGGGGGACAGGACGGCGCGCACGCTGATCTGCCCACTCAGGTTCTGGATCGCGGTCGGGCCGGCATTGCTGCCGGGTAGAGCGGTAAAGCCGAGCAAACTGCTGCTGCCGATGGGAATGGGGTAGGCGCTGGAACTGCTCCAGGCCACGCCGCCAGTGGTGGAGTCGGTGCGATATACCTGGGGCAGGGCATCGGCGCGCAGGTCGAAGGGGTCGAAATAGAGGAAGTACCGGCCGATTTTATTACGGCTGTCGTCCACTCCCAGGCCGTAGGCGGTTTCGTCGATGCCGCCGGTGGCCGAGCCTTTGCGGTTGTCATGCATGCGCAAGGCGAAATGAGTCGGGCCGTCGCAGCCGATACTCAGCAGCAGGCTGCGGGAGACCAGCCCGGTTTCCTTGTCGGTGTTAAGGCTCCTGGACCACATACGGCCAAAGTCGATGATGCCGCCGTTGGACAGCGTGGTCTCGCAGGCCGCCGGAGCGAAGCCGGCTTGCAGCGACAACTCCCGTGCGCGGCCGCTGGCGACGGCGTCGATCAAGCCGCTGGCTTCCCAGGTCACCGCGTCGCGCACTTGCAGGGCGTCGGCCTGCGCCCAGGCATTGACCAGCAATTGCGCCGAGAAGCTGCTGCCGGTGGTCGGCGCACCGTCGCGCAACGGTACGATGGCCTGGTCGGGCCGCCAGTCGAGTGTCCTGCCCCTGGCACTGGGCGCCTGGCCTTGCCCGCTGGTCAACCCCAGTTCAACAGCCTGGCCGTCGAGTACCGCATCGCCGATGTGCACGCGGTAACTGCCACGCTCGGTAAAGCGGTAGCGCTCGGCGGTCGCGGCCAGGGCTCGGTAGAACACGTGCATATCGGTGGGCGTCGGGCAGTTCAGGTTGAGGCTCAGGCGGCGTTCTCCCAGCAGGATTTCTGCGCCGGGGTTGCGCTGCACGGCGCGGTTCATCACGCCGAAATCCAGGCGCGACTGGCTTAGGGTCAGTTGGCATTCGTCGGCGTGCGCCCGGCCCTGGACGATGGCGCCCAGGGCCAATCCCAGCAGTAACAATCGCTTCATCACAGTCTTCCTCATGGCATCACACAGCGGGCCGGGGCGGTTTCGAAATACACCTGCGGGTCGGCTTTTTCCGCGAGTTCAACCTGCAGTTCACAGCGGCTCATGCCCGGTGCCTTGACCCACAGGGGGCGTGGGTCCAGTACGTTCGGCAGGAACACCTGGCCGCCTTCCTGCACCAGGGTCACGAACTCGCCATCGACGGTACTCACCGTGGCGCCACGGGGCAGCGGCGTGCCGTGGTCGGTGGTCACTGTGAGCAAGGCACGACGGGTCAGGGCCACGCCGAATTCCACGCGGTCGACCGCACCGCGCCCGGCGCTGATGACGGCCAGGCCGTTGCTGATATCGGCGTTGCGCGGCAGCGACTGGGTTTGCACTTCCACGGGGCTGCGCCCGTAGGCGGACACCTGCGGTACCACGGCCTGGCCCTGGAAGTCGGTCCACACCGGGCCGCTGGGCGTGGTGAGCTTGACCCCGGCCATATCGCCGACAGACACCAGCGCAAAGGTCTCGCGCACCGGATAAGGCGAGAAGGTCACGCCACCGCTGTGGGCCACCACTGCACCGCGCACACCGCCCTGGTAGCTGGAGCGCTCGGCGTCAGAGCGGCTGTAGTTCATGTCCAGTTGTGCATAGCGCGGCAGATAGGACACGCCGAGGGTGGATTCCACTTGTTGGTCGCGGCTGTCGTGCTCGGCGCTGACCCGGTAACTGAGTTGATCGTTGACCTGCTCGTTCACCCCCAGGCCGATGCGATGCTCGCCACCGGAGTTGCGCACCCAGGAGCGCCCACGCCGGTTCTCACCCAGTGGCACGCTCAGGTTCAGGTACACCGCGTTCTCGTTATTCTGCCGGCCGCTGACCTGCCACTCGGCACTGGCCGACAGCGACACGCCGCGCACGCTGGTGCCCCATGAGGCCAGGGCACGGCTGCTGTTTTCGCCGTTGAACGTGGTGGTGCGCGACAGGCCGGCATTGAAGGCACCCAGCCATGGATGGGCCCAGCCCAGGGCCAGGCTCTGCTGGTCGCGATAGCGGGTGAGGCGACCTTCGTCGTCCCGTGAGTCGTAGTAGGCGGCGTCTTCCAGCTCCCGGTAGCCCATGGTGCGGTGGGAGGCGCCGGCGGTGATCGACCATTGTCGGCCCAGGCGCTGGGACAGGCTCAGGTCGGTCTGTACGCCGCGTTCACCCAGGCGTTGGGCATCGGCAATCTGGGTCGACAGTTGTACCTGGCCGTCTGGCCACGGCAACAGGCCGAGGCTGGCACCCGTGGCACGGTAGTCTTCGGCGGCAAGCGCGCCGGCCCCCAGGCTCAGGCGCGGGTTCAACGCACCGCTCCAGCCGCCGCTGATTACCCATGGATCGTCGCCCCGTGTAGCGCCGATATTGCGCACCCGGCCCGCCCCCAACGAGTAACCCGGGGCTGGCAAGCCGATGCCGAGCATCGCCGCCGGCACCGTGAAGCGCCGCTCTTCGCCGGTGCTTTCCTTGACCGTCACTTCAACGTCCGAGCGTGTGTTCAGGCGCCTCACGTCGGTCAGCGAGAACGGCCCGGCCGGCACCACCGTGGAGTGAATCAGCGCGCCGTTCTGGCGCACCTCGACCTGGGCCGGGCTGTTGGCGATGCCGCTGATGGTCGAGCCCTGTTCCTGGTCCTGCAGGGCCTGTTCGGTAAACAGCTGCATGCCGGTGATCTGCGCGGACGACAGCACCGGGTTGTAGAGGTTGATCTGCCCGGCCTGCAACACCGCCTGCTGCTCGGCGAAGGTGCGCTGGGCATAGGCTTCCAGGTGGGTACTGCGGGACCGGGAGTCTTGCCAGGTCTGTACCTGGCGGCTGCGCACGATCCAGTCGCCGGCGTTGAAGCCCAGCTCGGTATTGGCCGAGCCGAAGCGGCTGGCGTCGTCGCCATAACGGTTGTACAAACCGGTGAGGTCGTAGTTGAGCAAGCCGGCGAACCCTCCGGTTTCATAACCGGACAGCTCACGTTGGCGCGGGCGCAGGGCATCGGTGGGCACCATCAGGCTCACGCTCAGGCTGGCGGGGTCTTGCTCCACCACGGTTTGCGGGTATTCGCCGAGGAAGTCATGGCAGGTGCTGTCGCCCAGCGGCGCGGGTATCACCAGGTCGGCGGCGTCCAGCAGCGGGCGGTCAAAGCACAGCGCCCCCTGGCTGTCGAACTGAACATCAAGGCGGCCACGGCGCTGGCCGTTCACCGTCAGGCTCACGGCGTGGCGGCCGCTGGTGTAGCGCGGTGCGTCCAGCAACAGGTAGGCCAGTTCCGGGTCGATACCGCGCTGGTGCAGGGTTTGCGCGTCGAAGGCGTCGCCCCAGGCATCGGCCGACAGCAACGCCATGGTCAGTGGCAGCGCGGCCCGCATCCGGGCGGGGCGTAAAGGACAGTCGGGCACGGCTTCGCCAGCCGGGTCAGTGGTTACTGTGTTCACGTAAAGGCACTCAGGTTATGGAAGCCGGCAACGGTTGGCGGGCTTCCCGGTGACAGTCACAGGGCTGTCACTTCGTTATTCAGCGTTTGCGGCGGTTATCGGTGCTTCATAGGCGGCGACGGCAAAGCCGTACACGGTGGCCGGTTGCAGGCGTACGGCCGTGGCGGTGTGGGGCGTGCTGAGCCGCAGGGTTTCGCCGGGCAACACATAAGTGCGCGGCAGCACCAGGCTCTGCTTGCCGGGCAGCAATTGCAGCTCCTGGGCCAGGCGCACCACGTAAGGCGTGGGGTTGGCGACGTTCAGGTGACCGGCGTTCAACGACCAGGTCAGCCCGGTCCAGGGTGTGCGGTTCGGCGCCAGGCCCTTGGGATGAATGATCACCGGCAGGTTCTGGCGCACGGTCACGCCCACCCGCGCATGGCCAGCCTGGGCGGCGTCACGGTCCTTGGGCATGCCTTCGAAGATCACCCGCTTCAGGCGTTGGGTTTTCAGGGGCGTGGGGTTGCGCAGGATAAAGCGCACCAGCTGGCTTTTGTCGGCCTCGACCCGGGACAGGGGCGGGGTGACGAACAGCAGCGATTCGGTGTCTTCCGGAATGTCTTCCAGGGTGACGTGCAGCAGGGCCAGTTTGCCGTCGGTGTTGGTCACCGACACCGAGGCTTCACCGTCGGCCTCGTTGACGATCACCACCGAGGTGTCGGGCACCATGCCGTCGGCAAACGCCTGGGTGCTCAGCAGCCAGCCCAGGGCCAGCAAGGTTGGATAGGTCTTCATGACGCAGTTCCTAAAATGATCACAGGGCTTAGAGGTAACGCAAATCCAGGACCAGTGAGCCATCGAGGGGAACGTCTTGCCTGAGGGTCAGACGGTTCGCCGGGTGGATGGTGGTCTGTGCGCGGATCCGGGTGGTCAGGGTGACGATGGGTTCCGGAAACGGTCGGCCGGGACGGGCGAAGCCCATGAGTGTCTTGGGGTGGATGGCCGGTTGGGGAGCCCAAAGGCCGCCTTCGGGGTTTGACACAAGTGACTGCATGGCCTGGCCGTCTCCTTGCGCCGCTTCGAACGCCAGGTCGACGTAACCCAACTGCTCCGCGGGCGCGATGGGGTTTCTCCCCAGGCCGTAGGTAGTGTCCGGTGCGGCGGACGAATCTTCGCGGCTGTCCAGGCCAATCAGGCCAAACAACAAGGGGCCGCTGCAGTGGATCTCTACCTCCAGCCATTGGGTGGGCAACGGGGTGGGAGCCACCTGGTTGAGGAGATGGGCAGGGATGGTGCCGTGGTCGATGATGCCGCTGCCGGAGAGTGCGATGGTGCAGGAACTGGGGGTGACCAGGCCCGACAGGGTCATCTCGGTGGCGGTGCTGGCAAACACGCTAGAGCCGGTGTTGAGCAATAACAGCGCCGTGCACAGGCGTAGGGTTCTGTTCATCATTCGGTCTTCAATGTGTTCGGTGCAAGTAAGGCGCCTCGCCGCGAACGACGAGGCCGCGGGTTTACAGGTACTTCACTTCCAGCGTGGCCGAGCCGTCGATCGGGTGTTCATCGCTCAGGTCCAGGCTGTCGGCCCGGGCGATCTGCGCGTACACCACCAGGTCGCTGACGACTTGCTGGATCGGCACCGGCAGCCAGGTGCCCGAGGTTCTATCGCCGAAAGCCGCCAATGCGCTGGGTGGCAGGATCGCGTCCGCCGACTCTGCCCAGGTCGTGCCGTTATCCCCGGATTCCAGCACCGTGACGGCGACAGAGTCGGCGACTGCGTTATTCAGCATCAGGTCGTAGGCCCCCAGCTTCTGCGTACCGTTGATCAACCCCAGGCCGTAGGTGCCGCCGCTGGAGTTGGACCCGGCGCGGTTGTCGGTGCCCTTGACGGCAAACAGGGTGCCGCCGTCGCAGGTGATGGTCAGTTGCAAGGTGGTGCGTGGCAGTTGTTTGGGGGTCGTGAGGTTCAGGTCTTTGGCGGAGATCTTGCCGTAGTCCACCATCCCTCCGCCGGACAGGCCAGGTGTGCAGGCGTTGGGGGTAATCACCCCTTTGACAGTCAGGTCGACGGTGGACGCCGCCAGGGCAGAGGCGCTGGTGCTGAGCAACAGCGCGGTGGCCAGGGCATTGAGCGTAAGTTTCATGGGGCACACGTTTCCTTTCGAGTGGGGCCGGTTGAATAAAGGGTTACAGGTACTTCAGTTGCACGGTGGCATGGCCGTCCAGCGGCACTTCGTCGAGCACGGTCAGGCGGTCGGTGCCGTCGACCATCGTGTACACGCGCAGGTCGGCACTGAATTGCCGTATCGCAATCGGGGTGTTCGCACCGCCGTTGGTGGCGACCGAGGTTTGGGTGTAGTGGCCCAGGTAAATCGACGGGAGCCAGGTCACCCCGCCATCGGTCGAGTTGATCGTCTTGACCGTGACGCCGTCCGCGACCGGGTTGAGCAGGCCGAATGCGGTGGCGCCAAGTTTTTCGCCACTGTCCGTCAGCCCCAGGCCATGCCAGTAGTCGTTAATTGCCGAAGTGCCGGCGCGGTTATCGATCGTGCTCAGCGCGATGAACGTTGGCGCTTCACACAGGACTTCCATTTGCATGGTCTGCGGCTGCAGTGAGGTCGGGCTGTCGGTGTTGAGTTCCTTGGCCGGCATTTTTCCGTAATCCACCACGCCTCCGCCGGAGAGCATGGGTTCACAGGCATTCGGCGTGATGGTGCCCGTGACGGCGAAGTCGGTACTGCTGGTGGCCAGTACGGTGGGGGCCAGCAGCAACGTGGCGAGAAAGACAGCGGGTGAGGAATTC
Source organism: Pseudomonas sp. NC02 (assembly GCF_002874965.1). NCBI lineage: Bacteria > Pseudomonadati > Pseudomonadota > Gammaproteobacteria > Pseudomonadales > Pseudomonadaceae > Pseudomonas > Pseudomonas sp. NC02. The sequence continues at coordinate 5,691,214 of NZ_CP025624.1, read as the reverse complement.
ATCATCGAGCAGCACCTTTTGGTTGCAGGTCAGGGGCGAAGGTGGGTTACAGGTAGAGCACTTCAATGGTGGCCGAGCCGTCGATATTGACTTCGTTGCTCAGGTCCAGGCCGTCGGTGCGGTTGATGTAGCCGCTGTAGGCCACGGGGGTGACCAGTTGCTGGGTGGCACGCGGGGTGCTGGCGTCTGCCAGGGTGGCGACCGAGAGATAGGTGCCGGTTTCAAAGCTGTTCCAACGCTCCCAGGTGACGCCATTGTCGAAAGACCCGATGGCTTGCACGGTTTCGCCGTCGGCCTGGGGCGGGCTACCGTTGGCGCCAAGGGTCAAGCTATAGGAACCCAGCTTTTGCGTGCCGTTGATAAAGCCCAGCCCGAAGCCGCTGCCGCTGCCGGAGCCAATACGGTTGTCGGTCGCCTTGAGGGCGAAGATCACCGGCGCATCGCAGGTCACGGTCATTTGCAGCGTGACTTTCGGCAACAGGGTGATCTGGGTGGCGTTCAAGTCCTTGGCCGACATCTTGCCGTGGTCGATGACCCCGCCACTGGACAGGCTCGGCGTGCAGGCATTCGGGGTGATGATGCCCTTGACTGTCAGGTCCACGGTGCTGGCGGCGAAGGCGGGGGCGGTGCCAGTGATCAGCAGGGCGCTGGCGACGGCGATCAGATGCTTGTTCATGGTTGTATTGTCTCGGTGTTGGATCAACTGACGGGTGCAGCTCACCGCAGCGCAGAAAGAGGCGCGGTTGGGCGTCGGGTCAGTTCGGATAGTTGGCCGCCAGGTGAGTTGGCGGGTTGCCCTCTTGGGGTGGGGCGCAATTTAGCGCCGGGGGGGGAGGAGGGGAAATACAAGAATTACGACAATCCGCTATCCCTCTAGCTCGCCTGCGTCAAGTCGGAATAGGTGGGCGGAGCTGTAGGAAAAACTGCCTTTTCGTAGTTCTTGTATCGCAAGAGTGGTATTCATGTGGATAGCTTGATTCGGTAATGGGTGCCAGGCGGATGGGTTAAGGATCACCGTCAAGCGCACCCTCACTAGACGATATGCCAGGGCCGTCTGATGGCCCTGGCAGGTCGGCGCCGATATCGAGGTGGCCATGATGCCAAGCGTGTTTGCTGACGACGCCCCCAGGCAGCAAACGGTGCCATGGCGCAGTCCTCCTGTTCACTGGAAGCACCTGAGCGTGCTGATCGTCGAGGACCATCAGGCCTATCGCGCCTTGATGGGCTGGTTCCTGCAAAAATTCGAAGTCGATCACGAACTGGTGTGCAACGGGCAGGCCGCGTTGACCGCCATCGCCCTGCGGCATTTCGACCTGGTGATCAGCGATTGCCGCATGCCGGTGCTGGATGGCTATAGCATGGCTCGTGAGATCAGGCGGCGAGAGGCCGTACACAGCCGCCCTCGTGTGCCGATCATTGCCTTGACCGCCAAACTCTCTGCGGACGATGCGCGCCGCTGCCTTGAGGCCGGCATGGATGCCTGGCTGCTCAAGCCGCTGACCCTGGAACAATTGCGCGGGGTGCTGGAGCAGTGGCTGCCACAGCCGCCGGGCGCCAGTACGAACCCGCCTGCCACAGCCTGCGCCGGGGCGCACTGGCCGACTCGTGCCGAACTGATCAGGACATTTGGCGATGAACAGGTGGTGAACCAGATGTTGCGCACCCTGGTGCGCGAGGCCGAGGCTGATTACGCAGGCCTGGTACAGGCTTGCCGCATCGTCGACCCGCATGCATTGGTCGACTGCCTGCATCGCCTGGCGGGAAGCCTGGCGTTTTTTGGCGAGACGGAGCTGGATCGCTGTGCGGGGGAGTTGATCGAACAGGTGCGCAAGCACGGGATCCGGTGCAACAGGCGGGCATTGCAGCGGTTCGACCAGGACCTGCTGGTGTACCTGCGCTATTTGACAGATTTATGACATTTTCAGCGAGTCTGTAGGGGGTATTACCTCTGTCTGTGGGCTTAGTTTGTAGGTGGTTTCCTTTTTTGTTGTAGGTAAAAAATCACCCGCTTAAGAACACGGGACGCCATTGAAAACCGCTCCCAGGTGGGCGGTTGTTGCCCGGGACGGACAGGGTTATTTTGCGCAAATCAATTTGCCATCACTCATGGATTTCTATGCTTCGCGTAATTATTGCTGACGATCATCCCATTGTTCGGATCGGGCAGAAGGTGGTGATCGAGGCCAATGGCAAGTGCAAGGTGGTCGGTGAGGCCAACGGCCCGGATGAGCTGCTGCGGGTACTGGGCAGCACCCCTTGCGATGTGCTGGTGACGGACTTCGCCATGCCGGGCGGGCAGCAGGCTGACGGCTATGTGTTGTTGGGCTTGTTGCAACGCCAATACCCCGGGGTGCCGGTGATCCTGGTGACGATGTTCGCCAATATCGCCACCCTGCGTGCCTCGTTCGCCGAGGGCGCCCGAGGCATTGTCGCCAAGAGTGCGTCGGCCAAGGAGTTGCCCACGGCCATCAAGGAAGTCTGCGAGGGCAAGACCTTCGTCAGCGAGTCCCTGCGGACCCAGTTGGTGCAGGCCGGCACGGGCGATCAATCACAACCGCCGCAACTGTCGGGCAAGGAACGCGAAGTGGTGCGCATGCTGGCCAGCGGCATGACCGTCAGCCAGATTGCCGCGCGGGTCAATCGCAGCATCTCCACCATCAGCAAACAGAAAAGTACCGCGATGAACCGGCTGTGTATCTCCACCGATGTGGATTTGTTCCACTATGCTCGCAGCAGCGGAATGGTGCCCTGAAGGGACGGGATGAGGTATTCCTGGCGTTGATGCCAGTAGTGTTCCCCGGCCTTGGGGATTATCGTACCGGCCATCCCAACTTCTTTTGCGGAACCTGCCCATGAGCGACGCCCATAACGCCTTGATCACCGAGTTCTACAGTGCCTTCCAGCGCCTGGATGCCGAGGCCATGAGCGCCTGCTACAGCGACGACGTGGTGTTCAGCGACCCGGCATTCGGTGAACTGCGTGGCCGTGATGCCGGCGACATGTGGCGCATGCTGACCACCCGGGCCAAGGACTTTTCCCTGACCTTCGACAGTGTGCGCAGCGATGAAATTACCGGCAGCGCCCACTGGGTGGCGACCTACCTGTTCAGTGCGACGGGCAACACTGTAGTCAACGATATCCGGGCGCGCTTTGTGTTTCGTGACGGCAAGATCTGCGAGCACCACGACCACTTTGACCTGTGGCGCTGGTCGCGGCAGGCGTTGGGCACCAAAGGCCTGTTGCTGGGCTGGACGCCGCTGGTGAAAAACGCCGTGCGGGCCCAGGCGCTGAAAGGGTTGAAGGCGTTCCAGGCCAGTCGTTGATAAGATTGGCGTTCCTTTGGTTTGCCGAATTGATCCGTGACGACTCCTTCTGAAGCCAAACCGTGGTTTGTCTACCTGGTGCGCGCCGCCAATGGCTCGCTCTATTGCGGTATCAGCAATGACCCGGTGCGCCGCTTTGCCATGCACCAGAGTGGCAAGGGCGCACGGTTTTTCCTCTCGAGCCCAGCCGTGGCGCTGGTGTACACCGAGGCATGCATCAGCAAGGCCGAGGCGCTGCGCCAGGAACGGCTGATCAAGAAACTCAAGAAAAGCGCCAAGGAGTGCCTGGCGGCGATCGGCCCATCAGTTTGACTGATAGGTTCCCATGCGCGCCTTTGCCGGGTTTGCAGGCTAAGCTGGACGCTCACTCATTGAGCGGAGCCTGGCATGACTGAGTTGATCCTGCACCACTACCCGCAATCCCCATTTGCCGAAAAGGCCCGCCTGTTGCTGGGCTTCAAGGGCTTGTCCTGGCGTTCGGTGCACATCTCGCCGGTGATGCCCAAGCCTGACTTGACGGCCCTCACCGGTGGTTATCGCAAGACCCCGGTGTTGCAGGTGGGCGCCGATATCTACTGCGACACCGCACTGATCGCCCGCCGCCTGGAGCAGGAAAAGTCCGCGCCGGCGCTGTTTCCCCAAGGCCTGGAACTGGTCAGCCAAAGCTTCGCCGCCTGGGCTGATTCGACGGTGTTCTCCCATGCCGTGAGCCTGGTGTTCCAGCCGGAATCCCTGGCGGTCAAGTTCGCCAAAGTGCCGCCGGAAATGCTCCAGGTGCTGGTGGCCGACCGCAGCAAATTGTTCAGTGGCGGCACGGCCACCCGTGTGCAACTGGATCAGGCCAAGCATCAATGGCCGGTGATCATCGGTCGTATCAATCAGCAGTTGCAGCACCAGCAGGGCGACTTCCTGTTCGGCGAGCCGTCGATTGCCGACTTCGCCCTGGCGCACCCGTTGTGGTTCCTCATGGGATCGTCGGTCACCTCGCCGCTGGTGGAAACCTATCCTGCGGTGGCCGCCTGGCTCGCCCGGGTGTTGGGTTTCGGGCATGGCACGTCGAGCCAGATGAGTGCCGAGCAAGCCCTGGAAGTCGCGCGCAATGCCACGCCGGCCAACCTGCCGGAAGAAATCTTCGAAGACCCTAACGGCTTCAAGCCCGGCCAGCAAGTGACCATCAGCGCCACCGACTACGGCACCGATCCGGTGGCCGGGGAGTTGCTGTTTGCCGGCCGCGAAGAGCTGATTCTGCGGCGCACCGATGACCGCGCCGGCACCGTGCATGTGCACGTTCCGCGCTTCGGATTTCGGATCCAACCGGCGTGACTGAAATTATTTTCAAATCGGTGTGAGGTAAACCTGTCGGCCATCCGTGTAGTGCTTGAAACTGCGATTAATTCGCATTAACAGCGTTTTTACACACGGGTTCTCAAGCATGAAGTCCAGGGCAACGTCGGCGGGTTCGGTTAAACATTGGCTGGGAGCCTCGGTATTGGCAGTTTCGGGGCTGGCGCTGTTGCCCCTGGGCGTGGCGCAGGCGGCCGAGGCGCAGCAGCAGAGCACGCTGTTCAACTTTGCCCTGGCCGCCAAGCCGCTGCCCCAGGCCTTGAGCGACTTCACCCGGGTGACCGGCATCAGCGTGGTCTACACCGATGAAGCGCCCTACGCCATCAAGGCCCCGGCCATCACCGGGCAGATGAGTGCGGCCCAGGCCATGCAACGCCTGCTGGGTAATTCCGGCTTCACCTTCCGCCAGATCGACGCCCGCACCCTGGCCCTGGAACCGCTGCCCACCGACGGCGCGCTGAACCTCGGCGCCACCACCATCAACGGTGCCGCCCTGGCCTCGGATACCACCAGCTATCAACCGCCGCCTACCAGTTCGGTGATGCGTTCCCACGGCCTGCTGCTGGAAACCCCACAGACTGTCAACGTTGTACCGGCCCAGGTGATGCGCGATCAACAGCCGCGCAACCTCGACGATGCCCTGACCAACATCAGTGGCATCACCCAGGCCAACACCTTGGGCAGCACCCAGGACGCGGTGATGCTGCGGGGTTTTGGTGACAACCGAAACGGTTCGATCATGCAGGACGGCATGCCGCTGGTGCAGGGCCGCGCGCTGAATTCCACCGCCGAGCGCGTCGAAGTGCTCAAGGGCCCGTCGTCGTTGCTGTATGGCATCCAGGATCCGGGCGGCGTGGTCAATATCGTCAGCAAGAAACCCGAGCTGATCCAATCCACCTCGCTGACCGTACGCGGCTCGACCTTTGGCGACGGCAAGAACGGCAGCGGCGGCAACCTCGACACCACAGGGCCCATCGGTGACAGCGGGTTGGCGTACCGCTTGATCGTCGATCACGAAGACGAAGATTACTGGCGCAACTACGGCACTCACCGCGAGAGCCTGATCGCACCGTCGCTGGCCTGGTACGGCGACAACACCAAGCTGTTGTTTGCCTATGAGCACCGGGAGTTTCTCTCGCCGTTCGACCGGGGCACCGCCATCGACCCCAAGACCAACCACCCGCTCAACATCCCGTCGACTCGCCGCCTGGACGAGCCCTTCAACAACATGGAAGGCCGCTCCGACCTGTACCGCTTCGAGGCCGACCACGATTTGAATGACGACTGGAAAGCCCACTTCGGCTACAGCTGGAACCGCGAGACCTACGACGCCAGCCAGGTGCGTGTGGTCAAGGTCAACGCCAATGGCACCCTGACCCGCAGCATGGACGGCACCCAGGGCGCACTGACCACCGACCGCTTCGCCACCGCCAGCCTTGAAGGCAAGGTCAACGTCGCGGGCATGCAGCACGACCTGACCTTCGGCCTGGATGACGAGTACCGCAAGATCTACCGGGCCGACCTGATCCGCCAGGCGCCCCGTGGCACGTTCAACTACAACGATCCGGTCTATGGCAATGAAGTGGCGGGCACCACCGTCAGCGCGCCGGACAGCAACCAGACGGACCTGCTGCGCAGCGACTCGCTGTTCCTGCAGGATGCGATCCACCTCACTGACCAGTGGATCCTGGTGGGCGGCGCGCGTTATCAGATGTACGACCAATACGCCGGCAAGGGTGTCCCGTTCACCGCCAACACCGACGGCAATGGCCAGAAGTGGGTGCCACGCGCGGGCCTGGTGTACCGCTACACTGACGAGCTGTCGTTCTATGGCAGCTACACCGAGTCGTTCAAGCCCAACTCCACCATCGCACCGCTGGATAACAAAACGGTGCTGGATGGCAGCCTTGAACCGGAACAGTCGAAGTCCTGGGAGTTGGGTACCAAACTCGACATTCCGGGTCGTATCACTGCCAGCGCCGCTCTGTTCAACATCGAGAAGCGCAATGTATTGGTCGAGGTGGGCGACGGCCCGACCGCGATCTATAGCGTAGCCGGCAAGGTCCGCTCCCGCGGCCTTGAACTGGACGCCAGCGGTCAACTGACGGATAAATGGAGCGTAATCGGCAGCTACGCCTACACCGATGCTGTTGTCACCGAAGACCCGGACCTTAAGGGCAACCGCCTGCAAAACGTCGCGAAGAACACCGGCTCGCTGTCAGCGGTGTATGACTTCGGCAGCATCCTTGGCGGTGACCAACTGCGGGTGGGCGCCGGTGCACGTTATGTGGGGGAGCGAGCGGGTAATGCCGCCAACGATTTCGACCTGCCGAGCTACACCGTGGCCGATGCGTTCGCCACCTATGACACTAAAATCGAGGGGCAGAAGGTCAAGTTCCAGCTCAACGTGAAGAACCTGTTTGACCGTACCTATTACACCTCGGCCGTGAACACGCAGTTTGTCTCCATCGGCGACGCCCGTCAGGTGTCCGTCTCCAGCACCCTGGAGTTCTGATGAAACACTGGTTACTGGCAGCACTGTTGATCAGCGGCGCAGCATCGGCTGATGACTCGACCTACCATCGCGAACACCGGGTGACATTGCCCGGCTCTGGCCACAGTTGGGGCTTTGTCGGGCTGGACCCGACCCGGCCGTATCTGTTCCTGGCTCGCCGGGAAAACGGCCTGAGCGTGTTTGATGTGAAACAGCAGCGCCTGGTCGAGACGGTGGCGCAGTCCGAAGGCGCCAACGGCGTGGTGTTCGTGCCTGAGGTAGACCGGGTTTTCGTGCTCAACACCGACGGCAGTCTGAGTGTGGTGGAGTTATCCACACTCACATTCTTGAAGCGTATCCCGGTGGCGCAAAGCAACCTCAACAGCGCGGTGTACGAGCCATCGACGGGCAAGGTGATTATCGTCAGTGGGCGTCGGGCGGATCGTTCGACGCTGTTTGAATTCGACCCGAAACAGGAACGAATCACCGGCGCCCATGAACTGGCGGTGAAGAAAATCGACCCGCTGCTGATCAAGGGCGACGGCAGCTTCTTCCTGCCGATGCGCGATGAAGGCAAGGTCGCCCGCTATTCGGCGAGCACCTTTGCGTTGCTTGACACCTGGCAGTTTGCCGGTTGCCCCAAGCCCAGCGCATTGGCCCAGGACGTGGCGCGCCAGCGACTGTTTGTGGCGTGTCGCGGTGAAGTGCCGGTGTTGATCGTTGCCGACCGGAAAACCGGTGAAGTCAAGGCGAAGCTGCCGATCACCCGCGACGTCAACGCCCTGGCCTACGACGAGCAGCACCGGCGCTTGCTGATCCCCAGTGGCGTCGATGCCAACCTGACGCTGGTGGATCAAACGGATGCCGACCACTACGCCGTACGCGCCAGCGTCAGCACCTTGCCGATGGCCTACAACATGGCGTTCGACCCGGCGAGCCAGCGGGTATTCCTGCCGGCCATGGACTTTACCCAGCCGGCGCCGAGCAAGGCCGAGCCCAAGCCGGACCCGCTGTTTCATGCCAATACGTTTTCCGTCACGACCTACGGGCCTTGATTGACCGGGAGGAATTCCACAAGCTGCGCACTCTCGAAATTCAAGGACTACCAGGTTTATGCGGTTGGGACGATGGACACACACCGGCGGGCTGCTGCTGGGCTTGAGCTTGTTGCTGGGCGGTTGCGCCACGGCGCCGAAAACCTCCACCAGCGCCAGCCTCGACCAGTTGCTGGCCGACCCGGCACTGCACGGTGCCAGCGTGTCGCTGATGGTGCGCGATGCCCGCAGTGGCAACACGCTCTATCAACACAACCCACGCACACGGCTGACCCCGGCTTCGAGCCTCAAGCTGCTGACCACCGCGGCGGCGATGGATGTGCTGGGGCCGCAGTATCGGTTTTCCACGCAACTGTTGAGCGACGGCATCCGCCAGGGCGCGGTGCTTGACGGTAACCTCTACCTGCGCGGCCTGGGCGACCCGACGATCCAGTGGGCGGATTACCAGGCGCTGGCGGCCAACCTGGCGCAGCAGGGCATCCGGCAGGTGCGGGGCGACCTGGTGTTCGACGACACGTTCTTCGACGCCGAGCGCCTGGGCACCGACTGGTCCCAGGACGATGAAAGCACCTACTACGGCGCGCAGATTTCGGCGCTGACGGTATCGCCCAATGACGACTTTGATGCGGGCTCCCTGCTGGTCACGGCCAGGGCGCCGGTCGTGGCAGGGCGCCCGGTGACGGTGGAGATCAGCCCGGCTACCGATTACGTGCAGCTCAGCAACCGTGCGGTCAGCGGCACAGGCAACAGCTATGGAATCAATCGCCAGCACGGCACCAACCTGTTGCGCCTCAGTGGCGCGCTGGCGCCGGGCAGGCAGAGCCCGCAACTGGTCAGTGTGTGGGAGCCGACGCAACTGGTGGCCAACCTGTTTGAACAGGCCTTGGCGCAGCAGGGGATTGTCGTGCAGGGGCGTCGGATGATCGGGGGTGTGACGCCGACCACGGCGACGGTGCTCGCGCTGCATGAGTCGGCGCCGTTGCAGGAACTGATCACGCCGTTGCTCAAGCTTTCCAATAACAACATGTCTGAAGCCTTGCTCAAGAGCATGGGGCGCAAGACCGTGAATGCCGGTACGGCGCCTGCCGGTGTGGCGGCGGTGGGCGGGTTCCTGAAACGTCAGGGGATTGATACGGCGACGTTGAACCAGGTGGACGGTTCGGGGTTGTCCCGGCGTAACCTGGTGTCGTCGCAGAACCTCACGGATGTGCTGCTGGCCGCCAGCAAACAGCCCTGGTTCAGCGCCTGGTACAACGCGTTGCCGGTTGCCGGTAATCCGCAGCGCCTGGTGGGCGGCAGCCTGCGTTACCGCCTGCGGGGCACCGCTGCGGAAAACAACCTGCACGGCAAGACCGGCTCCATGAGCGGCGTGTCGTCGTTGACCGGGTATGTCACCGATGCCAATGGGCGCAAGCTGGTGTTTTCGATGGTGACCAACAATTACGTGGTCGCAGGCGCGCGGGTCAAGGCGCTGGAAAACCGCCTGGCCACGGCACTGGCCAACAGCACGGACTATTGAGCACCGAAGATCAAAGGTGGGAGCGGGCTTGCTCGCGAATGCGCTGGTTCAGTCAGTACATGTGTTGACTGTCACACCGCTTTCGCGAGCAAGCCCGCTCCCACATTGGACCTGTGCTGTCAGGCAGATTGCATTTCAAGGCAGGAACGCCTGCCGGTATTCACTAGGGGTGGCGCCCATCGCCTGGCGGAACCGGTTGGTAAAGTGGCTGGCGCTGGAAAACCCGCACGCCAGGGCAATCTCGCCCAGCGGCAACGACCCACCCCGCAACAACTCCCGGGCGCGGGCCAGGCGCCGCGCCAGCAGATATTGATGGGGCGGCAGTCCAAAACTCTCGCGAAACATCCGCGCAAAGTGGTACTCCGACAACGCACACAAGCCTGCCAACTGCCCCAGGCTGATCGGCTCCGCCAGTTGCTGGTCGATGTGCTCCACCAGTTGCCGGCGCTGGTGGGCGGCCAGCCCGCCTTTCAAACGCAAACCCTCGCGCATCCCCACCTGGCTGAGCAAGGTATGGCTGAGCATTTCATGGGCCAGGCTGCTGGTCAGCAGGCGTTCGCCGGGCTCTTTCCAGTTCAGGCTGATCAACTGGTGAAAACGCCGGGCCTGCCGCGCATCGTCGAGGAAGGTGCTCTCGCGCAGTTGCAACTCGCGGGGTTCGCGGTCTAGCAAGGTGACGCAGCCCAAGGCGAATTGCTCGGGGCTGAAATACACGTGGGCCAGGCGGATTTCGCCGTTGATCACCCAGGCCGACTGATGCTCGGCCGGCAAGATGCACAGCTTGTCCGGGCCGCCCTTGGTGCCGGGCTGGTCGCGGCGAAAGGTGCCGGTGCCACCGCCGATGTAGCAGGACAAGGTGTGGTGGTCGGGGGCTTCGTAATCCTGGGCGTCGTGATGGTTGCTCCACAAGGCTGCAGACAAGCCGTCACCGAGCTCGGCGCACAGCTCGAGGCGAGCGTTGGGCGAGCGGTTGAGGGATTGAAAGACTTGCAGGGTTTCCAGTGGCGGCATATTCGTACTCTCTGACGGCTTGCATCCTACTCCCCGCGGCGGCGGCTGTGATCCCGGCAGCCGACAAAAGCGCAAGAATGTGCAAGAGACCTGGTGCCGCCAGGGGCGAAACTGTGGCTCAACCCTCGGAGCCCGCCATGAACCTTTTCCTGTATTTACTCACCGTATTGATCTGGGGCACCACCTGGATTGCCCTCAAGTGGCAACTGGGCGTGGTGGCGATTCCGGTGTCCATCGTCTATCGCTTTGGCCTCGCGGCGCTGGTGCTGTTCGTGATGCTGCTGCTCAGCCGCAAGCTGCAGGTGATGAACCGGCGCGGGCATCTGATCTGCCTGGCCCAGGGCCTGTGCCTGTTTTGCGTCAACTTCATGTGCTTCCTGACCGCCAGCCAGTGGATTCCCAGCGGCCTGGTGGCGGTGGTGTTCTCGACGGCCACCTTGTGGAACGCGCTGAACGCCCGGGTGTTCTTCGGGCAGAAGGTCGCACGCAATGTGTTGATGGGCGGCGGCCTTGGCTTGCTCGGCCTGGGGCTGTTGTTCTGGCCGGAGCTGGTGGGGCACACCGCCAGCCCGCAAACCTTGCTCGGCCTGGGTTTGGCATTGCTCGGCACCATGTGTTTCTCGGCGGGCAATATGCTGTCGAGCCTGCAGCAGAAGGCCGGCCTCAAGCCACTGACCACCAATGCCTGGGGCATGGCCTATGGTGCGTCGATGCTGGCGATGTACTGCGCGGTGCAGGGCATTCCGTTCGACATGGAATGGAACAGCCGGTACATCGGTTCGCTGCTGTACCTGGTGATCCCGGGTTCGGTGATTGGCTTTACCGCCTACCTGACCCTGGTCGGGCGCATGGGGCCGGAGCGGGCGGCGTATTGCACCGTGCTGTTCCCGGTGGTGGCGTTGAACGTCTCGGCGTTTGCCGAGGGCTATCAGTGGACGCCGCCGGCGTTGGCGGGGTTGGTGCTGGTGATGCTGGGGAATGTGTTGGTGTTTCGCAAGCCCAAGGCTGGCGCGCCGATCAATCCAATCTACAAGGCGAAGCAGGTTTAGTGTGGGGGGCTCGACAGCTCCCACATTTGATCTCCTTTACCTGAGAATCACCGTTCATTACTTCAGGCCCAGGCGCTTGGCCATTCGTCCCAGGTTGGCCCGGTCCAGGCCCAGCTCACGGGCGGCACTGGCCCAGTTGTACTGGTGGCGTTCCAGGCAGGCGCTGATGACCTGGCGCTGGTAGTTCTCGGTGGCCAGGCGCAGGTCGCCGGTGACGTCCGGCACGGGGTCGGGCTGCGCTTCGAGCGGTGGCGCGGTGGCGTTCGGCAAGTCCAGATCCGCCGCGCTGAGGCTGAGAATCTTCGGGCGCTCCCGGCAGTTACCCAGGGCTTTCAAGGCGCTGCGGCCGATCAAGTGTTCCAGTTCGCGCACATTCCCAGGCCAGGTATAAGCCAGCAGTGCCGCCTGGGCATCGCTGGTCAGGCGCAGGCTGCCCAGGCCCATGCGTGAGCGGTTTTGTTCAAGGAAAAAGCCCGCCAGCAACAGCACATCGCGACCGCGCTCACGCAGGGCTGGCACTTGCAGGGGATACACGCTTAAACGGTGATAGAAGTCGGCACGATAGCGGCCGCTGCGTACTTCTTCGGCCAGATCCCGGTTAGTGGCAGCGATCAGGCGCACATCCACCTGGTGCTCCTTGTCAGACCCCAGGCGCTGCAACTGGCCACTTTGCAGCACCCGCAGCAACTTGGCCTGCACGGTGAGGGACAACTCGCCCACTTCATCAAGAAACAGCGTGCCGCCATTCGCCAGCTCGAACTTGCCCCGGCGTTCGTTGAGCGCGCCGGTAAACGCCCCGCGCACGTGGCCGAACAGTTCGCTTTCCACCAGGGTTTCCGGCAGGGCGGCGCAGTTGAGGCTGATCAGCGGTTTCTCGGCGCGGTTTGATGCAGCATGGATCGCCTGGGCCACCAGCTCCTTGCCCACGCCGGTCTCGCCGGTGATCAATACCGTCAGGTCACTGCCACCCACCAGGTTGATTTCTTCCACCAGGCGTTTGTGGCTCTTGCTCTGGCCGATCATTTCCTTGTGCTGCTGGCCGCTGGCCTGGCGGTAGATTTCGGCGCGCTGGTGTTCGTCTTCGGCACGCAGGGCCAGGCGTTCGATGCGTTCAGCCACATTGACGGTGGCGGCGGCGAGGCTGGCAAAGGCTTGCAGGGCGTCCAGTTCCACCCGTTCGAAACGCTCGGTGTCGAGGGCGTCGAGGGTCAGCAGGCCCCAGGGCCGGTCGTCGACAAACAGCGGGCAGCCCATGCAGTCGTGGACTTCCAGATGCCCGTGCAGGCCATCCACCAGGCCGTCATAGGGGTCGGGCAGTTCGCTGTCGCTGTCAAAGCGGGTAGGGCCGGGGCTGCTGAGCAGCACGGCGAAACGCGGATGTTCGCTGACCTTGAAGCGCCGGCCGAGGGTGTCGGTGCTCAAGCCATCCACCGCCAGCGGCACCAGCCATTCGCCGTCGAGGCGCAGCAGGGCGGCCGCGTCGCAGGGTAGCAGGGCGCGCATGGCCTGGAGCAGGCGCCGGTAACGCTCGCCTTCGGGCAACTCGCGGGACAGGTCGGCGACCAGGGGCAGCAGGGTGGTGAGCAGCGGCTTCGCAGTCATAATGACTCCTTGTAGTCATAGTGACTATATAGTGTGGGGAGTCATACTGACTACATTAATGTTAAGTATATGATTTATATGGTTTTATTTGTTGGCACGAATACTGAGTAGTAAAGGGTATTCAGTAAGAAGACTCAGGAGTCTGCCATGCTTAGTGCCCAAGACCGTGCCATCGTCAAATCCACCGTGCCCCTGCTGGAAAGTGGCGGCGAAGCCTTGATCACCCATTTCTACCGGATGATGCTGTCCGAATACCCAGAAGTACGCCCGCTGTTCAACCAGGCCCACCAGGCCAGCGGCGACCAGCCCCGGGCCTTGGCCAACGGCGTGCTGATGTACGCCCGGCATATCGACCAACTCGACCAGTTGGGCGATCTGGTGGCAAAGATCATCAACAAGCACGTGGCCCTGCAGATCCTGCCGGAGCATTACCCGATTGTCGGTACCTGCCTGCTGCGGGCAATTTCCGAAGTGCTGGGCAGCGAAATCGCCACCCCTGAAGTGATGAGTGCCTGGGGCGCCGCCTATGGCCAATTGGCCGACATCCTGATCGGTGCCGAGGCGGCTATCTATAAAGAGAAGGAGCAAGCACCGGGCGGCTGGCGTGGCGCGCGGCCGTTCACCTTGGTCAAGCGTGTGGAGGAGAGCGCGGAAATTATCTCGTTTTACTTCGCGCCTGTGGATAACGGCCCGATCCTGGCCGCCGAGCCTGGGCAGTACATCGGCATGAAGCTGGTGCTGGAGGGCGAGGAAGTGCGCCGCAACTACTCCCTGTCGGCGCGTGGCGATTCGGGCCAGTACCGCATCAGCGTCAAGCGCGAAGCCGGTGGGCGGGTGTCGAACTACCTGCATGACCAGTTCCAGGTGGGTGCGACCATCGATCTGTTCCCGCCTTCGGGGGAGTTCACCCTGGCGGCCAGCGACAAGCCATTGGTGCTGATCAGCGGCGGCGTGGGCATCACGCCAACATTGCCGATGCTCGAAGCGGCGCTGGCCACCGAGCGTCCGGTTCACTTTATCCACTGCGCGCGTAATGGCGGCGTGCATGCGTTCCGCGAATGGGTGGACGGCCTGGCGGCGCAGCATCCGCAGCTCAAGCGCTTCTATTGCTACGCCGAGGATGATGGCGTGAGCCCGGCGGCGGACAAGGTCGGGATGCTGAGCCAGGAGCAACTGGCGGCGTGGCTGCCGCAGGAGCGCGATGTGGATGCGTACTTCCTGGGGCCTAAAGGCTTCATGGCGGCGATCAAGCGTCACTTGAAGGCCCTGGGTGTGCCGGAAGCGCAGAGCCGGTATGAGTTCTTTGGGCCGGCGTCGGCCCTGGAATAACTTACTCGGTCAAAAATGTGGGAGCGGCGGTGCGACGATTCGACTTGCTCGCGAAGGCGGTGTATCAGGCACACATTCAGTGACTGACACTCCGCTTTCGCGAGCAAGCCCGCTCCCACATTTTGATCTCCATTTTCCCTGATTAATCTCCTGTTAATGCCTCCTGTTTAAACCTCCACACGCCAACTGCTCAACTTTCACCGTCCGCGTGTAAACTTGCGGCCATTGGCACAACCATCATTGGCTAAAGGGAAACGGGGATGATCGACGAATTGCGTTTGGGCAGGGAGCGACGCTTTCTGGTACTGCTGGGCATCATCTGCCTGGCGCTGATCGGCGGGGCGCTGTACATGCAGGTGGTGCTGGGCGAGGCCCCTTGCCCGCTGTGCATCCTGCAACGTTATGCCTTGCTGCTGATCGCGATCTTCGCCTTCATCGGTGCCGCCATGCGCACCACCCGCAGTGTCACGGTGTTTGAAGCACTGGTGACCCTCAGCGCCCTGGGGGGCGTCGCCGCTGCCGGCTATCACGTGTACATCCAGTTCTTTCCGAAGGTCAGCTGCGGCATCGACGTGCTGCAACCGATTGTCGATGGCTTGCCGCTGGCCTCGGTGTTTCCCCTGGGGTTCCAGGTCGACGGCTTCTGTGAGACGCCGTACCCGCCCGTGCTCGGCCTGTCCCTGGCCCAGTGGGCGCTGGTGGCCTTTGTGCTGACGGTGATCCTGGTGCCACTGGGCATTTACCGTAATCGCCAGGGCAAAGCCTAAGCGGTTACAACTCAACGCCCCGGCCTTCCTCTAAAGAAGGCTGGGGCGTTTTTGTTTGTAGGCATTTGTGAAGAGGCCGTGACGCGGGGCAAGTTTGGGTGTGCGCAGCGTGCGACATGTTGTCACACGGAAGCTGTCGCAGGACGTTTCTGACGCTCGTAAACGCGCCATAAATTTGCATGAAGCGGCGTTTTATGGCTGTCAGTTCGTCGTCTGGCCGACGCCGCGAGTGGCGTGCGGTCGGCGACATTGCCCGATGTCCGAATGCCTTGTTTTTAGGGGACTTGGATCCGTTTTCGATGCCCTTACAGGCTGTAAGGGATGTGGCAGATTGCCCAATAACACGGCATTTTTTGTGGTTTTTGTCGAGAATCAAACGCGATACGATCGCGGACCTTTGCAATAATGGTGAAGGATTATTGCTGGAAACGATAAAAATTATTTCTGGATAAGACATGGTTTATACATCGCTAGCTAACTACAATCGCCCGCACTGAATGTCCGGTGCTGCTCACCCCTGAGCAAACTAGGGCGGTCGAGAAGCGGATGTAACGTTTCATGCGACCCCAGGTGCCGGCAGCCTTTCAACTATCCGCACCAAATGGAATTGGTCTGTAACAAGGCCTTTGACCAACGAATTCGAATAAGAACTCACCGCTAGCCCGTGACGTGTCGATTCGCGCAAGGTGCGACGGGCAGGCCCTTATTCAATCGAAGAGAAATGCCAACCCTTGGCAGGGTGAAGTGTTGGCGATCAAAACCCAACTGCATTGCGCAAGCTGCTTTAGAGGTCGTGAGATGAGTAAAAACAGGTACCCCCGATTACTAGGCTTTTTGCCGCTACTTGGCATGATGTTAATGCTGGGAGGCTGCAAGTGGACCTTGCTCGACCCTAAAGGTCAGGTCGGTCTGGATCAACGCAACCTGATCATCACCGCCACCCTGCTGATGCTGTTGGTCGTGGTGCCCGTGATCATCATGACGTTCGCGTTCGCCTGGAAATACCGCGCGTCGAACACCAGCGCCACCTACGCGCCGAAGTGGTCGCACTCCACCAAGATTGAAATCGCGGTGTGGCTGGTGCCGATCCTCATCATCATCGCCCTGGGTTACATCACCTATAAGTCGACCCATGAGCTGGACCCGTACCGTCCGCTGGACTCCGACGTCAAGCCGATCAACATCGAAGTGGTCGCGCTGGACTGGAAGTGGCTGTTCATCTACCCGGACCTGGGTATCGCCACTGTGAACCAGATCCGGTTCCCGGAGAACACCCCGCTTAATTTCCGGATCACCTCCGACGCCGTGATGAACTCGTTCTTCATCCCTGCACTGGGTGGCCAGATCTACGCGATGGCAGGCATGCAGACCCGTCTGCACCTGATCGCGAACGAGAAAGCTGAAATGGAAGGCATCTCCGCCAACTACAGCGGTGCTGGCTTCACCGGCATGAAATTCAAAGCGATCTCGACGAGCCAGGAAGATTTCAACGCCTGGGTAGCCGAAGTCAAGGCCGCACCTAAACAGCTTGATCAAGCTGAATACGACGCCCTTGCCAAACCAAGCCAGAACAACCCAGTCGCCCTGTACTCCACGTACGAGCCGGACCTGTTTCAGAAAATCGTCGACAAGTACGAAGGTATGAAGCCAGGCAAGCCGATCGAGCACGAGAAGAAAGAAGTGGCCGCGGTTGAAGGTTCTGACACGGGCTCGCATTCAACTGCTGGGGCAGAGGAGTAAACGATGTTTGGTAAATTAAGTTGGGATGCGGTCCCGTTCCACGAGCCGATCGTGATGGTGACCATCGCCATGATCGCGCTGGGTGGTCTGGCACTGTTTGCAGGTATCACTTACTTCAAGAAGTGGACCTACCTGTGGACCGAGTGGCTGACTTCGGTCGACCACAAGAAAATCGGCGTCATGTACGTCATCGTTGCCATGGTCATGCTGCTGCGTGGTTTTGCCGACGCCATCATGATGCGTACCCAGTTGGCCATGGCCACCGAGGGTTCGCCTGGCTACCTGCCTCCTGAACACTATGACCAGATCTTCACCGCCCACGGTGTGATCATGATCATCTTCATGGCGATGCCTTTCTTCACCGGCCTGATGAACCTTGCCTTGCCGCTGCAGATCGGTGCGCGTGACGTTGCGTTCCCGTTCCTGAACTCCCTGAGCTTCTGGCTGCTGGTATCCGGCGTAGTGCTGATCAACCTGTCCCTGGGCGTCGGCGAATTCGCCAAGACCGGTTGGGTTGCGTATCCGCCATTGTCGGGCCTGGCCTACAGTCCGGGCGTGGGTGTGGATTACTACATCTGGGCGCTACAGTTATCAGGACTCGGGACGACACTGACGGGGGTCAACTTCCTGGCCACCGTCTTGAAAATGCGCGCCCCTGGCATGAAGCTGATGGACATGCCGATCTTCACCTGGACCTGCACCTGGGCCAACGTACTGATCGTTGCATCGTTCCCGATCCTGGCTGCAACCATGGCGTTGCTGTCGCTTGACCGTTACCTGGATTTCCACATTTTCACCAATGAACTTGGTGGCAATCCAATGATGTACGTGAACCTGTTCTGGGCATGGGGTCACCCTGAGGTGTACATCCTGATCCTGCCAGCGTTCGGTATCTTCTCTGAAGTGATCTCGACCTTCTCGGGCAAGCGCCTGTTCGGTCACCACTCGATGATCTACGCCTCGGGCGCGATCTCGGTACTGGGCTTCATGGTTTGGCTGCACCACTTCTTCACCATGGGTTCGGGGGCCAGCGTCAACGCGTTCTTCGGACTGGCGACGATGCTGATTTCCATCCCGACGGGGGTGAAGCTATTTAACTGGCTATTCACCATCTATCACGGTCGTCTGCGTATCACCAGCCAGGTTCTGTGGACCCTGGGCTTCATGGTGACCTTCGCGATCGGCGGCATGACCGGCGTACTGCTGGCCATCCCGGGTGCTGACTTCGTACTGCACAACAGCCTGTTCGTCATTGCTCACTTCCATAACGTGATCATCGGCGGCGCAGTATTCGGCTACATCGCAGGTTTCAGCTTCTACTTCCCGAAAGCGTTCGGCTTCAAGCTGCACGAAGGCTGGGGCAAGGCTGCATTCTGGTTCTGGATCTCGGGCTTCTTCGTCGCGTTCATGCCGCTCTACGCTCTGGGCTTCATGGGCATGACCCGTCGTCTGAACGCCACGACCAACCCTGAGTGGGTACCGTACCTGTACGTTGCCATGGTGGGTGCACTGATGATCGCTGTGGGTATCGCCTGCCAGCTGATCCAGCTGTATGTCAGCGTGCGTGATCGCAAGCAGAACATGTGCGAATCCGGCGACCCATGGAATGCACACACCCTGGAATGGTCGACTTCGTCGCCACCGCCGTTCTACAACTTTGCCGTACTGCCGAAGGCTGACAGCATCGATCCGTTCACCGAAGCCAAGGAAGACGGTACTGCGTACCAGAAGCCTGCGCGTTACGAACCGATCCACATGCCTAACAACACCGCTACCGGCGTTGTGATGGGCGCGCTGTTGACCGTGTTCGGTTTCGCGATGATCTGGCACATCTGGTGGCTGGCCATCGTGAGCCTGGTGGGCACCATCGGCTACTTCATCGTTCACGCTGCCCGTGATGACCAAGGCTACATGGTGCCGGTCGACGTGATCGAACGCATCGAAGCCGAGCAACACGCTCGCCTGGTTGCCGAGAAGAAGATCCCGGCCAACCGTGTTGAAACCTCGTTGGAACAGGCTTAAACCATGTCGAACTTAGTGACCAATGCTGGACACGCCCATGTCGATGACCATGGGCACGATGACCATCACCACGACTCGGGGCCAATGACCGTATTCGGTTTCTGGCTCTACCTGATGACCGACTGCATCTTGTTTGCGTCGATCTTCGCGGTGTACGCGGTACTGGTAAACAACGTAGCGGGTGGCCCGTCGGGCCACGACATCTTCGAACTGCCTTACGTGCTCGGCGAAACCGCCTTGCTGTTGTTCAGCTCGATCACCTACGGCTTCGCCATGCTGGCCTTCTACAAGGGCAGCAAGAAAGGCGTCCTGAGCTGGTTGGCACTGACCTTCCTGTTCGGCCTGGGCTTCATCGGCATGGAGGTCAACGAGTTCCACCTGCTGATCTCCGAAGGTTACGGCCCGCACCGTAGCGGCTTCCTGTCGGCGTTCTTCACGCTGGTAGGCACCCACGGTCTGCACGTGACTGCCGGTCTGATCTGGATGGCGACCATGATGTATCAGGTCAACAAACATGGCCTGACCAACACCAACAAGACTCGCCTGAGCTGCCTGAGCCTGTTCTGGCACTTCCTGGACGTGGTCTGGATCTGCGTCTTCACCGTTGTCTACCTGATGGGGACTCTGTAATGGCTAATGCACATTCCCATGACAGCCATGATGACAGCCACGGCAGCGTCAAGTCGTACGCCATTGGCTTCATCCTGTCGGTCATCCTGACGCTGATCCCGTTCGGCCTGGTGATGTACCCAACCTTGCCGAAGTCGATCACCTTGATGATCGTCCTGGCGTTCGCGGTGATCCAGGTCCTGGTTCACCTGGTGTACTTCCTGCACCTGGACCGCTCGAAGGCTCAGCGCGATAACGTGATTGCGTTCGTGTTCGCAGGTTTGGTGATCCTCCTGCTGGTTGGCCTGTCGGTATGGATCATGTTCAGCATCCATACGTTCATGATGGCGAAGTGAGGTAAGACCCGATGTCGCTTAAGCACTTTATCCAAATCACCAAACCGGGGATCATTTTCGGTAACGTGCTTTCTGTGGCAGGCGGTTTCTTCCTGGCCTCCAAGGGGCATGTCGATCTGGCCATTTTCCTGGCTGCGATGATCGGCACGTCCCTGGTGGTAGCTTCCGGTTGTGTATTCAACAACTGCATCGACCGCGATATCGACATCAAGATGGAACGCACCAAGAATCGTGTGCTGGTCCAGGGCCTTATCTCCCTGAAACTGGCACTGATCTTCGCGACCATCCTGGGTATCGCCGGCGTGGTGTTGCTGTACAAGGTGGCCAACCCGCTGGCGGCGCTGTTTGCCGTGATCGGCTTCGTCATCTACGTCGGCTTCTACAGCCTGTACCTCAAGCGCAAGTCGGTTCACGGCACGCTGGTGGGCAGTCTGTCGGGGGCGATGCCGCCGGTGATTGGTTATGTGGCTGTGACCAATAGCTTCGACATGGCCGCGTTGGTGCTACTGGTGATGTTCAGCCTGTGGCAGATGCCGCACTCCTATGCCATCGCGATCTTCCGCTTCAACGACTACCTGGCTGCCTCGATTCCGGTTCTTCCGGTCAAGCGTGGCATCAAGGTCGCCAAGAAACACATCCTGCTCTACATCCTGGCCTTCCTCGTGGCGACCTTGATGTTGACCTTCAGTGGCTACGCCGGCATGAGCTACCTCGCCGTTGCCGCCGCCATGGGCATGTACTGGTTGTACATGGCCTGGACCGGCTACAAGGCGGTGGATGACACCGTCTGGGCACGCAAGCTGTTCGTCTTCTCGATCTTCACCATCACCGCCTTGAGCGTGATGATGTCCCTGGATTTCCAGGTGCCGAAAGAGTTGCTGCTGACGTACGCTCACTGAGTGATCGAGCAGTAAAAAACCCCGCCTTCGAAAGAAGCGCGGGGTTTTTTATTGAGGGGCCTTTAAACTATGCCAAATCTTACAAATGCAGGAAGCAGCGTGATGAGTAAAAAAGCCGTTATCGTATTCAGTGGTGGGCAGGATTCGACCACCTGCCTGATCCAGGCACTGGCGCTGTATGACGAGGTGCACTGCATTACCTTCGATTATGGCCAGCGCCATGTGGCGGAAATCGAAGTCGCACAGAAACTCGCCAAACAGCTGGGCGCCACCGTTCACAAAGTGATGGACGTGTCGCTGTTGAACGAGCTGGCCATCAGCAGCCTGACCCGCGACAACATTCCGGTACCCACGGTGAACAGCTCGGGCGAGAGTTTGCCGAGCACATTCGTGCCTGGCAGGAACATTCTGTTTTTGACCCTCGCGGCGATCTACGCCTACCAGGTCAAGGCGGAAACGGTGATCACCGGGGTGTGTGAAACCGACTTCTCCGGCTATCCCGATTGCCGGGACGAGTTCGTCAAGGCGCTGAACAAAGCGCTGCAACTGGGCATGGAATACGACGTGCGCCTGGAAACGCCGTTGATGTGGCTGAACAAGGCCGAGACCTGGGCCCTGGCGGACGATCACCAGCAGATGGACCTGATCCGCAACCAGACCCTGACCTGCTACAACGGCATTATCGGTACGGGTTGTGGCAACTGCGACGCGTGCAACCTTCGCGCACGTGGCCTGAACGACTACCTCGAAAACAAGGCAGCCGTCATGCAGAGCCTGAAAAGCAAACTGGCGTGATGTCGATCGTTCCCACGCTCCGCGTGGGAACGCATCCCGTGACGCTCCGCGTCACAAAGGCGGACGCGGAGCGTCCAACGCGGCATTCCCACGCAGAGCGTGGGAACGATCATCAGCGATCATCAACTGGCGTGTGGTTGGGCCTGGGTATCGCCCGTGATGTAGCGCTTGAACAGCGAGCGGGCGCCATAGGCCGGCAGGATGTTGAAGAAGGCAAAGCAAACCTTGATCGCGATCTGCACGTAGATCATGTTCAGGATGTCGCTGGTCTGCATGGCGCCGTAGAACGCGATGAAGCAGAACAGGAAACTGTCGATGATCACCGCGAAGAACGTACTCAGGAAAATCCGCAGGAACAGGTACCTGGAATTGGTCAGCTCCTTGATCTTGCACAGCAGGTACGAGTTGATGTTCTCCGACACCAGGAACGAAACCGAAGAGGCGATGAGCACCGACGACACCTGGATGATCACGTCGTTGTAAGGCCCGTCGAGCTTCCAGCCTGGCAAACCGGGGAGGAAGGTCGAGCCGTAGAGCAGGATGATGATCATCGCGTTACTGGCAAACGCAAACAGGATGGCCCGTCTCGCCAGCCGCAGGCCGAACTGTTCGTTGAGCAAGTCCACGATCAGAAACGTCAGCGGGTAAAGGAACGTGCCGGGCGTGACGATAATGCCCAGCGACTCCAGGTAAATAGGTTTGGTCGCGGCGATGCTGGTGAAGATATAGAACGTAAAGAGCAGCAGGTTCAGGATGATGTAAATCATCCATGAGTTCTCGTTGCGGTCGTTGAGGTCGTACGCGGTCAGCGCTCCGCCCTGTGAGTAGAACTTCTTGTACATGTTCTTCACTTCCATTTTGTTTAAATTGTCCATGATTTCGCTGTTCAGCACTTCGCTCAGCTTTATCCGAATGATCTTGCCCGTGGCGATCACCATGATCACCGCCAGGCTCTTGTCATTCTCGAACCCCAGCAACTTGTATTTGCTGTTCTCGACTTCGTGCTCATACGTTGTCATTGAAGCGCTCCTCGATGATATCTCCCACCACACAGATACGATCCGAGCTGACACACGCTTGATCCGTGATAAATAGTTTTTTGCTGAGCCTGTCGTACACCAACTTTTCCTTGTCGTCGCTCGACGTCCCTTTCTGCACGATCAACAAATCGCCCGGCTCGTTGACGCCGGCAATCGCATGTTCCAGCAGCACGGCTATCAAGTTGTAGGAAGTGCCGAAGTAGTAGGTCAGCGGGTACAGCGTGGCGAGTTCGCCAATGCGCTTGTCCATGCTCGCCATGACCTGGCTTTGCTTGATGATCGGCACGGCAGCAGGGTTCATGTTGCCCTGGGGGGAAATACTGCTGTCGATGATCTCTTTTTCTTCGAAGTCGAGGGTCTCGATTTCTTCATAGGAAACGCCGAAGAAATCCGAGATCTTGCGGATGGTGGACTGCTGTACGTTAACGACCTTGCCTTCCAGAATGTTGTAGATCGTGGTTCTGGTCAGGCCGGCCGCGTTGCACAACGACAGCTGCGTCTCTCCGCGGCTTTTGATCAGGTATTTGATATTGCTCTTCAAATACTCGGTGCGTTCTTTTCTGTGAATCAAATGCCCACCACTTCCTTATGTTCTACACAGAGCGTCCATGTTGCGCTGGGGGTGCGTGCTTCGCCGCGGCGCGAAGTGTTGCATGCGCCTGCCACAAGAATAAAGACCGTGATCAGTTTTTTGGCGATTGGCCAGCATTCAGCCAGGAAAAACCGCGTCTTGTCCCCCTGTGTGCGGCCAAAAAGAATCATTTAATTTGGAAAATGTTCATTTTTCTGCTTAATTGCCCTGCGCCCAACGGAAAGGCGCACGGGATTTTCAGGGAAGGAACACAGGACAATGGCAGTCGACACGCAACCACTTACCCACCAGGCCGACCTGCTGCAACGAGGGCTGGCGGATCTACGGGCAGAAGACGCGGAGCTGGCAGCGTTGCTGGATGCGGAAGTCACGCGCCAACACCAGACGCTGTCGCTGGCCGCTTCGTCCTGCGCAGTGAGGCCGAATATCCTGGCGGCGTCCGCCTCGCTGCTGGTCAACGTGACCGCCGAGGGCACGCCCGGCTGGCGTCATCACGCCGGCTGCGAGAATGCCGACCGGGTCGAAGCCCTGGCTGTGCGCCGAGCGCGTGAGCTGTTCGGTGCGCAATACGCCGGTGTGCAATCACACTCGGGGTCGACTGCCAACTATCAGGTACTGGCGGCCTTGCTGGAGCCGGGAGACACCGTGCTCGGCATGGCCCCCGATCACGGCGGGCATCTGAGCCACGCCAGCCCCGTCGCGTTCACCGGCGCGAACTACAAGGCGCTCAGGTACGGCACTACCTCCAAGGGTGTTATCGACTACGACCAGGTGCGCACACTGGCGCTGGCCCATCGCCCGCGCGTGATCATCTGCGGGGCGACGGCCTACTCGCACACCATTGATTTCGCGCGCTTGCGTGGGATTGCCGACGAAGCCGGGTCGATCCTGCTGGCGGACATTTCGACCATCGCCGGCCTGGTCGCCACCGGGCGCCATCCGAGCCCGATCGACGCAGCCCACGTCACTACGCTGTGCACCCATAAACAACTGGGCGGCCCGCGTGGCGGCCTGATCCTTTCCGGTCGCGACGCCGAAACCAAGGTGCCGGGCCTTAAGACCAGCTTCAGCCGGCTCCTCGATCAAGCCGTGTTCCCACGAATGCAGGGCGCACCGGCCTTCAACATGATCGCGGCAAAGGCGGCGGCATTCGGCTACGCCATGTCCGCGGATTTCGACGCCTGGATGGCGCGTATTCGCACCACGGCCGACGAACTGGCCAGCGCGTTCCAGGCCTGTGACTACGAGGTGGTGGGCGGGCGCAGTGAAAACCACTCGGTGCTGATTCGCTTGCGTGGCGGCATCACCGGTGCCATCGCCCAGGCGGCGCTGGAGCAGTGCGGCATCATCGTGGACAAGCATCGCGCACCGGGAGAGACGCGACCATCATTCGTCGCTGGCGGGTTGTGTATCGGCACCGGCTCCCTGGCGCAACGCCAGCTCGACGCCGATGGATGTCGGCAGGTCGTCGAACTGGTGTGCCGGGTACTCGATGCGGTCACGCCCCTCAACGAGCACAAGTTCACCCTGGATCCGAATGCACAGGAATCCCTGCGCTTGCAGGCTCAAGCCTTGTGCGCGAAGTATCCCCTCGCGGATTACCTGCACAACTGAGCAAACATCCAAATGGATGTTTCATGTTATTGCAGGATAAATTGCTGTACGGTGTTTAAGCGGCTGTTATAGACGGTCGCGTTGTTGCTCATTCTCATCATTAACAAGCTGCACGACAGCTTGGCGTTCTCCTGGCAGTTATAAAAAGGGCTCTTAAAGTCCGTTCAACCTCCGTGAACGAAGTACTCAGCCTTTTGCAGTGAAGTCGAACTAGGCCCGTGCGCCGATAGTTGTTCGACTCATGAGGAGATATCCCGTGATAACCCGAAGAAAACTCCTGTATTCAGGCGCAGCCTTGACCGGTGCTGGCCTGTTTGCCCCGCTGTGGGCAGGTGCCGCGCTGGCGCAGGAAGTCAGCAGCGCCGCCAGCGACGACATTGAATCCTTCCGCCAACTGTCGATGTTCCTCCTCGAACGCTCGAACCTGGATGCCGCCTTGTCCTTGCGCATCCTGGCTCAGTGCACCCGGAACGACCCTGCATTCCCCGAGAAGATCAAAGCCTTGTGGAGCAAGGTTGGCCAGCATCACTTGCGCAACGTCGGCCAGTTGTCCGGCAGCCCGTTCTACGCCGACCCGGTGATCAAGGACACGACGCAGAAAATCGTCTCCGCCTGGTACCTGGGCTACACCGGCACGCCGGTGTCCCTGCGCGCCACCGACGGCACGCGCCTGGTCACCTTCACCGGCGCCCTGGCCTATGCGCCGACCGCGGACGCCACGGTGATCCCGACGTACTCCCGGGGAAAAACCAATTACTGGGTCAATCCTCCGGCCACGCTGGCCAACGACTAAGACAAGGCACTTTTATGAATCAGGATTTTGACGCCGATGTCATTGTGGTTGGCTCCGGCGCATTAGGCAGTAACGCAGCCTTTGAATTGGCCAAACTCGGCAAGTCGGTGATTATTCTGGAAGCGGGTGAACATATTCCCCGCTGGAAGATAGTCGAGAACTTCCGTAATTCGTCGAACAAGGGCAATTACAACTCACCCTATCCGAATGAACCGTGGGCCCATCATTCTTATGATGAGCAATACATCGAGAACACCGGTTCTTTCGAGTTCCGCCCCGGCATGTTGAAACTGGTGGGCGGTACCACCTGGCACTGGGCGGCAGCGTGCTGGCGTTACTTGCCCAACGATATGAAACTCAAGACGCTCTACGGCGTAGGTCGCGACTGGCCGCTGGAATACAGCGAGCTGGAACCCTATTACGTGCGTGCGGAAATTGCCCTGGGCGTATGCGGCAGTGACACCCAGGACCAGAGCGGGCAGGGCGGCGGCGCGTTCCCGCCACGCTCAAGCCCGTACCCGATGGCGCCGGAAGGTGATACCTACCTGTTCCAGCGCCTGCGCGAACGCATGGCCCCGGCGGGGTATCACTTTATCCATGAGCCCAATGGCCGTGCCACTGAACCCTACGACGGGCGCCCGGCGTGCAGCGGCAACAACAACTGCATGCCGGTCTGCCCCATCGGCGCGATGTACAGCGGCGACGTGCACGCCCGCCATGCGGAACAGGCCGGCGCCAAGCTGATCACCGACGCCACCGCCTACAAGCTGGAAAAAGGCGCGGACGACAAGATCGTCGCCATCCATTACCGCAGCTCCACCGGCGCCGATGTGCGGCTCACTGCCAAGTACTTCATCGTTGCCGCCCACGGCCTGGAAACCCCCAAGCTGCTGCTGATTTCCGAGGTGGCCAACTCCTCCGACCAGGTCGGTCGCAACCTGATGGACCACACTGGCCAAGGCCTGCAATTTATCGCCGACGAGCCGTTGTGGCCGGGACGCGGCGCGGTGCAGCAGGGCGGGATTTTCAACCGCCGCGACGGCGAGTTCCGCAAGGAGCGGGCCTCGGTCAAACACTCGATCTCCAACAACGTGCCGAACATTGCCGTGGCCAAGCGGCTGATCGCCCAGGGCGTGTACGGCAAGGAGCTGGACGAACGCATCCGCCACGATGCGGCGCGTTGGGTCGACGTCTCTACCGTGTATGAAACCCTGCCATTGCAGACCAACACCGTGCGCCCGAGCCGCACCCGCAAGGACGCCCTGGGCATCCCGATGCTGGTGGTCAACTACGAGGTGGGCGACTACGTGAAGGCGGCCAAGGCCGGCGTCACTGAAGACTATGCGCACTTCGTGCAGCTGATGGGCGGCACGGTGGTGGAAGACAACACCGGCTACCAGAACCGCGACCACCTGATGGGCACCGTGATCATGGGCGCCAACCCCAAGGATTCGGTGGTCAACCACGAGTGCCGCACCCACGACCACGCCAACCTGTTTCTCGCCACCACCGGGGTGATACCGGCCTCCGGCACCATCAACCCGACCCTGGCCGGCGTGGCGCTGAGTATCCGTATGGCCGACATCATTGCGCGGGAGGTCTAGGTCATGGGATTGCTTAAATTTCCATTGCTGGCCTTGCTGCTCACCGCGTTGCCGGTGTTTGCCGCTGAAGACACTGCCGCGCTGATCCAGAAAGGTGCGTATGTCGCCCGTGCCGGCGACTGCGAAGCCTGCCACCGTACCGCCGAGAATGGCGGCGCGCCGCTGGCCGGCGGGTATGTGATCGACTCGCCCATGGGCAAGATCATCTCCAGCAACATCACCCCGTCCAAGGCCTACGGCATCGGCGACTACACCGAGCAACAACTGGCGGACGCCTTGCGCAAAGGCATTAACGCCAAGGGCCAGCACCTGTACCCGGCGATGCCCTACACCTCTTACCAGGGCATGAGCGATGACGACATCCACGCCTTGTACGTGTACCTGCAACAGGGCGTCAAAGCCGTGGACCAGCCGGTGCCGGAAACGCACCTGGCGTTCCCGTTCAACATCCGCCAACTGATGTTCGGCTGGAACCTGGTGTTCCTCGACAGCCAGGGTTTCGTGCCCAAGCCTGGCGCCACCGAACAGACCAGCCGTGGCCAGTACCTGGTGGACAACCTCGCCCACTGCGGCGCCTGCCACACCCCACGTAATGCCTTGATGGCCGAGGACAACAGCCAGTACCTGGCCGGCGCCAAACTGGGGGGCTGGGTTGCGCCCAACATCACCTCCGACAAGGTCAGTGGCCTCGGCGACTGGAGCGAGGACGACCTGGTCAACTTCCTGAAAAACGGTCACCTCGCCGACAAGGCCCAAGCCGCGGGCGGCATGGCCGAAGCCGTGGAAAACAGCTTCCGCTACCTCAGCGACAGCGACCTGCATGCCATGGCCGCCTACCTGCACAACGTGCCGCCGATCCGCGATCCCGGGCAAACCGAGCGGGTGGTGCGTGACGTCAAGCCGGTGGACATGAGCACCCTGGAAACCGGCCAGGGCGATCAAGCCTCACTGGCCGACGCCACCGGACTGGATGGCGCACGCCTCTACAACTCGGCCTGCTCCAGCTGCCACGGCCGCGATGGCCAGGGCTCGGCTGACAAGTTCTACCCGTCCCTGAGCCTCAACACCGCGCTCAACGGCAACCAGGCCAACAACCTGGTGATGGCGATCATCGCGGGCATCGACCGCAAAGGTGCCGACGGCGCCGTGAGCATGCCGGCCCTGGGCGGTGACCTGAACGACGCGCAAATCGCCGCCATCGCCAACTACAGCCTGCACACCTTCGGCAACCCGGCGCTGAGCGTCAGTTCCGAAGAAGTCACCAGCCTGCGTCGCGGTGGGGATGCGCCGTTGTTGATCACGGCCATGCCGTACCTGCTGTGGGGCGGTGGCCTGGTGGTGCTGGTGCTGATCATCGTGCTGTTGCTGTGGCGCCGTCACCACCAACACCTGCGGGCAGTGGAGGCCAAGCGGATCGCGTTGAACCGGCGTTTTCATTCCAACTAGCCGGAAACGCAAAAGCCCCGCCTTCGGTATGAAGTGCGGGGCTTTTTGTTGGTTGGGTAAATCACCGGCTGTTTTCCTCGTCATACCCAATTGCAGGAACGGGGGCGAATCCCGCACCTGAAGCTGCGAGCCGACAAGGAGAGGTCTTCATGGTCAACGTGAGTCGTCGTTCCCTGATCGCACTGGGCGCGGCCTTGCCGTTGCTGGGTCGCCTGGACTGGGCTGAGGCAAGCCCCGCCGCGGCGGCGCCCGAGGTGCTGCTCAACTACAACGAAAGCCCCTACGGGCCCTCGCCGGCTGCGCGGCAGGCCATGCAGCGCGGTATTGCCGTTTCGGGGCGCTACCCGTACCCGGACATGTACGCGCTGGTCGAACAGTTTGCCAAACAGCAGGGCATTCTGGAGGAACAGGTGGCGGTGTTCGCCGGCTCCATGGCTGCGTTGCGCTACGCGGTGCTGGCGTTTACCAGCGAAACCCGCAGCCTGGTGATGGCCACGCCTTCCTACGAAGTTCCGCGCCAGGCAGCCGAGTCGTGCAAGGCCAGGGTGCGTGAAGTGGACCTCACCGCCGATCACGCCCATGACCTTCCCGCCATGCTCACCGTTGACCGCCAGCCCGGCCTGATCTACCTCTGCAACCCGAACAATCCCACCGGCACCCTCACACCCGCCAAGGCCATCGAACAGGCACTGGCGCGCAAACCCCAGGGCAGCATTTTGCTGGTGGACGAGGCCTACATCGACTTCAGTGACGCACCCAGTTGTGTGGCGTGGGTCAAGGACCATGACGACTTGCTGGTGCTGCGCACGTTCTCGAAAATCTACGGCCTGGCTGGCGCACGCCTGGGGCTTGCGATCGGTCATCCGCAGCTGCTGGAACAACTGGCGGTGTTTGGCGGGGACAACGTGCCGGCGGCCGCCAGCCTGCTGGCCGCCCGCGCCAGCCTTGCGGATGCGCAACTGGTGCCGGCGCGCAAGGCGCTCAATACCCGGTTGCGGGATGAGACGGTGGCCTGGCTAAAAAACCGCGGATTCACCTGCACGGCGTCTCACAGCAACTGTTTCATGATTGATGTGCGCCGTCCGGCGGAACAGGTCATCGAGCGGCTGGGCGAGCAGGGCGTGAAGATTGGGCGCGTGTGGAAAAACTGGCCGCAGTGGGTGCGGGTCACCGTGGGCAATGCTGATGAGATGCAGCGGTTTCGCGAGGTGTTTGCGGCTCAAGTCGTAGGCTGAATTCGCTGCGACGCAGGTCAAATGTGGGAGCGGGCTTGCTCGCGAAAGCGGAGTGTCAGTCAATGCATGCGTGACTGACCCACCGTCTTCGCGAGCAAGCCCGCTCCCACATTTAGATCGAGTTACTGCTGGGCGATGCTGTAGCCCTCAAACGCCGTCTGCTGCTGCAGCGCGGTGATGATGCTTTTACGCGTCAGTGGCTGCTCGGCGCCCGAGTTATCCACAAAGGTTTCAACTTCCAGTTCCGCCTCGTCACCTTCACCGACAAAGGTAAAGCCGAGGAATTCAAACGCCTCACGGTCGACGTTCGGCTTGGAGCGCGGCGAACGCAGCGGCAGGGTGACGCTGATGCCGTCCTTGCTGATGGCGAACACTTCCACTTCCTTCTTCGGGCGGGAAGCCTTGCCTTTGCCGGCGCTCGGGTTGCTGATGGCCTGGTGGGTCTGGTTCAGCACCTTGAGGGCCAGGCCGTAGACCAGCTCCTGAAACTCCGGGTCGTCCTTGAAGCTGGACAGGATGCGGCTGATGGAGAACTTGCTGTTCAGGTCTTCGAGGGCGGCGTTGTCGGCGGCTTCGGCGTCCTTGAGCTGCTTGAGCTCGCCCATCAGGTCGTAGGCCTTGTCGTCGTCGAAAGCGTCGTGGGCCTGGCGGATGGCCACGCGCAGCTCGCGGATCTGGTCGCTTTCCTTGGAGGTGTGGAACGCGTCCAGCACCATTTCACTGATGGTCTTGGCCGCCGGCACGTGCTGTGAAAGATTGATGGCGTTTTCGTATTCAGCTTTGGATTGCAAGGCGACTACGGATTCTTCGGTGCGGGAATCAGACATTGAAATTTCACTACTTCAGTAAACGGGGAGACGGGAAAAGCGTCGCGCATTTTCAGCGGGGAGGGGGATCAGGTCAAGGCAGGATCCTGACGGTAAATGGCGTCAATAGTGATAGCGACACATGAGGATCTGTATTTCACCCTCCTCAATCCCGTACACCAGACGATGTTCCGCTGTGATTCGCCTGGACCAGAAACCACTGAGGTTATGTTTGAGTGGTTCTGGTTTGCCAACGCCGTCAAAAGGATCACGCTGGATCGATTTGATCAGTAAGTTGATGCGTTTGAGCCCAGCTTTGTCGTTTTGTTGAAACCAGAGGTAGTCGTCCCAGCCTTCAGGCGTAAAGAGTATTTTCATTCTTCAATCAACTGCCTCGGCTTGGCCTTTCCGGCTCGCAGGCTGTTGATCGATTTGATCAAGCGTTCCGCGTTGTTGGGAGAGCGCAGCAGATAGGCCGTCTCTTCAAGAGCGTTGAACTCTGAGAGAGAGATCATGACCACCGGTTCACCTTTTTGCCGGGTCACCAACAGAGGGGCACGATCTTCGTTTACCCGATCCATCGTGTCCGAGAGATGGGCCCGTGCATGGGTGTAGTTGATAGTTTCCATAATTGAGTCCTCGCTTAATGGCTGAAACGTACAGAAATACGTACAGGTCATCAAGGGGCATCTTACCAACGGTTGATTTAACCAAGGCGCTTGCCCATTTCGAAGGCGCGTTTTTCGTAGCCCAATTCCTGGTACAGCCGCTACCTGTTATCGGCGATCACGTAAAGGCGCGGCGTCGGCCCCAAGCCCTTCGACGAAGCCGGCAATGCGCTGGCAAGCCTCCCTGAGGGTGTCATCGGCGACGGTAAACGAAACCCGCACAAACCCTTCGGCGCTGGGGCCAAACGCCTGGGCGTCAAGCACCGATACGCCGGTCTGGCGATACAGTTGCCAGGCGAATTCCCGGCCGCTGAGCCCGGTGCGGCGTACGTCCACCAGCATGAACATGCCCGCCTGGGGGACTCGGCAGTCCAGCTCGCTGATCGCACTCAACGCGTTCACCACCAGGTCACGCCGGCGCCGATACACCGCACGGGCATCGCTGACCACGGCCTCATCCAGTTCCAGTGCCTTGAGCGCCGCCGCCTGGATAAACCCTGGCAGGCCGTAAATCATGCACAGCAGCAAGTTCTCCAGATGGCTGATCAACGTGGGCGGGCCTGCCACCCAGCCTACCCGCCAGCCGGTCATGGCGTGGCTTTTCGACAGGCTGTTGAGCACCACCGTGCGCTCGGCCATGCCGGGTAACGCGCTGATGCTCAGGTGTTGATCGTCATAGATGAGCTGCCCATACACTTCATCGCAAATCACCCACAGGTCGTGGGCGCGTGCCACTTCGGCGACGGCTTCCAGCTCTTCGCGGCAGTAGACGTTGCCGGTGGGGTTGCACGGTGTAGCGAGGGCGATGCCCCGGGTCTTGTCGGTAATCGCGGCTTGCAGCGCGGTGCGGGTCAGGCGAAAGCCGTTGGCGGCCGGTTGTTCGACGGTTCTAATGCGTGCCCCCGTGGCTTGGACACAGGCCTCGTAGGTCAGGTACATCGGCTCCGGCACCAGCACTTCATCGCCGTGGCTGAACAGGCACAAGCAGGCCGCGAACAGGCCATTCTGCGCGCCGGCGACCAGGGCGATATTGTCGGCGTGCACCGTAATCCCTTGCAGCAGGCTCTGCCGGGCCGCGATGGCTTCCCGCAGTTTCGGGCGGCCGAGCACAGGGGTGTAGTGGGTGTCGCCGGCGCGCAGGGCGTCCACGGCGGTTTCACAGATCGCGCTGTGTGTGGCGAAATCCGGGTCGCCGACACTGAGCACAATCACGTCTTCGCCACGCAGTTGGGCTTCGGCGGCGGCGTAGTGAATATCCCAGGCACTGACGGATTCGCCGCCAATGCGCCCCACAAAGGGTGAATAACGCATCCTTGCTCTCCTCGCCGACATCGATGCCCGCGTCAATTAGTCAATTTCAGTTCCACTGTAGAACATGCCGCCTGATCCACATCAAGGGCCGCGCGCAAAAAATCCGCTACAACAAAGCTGGGGCTGGCCATGCCCCGGTTATCTGCCTGATGACCCAATAAAAACGATTGCAGACCTGCGCCGAGGGGACCGCCCCAGGCCGGGTTATTAAAGGAATAGTGCGATGATTTTTCCCCTGTCACGTCTGGGCCTTGTGGGGGTGGTGCTGTGCCTTTCCCTTCCCCTGCACGCCAACGAAGCCGACCCCACGCTGATCGAACAGGGCAAATACGTTGCCCAACTGGGCGACTGCATCGCCTGCCACACCGCCAGGCAAGGCGCGCAGATGGCCGGCGGGCTGGAACTGGGCACGCCGATGGGCACGATCTATTCGAGCAACATCACCCCGGACCGTGACACCGGCATCGGCCAGTACACCTTCGAGCAGTTCGACCGGGTGATGCGTGAAGGCGTGACGCCGGCCGGGCAGAACCTGTACCCGGCGATGCCTTACCCGTCCTACGCGAAGATGAGCGAAGGCGACATGCGCGCCTTGTTCGCCTACCTGATGCAGGGCGTGGAGGCGGTGAACAAACCCAACCTGGACGCCGAGATGGGCTTCCCGTTCAACCAGCGCTGGGGCCTGGCGTTGTGGAATTTGGCGTTTCTCGACAAGCAACCATTCGTGCCGGACCCGGCGAAGGATGACGTGCTTAACCGTGGCGCCTACCTCGTCCAGGGCCTGGGCCACTGCGGCTCGTGCCACACCCCGCGCGGCATCGCCTTCCAGGAAAAAGCCATGAGCGACGCGGGCCGCAGTGGCCGGCATTACCTGGCCGGTGAGACTGTCGAGCACTGGCGCGCCTTGAGCCTGCGCAACCTGTGGACGGTGGACGACACCGTGCAATTGCTCAAGACCGGGCAGAACCGCTTTGCCACGGTCGCGGGCAACATGGCGGATGTGATTCATCACAGTACCCAACACTTCACCGATGCCGATTTGACCGCCATCGCGACGTATCTCAAATCCCTGCCGCCGGGCAAGGACGACCTGCCGATGCCCGCCGTGGCCCACGAACCCGCCGCACCGCCCAAGGACTTGTTCACCAGCCGTGGTGGCCTGGGTTACATGCAGTTTTGCAGTGACTGCCACCGCAGCGATGGCGGCGGGGTGAAAGGGCTGTTCCCGCCGTTGGCCGGCAACCCGAGCGTTGCCTCGAACAACCCGACGTCACTGCTGCACATCACCCTCACCGGTTGGGAAACCGCCGAGACCGCAGCCCATCCACGGGTCTACACCATGCCTGGGTTTGCGCGGTTGGCGGATCAGGAAATCGCTGAAATCCTCAGTTTCGCGCGCAGCAGTTGGGGCAACGAAGGCACGCCTGTCACGGCTGCCCAAGTGAAGAAAATGCGCGGCCAGCTCAACCCGGTCACCACCGATTCGTCAGCGTTTGAAACCCCACGCCTGGCCGAATTGTTGGCGGCGCCGAATGCCGATCAGGTGGTACGCGGCATGCGCCTGCACCTGCAGACCAAGGAACTGCTGCCCAATAACGTGGGCAACTCGCTGAACTGCACCAGCTGCCATCTCAACGCCGGCACCGTGGCGGATGGTTCGCCGTTTGTGGGCGTCTCGGCATTTTTCCCGAGCTATGCGCCGCGTGCGGGCAAGGTGGTGAGCCTGGAAGAGCGGATCAACGGCTGCTTCCGTCGCTCGATGAATGGCAAGCCGTTGCCAGCGGAATCGGCGGATATGCAGGCGATGGTGGCGTACTTCGACTGGATGAAAAACAACACCAGGCCCGAAGATAAAGTCGCCGGGCGCGGGGTGGGCAAGGTCGACCCGGCGATCAAGCCGGATATGCAGAATGGCAGGCAGGTGTACGCCCGGCAATGCGCGGTGTGCCATGGCGACAATGGCCAAGGGTTGACGCGGGCGGATGGCGAGTTGGTGTACCCGCCGTTGTGGGGCGAGCAGTCGTTCAATATCGGGGCGGGGATGGCGCGGCTGTACACGGCGGCGGCGTTCGTCAAACGCAACATGCCGATCGGTTTTCACGAGAAATTCCCGTTGGGGCAGGGCGGGTTGTCGGATCAGGAGGCGGTGGATGTGGCAGCGTACTTCTCCCAACAACCTCGTCCGGATTTCCCGGACAAGGTGAAGGACTGGCCGAAGGGGGGTAAGCCCGTGGATGCGCGGTACTAACCCCACCACCTGTTCGAAGTGGGCACAGTCAATGTGGGAGCGGGCTTGCTCGCGAAGACGGTGAGTCAGTCACCCATGTATTGACTGACACTCCGCTTTCGCGAGCAAGCCCGCTCCCACAGTTTTAACCGAGTGCAGTCAGTTAGAAGGTGGTGCGCAACCCGACCTGCACACTTCGACCCGGCGCCGGGGCGATGTCCCGCAGGATCGAACTGGCGTAGCGCACGGTCTGGTTCGTCAGGTTCTCGCCGTTGACGAACGCCAGCCACTGGCTGCCGCCGACATTGAAGCGGTAGCCGGCGCTGGCGCCCAACGTGGTGTAGCCGTCGGTACCGCTTTCGTTATCCGGCACCCGCCCCTGGCCCGCCGCGTGTTCAACATCAATCCGCGCCTGCCAGCGATCCAGTTCCCACAAGAGGCCGCTGTTCAAACGCAACGGCGCAATGCGGGGCAACGCTTCACCCGTGTCCAGGTTGGTTGCACGGGTGTAGTCGCCCGACAGTTCCAGCGCAAACTTGCCGTACGCACCTTCCCCCAGCTTGATGTGATCCTGGGCTTCAAAGCCTGCGAAACGCGCACGCACACCGGAATATTTGTACTCAGGGATGCCGCCGGCGTCTTCCTCGCCTTCGTCATTCAAGGTGCGACCGCTGCCCAGCAGGCCGATGTAGTTGGAGAAGTGGCTGTAGAACACGCCGAAGCTGCCCTTGTGGGTGCCGTTGTCGAAGCGCAGTGCCAGGTCGCTGGACACGGCTTTTTCTTTCGACAGGTTGGCGTCGCCCAGTTCATAGGTGCCGGTGGCGACGTGAGCGCCGTTGGCATACAGCTCGTAGAAGGTCGGGGCACGTTCGGTGTAGCCGAGGGTGGCGGCCAGGGACCAGATCGGCGTGAGGGTGTACACCGCGCCGGACGACAGGCTGCCGGCGGTGAAGTCGGCGGATTTGTCGGCATTGACGAAGCGTGCGTTGCCCTTGCCGTCCGGGTCGACGTTAGTGTGTTCCAGGCGCCCGCCGAGGCTCAGCTTGAGGCGCTCGGAGGCCTGCATTTCTTCGAGGATAAACAGCGCGCCGGCGTTGGTATCGGTCTGCGGCACGAAGGCTTCTTCACCCAGGGCCGAGAATTCATTGCGACTGACTTGGGCGCCCACCACGCCGTTGAACGGCCCGATCGGCAAGTGTCGCGCTTCCACCCGGGCTTCGTAGCCCTTGTTCTTGAAGGTGGTGCCGGTCTCGCCGCCTTCGATTTCCATGTGCTTGTAGTCGGTATAGCCGGCGTCGAGTTTGACCGAGGTGAAAGGGCCTTGCAGGTTGCGGATTTCGGACGCAAAGGCGTAGTGATCCTGCTTCATGCGGATGCGTACGTCCTGCTCGGCCGGGGAGCCGTAGTTGCTGTCGTAGTTGCTGTAGGACAGCCCGGCGTAACCGTCGTCCCAAGTGTAGGAACCGCCGACTGCACCACCGTCCTGGCGTCCGTCGCTGTTGCCGAGGCGACCGTTCTTGCCTTCACCGTCTTCGCTTGGCGGTGCATGACG
Source organism: Pseudomonas sp. NC02 (assembly GCF_002874965.1). Taxonomy (NCBI): domain Bacteria; kingdom Pseudomonadati; phylum Pseudomonadota; class Gammaproteobacteria; order Pseudomonadales; family Pseudomonadaceae; genus Pseudomonas; species Pseudomonas sp. NC02. The sequence continues at coordinate 5,654,412 of NZ_CP025624.1, read as the reverse complement.
GCTGCGGGCAAAACCGGGGATTTTCAGGTCGTTGAATTCCCGCGCGCTGGCGTCCAGGTGCAAGGCGAAGGTGCCGTTGCCGGCTTCCAGTTTGCCGGCGCTGCTGCGGGTGGTGTCGGCGCCGCCGTAGCGCAATTCACCGGCACCGTGAATGCCTTCGATGGCTTCGGTGGGGATGCGGTTGTCGAAGGTATTGACCACGCCGCCGATGGCGCTGCCGCCGTAGAGCAGGGCGGCCGGGCCGCGCACGATTTCGATGCGGTCGACGTTGACCGGGTCCAGCGGCACCGCGTGGTCATAGGACAACGACGAGGCATCCAGCGCGCCGACTCCGTTGCGCAGGAGGCGAATGCGGTCACCATCCTGGCCACGAATGATCGGCCGGCTGGCCCCCGGGCCGAAGTACGACGACGACACACCGGGCTGCTTGTTCAGGGTTTCACCCAGGCTGCCTTTTTGTTGCAGGGTCAGGTCATCGCCTTCGAGCACGGTGGTGGGCGAGGCGAGGGTTTCGCTGCCCAGCGGGTTGCCGGTGATGACTTGGGGTTGCAGTTCCAGGGCGTTGGCCTGGGAGGTGATCAACAGGGCGGCGGCCAGCGGGGTGAGGCGCCAGAGAGAAGAGAGGGACATCGGTCGTTCCTTGGCAAACGGCAAAAAGAGAAGGCTGAAAACGGTAAGGGATTCGATACCCTTTGATAGTTATCGTTACAATATAACATCACTTTTTTCCCTGCCAAGGGGAACTTTCCCAAACCCCGCTCGATCACTCCCACGCTGATCGTTCCCACGCTCTGCGTGGAAATGCATGCCGTGACGCTCTGCGTCACCATTGCGCAGGGTTAAAACTTGCGTCGACCGAGGGACGCAGAGCGTCCAATTCGGCATTCCCATGCAGGGCGTGGGAACGATCGAACAGTGGCCTATAGTGAAGGCAACGCTTCCACCCGCACGGCCCGTCCGCTAAGGTGCGCGGCTTCGTTTTCTTCTTTTCTGCACAAAAGGCCCGGCATGACCGCGACAAACAAAGACCCACTGCACGGCGTCACCCTGGAACAGGTCCTCACCGCGCTGGTGGCGCATTACCAATGGGAAGGCCTGGCCGAACGCATCAACATCCGTTGTTTTTCCAGTGACCCGAGCATCAAGTCGAGCCTGTCGTTCCTGCGCAAGACCCCGTGGGCGCGGGAGAAGGTCGAGGGCCTGTACGTGAAGTTGATGCGCACCAAGCGACCGGTCGAGGACTGAGGTGAAACGTCACCTTATCGGCCTCGCAGCCCTCGGCGGTTGGGCCGGCCTGGCGCTGCAGCAGTACATCATTTTCTACTTCCGCTGGGTCGATGGCGCCAGCCTGTTGCCGGGCCTGGTGAATTTCTTCAGCTTCTTCACCGTGCTCACCAACACCCTGGTGGCGGTGGTGTTGACCCATGCGTGGGTGCAACGGCCAACCGCGGCGAGCCGGTTCTTCCTCGGGCCCGTAGTCAGCAGCGGGATTGCCGTGAGCATTGTCGTGGTCAGCCTCGCCTACAGCCTGTTGTTGCGCCACATGTGGCAGCCTGCGGGGGTGCAGTTTGTGGCGGACGAGTTGCTGCACGACGTGATGCCGTTGGTGTTTGTCGCGTATTGGTGGTGGTGCGTGCCCAAGGGCAGCCTGCGCCTCAAACACATCGGGCTGTGGGTGATTTACCCGGTGGTGTACTTCGCCTATGCGTTGTTGCGCGGGTATGTGTGGGGGCTGTATCAGTACCCGTTCATTAACGTGGACACCCTGGGTTATCCACAGGTGTTCATCAATGCCGGGGGGATTCTGGTGGGGTTTGTGCTGATTGCTCTGGGGGTGGTGGGGCTGGATAAAATCTGTAGGAGCGAGATTGCTCGCGAAGAACGTTAACGATAACGCAGTGTGTCTGGTTTAACGCGGCGCTCTCAGGTTCTTCGCGAGCAAGCTCGCTCCTACAGGGATCACTGTTGCCAGTAACCCACGGCCTTGAGGAATGCCTCATTGACGTTGTGCGTGTCCAGCAGCACCCGCCGCACCTGGCGCGAGAGCTTGCTCTCGGTGGCGACAAAGCTGTACAGCGAACCGCCCGGCAGCGTCAGGTTCTGCACCGTCTCGAGCAGGTCATCCTGGCCGCGCACCACCCAGATCACTTCCACTTCGGCAGCGCTGGCCAGCGGCTGCTGTTCCGCCGCATTGGCGATCTCGATCACCGCCAATACCTTGCGCCCCGCCGGCAATTCGTCCAGGCGCCGGGCAATCGCCGGGATCGCGGTTTCATCGCCGATCAACAGGTAGCTGTCGAAGATATCCGGCACGATCATCGAGCCACGCGGCCCGCCGATGTGCAGGTGCTGACCGACCTTGGCCTGCTCGGCCCAGGTGGAGGCAGGGCCATCGCCATGCAGCACGAAGTCGATGTCCAGCTCGCCGATGTCCAGGTCGTACCGGCGTGGGGTGTAATCGCGCATGGCGGGTTGCGGGCCGTCGCCGCGCAGGTTGAAGTCGGGGCTGTCCAGCGCCGCTTGTTCGGCGGCGTTCTGTGGGAACAGCAGCTTGATGTGATCGTCACTGCCCAGGCTGATAAAGCCCGCCAGTTCCGGCCCGCCCAGGGTGATGCGGCGCATGCGCGGGGTGATGTCGACCACCCGCAGGACTTCGAGGCGGCGGCGTTTGATTTCGTGGGTCACGCGGTGGATGGCTTGGGTATTCATTGAGCTTTCCCGTCGGCAATGGCTTGGGCGGTGCTGTTGAGCAGCGCCGCGACACGAACGATTTCTTCCGGGCTCCAGCGCCCGTGGTGCGAATGCAAGGCGTGGCGCAGGTTATGCACCGCCTCGTGGATTTCCGGCGGACGGTCCTGGCCCCGCAGCGAACGTTTGCTCACATCCATGCGCATGCGAATGCCTTCGAGGGCAACCGCCTGTTCGCTTAAGAAGAGACGACCGGCGTCGGTGATTGTGTAGCGTTTTTTTCCGTCTTCGGCGTCGCCGGTAATCAATTCGCTTTCTTCGAGAAAGGTCAGCGTGGGGTAGATCACGCCGGGGCTGGGGCTGTAGGCGCCGTCGAACAGGGTCTCGATCCGGCGAATCAGGTCGTAGCCATGGCACGGCTGTTCGGCGATCAGCGCCGGCAGCAGCAGTTTCAGGTCGCCGGGCGCGAAGACCCGTGGGCCACGGCCGCCGCGCTCGCGGCCTGGACGTTTGTCGAAGCCGTCGCGGCTGTCACCGGGGTCGCGGTGTGAATGATGGTCTCTCATTTCGGGTGCTCTCGTTTGGTTTAGATACAACGTAAGATATATCTTATTGCCGCCGCAACCTCGGCAGACGAACGGTCATCTCGCGTCTTGTGAGACGGGACTCGAAACGGGCCGATCAGCGCACTGACCCTTTCGACATATTCGCCAACTTGTTAGTTGGCGTGCCCCAGTAATTACTGTTGTTTTTTATAATATGTAATCCTATTCTTACGGACTTGTTCTGCACTAAATCATTCTCGTTAAGTTGATGTAGTCCGTTTCTTACGGTTGATTCAAAAGTTTTGGCAAAGTGCCATAATTTTCCTATGTGTCTTGGTGTGACAAGGCTACGTGAATAAGCGAATCGACCGGCTTTCATATTCAAAATCGAAATGGATAATTGCCCGGCCTCGAACGAACTCCTGAATTGCAATACAAGTAATTGGAAAGCATCCGATTTCCATTGCTTCGGGAAATTGTTCTGGCGCTGGGTTAATTAAGTCCTGTGCGTAACTAAGCCAGGATTTCGTTTTGATTTTTAATACATGTGAGCCTCTGCAAATGAAGACTAAAGTAAAAGCTGCGCTGTTGACTGTCGGCCTGTTGGCGGGTTCGATCTCTGTTGCTAATGCGGCGGACGGGACGATTACATTTACCGGTTCGGTCCATTCGGGTGCTTGCTCTATCAAGCCTGAGTCTGTGGATCAGTCAGTTGCACTTGGCGCTATTGCAAAGCATCAGTTGCAATCCGGCGGCAAGTCCACCGCCCGCCCCGTGGCGATCGAGCTTGAAGGGTGCGACCTGTCTGGCCTCACCGATAACACCGTGACCACTACCTTCACCGGTGCACCGTCCAGCGTTGTGCCTGGCGGCATCGGCACGGTCGGCAGCGCGGGCGGCATCGGCATCATGATGACCCACGGCGGCAAAGCGATTGAGCTGGGCGTGCCAACCACTCCGCAGGCCATTGTTGCCGGTAATAACACCCTGCAGTTCGGCGCCTACGTACAAGGCCAGGCGACAGGCGACATCGTTCCTGGTGATTTCAGCGCGGTCACCAACTTCACCTTGGCTTATCAGTAAGTGTTTCCCCCGCCACCACTGGTGGCGGGGGAAAACTGGCGGGAGATCAAGGTGAAAACATTCATAAGTCTCGCTATTGCCTCTTCATTGACGTTGTTCATCAGCCCTTGTGATGCCGCGCAGACGCGTGTGCAAGGCGATGGGCTCGTCACGCTGGGAGGCGAGATCATCGACTCGGCCTGCGGGCTGGAAGCGGTCACTGCCGATCAGACCATCGACATGCCTCCCGAACCCATCGGCCGCCTGTTGCGAGAGGGCGCGGGGCAAATGCAGCCGTTCCAGCTACGGCTGGTCAACTGCACCGTGACGCGTCCCGACCCGCTGCGCCCCGGCGAAACGCTGCCGGACTGGGAGCATCTTCGCGTGACGTTCGACGGGCCCAGCGATATGGGCGGGCGCACCTTTGCGGCCTTTGGGGCCTCGCAGGGGGTTGCTTTCCATATTGAGGACGCCGCTGGCCAGGTGAGTGTGCCGGGAGTGCCGATGGCGCTGCTGCCGGTGGTTGATGGCGACATGACACTTCATTACAGGCTCCGCCTGGTGGGCAACGGAGTGCCGCTGTTGGCAGGGGCTCACCGCGCGGCAGTGCGGTTCAAGTTGGAATACTTTTGAAGATTGAGTTGCGTGTATGTTGAATACGTCGAAAGTCATGAATACGCTGCGCCCCAGCCTCTTTGGCGGGTTGATATCACTGGCTGGAACTGCAATGGGCGCCGGGGATATTGAGTTTAATACCGACGTTCTTGATCTGATTGATCGCTCCAATATTGACCTGTCTCAGTTTGCACGCAGTGGGTTTATCTTGCCTGGCACCTACTCGATGGTGGTCCAGCTCAATACCCAACCTATATCTGAACAATCGGTGGCGTTCTTTGCCCCCGATGATGATCCCAAAGGCAGTGTGCCCTGTTTATCGCGCGAGCTTGTCGAGCAACTGGGCCTCAAGGCGTCCGGTGCTGACCAGCTGAAGTGGTGGAAGGGCGGGCAGTGCCTGGATGTCACGGGCTTGCCCGGCATGGAAGTCAGTGCCGACCTGGGCACGTCCACCCTGGACATCAACCTTCCCCAGGCCTACCTGGAATACAGCGCCATCAACTGGGACCCGCCGTCACGTTGGGACGAGGGGGTGCCGGGGCTGCTGGTCGACTACAACATGACGGCGCAGTCCAGCTACCGCAAAGGTGACGGTACGCGCAATGACCTCAGCGGTAACGGCACACTCGGGGCCAATGCCGGGGCCTGGCGCCTGCGGGCGGATTGGCAAGGGCGTGTCGAGAAAGACCGCGAGGCGCAGGCCAGCCGGCAAAAACTGGAGTGGAGTCGCTATTACGCATATCGCGCCATTCCTGCGCTGAAGGCACGCCTGGTGTTGGGCGAGGACTACCTGTATTCGGACCTGTTCGACAGCTTCCGCTTTACCGGTGCCGGGCTCAAGTCAGACGAAAGCCAGCTGCCGCCCAACCTGCGGGGCTATGCACCGGAAGTGGTCGGGGTGGCCAAGACCAATGCAAAGGTTGTCATCAGCCAGCAGGGGCGTGTGCTCTATGAAACGCTGGTGGCGGCAGGCCCTTTTCGGATCCAGGACCTTAACGACGCCGTGTCCGGCACGCTGGATGTGCGGGTCGAGGAGCAGGACGGTTCGGTACAGAAATTCCAGCTCGATACGGCCGGCGTTCCCTACCTGACGCGTCCCGGGCAGGTCCGTTACAAGCTGTCTGCCGGGCGACCGTCCAACCTGCAGTACCACTCCCACGGTGACTTTTTCGGCACCGGCGAATTTTCCTGGGGAATCAGCAATGGTTGGTCGCTGCTGGGCGGTGCGATAACGGATAACAACTACCGTGCGCTGTCGGTGGGGGCGGGGCGGGATTTGCTGGCGTTCGGGGCCGTTTCCCTGGACGTCACCCAGTCTCGCGCCAGCCTGTGGAACCAGACACTTTCGGGCAAATCCTACCGCCTTCAATATTCCAAGAACTTTGAAGAGTACGACAGCCAGGTCACCTTCGCCGGTTACCGGTTCTCCGAGAAGAACTACTTGAGCATGAGCCAATACCTGGATGCTCGGCACTATGGGCTGAACGGTGAATTGGGTGGGCGCGGCGTGTTCGATGAAGACGGTAACTTCATTGAACACTGGAAACCCATTGGCGGTAACAAGGCGCTGTATACGGTCACGGTGAACAAACAGTTCCGCGATCTGAACACCACGGTGTATGCCAGCTACAACAAACAAACCTATTGGAACCGGCCGGACACCCAGCGCTGGAACCTGTCGGCGTCTCGTTACTTCAACGTGGGCTCTGTCAGGAACATGAGCCTGTCGCTGAATTTATATCGCACCCATGAATACCAATATAAGGACAACGGAGCAGCGCTGACGGTCAGCCTGCCGTTGGGCCCCACCGGCACCCTGTCGATGGATGCCAACAGGGCCGGCGGCAAAAACAGCTTTACCACACGCTACGCCGATCGCCTGGATGAACGTAACAGCTACCAGGTCAGTGCCAGCGACACCTCGGCCAGCGGCTACCTGAGCCATATTGGTGACCAGGCCGACATCGACCTCAGCGCCACGACGCAACAAGGCAATAACCGCACCCTCAGCGCATCCGTGCGTGGCGGCGGCACGCTCACGCCTTACGGCGGGGCGCTGCATCGAACCACCAGTACCGGCGGAACCCGGCTGCTGGTCGATACCGCCGGTGTGCCCGATGTGCCCGTGCGGGGCTACGGCACGCCGACCCGCAGCAACGCGTTCGGCAAGGCGGTCATCTCCGACATCACCAGCTACCAGCGTACGGCGGCCAGTGTTGACCTGGAGAAATTGCCCAGCGATGTCGAGGCCACTCAATCCGTGACGCAACTGACCCTCACCGAAGGGGCCATTGGCTACCGATCCCTGGAAGTGATTTCCGGCCAGAAAGCCATGGCGGTTCTTCGCCTGCCGGATGGCAGCGCACCGCCCTTCGGCGCCACGGTGAAAAACCGCAAGAAGCAGGACACCGGGGTGGTGAATGACGGCGGGGATGTCTACCTGAGCGGCATTCAGGCCGGCGAGCAGATGATCGTCAGTTGGGGCGGCACCGAGCGCTGCGTCCTGACGCTGCCCGTCGAGTTGCCAACGGATGCGTTCACCGATGCCCTGCAACTGCGCTGCCAGAGGGTAGCCGTCGATCAAGCCTCACCCGAGCCAGCCACCCTGACCGGCCAGCGAAACACTATGGAGAACCCATCCTCATGAAACACAGCACACGTTTTACCTATGCACTGCTGCTGGCGGTCTTGAGCCAGAGCGCCAACGCCGCTGTCGGCCTGGACCGTACCCGCGTGATTTTCGACGGTGGCAAAGACGCAACCAGCGTCAACATCACCAACAACAACCCCCAGTTGCCGTACCTGGCCCAGGGCTGGATCGAGGATGAAGAGGGCAACAAGATCACCTCGCCGTTGATCGTGCTGCCACCGGTCCAACGCCTGGAGCCCGGCAAGCAGAGCCAGGTAAAGGTCCAGGCGTTGCCGGCCGCCAAATCGCTGCCCCAGGATCGGGAGACGGTCTACTACTTCAACCTGCGGGAAATTCCGCCGCGCAGCGACAAGCCCAACACCCTGCAAATCGCCCTGCAAACCCGGATCAAATTGTTTTACCGGCCGCAGGCAATTACCCCCACCCAGCAGGACCTGTCCAACCCATGGCAGGAAAAGCTGACCCTTACCCGGCAAGGCGATCACTACCAGGTGAATAACCCCACGCCTTACTACGTGACCCTGGTGGATGCGCGCAGCAGCAAGGACGGCAAGACCATACCGGGCTTCGAGCCGGTGATGGTCCCGCCCAAAGGCACGCAGGCCCTGGGGCCGACTGCCAAGGAGCTCGGCACCACCCCCTATTTGTCCTACGTGAATGATTACGGTGGCCGTCCGCTGCTGGCGTTCACCTGCAGTGGCGAGACATGCAAGGTGAACACGCAACTGTCTGTGGCCAATCAGTAGTGCCTGCTGCCGGAGAACGTCATGAAGTTGCACACAGTGAAGGTCTTGGGCGGTCTGTTGCTGGCCCTGATGGGGCCGGCGCACGCCGCGGATGACGAGGATGTGGAGGGCATGGTCGGGATGCTCAACATTCTCGGGTCCATGCATGAAACCCCCTGCAGCCTGGAGATGGCATCCCTGCACCAGACGATCGACCTGGGCCCGGTATCGGCCAGCCAGTTGCAACGGCCGGGTGACCAGGCGACCTCCGTGGCCTTTCAACTGCTGTTCGAGGATTGTCGGCGCACCGCCGGCCGCATCGCCAGTGAGCGCACGGGGAACCTGACATGGAGTGCTTATCAACCGGTGCTCTCGGTAGCGTTCATCGCACCAGCCGATGCCGACGATTCACGGCTGGTCAAGGTGCAAGGCATCACCGGGATGGGCCTGCGCCTGACCGATTCCCAGGGGCGCGATGTACAGCTGGGTTCAAGGGGGGAGCCATTGTTCTTGCCCTTGGGCCGCAACACGCAGACCTGGAACGTCCAGCCCACGCGCACCCCGGCACCCCTGACCAGCGGTGCATTCCGGGCCGTGGTGGATTTCAGGCTCAATTATGAGTAAGGGCAGAACAATGACCAGGTTAACCGGCCCGTGGGCCATTTTTATCGGTGCGGGACTGCTGTGGGCGGTCAGCCAGGGCGTGCAGGCCGATACCAACCTGACGATCCGCGCGGTGATCATCGCGCCGCCGCCATGCGTGATCAACAGCGGCGGCACGCTGAATGTGCCGTTCGGCAATGACCTGCTGACGTCACGGATTGATGGCGTGAATTATCGACGGGACGTGCCGTATACCGTCACCTGCAGTCCTCCCGTTTACAGCAACGCGATGACCCTGGAACTCAAGGGCGCGGCAGCCGGGTTTGATAACAAAGTGCTCTCGACCCCCAAGACCGACCTGGGGGTCAAGCTCTTCGCCAATGGGGCGGACTGGCCGCTGAATACGCCGCTCAGGTTTACCCATCCGACCTTTCCGGTCGTGCAGGCGGTGCCGGTCAAGCGCGCAGGCAGCACGCTGACGGGCGGGGCATTTGCGACCGCCGCCACCCTCGTGATCGAGTACCAATAATGAGGAAACGATCAATGAAATGTTGGCCACAGCGAACGTTGCTCGGCTTGTGTTGCTTCGGCTTTTTCAGTGCTGCGTCGGCCAACCTGACGTTCAACGGAACGCTGAACGAGCCGCCGCCCTGCACGATTGATTCGGGCAGCACGATTGAAGTCGATTTCGGGGATGTCGGCACCAAGCGTGTCGATGGCGTGAAATATCGCAGGGCCGTCGGCTACACCATCCGCTGCGGCGCCTCCACGCTGCCGTGGCTGTTGAAGTTGAGCGTCAAGGGCGCAGAGACAAGCTTTGATAACGCGGCCCTGCAGACCACTGCGCCTGACTTGGGCATTCGGCTGTACCAGAACAACGCGCCGTTTCGCCTCAACACGCCGCTGGACATCAGCCTGGCGGCACCGCCGACCTTGGAAGTGGTGCCGGTCAAACGGCCGGGTTCGGTCCTGAAGGCCCAAGGGTTCACGGCGGTGGCCACGCTGTTGGCTGAATACCAGTAGGAGTTGAGTGTATGCGACACGCAATGATTCATAAGGGCCTGGTCCTGCTGCTGACCTTCGGCCTGGCGGCCACGGCGCAGGCGGTGGACAACCTGAGGTTCAAGGGCAACCTGGTGGAACAGGCCTGCACCATCCGCCCGGGCGATGAAGCCATCACCCTGGAGCTGTGGGACCTGACCAGCAAGCACCTCTACATCAACACACGCTCAGTGGGCAAACGTTTCACCCTGCACCTGGATGACTGCAATACCACCATCAGCGACTCGGTGACCATCCTGTTCAACGGTGCGGAAAACCGCGCGCTGCCCGGTTTGTTTGCGCTGGACGGTGGCAGCGGTGCCTCTGGTATCGGGCTGGGTTTGGAGACACTGAGCGACAAGCCGGTGCCGGTGAACAAGGTCGGCGACGAACAGAAATTGAGCCCCGGCAACAACGTCATCCTGCTCAAGGCCTATGTGCAGGGTGAGCCGGATGCCCTGCGGGACAAGACCATCGGGCACGGCAGCTACCGTGTGACTTCGACGTTTACGCTGGATTATCCGTAACGCTAAACCGTTATGCATGGGATGAAAGAGAACAACATGAAACGACTATTTGGAGCCGTTGTGCTGCTTGCTTTGGCTGGCGTCACGACGACCGTGAAAGCGGCTGATTGCCGGGTCAATGGCGGCAATTGGCAACGGGTGAGCATTGGCGGGACGTTGAACCTGCAGGTTCCGGTGAATGTGCGGCTGGAGGTGAATGAGCCGCGCATTCTCCTGTCCGGGGTGAGGATCGAATGCCGGTTTGAACCGGACAGCTATACCCCGGATGGACGGCAGGACTACTGGGCCACCGGGACGAGGATCGGCCCGGCCTGGTCGCCTGGTCCGAAGTTCGTCAGCCAGACGACCGGCTTGCGTATCAATGGCAGTTATTGGAACACGCCTATCCAGGCGGGTATCAGGATCGCGACCATGCCTAACAATACGTCTCCGATCCCGATCGATGTCATCCCTTATATATTGATCCGCAACAACCCGACCAACCCGATCGACATTCGAATAGGTGACACTCTGGGCGTGTTACGTCTCGACCAGACCAACAACTACGATTCCTTTTCCACGAGCCTGCAGCTTACGTACATCGCCAACAACGACTTCACCATCTCCCCGTCGTCGTGCACGATCAACAATAACCAACCGATCGAAATCAACTTCGGCAACGTGCACCAGAGGGCGATAGGCACCGACCCCGTATCAACCACCGTTCGTACCGATCGCACGCTCACCTACCGGTGCCCGGACCCGGGGATTACCACGCCGATCACCATTACCTACAAAGGCACGCCGTCCTCGTTCAACGCCAATGCGCTGGTGATGAGCAATCCGAACGTGGGCACGGCCCTTGTCCGTCAGGGGACTGCGGTTCGAGTCAATGGCTCGTTCCTGACCCGTATCACCAACAGTTCCGGGAGCGACGTTGTAACGTTCGCCCTGGTCAAGCAGGCGGGGTCCCTGCCTGTCGAGGGGCCGTTGAACGGCAGCGGCGTACTGGTAATGGGGGTGCCATGACACACCCATACGGTCAGACCTGGCGCGTGACGCGGTTACGTTGTTGGCTGTGGCGTTCCAAAGCCTGGTGGGTCAACTCGCGCATCCATTGTTTTTCGCGGTAGCCCAGTTCGTTGAGCAGCAGGTTGTAGCTGTCGTCCGTCATGGGTTGCCCGGTCAGCACCTGCGGGTGCGGTACACCCAGGGCGTCGGCGAGGCCGATCAGCGTGAGCCTCAACGCTTCCTTCTGCTCGGCGGGTAAGCCGTTGGCCTGGGCCAGCCTGGCCTGGGCTTCCTGCAGTTCATCAAGGCGTGCGCATTGTTCGTCGAAATGCCGGGCATTGGCCTCAAGGGTGTTCGGGTGGTGGTCGTGCAGGTACTGTTCCCAATAGGGCTCCAGCAACATCTGGTTGACCAGGCCATCGCCTTCGCCCAGCTCCAGCACCGTGCTGTAGGCCTGTTCGATCTGCGTGGGTTTTACGTCGCCGGTGTCGCGGTACAGCATGTGTTCCGACAGCCAGGGCAGGTCGAGGCGCTTGGCCAGGGAGGTCTGGTAGCTCAGGTAGACCTCCACGTCGTCCACGTTACCCATCACGCCCTCCCGTCGTTGCGAACGCAGCCATTGGCCGAGGCCGCCTTCGGCTTCGGGTTTGAGCCGATGGGCAATGTCCTCGCTGGCGATGCGGTTCAATTGCTTGAGCCGTGCATTGCCCTTTGCCAGCGTCACCAGTTTGCCCTCGCGCTCGCTGGCCGAGGCGGAGTAACGCTGGGCTTCGCTGACCAGCACTTCGATGCCCAGGTCATTGAAAATCTGTGCACTGCCGTCGGCGCACAGGCCGGGAAAACTGGCCATCTTGAACAGCTTTTCACGCAGCGCCGTATCGTTGTGGGCCGCCTCCAGCAAACGCCAGACGCGCTCGCGCAACGTTTCAAGATTGTCCCAATAGGTGTCCATGTCCTGGGGCCGCTGGAAGAAGTCGGGCGCTTCAAGGGCCTTGATCACCTCGAACAAACCCTGGGAGCCGTGCTCGCGCTCCACCGCTTGCCACAGCTCCTGGCGCCTGCCCAGTAACGGCGGCCTGACCCGTTCCAGCCACGGGCCGCTCTCTCCACGGGGTTCATAGCTGCGGTTGGGGTCCAGTCCGGCGGCTTCGCGGTACTGCTCGTACAGCAGGCGCTGGTCGTTGAGCAGGGTGTTGCGGTCCAGGCGGGTATGGGCGACGGTCCGGGCCTCGGCGCTATCGGCCATGAGCGCTGGCACATGATCAATCCGGGTTTGGCTCAGGTCCAGCAGGAAACCCTCCTCCCGTGGGTGGGCAAACAGCCCGGTGGGCCATTGGGTGATGGGGGTGCGGCTCAGGAACAGGCGGCGCAGGTGCGGCATTTTCGAGATGTTCGGTGGCTGCGTCAGCGGGTTGCGGTACAGGTTCAGGTTGCGCAGGTGCTTGAGGTTTTTCAGGCGCGCAACGTCGCCGTTGAGCAGCGTGATCTGGTTTTCCCCCAGGTTGAGGTCGCGCAGGTAGCGCATGTTGGCGATGGGCTCGGGCAGCCGCGTCAGTTCGTTCGCACTGACGTCCAGCTCCCGCAGGGACGGGAATGCCTGCAGAAAGGGCCACTGGCTGTCGTTGAACATGCAGTTGGCCAGCTTCAGTTGGGTGACGTGCTCGAAACCATTGCCCAGCAGCGGCAGGCTGCCGGGCAGGTCGAGGGCGCTGAGGTCCAGGCTCGCGCCGCTCTGCACCTGGCCCAAGTCGTCGCGGTGCTCGGCGAGGCGGTCTTCCCAGCAGCGATAGAGTTTGTGCGCAATGATATTTTTACGCAGTTTTTCCTCCCGGGCCATGCGGCTGTTTTTGGGATGGGGGCCGGGCAGGCGCTTCCATTGCTCCAGCTCCCGGTACAGGTTGTGCCGCTGCAGGACCAGGCGATTGAGGACATCGTTGTTCAGCCCCGGGCCGATCTCATTGAGGAACCGCTGCAGGCGTTCCTCCTCCAGGGTCGGGAACAGACTGGCCAGCACCTCCCGGGCGCGGGCCTGGCCCAGGTGCTCCTGGGCGCGGCGCAACCCGCCGAGGGCCGCGCCGCCGAGCAGGGTGGTGGTCTGCACATCTGCCGTACTGCGCAGCGGTGGCTCGGCCAGCACTCGGCGCCGTTCGGCCAGGGGTTCGAGGGTTTCCATCAGCCAATGCTTGAGCCCGGCGCCCTGGCCGGGCCGGTAGCCCAGTTCACGTTGCTGCGCTTCGGACAGCGCGCGCAACAGGCATTCATACAGGGTATCCGGCCCATGCAGGCGCTGGCCCTGCTGATCGAACAGTTCGTAGCCCATGTCGTTCTGGCGCACCAGCACCCGGCGCCGGCGGGCATCGGCCGGCCCGGCTTCACAACGCAGCGTACCGCTGACCAGGCGATCGCGGATTTGCAGGTGCAGGTCGCCAAAGCCATCGCTGTAGCGCTTGAGGGTATTGAGCACCAGGCGCTCGGTACCTTCGGTGATCGCCCAGGGCGGGAAGAACCCCGCGTAGGCCTGGACACTGTGCTGGGCGAAGCTCAGTTCCCTGGCCTGATTGAGCAGGCGCAGCGGTACGTGGTGGTCCAGGGTTTGCCGTTCGGCCGGGGTTGTGCCGGCCAGCAGGGTGTCGGCCAGCGGCCGGTCCAGCGGGCTGACCTGTTCGCGCAAACGGCGTCCATGGGGATCGGCGCTGACCTGGCGGGCTTGATGGATGTAGTCGGCGATGTCACCGGTCTGGCGCGCCACCGAGTCCGCCAGTTGATCGCGCAAGGTTTGCACGCGCAGTGCTTGCAGCACGTCGCCGCCCAGCAGGTGCCTGATCGACGGCTCATCGAGAAACTCCAGCACCCGCGCCGGCAACTCGCCGGACATCACCTCGGCCAAGCTCAATTGCAGCGTGTCGGCCGGCGATGCCTGCGGGTTGGCGTACTTGTGGGAGTCACCGCTCTTGTCCGAGCGCACGAACACTTCCAATGCCTTGGTTTGGGGCCAGCCCGGCAGCTCGGTGATGGTCTGCTCGAACCAGGCGGACGTCGCATCCAGCGGCAGCGGTGCGCCGGCGCGAATGGTGTGCACGGTCTGTGTGGCAGCGCGCTGGGCTTCATAGCGATTGAGGGTCGCTTCCAGCAGCGGCGGGGTCGGCCGGTTTTGCATGTAAAGGTTGCGCAGCACACCGTCGTCGGCACCGCTGATGCGTTGCATCTGCTGCAGTTGCTGGTTGCTGAAGGGCGCCGTGCGCGGCCCCAGGCGGCGCATCAGCGTGGCGCTGTCCCAGGTGCGCGGTTGCTCGGCTTCATGTACGAAGGCGCCGTCGCCGTTGAACCGCACCAGGGGTTGATAGGCGTTGGCGCGCTCCGGGTGAGCGATACGCGTGTCGCCGGTTTCAGGGTCTGCCTGCACTTCGAAGTGAGCACCTTGCAGCGCGAGGATCTGCTTGCCCCGATGGGTGTGCAGGCCGTCGACAATGGGCGGCTGGTCGAGGTGTTTCACAGCATAGGGCGCAATATCCGGGTGCCACAGGCGCGTGCTGCCGTCGGGCCGCACCACCGGGCGCAAGCCTTCGACGAAGGGGCTGAGCTTGAGCCGTGCGACATGGCCCAACTGGCTGGCAGCACCGAACAAGGCAAACTGGATCACGCTGTCGGCCACCGCGACCACTTGCTCCGCCGCCTCGGCACCGCGCCCCTGAGCCCAATCGACAATCCCCTCGAACACCTCGTCGGTGATCTGGTACAGGCTGTAGGCGAGCATCGCTTCACCCAGCAGCGGCACGAAGGGCGTCAGCACCAGCAGCGCCGCATTGAAGATATCCCCGAGGATTTTTTCCAGGTTGTCCCACCAGGCCCAGCGCGCGTGGCGGTCGGCGGTGGCGGTGGGCACGGCGATGTCCAGGGCATCGTTGACGATCTTGTTCAACTTGAGGCGGTACTGGTAATTCCACAGGTCATTTTCGGCGGCGAGCGTTGAGCGATTGATGTGATCGTCACCGATAGCCTGCACGCTGAATTGCAGGTTTGGCTGGGTGGTCGGGGTGTCGCGCCAGCTGGGACGCGGGTCGGTGTGGGCGGTTTGATGCCAGCGCACACGGCTCAAGCGTGTATTGAGCCCGGCAAAGAATTCACCGCGCCTGGCGTGGTCGATGAACTGGCTGAAGAAGGTCTGGTAGCGCTGGCTGTCCCGCAGTTTTTCCGTGAGGTGGCTGAGGAAGGCCGCAGGCGAAGGGTATTGCTTCAGAGGGTGTTCGGGGTCTGCGGGGATGTACACCAGCACCTTGCCGACGGGTCGGGTGGGCTGCGGGACAAACAGCAACAGGATGCCGGTCAATGCCGTGTTCATCAGGCTCAGGGTATGGCATCCAAGCGCCTGACCGTCCAGCAGCGCGACGCGGCCGGCGATCAGGTCGAGCACGGCGCCGTGGGCATCGGCGTCGATGTCCCGGTTGATCAAGGCCAGGTGCGCCGCCGTACCCAGGGCAGTCTTCTGAGTGGCAATCATCTGCAGGCGCACGGCCCGGGTCACCGCCGGGTCATAGAACCCCAGGGCCTGGCGCAGGCTTTTCTGGTAGCGGGCGCCCAGGTCCAGGGTGCGGCAGATGTGCTTGAACTGTTCAGCGGTCAATAACGCGCCGGTGATGGAGTGGCGCAAGGTCAGTGTATCCCGCTGCCCGCGTGGGTCTTCGGCGGACAGGAAGGCGTAGTCGACGAAGGTGTCCGAGGCGGCAAAGTTGGCCAGCGCGACGTCCAGCAGCGACAGGGTTTTGCTTTGCTCCCCACGATTGAAATCGTGCACCCACCAGGCAACTTTGGCGCTGGCATACAGCCGCAGGCAGGTGGTTCTGACGTCAATCTCGCCATAGGCCTTCAAGGCATTTTTCAGCAGCGGTTCGGCGAAGGCGTACACGTCGGTCAATGCCTGGAATCGCTGGTCCATCGCAGCCTGCTGCTGCCAGTGTGCGGCGATCGCGGGCTTGAGCGCTTGATGCTGGCTGGCGCTGGCATGGGGATAGTGGCGGATGCCTTGGTGGGCGACGTCGTTGAGTGCGCACAGGCGGAGTGGCGAGGTGGTTTTCAGCCAGTGCGGCAGGGCGTTTTCGATAAACGCGTGGTGCAGGGACTGGTCGGGTATGTCGGCCATGGGGGCAACCTGTAGAGCTCAAAAAGAAGGCTTGAGTCTATGCACCGGCACGGCTGCGGATAAGTTTGAATAGTGGGTGGAAACCGCGGCGGATCCCTCAGTAATCCGCAAGTGAAAAGCGCAGGGATAGGCCCATCAGCGCACGCTGCATAAGCTGTTGTTGCCCGGTTGCAGATAGGGCGTAAGAATCGGCGCCATGCCCTTGAGTACCTGTACCGGCAACGCCGAAGTGAACTTGAAACCCTGGGCCGAAGCGCCGGGGACGAAGGCGGTCAACGTGCCGAAATGATGCTCGCCGATGTAGAACACGAAGGTCGCCGTGCGGTTGATCGCCTTGGAGCTGAGAATCCGCCCGCCGGCGCCGATGGCTTCGATCCGGTTGTCGCCGGTACCGGTCTTGCCACCCATGGCCAAAGGCGTACCGTCCGCCAGTTTGAAACTGCCGGACACGCGCCGTGCAGTGCCCGCGTCCACCACCTGGGACAGCGCCCCCTTGAGTGCCGTGGCCACCTCGGAAGGCATCACGCGCTTGCCGCGATTGGGGTCGTTGACCAAGCGGGTTTCGTACGGGGTGTCGGCGGCAAAGCGCAGGCTGTCGATACGCAGGGTGGGCTGGCGCACGCCATCGTTGAGGATGATCCCCACCAGTTCCGCCAGGGCCGCCGGGCGGTCGCCGGAGCTGCCGATGGCCGTGGCAAGCGACGGCACCAGATGGTCGAAGGGGTAGCCGACTTTTTGCCAGCGCTGGTGAATATCGAGGAACGCTTCGATCTCCAGCATGGTGCGGATGCGGCTGTCGCGGGCACTCTTGTGGCGGCTCTTGAACAGCCAGCTGTAAACCTCCTGGCGCTCGTGTTCACTGGCGGCGGTGGCCTGGGTGAAGGTGGCGTCGGGGTTGTTCAGCAGGTAGCCCATCAGCCACAGATCCAGCGGGTGAACCTTGGCGATATAGCCTTGGTCAGGCAGGTCGTAGGCGCCGGGGCCGTAATTCTGGTAGAGCTTTTCGAGGCGCTCGTCGGTGAGTTTTTCAGGGCTTTTGACGCTGCTCAAGTGCGAGCGGACGAAGCTGTTGAAACTCGCCTGGCTGGCGTTGGGCAGCAGGTAGCGGTGTACGGCGGCCAGGCGGATGGCGGTGGGGTGCATGCCATCGAGGAAAGTATCGAGGCGCGCCTGGGTATCTTTGTTGCGGTACTTTTTCCAGAACTTGAGCAGGAACGTAGTGCCCTCGCGGTCGGCAAACTGGGCCAGGTATTCCTGGCGGCGCGGGTCGTTGTCGTCCTTGAGCAACTCGGCGCTGTTGTTCGGGCCCTGGTAGGTGGTGTAGCGCACCAGGTCGCGCATCAAGCGAATGAACGGCAGGTTGATGGACTCGCGCAGGGCCTCGATCAAGGTGGGATTGCGGCCGTTGTCCTGGCTGCGGAAGTTGTGGAAGTGGTGCATGCCGCCGCCGGTGAAAAAGCCTTCGCCGGTGTTGGCCGAGTATTGGCGATTGAGGGCGGCGTCGAGCATGGCCGGCAGGTTGCGGTCGCTGTTCTGGATCAGGTAATCGAGGGCCCAGCGGGTGATGCGGTCCTGGTCGTCCACCGGAATCTTGCGCAACTGGGCAGCCGGCATCGCGCCGTATTTGTCGTGCAGCTCGCTGACGATTTGCAGGTAGGTGGTCATCACCCGCAGCTTGGCGGTTGAACCCAGTTCCAGCTTGCTGCCTTCGTTGATGTCGAATGGCTGGTCGGTGCTGTCGGTTTGCACGCGCACGCGGGCACCGTCGGGTGTCATCTCGTAGAGGTTGAAACTGTAGCGAACCTGAGCGGTGCTGGCGGGCGTCAGCAGCGTGGGCCCGAGCAGGCCGATCTGCGCGGCGAAAGTGGGGTCGGCGAGTTGCTTGAGGTACGTGCTGGCCTGGCTTTGCAGGTCGGCTTGCAAGGTGCTCGTGGCAGAGAGATCGAGTCGGTCGAGGTCGTACAGCGGCTGGTTGAGCAGGGCGGCCAGGCGAGTGCGGGCGACGCTGATGCCCTTGTTGGTTTCGATTGGCTGGATCGTCGGTTGTTGCTGCCAGTCACGGTAGGTGACTTTGCTGGCGAGGGCTGCGCTGGCCAGCGCCGGGTCGATCACGTTGTTTTGTGCGAGCAGGCGGATGTGGCTGTCGGTGAGGTCCGCCAGTTCCTTGTGGCCCTTGGACAGATAGTGAGACGGGCGACGCTGGGCGATCATCAGCGACAGCACCTCGCGCAACGCCAGACCCTTTTGCGACAGCTGTTTGGGGTCGGTGCCGATGAGCAGCGCGTTTGTCTGGTTGAAGTCGGCGCCGTACCACACGCGCAAGCCTTCGGCCATGCCGTGCACTTCGCCATGGCCGGGTACCGCCGACAGGGGCACGCTGTTGAGGTAGTCGCGCACGATGTCCTGGCGAGCGGCAAGGGTTTGCGGGCCGTCCTGATACGCGCGCACGCTGGCAGAAATCATCTGGCGGATTTTCTCGCCGCCGGACAGGGTCAGGCCGTCGGGCGAGTGGCGGTATTTTTCCAGCTGCGTGGCCAGGGTACTGCCGCCTGCCGTCTGGCCGGGCAGGTGCAAGAGCTTCGCCACCTGGGACCAGGCGGCCTTGGCAAAGCGCGGCCAATCCACGGCCGGGTTGAGTTGCGGGTTTTTCGGGTCCAGCAGGTCGCGGTCTTCGATAAACAGCAGGCTGCTGACCACCACCGGCGGGATCGCCGCAAAGCTTGGGTAGAACTGTTGTGGATACGTGAACTGATACAGCGGCGCGGCGCGGCAATCGGTGATGGTCAGGCCGGCCTGGATCTTTTCCGGGTAGGGCACGAACAGGCCGCGCTGGGCGTAGGCCATCAGGTCGGGGGAGAAGCGCGCTTGAGCCTGGATCAGGTAGTCACGCTTGATCAAGCGCGGCAGGAACTCGCCGAGGGCGCTGTAGCCCAGGCGCTTGTCAAAGGGCCCGGCGCCAGGGTAAACCCGCGCATCGCTGGGGCCCGAATGCATTTGGTAGGTGAGGGTTGAGGCAATGTCGGAGAAGGTCTTGGCCTGCAACCTTGAAGTGCGCATTTCCCGCAGGGCGGCAAAGCCCAGGGCGATCAGCGCAATCAGCAGCACCAGCCAGAACAGCCGCCACCACAACCGTCGGCGGGGAGGAGGGCTTTGTGGCAACGGCTGTTCATCCGGGCTATCGGTGGATACCGCAGCCTTGGTCGAAGCGTTTTGCCATAAAGCGCCCATAGTCGATTGATCCATTTACGTAGATTGATCGGACTTGGTTGAAGCTTAGACGGTGGTGGGCGAGTGGGGGGGATTTGTGAGTGTGATGCTGTTTGTGGCGAGGGGGCTTGTCCCCCGTTGGGCTGCGCAGCAGCCCCAAAACCTGCCATGAAGATCTTCCTGAAGAAATGCGGTGTGTTTACTGGGGCTGCTGCGCAGCCCAACGGGGGGCAAGCCCCCTCGCCACAGACAAGCCCTCTCCACACAGGAAAAATCAGAGCCAGGCTGCGTCCCATAGTGGGTAGTCACCAATATGTTCGACCAGGCCCGCTCGCAGAGGATTGGCGATGATGTAGCGGGCAATTTTGCGAAGGTCTTCATCGCTACGCACTGCTCGGTCATGGTAGCCAAGTTGCCAGAATCGTTCTTTGCTGCCGCGTGCGCGATTAATGGTGAGGGTGCTGCGGGATTTGGTACGTCCCACAGCCTGCGACAACGTTGTGCCTTGCAGCTCAAATAGCCAATGAAAGTGATCAGGCATGACGACCCATGCCAGAGAGTCGACCATTCCCAATTCATGGGTCTTCCTGAATTCTGCTACCAGTAGTCTTCCCAAATGGAAGTCTTTGAACAGGGGTTGCCGGTTGTGAACCACGGCGGTAATCAGATAAGGACGGCCAGATTCTGAATGTCGACCACGGCGTAACAGATGAGAGTTGGGTTGATGAAGCATTCCTTTGCTCCTTGAGGGGAAGTAGTCAATTGACGTTAGCAGCTGCTGTGGAGTGCTCTCTTGCAGTTCAGTGTCGGCGTGTTTCTCGAAGGTAGATTTGTGGCGAGCGGGCTTGTCCGTGGCGAGGGGGCTTGTCCCCCGTTGGGCTGCGCAGCAGCCCCAGTAAAGACACCGCATTTTTCCGGATAGAACTTATGGCAGGTTTTGGGGCTGCTACGCAGCCCAACGGGGGACAAGCCCCCTCGCCACAGACAAGCCCCCTCGCCACAGACAAGCCCCCTCGCCACAGACAAGCCCGCTCGTCACAGATAACCCCGCCACATAACCCCAAACCGTCGAGCTAGAGCCTCCCCCACCCGTAAACCCGCCAAAGGTAGGGGCATGACGCTGCACCATTACCGTGCAATACTCGCCGCCGTTTGGTGGCGATGATTCCTACGCTAACCAGGTGATGCTCCTCCGCAAAAGGCGCCTTTACCGAGAGTTCCCGCTGAATCTTGCCGTTTATAGAGTGAAAACCCCTGGGTTTAGCTTTTTATACTGCACCCCCGCTGATCTGGCCCGGCCAGACCGTTTTACCCAAAAGGTGATCCGGCAACGGTACGCCATGGCAGACCCGCCATGACGCCCCGGACTCGGTGGTTCATATCCAATAACAAGACGAGGTTGTATCCCTATGCCAGCTGGCAATCATCTGCCCCACGGCGAGACCGCTCAGGGCGGTCCGCTGAAACGCGAACTCGGCGAACGGCATATTCGCCTGATGGCCCTCGGTGCATGCATCGGCGTCGGCCTGTTCCTAGGCTCGGCCAAGGCCATTGAAATGGCCGGCCCGGCGATCATGCTGTCGTACATCATCGGCGGCCTGGCGATCCTGGTGATCATGCGCGCCCTCGGCGAGATGGCCGTGCACAACCCGGTGGCCGGTTCGTTCAGCCGCTACGCCCAGGATTACCTCGGCCCGCTGGCGGGCTTTCTCACCGGCTGGAACTATTGGTTCCTGTGGCTGGTGACCTGCGTGGCAGAAATCACGGCCGTCGCCGTGTACATGGGCGTGTGGTTCCCCGATACACCCCGCTGGATCTGGGCCCTGGCAGCACTGATCAGCATGGGCACCATCAACCTGATCGCGGTCAAGGCCTTCGGTGAGTTCGAGTTCTGGTTCGCACTGATCAAGATCGTCACCATCATCGCCATGGTGATCGGCGGCGTCGGCATCATCGCGTTCGGCTTTGGCAACGATGGCGTCGCCCTGGGCATTTCCAACCTGTGGACCCACGGCGGCTTTATGCCCAATGGCGTGCAGGGTGTGTTGATGTCCCTGCAGATGGTGATGTTCGCCTACCTGGGCGTAGAGATGATCGGCCTCACCGCCGGTGAAGCGAAGAACCCGCAGAAGACCATCCCGAGTGCCATCGGCTCGGTGTTCTGGCGCATCCTGCTGTTCTACGTCGGTGCGTTGTTCGTGATCCTGTCGATCTACCCGTGGAACGAAATCGGCACCCAGGGCAGCCCGTTCGTGATGACCTTCGAGCGCCTGGGTATCAAGACCGCCGCCGGCATCATCAACTTCGTGGTGATCACCGCAGCGTTGTCGTCGTGCAACGGCGGTATCTTCAGCACCGGGCGGATGCTCTACAGCCTGGCACAGAACGGCCAGGCCCCGGCCACGTTCGGTACCACCTCGAGCAACGGCGTGCCGCGCAAGGCGCTGCTGCTGTCGATCTTCGTGCTGTTGCTGGGCGTGCTGCTCAACTACATGGTCCCGGAAAAAGTCTTCGTCTGGGTCACTTCCATCGCTACCTTCGGCGCGATCTGGACCTGGCTGATGATCCTCCTGGCCCAGCTCAAGTTCCGCAAGAGCCTGACCCAGGCCGAACGTGACGGCCTTAAATACCGCATGTGGCTGTACCCGGTCAGCTCCTACCTGGCCTTGGCGTTCCTGGTGCTGGTGGTTGGCCTGATGGCGTACTTCCCGGACACCCGTGTGGCGCTCTACGTGGGGCCGGTGTTCCTGGTGCTGCTGACGGTGTTGTTCTACGTGTTCAAGTTGCAGCCGACTCAAGCGGCGGCACGCACCGCGAGCTGAGTTTCCTGCGCTCAACAAAAAGCCCCTTTCGGGGCTTTTTGTTTTTCAGGCGGTGGCGACGCGCGCCGGTTGCGTGAGCCGCTTGTTCAAGTCCAGCCAGGCCCCCAGCAACGCCATCAACCCGGCGCCTACCAGTGCGGTGAAAATCTGCATGGCGAAGGCATCGCCGGTGATCGCATTGATCATGTCTGCCAGTGGCGCCAGCAGCACCCCCAGGCAGAACACTTCCAGGGAGTAGCGCCCCATACGGCAGGTTTGTCGGGCCAACCAGTTCTGCGTCCATTCGCGGCCAGGCAACAGCTTGGCGGTGACATAGGCCAGGGCCAGAAAATGCAGCAAACGCACGGGCGACAGGTCGGTCTTGCTGATGGGGTACAGCAGGTCACTGAGCGCCGACGGCATCAGCGCGTCGTGGATTTCCGGCCAGCGCCACGAGAGCGTGAGAACCCCCGCCAACAGCGCATACACCGCCGCAGCGACGAACAATGGCTGACGCAACAGGCGCCGAGTCTCGACAGGGCGGGGTTGCCCGGCATGAATCGCCGCCGCGCCGCCCAGCACAAACAGCAACTGCCAGGTCACCGGGTTGAAGTACCACACGCCGTCGGCAATCGCCGCCAGGTTCCAGCCCAGGTGCGGGGCCAGCAAGTACACCGCCAGCGAAACAGCCACCACCGCCGAGGTCTTGCGCAACAGCAACGGCAACACCAGCGGCAGGCAACCCAGCAGCACGATGTACAGCGGCAACGGGTCCATCAGGTTGGGTTTGAAGCGCAGCAACAGTTCATCCACCAGGGCTTGCTGGGGATGGGTGACGAAGTGCGTCAGGCCCATCTCTTCAACGAGGTCGCGGGTTTCCACATGGCTGTTGGCGAAGAACACGATGCCCATCAGCATCGCCAGCAGGAAGATGTGCACCACGTACAGCACCCAGGTGCGCCGCCAGATCTTCACGCAGGCGATCAGATAACCGTCGCGCTGCAGGATCTTGCCGTAGGCCAGCACGGCCGCATAACCGGCCAGGAACACGAAGACTTCCGCCGCGTCGCTGAAACCGAAGTTGCGCAAGGTGATCTGGCCCAGAGGGTTGTGGGGCACGTGATCCCAGAAAATAAAGATCAACGCCAGGCCCCGAAAAAAATCGATGCGCGGGTCGCGTCCGTTCAACATGGCAGCGGGCTCTTGAACAAGGGGTTTAGTAATGACAAGTGGACGACGGCTTCAGTCGAGCCGTACGTCGGGCGGGCGCAGGTTGGCGGTATTTGTAAGCAATTGCAAAGCTGAGTTTTTTGCTGAATGTCTCATCGCTTTGTTTAAACGTCGATGATCACCAGCGTGCCTTGGCTGCCGGCGAGTACCGCGTGGGCGATGCCGGCTTCAACCAGGTACATCTGACCGGCGCCGACGTCGATGGCCTCCTCGCCAATAGACAGGCGCAAAAGGCCGTCGATCACCAACAGCCCTTCGTTGTAGTCGTGGGTTTCTTCTTCATAAGCCTGTGCATCCATGCGCAGCACCTTGATCCGCGCCGGGCCGACCTGGCCCACGCGGGTGGATTTCCAGGTGTCCGGCAGTTGGGCGGCAAGGGCGGTGAAGTCGAGTAACGGCATGGTGAGGCTCCTTGTTTCAACGATGCCGTTCGGTGGTCCGGTTCAGCGGGGTTGTTCAGTGCGGGCTCAGGCCGCGGCGATTTCATTCGGCTCAAAACTGTCCGCCCGCGCCATCTGCCACATGCGCGAATAAAACTCGCCGTTCACTTCGCCGGTGAGCAATTCGCCAGGTTTCAGGAACACATGCAGCTGCGAAAACAACTTGATCTCGGTGGCCGACATGCGCCGCACCAGGTGCTTGGCCGACAGTTGTGAAGGGTGGTCGAGACCGGCGGCAGCGAGCATTTCTGCCAGGGCCTTTAACGTGTTGCGGTGGAAATTGAACACGCGCTGGGCCTTGTCCGGCACCACCAGTGCGCGCTGGCGCAACGGGTCCTGGGTGGCCACCCCGGTGGGGCATTTGTTGGTGTGGCAGCTTTGCGACTGGATACAGCCGATGGCGAACATGAAGCCCCGCGCCGAGTTGGCCCAGTCGGCACCGATGGCCAGCACGCTGGCGATGTCGAACGCGCTGACGATCTTGCCGCTGGCGCCGAGCTTGATCTTGTCCCGCAGGTTCAAGCCCACCAGGGTGTTGTGCACGAACAGCAAGCCTTCACGCAGCGGCACGCCGATGTGGTCGGTGAACTCCACCGGCGCGGCGCCGGTGCCGCCTTCCTTGCCGTCCACCACGATAAAGTCCGGGAGGATGCCGGTTTCGAGCATGGCCTTGGCGATGCCCATGAATTCCCACGGGTGGCCCAGGCAGAACTTGAAGCCCACCGGTTTGCCGCCCGACAGTTCACGCAGCTGGGCGATGAAGTGCATCATTTCGATGGGAGTGGAAAACGCGCTGTGGCGCGACGGCGAGATGCAGTCCTCGCCCATCATGATGCCGCGGGTGTCGGCGATTTCCTGGGTCACCTTGTGCTTGGGCAGGATCCCGCCGTGGCCCGGTTTGGCGCCCTGGCTCATCTTGATTTCGATCATCCGCACTTGCGGGTTCTGCGCCTGCACGGCGAAGCGTTCCGGGTCGAAAAGGCCGGCGCTGGTGCGGCAGCCGAAGTAGCCGCTGCCGAGCTCCCAGGTCAGGTCGCCGCCGTTTTCCCGGTGATAGGGGCTGATGCTGCCTTCACCGGTGTCATGGGCGAAGTTGCCGAGCTTGGCCCCCTGGTTGAGCGCGCGAATCGCGTTGGCGCTCAGCGAACCGAAGCTCATGGCCGAGATATTGAACACCGAGGCCGAGTAGGGCTGCTTGCATTGCGGGCCGCCGACGATCACGCGAAACGCGCTGGGGTCGCTCAGCGGCGCGGGGCGCATGGAGTGGCCGATAAACTCAAAGCCCGACTGGTACACGTCGATCAGCGTGCCGAAGGGTTTGTCGGCACTTTCATTCTTGGCGCGGGAATAGACCAGCGAGCGCTGGGCCCGGGAGAAGGGCAGGGCGTCGCTGTCGGATTCCAGCAGGTACTGGCGGATTTCCGGACGGATGCCTTCCACCAGGTAACGGATATTGCCCAGGATCGGGTAGTTGCGGCGCACCGCGTGGGGGCTTTGCAGCAGGTCGAAAATGCCGATCAGGCTAAGGATGCCGGTGACCACGGCGATCGGCCACAGCCATTCGTGTTCGATAAACGGCATGCTGGCGAGGGTGAAAATGACGCAGACGGCAAAGAACGCGTAACGGCTTAACAAGGACAGGCTCATACAGGGTTCCTTAGTTTTTATCCTGTAGGAGCGAGCTTGCTCGCGAAGGTCGTTAACGATAGCGCGGTTGTCTGGATGACCGCGGTGCATTGACGTTTTTCGCGAGCAAGCTCGCTCCTACAGGGCTCGATCAGGCGTTTTGCGCCTGCAGAAAAATCGAGAACAGCTCCGACTGGGATTTGATCCCTAGCTTGCTGTACATGTGTTTCTTATGGACTTTCACGGTTTCAACAGAGATTTCCAGCTTACGAGCGATTTCCTTGCTGGAGCAACCACTGAGCATCAAACGGCCCACATCCAGCTCCCGCGCGGTGAGTTGCGCGCCCCAGCCATCGTTGTGGATCGGCTGCTCCGGAGCGCTCACCTGGTTGAGTTCATGGGGCAGGCGCTGGCGCAGCAAGCCCAGTACCCACGGTTGAATCAGCGACAGCAGGGCAATCTGCTGTGGGTCAAAGCGCTGTTTGGAGCCCAGGGACAGGCACAGGGTTCGCCCGTCCGGTTGCTGGCAATTGAACTGGATTTCATCGGCCACCACGTTCAGCCGGAAGTAGCGCTGGTAATACTCGGTCAGCTCGAAATGCTCCGGGGCCACTTCGGCCAGGCGAAACAGTCCGGTGCGCGAGTGTTCGCGGCTGGCGATGTAGAAGGGATCGAGCAGGTATAAACCGTTGAGGTAATCCTGGAACAGATGGTCGGGTTCGCCGTCCTGGCCGGGGCATTCGGCGAACACCAGGGGCTTGTGCTCACTGCTGAACAGCAACACCACCCAACTGTCGAACGGCACATATTGGTCCAGCAACCGGACCAGTTGCGTCCAGAAATTCGGCTGGTCCAGGGCGTCTATCATCTGCCCCACCGAACGGTGCCAGGCGATGTCTTCCAGCGACAATGTCATGCATCTACCCCCATAGGGTTAACCCGGCTGCGTGATTTCCCGAGTGTTCGCGGCTGCGCATACTGCGCCACAGATAAAGAACAAGGAATAACCATGAAGGTCGAATTTGCCCAGCTGGCAGGCCGCGATAACGGCACAGCTTACAACCTTGAGCGCGCGTTGGCGGCAATTGCTGCGTGTGCGGCGGATACCCAATTGGTCGTATTCCCGGAAACCCACCTGATGGGCTTCCCGACCGCCGGCACCGTGGCCGAGGTGGCCGAGCCGGTGGACGGCCCGACCGTGCAGGCGATTATCCAGGCCGCCCGTGCGCGCAATATCGCCGTGGTGATCGGCATGGCCGAGAGCGACGCGGGCCAATTCTATAACACCACCTTGATGATCACCCCGGACGGCATCGCCCTGCGCTATCGCAAGACCCACCTGTGGGCCTCGGACCGCGGCGTCTTCACCCCGGGTGACCGCTACGCCACCTGCGTGTGGAACGGCGTGCGAGTCGGCCTGTTGATCTGCTACGACATCGAATTCCCGGAAACCGCCCGGGCCCTGGCGCAGTTGGGCGCTGAAGTGTTGATCGTCACCAACGGCAACATGGACCCGTACGGCCCCACCCACCGCACTGCGATCATGGCCCGCGCCCAGGAAAACCAGGCGTTCGCGCTGATGGTCAACCGAGTGGAAGAGGGCGACGACGGCCTGATGTTCGCCGGTGGCAGTGCGCTGGTCGACCCGTTTGGCAGCTTGCTGTTTGAAGCCGGGCGCGGGGAAGGGCAGTTCAGGGTTGAACTGGACCTGGGGCAACTGGCGGCGGCGCGACAGGACTATCGCTACCTGGATGACCAGCGCTTGAAATTGCCGGGGGAGGTGATTGAGCGCGAGGACGGGACGCGGGAGTTGTTGATCCCCAAACCCTGACACGGGTCTCGTGGCAAGGATGCTGTTGTGGCGAGGGGGCTTGTCCCCCGTTGGAGTGCGAAGCGCTCCCGCTTTTTCTGGGGCCGCTTCGCAGCCCAACGGGGGACAAGCCCCCTCGCCACAGAAGCTGCATTTCACCAAAAAGCTGCTTCAACCATAAAAATTATTGCGTTCGCTGCACCGACTTCAGTTCTGCCATAAATCTAATAATTGCGCGGAGAATCGCTCATGGCTCGTTTGCAACGCACCCTGTCGTTAGGGTCGGTGGTGCTGTTTGGCATCGCCTATATGACACCGATCATTGTCCTGGGCACCTTCGGTATCCTGGCGCAATCCACCGCCGGCATGGTCCCGGCCGCTTACCTGGCCGCCCTGGTGGCGATGTTCTTCACCGCCATGAGCTACGGCCGCATGGCCTCGGCGTTCCCGGTGGCCGGGTCCGCCTACAGCTATGTGCGCAAGGCCATCAGCCCCAAGCTTGGGTTTATCGCCGGTTGGGCGGTGTTGCTCGACTACCTGTTCCTGCCCATGGCCATCTGGCTGATCGGCGCGGCCTACCTGCATTCGGCTTTCCCGGCCGTGCCGCAATGGGTCTGGGTACTGGCGTTTATCGGGGTCACCAGTGTGATCAACATCATCGGCCTGAAACTCGCCAACGGCATCAACGCCTTGCTGATGCTGGTGCAGTTCCTGGTGCTGGTCGCCTTCGTCGCGCTGTGCATCCACTACATCGGCGGTGATGCGAGCAAGCCGCTGTGGACCATCACCCCGTTCTTCAACGGCCAGATGCAAATGCCGTTGATCATGAGCGGTGCGGCGATCGCCTGCTATTCGTTCCTGGGCTTTGACGCGGTCAGCACCCTGACCGAAGAAACCCGCGACCCGCGCCGCACGATTCCCCGGGCGATCATGCTGATCACCCTGATCGGCGGGCTGATCTTCGTCGGTGTGTCGTACTTCGTGCAGATCGCCCACCCATCGTTTGAGTTCACCGACGTGGATTCTGCCGCCTACGAGATTGCCCGCAACATTGGCGGCGACCTGTTTGTATCGATCTTCCTGATCGGCCTGATCGTCGGCCAGTTCGCCTCGGGGCTGTCAGCGCAGGCCAGTGGTTCGCGGTTGCTGTTTGCGATGGGGCGCGACGGGGTGTTGCCCAAGTCGTTCTTCGGTACCTTGCACGCGCGCTTCGGTACGCCGGTCAACAGCATCCTGCTGTGCGCGGTGGTTGCGTTACTGGCGTTGAGACTGGACGTCACCACCTCCACCTCGTTCATCAACTTCGGTGCGTTCCTGGCTTTCAGCCTGGTGAACCTGTCGGTGATCTTCCACTACTGGATCGGTGCCAAGCAGCGCGGTTTGCGGGAGTTGGTGCTGTTCCTGGTGTTCCCGACCATCGGCCTGGTGGCGGATTTGTGGTTGATGGTCAGCCTTGATCACCTGGCGATTTACCTGGGCCTGAGCTGGTTGGCGATTGGCCTGGTGTACCTGGGTTTCCTGACGCGGGGCTTCTCCCGGCAGCCCCCGGAAATGGACTTCCAGGAAGCCGCATAGAAGCTCGGGGTCTATTCTTATTGCAATCGGTTCTCGTTTGGGTGCATCATTTGTGTTACTGTATAACACTTGATGTTCACCCAGACGCCCCGGAGGCCTTATGAAACCTGGTATCCACCCCGACTACCGCACCGTGTTGTTCCATGACACCGCCGCCGACGTTTTCTTCCTGATCGGTTCCACCGTGGAAACGGACCGTACGCAACAACACAGCGACGGCAACACCTATCCCTACGTGCTCCTGGACGTGTCCAGTGCCTCGCACCCGGTGTACACCGGCCAACAGCGCAAGACCCAGTCCGAAGGCCGCATCGCCGGCTTCAACAAGCGATTTGCATCGTTTGGTTCGGCCGGTAAAACCGCCGAGGCGTGATGCACCGCGCGTTACCTCAGGGCCGCTTCATTCAATGAAGTGGCCCTTTTTTATGCCCATCTGACGAAGTGATGTCTCAAGGCCATCACCGCAAAGAAAAACCGACTAAACTGCTGGGTAATGGCCAGGAGGCTGTTACCTTGACCGTAGGACACGCACATCGACGCTATACGAGGTGCCCCATGGGAGAGTCAGTGACCTTCGCAAATCCCGACCGCCCGGTAGTGCTGTTGATTGACGCACACCCGGACGTGCTGGACCGCCTGACGCAGTTGCTGCGCCTGGAACCCTTTGAATTATGCAGCGCCACCGACGCCGCTCACGCGCTGGCGATTCTGGCGCAGCAACCCGTCGACCTGGTGATGAGTGCCGCGCGCCTGCCGGACATGGACGGCGCCACCCTGCTTGCGCAGATCCACCATGATTACCCGCACACCGTGCGCATCCTGCTGACCGGTGAAACCGACCTGACGCTGATCATCAAGGCCATCAACGAAGGGCAGATCTACCGCTACCTGAGCAAACCCTGGAAAGACGAAGAACTGCTGCTGGCGTTGCGGCAATCCCTGGCCCATCAACACTCCGAGCGTGAGCGCCTGCGCCTGGAGCAATTGACCCGCCAGCAGAACGACGAACTCAAGCAACTCAACGCCAGCCTGGAAAAACGCGTGGCCTCACGCACCAGCGAGCTGCAGCAAACCGCTGACATGCTCGACCTGGCCTACGAAGAACTCAAACACAGCTACGCCACCGGCACCGAAGTGTTCTCGCTGCTGGCCAACCTGCGCTTGCCCCGAGCCAAGCAAACCAACCGGCAGATCATCGAGCTGGTGCGCACCTGGTGCCACGGCCGCGGCCTGGATGAGGCCAGCAATCGCGACCTGACCATGGCCGCCGCGCTCTACAACATCGGCAAGTTGAGTTGGAGCGACAACATGATGGTCTCTCCCAGCGACCTGCTGCACAGCACCTACCGTGAGCGGTACCGGGCGTATCCGGCCCAGAGCGAATCGTTGCTGATGACCCTGGAACCGATGAAAGACGCGGCACGCTTGATCCGCCATCACCAGGAACGCTGGGACGGCAGCGGCTTTCCCGACCACCTCAAGGGCGAAGCAATACCTGTAGGTTCGCGCCTGTTGAAACTGGCGGTGGACTTCATCGAACTGCAACGCGGCTTGATCCTCGAACGGCAGATGAACAGCGACGAAGCGCTGCTCTACATCCGCAAATACGCCGGGCGCCTTTACGACCCGGACATGGTCGAGGACTTCATCCAGGCCTGCGCCGCGTTCCTCAGTGACGTGACCCTGGGCGACCCGTCGGTGAAGGTCCTGACCACCCGCGAACTGGCCGAAGGCATGGTGCTGGCGCGCAACCTCAACGCCGACAACGGCATGCTGCTGCTCAACGCCGGCAAGGTGTTGAACCTGCCGCTGGTGGACAAGCTGATTGCGTTCGAGGCGATGGAAGGGGCGAAGTACAGCGTGTTCATCAAGGAGCCGGATGAGGCACTGCTTTCGGGGTGAGACCGGTTCATGGGATCCTTGCGCCTTTGTATTCAAGGCGACCTTTTCATGACCTCCACCATTCGCATCGCCGCCGCCCTGCTGATCGGCAGCGACGGCCAGACCCTGCTGGTACGCAAGCGCGGCACCCAGGCCTTCATGCAGCCGGGCGGCAAGATCGATGCCGGCGAGCAACCCGCAGAGGCTTTGGCCCGTGAGCTGCACGAAGAACTGGGCCTGCGAGTTGATCCGGCGGCGGCTGTGTACCTTGGGCAGTTCTCGGCGCCGGCGGCGAATGAGCCGGGGTTCGTGGTGCAGGCCGAATTGTTCCAAGTGCACATCGACGTGCCTGTGACACCGGCTGCCGAGATTGAAGAGGTGTGCTGGATCGACCCGGCGGGCGACGGCGGTTTGCAGCTTGCGCCGCTGACCCGGGATTTGATTCTGCCGTTCTACCGCGCCTCTCTGATCCCTGCCTGATCTTGTGGCGAGGGAGCTTGCTCCCGCTGGGGCGCGAAGCGGCCCCAGGATTTTTGGGTCTGCTGCGCAGCCCGGCGGGAGCAAGCTCCCTCGCCACAGGTATCCGCTACAGGTCAGCGAACGGCGCTGACGCCGTCCAGGGTCGAAAACGAGGTGTCCTTGGCCGTCAGCAGAAAATCACGCATGTACGGCGCGTCCAGCATGTCGGCGCGAATCCCGGCGTACAGCGTGGCAAACAAACCTTTCTCCCCCAGCCGCTTGGCCTTCACATACCCCCGGGAGCTGTATTCATGCAGCGCCCAATGGGGCATGCCGCACACGCCGCGACCGCTGGCCACCAACTGCATCATCATCACCGTCAGTTCCGAGGTGCGCACCTGGGCCGGTTCTACATCCGCCGGTTCCAGGAAGCGGGTGAAGATGTCCAGGCGATCCCGCTCCACCGGGTAGGTGATCAGGGTTTCGCTGATCAGGTCTTCGGGCACGATGTACGGCTTGTTCGCCAGCGGGTGCTGGTTGGCCACGGCGAGCATGGCTTCGTAGGTGAACAGCGGTACATAGGTGATGCCCGGCAGCTCCAGCGGATCCGAGGTCACCACCAGGTCCAGGTCGCCACGGGCCAGGGCCGGCAGCGGCGCGAAGGCGAAGCCGGAGGCCAGGTCCAGCTCGACTTCCGGCCAGGCATCGCGGAACTGGTCGATGGTCGGCATCAACCACTGGAAGCAACTGTGGCACTCGATGGCCATGTGCAAACGCCCGGCCGTGCCGCCGGCCAGGCGCGCGATGTCGCGTTCGGCACCGCGCAGCAAGGGCAGGGTGGCGTCCGCCAGTTGCAGCAGGCGCAGGCCGGCGCTGGTGAAGCGCAGCGGCTTGGTCTTGCGCACGAATAACTGCATGCCCATGCGCTCTTCCAGTTCCTTGAACTGGTGGGAGAGTGCTGATTGCGTCAGGTGCAGGCGCTCAGCGGCCTCCACCAGGCTGTCGGCTTCGCGCAAGGCGTGCAGGGTCTTGAGATGGCGGATTTCGAGCACGGGGTCTCCATGAATATAACTTGTGACAAATTCGGATCGGTTGAGTTTGTCTCATGTTGATAGGCCTGTCGACCGTCGTGCTCAAGTCCCGCCGCCTTTACACCCCGGCAAAGTGCCGGGTGGCCAGCGCTCGCCCGATATTGCCGCGCCAGATAGGGTCCACCGCGGCCCCGGCTTGCGCCTGGGCGACTTGCCATTGCAGGCCCAGGTTGCGCTGCTCGGGAATCTTCAAGTGGGCCTTGGTGAACTCGTCGAACTGCGCCCCGGCCTTGTCGTAATGAAAGTGCGCATACCACAGGGTGGCGGGCGGCGTTTGTGTCAGGTCCTGAATCACGTATTCCTGAAGATAATCCGCCCGTCCTTTCTTGCCTTCATTGAGGTTGCGGGCCGGTTCGCCCTTGCGAATCTCCACCACCCGTTGTTCGCGAAGGTAGTCCAGATAGCCTTCGGTGGGGGTTTTGCTGGCGAGGGTCTGGCGGATTCGCAGGTTGCGGCCCTTGATGGTCAGCTCCATGGCCTTGGCCCGCAGTTGGCGCACGAGGTCCTCGGTAGGGTCCAGGCGTTCCAGGCGATTGGCCCGCAGGTTCAACTCGGCCGCTTCGCTGACCAGCAGGTGCTCCAGGTCCACCGGCAGCATTTTTTGCTCGGTGTAGGCGGTGGCGCGGCTTTCGTACAGCGCGACGTTGTCCAGGCGAGCCCTGGCTTCGCTCACCACGAACGGCTTGACGTTGGACTCCGGCGGCGCGGGTTCCGAGGCGGCACTGTCCTTGAGCCGGGATTTGCCGCCGGGGCCCTTCACCCAGGTCTCGACGCGCCCGCTGGCGCTCTCAACCTGGTAAGTGGTGGCTTGGGTTTGTGGGTCGATGCTCTCGGTGCCCACCAGGGAAATATTGTCCTCGGTGTCGAATACCCGCCGCACGGGTTGCCCGGCCGGTGGGCGGCTTGCCGGCGACTCCTTGATGGCCCGGCGGGCGAGTTCGATCATCTGGTCAATGTCGACGAAAAACGCACTGAGTTGCGCCTGGTCGAAATGCTGCGGGTAACCGAGGTTCCAGGTGCGGATGGTCAGCCGGAATTGTTCATAGGCCTGTATGCAGTCTTCCAGCACCTTGCGCCGCTGTGTGATGTTGGCGCTGGCGTTGGGCAGTTCAAAATGCGAAGCCCATGCGCGGTTGACTTTGGCGTAGCTGTCCCGGGCCTGGGCCCGCAAGTAGAACCAAGACAGCTCGGCAACTTCGGGGTAAGTCTCAAGGGTATCGAAGCGGTGTAAAAATTTCAGGTGCGTGCGGTAGCTGTCATTGAGCGTACGTCGGAATTGCTCCAGCATCGGGCTTAGCCGGGTACGGTGGGCGGCATCGGTAACCTGATCGAACCAGCGGTTGAACTGGGAAAAGTCGGCATCGATCCGGTCCAGGTCACGCAGAATCTCGCTGCTGATCCTTTTACGCTGCCGCAGGATCTCCAGCATGGCGGGAACGATTGCCAAGGTGTCGAAAACCTCGGGGGAGATAGCGGTCATGTTATGGGTTCCAAGCTCCAGGATCCGTGCCTCGATCTGCTTGAAGTGATAGCGCGCCCGGTTCAGGGTGGTCAGGGTCAGGCGCGCCGCATTGCGGCTCATGTCCTCTCTGATCGCGCGCTGGCGGTTGCCGCTGGTAAAGGGCACGAACTCCGTCAGTTCCTGATACTGGCGGCTGTACAGTTCGATGTCCTGCTCGAAGGCTCTGCGGATCGCCGGGCCTGCGCTGTCGGTGCGGGCCATCAGTTCTTCGGTTCGGTTAATGGAGAGCGCAATCAGGTCTTCGCGGCTGTTGATACTGTTGGCCAGCGCCTGTTGGCGGCGCAGGGCGCGGTCGGTCCACCAGCGTGGCAAGTAATCACGGATCGACTGGGGCCAGATCGGATCAAGCACTTCGGCCATATGCCCGAGCACGCTGCCGCCACCCGCCAGGCCGCCCTTGAATGCGCTGCCGTAGACGCCGTAGTGAGTGTCCCATTCGCCGTTTTCATCCAGGGCAATCGGCTGCTTGTAGGTTTTGCTGCGGGTCGGGCTCAGGCGCCAGTCCAGGGGATCGCCGGCCAGCTCAACCTGATAGATGCGCCCGCGCCGCACGATGAAGTCGCCTTCGGTATGCCGGTACACATTGCGATAAAAACCGTGGGTCTGCGGTTGCAGCCCGGCCAGCGAGATCACTCCTTCATATTCATAACCGGCGAAACGCTGTGCCGCCCGCCGAGCCTGGGTGACCGAGGGAAGGTGCAGGCTGGCGGCGCTGCTGGCCAGATGGCGCAATTGACGCTGGCGCGTGGCAGCGCGGGCGTTGATCGGCAGGGCGAGGCTGCCCGGCAGAATGTCCATGGCGCAGTCGATCAGCGACAACAGCACCGCCTCGACCTCGGCCAGGCCATGGCCGACGTTCCCGCGCAGGAACGCAGCAGTGGCCAGGTTGGCACTGGACCAGGCGTCATACAACGCGACGACCGAACCCACGAAAGGCACCAGCCCCAGGGCGATTTTCAGGTAGTTGAAGATCAGCCCGGCGCGCAGCGCATTCTGCTCCAGCAACAAGGCCGCGTTGGAGCGCGAGGTCGCGCGGTGCGCTTCTATGACGCGGCCCATATGGGCGTTCAGCAAATGGGCGGCCAGCGAGGTGGTGGCCGGCCACGGGGTTCCGACGGCAAAGACCGGATCAAAATTCCGTTGCTGGGCCTGGGCGATCCGGGCGAGGTGGGCGGCGGTGTCGCCCTTGATGGCCAGGCCGGCCAGGTAGGCGCTCATGCCGCTGACCAGGCTGAGGTCGTAGAGCGCCTTGCGGGCCAGTTCCAGGCTCGGGTAGCGCCGCAGGTCCTGGTTGTCCGGGCTGTTTGGCAGGTACAGCAGGGTTGTGCCGGAGATTTGTTCCTGGATGAAGGTGACCCCTGACAGGGTGGTCGGACCGAAGTCGGTATCTTCACCGCCCGCACTCAGGGTGGCCGGCAGCAGCACGATTTTCTTGTCTTCCACCTGCCAGGCATCCGCGTTGTCGGCGTCGATGGCTATGCTCAGCAGCCGCAGATCGTTGTCGTCGACTCGCCCCAGGGCCCGCGCGCGTTTGCCTTGCAGCATGAGCATCAGGCGCAGGGGCTCGGTCAGGCATTCGCGACGGTGCTGCGTGGTGAAAGGCGCCGCCGCGGGATCACCGAGGAAGGTGCGGGTGATCAAGCTTTCGTAGGCCCCGGCGAGGTCCAGCTCCTTGACCAGGGTCTTCAGGTATTCCAGGGACAGGCCGGTGGTCAGCCGGGTGGTTTCAGGGGCATTGGGGCCGGAGACATCGAGCTTCATGTAGGTCAGGCGCTGGGCCAGCGTCGGGTCGATGTTTTGCTGGGCCAGTTGCAACAATGACAGGGTGCTGCGGCGGGCACTGGGCACCGTCACATACTTGAACGGTGTACCCGGGCCCGCGTATTCGGACAGGTATTCGCGCTCCTGGCTGACCGTATCGGGCAGGTCCAGTTGCACCGACCAGGTGTGTTCAAGCTGGAAGTCTTCGCGCAGGCGTTGGTCCAGGCGGCGCTGGCCGAAATCGTCGAAAGGTTCCAGCTCGCGTTCGAGCAATTGCTGCGAGCGATGCAGGGCGCTGATCTGCGCGTGTATCAGGTGCTTGAGCGCCAGGCGTTCATCTGCCGGCAACTGGCTCAACTCCCCAGGCAGTGCCCCGGCCAGGGTGCTGCTGCGTTGTTGCTCGAGCAGTTGTCCATACGCCAGTTCCCGCGCCAGGCACACCGGGGTTTGCAGGGTAAACAGGGTTTGTTCTTTGAGTTTGTCCAGGCCTTCGGTTCGCTCCTGGCCGAACGGAGGCACCGGGAAGAGGGAGATCAGCGCATACGCCTGTTGTTCGCTGGCGTACAGCTGCTGTTGCAACGAGTATTCAATCGGGTCGCCGGTCAGCAGCGACAATTGCAGGGTGACGTCCTGCGCTTCGCTCGACAGCTTGAACAGCGAGTGTTCCAGGGCTTGGCGGGATTCGAAACGCTGCAGGCCGCCTGCATTGCCGGGCCAGTACAGCAACAGGCTGTGGGGCGCCGAAGAGGTCAGCGCGCTGGTCTGGGTGATGAGCAACAGGCCTGTCAGCTCCTCGGAACCTTCCCTTGGGTCACGGCTGGAGAGGATCAGGCGGGTCACCGCGACAGCCGGGCGGCGTTCCGGGGCCGCGGGGTGTTCCGTGACGGCCAGGAGCAGGCCGTGTTCTTCATCGCTGATCTGCTGGAGCGCATGCTGGATGGCGCCCTCGGCGCGCAGGGCGGCGAGCCGCGCCTGGTAGAGCGCGTCATAGTCCGGATTGGGTTTTTGCCGCAGCTCAAGTTGATCGAAGGCGGCTTTTTTTGCCAGCAGGCCGCTGGCGGCATCATTGCCGGCCTGCTCTGCGTCTTTCAGCGCTTGCATCAAACCCTTCAACTGCGCCAGCCGGGCGGTTTGCTCAGGGCCATCGCCCAGGAAGCGTTCCAGTGAGCTGCGTTGCAGCCTGATCGCGGCCCAGCGCTGGCCCAGGGCAATGTCGGCGCTGAGGTGGCCGAAGGGCAGGGCAGGAGGCAGGTCGTCAGCGTCCGGGCCGGGCGTAGCTGCCGGTTGATGCGGTGCGATAAGCATCGGGATTTCCCGGCGCTGGCTGTCCAGGCGGTCGGCATCATCCAGGGCATGGCTGGCGTAACGGGCCAGGTCACTGCCATTGCGATGACGGTTGCGCAGGCTTTCCAACTGAGCCGCGTGCAGGTGCGACAGCAGGTCCAGAATGCCGTGCTCCAGGGGTTCGGTGCGCGAGCTGTATTCGACGGTGACAGCGTCAGCCGCGACGTCCGGCGGGATCAGTTGCTGATGCGCTGCGACCAGCCACTGCTCCATGTCGCGGCGTTGGCTGAAGACCATCACGCCGGGTTGCCGGCAGGGCAGGTACAGGGTTTGTGTCAACAGCGGCTCCTGGCCCACGGAGATGACCCAGGCGCCAGCCAATTTGACCTTGCTCTGGTCGGGCAGCAGCAACGCCAGCTGGCAGGTCTCGACGGGGCGTACGCCATTGGGGGTGGTGACCGGGTTGAGCACTGTCTGCAACGAGATCAGTTGTTGGGCACCCAGCCTTCCCTGGGCATAGGCCGATTGCCCGCAGGCCTCGAAATGCTGGCAGTACAGTTGTGCCGCCCGCTCGCGACGGGACAACGGCGTACCCGGCGCCCGGGTACTCCAATAGTTTTCCCAGCGGGCGCTGAGCAGTTTCCCCAGGCCCAGTGCCTGGAGCCGCTTGAGCAATTGCACGGGCGTGAGGGCTGACAGGCGGTGGGACGCCAGGCCGACCACGGTGCTGCGGGCATCCAGGGTGGGGGAGATGTCTGGAAACTGGCAGATAAATCCCCAGGCATCCACCAGGCTGACGAAGTGCTCGTCGTGATCTTCGGTCTTGAGAAAACCCAGGCCGACCGGTGCGGCGCCCAGTTGCCAATGCTCTGTGAGCGATTGTTCGATGGAGTCGCGCACGCCGGGTGCCTGGGCAATCAGTTGATGCAGTTCCTGTTGGCTTTCGCGCCAGCGCGCTGAGGCTTGCAGGGACAGGCTCTGGTCCTGGAGGCGGGCCTGGCCTGGAAGCGACGGTGAGGCGAAGTCGCTCAGGGTGGCAGACGGGGGAAGTAGGGTGAGGTCACTCATGATGGTGTGTTCATGCTCTGGTGAGACCGGGCTTGCCGGTGAATGCACCATTAAAAAGGCGGGGCCAGGGCGTGAGGTGATAGATAGATACGCGGATGACCGTTGGGCGCCCTTCATCAAACTGTCACTGAACTGTGGCAGCGCGCTTGTACAAAGTTCATCAGACTCGCGCTCTACTGGGGTTCTGCGTTTCGGTGTTTTTCATGCGCGTGTTGTTTTTCATGGCCGCTCTGTTATTCGGCCTGCCGTCCTTTGCGGCTTCTCGATGTGATGTGAATGTCCCGACTGAACGGGTTGATCTGGAACAGGTGAGCCTGGCCTACCAGAGCATTGGTCGTGCCTCCGACCCGGCCTTGCTGCTGGTGAT
Organism: Pseudomonas sp. NC02; assembly: GCF_002874965.1. NCBI lineage: Bacteria > Pseudomonadati > Pseudomonadota > Gammaproteobacteria > Pseudomonadales > Pseudomonadaceae > Pseudomonas > Pseudomonas sp. NC02. The sequence continues at coordinate 5,615,707 of NZ_CP025624.1, read as the reverse complement.
GGGCCTGGGCGGGCAGTTGATCCACTGGCCGGACGAAGTGGTGGTGGCCCTGTGTGAGCAGGGCTTTCGGGTGATTCGTTATGACAACCGTGATGTCGGGCTGTCCACCTGGCGCCAGGCACCGGCCAGCGCCAACCTGACTTTTGAAGTGCTGCGCTACAAGCTCGGTCTGCCGGTGGCGGCGCCCTACACCCTGACCGACATGGCGGATGACGCACTGGGCTTGATGGACGGCTTGCACATTCAGCAATTCCACGTGCTGGGCGCGAGCATGGGCGGCATGATCGCCCAGCACCTGGCGGCCATGGCGCCGCAACGAGTGGAAAGCCTGACGCTGATCATGACCAGCTCCGGCGCCGAAGGCCTGCCGGCACCGAGTGCGGCGCTGGTGCAACTGTTGTCGCGCCGCAGCGCGCCCAATCGTGAAGTGGCCCTGGAACAACAGGCCGACCTGCTGGCGGCGCTGGGCAGTCCTTATGTGAAGGATGACCGCAAGGTGCTGTTGCAGCAGGCGGCGCAGTCGTACGACCGGGCGTTCAACCCTGACGGTGTGAAGCGCCAGATCATGGCGATCCTTGCCGAACCGAGCCGGGTGCCGTTGCTCAATCAACTGCGGGTGCCGACGCTGGTGGTGCATGGCACGGCCGATCCGTTGTTGCCGGTGATGCATGGGGTGCACCTGGCGGCGCATATCCAGGGCAGCCAGCTGCGGCTGATTCCGGGGCTGGCCCATCGTTTCCAGGAGGCGTTCAAGGCGCCGTTGCTGGCGGCGGTCTTGCCCTACTTGCAAGCGCATCGGCAGGATGCGGCGCATTGGGCGCAGATCGACCCGGTGGTGCCTGCGAAGGTTTTGTAAGGGCTTGACGGGGTGTATCGTGGGACCTTTCCGGCGTTTAATGCCAGCGAGGTTGCCTAGTCATGAGTACTCCCCTGAAAATCGATTTCGTCAGCGACGTGTCGTGTCCCTGGTGCATCATTGGCCTGCGTGGCTTGACCGAGGCCCTGGACCAACTGGGTCCGGAGGTGCAGGCCGAGATTCATTTCCAGCCGTTTGAGCTGAACCCCAACATGGCTGCCGAAGGGCAGAACATTACCGAGCACATCACTGAAAAGTACGGTTCCACGGCTGAGCAGTCCCAGGCTAACCGGGCGCGGATTCGTGATATGGGGGCGGAGTTGGGGTTTGCGTTTCGTACGGACGGGCAGAGTCGTATCTACAACACGTTTGATGCGCATCGCCTGTTGCATTGGGCGGGGCTTGAGGGGTTGCAGTACAACCTCAAGGAAGCATTGTTCAAGGCGTATTTCACTGACCAGCAGGATCCGTCTGATCACGGGACGTTGGCGGGGATTGCCGAGGGTGTTGGGCTGGACCGTGTGCGGGCAGAGGAAATTCTGGCTTCGGACGAATATGCCGCCGAGGTGCGGGAGCAGGAGCAGTTGTGGGTGTCTCGCGGGGTGACTTCTGTGCCTACCATCGTGTTCAACGATCAGTACGCGGTGAGTGGTGGGCAGCCGGCTGAGGCGTTTGTCGGGGCGATTCGGCAGATTATCAGTGAGGCCAAGGGCTGAATGGGGCTGTCAGATAAAAATCAAAAGCAGCCGACCTGAGTGTTAGAAGCAAAAGCAGAGCCGCTTTATGTGGGAGCGGGCTTGCTCGCGAAGAACCAGAGGGCGCCGCGTTGAATCAGGATGCCCGAGTCATCGTTAACGACCTTCGCGAGCAAGCCCGCTCCCACATTTGGAGCGTGCCCGCCTTTGATTTTGCTGTTGCTTCAATCAAACTTATAGCTGATGGCCGTCTGCACCTGCCCCTGATTCACATCCCCGGTCTCCTTGACGATGCTGCTATTGGCCGCTGACCCCACCAGGTGTATCCAACTGGCACTGGTCAACAGCGACCACTTCGCATCCAAAGGAAACTCAAAACTCTGCGTCAACGTCAGGTTCTGAAACCCGGCACTGGCGTTATACGGCCGAAACCCCGAGGCCGCAGCCTCATTGGCATCCACCCCGAAAAACGTCTGCGCCTGGCGGGCATCGGCAAAGTGCGCCATCAAGCCGGTGCTGCCGATAATGCCGCTCCCCAACGGATAACCCAACTCGCCGCCGAGCTTGCCCACCACGCCGCTTTGATCACGCGCCCCGCCCACGGCCTGGCCCACCTGCGCATACACCCGCCAGAACTCAGCCGGAGCGTATTGGATGAAGCCGCCGATCTCGGCCATATCCGAAACATCACGCAAGCCCCGCAGCGACCCATTGGCCGTCCGCCCCGGCAAGTAGTTGATGTAAGGCCCGGCAGTAAAGCCATGGGTATTCAGGGCACTCCAGGTCAGCCCATCGTCGGTACCCAGGCTGACACTCCCCCAATCCAGGTCGAAATACGGGATCGGCCGCGTTTCGTAGCGGCTGCCCGTCGGATCGTGGGGCTGATAGCTGACGCCTGCGCCGGCTTCACCGGTAATTCCGTCCGCCAGCGCAGCGCCGCAAACGCCCCACAGCCCCAGCAAGCCGGTGAATACAGCAAAAGTAACCCTGAACATGGAGCCATTTCCTTTTGTGAACATGCGCGCATGAACGCGCAAACGCCCTGCCTTAGGCAAGCACTCATCTAGGTTGTAGCAAGCTACAAAAATTGTAGCAAGTTCCGACACAACCACACGCCGATACCCGCCAAACCCTTTGAAAACAGGGGTTGGTGGCACTTGGCACACTCCATGCTCTATCCCCTGCAAGCGCAACAGCGCGTTCCTACTTCATAGGTAAATGCAGATGATCCACTGGCATATCGTGTGTGACTTCGACGGGACTATCACTCCTACCGACGTCATCGACAACGTCCTCCAACGCTTCGCCGGCCCCGAGTGGGAAACCATCGAGCAGGAATGGCTGGATGGGCACATCGGTTCGCGCGAATGCCTGAGCCGTCAACTGGCGCTGATCAAGGCGACCCCGGCCGAGTTGCTGGCGTATTTCGACAGCGTCGAGATCGATCCGGACTTCCCGGACTTCGTCGACCACGTCATGGGCCTGGGCGCTTCCATTGAAGTGGTCAGCGATGGCATCGAACAAGGCATCGCGCGGATTCTGTCGCGCAACTACGTGACCTTGCTGCCGATCCTCGCCAACCGCCTGCGCCAGGTCGACCAGAACAGCTGGCGCATCGACTTCCCGTATGCCAGCGACGCCTGCCGTGCCGCCTCCGGCAACTGCAAGTGCAAGTCCACGCCGCGCAACAAGCGCGTGCTGGTGATCGGCGACGGCAAGTCCGACATGTGCGTGGCCTCCACCGCCGACTTCGTCTTCGCCAAGGCCAGCCTGGCCGACTACTGCGAAACCAACAACATCCCTTACGCGCGGTTCGACACCTTCGCCGAACTGCCGGCATTGCTGGCCAAGCTGCCTCAGGGCATCGCCGCCAACGCCACCTCCTTCAGCACCTCTTCCGACAATCAGGAACTCTTCCACCATGTCTGATATCCGCATCGCTACCGCAGAAGACCAGGTTCTTCTGGATAAAGAAGCCAAGTACTGCTCCTACGGCGACACCGTTCACTACATCGACCCGCCGCGCATTTTCAGCCGCTGCGAAGGCTCCTACGTGTGGGACACCGAAGACCAGGCTTACCTCGACCTGCAAATGTGGTACTCGGCCGTTAACTTCGGTTACGCCAACCCGCGCCTGAACAACGCGCTGAAACAGCAGATCGACACCCTGCCGCAAATCGCCAGCCAGTACCTGCACAAAGGCAAGATCGAGCTGTCGGAAATGATTGCAGTCGACGCCAAGAAAAAATTCGGCCTCGACGGTCGTGTGCACTTCAACGTGGGCGGTTCGCAGTCCATCGAAGACTCCCTGAAAGTGGTGCGTAACGCCACCAACGGCAAGAGCCTGATGTTCGCCTTCGAAGGCGGCTACCACGGCCGTACCCTTGGCGCTTCGTCGATCACTTCGAGCTACCGCTACCGTCGTCGCTATGGCCACTTCGGCGAGCGCGCCAACTTCATCCCGTTCCCGTACCACTTCCGCGGCCCTAAAGGCATGACCAAGGAAGAATACGGAAGCCACTGCGTGCAGCAGTTCGCCCGTCTGTTCGAAACCGAATACAACGGTGTGTGGGACCCGAAAGTCGGCCAGAGCGAATACGCCGCCTTCTACGTCGAGCCGATCCAGGGCACCGGCGGCTACGTGATCCCGCCGATGAACTTCTACAGCGAGCTCAAGCAGGTCCTCGACCAGCACGGCATCCTGATGGTTGTCGACGAAATCCAGATGGGCTTCTGGCGTACCGGCAAGCTGTGGTCGATCGAACACTTCGACGTCAAGCCGGACGTGATCGTCTTCGGCAAGGCATTGACCAACGGCCTGAACCCGCTGGGCGGCATCTGGGCCAAGGAAGAGTTGATCAACCCTAAGATCTTCCCGCCAGGCTCCACCCACTCCACCTTCGCGTCCAACCCGTTGGGCACCGCGGTAGGCCTGGAAATGTTCAAGATGACCAGCGAAGTCGACTACGGCGCGATGGTCATGGCCAAGGGCAAATACTTCCTGGCCGGCCTGCAAGAGCTGCAAAAGCGCTTCCCGATCATCGGCGACGTCGACGGCCTGGGCCTGGCACTGCGCTGCGAAATCTGCGGCCCGGACGGCTTCACTCCGGACAAGGCGACCCTGGACTACATGGTCGAGGAAGGCATGAAGGGCGACATGGTGGTTGACGGTCAGAAACTCGGCCTGATCCTCGACGTGGGCGGCTACTACAAGAACGTGATCACCCTGGCACCGTCGCTGGAAATCAGCTACCCGGAAATCGACCTGGGCCTGAAGCTGCTCGAGCAACTGCTTGTGCGAGCGACCAAACGGTGAGCAGCCACGAGATCGACCTCGGTGAAGGTGATGCCGGCTTCGTTCTCGGTAGCGGTCCGATTGGGATCTTGTTGATCCACGGCCTGACGGGCACCCCGACGGAACTCCGTCGGGTGGCCCAGGGGTTGGCCAAGGTCGGTAACTGCACGGTGTACGTGCCGACCCTGGCCGGCCACTGCGGGGACAACAGCGACCTGCAAGCCACCGGCTGGCAGGACTGGTACGAAGGCGTGCGCAAGACCTTCGTCGCGGTGAAACAGCGTCACGAGCAGGTATTCGTCGGCGGCTTGTCGATGGGCGCGGTGATGTCGATGTACGTGGCGTCGCAGTTCCCCGGCCAGGTTGCCGGCTTGCTGATGTACTCCACGACGTTGAAGTACGACGGCTGGAGCATCAACAAGATGGCGTTCATCACGCCCTTGCTGATCCGTATTCCCTTCGGTGTGCGCCTGTTCCGCTTTACTGAAAAGCCGCCCTACGGCATCAAGAACGAGCGCCTGCGGGCGATCGTCGAGCGGCAGATGAAGGAAGGGGAGAGCAGCGAGGCGGGTCTCTTGACCATGGAGGGCGTCACGGTGCGCGAGTTGCACTGGATGAATGCCGTGGTGAAGAAGCTCATGCCATCGATCAAGACCCCGGCCCTGGTGCTGCATTCCATCGAGGATGACATAACCAGCCGTTGGAACGCCGATTACGTGGAACGCCATCTCGGCGGCCCCGTGACCAAGATCCTGCTGGACAACTGCTACCACATGATCACCGTCGACCTGCAATACCGTCGGGTGATCGAGTTGAGTGCCGAGTTTGTCGGGCAGCACGCACACGCCACAGAGGCACCTGAAGATTATCGACAGCTGGCTTGAACCCTAAGGATTTGACGTGATCACCGCCCAAGCCTTTTCGACCATTCGGGCCATCGAACGCAGTGCCTGGAACGACTGTTTTCCCGATGCCCTGGAGGATTGGGACTATTACGTGGCCGTGGAAAACGCCGCTATTGATGACTTTCAGTGGCGCTACCTCGCGGTGTTTGACGATGCAAGGCTGGTGGCGGTCGCACCGGCGTTCATCACGCGGTATCGCCTGGACACCACCGTGTCAGGCGTAGGCAAGCGCTTTACCGAGCGCCTGGAGCGACTGTGGCCGGGTGTTTTGAAGTTGGGCCTGTATGCCATCGGCTCGCCGGTGGCGGAGCAGTGCAATGCGGGCATCGCCAGCCACGTTGCCGAATCAGGGCGCGAGGCTCTGCTTGCGCAATTGCTCGCTGCCGCGCGCCAGGATGCCGATACGTTCCGCGTCGGGCTGGTGGCGGTCAAGGATGCACCGACCAGGGACGAAGGCTGGTCAAACAGCTGCCTAGGCGCGGGTTTCCAGAGCATGCCCAGCCTGCCAACGGCCTTGTTGCCGATCCCTTTTGGTTCAGTGGACGCTTACCTCGGTTCCCTGGACAAAGCCACCCGCAAGGACCTGCGCCGCAAACTGCGTGCGCCGGGGCCGCGTGTCGAGTGGCGACGCAACATCGACGACGTACTGCCGCGCATCATGGCGCTGTATGAGGCCACCCTGGAACGCTCCGACCTGCAGTTCGAGCGACTGCCGGCAGGCTATTTCACCGGTATCCTTGAACAGCTGCAGGAACGTGCGGTCTGTGTGCTTTATTGGGTGGACGAGCAACTGGTGGCGTTCAACCTGATCCTGCTTAACCGGGATCGCCTGATTGACAAGTTTTTCGGCGAAGACAGTAACTACAGTCGCGAATACAGCCTGGCGGTGCGCAGTTGGTTAACCAACATCGACTACTGTATTCGCAACGATATTGCGTTATATGAATGTGGTCAGGCCGGCTATGCCAGCAAGTTGCTGCTGGGCTGCGAGTTCCAGGGCAACAGCATGTTTTTCCGCCACCGTAACTGGCTGGTCAACCGTGCGCTGTTCGTTGCAAAAGTGTTTCTCCGACCGGATCGATCCGACCCTGCCATGGCTGCTGCGATAAGCGAAACCTGATGATCAACAAGACCCGCCAAAAAGCCCGCCCCTTTGCCATTTCGCGTTGGAGCGTCCAGCGCAAGCTGGTGTTGGCGTTCTGGCTGGTGACGGTAATTCCGACGATGATCGCGGCGGAGCTGGCCGCGACGACGCTGTCGCAGATCTTCGACAGTAACGTGCGTATCTGGCTGCAGGAGTCGACCAAGATCGTCAAGGACGAGATCGGCGACATCCTCCACGACAACGCCCGGGTCGCCCAACTGTTCCTGCGCTACACCAAGCCGCCGTCGTCGCGCCAGGCCGAGAAACACGACAAGCTGACCGCTGATATTGCCGCCGCCACCGACATCGACGTGGTCGCGCTGATCCGCAGCAGTGACCACAAAATCGTGTTTACCACCGCCGCCGACGACATCGTCAAGCAAATCAACCTGGCCAGTAATGCGGTGTTGCAGACGGTCGAAGTGGGTGGCGTGACCACCGGGGTTGTGGTGTCCACCTTCGAGACCAGCGAGGACGGCGTCGATTATCAACTGCTGGTGGCCACTTATCTGGACAGCAGTTTCCTGACCAGCGTGGCCGATGTGCATTCCCTCGACCTGCGCTTGTACCTGGCCAACCCCAGCGGGTTTTCGGAGATTTTCTCCACCCAGCGCTTTGTCGATCACCCCGCGCGGATTCCTTCGAGTATCGAATCTGCGCTGCGCAGCACCAAGCAGCCCAGCGAACAGTTCACCAACAACTACAGCGGTTTGTACTGGCCGATCTTCAACGATGCCGGCGAGCTGCAAGGGGTGATCTTCAGTGGCTTGCTGCGCCATACCAGCCTGGTGGGCCTGGTGAACCAGAGCAATCTGTTCGTGTTGATCTTCCTGCTCAGCTCGGCGTTGTCCCTTGGTGCGGGCATGCTGGTGTCCCAGCGCCTGACCCGGCCATTGCGGGATCTGTCCGAAGGCGTCAGCGCGGTGATCTCGGGTAACTATCAGCATCGTGTGGCGGTCAGCGGCGGCGACGAGCTGGCGCAACTGAGCAGCACCTTCAACCACATGACCGAGCGCCTCGGTGAGTTGCATCACCTGGAAGCGCAACTGCGCCGCCGCGACCGCCTGCATGCACTGGGCGAAGTCGCGATGGGCCTGGCCCACGAAATTCGCAACCCGCTGGGCATTATCAAGACGGCCACCCAGTTGCTGCACCGCCGCGCCGATTTGCCGGAAACCGACAAGCGTCACCTCGAATACGTGATCAGCGAAGTCAGCCGGATCAACGACCTGATCACCGAATTCCTCGACTTCGCCAAACCCAGTGCACCGCTGCGCACTGTGCAGGCGGCACGCCCGGTGGTGGAGGAGATCCTCGGCTTCTGCGGGCCTGAGCTTGCGACCCATAACATCGACGCGCAAATTGATGATGCGGCTCCCGGCGCGACGATTTATGCCGATGCCAAGCAGCTCAAGCAGGCGTGCCTGAACCTGATTCTCAACGCCATCGACGCCATGCCCGGAGGCGGGCGCCTGACCCTGGGCATCCACAGCGTGGGCGGCAACACGGTGATCAGCATCGGCGATACCGGCGAGGGCATTGCGCCGGACATGATCGAGCGGATCTTCACACCATTCGTCACCACCAAGGCCTCGGGCACGGGCTTGGGTCTGGCCAAAGTGTTCTCGATCATGGAAAGTCATGACGGCAGCATCGAATGTGTCAGCGAGACAGATGCCGGCGCCACCTTCAGCCTGTACATTCCGGCCCAGGGTGCAGACGACGGCGATGATGAGGATGGTGATGACGCATAACGTATTGGTAGTTGACGACGAACCCAAGCTCTGTGACTTGCTTTCGTCGGCCTTGAGCCAGAGCGGGATCCAGGTGTTTACCGCCGGCAACGGCCTGCACGCGCTCAAGGTGCTGGAGCAGGAAGACATCGACCTGGTGATCAGCGACTGGCGCATGCCCGGCATGGACGGGCCGGCGCTGCTGGCGGAAATCAAGGTGCGCTACCCGCAACTGCCGGTGATCGTGATGACCGCCTACAGCACCGTGAAGAACGCGGTGCAGTCGATGCGCAACGGCGCCTACGACTACATCGCCAAGCCCTTCGATATCGACGAGCTGGACATCACGGTGGCGAAGGCCCTGCAGTTTCGCGACATCATGCGCGACAACGCGCGCATGCGTGCCGAGTTGGATGAACATGCGCAGTTCGACAGCCTGGTGGGTGACAGCCCGGCGTTCCGCCGCGTGCTGCACGCCGTGGACTCGGTGCGCGACAGCAACGCTACGGTGCTGCTGACGGGCGAAAGCGGCACCGGCAAGGAGATGGTCGCCCGTGCCATCCACAAACACGGCAACCGCGCCGACAAGCCGTTTGTGGCGGTCAACTGCGCGGCAATCCCCGAAGGCTTGCTGGAAAGCGAGATGTTCGGCCACCGCAAGGGCGCCTTCACTGGCGCCGTGGCGGATCGGGTCGGGCGCTTCATGCAGGCCGACAAGGGCACGTTGTTTCTCGATGAAGTGGGTGACATGCCGTTGGCGTTGCAGGCGAAAATCCTGCGGGCCTTGCAGGAGCGGGTGATCGAGCCGGTGGGTGACCCGCGCGAGCGCAAGGTGGATGTGCGAGTGATCGCTGCCACCAACAAGAATTTGCTGGATGCGGTGGCGAACAAAGAGTTTCGTGAAGACCTTTACTACCGCTTGAACGTATTTCCGATTCCGCTGCCGGCCTTGCGTGAGCGGGTGGAAGATATCGCGCCGCTGGCCCGGCACTTTGCCCAGACCTTGAGTGCCACGGCGGGCAAACGCATCACCGGTTTCAGCCCCGAGGCGTTGCAGGCCATGGCGGCGTATTCCTGGCCGGGCAATATTCGTGAGCTGCAGAACTGTGTGGAGCGGGCGACCATTGTCGCGGCGACGCCGGTGATCGAGGATATTGATTTGCCGGCGTATCTGTTTGCTTCGACGCCTGCTGAGGATGGGGTGGGCGCAATACTCAGCAACGGGCCGGGTGTGCCGCAGGATCTGGATGCGGCGCTGGCTGAGGTAGAGAAGGCTTACATCATGGCTGCGTTGCAGGAGAGCAACGGGGTGCAGGCTGCAGCGGCGCAGAAGATCGGGATTTCCGAGCGCAGTTTTTGGTATCGGTTGAAGAAGCTGGGGATTCAGGTGGACAAGATTGTTCGCTAGGGGGCGCTGAGCGGTTGCTTGGGGGCATATCCGTTATTTAGGTAACGGCGACTTATGGTTCCGCTCTTACAGCGAGTCACTTTTGGCAAACGCCCGGAATGCCGGCCCAGCCAAAAGTAAAAGGTCTTTGCCCCACCACTCGGTGCCTCGCTTAGGCTCGGCATGCCCGCACTCCGGCCATCGTGGTTGACGGGGTGCCTAAGATCAAAAGCAAAAGCACAGCGGCCTCCCGGCCGGCTTGAGTGTTAAAAGCAAAAGCAAAAACCAGAGCGAAAACAGATCTGCTTTTCTGTGGGAGCGGGCTTGCTCGCGAAAAACCTGAGAGCGCCGCGTTCATTCAGAATGCCCGCGTCATCGTTAACGACCTTCGCGAGCAAGCCCGCTCCCACATTTGGACCGTGCCCGCTTTAGATTTTGATTTGGCTTTTGCTCTTCAACACTCAAGCCGGCCAGTAGGCCGCTGTGCTGTTGATCTGCTTTTGATCTTGATCTTAGGCGCCCCGTTAAACCACGCTGGCCGAACGCAGGCTTTGGAGCGTGGGTAACCCGGCAGGACGCCGGGTTAGCCGTCCTGGGCCAAGGATGGCCCATGACGGCGGCCCACGGTCCAAAGCCGGAGTGAGGGCACACCGAGCCTAAGCGAGGTGCCGAGTGGTGGGGCAAGAGCGTTTTGCTTACTTTTGCGCTCTTCAAAAGTGAGCCGCTGTAAGAGCGGAACCAATAGCGGCCGTTACCTAAAAAATGGACAAACACACTCATTCGGCTCCACATGTCAGGCGTGCATGCGAACCCACACGCTGACCAAAATCGTAGCCGCCATCAACCACGCTACCGCCGCCACCGCCAGCGAAGCCTCCAGACGCATCCGGTCAACCATCACATACAACGTCGCCAGGTACACAAAGTACGGAATGATCGACCACATCCCGAACACGATCGTGGTCTTCAGATCCTCCACCGACCGACCCTTGCCGACAATGTAATGCGCAATCAACGCGAACGTCGGAAACAGCGGCACCAACCCTGCAATGTAGTAGTTCTTGGTCTTGGCCAGCGCCGCCAGAATAAGCACCACCCCCGCACCCAATGCCGCCTTCAACAATAAATCCACAATGCGCTCCTAGTGGCTCAGCCCGTACTTCTTGACCTTATCGAACAACGTGGTCTTGGCCATCCCCAGTTCCTGGCTGGCCTGGGTCAGGTTGCCGCCGCTGCGTTGCAAGGCATCGTTGAGCAGGTTGCGCTCGAACGCCTCCACCGCTTCGGTAAAGGCCAGCCCATGGTTGCCGCTGCTGGCGCCGCTTTTCTTGAACGCCGGCAAGCCGAGGGCAAACCGCTCGGCCACGTTGCGCAGTTCACGCACGTTGCCCGGCCAGTCATGGCTCATCAGGCTGGACAGGGTCTGGTTGTCGAGGTCCGGCGCGGTGCGGTCGAAACGCAGCGACGACTGCTGCAGGAAGTGTTCGAACAACTGCAGGATGTCTTCGCGGCGTTCACGCAGCGGCGGCAGTTCCAGGGTCACCACGTTAAGGCGGTAGTACAGGTCGCTGCGAAACTGGTTGGCGCGGCTCAGGTCGTCGAGGTCGGACTTGGTCGCGGCGATCACCCGGCAATCCACCGCCACGCTCTGGTTCGAGCCCAGGCGTTCCAGGGTGCGTTCCTGCAACACCCGCAGCAGCTTGATCTGCAGGTTCATCGGCATGCTTTCCACCTCGTCGAGGAACAGCGTGCCTTCGTGGGCGTGTTCGATCTTGCCGATGCGGCGCTTGCCGGCACCGGTGAACGCGTTGGCTTCGTGGCCGAAGATTTCGCTTTCGAACAGGTTCTCCGGCAGGCCGCCGCAGTTCAAGGCGACGAACTGGTGGGAGTGGCGCCGGCTGAAATCGTGCAGGCAGCGCGCGACCAATTCCTTGCCGGTGCCGGTCTCGCCCTCGATCAACACGTTGGCCGAGGTGTCGGCGACGTTGGCGATCAATTCCCGCAGGTTCTGCATGGCCGGGGAGCGGCCGATGATCCGGCCTTCCAGCGAATCGCGCTCGGCCAGTTGCCGGCGCAGCGACCAGACTTCCCGGGCCAAACCGCGTTGTTCCAGGGCGCGGCGGGCTACGTCCACCAGGCGCTCGGGAGAGAAGGGTTTCTCCATGAAGTCATAGGCGCCGTTGCGCATCGCGCCCACGGCCATGGAGATATCGCCATGGCCGGTGATCAGCACCACCGGCAGGCTTTTATCCAGGGCCTTGAGCCGGGTCAGCAACTCCAGGCCGTCGATGCCCGGCAGGCGAATATCGCTGATGACGATGCCGGCGAAGTTTTCACCGACGAGGGTCAGGGCCTCTTCGGCACTGCCCACGCCCACGCTGGGAATGTCTTCCAGAGCCAGGGCTTGCTGGCAGCCGAGCAATACATGGGGGTCGTCTTCGACGATCAGGACGGTCAGGTCGGTGGTTTTTTCTGCGTTCATTTCGACTCGACTTGTTGAGGGCTCGCCAGCGGCAAACTCAGGACAAAGGCAGTACCACCGCTGGCCGGATGCTCGACGGCGAGGTTGCCGCCAGTCGCCGCCGCGAGGCTGGCCGACAGCGTCAGGCCGAGGCCCAGGCCTTGTTCGCCGGGTTTGGTGGTAAAGAACGGTTCGAACAAATGCTTGCGGGTCTCGGGATCAATCCCGTGGCCGTTATCGCGCACCCGCAGGCGATATTTGCCGTCGGCGATGTCGCCTTCCAGCCACAGTTCGGGGGCCGGTTGCGCCTGCATCGCATCCAGGGCGTTGCCCATCAGGTTGACCAGGATCTGCTCCAGGCGTGTCTGGTCGATCTGCAACTGCGCGCTGCTGAAGTGGCGGTGCACCGTCAGCGGCAGGGTCTCCAGGCGACTGCCGAGGATCTGGAACGTAGCGTCCACCGCCTTGCCTAGATTGGCTTCGCCCTGGTCATCGCCACGCCGGGCAAAGGAGCGCAGGCTGGCGGTGATGCGACCCATGCGGTCGATCAGTTCGTTGATGGTCTTGAGGTTGGCACTGGCGGTGTCCAGCGCCCCACGCTCAAGGAAGCGCACGGTGTTGCCCGACAGGGTACGCAGGGCGGCCAGTGGCTGGTTCAATTCATGGGCGATGCTGGTGGACATCTGGCCGATGGCCGCGAGTTTGCCGGCCTGCACCAGTTCGTCCTGGGCCCGGCGCAAGGTTTCCTCGGCCTGGCGCCGCTCGCGAATCTGGCTCTTGAGCCGCTCGTTGCTGGCCCGCAGGTCGGTGGTGCGTTCGGCAATCCGTCGCTCCAGCTGGTTATTGGCTTCCTGCAGGGCTTCCCGGGCGGCGAGGCGGGTGGCAATCACCTTGCGGCGCTCGTTCCAGGCAATCAGCAGGAATGCCACCAGCGCAAAGGCTACGGCCACCAGTATGCCCTGGTTGATGGCGGCCCGGCGCAGGTCGTTCAGCGGGGTGAGCAGGGTGAAATTCCAGGGGGTGTCGTTCAGCGGGCGGGTCTGGGCCAGGTAGCTGACCTCATGCTCGTCGGCCACCACTTCGCTGTTGGCCGGGAAGGTCAACTTCTCGGTGCCTTCGTTGAGGCGCTCGCGGGCCAGTGGTTCCAGCTCGTTGAGCGTCGCCCAGTAGTATTGCAGGCTGTGGGCGAGGCGGTCCTTGGTGTCATCGCTCAATGGCCGCACGGACTTGAGGCGACGGGCCGGGTCGCTGGAGAGAATGATGATGCCATTCTCGTCACTGACGAAGGCCTCCAGGCGCGCCCGCTGCCAGCGCTCTTCCAGCGCTTCCAGGCGTACCTTGACCACGGCGACGCCGATGATCTTGCCGTGCTCTTCCAGACCATGGGCCAGGTAATAGCCGGGTTCGCCGTTGGTGCTGCCGATGCCGTAGAACCGGCCGGGCTGGCCGCGCACCGCATTCTGGAAATAGGCACGGAAGGACAGGTCTTCACCCTGGTAACTGTCGGCATCGCGCCAGTTACTGGTCGCCAGCACACGGCCGGTGGTGTCCATCACGTAGATCGCCCGGCTGCGACTGCGCCGGTTCAGGCCTTCGAGGTAGTCGTTGACGGTTTTGCGGGTTTCTTGATTCGGGTCTGCCAACAGCCTGGAGACGCTGGATTCCAGCTCCAGGAGACTGGGCAGGTAGGTGTATTTGCTGAGTTCGCTCTCGACGGTGCGGGCGTGCAATTCCAGTTGGCGTTCGCCGGTATCGCTGAGGGTGCGGATCCCATAGAACTCGCTGATCCAGAAGCCGACGTAACCCAGTCCGATCATCAGGGCGATGATCAGCGGCGGCAGGAACAATTGGCGAATCAGACGAGGCTTCACGGCAAGTGATGGCGGCGCGGCGCGAAAGAGGTTGGGGTCGCATTTCATCACAGATGCCTTGGGTCAACCAGTTGTGGTGAGTGGGGTTGCCCGACCCACCACAACAGGGCAGTGCTTAGTGCTGCAGGATTTTCTCGAGGAAGTGCTGCGCACGCTCGGAGCGGGCGCTGATGTCGCCGAAGAATTCCTCTTTCGGGCAGTCTTCGATGATCTTGCCGGCGTCCATGAAGATCACCCGGTCGGCTACCTTGCGGGCGAAACCCATTTCGTGGGTCACGCACATCATGGTCATGCCTTCCTGGGCCAACTGCACCATCACGTCGAGCACTTCGTTGACCATTTCCGGGTCGAGGGCCGAGGTCGGTTCGTCGAACAGCATGACGATCGGGTCCATCGCCAGCGCACGGGCAATCGCCACACGCTGTTGCTGGCCGCCGGAAAGCTGGCCCGGGTGCTTGTGGGCGTGAGCCGACAGGCCGACGCGCTCCAGCAGTTGCAGGCCCTTCTTGGTGGCTTCTTCCTTGCTGCGGCCCAATACCTTGATCTGCGCGATGGTCAGGTTTTCGGTGATGGTCAGGTGCGGAAACAGCTCGAAGTGCTGGAACACCATGCCAACGCGCGAGCGCAGTTTCGGCAGGTTGGTCTTCGGGTCGGCAATGGAGGTGCCATCGACCACCACGTCGCCTTTCTGGAACGGTTCCAGGGCGTTGACGCACTTGATCAGGGTCGATTTGCCCGAGCCGGACGGCCCGCACACCACGATCACTTCGCCTTTTTTAACCTCGGTGCTGCAATCGGTCAGCACCTGGAAGTCGCCATACCACTTGTTGATATTCTTGATAGAGATCATACGGCAAACCTTTTTTGCAGACGCTTGACCAGCAGCGAGGCGGAAAAGCTGATGATGAAGTAGACGACACCGGCGAAGATCAGGAACTCATTGGAGCGGCCGATGATGTCGCCGTTGGAACGGGCGGAGTTGAGGAAGTCCACCAGGCCCACGGTGTAGACCAGCGAGGTGTCCTGGAACAGGATGATCGACTGTTGCAGCAGCAACGGGGTCATCTTGCGGAACGCCTGGGGCAGGATGATCAGGCGCATGGTCTGGCCGTAGGTCATGCCCATCGCTTGCGCCGCGGCCATCTGGCCCTTGGGGATCGACTGCACGCCGGCCCGCACGATTTCGCAGAAGTACGCCGCCTCGAACATCATGAAGGCCACGACGCAGGAGGTGAACGCGCCGATCGGGGTGTCTTCGCCGGTGATCCAGCGCAGCACGAACGGCACCGCCAGGTAGAACCAGGTGATCACCAGCAGCAGCGGGATCGAGCGGAAGTAGTTCACGTAGGCGCCGGCCAGGCGCGACAGCAGTTTGCTGGACGACAGGCGCATCAGCGCGAGGATCGTACCCAGGATGATGCCGCCGACCACGCCCATGACCATCAACTGCAAGGTCATGACCATGCCGTTCCACAGGCCCGGGATGGCGGGGATGATGCCGCTGAAATCGAAGTCCATTATTTACCCCCCACGGAGATCAGGCCGGGCACGGCGACTTTCTTCTCGATCACGCGCATCAGCAGCATCAGGCTCATGTTCAGGGTGAAATAGATCAGCGTGGCCAGGGTGAAGGCCTCGAACAGGTTGGCCGAGAACTCGGCGGTCTGTTTGGTTTGCGCCAGCAGTTCCATCAAGCCGATCAGGGACGCCACGGAGGAGTTCTTGAAGACGTTGAGGAATTCCGAGGTAAGCGGCGGAATGATGATCCGGTAGGCCTGGGGCAGCAGCACGTTCCAGTAGATCTGCGGCAGCTTGAAGCCCATGGCGCGTGCGGCGGATTCCTGGCCCCGTGGCAGCGCCTGGATGCCGGTACGCACTTGTTCGCACACACGGGCGGCGGTGAACAGGCCCAGGCACACCACAACGCTCAGGTAGGCCGAGGTGGTCGGGTTGAGGTCTTGTTTGTACCAGTCCTGCAGGTTCTGCGGCAGCAGGTCGGGTATCAGGAAATACCAGATGAACAGCTGAACCAGCAGCGGTACGTTGCGAAACAGTTCCACGTAGCAGGTCGCGATGCCCGATACGATGCGGTTTGGCACGGTGCGCATGACGCCCAGAATGGACCCCAGCAGCAAGGCGATAATCCATGCCACGACGGCGATGGCAATGGTCCAGCCCAAGCCGGCGATGTACCAGTCGAGATAAGTCTCGCTGCCCACGCCGGTGGACTTGAAGAACACGCCCCAGTCCCAGTTGTAATTCATTAGGGTCTCCCCTCGAGATCGATCGATGTACAAGCACCCGCTTGGGGAAGATCCTTTCCCGCCCGACGGTGAACGCCAGGCACACGCGATCGGCTCGAAAACCGCCAGGTCGAGTGTTCCAAAATTAAAGCCAGCAGGTAGCAACAGACGCCTGAGGGAGGGTTGGCTCCCTCAGGACATAAGCTTAGTCAGGTATCAGATTTTTACGTCAGGCGCTGGCTTGTCGCTTGGGTTGGCGATCAGATCCTTGACCTTGTCGCTCATCGGGAAGTTGAGGTTCAGGCCTTTTGGTGGGATCGGGCTCTCGAACCACTTGCTGTAGATCTTGTTGATCTCGCCGGACTTGTACAGGCCGACGATCGCATCATCCACGGCCTTCTTGAAGGCTGGGTCGTCTTTGCGAACCATGCAGGCGTAGGCTTCGAAGGACTGTGGAGTACCGGTGATGACCCAGTCGTCCGGCTTCTTGGCCTTGGCTTCTTCACCGGCCAGCAGCGCGTCGTCCATCATGAAGGCAACGGCGCGGCCGCTTTCCAGCATCTGGAAGGACTCGCCGTGGTCCTTGGCGGAGATGACGTTCATGCCCATCTGCTTGTCGGCGTTCATCGCCTTGATGATGCGCTCGGACGTGGTGCCGGCGGTGGTCACGACGTTCTTGCCTTTCAGGTCGGCGAAATCGCTGTAGGACGGCTTGCCTTCCTTGTCTTTCTTGACCAGCAGGCGGGTGCCGATTTCGAAGATATTGACGGTGAAGTCAACCTGCTGGGCGCGTTCGGCGTTGTTGGTGGTGGAGCCGCACTCGATATCCGCGGTGCCGTTCTGGATCAGCGGGATACGGGTTTGCGAGGTGACCAGGTTGTACTTGGTCTTCAGGTCGGGTTTGTTCAGGTCTTTTTTCAGGGCTTCAACGATAGCCAGCTGAATGTCGTGGGAGTAGCCCACGGGTTTGCCCGAACCATCCGCGATATAGGAAAACGGAATGGAGCTGTCGCGGTGAGCGAGAGTGATCGTGCCGGAGTCGTTGATTTTCTTCAGTGTGCCGGTGAGTTCGGCGGCGAAAACTGGAGTGCTGATCAGAGCAGCAGCGATAGCTGCGCCCAGGATATGGGGAACGATGCGCATCAATACTTCCTCGACATTTGTTTTTTTTATGAGACCGGTTGGGACGGCCACGTTTTTATATAAACAGTACTGCGAAAGCCTGTGACGGCTCCTGAGGCGCCTCAGGCAATCGCCTACGAGTGTAGAGCATGAGTCGTGCCAGACCAGAAATAAAAGGTTAACCATATGATTTATATAGAGATTAACTTTGTGTTACGGGTTTTTTCTCCTGTTTTGGTCCGGCAAACCGAATAGGTTGAGCTATGGCGTTCGGAAAACCGAATGGCGGCGTGGGCCTGTATCGCCCATGAAAAAGCCCCGGGAGTGTGGCTCCCGGGGCTTTTGGGTGTGGCTCTGTCAGAACGTATAGTCGGCCGACACCACTGCCGCGCGGCCATCGCCGGGCACTGCCCAACCGTTGTTGCGGATACGGGTGAGGTACTCCTTGTCGAACAGGTTGTTGATGTTCAGCTGCAGGTTCAACTGTTTGTTGACCTTGTAACCGAGCATCGCACGCTGCACCGCATAGCCGGGGGAAGTCGGCGAGTTGGCGGCGCTGACCAGGTACTGCTTGGTTTGCGCCGTGATGCCGTAGCCCACCTGGAAGTCGTAGGGCAGGTCGTACACCGTCCAGATGCTGGCTGCATGTTTGGGGGTGAAGGTCAGCGGCTCGCCTTTCTGCACGTCGATGCCGGTGGTCGCCAGGGTGTAATCGCTGGCGCTGCGCAGCACACGAGTGTTCAGGTAGGTGTAGTTGGCGAAGACTTTCCAGTGGTCAGTAAGTTGGCCGCTCAGGCCCAGCGCCACACCGTCTGCACGTGCCTTGCCGTCGAGGGTCTGGGTGCCGCTCAGGTTGCTCGGGTCATTGTCGGCGACTTTATAGTTGGTGCGGTCATTGCGGAAGATCGCGCCCGTCAGCGAGAGGGCATTGTCGAGCAGGTCCCATTTGGTGCCGATCTCATAGCTGACGGCGGTTTCCGGGGAAACATCGCAGTTGTTGGTGGCGATGCTTGAGCTTTTGGCCGGGGTGTAGCAACCCCCATTGACGCTGGCCTGGGACGGCGTCTTGCTGTTGCCGTAGGCGATATAGAAGCTGCCGTTTTCCACCGGTTTGTAGACCAGCGCCAGGCGGTAGGAGGTCAGGTCATCCGCCTGGCCGTAGCGAGTGCCGGGCGTTTCCACGCCAGTGCTGGAATAGGCATTGGTCACCGAGCTGCCGGCGTTGTGCTCGTAACGCAGGCCGCCGTTGATTTCCCACTGTGGGTTGAGCTTGAGCGTGTCGAAGGCATAGGCGGCGCGGTTGTTCAGCGCGCCGTCAATGTGGGCGGCCCGGGTGAAGTTGACGGGGCCGGACCATTCGGAGTTCGGATCGCTGTAGCTGACCGGTGGTGGGACGATGGTGCTGCCGTTGGCGTTGGTCAGCCATTTACCGGTATCCGCCTCGTATTCCTCGCGGCTGATGGCGATGCCGGTCACCAGCGTGTGGTCGATGAACCCGGTGCTGAAGTGGCTGGTGACGTCGGTCTGGTTGGTGAACATCTTGTTCTGGGTGTTGCGCTCGTTACCCAGTGAGCCGCCGCTTGGCTGGAAGTAGCCCGGCTGCAGGCCTGCGGCGCAAGGGGCGCCGGTGATCTGGGTGCCGCTGGCCAGACAGCCGGTCAATGCACCTTCGGGGCCTGAGGCGCGCAGGTCCTGGCGCACCCGCTCGACGCGGGTGAAGTTGCGCACCGAGACGGCGTCGTTGAAGTCGTGTTCGAGCTTCAGGCTGAACGAGTCCGATGTGATTTGCTGGTCATTGATGTTGTGGTAGCCGTAGTAGTCACTCCAACCCACGCCCGGCATGGGCTTGCCGTTGTAGATCGGGATACCGTATTGCGGTGTGTTGTCGTCTTTCTGGTGCTCATAACTGACGGTGACACGTGTCGGCGTTCCCAGGCCAAACGCGATGGAGGGCGCGATGCCCCAGCGTTCGTAATCTTCATAATCGCGGCCAGGCACGTCGTTACCATGGGCCATCAGGTTCAGGCGGAACGCGGTGGTGTCGTTGAGCGTCTGGTTGGTGTCCAGGGTGGTGCGCTTGTAGTTATCGGTGCCGATGCCCGCACTGATGGTGGTTTTGTCGCGTAATTCCGGCTGTTTGCTCACCAGGTTGATGGTGCCACCGACCGCGCCGGAGCCGGAATACACCGAACTTGCGCCGCTGACGACTTCGACCTGCTCCAGGTTGAACGGGTCGGTGCGGCTGTACTGCGCGCTGTCGCGCACGCCGTCCACGTAGATGTCGCCGCTGGCGGAGAAGCCGCGCAGGTTGATGCTGTCGCCATACCCGCTGCCACCTTCGCCGGCCCCGAAGGTGATCCCCGGCACGGTGCTGAGCACGTCGCGCAGGGTCAGCAGGTTCTGGTCATGAATGACTTCCTTGGGTACCACCGTGATGGTCTGCGGCGTGTCGCGCAGGGCCTCGGTGTACTTGGGGGAAGAAGGCGCCACAGGGTTGTAGACGCTCTGGCTCGGGGCCTGGCCTTCGATGCTGGTCGCGCCGAGTTGGATGACCCCTGTGTTGTCTTCTGGTGCGGGCTCCGCCGCGTAACTGAATCCTCCTTGCGCAGCCACTGCCAGGCCCACTGCCGACGCGAGCAAATGCCGCGATGAGAGGGGGGCAGAACTGATGCCGGTAGCCATTGAGTAATCTCTTGTTAGTGTTAGTGAGATGCGATCGTAATTGATAAGCGATCTCAAATGTAATACTTTGTAACCAAATAAATCATGAAACTTTTTGCGGTCCTTGATCGCTACTCGGGGCAGGAATGCAGAGCGCACAGCCAGGCAGCGAGCCCTCGGATATCGGTGATAACCCGCGTGCCTATGTGCGCTGGGTGATGCATGCGGCACAGCTGGGAGATGCCGACGCACAGGCGACCCTGGCCCAGCTGCTGCTCGACGGTCGTGGCGTGCAGAAGGATGAGGCGCTGGGGTTGAGCTGGTTTCGCATCGCTGCGCGGCAGCGTCACCCCATGGCGATCAACATGATCGGGCGCTGCCTGGAGAATGGGTGGGGCTGCGAGGTCGACTTGGAAGACAGTGCGCGGCATTACCGCAAGGCCGCCGATCTGGGGCTGGATTGGGGTTTGTATAACTACGGCCAGTTGCTGACGCGTGGCCGTGGTGTGGAGCGTGACCTTGTCGCGGCATATGAACTCTTCCGCCAGGCTGCGGCCAAGGGGCACGCCAAGTCGATGAACCTGTTGGGTCGGTTCCACCATGAAGGCGTGGTGGTGCCCAAGGATGTTCAACTGGCGCGCCAGTGGTATCAGCGCTCAGCCGAGGCCGGGGATTTCCGCGGGCAATACAACCATGCTGCGGAGCTGGCTCACGACGGCGACGAAGTGCAGGCCTGCCTATGGTTGGAGCGGGCCCTCGCGACGGCCACGCCAGGCTTTTTGCAGGCGGCTTATCCCGTGTTGCTGGGCTCAGCCTTCAGCGGGATTCGTGAAATGGGCCTGCGCTATCAGCGTCATCTGCAGGCATGAAAAAGCCCCTGGACCTTTCGGTGCAGGGGCTTTTTTACGTCGGGCTGATCAGGCCGCTTCGATCTTGCCGCGGTTGTGCTCAACCTTGGACAGGTAACGCTGCACGTTCTCCTGCTCCTGCGGCGTGGTGAACAGGCCCAATTTGCTGCGGCGCCACAGGATGTCCTGGGGCTGAGTGGCCCATTCTTCAGCGCACAGGTAATCGACTTCGCGGGTGTACAGGCCGCCACCGAGGTGGTCACCCATGTCCGCCAGCGATTGCACGCCTTCCAGCAGGCGCCAGGTGCGGCTGCCGTAAGTGGTGGACCAGCGACGGGCAATCTCGCTCGGCACCCAGTCGTATTTGCTACGGATTGCATCGGCCAGGGCTTCTGGCGTGCTCATGTTTTCGCCGCCGGGCAGGGTGGCTGTAGCCGTCCAGCTTGGGCGCATCTGCGTGAAGTAAGGCGCCAGTTGTGCCATCGCCGATTCGGCCAGCTTGCGGTAGGTGGTCAGCTTGCCGCCGAACACCGACAGCAACGGCGCCTCGCCCGAGGTGCCGGACAGCGCCAGGGTGTAGTCGCGGGTCACGGCCGACGGGTTGTCGGACTCGTCGTTGCACAACGGGCGCACGCCGGAATAGGTGTGCACGATGTCATCGCGGCTCAGCTGCTTCTTGAAGTGCGCGTTGACCACATTGAGCATGTAGTCGGTTTCACCTTCGGTAATCGCCACTTTCGCCGGGTCGCCGGTGTATTCGCGGTCGGTGGTGCCGATGATGGTCAGGTGATTCAGGTACGGAATGGTGAAGACGATACGCTGGTCTTCGTTCTGCAGGATGTGCGCGTGGGCGCCTTCATACAGCTTCGGTACGATCAGGTGGCTGCCCTGGATCAGACGGATGCCGTAGGGCGAATCCAGCTTCAAGTCATCCTTGATGAACTTGGCCACCCACGGGCCGGCAGCGTTCACCAGCGCTCGGGCGCGGATCGAGAACAGGCTGCCGTCGGCACGTTCCATGTTCATTTCCCACAGGCCTTTGCTGCGGTGTGCGCTGACGCAACGGGTCTGGGTGTGGATGTGCGCACCCTTTTCCCGCGCAGCCATGGCGTTGAGTACTACAAGGCGGGCGTCGTCGACCCAGCAATCGGAGTATTCGAAGCCTTTGGTGATTTCGCTTTTCAGCGGGCTGTCGGGGCCGAACTTGAGGCTCTTGGAGCCTTCGAGTTTTTCCCGCTTGCCCAGATGGTCATACAGGAACAGGCCGGCGCGAATCATCCATGCCGGACGCAGGTGCGGGCGGTGAGGCAATACAAAGCGCATCTGCTTGACGATGTGCGGGGCCTTGGCCAACAGCACCTCACGTTCAGCCAGGGCTTCGCGCACCAGGCGGAATTCGTAATGCTCCAGGTAACGCAGGCCACCGTGGATCAGCTTGCTGCTCGCGGAGGAAGTGTGGCTGGCCAGGTCGTCCTTTTCGCAAAGGAATACCGACAAACCGCGACCGGCTGCGTCTGCTGCAATCCCGACGCCATTGATCCCGCCACCGATAACGGCGACGTCATAGACTTCGGCAAGCGGTGGGGCAGGCAAGGTAGAAGGGTTCATCGGCTGGCCTCGCAATCTTTTTCGTATTGGAATTCGAACATAAATGTTCATTTGCGAAAATGGTAGCTTATAAACGCAGGTACAGCCAGCCCGCTTCGATTGAAAATACTGATCGAAGGGCGAAGAAAGGAAAATTTGTGAACATCAGGGGGCAGGACACCCCCTGTATAGGCTTACACCACTTCCAGTCGAATCTTGTGCTGATTCAACAGTTGCACCAGTGCCGGGACCGGCTGCTGATCGGTGACTAAACAATCGATCAAGCTGATCGGTCCCAGGCGAATCATGGCGTTGCGCCCGAATTTGCTGGAGTCCGCCGCCAGGATCACCTTGCGCGCATTGGCAATGATCGCCTGGGAAACCCGTACTTCCTGGTAATCGAAGTCCAACAGGCTGCCGTCTTCATCGATGCCGCTGATGCCCACCAGGGCAAAATCGACCTTGAACTGGTTGATAAAGTCGACGCTGGCCTGGCCTACCACGCCGCCATCCCGGCGCACGTTGCCGCCGGTCAGGAGTACGTCGAAGTCGTCTTTGGCACTCAGCATCATGGCGACGTTGAGGTTATTGGTGATGATTTTCAGGTGGCTGTGGTTAAGCAGCGCACGCGCGATCGATTCGGTGGTGGTACCGATGTTGATAAACAGCGAGGCGTGATCGGGGATTTGCGCGGCGATGGCTTCGCCGATGCGCTGTTTTTCGTCGCGCATCTGGTCGGCACGCATGGCGTACGCGGTGTTTTCAACGCTGGAGTCATAGGCTGCGCCGCCATGGTAGCGGCGCAACAGATTGGCTTCCGCCAGTTGATTGATATCGCGGCGGATGGTTTGCGGGGTGACAACGAAGAGCTGCGCCATTTCCTCGATACTCACATAGCCGCGTTCGCGAACCAGTTCGAGGATTTGTTGCTGGCGGGGAGGCAGATTCATGGTGCGTCCTTTGGGCTGCCGTAAAAAGTGGCCCATGATGACGCAGGAATCTGCTCCCTGCCAGTTACAACCCTATGCGCGTCCGGCGCTTGGCTTATTCAGCGCCTTCGTGGGGTTCCCAGTCGCGGGTGCGGCTGACTGCTTTCTGCCAGCCGGCGTAGAGTTTTTCCTTCGCCGCTTCTTCCAGCTGCGGTTCGAATTGACGCTCGATTACCGCCTTGCCACGCAGTTCGTCCAGACTGCCCCAGAAACCGCACGCCAGGCCGGCCAGGTAGGCGGCGCCCAACGCGGTGGTTTCGCGCATTTGTGGGCGTTCAACCTGGGTACCGAGGATGTCGGCCTGGAACTGCATCAGGAAGTTGTTGGCGACCGCGCCACCGTCTACCCGCAGGGATTTGAGGCGTTCGCCGGAATCCTGCTGCATGGCATCGAGTACGTCGCGGGTCTGGTAGGCAATCGACTCCAGGGCTGCACGAATGATGTGATCCACGCGTACACCACGGGTCAGGCCGAACAGCGCACCACGGGCATACGGGTCCCAGTACGGAGCGCCCAGGCCGGTGAAGGCTGGCACCAGGTACACGCCGTTGCTGTCCTTGACCTTGCCGGCGAAGTATTCGGTGTCGGTGGCATCGGCGATGATCTTCAACTCATCACGCAGCCATTGCACGGTGGAACCGCCGTTGAACACGGCGCCTTCCAGGGCGTAGGCCACTTCGCCACGCGGGCCGCAGGCGATGGTGGTGAGCATGCCGTGCTTGGATTTCACCGCCTTGTCGCCGGTGTTCATCAGCAGGAAGCAGCCGGTGCCGTAGGTGTTTTTCGCCTGGCCCGGTTCTACGCACATTTGGCCAAACAGCGCCGCCTGTTGGTCACCGGCGATACCGCCGATGGCGATACCGCTTTTGGTGCGACCGTAGATTTCCGAGGAAGACTTCACTTCCGGCAGCATTTCGCGCGGCACGTCGAGAATCTCCAGCATCTTCGCATCCCACTCCAGGGTGTGGATGTTGAAGAGCATGGTGCGCGAGGCGTTGGTGTAGTCGGTGACGTGGGTCTTGCCACCGGTAAATTTCCAGATCAGCCAGCTGTCGATGGTGCCGAACAGCAGCTCGCCGTTACGCGCACGTTCGCGGCTGCCTTCGACGTTGTCGAGGATCCACTTGAGCTTGGTGCCGGAGAAGTACGGGTCGGTGACCAGGCCGGTGGTGTCGTTGATGTATTGTTCGTGGCCGTCGCGCTTGAGCTGCTGGCAGATCTCGGTGCTGCGGCGGCATTGCCAGACGATCGCGTTGTAGATCGGGCGGCCGGTGATTTTGTCCCATACCACGGTGGTTTCACGCTGGTTGGTGATACCGATGGCCGCGACCTGGTCATGGTGCAGGCCGGCTTGTGCCAGGGCCTCGACCATCACCGCGCTCTGGGTGGCGAAAATCTCCATCGGGTCATGTTCGACCCAGCCGGCTTGCGGGTAATGCTGGGTGAATTCACGCTGGGCGGTGCAGACCACGTTGGCGTCACGATCGAAGATGATCGCCCGGGAACTGGTGGTGCCCTGATCGAGGGCAATGATGTAGTTCTTATTCTGAATGTCGGTCATGTCGATTGCCTTGGACGGAGAATAGGGAAGTCAGTAAACAGCCTGGGCCGCAAAAGGGCAGTACGGTCCAGGCTATCGCATCAGGAAGTACGGGTTTTGGCGGTGGCAGCTGCTTCGGTTGCATCAGTTGTAGCAGGTGCGGCGCTGGGCAGGTGACGGGCAATCAGCCCGCGATAGGCGGCAGCACCGAGGCAGGCGCCGACAATCGGCGCAAAGATCGGAATCAGGAAGTAAGGAATGTCGCGCCCGCCAGTGAAAGCCATTTCACCCCAACCGGCGAAAAAGGTCATCAGCTTGGGGCCGAAGTCACGGGCCGGGTTCATCGCAAAGCCGGTCAGCGGGCCCATGGCACTGCCGATCACGGCAATCAGCAAACCAATCAGCAGCGGCGCCAACGGGCCGCGGGGCAGGCCGTTGTTGTCATCGGTCAGGGCCATGATCACGCCCATCAGGATCGCGGTGATGACCATTTCCACCAGGAACGCCTGGGCCGTGCCCAGCAGCGGATGCGGGTAGGTGGAGAACACCGACGCCAATTCCAGGCTAGCCTGGGTGCCGCGAATCATGTGGTGGGTTTGTTCGTAATCGAAAAACAGGTTGCTGTAGAGCGTGTAAACCAACGCGGCCGAACAGAAGGCCCCGGCGACCTGGGCGATGATGTAGAACGGCAGTTTGCGCTTGTCGAAATCGGCAAAGATGCACAGCGCGATACTGACCGCCGGATTGAGGTGAGCCCCGGAAATACCGGCGCTCAGGTAGATCGCCATGCTGACGCCGATCCCCCAGATGATACTGATTTCCCACAACCCAAAGCTGGCACCCGCGACCTTGAGCGCAGCAACACATCCGGTACCGAAGAAGATCAGCAACGCAGTGCCCAGGAATTCGGCCATGCATTGACTTGAAAGTGAAGGCTGTTGAAGAGCAGTTGTCATGGAAAACCTCTGTTTTTGTTGTTGTCTGGCGTTTTGCCGCAACGGGCAATCGGCGATTTTCACCTTGGCGAGGATCCCCATCCTGTTCGCGGCTTACTGCTGTGAATCCGTAGGTGCATTCCTACAGTATTCGTAAACGAAAAAATATAGACAAGAATGACGGCTGTCAAAGGTCGAAAGTGAACGATCGGTCATTTTGTAATTATTGGTGTGATGAATGATCGCGCCGTGGGCGCGGGAAGCGGCAGGGAAGGTGCGCGTAAGGGCGTGGCAGAGGGCTTCGGACTAGAGCCTTTTGCGTGTTGTTGGCCTAGAATTGGCTGTCTGTTTTTTCACCTTTTTGCCAAGCCTGGAGCCCACATGACGCCCGCATTGGACCTGTTGAAAAAAGTTCGCGCCGAACATCGAATTCACAGTTACGAACATGACCCCAAGGCAGCGTCCTATGGTCTGGAGGCCGCGGAAAAATTGGGCCTGGACCCGGCGCAGGTGTTCAAGACCCTGCTGGCCAGCAGTGAAAAAGCCGAGCTGCTGGTGGCGGTTGTGCCGGTCGTCGGAAGTTTGGATTTAAAAGCGTTGGCGCAGGCGGCAGGGGTAAAAAAGGTCGAGATGGCAGACCCGGCAGCGGCGCAACGGGCCACCGGTTACTTGTTGGGCGGCATCAGCCCGCTGGGGCAGAAGAAACGCCTGCGCACCTTCATCGATGTGACGGCGCAGTCGTTTCCGACAATTTTTATCAGTGCGGGGAGAAGGGGGCTTGAGGTGGAGTTGGCAGCGACAGTGCTGGCCGAACACACCCAGGCCAAGTTCGCGGAAATTGGCCGGGCGTGATGCGTTGACGTCAGGAGGCGGTGCTGTAGCGGCGAACGCCTGACTCAACCTGAGGGATTTGTGCTGCGGTGCTGCCTGAGGCCTGGAACAACACCAGGTGCTCGGCTGCCACGCGAATGCCCACGTCGGCACCGACCAAGTGATCGGCGTGGCTGGGGAAGATCGACTCCAGCTGAGCGCCTGTCGGCAGCTGCAAGCGATACAGGGTCGACGCGCCGAGGAACGTCTTGCCGACAATCCGCGCCTTCAAGGCGCTGTCCGGTGCATAAACGATGTCGTCCGGGCGCAGCAACACATCCACCGCGCCGCCGGTTGGCCAGGTGTAGGCACGATTACCGCGCAACTCCCCCAGTTCGGTGGTAACCGATTCCGGCGTTTTCAACTGCCCGCGAATGAAGTAACCCTGGCCAATGAAGCTGGCGACAAAGGGTGTCAGCGGTTCGTGATAGAGGTTGTAGGGCGTATCCCACTGCTCCAGGCGACCCTCCTTGAACACGCCGACATGGTCACTCACTGCGAAGGCTTCTTCCTGGTCGTGGGTCACCAGAATCGCACTGGTGCCCCGCGCCTTGAGGATATCGCGTACTTCGTGGCTGAGTTTGCGCCGCAGTTCGCCGTCGAGGTTGGAGAAGGGTTCGTCCAGCAGCAACAATTGCGGTTCCGGCGCCAGGGCGCGAGCCAGGGCGACGCGTTGCTGCTGGCCGCCCGAGAGTTCGTGGGGGAAGCGCTTGCCGAGGTTCTTCAGGTTCACCAGTTCAAGCAATTCAGCGACCACACGCTCTTTTTGCGGGTGCTTGCGAATGCCGAAGGCGATGTTGTCAGCCACGCTGAGGTGTGGAAACAGCGCGTAGTCCTGGAACACCATGCCGATCCGACGTTTCTCCGGGGCCAGTGTGAAACCGGCGCTGGAAATGACTTCGCCTGCCAGGCTGATCTCGCCTTCATGCACCGGCTCAAACCCGGCAATCGCTCGCAGCGTGGTGGTCTTGCCGCAGCCCGAGGAGCCCAGCAGGCAACCGATGTCGCCGGCGTTGAGGTGCAGATTGAGGTTCTGCACCACCCGTTGGTCTTGATAGCCGCATGCCAGATTGCGCAGGTTCAGCAGTAATGGCTGGCTCATGCAGGACGGTACGCCGGCGCAACCAGAAACTCGAGTAGGGCTTTTTGTGCGTGCAGGCGGTTTTCCGCCTGGGCCCAGGCTACTGAACGTTGATCGTCCAGCAGGTCGAGACTGATTTCTTCGCCACGGTGGGCGGGCAGGCAGTGCATGAACAGCACGTCCGGCGCGGCCAGGTCGAGCAGGGCGCGGGTGACCTGGAACGGGGCGAAGAGCTTGAGGCGCTTGGCGGTTTCCTCTTCCTGGCCCATGGAGGTCCACACGTCGGTGCTCACCAGGTGTGCGCCGATGACCGCCTCACGCGGGTCGCGGACGATGGTCACGCGGTCGCCGGCCTGGGCCAGGAAACGTGCATCCGGCTCGTAGCCTTCAGGGCAGGCAACGCGCAATTTGAAGTCGAACTGGATCGCCGCTTCTATATAGCTGTTGCACATGTTGTTGCCGTCGCCGATCCAGGCCACGGTCTTGCCCTGGATCGAGCCGCGCTGTTCGAGGAAGGTTTGCATGTCGGCCAGCAACTGGCAGGGGTGCAGGTCATCGGACAGGCCGTTGATCACGGGCACTCGGGAGTTGGCGGCAAATTCGGTCAGGGTGCTGTGGGCGAAGGTACGGATCATCACCGCATCCAGCATGCTCGACATCACGATCGCGCAATCGCTGATCGGCTCGCCACGGCCCAGTTGGGTATCGCGAGGTGACAGGAAGATAGCCTGGCCGCCGAGCTGAATCATGCCGGCTTCGAAAGACACGCGGGTGCGGGTGGACGACTTCTCGAAAATCATCCCGAGCACGCGGTTTTTCAAAGGCTCGAACAGTACGCCGCGGTTACGCAGGTCTTTAAGCTCAATGCCTCGACGGAGCACGCTGACCAGCTCTTCGGGCGTGCAATCCATCAGGGAGAGAAAGTGCCTTGCGCTCATCATTAACTACCTTTTTGCAACAGACCGCAGATACTCAAAGCCTGGTTTATTTTGAAAACGGGCGAGACCTGCGGCGAAAGCCGCACGGGGCGACGAAATAGGGGAAGGCGCGATCTTATAATTAAATGTCGCGTCTTACCAATAGGGCTACAGTTTTTAGGGGAGTTCAAGGACGCGGGGAGGGCGCTTTTGAAGCCTGTTTCCTGACAGCAGCGGGTCATTTGTACACTGGCGCTGCGCCACATTGCAATGCGTGAGGGCGGGCTGAGGCCGGGCTGCGTCGGTTTCAGCGGGCTGCCGAAGGCTTCTGAAACATTTCCTGATGTTTCCTCATGGCCTGGCCTGATGCCCCTGGATTCACACGACGAACGTTGCTGGCGCTGCTGCCCCGGGCGGGCCATAGTTTTCGTCCGAAGCGCCTAGCCCACAATAAAAGAGACTGGCCATGACCAAGACTCTCCACCACCGTGCCTGCCATCTGTGCGAAGCCATCTGCGGCCTCACACTGGAAACTACCCAGGGCGAAGACGGAAGCCTGGCGATCACCTCGATCAAGGGCGACCCCCTGGATACGTTCAGCCGTGGCCATATCTGCCCCAAGGCCGTGGCCCTGCAAGACATCCAGAATGACCCGGACCGCCTGCACCAGCCCATGTTGCGGGTGGGCAGCGAATGGCAGCCGATCCCGTGGGAAGACGCCTTTGTACTTGTAGCCGAGCGCCTGGCCGCGATTCAGGCGCGTCACGGGCAGAACGCGGTGGCGGTGTACCAGGGCAATCCGAGCGTGCATAACTATGGGCTGATGACCCACAGCAACTACTTCCTTGGCCAGCTGAAGACCCGCAATCGTTTTTCCGCCACCTCGGTGGACCAGTTACCCCACCACCTCACCAGCCACCTGATGTACGGCCACGGCCTGTTGCTGCCGATCCCGGACATCGACCATACCGATTTCATGCTGATCCTCGGCGGCAACCCGCTGGCGTCCAACGGCAGCATCATGACCGTGCCGGATGTAGAGAAGCGCCTGAAGGCCATCCAAGCTCGCGGCGGCAAAGTCGTGGTGGTTGATCCGCGCCGCAGCGAGACGGCGGCGATGGCCGACCAGCATCTGTTCGTGCGCCCGGGCGGTGATGCGGCGTTGTTGTTCGGATTGCTCAATACACTGTTTGCCGAGAACCTGACCCGTGACAGTCACCTGCCGGTGGACGGCCTGGATGACGTGCGCCACGCCGTGGCCGGATTCACCGCCGAGGCCATGAGCCGTCAATGTGCGGTACCCGCCGAGCAGATCCGCCAGTTGGCCCGGGACTTTGCGGCGGCTGAAAGGGCTGTGTGTTATGGCCGCATGGGCGTTTCGACCCAGGCGTTCGGCACGCTGTGCCATTGGCTGGTGCAGTTGATCAACCTGGTGACCGGCAATCTGGATCGAGTCGGCGGGGCCTTGTGCACCACGCCGGCAGTCGATCTGGTGGCTTCCACCTCCGGCGGGCACTTCAATCGCTGGCAAAGCCGGGTTTCCGGGCGACCCGAGTACGGGGGCGAGCTGCCGGTATCGGCACTGGCTGAAGAAATGCTCACTGAGGGTGAAGGGCAAATCCGTGCGCTGGTGACGGTGGCGGGCAATCCGGTGCTCTCCACGCCCAACGGCCGGCAACTGGAGCAGGCGCTGGATGGCCTGGAGTTCATGGTCAGCATCGACCTGTATATCAACGAGACCACGCGTTATGCCGACCTGATCCTGCCGTCCACCTCGGCCCTGGAAAACGATCACTACGACACCACCTTCAATATGTTCGCGGTGCGTAACGTCACCCGTTTCAATCGCGCCATCCTGCCGAAACCCGAGGGTGCGTTGCATGACTGGGAAATCTTCGTCGGCCTGGCCCGGGCGTTTGCCGAGAAGACGGGTAATACACTCAAACCGACGATGCCGCCTGCGCAGATGATCGACTTCGGGCTGCGGGCCGGGCCTTATGGTGACAGGTTGTCCATTGCCGCTCTGGCCGATCACCCTCATGGCCTGGACCTCGGGCCGCTGAAACCCAACCTCGCAGGCCGCCTGAAAACCGCCAATGGCCATCTGCAGGCCGCACCATCGGTAATCCTTGCCGACCTGGCGCGCTTTGCCGCGCAGCCGGTGCCCGAGGTGAATGAGTTGCTGCTGATCGGCCGCCGGCATGTGCGCAGCAACAACTCCTGGATGCATAACTACCACCGGCTGGTGAAGGGCAAGCCTCGCCATCAACTGCTGATGCATCCGGATGACCTTGCCCATCGCCAGTTGACTGACGGGCAGCGGGTACGGGTCAGCTCGCGGATCGGCATGATCGAGGTGGAAGTGTTGGCCAGTCTCGACATGATGCCCGGCGTGGTCAGCCTGCCTCACGGTTGGGGCCACGGCCGCCCTGGCGTGCAGATGACCATCGCCAGCGGGCAGCCGGGGGCGAGCGCGAATGACCTGACGGATGAGCGGCAACTGGATGAGCTGTCGGGCAACGCAGCGTTGAACGGCGTGCCGGTGCAGGTGGCGGCGGCGTAAGGATTGTCTGTCGGGGAGTCCGAGCGTCACGCTGGGGTTTGCGTTACAATGCGCCACCGTGCCGACCCATGAGTCGGAAAGTTCCAGCCGAGGTGTTCCATGGATATCATCGAAACGATCAAAGAGCAGATTGCCAACAACACTATTCTGCTTTACATGAAGGGCGCCCCTAACGCTCCCCAGTGTGGCTTCTCCGCAAAGGCTTCCCAGGCAATCATGCAATGTGGCGAGAAGTTCGCCTACGTGGATATCCTGCAGAACCCGGAAATCCGCGCCAACCTGCCGAAGTACGCCAACTGGCCAACCTTCCCGCAGCTGTGGGTTGCCGGTGAGCTGGTCGGCGGTAGCGACATCATCACCGAAATGGCGGCTGATGGTTCGTTGCAGGCACTGATCAAAGACGCAGCGGCCAAAGCAGCTGCGAAGACCGAAGCCTGATTTGTTTTAGGCCGCGGCAATAAAAAGCCCCGCTTCTCGAAAGAGAGCGGGGCTTTTTAGTGGCCGGGAATTGAAGGGTTATTCACCCATCTGCGATTGCAGGTAATTCTCGATAGTCACTTTGTCGATCAAGCCGATTTGGGTTTCCAGCCAGTCGATGTGTTCTTC
Source organism: Pseudomonas sp. NC02 (assembly GCF_002874965.1). Taxonomy (NCBI): domain Bacteria; kingdom Pseudomonadati; phylum Pseudomonadota; class Gammaproteobacteria; order Pseudomonadales; family Pseudomonadaceae; genus Pseudomonas; species Pseudomonas sp. NC02. Next base: position 5,583,398 of record NZ_CP025624.1, on the reverse strand, counting down.
CTGGTCTTCAAGGATATCTTCCAGCAGTTCACGGCTGCCGAAGTCGCCCTTGGATTCGCAATGGGCAATGGCGGCCTTCAGGTCGGTGTGGCTCTTGCGCTCGAAGTTCAGGTCGCAGTTGATCATTTCCTGGGTGTGCTCGCCGATGTTCAGCTTGCCCAGGTCCTGCACGTTCGGCAGGCCTTCAAGGAACAGGATGCGTTTGATCAGCGCGTCAGCGTCCTTCATGGCCTTGATGGATTCTTTGTATTCACGCTTGCCCAGCTTTTCCAGGCCCCAATCGTCATACATGCGCGCATGCAGGAAGTACTGATTGATCGCGACCAGTTCATTGGCAAGGATTTTGTTGAGTTGCTGGATGACTGTGATGTCGCCTTTCATGATTGGGGTCCTGCCCTGTATTAGCTGTATATAAGGCGGAGTTTGAGCTGCGCATTTACTACTGTCAAACCTAAGTTATTGAATAATAAATGAAAATTAATCGGAATAAGAATGTTTGTGTTCCGCGTCTTGGCGCTAACTGTTTGAATTTCGGGCATAAAAAAACCGGACACTAAGTCCGGTTCTTTAAAACACGCTGATTAAGCGTGTGTAAATTCTGCTGAGTAGGGGATCGCAGCCTGGGCAGTTTGCAGCTGCGTCAGGGTTTCCCGTACCACTTGCTTGGCGAGGCAGGCGCATTTGCCGCATTGGCTGGCAACGCCGGTGGTTTCACGTACTTCCTTGTAGCTGCAGCAACCTTCGTAGATTGCTTCGCGGATTTGTCCGTCGGTGACGCCAGTGCAAAGGCAGACATACATAAGGGAGAACCATCGCGGTTTAAGGCTTAAGTGCGACGGATCTTAATGTTAACGAGAATGATTGTCAAAGTAGTTTCTCAAGCCTTGGTGTTTGCACGCGGCTTCACTGACGAACGGCTTTTTTCCGGTATGATGGTCGGTCTTCACGAAGCGTGATCACGTCACAGGCTTGTCGTTTAGCTGCGGCACACTGGGACGGATCCTTTTACTTCAGTCACCACCATCAGGAGATACCCAATGAGCGTACTCGTCGGCAAACAAGCCCCGGATTTCGACGTACCCGCCGTCCTCGGCAATGGCGAAATCGTAGACAGCTTCAAACTGTCTGAAGCCATCAAAGGCAAATACGGCCTGGTGTTCTTCTACCCGCTGGACTTCACCTTCGTCTGCCCATCGGAGCTGATCGCTCTGGATCACCGCATGGATGATTTCAAGGCGCGTAATGTTGAAGTGGTTGCCGTTTCCATCGACTCCCATTTCACCCACAACGCCTGGCGCAACACCGCCATCAATGATGGCGGCATCGGCAAAGTCAAATACACCATGGCTGCCGACATGAAGCACGACATCGCCAAGGCCTACGACGTTGAGTCCGAAGGCGGCGTGGCATTCCGTGGCGCGTTCCTGATCGACGACAAGGGCGTTGTACGCTCGCAGATCATCAACGACCTGCCGCTGGGCCGTAACATGGAAGAGCTGATCCGTCTGGTCGACGCTCTGCAATTCCACGAAGAGCACGGTGAAGTTTGCCCTGCCAACTGGAAAAAAGGCGACAAGGGCATGAACGCTTCGCCAGAAGGCGTTGCGGCTTACCTGACCGAGAACGCTGGCAAGCTGTAAGCCACGTTCGAAGCAAAAAAAACCGGCCTGAGAAGGCCGGTTTTTTTATGTGCGGGATTTGGCTTCAGTCGCCGAAGTCTTCCCAGCCGCCCATCTGTTTCCAACGGTTGACGATGCCGCAGAACAGCTCGGCGGTCTTCTCGGTGTCGTAGCGGGCCGAGTGGGCCTCACGACCGTCGAAGTCGATACCGGCAGCCTGGCAGGCCTTCGCCAGCACGGTCTGACCATAGGCCAAGCCGGCAAGGGTCGCGGTGTCGAAGCTGGAGAACGGGTGAAACGGGTTGCGCTTCATGTCCAGGCGCGCCACGGCGGCATTGAGGAAGCCCAGGTCGAAGCTGCTGTTGTGGCCCACCAGGATCGCGCGTTTGCAGCCATTGGCCTTCAGGGCCTTGCGTACGCCACGGAAGATGTCGGTCAGCGCCGCTTCTTCACTGACGGCCATGCGCAGTGGGTGATCAAGCTTGATCCCGGTGAATTCCAGGGCCGCCGCTTCGATGTTGGCGCCTTCGAACGGCTCGACGCGGAAGAAGTGGGTGTGTTCCGGGAACACGAAACCCTGTTCATCCATGCCGATGGTCGTGGCGGCGATTTCCAGCAGCGCGTCAGTGGCGCAATTGAAGCCGCCGGTTTCTACGTCGATGACAACCGGCAGGTAGCCACGGAAACGCTCGGCCATCGGGTGACGGGAACCGCCACCACCGCCGCCGTGTTCCTGGTCGTCGTCGTAATGGTCTTCACTCACGGGTGTTCCTCCAGCAGGCGCCAGCGCAGTGTTTCACCGGCGCGCAGCGGGATAACGGTCAGCTCGCCAAACGGCAGGCTGGTGGGGGCGGTCCAGTCTTCACGGACCAGGGTAATGCGGTCGGTATTCGCCGGCAGGCCATAGAAACGTGGGCCGTTGAGGCTGGCGAACCCTTCAAGCTTGTCCAGCGCGTTGCGTTGTTCGAACGCTTCGGCATACAACTCGATTGCCGCATAGGCGGTATAGCAACCGGCACAACCACACGCGGCTTCCTTGGCGTGTTGGGCGTGAGGTGCAGAGTCGGTACCGAGGAAAAATTTCTCGCTGCCACTGGTGGCGGCATCGAGCAGCGCTACCTGGTGCGTGTTGCGCTTGAGAATCGGCAGGCAATAGAAGTGCGGCCGAATCCCGCCCACCAGCATGTGGTTGCGGTTGTACAGCAGGTGATGCGCGGTGATGGTCGCGCCGACGTTGGCCGAAGCCTCGGTGACGAACTGCACGGCATCGGCGGTGGTGATGTGCTCGAACACCACCTTGAGGGTCGGGAACAGCTCGACAACTCGGCGCATGTGCTCGTCGATGAAGATCTTTTCACGATCGAACACATCGACATCGCCACGGGTGACTTCACCGTGGATCAGCAACGGCATGCCCACTTCGGCCATGGCTTCGATGGCCGGCAGGATCTTGTCGATACTGGTGACGCCGGAATCGGAGTTGGTGGTCGCGCCGGCCGGGTACAGCTTGGCGGCGTGCACGAAACCACTGGCCTTGGCCTGGCGGATTTCTTCGGGCTGGGTGCGGTCGGTCAGGTACAGCACCATCAACGGTTCGAAGCGGCTGCCGGCCGGTCGTGCAGCGAGAATGCGCTGGCGATAGGCGTCGGCTTCCGCGGCGTTACGCACCGGAGGTACCAGGTTAGGCATGATGATGGCGCGGCCAAACGTGCGCGCTACATCGGCCACGGTTTGGGGCAACGCAGCACCATCGCGAAGATGAATATGCCAGTCGTCGGGACGCAGCAGGGTCAGGCGGTCGGACATTGGGGATTCCAGGCGGGTCAATCTGGTGGGAATGCTACCGGAAAAGACTCTTGCAGGCACTCGCTATCAAGTTTTGCAGGATGCGACCGATATCCCTGGGTATGCCTTAACGATGTATGACGCCTTGATGTGTTGTAGAAACCAGTGGAGCCTCCCGTGCGCCAGCATTATCTAGCCCTGCTCAGTGTGTTCGCCAGCCTGCCCGCGATGGCCCTCACGTTCCAGACACGTCTGGAGAATATTGAGTGGAAAGTGGAGGGCGATAAATTCGAGTGCCGCTTGACCCAGCCGATCACCTATTTCGGCTCGGGCGAGTTCGTGCGCCGGGCCGGCGAGCAGGCGACGTTTCGCCTGAAAGCCTTTAACGGCTCGTTGGGTGCCGGTTCCGCAACCCTGTTGGCGGCGGCTGCGCCGTGGCAGCCGGGGCGTGGCGATATCAACCTGGGGGCGGTGCGTGTCGGCAGTGGCGATGTGCTGTTCAACAGCTCCCAGGCCCAGGCCGGGCGTTTGTTTACCGGCCTGCTCGAAGGGCGCAGCCCGACGGTGCGCCACTATAGCCGCGACGGCGGTTACTCCGAGATCCGCCTGCTGCCGGCGAAATTCAGCAAGGCCTACAACGACTACCAACTCTGCACCACCAAGCTGCTGCCGATGAATTTCGAGCAGGTCAGACAGACCGAGGTGGGTTTCCCGGGTGGCGGCATCGAACTGGACGCGGCGGCCAGGAAAAAGCTCTCGGTGATTCTCGAATTCATGAAAGCCGACCCGACGGTTAACCACGTCGAGTTGAATGGCCACTCCGACAACAGCGGCAATCGCCTGACCAATCGCGACGTTTCGCGGCGTCGTGCATTGGCGGTAATGGACTACTTCAAGGCCAATGGCATCCAGGAATCGCAGATTACCCTGCGCTTTCATGGCGAAAGCTATCCGCTGGCGCCGAACACCAACGCGGCCAACCGGGCGAAAAACCGCCGGGTGAATATTCAGCTCGAACGGGTGGCAGCCCCCGAGAAACCGGCGCCCCAGGCCAAGGCGCCAGGCAACGCTGCCGCCACCTCATAAGGTGCGGCGTTTCGTCGCCCGCTCGACATAATCTGTCGCTTTATCTTCATTTGCTGTCGCGCCTCTGTAATTTCACGGTTTTGGTCGGTAGAATCGACGCCTTTCCGTACAACCCCGTGGAGTGATGGCATGGCCGACGTAAACAAGGTCGTTCTCGCGTATTCCGGCGGCCTGGACACTTCGGTGATCCTCAAGTGGCTGCAGGATACTTATAACTGTGAAGTGGTGACCTTCACCGCTGACCTGGGTCAGGGCGAAGAGGTCGAACCTGCACGTGCCAAGGCGCAAGCCATGGGCGTGAAAGAGATCTACATTGACGACCTGCGCGAAGAGTTCGTCCGCGATTTCGTTTTCCCGATGTTTCGCGCCAACACTGTCTACGAAGGCGAGTACCTGCTGGGTACTTCCATCGCACGTCCGCTGATCGCCAAGCGCCTGATCGAAATCGCCAACGAAACCGGCGCCGACGCCATTTCCCATGGCGCCACCGGCAAGGGCAACGACCAGGTGCGTTTCGAACTGGGCGCCTACGCCTTGAAGCCAGGCGTAAAAGTGATTGCTCCGTGGCGTGAATGGGACCTGCTGTCCCGTGAAAAGCTGATGGACTACGCCGAAAAGCACGCGATCCCGATCGAGCGTCATGGCAAGAAGAAGTCCCCGTACTCGATGGACGCCAACTTGCTGCACATCTCCTATGAAGGCGGCGTGCTGGAAGACACCTGGACCGAGCACGAAGAAGACATGTGGAAATGGACCGTCTCCCCGGAGAACGCTCCTGACAAGGCCCAGTACCTGGAACTGACCTACCGCAACGGCGACATCGTCGCGCTGGACGGCGTCGAAATGACCCCGGCCACCGTACTGGCGACCTTGAACCGTATCGGTGGCGAACACGGTATCGGCCGCCTCGACATCGTCGAGAACCGTTACGTGGGCATGAAGTCCCGTGGTTGCTACGAAACCCCGGGCGGCACCATCATGCTGCGCGCTCACCGCGCCATTGAGTCCATCACCCTGGACCGTGAAGTGGCTCACCTCAAAGACGAGTTGATGCCCAAGTACGCCAGCCTGATCTACACCGGCTACTGGTGGAGCCCGGAGCGTCTGATGCTGCAACAGATGATCGACGCTTCCCAGGTCCACGTGAACGGCGTTGTGCGCCTGAAGCTGTACAAGGGCAACGTGATCGTGACCGGTCGCAAGTCCGATGAGTCGTTGTTCGACGCCAACATCGCCACTTTTGAAGAAGATGGCGGCGCCTACAACCAGGCAGACGCGGCAGGCTTCATCAAGCTGAACGCGTTGCGCATGCGCATTGCGGCCAACAAAGGTCGCAAGTTGTTCTGAGTGTTGTAAGTTGCAATGAAAAATGGCCCCTCAAGGGGCCATTTTTTTTGGTTGAAAATACATCCGGAATCATCGGGCGCGCGCCTGTGTTTATTGTTCGCTTCGAAAAAGTTCAGGTGCTCCAGGAGATGATCTGGAGTGTTTATATTTTTACGGGGGCAATGTTTATTAATTTCGCTCGATAAGTGATGCATTGTTGAAAGTGAGATTTTTTCTTGTAGGCAGGAACTATGTACTACAGAAAATTCACTCAGAAATGTACCGCGAATATGTCAGATGCTGACATGCCTGTAGGATTTATGGAGCGTTAGTAATTATGTCGAATGGAACTTTTAAAAACCCGGTTTCCCTCCGGGTTCACAGGTCTTCTGACAGCGCACAAGGGGCATTTCCTGAAACTTGTGTACGGCGCGTTTACCCGGGCCCGCGTAATCCTGGGAATTTTCACTCAAAATATGTTTGTGCTCGGAAAGTTCTGAAAGCCCCAACAAAACTGGATAGCTCCGATCTGGCGTTTTTTTGTAGGTTAAATCCTATGTCTTTGTGGGTTAGGTCTCTGCTTGCTGTTGCTTGGGGGGGAGCGCTATGCCAAGCGAGAAACGACTAGGCTATTGTGCTTACTCTTAATAATTCGAACAGCGAAATTGGACTTGCCCATGAATAAAGTGCTGATCGTGGATGATCATCCCGTCATTCGTCTTGCTGTACGTATGCTAATGGAACGTCATAGTTATGAGGTCGTTGCCGAGACCGATAACGGTGTCGATGCCTTGCAACTTGCGCGCGAGCATATGCCGGACATTGTCATACTGGATATTGGAATTCCCAAACTCGATGGCCTGGAAGTTATATGCCGGCTGTCATCAACCAAACAGGCACATCCCTTCAAGGTGCTGGTGCTGACGTCCCAGGCGCCCGGGCATTTCTCGATGCGGTGTATGCAGGCGGGTGCTGCCGGCTACGTGTGCAAGCAACAGGATCTCACCGAGCTGTTGAGCGCGGTCAAGGCGGTGCTGTGCGGGTACAGCTACTTCCCCAACCAGGCGTTGAACTCGGTGCGCTCCACAATGGGTAACGCCAGCGAAGCGGACATGGTCGAGCGCCTGTCCGGCCGGGAGATGATGGTGTTGCAGCAGTTGGCCCGCGGCAAGACCAACAAGGAGATCGCCGATGGCATGTTCCTGAGCAACAAGACTGTGAGCACCTACAAGACCCGCTTGCTGCTCAAGCTCAACGCACGCTCGCTGGTGGACTTGATCGAGCTGGCCCAGCGAAACGGCCTGGTGTAGGCCGGCCTCACATTTACATCCAGTCAGAAAAAAGCCTCCGCAAGGGAGGCTTCTGTTTATCGTTGGATCGATTAGAGATCGAAGTCGTAATCGGCCAACTGTTTTTGCAAGCGCCGCTCTTCCAGAAGGTTGTCGATGGTGCGGCGTTTGCTCAAATTGGTCTTGGCCACCTCTACCGGTGCTTCTGCTGCATCATCGTCGGATTCAGCGCCAACAACGTCGTCTTCTACATCCAGTTGTTCTTTGCCAGTGCTCATAAGGTTAACTCCAGGCTAAGACTGCCGTTGGCGCTCCTTATAACGATAATCTCGGGCCTGGTAAAAAAGATTTTTTCAATCGACTCATCGATAAAAGCAATGATGGCTCAATCGTCGGAAGTCTTTTCCTTGTATTCGCACAGGTCTTCGATGCGGCAGCTGCCACAGCGCGGCTTGCGGGCCTGGCAGACATAGCGTCCGTGAAGGATCAACCAGTGATGCGAGTCCAGCAGATACGGCTTGGGCACGAACTTCATCAGCTGTTTTTCCACCTCCACCACATTTTTTCCGCGGGCAATACCGGTTCGGTTGCTGACCCGAAAGATGTGCGTGTCCACCGCCATGGTCAACTGGCGAAATGCTGTATTGAGCACCACATTGGCGGTTTTTCGGCCAACACCCGGAAGGGCTTCCAGGGCTTCGCGCGTTTGCGGCACTTCGCTGCCGTGCAGTTCCACCAGCAGCCGGCATGTCTCGATGACATTCTTCGCCTTGCTGTTGTACAGGCCGATGGTCTTGATGTATTCGGACAACCCCTCAACCCCCAGCGCGTAGATCGCCTCCGGGGTGTTCGCCACCGGATACAACTTGGCGGTGGCCTTGTTGACGCCGACGTCTGTGGACTGGGCCGAGAGAATCACGGCGATCAGCAACTCGAACGGCGAGGAGTAGGCCAGTTCGGTTTTCGGTTCCGGGTTGTCTTCGTGAAGCCGGCGGAAAATTTCCAGGCGTTTTGCGGCGTTCATGGGGCGAGCGGTTCCTTGCAAACAGTCAGTGTGGTTACGAAAAACGGGCCCAATAACCCGAGCAGGATAAACGCGGCGTGCACCGGCAGTACACGCTTCATCAGGTGCGGCCGGTGCTCAAGGGGTTCAGGTGCGGGCATCAGCCACCACCAGTGCCGCAAGCGCCTGCTCTGCCGTTTCGAAGTGCTGTTGCAGAATGATCAACTGCGACTGCTGTTCAAAGGTCGGCGGGTGGCCGAAAGCTTTCAGGGATTTGTGCAATTGGGCGCGGCTCATGGCCAGGTTGATCTTGGCCTTCTTCAAGGCGGCGTCCATGGCCGCGGCTTTTTGTGCACGAACCCGCTCAATGGCCGCCTGGACCGGGTTGACCGTGGCCGCAGCTACCGGGGCGGCGCGCTTGGAGCGTGCCTGGCGTTCGGCAAGTTTCTGTTCCTCTTCGCGTTGCAGCCGCGCGTTGCGCTGTTCAAACCGTCGCCGGGCCCGGTCGCGCTTGAGGCTGCGTGCCTCGCGTTCATGATCATTGGAGGCCAGCCCGCCGACAATCGGTACCACGGTGCTCAACGGACGCATTTCGATGCAATCAACCGGGCAGGGTGCTACACACAGGTCGCAACCCGTGCACTCGTCGACAATCACCGTGTGCATCAATTTGGCAGCACCGACGATAGCGTCCACCGGGCAGGCCTGGATGCATTTGGTACAGCCGATGCACTCCGCTTCACGGATAAACGCGATCTGTGCGGGCGCTTCCCCTCGAGATGTGTCCAACTCCAGCACCGGGAGCTTCAACAGCTGCGCCAGGGCTGTAATGGTTTCCTGGCCGCCCGGAGGGCACTTGTTGATCGCCTCGCCTTGGGCAATGCCTTCTGCGTAGGGCTTGCAGCCAGGATGCCCACATTTGCCACACTGGGTTTGCGGCAGCAGGGCGTCGATACGTTGAATCAGGCTCATGGTTTGATCATTGCGTTGGAACCCGGAAAAGCCACAGCCAACAGCGGGCCGACAGCAAACAGAATCCGACTATCCGGCAAGCGAGGAGGGGGTACTAGCTGAAACCGCCCCATGGCCGAGACCATGAGGCAGTTAGCCATTGTTACTTGATGCGCTGACCCGGCTTGGCGCCGCTGTCCGGGCTCAACAGGTAGATCTCTTCACCGCCAGGGCCGGCCGCCATCACCATGCCTTCGGAGATACCGAACTTCATTTTCCGCGGCTTGAGGTTGGCGATCATCATGGTCAGGCGACCATCGAGCTTGGATGGGTCCGGATAGGCGCTCTTGATCCCCGAGAACACGTTGCGTTGTTCATCACCGATGTCCAGGGTCAGGCGCAGCAGCTTGTCGGCGCCTTCCACGGCTTCGGCCTTGAGGATCAGGGCCACCCGCAAGTCCACCGCAGCGAAGGCGTCGAAGTCGATTTCCGGCGACAACGGATCTTTCGCCAGTTCGCCATTGCCCGCAGGTGCAGCGTCGCCGGTATCGGTCTTGCTGGCCTCGAGGTCTTCTTTCGATGCGTCGGTCATGGCCTGCACTTTTACCGGGTCGATACGGGTCATCAGCGGCTTGAACTCATTCAACTGATGGTTGCCGAGCAGTGTCGCGTGGTCATTCCAGGTCAGCGGCGGCACATTGAGGAACGCCTCGGCGTCGGCTGCCAGCAATGGCAACACCGGCTTGAGGAAGATCACCAACTGACGGAACAGGTTGACGCCCGTGGCGCAGATCGCCTGGACTTCAGCCTGCTTGCCTTCCTGCTTGTTCAGCGACCACGGCGCCTTGTCGGCGATCCAGGCGTTGGCGCGGTCGGCCAGGCCCATGATTTCGCGCATGGCCCGGGCAAAGTCGCGGGCTTCATAGGCATCGGCGATGCTTGGCGCCGCGGCCAGGAACGCATCGGTCAGCTCAGGTGCGGCATTTTCAGCCACCAGCACCCCGGCGTTGCCCTTGTGGATAAACCCGGCGCAACGGCTGGCGATGTTGACCACCTTGCCCACCAGGTCCGAGTTGACCTTCTGTACGAAGTCTTCCAGGTTCAGGTCCAGGTCGTCGACACCACGGCCCAGCTTGGAGGCGTAGTAGTAGCGCAGGTATTCCGGCGACAGGTGGTCCAGGTAGGTGCGCGCCTTGATAAAGGTGCCGCGGGACTTGGACATCTTCTGGCCATTGACCGTCAGGTAACCGTGCACGGCAATGCCGGTTGGCTTGCGATAGCCCGAGCCTTCAAGCATTGCAGGCCAGAACAGCGCGTGGAAGTTGACGATGTCCTTGCCGATGAAGTGGTACAGCTCGGCCGTGGAGTCCTTGTTCCAGAACGCGTCGAAGTCCAGCTCCGGCGTGCGGTCGCACAGGTTCTTGAAGCTGGCCATGTAGCCGATCGGCGCGTCCAGCCACACGTAGAAGTACTTGCCTGGCTCGCCCGGGATCTCAAAGCCGAAGTACGGCGCATCGCGGGAGATGTCCCACTGTTGCAGGCCGGCGTCCAGCCATTCGGCGATCTTGTTCGCCACGGCGTCCTGCAGGGTGCCGCTGCGGGTCCAGGTTTGCAGCATCTGCTGGAAATCCGGGAGCTTGAAGAAGAAGTGCTGGGAATCCTTGAGTACCGGGGTGGCGCCGGAGATGGCCGACTTCGGATCCTTCAGGTCGGTGGGCGCGTAAGTGGCGCCGCATTTCTCGCAGTTGTCGCCGTACTGGTCCTCAGTGCCGCATTTCGGGCAGGTGCCCTTGATGAAGCGGTCGGCCAGGAACATTTTCTTTTCCGGGTCGAAATACTGGGTGATCGAACGCGTGGCAATGTGCCCGGCGTCCTTGAGGCGCAGGTAGATCTGGCTCGACAGCTCGCGGTTTTCGTCGGAGTGGGTCGAGTGGAAGTTATCGAAATCCACCAGGAACTCGGCAAAGTCGGCGCTGTGTTCAGCCTGGACATTGGCGATCAGTTGTTCCGGGGTGATGCCTTCCTTCTCGGCGCGCAACATGATGGCCGAACCGTGGGCGTCGTCCGCGCAGACATAAATGCATTGATTGCCGCGATGCTTCTGGAAGCGCACCCACATATCGGTCTGGATGTACTCAAGCATATGGCCAAGGTGGATAGAACCATTGGCATAGGGCAGGGCGCTGGTGACGAGGATCTTGCGTGGCTCGGACATGGGGCTCGGCTACTTGATGAAACGGAGGTCGGCCACTATAAAGCGCCGGGAAATTTATTTCACCCCGTGCGGCTGTTTCCGGATTTTCCCGCAGGCCGAAAGCGTGCCGCTGGGGCGCTGGAACGGTTAGGATAGCCGCCTGTTTTAGTCAGTCTTTTTTCGGGAGTAGCCCATGAGCGCCGTCAATCGCGCAGCGGTGGAAGCCGTTCTTCGCCAGTACACCGACCCCTACCTGAACCAGGACCCGGTCAGCGCCGGGTGCGTACGCGCCATCGACGTGCAGGGTGACAAGGTTTCGGTCCAGCTTGAGCTGGGCTACGCCGCAGGCCTGTTCAAGAGCGGCTGGGCGCAGATGCTGCAAATGGCCATCGAAGGCCTGGACGGCGTCAGCGCGGCCAGGGTCGACATCCAGTGCGTGATCGCCCCGCACAAGGCCCAGGCGCAGATTCCGGGCCTGGCCAACGTCAAGAACGTGGTGGCCGTGGCTTCCGGCAAGGGCGGCGTGGGCAAATCCACCACCGCCGCCAACCTGGCCCTGGCCCTGGCCCGGGAAGGCGCGCGGGTCGGGATTCTCGACGCCGACATCTATGGCCCGAGCCAGGGCGTGATGTTTGGCATCCCGGAAGGCACCCGGCCGAAGATCAAGGACCAGAAATGGTTCGTGCCGATCGAGTCCCATGGCGTGGAAGTCATGTCCATGGCCTTCCTGACCGACGACAACACACCGATGGTCTGGCGCGGCCCGATGGTATCCGGTGCGTTGCTGCAACTGGTCACGCAGACCGACTGGGGCAACCTGGACTACCTGGTGATCGATATGCCGCCCGGCACCGGCGATATCCAGCTGACCCTGGCGCAGAAAGTGCCGGTGGCCGGCGCGGTGATCGTCACCACACCGCAGGACCTCGCGCTGCTGGATGCCCGCAAGGGTGTGGAGATGTTCCGCAAGGTCAACATCCCGGTGCTGGGCGTCGTGGAAAACATGGCGGTGCACATCTGCTCCAACTGCGGCCACGCCGAGCATCTGTTCGGTGAAGGCGGCGGCGAGAAGCTCGCGACCCAGTACGGCGTTGAACTGCTGGCGTCATTGCCGCTGTCCATGGGGATTCGAGAGCAGGCTGATGGCGGCAAGCCGACGGTGGTTGCCGAGCCCGATGGCCAGATTGCCATGGTCTACCAGGAGCTGGCGCGCCACGTAGGCGCGCGAATCGTCCTGCAGGAAGCCGAGGCCCAGGCAATGCCGACGATTACTGTCAGCGACGACTGATCCACCGGATGGGAAAAAAGCCTCGACCTTGTCGGGGCTTTTTCTTGCCTGGTGAACACCAACGAGGCGTTTTTTACTCTTTTACGTAATTGCTGGTGTAAGCATTCACTTACTTTTTCGTAAGCGTTTGGGTTTTTTCATCGGCGGGGGCGTCTTGAATTGATTGCCTATATTTCTATCTTATTGAAATATAACGATTATTTATTAGCGTTTGAGCGCGTGAATCGAAAACCCGGCGGGTTGGATCCCGTTGAACTTCCCCGTGAACTCTCTAAGATCAGCCCTGTGTCCACGGATTGACACAGTCATCAAGGAACGATGATTCAGGGAACCTCGCAGGATGCGATTCATCAGGACGATGAAAAGGAACACAGGGACTAGGGAAAAAATGTGGGCGGGTCATACCGCCCCTTTTTTTTGCCTGTAGAACAGTGAAACCCGCCCCGCAGAAATGCAAAAAGGCCCGCAAGGGGCCTTTTGGAGGGCATCGACGCTATCAGCGTTCGAGGTCGGCAATCTTGCCTTTTTTGCCATCCCACTCTGCCGCATCCGGCATCGGGTCTTTGCGCTCAGTGATATTCGGCCAGATTTCCGCCAGCTCAACGTTCAACTGAATAAATTCCTGCATCTCTGCCGGGACTTCGTCCTCGGAGAAAATAGCGACGGCCGGGCATTCTGGTTCACACAGGGCGCAGTCAATGCACTCGTCCGGGTGGATGACCAGGAAATTCGGGCCTTCGTAGAAGCAGTCCACCGGACACACTTCTACGCAGTCGGTGTACTTGCACTTGATGCAGTTGTCGGTGACGACGAAGGTCATTTCTAATTTTCTCCTCAGGCGGCGGCAGCGAAACCCTTTGTAGCAGGGCTCGCGAGGTTCGGGAGCGATAGTCTGCAGGCCAGGCTAAAAGCCCGCAGCATCCCAAACCGCGCGAGAGTCTACCAGCTTGCAAGCGTCTGCGTTATATCCGAGTCTTCAGTGCATATAACATTTCGAGCGCTTTTCGCGGCGTCACGTCATCCAGGTCAAGCTTAGCCAACTCATCCAGTACCGGATGAGGCAGGCTGGCGAACATGTCGCTCTGGTGCGGCGCGCTGGGTTTGTTGCTGGCCTTGGCCGGGCTGGCCACGGGAATCTCATGGGGCAGCGCTGTTTCTTCCAGGCGGCTCAGGTGCTCGCGAGCACGGGTAATCACCTCGGCCGGCACCCCCGCCAGTTGCGCCACGGCCAGGCCGTAACTCTGGCTTGCCGGGCCGGGCAGCACGTGGTGCAGGAACACGATGCGCTCGTTGTGCTCGGTGGCATTGAGGTGCACGTTGGCTACCAACGGCTCGTTTTCCGGCAGCACGGTCAGTTCGAAGTAGTGCGTCGCGAACAGCGTATATGCCCGCAGGTGCGCCAAACGTTCGGCCGCCGCCCACGCCAGGGACAGCCCGTCGAAGGTGCTGGTGCCGCGGCCCACTTCGTCCATCAGCACCAGGCTGCGTTCGGTGGCGTTGTGCAGGATGTTGGCGGTTTCGCTCATTTCCACCATAAAGGTCGAACGGCCGCCGGCCAGGTCATCGCTGGAACCGATCCGGGTGAAGATGCGGTCCACCAGTGACAATTCGCAGCTTGCCGCCGGCACGAAGCTGCCGATATGCGCAAGCAGCACGATCAACGCGGTCTGACGCATGTAGGTGGATTTACCGCCCATGTTCGGACCGGTGATCACCAGCATGCGGGTGTCGTCGTCCAGCGACAGGTCGTTGGCGACGAACGGCGTGGTCAACACCTGCTCCACCACCGGGTGGCGACCTTGCACGATGCGCATGCACGGCTCGCTGACAAAGCGCGGGCAGTTCAGGTCAAGGTTCAGGGCACGCTCGGCCAGGTTGCTCAGTACATCCAGCTCGGCCAGGGCGGCTGCGGTGTCCTGCAACGGCGCCAGCTTGTCGATCAGGCTTTCGAGCAAGGCTTCGTAGAGCATTTTCTCCCGGGCCAGGGCGCGGCTTTTGGCCGACAGCGCCTTGTCTTCGAATTCTTTAAGCTCCGGAGTGATAAAGCGCTCGGCACCCTTGAGGGTCTGGCGGCGCTGGTAATCGATCGGCGCCTGCTCGGCCTGCTTGCTTGGCAACTCGATAAAGTAGCCGTGCACGCGGTTGTAGCCGACTTTCAGGTTGGCCAGGCCGGTGCGGGCTTTTTCACGGGCTTCCAGGTCAATCAGGAACTGCCCGGCGTTCTCGCTCAGGGATTGCAGCTCATCCAGCTCGGTGTCGTAACCGGTCTTCAACACGCCACCGTCACGGATGATCGCGGGCGGGTTGTCGATGATGGCTTTTTCCAGCAGCGCCGCCAGTTCCGGGTAGGTGCCGGTGGTGACTGCCAGCTGCTGCAGGTGCGGTGCTTCCAGTTCGGTCATCGCCGCTTGCAGTTGCGGCAGGGCGCCGAGGGCATCGCGCAGGCGTGCCAGGTCGCGGGGCCGCGCATTACGCAGGCCGATCCGCGCCAGGATCCGCTCGATATCGCCGATTTCCTTGAGCTGCGGTTGCAGCTTTTCAAAGCGGTAGCGGTCGAGCAGGCAGGTAATAGAGGTCTGGCGGGCTTGCAGCACGGTCAAATCCCGCAGCGGGCGGTTCAACCAGCGGGTTAGCAAGCGGCTGCCCATGGCGGTCTGGCAACGGTCGACCACCGATTGCAGGGTGTTGTCGCGCCCGCCGGCGAGGTTGGTGTCCAGTTCCAGGTTGCGACGGCTGGCGCCATCCAGCACCACGGTGTCGTCCAGGCGTTCATGACGCAGGCTGCGCAAATGCGGCAGGGCAGTGCGCTGGGTTTCCTTGGCATAGCTGAGCAGGCAACCGGCGGCGCCGATGGCCAGGGTCAGGGTTTCGCAACCGAAGCCCTTGAGGTCTTGCACGGAGAATTGCTGGCACAGGCTTTTCAGCGCCGAATCACGCTCGAAATCCCACGGCGCACGACGCTTGGTCCCACGGCGACGTTCCGCCGGCAGGTCCTTTGGCCAGTCGTCCGGGATCATCAACTCCACCGGGTTGACGCGCTCAAGCTCCGCCAGCAGATTCTCCCAGCCCTTGATCTCCAGCACCGTGAAGTTGCCACTTGTGATATCCAGGACTGCCAGGCCGAACAGGCGTTCGTCCCCCAGTACTGCCGCGATCAGGTTGTCGCGACGCTCATCCAGCAGCGCCTCATCACTCACCGTACCCGGCGTGATGATGCGCACCACCTGGCGTTCCACCGGGCCCTTGCTGGTGGCCGGGTCGCCGATCTGCTCACAGATCACCACCGACTCGCCCAGCTTCACCAGCTTGACCAGGTAACCTTCCAACGAATGATATGGAATCCCGCACATCGGAATTGACTGCCCGGCCGACTGCCCGCGCGCGGTCAGGGTGATGTCCAGCAACTTGGCCGCCTTCTTCGCGTCTTCATAGAAGATCTCGTAGAAATCGCCCATGCGGTAGAACATCAACTGATCAGGGTGCTGGTTTTTCAGGCGCCAGTACTGCTGCATCATCGGGGTGTGGGAGGACAGATCGGAAGTGTTTTTACTCATTGGATAGTTGGCAAATTCGTTGAAAGTGATGGGGCAAAGGGGGCGCTTGGCCCAGCATTTTTTGCAATGGGCGCAAGGTTAACACGCGCGGTCGGGGCTTCGCAGTGCACAAACGGTCAGGTCAAATTCGCTGCTCCATGCATTAAATATGCAAATTAGCATTTGCCAAGCATCAAAACTGCCTGCACTATCCGCGTTATGCAAAAACGCAACGTTTCTATCGTCTTAAGAGAGCTGCTGGACCGCGACCGGATCTCCCCCACGGAGCTTCACCGGCGTACCGGCGTGCCTCAATCCACACTGTCCCGGATCCTCAGCGGCAAGATCGTGGATCCGTCGGACAAGCACATCTCGCGCATCGCCGATTACTTCCAGGTCAGCACCGATCAGCTGCGCGGGCGCGCAGGGCTGGTGCCGGTGCGGTCGGACGAGCGTGACCCGATGCATTCGGAACTCAAGGACATAAGCCTGTGGGACGACGAAACACCCGTTAATGATGACGAGGTGTCGATCCCCTTTCTGCGCGAGGTTGAATTGGCTGCTGGATCAGGAAGATTCGTCATCGAGGAAAGCGAGAAGGCCAGCCTGCGATTCGGCAAGCGCAGCCTGCGGCATAACGGTGTGCAGTTCGACCAGGCCAAGTGCGTGACGGTGCGCGGCAACAGTATGTTGCCGGTGCTGCGCGACGGCGCCACCGTAGGTGTCAATGCGGGCAAATGCGGGATTGGTGACATCGTCGATGGCGATCTTTACGCCATCAATCACAACGGCCAGCTACGGGTGAAACAGCTCTATCGCCTGCCTTCCGGGATTCGCCTGCGTAGCTTCAACCGCGATGAACATCCGGACGAGGACTACAGCTTCCAGGAAATCCAGGATGAACAGATCAGCATCCTTGGTCACGTTTTCTGGTGGGGCATGTACGCCC
The DNA here is from genome assembly GCF_002874965.1 of Pseudomonas sp. NC02. Taxonomy (NCBI): domain Bacteria; kingdom Pseudomonadati; phylum Pseudomonadota; class Gammaproteobacteria; order Pseudomonadales; family Pseudomonadaceae; genus Pseudomonas; species Pseudomonas sp. NC02. Next base: position 5,566,375 of record NZ_CP025624.1, on the reverse strand, counting down.
GCTAACCCTTCTGTGTAAGACAAAGCCCGCCAGTGAGCGGGCTTTTTTTCGTCTGCGTAAAACCACCAAACCCTTTGCCTGCGGGGCTATAAATGCACCTGTGCATTTCTTGCGCAAAAATAAATGCGTTTGTGCATTGACTGTATATGCATACATGCATATTCTTCATCTCAAGCCAGCCAAGAAGGCCTGGTGGAGGCGGCAAGGATGCTGCCAAGGAAGACAAGGACGTTACGCAACACCGGCAAGGACGCCATCGAAGCGATGGCAAGGATGCCAGGCAATACCGGCAAGGATGCCGACGCTCTTTAGTTTCAAACCGCTTCAAGAACAGGCAGCGATGAACCGGCCTTAACGGTTCAGAGGGTTGGCAACTGGCCCGGGTGTGCAGCGTAAAGCACCAGAAGCAGTTATCCGGCAGACAGGGATCGTGGTCGGAAAAACATTGAGGAAAGAACCGTACCGCGCCAGTAGCGCCGAAAGTTCGAGGACATCATTACTGAAAAGCCCGGGCAACCGGGCTTTTTGGAATGCCTACCTAGAGAACCCATTCAAATTGAAACAAACACCTACAACCGGCGACCTGCCGGTATCACTCATTCCAGGAGGCGTGACATGACAAACGAGCAGCAAGCGTTGGCGGAAATGCCTATCTGGCTGGTCATCGTATTGGCGGTGATTGGCGGGGTTTCCGGAGAAATGTGGCGCGCCGACAAGGAAGGCGCCCGCGGTTGGTCGCTTATGCGGCGCCTGGCCCTGCGTTCGGGGGCCTGCATGGTGTGCGGGGTATCAGCCCTGATGCTGTGCTACGCCGCCGGCATGTCGATCTGGACGGCCGGCGCCATTGGGTGCCTGACCGCCATGGCCGGCGCCGACGTGGCCATCGGCCTTTATGAACGCTGGGCGGCCAAGCGCATCGGCGTCAACGAAGGCCCTGGCCGGGACCCGCAGTAACCGTTGCAAGGACGCTACTTAAATGACACTTATCGAAAAACCCTCCCAACTGCCCCAGGCCATCAGCGAGGCACTGCGCAGGGCGTTTCCGGAACTTAAGGTCGGCACTCATCAGGACTTTCAGGGCGCCGCGAACGACACCGGCGTGTTGATAACGGTCGAAGGCAATGGGCCGGGCCTTCGCTCCCGCGAGGGGCGCAAGGCCCATGCCCTGGGGATTTCACTCAAGGCCATGGTGGCCCCGGGTGCCTTGCCCTTTGATGCCTGCGACCTGGCCAGCCAACTGATGGACCTGGTGCTGGATAACCGCTGGAACCTGTCGCAGGCGCAGTGCGACCTGCCGACCAGCATCGTCGCTGCGCCTTCAATACGCACCAGCGCAGAGACGGACTACGACACCTGGACCGTCACCTTCATCCAAACCCTCTATATCGGGCCGCCGTTGCTCAACGATCCCACAGGCAAGCCGCTTTTTGCCTGCACCTGGGACGTGTCGAACATCGACGACCCCGACCAATACAAGCCGCTGGCGGAGTAGCCCATGTTCGACGCGCTGTTACGCATGCAGCTGGGGCCGATCGTGGAGCGCCTGGCGGAAATGGAAAGCCAGCTCGAAGACCTGTATCGACGCGCCGAAAGTTTCTGCCGAATCGGCGTGTGCCAGGAGGTCGACGCCGCCAGCAATACCTGCAAGGTCAGCCACGGCGAACTGCTCACCCCGGCGATCCGCTTTTTCAACCCCAGCGCCGGAGCGCAGACGGAAACCCGCATCCCGTCAGTAGGCGAGCAATGTTTGCTGCTCAACTACGGCGCCGGGGAGGGCGGGGCGCAATCGGTGGCCTTGTTCGGCTTGAACAGTGACCGTTTTCCACCGGTCTCCAGCGCTTCGACACTGACCCGGCGCCGCCATCAGGACGGCACCCAGAGCGACTACGACGACGCCAGCCATACCTTCAACTGGGTCAATGGCCCCACCACGTTCACAGGTTCCCGCGAACAGGTCGACATCAAGGTCGGCGCCGCCAGCCTCACGATGAGCGCCCAGGGCGTCACGCTGCAAGTCGGCGGCACCAGCCTGTTGCTGGACGCCGGCGGCGCGCACTTCAGCGGCCCGGTGGTGGACCACCAGGGTCGAGTCATCAGCCCCTGACAAGGACATCCCATGATCGGAATCGATAGAAACACCGGGGCGGCGGTCGATGACTGGCTGCAATTTGTGCAGCGCGCTACCCGAGCGCTGACCACGCCCTTGGGCACTCGCCAGAAGCGCCCGCTGTACGGCTCGATGATCCCGCAGCTGCTCGGGCAAAACCTCGGCGATGACCTGCTGATTCTCGCCCAGAGCCATGCCGCCCAGGCGTTCTACAACCCGCAGAACGGCATCGCCGACTTCGAGCCGCAAGTCATCGTCGCCAACCGCCAGGGCGCCGGCCTGTTGCTGCGCTTCGCTGGCACCTGGAAAAACCGCAAGCAATCCTTCGAGGTGGTGACATGAGCATGCTGATACCCGGCCAGAACCAGTTGGCTGAGCCAGCGATCATTGCGGTCGATGAGTTCGAGCCACTGTTGGCGGAGTTCAAGGCGTTTGTCGTTGATTACGTCGCTACTCGTGCGCCTGAAAATGCCGCCAAGCTGAAGGTCAGCCTGGAGAACGAGAGCGAGTTGCTGACGTTGGCGCTGGAAGCTTTTTGCGTTCGCCTGCAAACCCACGAGCGCAAATACAACGCCCGCATCAAGCAGATGCTGGCGTGGTGGGCCACCGGCAGCAACCTCGATGCGCGCCTGGCGGACATGGGCCTTGAGCGCCAGGTGCTCGACCCTGGTGACCCGGCGGCTTTCCCGCCGGTACCGCCAACATTGGAGAGCGACGATGACGCCCGGTTGCGTTATTACCTCGCGCCTCACGCTCCGGCGGCGGGTTCGCGGATGCAGTATCGCCGGGAGGTTTTCACCCTCGGTGAGCGTCCATCGGTGAAAGTGCAAAGTGCTACGCCGGGTGTGGTGACGGTCACTTATACCTTCGACCCGGACGGCTACGCGGCACGGGTCAAGGATGGTAATGGCCGTCGAACCGCGCCCGGCGAAGTGATGGTCACGGTCCTGTCCAGAGACGGGGATGGCACACCTTCTGCTGATCTGCTTGACGGTGTACGTCGGCATTTCGCCCGGCCTGACGTGCGACCGGAAACGGATCTCGTCACGGTGCAGGGGGCGCAGATCCTGCGCTACAAAATTCGGGTGGTGGCCAAGATCAACGCCGGTCCGGATTCCGGATTGACCCAGGTAGCCGCGCAGCGACTGCTGCAAACCTACGCCGAGTCTTGTCATCGCCTGGAAGGGCGGGTGGACCCGAGCTGGATCGACTACGCCATCCACTCGGCGGGAGCTGCACAACTGCAAATCCTTGAACCGCTGGAGCCGATCGTCACCACCGCGTTCCAGGCTCCGTATTGCACGGGTGTCGAGGTGGAGGTGCGCACGCTATGAGTGAGCCAAAAGGCAGCTTGCTGCCCGCCAACAGTTCGCCGTTGGAGAAGGCGCTGGACCTGGGTTTTGGGCAATTGCTCGATCGGGTGACGCCACCCTTTCCCGCCTTGATGAATCCGCTGCAGACGCCGGCTGAATTCCTTCCCTACCTTGCCGCTGATCGCGGCGTCAGTGAATGGGACGCCGCTGCCAGCGAGTCGGAGAAGCGCCTCACCGTGGCCTTGTCCTGGCAAATCCAGCGTCAGGCCGGTACGCCCAAGGCGCTGAGCTACGCCGTCGAATCCCTGGGATTCACCCCCAATATCAGTGCCTGGTATCAACAGCGGCCAACCGGTCTGCCTTACACCTTTGATGTGCAGGCAATCATCGGTCGCAGTTGGTCCAGTGGCGATCACAACCGTTTGATCCGCCGCATCAACGCGGCCAAGAGCGAGCGGGACCTGGCCACCATCACCATCGTGCACGAGACCTCCCAGGGTTTACGTGTTGCTGCAGCCGCTGATCCAGGGTTGAGCATCGGCGATGAGGGCCCGCCCGGGGCGTTGCCCGAAGTGAAGCTGCACGGGGTACTTGCTTGCAGCAGCGTGGCGCACACACCGCTCAGCGATGGCGAGTTGCAGTTGTGCGGCGTACTGCCTGAACTCGGGCTGGCGGCCCGGCTAAACAGTGCCGGGGTTGCCCGGCACTACACCATTAACGACTACGACCTCAGGGCGCAGCCATGACAGATGAAATTACACGCCTGGTGCGCTTCACCTCCAAGGGATTGGATGAAGTGCTGCAGGCAAAGAACCAGGGCTTGAAAGGCGAGATCACCCACATTGGCGCCGGTACTGGCCGCTACAACCCCGACGGCACCGAAGTGGCCCTGCGTGACGAGCGCCAACGGGTCGCCATTGTGGACTACGAGGATCTGGGCGACCGGCAACTCCGGATGGCCGCGCTGTTTGATGGCGAGGCCGAGTATGAGATCGGCGAGTTTGGTTTTTACCTCGCCAGTGGCACGTTGTTGGCGGTGTATTCCGTGGAGGGGAAGCTGCTCACGTATAAAGCGGCGGCGGCTCGGGTACTGCAGAAGTTCACGTTGGATATTTCGCCGTTGCCGGCGGATAGCGTGACGATTGTGGTGGGGAGCGAGAATTTGAATGTATTGATGGCTGAAGAAATCGCAATCATGGCGGCGGCTTCGGTTGGCAATATGTCGAGGCATGTTGATTTGATGTTTCGGGTTATGCAATTAGAAGCTAAGCAATAGCGCTTGCAAAAGTGCTGAAAAGATAATTTTTACTAGGGAGTTGATTATGGGGATTGAAACGACGATCACAAAAGTTGTGGACGCATGTAACAAACTGACGGATACGGTGACGAATCAGGTTGGCAAAATAGATTCTCGAATGGATGTTGCCTTGGGTCAGTTCAACGCGTGGCGCGGCAGTGTACAGGCCAAGGATATTAACGGGCGTGCCTCTTACTCCCAGACTATTGATCTGACTGGGCTGTCCACCAACATCTTTTATCCCGTATGGTGGCGCATGCCGGGTAACGAGCAAGGCATGTCTGAGATCGTGATTTCTAGAAACTACGCCACGAATGCCGAGCTTAATCCGTTCAATAATAATTTTGAACCGCACGTTGCGGGCCTAAACCTGCAAATGGAAGGGTGTGGGATTCCGTGGAATGGTGATGCGAACTTTTTGACAATCAAGCGTATATCCCAAACATACCGAGAAACTGTTCGGTGCGCGCAGTTTGGGATGCTTTCTTATGTTCGTCCTGTCACTGGGCTGAAGCCTATTTGGTTGAATCAGGCTGTGGGCACTTTGGTTGGTTCTCCACAAGAGTCGGGATGCTACTTGCGGGGCGGGTTGAGTTACATCATTACCAAAAGCTTTGAAGCCCCTGTTAAATTTAGTCGTTCAGACGCCGAGGTCGAATTGAGCCAAGCCGTTACAGCTGAGTATGAAATTTCGTGGAAGGTCAAGCCTTTCGCAATCACAGCGTCAGAGCTGGGAGCTACTTACCCTGAAAGTAGGATGGCGTATACGTTGGATAACGATCAGCGCTATGCAGTTAAAGGAGTATGAATATGGTTGGGTCTATTAAAACACTACTGCTCGACTCTGGCGAAACGCTCATCAATGTTCCGGCTGATCGCCCTACACTTATCTCACTGGGGTTCAGCGAAGCCCGCGCCGACGAACTCTGCGAAGAAACGATACGAGCTGAAAAGTTGGAAAGCACCATCGCTGCGCGTCGCACGCTTTATGAAACTCAAGCTGACCCGCTGTTTCTCGAGTGGCAATACGACGAAACTCCTGAAAAGGAAAAGGCTTGGCGCGACAAAGTAGCCGAAATTAAGGCGCTTTATCCCTTGCCTGACCGCGACTGAACCCTACCGCGAAAGCGGTTTTTTTTCGCCCGCCCAAAGCCCCTCTCGCAGGGGCTTTGGCGTTTTCCACCCGGAGAATTCCACTCATGTTTAACCGCCAAACCTACACCGTCCTCATTCCATTCCCCACCGGCAACGGCCACTGGTCTACCGCCGGCGAGGAACTGGAACTGCTGGACGTCGAAGCATCCGCCCTGCGCACCGCTGGCCGCCTGGAACTCACCAGCGTCCTCAACTCCACCCCGAAGAAGGCTGACTGATCATGGCTGAGGTTTTGAACTTCGAACATAACGGCATCACCGTGAATGCCACTGAATCCCCCGAGGCCATGGGTGGCCTGGGCGATAACGTCATCGGCCTGGTGGGCACCGCCCCCAACGCCCATGCGTCGATTCCGAAAAACGCCCCGTTCCGCATCAACAGCTTCACTACCCAGGCGCTGCTGGACCCTACCGGCGCTGAAACCGGCACGCTGTTCCACGCCGTGTACCAGATCCTCAAAGTGGTCAAGGTGCCGGTCTACGTAGTGATCGTCGACGAGGGCACCACCCCGGCCGACACCATCAATAACGTAATCGGCGGTGAAGAGCCGGTCACCGGCCGCAAACTGGGCCTCGCCGCCCTGGCCAGCGTCCCCGAAGACCTGACCATCATCGGCGCCCCGGGCTTCACCGGCACCAAGGCCGTGGCCGGCGAATTCGCCTCCTTCGGCAAGCGCATCAAGGCCCGTGTGGTGCTGGACGGCAAGGACGCAACCGTCGCCGACCAGGTGACCTACAGCGGCGAACTGGGCGGTGCCGATCTCGGTTTCGACCGTTGCCTGCTGGTGCACAACATGCCGTCGGTGTACTCCAAGGCCGCGAAGAAAAACGTGTTCCTGGCGCCGTCGTCCCTGGCCATCGCCGCGCTGGCCAAGGTCAAGCAATGGGAAAGCCCGGGCAATCAGGTGACCTTCGCCGAAGACGTGTCCCGCGTGGTTGAGTACAACATCCTTGACACCTCCACCGAAGGCGACCTGCTCAACCGCTACGGCGTGAGCTACTACGCCCGCACCATCCTCGGCGGTTTCTCGCTGCTGGGTAACCGCTCCATCACCGGCAAGTTCATCAGCTACGTAGGCCTGGAAGATGCGATCAGCCGCAAGCTGGTCAAGGCCGGGCAGAAAGCCATGGCCAAGAACCTCACCAAGTCGTTCATGGACCAGGAGGTCAAGCGCATCAACGACTGGCTGCAAACCCTGGTGGCCGACGAGACCATTCCCGGCGGCAGCGTGTACCTGCACCCGGAATTGAACAGTGTCGAGAAGTACAAGAACGGCACCTGGTTCATCGTCATCGACTACGGCCGCTACGCGCCGAACGAACACATGATTTATCAACTCAACGCCCGCGATGAAATCATCGAGCAGTTCCTGGAGGACGTTCTCTAATGTTTACCAACCGAATCAGACAGGCCATGGCGGCCACCCTTCAAGGCCTGCCGTTGTCCGCAACCGTGGAAGAGTTCACCCCGCCGGTGATTGATTTTGATATGGAACCCATGACCGGTGGCCGCTTCATTGCCGAAGAAATGGCCAAGAGCGGCAAGGTGTTGAACGCGACCCTGGCGCTGCAGGGCGTGGGGCCCGAAATCATGCTGGCGTTGGGTGTGAAGCTAGGCGATGACATCCTGCTGAACGTACGTGAAGCCGGCCAGGATCAGGACGGCAAGACCTACTTCATCTACCACACGGTGGGCGGCAAGCTGAAAACCCTGACCGAATCCAAGCTGAAGATGGGCGATAAGGTCACCACCACGCTGATCCTGACCTGCCGCACCTACAACCGCCTCGAAAACGGCATCCCGGTGATCGACATCGATGTGCGAACGCAGAAGTTCGTGCTCAATGGCGTCGACATCCTGGGCGACGCCCGCCGCGCGGTACTGATGCCGTAAGCCCCTGGGAGCGAGTGTGCTCGCTCCCATACTTCACCAAGGAATTGTCCCATGGCCTGGATGCCTCCGCTGCACATCCTGCTGTCCCCGATCACCGCCGATACCGGTGAGACGATCGAGAAGATCCAACTCAAGCCGCTGTTCTACGCGCCACAGAAAGAAGCCCTGGCTCGCGCTGGCGACGACGAAGACGACCAATTTTTCGAACTCGCAAAACTCGCCACCGGCCTTTCTGAACATGAGCTCGACCAGCTCAAGCGTCCGGACTACGTCAGCATCGCGCAGTACGTGCACGAGATGTCGACCCGCCCGGCCTCGTTTTTCCTCAACGCTAACGATCAGCCACGGGAGTCGCAAACCAGCGAGCACGTCTCGCTGCTGCTGCCACTCGATACGGCCGGTCGCAGCCTCACCGCCGTCACCCTGGAAATGCCTGCATTGCGTGCCACCAAAGTGATGAAAAAACTCGCCACCAACAAAGAGCGCGCCGAGTTCATCACCGCCCACTGCACTGGCTTGATGATTCCCGATCTCGCCGGCCTGACCGTGCCTGACTGGACGGAACTGCAGGAGCGCATCGACGATTTTTTAAACAAGCCGGCGGACTTCTTTCGGAGCGCGATATCGAAGTAATCCTCGATATCGTTCCGCTCATTTACTCGGTAAATGAAGCGGAGATCCTCGATTGGGACGCTGGAAAAGCATTGCGCCGCTACGACATCGCGATCACTCGCCTTGGCGTCAAACAGGAGTAGAGCGGATGGCAAACAGTGAATATGGACTGAGGTCGGCCATCGCCAAGGATGGCGGGGCGCCTTTTGGCTCACTTGATCGAGCAGAGTCCTACGCCAGTATCAACGCTATTGCGCCAACGCTTGTGACACCCTCCTTTCTGGATACGGTCCCGGGCGACTCGGCCGGCCAGCAGATCAGCCAACTGGTTGCAGGGCAGGCTCGACTTATTGACACGCTGGAGTTGTTCAACGCCTCGCTGCTGAACCTGATGGACGCCCGACAAATCGAATCTGGCAACGCGGCGAGCGGTGCCAAGGCCTCCGAAGTTCCTGATTCGGGGACGCGGTCGCAGATGTTGGACGCGGCGATGACCGACCTGGATCAGTTGCTGGGGTTTGCAGGGCGTGAGCGCAAACATCTGCGCGAAACTAACCTTGCCATGGCGACAAAGCCGGTGGTGGCGGCGAGTGGTGCAAGTGCGGTCGATCTGGCCAAGGTCGAGTATGTGGCGGCAAAGTCCGGTATCGGCAGTGAGCGCGTCGACGCTTCGGGGAACATCGATCGCGCGGCGCGCCAGGTTGACCTGACACAGTTCGCCCGTGACTCCGCGATCATGGCCACGGCTTTCAAGATCGACGTTAAAAATGCTGGCGAAATCATCGGCGGGTGGCGCGCGTCGATGAAGCTCGACCGTGGGCAAGCTCTGGATCTGGCAGACGCGACAAACGTGTTGGGCACCAGCGTCTCGCTGAACGCTGAGGCTGCAGATATCGGTAGCGTTGTACAAGGCCAGGGTGCCGCCGCGATGGCGGCTGGCATGCGCCCTGAACAGATAGCGGCACTCTCGGCAGCGTTACTCAACGCTGGCAACAGCAAAGGTGCCACGGGTGTTGGGGTGGAAAAAATCAGCGCCGCCCTGGCAAAAGGTGAAAACGCCTCAGAGGCCCAGCGCAGTGCTTGGGCAGAACTCAAGCTTGACCCCAAAGTACTCGCGGGCGAGATGAAGCAAGACGCACCGCAAACGTTGGTGACGGTACTTGAAGCGCTCAAGGCGCAGCCTGCGCAACGACAGGCGGCGTTGGCCACACAGCTGTTCGACGGCAACCAGTCGATCCTGAGCCTGATGCCGGCAGTCGACAGTGTGAAGCAGGCCTTCTCGCTGGTGGCGGACAAGTCGACGTATGCCACCTCGGCCGTGGGCGCGCAGGGTTCAGTCGTGCGTTCGGCGGAGCTTCGTGCCGACTCCACACAAGCGCGCCGGCAGGCCTTCGACGCAAGCACCACACGGCTGGACACTGCCAGCGATACGGCGATGGCACCGATCGTGAATACCACGCTGACGGCGATGACCGCGTTGGTCAACGGCGTGGGTTGGTTGGCTGAAGCTTTGCCCAAGACGACTGCCACTGTCACGGTGGCTGCCGCGGTAATGGGGCCGCTTTTAAGCGGCGTGTTCGATGCCGTGAAGGACAAGGTTTTCGACAAGGTGGCCGGGAAGATTTTGCGCGAAGGCGATACAAGTCCCGGCAGCGGCTCCAGGAAGAAAGGCAACTCCACAAACAAGAACCGCCAAAAAGGCAAGGGCACGTCCAAAAATGCCAAGCCTTCTGCCGGCCCGACGTGGGGCTTGTCCGGCAAAACCGCCAAGCTCGCCAAATGGGCAGGTCCTGCGATGGTCATGGCAGACGCCGGCTTCGATTTCGTCAAGGGTGCTGTGACGGGAGATAAACAGCTGATGGGCTCCGCCGCCGGTTCTGCGGCAGGTGGGATTGCAGGCCAGTTCGCCGGCGCGGCTATTGGCCAGGTCGTGGGTGCAGCCGCCGGGGGGTTGCTGGGTACCGTTGTACCCGTTATCGGCAATGGGGTGGGGTTGGTTGTGGGCGGTGCAGTCGGTAGGTATGTCGGTGGTGCCTTGGGCACTGTCATCGGCAGCGACATCGGCAGCAACATCAGCGCGTGGTTAGGTGAAAAGTTTTCGAGCCCTGCCGACCGCCTCCCTCCACCCACAGATGTCAGCAAAAACCTCTCCAATGCTCAAGCCGATAATCGGCAAATCAACTTCGCCCCGCAGATCACCATCACCGCGCCCGAGCAGGCCAACTATCAACAGCTGGCGGCAATCGTGGTGCAGCAGATCGAGGCGCAGTTCAGGCCGTTATCGATGGACAACCTGCTGGCGACGCGACGCGACGCAGCACTGACCGATGGAATGGTGTGATGCGACAACAAATGGTGTTGGGTAGTTTTATTTTCGGGCTGTCGCGCGGGTTTGCCTACGACACGCTTGGTCGTGTGAGCAGTGGTGGTTGGGTGAGTCTGGAGATTATTGCCGGCAAACCCAAATCCAGCCAGACCGGCCAGGCCCTGGAGACATTGACCTTCGGTGGCAAGGCGGCGCGGGCGACAGGGATGGCGCGGCTGGATGAACTTCGTGCGTTGCAAGCCATGCGTACGCCGTTGCCGCTGGTAGATGGCATAGGTCGTAACTGGGGGTTGTGGACGATCAAGTCGGTGGACGAGAAGCAGGCTAACGTGATCGACGACGGCACGGCGATGCTGATCAATTGGACGCTGACATTGGAGGAGTTCGTCAATGCGTAAAGTTCGAAGTATTGCCGGTGACTCGGTGAACTTGCTGCTCTACCGTGAACTGGGCCGCAGCGATGATGCGGCGGAGGAAGCACTGTGGAGCCTGAATCCCGAGCTTGCGGAGCATGGCGCGGTATTGCCTGCCGGCATTGGCGTGATCGTGCCGGAACTGAGCGTGCGCCCTGTGGCGAAAAGTCCGGTTTCGGCGTGGGATTAAGGAGGATTCATGGCACTAGGATTCACACCGGTAGTGGAGATTTACGGGGCCAATGCCGTGTTGCTCAACGAGCGACTGCTGGAGTGGGAACATACCGACACTGCGGGTTTCGTGTCTGACCAGCTCAAGCTGACCCTCGACATTGAAGGGCTTGAGGGCTTGCCCGATCTGGGCGGCAGGATCGGTTTGCGTGTCGGGTATCTCGAGTCGGGCCTGGTAGATAAAGGCCTGTTCAAGATTACTCAGCGCACGCCATACCTGTTTCCCATGCGCCTGGTACTGGTCGCCACCGCGGCGCCGTTTGACGAGCACGAATTCAAACAGCGTCGCACCGCCAGCCATGGACCGATCACATTGGGCGCACTGTTTCGCCAACTGACGACACGCTATGGATTTTCACCGCGCGTGGCGCCGGACCTGGACGGTCAGATGATCAGCCATATCGACCAGACCAATGAAAGCGACATGAGCTTCCTGACCCGGCTTGCCCGGCGTTTTGATGCAGTGGCCAAGCCGGTTGACGAGCTGTACGTACTGGGCCGCAAAGGCCAGATCACCACATTGTCGGGCAAGGTGTTGCCAGACGTGCCGCTGTCGGTAACCCGCGATAATCGCCCCGGCGACCATGCGTTCATCAGTGCCAGCTTTACCGAGACAAGCCGCGCTAAATTCAATGGTGGTCAGGCGTCCTGGTGGGATGCATCTGCCGGTAAAAAACGTGAAGTAGAGGTCGGTTTCGCGCCGTTCAAAATTCTGTCGCAGCGTTATCAAAGCGAAGAAGAAGCCCGGGCTGCGGCTGAAGGCGAGATGCGCAGGGTTGGCCGTGAAGGTCTGGTCATCAATGTGGTCTGCCCGGGCGATCCGGCGCTGGGGGCTGAAGGGCTGTTACTGCTGGATGAGACCTGGCCCGGCTTCATGCAAGGGCGCTGGTCGATCGATACGGTGACGGCCAGCGGCAAGCGCAAAGAGAGCTACCGCTGCACAGTCAAGGCGAGCGGGTTGTCCGCACCTGAATGACACCTCCAATAATCCCCATTCACCCACCCGCCGTTGCGGGTTTTTTATTGCCCGGTGAGATGCCATGAAGATCACCTCCCTGGTCAGTCATCTTCGGGATCACTGCCCATCGTTCAACCAACACATCCGCGCCGGCCTCGACCTCGACGCGCTGCAAAACCTGCCAGTGCTCGACTCACCCCAGGCGGTCGTGACGCCGATCAATGACAAGGCCAGCCCTAACGCTGCGCAAAACAGCAGTCGCCAACCCCTGCGCGAACATTTTGGCGTGGTGCTGGTGCTGGATTTGCCGGAGGGCCAGCAAGCCCAGGCGATGGACCAGCTGCATGCCTTGCGCGCCGAGGTCTGGCGGGCGCTGGTGGGCTACAGGCCCGAGGGGTTCTACGAGCCCATCCAGTACGACGCTGGCGAATGGCTGTTGCTCAGCAAGGTTCGCGGGTTGTACCGGCTGCGGTTTTTTCTCGAGAGCCAGTTGGGACGCAACCTCAGCACGCAGCCGGCGGAAACCTGGCTCGAGCTTGAACTGGACGCTTTGCCGTCCTTCAACGGGGTGACGGTGCGGGTCGATGCCATCGACCCAGCCGACCCCAACCTGCAACGCCCAGGCCCCGACGGGCGCCTGGAAATGACGTTTTCTGCCGAGGTAAAACCATGAGCAAACGCATCACCGTACTGCCGGTTTCCGGCCGTGCCGTACCTGACCCGGAGGCGGGCGATCTGTTGCCCGCCGAAGGCCGCGAAGTCCCGGACAACGCCTGGTGGCGTCGACGTCTGGCCGATGGCGACATCACAACCAAAGCCGTCAAGGCGGCAAAAACACAGGGAGCCAAGTAATGGCGATCGGATTCAGTCATATTCCGGCGGACATTCGTGTGCCGCTGTTCTACGCCGAGATGGACAATTCGGCGGCCAATAGTGCGTCGTCGGCCCTGCGCCGGCTGATCGTGGCCCAGGTCAACGACAACGTCACCAGCCCGGAAATCGGCAGCCTGGTGCTGGTATCGAGCGCGGCCATGGCCAAGCGTATCGGTGGCCAGGGTTCGATGCTGGCGTCGATGTACGAGACGTTCCGCAAGAGTGACCCGGTGGGCGAGATCTGGTGCCTGCCGCTGCACAGCACCGAAGGCAGCGCGGCCAAGGCCGAGCTCAAGCTGACCGGCGCCGCGACCCAAGGTGGCATTCTCAGCCTGTACGTCGGCGGCACCCGGGTTCAAGCGACCGTGATCAATGGTGCGACGGCTGCCGTGGCTGCCACCGCCCTGGCGCTGAAAATCAACGCCAGTGCCGACCTGCCGGTCAGTGCGGTAGCCGCCGATGGCACCGTCACCCTGACCGCCAAGTGGACCGGTGAGAGTGGCAACGACATCAGCCTGCAGCTCAACCGCCTGGGCCAGAGCAACGGCGAACAAACCCCCGACGGCCTGACCGCCGTGCTCGGCAAAATGGCGGCGGGCGCCGGTGTGCCGGACCAGCTCGCGGCATTGGCTGCGCTGGGCGACGAGCCGTTCGAGTTCATCTGCATGCCCTGGGCCGACACCACCAGCCTCAACGCCTGGCAAGCGGTGATGGATGACAACAGCGGTCGTTGGTCGTGGGCCAAGCAACTGTTCGGCCACGTCTACACCGCCAAGCGCGGCACTATCGGCACCCTGGTGGCGGCCGGGCAAGGGCGAAATGACCAGCACGTGACCATCCAGGCCATGGAGCCGGGCGTGCCGCAACCGTTCTGGGTCCAGGCCGCAGCATTGGCTGCACGCACGGCGGTGTTCATCTCTGCCGATGCCAGTCGTCCGACCCAAAGCGGTAGCTTGCCGGGCCTCGATCCGGCCGACGCGAGCGAGCGCTTCACTCTGACCGAGCGCCAATCGCTGCTCAACTACGGCATCGCCACCGCTTACTACGAAGGCGGTTACGTGCGCATTCAGCGGGCGATCACCACTTACCAGAAGAACGCGTTCGGCCAGGCGGACAATTCCTATCTGGACAGCGAAACCCTGCACCAGTCGGCCTTTATCGTGCGCCGCCTGCAGAGCGTGATCACCAGCAAGTACGGGCGCCACAAACTCGCTGCTGACGGCACGCGCTTTGGCGCCGGCCAGCCGATCGTCACCCCGAGCACCATCCGCGGTGAGCTGATTGCCCAGTACGCCAAGCTCGAACTGGAAGGCCATGTGGAGAACGCCGAGCTGTTCGCCGAGCACCTGATCGTCGAGCGCGACAGCCAGGACCCGAGCCGGGTCAACGTGCTGTTCCCGCCGGATTACGTCAACGGGCTGCGGGTGTTCGCGCTGCTCAACCAGTTCCGTTTGCAGTACGACGCGGCGGTGTAGGCCCCGCGCTTTTCGCAACTGATTCCAGCCCGCCGAGTGCGGGCTTATTTTTGGGAGAAACATCATGGGTCAACTGATTGCGGGCACCTGCTACGTCAAAGTGGACGGCGCTCAACTGACCATCAACGGCGGCTGCGAAGCACCGTTGATGGCCGTCAAGCGGGAAACCGTGGTGCCGGGTTTCTATAAGGAAACCGACATCACCCCGTCTTTCAAAGTTACCGCGCTGCACACGCCGGACTTTCCATTGAAGCAACTGATCGCCGGCACCGACATGACCGTCACCTGCGAATTCAACAACGGCAAGGTCTACGTGCTGGCCGGTGCCTACCTGGTGGAAGAGCCGGTGGCCAAGGGCGATGATGCCGTGATCGAGCTGAAATTCGAAGGCATCAAGGGGACCTGGCAATGACCGATACGGTGAAGCTGCAAGCGGCCATCGAGGCCCACGGCGAGTCATTGACCGAACTCACCCTGCGCCGCCCGACGGTGCAGGAGGTGCGGGCAATCAAGGCGCTGCCGTACAAGATCGACAAGGGCGAAGACGTGAGTCTGGACCTTGACGTCGCCGCCAAGTACATCGCCGTGTGCGCGGGTATCCCGCCGTCGTCGGTCAACCAGCTCGACCTGATGGACTTCAACGCGCTGAGCTGGGCCGTCGCTGGTTTTTTCATGAGTGCGGCGCAGGCTCCGTCGCCGAGCTGATTGCGGTGGCCTATGACCTGGCCTGGTTCTGGAAGGTTGATCCCGAACAGATGCTGGCCAGGCCTTTGGATACGCTCCGGGAATCCCTGGAGCATGCGCAACGGATCAATGCGATGCAGCAGGTGCAGTGATGGCAGAAGCTCAGAAAGTAGAAAGTACCGCCGTGCGCCTGACCGGCATCGACCAGCTGTCGCCCAAGCTTGCTGCGCTGCAGGCCATGGTCGGGCGCTTCAGGCAGAACCTGGAACAGACCGGTCTCGGCAAGCTGGATATCGCCGGTTTGGTAAAGGGCGGTGGGCTGGCGGCACCGTTTATCAGCGGTATCAAATCGGCGCTGGCGTTCAAGGCTGAGGTCGGCGAGGTCAATGCCGCCGTGGGGCAGGGCGTTACCGAAACGGCGGCGCAAGGGCTGAAGGATTTCAACGCGTCGCTGGACAAGGTGTCGGTGGCGTTTGGTACTGCGCTGTTGCCGGCCGTCACGGCGGTGGTGGTCGGGTTGGAGCCGTTGCTGACGACGTTGGCCCAGGTGCTCACCGAAAATCCGCAACTGGTGCAGGGCCTGGCTGCCGGCGCAGTAGCGTTTACCGCGATGCAGGCGGCCGTCACCGGCGTGTCTCAGGCACTGGGCTTGATGCAGCTGGTGCTCAGCGCCAATCCGATAGTTTTGGTGGCTGTAGGCATTGCCGTGGCGGCAGGCTTGATCGTTGCCAACTGGAAGCCGATTTCGGCATTTTTTGTCGGGCTTGGCGAACGGGTGATGGCGGCGATTGGAACCTTGGGCGAGTTTTTCCAGACCGTCTTTGCGTTTCGTCCGCTGGAACAGGTGATGCGCTTGTGGGGGCCGATCACAGGCTTTTTTGCCGGGTTGTGGACGTCGCTGAAAGTGATGGCGCAGCCCTTGGTCGGCTTTTTCACCACACTGTTTTCCTGGTCGCCAATGGGTTTGATCGTCAACAACTGGACGCCGTTGAGCGGCTTTTTTGCGGCCCTCTGGGACTTGCTCAAGGCACTGAGTGTGCCGGTGGTCGAGTTCATGAAAAGCCTGTTCAGTTGGTCACCCCAAGGGCAAATCATTGCCAACTGGGGCGTGATCAGTGAGATGTTTGCGGCGATCTGGAGTGACTTCAAACTCACCGCGCTGGCGGCTTTTACCATCGTCAGCAGTTACTTCGATTGGTCGCCCCTGGACAAGGTTTCTGCCGTCTGGGGTAGCGTCAGCGGTGCATTCGCCTCGATCTGGGGCGATATCAAATTGCAGGCCCAGGACGCCTTTGTAGTGTTGAGTGGCCTGTTCGACGACTGGCATCCGATGGAGCAACTTGAAGCCATGTGGGCACCGGTGCTGAGTTGGTTCACCGCGCTGTCGGAGAAGCTTGCGGTGATCACCGCACCGATTCGCAAGCTGTTCAACGGTGGGCTGGGTGAAGTGATCAACCAGGCGACCGGCAGTGTGCTGGAGTTGACCACCGAGCAACAGGAACGTAATGCCGAAAGCGCGCGTAACCCATCCTGGTTCCGCAAGGGGCCTGGCTTGGTATCACCGCTGGCGTCCAGCTCCAGTTCGCTGCTGCAACAAACCGCTGCCAACAACCGCACGCAGCTCAACGGCGATTTGCGGGTGAGCTTCGACAATGCACCGGCGGGCCTGCGGGTGGACCAGCCCAGAACCAACCAGCCCGGCCTGAGCGTCACCCCACGTGTCGGCTACCGTTCCCTGTCCCTTGGAGGCTCCAATGAGCTGGCGTGATCGTTTGTTGCCGGCGTCGTTTCGTGGCGTCGGGTTTTGGGTTGACCAGGCGAAAGTCCCGGTCGGCAAGAAGGGCCAGTTGCACGAATACCCTCAGCGCGACCTGCCTTTTTTTGAAGGGCTGGGCCAACAGTCCAGGGTGCATGAGCTGACGGCATTTGTAGTGGGCGAGGATTGCCTGGAGCAACGCGACAAGTTGCTCAAGGCCCTGGAGGAGGGCGCCGGCGAGCTGGTGCACCCATGGCTTGGACGGTTGCAGGTCAAGGTCGGCGAATGCGAGATGACCCAAACCCGCCAGGACGGCGGGCTGGTGACCTTTGCCCTGAAGTTCTATCCCGACGAACCTTTGAAGTTTCCCACTACGGCGGTCAATACCCGCCAGCTGTTGCTGGTGTCGGCCGACAGTTTGCTGGGTTCGGCGGTGCTGCGCTTTGAGCAGGCCGTCGCACTGGTGAAGCAGGCGCGGGTGGGCATCCAGGCGTTGCGCAATGGCCTGGCAGAGGTTTACCAGGTAATTGAGCAGCAATTTGCCCCACTGATTCAGTTGTATGGCGACCTGAATGCCTTGGTCAAAGCCATCAAGGAAGTGCCCAAGGAATTGAGCGCCGAGTTCAAGGGCTTGCTCGGCGATTTGAAAGAGTTGAAGGCATTTGCCCGCAACGGCTATCGCGGCATGCTGGCCAACCTCTCGCAGCAGGTGGAAGCGGCTCGCACTATCGACGTGCCGAAGCTGACCACCGGCAAGGACAGCGTGGCGACGGTGCAAGCCACTGCCAACCTGGTACAGGATGCGTTGTGGGTGAAGATCGCCCATTGGCTGGCGGACGTACCGGTGGCGACAAAAGCGGTGACCCTCAGTACCACGCCATCCCTGGCGCAACAGGCGGCACAGCCGGTGCAGCGCCGCGAAGTGCCGGTGGCCGACGATGTGCTGATGCTGCGTGACCTTCTGAACGAAGCCATGTGGCAAGCCGCATTGAAGGCCGACGCCGGGCACTATGTTGCGCTGAACGACCTGCGCCAACAGATGTTCGCGCATCTGACGGCGGTGGCTTCGTCCGGTGTCCGGCTGGTCAATCTGACGCCGATGCGCAGCATGCCCGCCTTGCTGTTGGCCTATCAGCGGTTCGGTGACGCGACGCGAGTGGGCGAGGTGGTGCAGCGCAATCGGGTGGCCCATCCGGGCTTCCTGCCACCGGCGGACCTGCAAGTGGTCAGGGAGTAACCCATGAACGAGTTGGACAATGCCGTCACCCTGACCGTGGACGGCCTGGATTATGGCGGCTGGAAAAGCGTGGAAATCAGCGCCGACCTGGAGCGTCAATTTCGCACCTTCACCCTCAACATCACCTGGCAATGGCCCGGGCAAACCCTGGCGGCGCCGATCAAGCCCGGTGCCCGTTGCCAGGTACGCATCGGTTGCGACCTGGTGCTCACCGGCTTTGTGTTCAAGGCGCCCATCAGTTACGACGGCCGACAGATCAGCCTGAGTATTCAGGGCGGTTCAGTGACCCAGGACCTTGTGGACTGCGCAGCGATAAACCAGCCCGGCCAGTGGCGCGGGCAAAGTGTGCTGAGCATCGTCCGGGCGCTGACGGCCACCTATGGCGTGGAGGTGCACAGCGAGATTGCCGAAACCGCGCGCCTGCATACCCACAGCATCGTGCCCGGGGAGACGGTATTTCAATCCATCGACCGCTTGCTGACGTTGTATCGGGTGTTCTCCACCGACGATGCGGATGGGCGCCTGGTATTGGCATCGCCCGGTAGTGCAGGGCGTGCGAATGACAGCCTGGAGCTGGGCCAGAACATCCTTTCGGCTAACGCACCGATGGACTTCGACTCGGTATTTTCCGAGTACCGCGTCATCGGCCAGCACAAGGGCGATGATCAAAAAAACGCAGCGGCGGTCAGTGAGGTTTCAGGGATTTCCCGGGATGAAAAAGCCACGCGAAAACGCGTCACGGTGATCAGCGAACCGACGCAGTTGACCCCCGAGCTGGCCCAGCAACGCGCCGACTGGGAACGCGCCACCCGTACCGGAAAAGCCCTGACCACCACCTACACCGTGCAAGGCTGGCGGCAGTCCAACGGCGATTTGTGGCGCCACAACCTGTTGGTGCGGGTGATCGATCCGGTGCTGGGCTTTGACCAGGACATGCTGATCTCCAAGGTCACCTGGTCGCTCTCCGACCAAGGTTCGATCACCACCCTACAGGTGGCGCCGCCGTCCACCTTTGATGCCAATCCGTTGCCATCCGCTTAACCACCAAGGAATTTCCATGAGCTTACTGACTCGCCTGCTGGCGCGCGGCACTGTCGTGCTCGCCCACTCGGCCACCAAGCTGCAATCGCTGCAAATGCGCCTGACGGCAGGCGAAGTGAACGACGACATGGAGCACTTCGAACCCTACGGTTTTACCAGCAACCCTCTGGCGGGTGCTGAAGGCATCGCCACCTTCCTGGGCGGTGACCGCTCCCATGCCATCGTGCTGGTGGTGGCCGACCGTCGCTATCGCTTGCAGTCCCTGGCGCCGGGTGAAGTGGCGATCTATACCGACGAAGGCGACAAAGTTCATTTCAAGCGCGGGCGGGTAATCGACATTGAAACCGGCACCTTGAATATCCGCGCCAGCCAGGCGGTGAACATTGATACGCCGACCCTGACGCAGAGCGGCAAGATCATCTCCCAGGGCGACCAGATTGCCGGCGGCATCAGCCAGATCCGGCACGTGCATGTGGGCGTCCAGCCCGGCAGCGGTCAGACCGGTGCGCCGGCGGGAGGCCAGTGATGTTTGTCTCCGACAACCTGAAAAAGGCCCTGACCCGCTCGGTGCTGATCAGCCTGTTCACCTGGCGCCGTGCCGCGCCGGATGACCCTGTTGACGATGACGAGCGCTTCGGCTGGTGGGGCGACAGTTTTCCCAGCGTGGCCGACGACCGTATCGGCTCAAGGTTGTGGTTGCTGCGCCGGGTCAAGCTGACCCGCCAGACGCAACTGGACGCCGAATTCTATGCCCGCGAAGCCTTGCAATGGCTGATCGACGACGGGCATTGCAGCGCCATCGAAGTCCTCAGTGAGCGCCTCGACGCCCAGCGGCTCAACCTGCGCACGCAGCTGACCCTGGCCGATGGCGAGCGCCTGGACATCAACCCTGATAACAGTTGGCAGGTGATCTATGCCGTTTGAAACCCCTTCGCTGCCGGTGCTGATCAAACGCACCCAAAGCGACCTGGCCAGCGATTCGCTGCGCCAGTCCGATGCCCAGGTCCTGGCGCGCACACTGAGTGGCGCTGCGTTCGGCCTGTACGGTTATCTCGATTGGATCGCTGAGCAGATCCTGCCGGATACCGCGGATGAATCCACCCTGGAGCGCATCGCCGCGCTGCGTTTGAACCAGGCTCGCAAGGCGGCGGTGGCCGCCAGTGGCAGCGTGAGTTTTACCGCAGCGGCGGGCGCGGTGCTGGATGTGGACACGGTGCTGCAAGCCAGTGATGGTCGCAGCTTCAAAGTCACCGCTGCCGGTACCACCCATGCAGGCCTCAACACCGCCACGGTGCAGGCGATTGATGCCGGCACGCTGGGCAACGCTGATGCCGGGCTGAGCCTGATCGCGGTCCAGCCGCTGCAAGGTATTGGTTCGACGTTTACCGTGCTGGCGCCGGGGTTGACCGGCGGTGTGGCACGAGAAACCCTGGAGTCGCTGCGGGCGCGGGTGATTCGTTCCTATCGCGTTATTCCCCAGGGCGGTTCGGCACAGGATTACGAGACCTGGTCCCTCGAAGTGCCCGGCATTACCCGCGCATGGTGTCGCGGCAATTACCTGGGGCCGGGGACGGTGGGGGTGTTCGTGATGCGTGACGACGACCCGCAGCCGATCCCCAATGCAGCGCAGCTGGCGCAGGTTCAAGCCCATATCGAACCGCTGCGGCCAGTGACCGCTGATGTGTATGTGTTGGCGCCGGTGATGAAGCCAGTGGTTTATCAACTGCGCTTGACCCCCGACACCAGCGCCGTGCGCGCGGCCGTCGAGGCCCAACTGCGAGATTTGCACAATCGCGAGGCGGGGCTGGGCGACAGCTTGTTGCTGACCCACATCGCCGAAGCCATCAGCACCGCCACCGGTGAGACCGATCACAAACTGACAAGCCCGCTGGCGGACGTTACGGCGGCGACAAACCAGTTACTGGTGTTTGGAGGTATCACATGGCTGGGATAAGGACGGCTGGCCAGTACGAGGAGCAACTGATCGCCCTGTTGCCCAGCGGGCCGGCCTGGGACCTGGAGACCATGCCGCAGTTGCAGACGGTGCTCAAAGGCATCGCCGAAGAACTTACGCGCATCGACGCCCGCGCCTGCGACCTGCAAAACGAAATGGACCCCGTGACCGTCAGCGAACTGGTGCCGGAGTGGGAAAGGGTGATGCAACTGCCCGACCCTTGCCTGGGCTTGAGCCCGCTGTACGACGACCGTCGCCTGGCGGTGCGTCGACGTCTGTTGGCGGTGGGCAGCCAGCGCGCCGCGTACTACATCGAAATCGCCCGCAGCCAGGGTTATCCCGACGCCAGTGTCACTGAACATCGCGCCCCGCGCATGGGCCGCTCACGGTTTGGCGCGGCGCATTTTGGCACCTGGCAGGCGCACTTCATGTGGACGCTCAATACCGGCGGCCGCCAGCACTTGGGGCGGCGGTTTGGGGCGAGTTATTGGGGAGAGCGGTTTGGCGTCAACCCGGGCAATGCCCTGGAGTGCCTGATTCATCGCAGCGCACCTGCTCATACGCAGGTGCACATCAATTATGACTAGAGGATAGAAGCGTGGATTATCCAAAGAGTGTGCCCAGCGTTGGGCTGGTGAATGGCAAGTTTGTGGATGAAAACCCGGTGACCGGGACGCCGGGGAGTTTGATTCCGGCGGCTTGGGGGAATGGGATTACGCAGGAGATTTTGAATGTGCTGGCGGCGGCGGGGATTGCGCCGGATGAGACGAAGACCGATCAGCTGGCGCAAGCGTTGAGTGTGTTGAGTGATTGGTTGAAGTTGAGGAATAAGCCGACGACGTTGGCGGGGTATGGGATTACGGATGCTCTGGTGGTAGGCCGTACGTCCCAGCAGCGCCCAAGTCTTTCTTCCAGCATATTGGGTGAGATCGGCAATGGACAGGGGGGCGCACTGGAAATTCGTGAAGCGCAAGAAGTTTCTGATTCCACACGAGATTTCAACTATGCACCACGAATCATGTTCCATTGGGGCAAGATAATTGCTCGAGCACTCGCGATGAACGCGGACGGTGAGTTGCTCTGGAGTTCGAAGAAAATTTGGTCTGAGATCAACTTCAACCCTTCAACCAAAGCGGATAAGGCTACGACCCTTGCGGGCTATGGTGTGACAGATGCGCTGAGCATTGGTCAATACGGACTGGGTGGCAATGTTGCACCTGCTGCCGCGATTGATACCGTTGGGCTACCCGGCGGGTTTTACTATTACAGTGCCGGGAATACCAGTTTCGCCAACTACGTCGGATTGGTGAATATCCCTTACGGCGACGGAAATTACGCGGGGCAGATTGGTTTTCAGCAGGGGAACACAGAACCGGATGTCTACATCCGAGGCTGCTCTCAGGCTAAGGTCTGGAGCCCAACACGAAGGCTCTGGCACTCTGGAAATCTCGACCCAGCGTCGATGGGGGTTCCGGTCGGGACGACGATTCAGTATTGCGGTGCCTCGGCACCGGCTGGGTTTTTGAAAGAGAACGGTGCTGCGGTTTCTCGTACAGCCTATTCAAAGCTGTTTGACGTGATAGGGACGACGTTTGGCGCTGGTGACGGAAGCACTACGTTTAACCTGCCGGACAGCCGTGGTGAGTTCATCCGTGGCTTTGACGATGGACGCGGCGTGGACCCGCAACGCGGGCTGGGGTCGTTGCAACTGGATGCGATGCAAGGCCATTGGCACGGCCCTCGTCCTGGCACCACCCTGAACGGGAGCCCAGGCAACTGGAACGGCGTGGGCGGTGGTTCCAACGCATCGTTCAACATTGGCAGCACCGGTGACCCCGTAACCAACGGCGTCAATGGTGTTCCACGCACCGCCAACGAAACGCGTCCGCGCAACACTTCCCGTCTTATGTGCATCAAGTACTGAGGTCAATCATGACTGCTTCTGCCCCTGTTGTTTATCAGGCACACCCGGTGACGGGCGAATACATCGGAACGGCTTTTGCTGACCCCGATCCACTTGTCGAGGGGGCCTGGCTTATCCCCTCCATGGCTTTCAGTGAAGCCCCGCCTGTAACCGAGCCCGGCTTTGCTGCGGTTCACGTTAAAGATGCTCAAGCTATCTGGAACCTGGTTCCGGACCTGCGCGGCCTTGTGTATCGAACGGATACCGGCGAGGAGATCCAATGGCAGCAGTTAGGTGAGTTGCCGTTGGAGCTTACCTCGCTGAAACGCCCCGGGTCAGATCACGTTTGGGATGGCTCGTCCTGGCATCTCGATGAAAAGCTGAGGAACACGAACGAATGTGAATCCGAACGACTCTGGCGGGATTCGGAAATCGACAGTATCAAGTGGCTTCGCGAGCGCCATCGGGATGAGTCCGATCTGAAGCGAGATACCACGCTGACAGAAGGACAATTTGCGCAACTGCTGGCTTATTTCCAACTGCTGCGTGATTGGCCGCAGAACTCGAAGTTTCCAGCCTCCGAATTTCGGCCGGTTAAACCGGACTGGATGGTTGGCCTTGTACAATAGTGTGGTGCTCGTGAGTTCGGAGGTTTTTTCATGCCGATAACCCAGAATGATCTTGTGCAAATCATGCCCAACGCCCGCGCCCAAGCGGGCGTTTTCGTATCTGCGCTGAACACAGCCATGTCCAACCGCCAAATCACCACACCCAAACGCATCGCCGCCTTCCTCGCCCAAATCGGCCACGAATCCGGCGAACTGCGCTACGTACGTGAACTGGGCAGCGATCAATACCTGAGCAAATACGACACCGGTACCTTGGCCGCCCGCCTGGGCAACTCCCCGGAAGCCGACGGCGATGGCCAGAAGTATCGCGGCCGCGGCCTGATCCAGATCACCGGCCGGCGCAACTACCTGGCGTGCAGTCAGGCACTGTTCGGCGATGAGCGTTTGTTGCACCAACCGGAGTTGCTGGAGACGCCGCAATGGGCGTGCGAATCTGCCGCGTGGTTCTGGCAGCGCAATGGCTTGAACGAACTGGCTGACCAGGACCAGTTCACCACGATCACCCGGCGCATCAATGGTGGCCTCAACGGTCTGGAGAACCGTATGCAACTGTGGGCGCGGGCGAAGGCGGTGTCATGGGCTTCCTGACGTCATATCGCCTGCTTGGCTTTTGCCTGTTGTTCGCAGTTTCGGCGGGTGTTGCCTGGCAGGTACAGGCTTGGCGATATGGCGCACAACTCGAGCACCTGCAGGCTCTGCATGCCGCAGCACTCAGCCAGCAACAACAGGCCGAACAGGACAAACGGCTGGCACTGGAGCAACAACTCAGCGCCAGCGACCAACAACACACCCGGGAGCTTTCCGATGCACAACGCGCTCAGGCTCACCTGCGGGATCGCCTGGCCACTGCTGATGTGCGGTTGTCAGTCCTTCTCGACGCCAGCGATTCAGGCAGCGGCTGTGCAATGCCAGCCACCGCCCCCTCCGGCAGCCTGGTTCATGGCGCCCCGCGAGCCCGACTTGACCCGGCGCATGCTCAACGAATTATCGGCATCACCGACGACGGCGACAACGCAATGATCGCCTTGCGCGCCTGCCAGGCGTATGTCCGGGCTGTCGCGCGTTAGTCTCTTGTAACTTGCATGGCCCATGGGCTCCTGTAGGGTAGGCGAATGCCCGTCCACTCCAGGAGATGACCGTGAAGGAAATTACTCAACTCGCCGCTGAACTTGGCCGACGCTTGCAGGTTCTCAATGCCCACGTCACGACGGCCGAGTCGTGCACCGGCGGCGGTATCGCCGAGGCAATCACGCGGATTCCCGGGAGTTCGGCCTGGTTCGAGGCGGGCTATGTCACGTATTCCAATCGCCAGAAGACCCGGCAGCTGAATGTGCCGGAGGCCCTGTTCCCCAAGGTCGGTGCCGTCAGTCGCGAAGTGGTGGAGGCGATGGTGCGAGGCGCCCAGGAGAAAAGCCTGGCGCGTTTTGCCGTGGCAGTCAGCGGTGTGGCCGGGCCCGATGGCGGTTCGCCGGACAAGCCGGTGGGCACCGTATGGCTGGCCTGGGGCGTGGGCGATGAGGTTACCGCCGAGCTCGAACACTTCCCTGGGAACCGTGACGAGGTCCGCCGACAAACGGTAAAGGCCGCACTAGAGGGCTTGTTGCGACGAGCTGCAGCAGAAATAGAAAAACAGGGGTAGGCGATCACGGATCTTTGTGGAACAATACTGTCTACTTATACAGGTGTTGGCCGCCAGGCCTTATTGATTACGTGAGGACTTTAATGGACGACAACAAGAAGAAAGCCTTGGCTGCGGCCCTGGGTCAGATCGAACGTCAATTCGGCAAGGGTGCCGTAATGCGTATGGGCGATCACGACCGTCAGGCGATCCCGGCTATCTCCACTGGCTCTCTGGGTCTGGACATCGCGCTCGGCATTGGCGGCCTGCCAAAAGGCCGTATCGTTGAGATCTACGGTCCTGAATCTTCCGGTAAAACCACCCTGACCCTGTCGGTGATTGCCCAGGCACAAAAAATGGGCGCCACCTGTGCGTTCGTCGATGCCGAGCACGCCCTGGATCCTGAATACGCCGGCAAGCTGGGCGTCAACGTTGACGACCTGCTGGTTTCGCAACCGGACACCGGTGAGCAAGCGCTGGAAATCACCGACATGCTGGTGCGCTCCAACGCCATCGACGTGATCGTGGTCGACTCCGTGGCAGCCCTGGTACCCAAGGCTGAAATCGAAGGCGAAATGGGCGACATGCACGTGGGCCTTCAAGCCCGCTTGATGTCCCAGGCCCTGCGTAAAATCACCGGTAACATCAAGAACGCCAACTGCTTGGTGATCTTCATCAACCAGATCCGGATGAAGATCGGCGTGATGTTCGGCAGCCCGGAAACCACCACCGGTGGTAACGCGCTGAAGTTCTACGCTTCGGTCCGTCTGGACATCCGTCGTACTGGCGCGGTGAAGGAAGGTGACGAGGTTGTTGGTAGCGAAACCCGCGTTAAAGTCGTGAAGAACAAGGTGGCCCCGCCGTTCCGTCAGGCCGAGTTCCAGATTCTCTACGGCAAGGGTATCTACCTGAACGGCGAGATGATCGACCTGGGCGTGCTGCACGGTTTCGTCGAGAAATCCGGTGCCTGGTATGCCTACAACGGCAGCAAGATCGGCCAGGGCAAGGCCAACTCGGCCAAGTTCCTTGCGGATAACCCGGATGTTGCCGCTACGCTCGAGAAGCAGATCCGCGACAAGTTGCTGACCCCGGCACCTGACGTCAAGGCTGCCGCCAACCGCGAGCCGGTTGAAGAAGTAGAAGAAGTCGACACTGACATCTGAAGCAAACGATGAGCGTTGTCCTGGATACACCCGTCGCCGTAAGGCGCACTGCAATGGACCTGCTCGCACGGCGCGAGCATGGTCGAGTCGAGCTGACGCGTAAGCTGCGTCAGCGTGGCGCAGATCCCGAGATGATCGACGCAGCCCTTGACCGTTTGACGGAAGAAGGGCTGCTGTCGGAGTCCCGTTACCTCGAAAGTTTCGTCTCCTACCGAGCCCGATCCGGCTATGGCCCTGCACGAATTCGTGAAGAGCTGAGCCAGCGTGGCCTGCAGCGTGCTGATATCGAACTCGCGTTGCGTGAGTGCGGCATCAGTTGGCAGGCACAACTGGAAGAAACCTGGCGGCGCAAGTTTGCCGGTCATCTGCCTATTGATGCGCGTGAGCGGGCTAAGCAAGGTCGCTTCCTGAGTTATCGCGGGTTTTCGATGGAGATGATCAGTCGCCTGTTGAGCGGTCGGGATATGGATGACTGAAGGCTGCGCCTGGTAAATGGTTGCTCTGATCACTACGGGGCTTGGTGTGGCGAGGGAGCTTGCTCCCGCTGGGCTGCGCAGCGGCCCTAACCTGCGCATCGTTCTACCTGACACAACCCAAAAGGCCCGCTATGAAAATAGCGGGCCTTTTTTCGTTTCAGTGTCAGGTCACGCCGTCTCCGTCACCCGCTGCTGCGTTTTCCCCTGAGCCTGGGCCCAGTTTTCCGGCAAGTTGATGTAATCCACCAATTCCCGCAACCGTCCCTGATCACGCCCGTTGAAGTTGAACACCAGCCGCGTCAGATGGCTGAAGCTTGGCTCGTCATGCTCTTCGCCGGTGTACGCGATTTGTTGGAAGTCGTCACTGAGGCGAAGACTGGCAAATGCCTCCTGCAGATGGGCCAGTGCGCGGTCACTCAACGGATGATTCATGCGAATCACAAACTGGCGCTTCAGCCAGCGGGTGGAGTGAAAGTTGGCGTAGAACTGGTTGATTTCGTCCACCGCCTCTTCGGCGCTGTACACCAGGCGGACCAGCTTGAGGTCGGTGGGCAGGATGTAGCGATTGGCCTCAAGCTGGCTGCGGATAAAGTCCAGTGCGCCTTGCCAGAAGCTACCGCCCGGTGCATCCAGCAGTACCACCGGTACCAGCGGGCTTTTGCCGGTCTGGATCAGGGTCAGCACCTCCAGCGCTTCATCCAGGGTACCGAAACCGCCCGGGCACAGGATCAAGGCGTCGGCTTCCTTGACGAAGAACAGCTTGCGGGTAAAGAAGAAGTGGAAGGACAGCAGGTTCTCGGTGCCATCGATGGTCGGGTTGGCGTGCTGTTCAAAAGGCAGGGTGATGTTGAACCCCAGGCTGTGCTCCAGGCCGGCACCCTCGTGGGCCGCCGCCATGATGCCGCCGCCACCGCCGGTGATCACCATCAGATCCGAACGGGCCAGGACCGCGCCCACTTCCCGGGCCAGTGCGTACAACGGGCTTTCCACCGGCGTGCGCGCCGAGCCGAACACCGTGACTTTGCGCCGCCCCTTGAACTGTTCGAGCACGCGGAAGGCGTGGTCCAGTTCCCGGATCGCCTGCAAGGTTATCTTGGCATTCCAGCGGCTGCGGTCGTCCTGGGCCATGCGCAACACGGTGAAGATCATGTCGCGATAAAGGGGGATATTTGGACTGTTGGGCGCAATCAAGTGGAGTTGCGCGTCGACCTGCTGCGTGAGGTCGGTGCCGTTTTCTTCAAATTGACGGATCAGGAGTTCATTCGGTTCGTAAGGCATTCAACTTCTCCTTCTTCACAGAACCCTGGGTGCCGGCGAGAAATTCGTCGGGACCACGACACTGCATGTGTCGTTGCCTCTGATTAACGAGGTGGGCGAAACCGGTTCTGTATATTCCTTATGATTAAAAACCTTTGCATTGCACGCTCAGGAGGGCAACCCTCTTTTGCCCTGAAAATGTTACAGGACGGTGTGAAAACCCGATGTTCCAGGCGTTCAGGATGAATTGATCATGAGCCTATAAAGTCTTGGCTGGCAACCGCTTATTGATCACTTCTGAGGGAGTTTAGACGCTGCCGCGGGCGGGCAATGGCGGAGAGTGCAGAGGGGTATATTGCGCGCCGCTGGTCAGCGGCGCGCGACAGGAGTTATCGCTTACTTTTTCTTCTTCGCGGCAGCCGGTGCCGGGCAATCTGCTTCCTGGAACTTCACCGAGGCTACCGGGCGGTTGGTTTTGTTCTCGGTGATTTCATAGCGCATGATCGCGCCCTTGGCCATCAGCTCGCGGTAACCCTTGTTCAGGCACACACTTTGGCCGAGCTGGAAGTACACAGCCTTGGGGTTGGCGCGCATTTGCTCGGCGCGGTCGGGCAGTACGCTCAAATGGTCAATCAGCTGCAAGCCTTCAACGGTGTAGGCAACTTCCAGGGTCTTTTCGTCAATTTCCCGTGGCAGTTCTTTGTTGGTTTCCTCTGCGACGCTTTGCAGCTTCCTGTTCAGTTGAGCCTCCAGCAACGAGGCCGCTTGGGCACCCAGAGGCAACACCAGCGCGAGGGCGACGGACGGAACTACAAGGCGTGGCATAAGACGCAGCATGAAACTCTCCTGATTCGGTTACTGGTGCATAGACCAGCCACTGCGCTGTGCGTTCAGTGGCGCGGGATTATAGGTGACCGCTTGCCCCTAGGGCCAGCCTATTGCCGGGAAGTGCAGGTGGCCGGGGGCGGCTCTGGTAGACTGCGGTAACTTTTGCCTTCCGAGTTCTATCCGTGTCGATTTCCACTTCCCTGCGGCGCACCCGATGAGCCATGCCGTCTCCCGTTTGCGCACGCAGCGCCTGGCCCGTGCCGTAAAACCGTTTGTAGCGCGAGGCTCGCGGGCCGAACGCTGCCCCGGCTGCCGGGTGATTCCCGAGTACTGCCTGTGCGCCTGGCGGCCCAAGGTCCAGGCCAGATCCGGCATGTGCCTGCTGATGCACGACGTAGAGCCGATGAAACCCAGCAACACCGGCTGGCTGATTGCCGATGTGATCAACGACACGACCGCGTTCCCCTGGTCGCGCACTGAGGTTGAGCCGGAGTTGCTGACCTTGCTGGCCGACCCGCAATGGCAGCCATACATCGTCTTTCCCGGCGAATTCGTGGCCCCGGAGCGGGTGGTCCATCAGGTCAGGCTGGAGGAGGGCAAGCGCCCGCTGTTCATTTTGCTGGACGGCACCTGGAGCGAGGCGCGCAAGATGTTCCGCAAGAGCCCGTACCTGGAGCACTTGCCGGTGCTGAGCCTGGCGCCCGAGCAACTGTCGCGCTACAAGCTGCGTCGCTCCAAGCGTGATGACCACTTCTGCACCGCCGAAGTCGCCGCGCTGTGCCTGGAGCTGGCTGAAGATGCCGCAGCCAGTGAAGTCCTGGATGCCTATCTGGACGTATTCAGCACTCACTACCTGGCCGCCAAGTTTCAACTGGCGCTGGACCCGGCCGATGTCGTCCATACTCGCCTTGCACCTTATCTATAGGTGTCATGGCCAGCCGACCTTTGCATGATGGCCGCGCAAACGCGCAGCCCGCTAAAATAGCCACGGGCGTAGCGCTTGACCACCCAGGCTACGCTGGGCATGCTTGGCGCCGATTGGGGCGCTGTCACAGATTGGATACGTCGCTTTTTGACGTTGAGCGCGCCCTTTGGTGACTGCTGGCCTGGCAGCCACCTTGCGCGTTGGCGAGCACTGAACCCATCAGTGCCGCCCTAAAAAACAGGATCATTTAATAAATGGCCACATACGAAATCCTGATTGCCGATGACCACCCGCTGTTTCGCAGTGCGCTGCACCAGGCGGTCACGCTGGGCCTGGGGCCGGATGTACGCCTCGTCGAAGTCGCCAGCATTGCCGAGCTGGAAACCCGCCTTACCGAAAAGTCCGACTGGGACCTGGTCCTGCTGGACCTGAACATGCCGGGTGCCTACGGTTTTTCCGGGCTGGTGCTGCTGCGTGGGCAATACCCGCAGATACCGGTGGTGATGGTGTCGGCCCAGGAAGAGGCGTCGGTGGTGGTGCGCTCCAAGGAGTTCGGTGCCAGTGGTTTCATTCCCAAGTCCAGCTCCATGGAAGACATCCAGAAAGCCGTGCGCACGGTGCTGGATGGCGATGTCTCCTGGCCGCCGCAGGCCTTTGAAGAGATCAACGTCTCCGACGAAGCCAAGGCCGCGCGTGATGGCCTGGCCAGCCTCACGCCCCAGCAGTTCCGCGTGCTGACCATGGTCTGCGAAGGCCTGCTGAACAAGCAGATTGCCTATGAGTTGAGCGTGTCGGAAGCGACCATCAAGGCTCACGTCACGGCGATCTTCCGCAAGCTCGGCGTACGTACGCGAACCCAGGCGGCGCTGCTCTTGCAACAACTTGAGTCAATTTCACAGCATTAAGACGCTGTTCATTCACGTTTTTTTGACTTTGCTTGCTCTAGTTTCCCCACACCTTTTTGCTCAGTTGCCTACTCTATGTCGCCTTTCAAGGGTCAAACCGGTATCAAACGTATTTTCAACGCAGGCGGATATTCCCTGGATGGCCTGCGTGCGGCTTTCACCGGCGAGGCGGCGTTTCGTCAGCTGGTGTTGCTCAATGTCATCCTGATCCCGCTGAGTTTCTTCCTTAACGTCAGCCGGGTAGAGCGGGCGCTGCTGATCGCCGTGTGCCTGCTGGCATTGATCGTCGAGTTGCTCAACTCCGCCGTCGAAGCGGCGATCGACCGGATTTCCCTGGACCTGCACCCCTTGTCGAAAAATGCCAAGGACATGGGCAGCGCCGCGCAGTTCGTAGCGCTGACCATGATTACCCTGGTGTGGGCCGTGATCCTGATCTAGGCAATGGTCGGCAGTACGATCTCGTCGCTGCGCTGCACCCCGGCGGTGAACGACCGGCACAGCTCGAGGAATTCGCGCATCGCCGAGGTCTGGTACTTCTGCTTGTGCCAGATGAAGTAGAACTGCCGGGCCAGGTCCAGGTCCGGGGTTTCCACCGGTACCAGGCTGCCACGCCGGAAGGCGTCGCGCAGCGCCAGCCGGGAAATGCAGCCAATCCCCAAGCCTGATTCCACCGCGCGTTTGATTGCCTCGGTGTGTTCCAGCTCCAGGCGGATATTCAGCGCGCTGCGGTGATGCCGCATGGCCTGGTCAAAGGTCAGGCGTGTTCCAGAGCCTTGTTCCCGCAGGATCCAGGCTTCATGGGTCAGCTCTTCCATGGTCGCCTGGCCGCGCTTGGCCAAGTGATGCTGGGGTGCGCAGAACACCACCAGTTCATCTTCCACCCAGGTTTGCACCTCGATGTCCGGGTGGCTGCAGTCGCCTTCGATTAGACCCAGATCAATTTCGTAGTGCGCCACCTGATGCACGATATGCGCAGTGTTCTGCACATGCAGCTTCACCTGGCTCTCGGGATGCTGCTGCATGAAGCTGCCGATCAGCAGCGTGGCCAGGTAGTTGCCGATGGTCAGCGTGGCCCCGACCGCCAGGGAGCCGAAGCCCGACTTGCCGTTGAGCAGGTCCTCAATCTCCTTGGCCTGGTCCAGCAGTGCCACCGCCTGGGGCAATAGCTGGTGACCGAGGGCGTTGAGGCTCAGGCGTTTGCCCGCGCGGTCGAACAACTGGCAGCTGGATTGACGCTCCAGCTCGGTAATCGACGTGCTGGCGGCGGATTGAGATAAGGCCAGAAGGCCAGCAGCGCGCGAGACGCTTTCCTGCTGGGCGACGGCGACGAAGACTTGCAGTTGACGTAGAGTAAATCGCATATCGATATAACCGATAACCCTTATCTTAATAATCCAGTTAACAGATATTGTCGCCGCCATTAGAATGCTGTGCAATTGCGCATCCATCATTTGGCGCAGACCCATTTCCAGGAGTCCCCCGTACATGAGCAACATGAACCACGAGCGTGTCCTCAGTGTTCATCACTGGAACGACACTCTGTTCAGCTTCAAGTGCACCCGCGATCCGGGCCTGCGCTTCGAGAACGGTCAGTTCGTGATGATCGGCCTGCAACAGCCCAACGGCCGCCCGCTCATGCGCGCTTACTCGATTGCCAGCCCGAACTGGGAAGAGCATCTGGAGTTCTTCAGCATCAAGGTGCCTGATGGCCCGCTGACTTCCCAATTGCAGCACTTGAAGGAAGGCGACGAGATCATCATCAGCAAAAAACCGACGGGCACCCTGGTGCTTGACGATTTGAAGCCGGGCAAACACCTGTACCTGCTCAGCACCGGCACTGGCCTGGCGCCGTTCATGAGCGTGATCCAGGACCCGGAAACCTACGAGCGTTTCGAAAAAGTGATCCTGTGCCACGGCGTGCGTTACGTCAACGAAGTCGCCTACCGTGAATTCATCACCGAGCACCTGCCGCAGAACGAGTTCTTCGGCGAGGCCCTGCGTGACAAGTTGATCTACTACCCGACCGTGACCCGCGAGCCGTTCGAAAACGAGGGCCGCCTGACCGACCTGATGCGCAGCGGCAAGCTGTTCAGCGATATCGGGCTGCCGCCGATCAATCCTGAAGACGACCGCGCCATGCTGTGCGGCAGCCCAAGCATGCTGGATGAAACCAGCGAAGTGCTCAACAGCTTCGGTTTGAAGGTTTCCCCGCGTATGCGTGAGCCGGGCGACTACCTGATCGAGCGTGCGTTCGTCGAGAAATAAGCGCGACGCAAAAAAATGTGGGAGCGGGCTTGCTCGCGAAAGCGGTGTAACAGTCACCAGATGTATTGACTGATCCACCGCTTTCGCGAGCAAGCCCGCTCCCACATTTGTTTCCGGTTTACCCGGCCGACACGACTTCCAGCACACAAATCATCCCGGCTTCGGGATAGTGCCAGCGCACATCAACATCCCAGAACTGCGCCCCGTATTCCCGCTCCGGCCCCGGCGTCTGGTACGCCGGCCGTGGATCCTGCGCCAGGCACTGCTCGATCAACGCCACCAATGGCTCGCCAAGGCGCTGAGCGTGGCCTTCTGCCTGTTGCAGCGCAGTCTTCAGCCACTGCACGGGAATCAGCGGTGGCGCAGCGCTGGCGATGCTGTTGGTCGCAGTGTCAACTATGTCTGCGTACGGCACGTACGGCTTGATGTCGAGAATCGGTGTGCCATCCAGCAGGTCGATCCCGGATATCCACAGGCGCCCATCTTCCACCTTGTCCAGCTTGACCACTGACTGGCCGATGCCGTTGGGCCTGTGCGTCGCGCGGGTGGCGAACACGCCCATGGACGTGTTGCCACCCAGGCGAGGCGGGCGCACTTTCAGGCGGGGCTTGTCTTCCAGCGCCTGGTGGAACAGGAACAGCAGCCACACATGGCTGACCTGTTCCAAACCCTGCACCGCCTCACCCTGGTCGAATGGCGCCACCAACTCCAGCACGCCCCGGGCGGCAGGCGCCAGTTGTGGCTGGCGCGGGATGGCGAACTTCTCCTTGAAGCAGGAGCGGACAAAGCCGATGGGCGAGACGCTGTAGTTCACGGGTTTAGGCGCGAACGCGCAGGGTCAAGCCCTTGAGGAAGTTGCGCAACAGCTGGTCACCACAGGTGCGGTAGTTGGTGTGGCCGAACTTGCGGAACAGTGCGCTCAGCTCAGGCTTGGACACCGGGAACTCGGAGGCCTTGAGGATTGCGTGCATGTCGTCTTCCTTCAGTTCGAAGGCCACGCGCAGTTTCTTCAGGACGATGTTGTTGGTCACCGGCAGTTCGATCGGCTGCGGTGGACGGCTCTCGTCCTTGCCGCGCTTGAAGATCACCAGGCCATCGAGGAAATGCGCCATGACTTCGTCCGGGCAGAACACGAAGCCTTCTTCCTCGTCTTTCTTGAGGTAGGTCAGCAGGTCGTCCTTGGTGACTTCCATGCCGCCGAGCTTGATGATCTCGACCATCTTGTTGTCGCTGATGTCGAGCATGTAGCGCACGCTGCGCAGTACGTCATTGTGAATCATGGTGGGCAATCCTGGTCATTCAACTGTGGACACCGCCCAGGCAGGCGGTATCGAGAGATTCGGCGGCGAAAAAAGTCTTAGAACTTTTCTTTGCCGGACAGATAGCGCCATTGGCCTACCGGCACTTTGCCGATGGAGACTCCGCCAATGCGGATGCGTCGAATGGCGACGACTTTCAGGCCGACGGCTTCGCAGAACAAGGCAATCACACCCGGTTGCGGGTTTTTCAGCGCAAAGCGCAGGCGGTTCTCGTTCTGCCAGCTGGCTTTCACCGCCGGCAATTCCTTACCTTTGTAGGTCAGGCCATGGTTGAGGCGGTTCAGGCCGTGGGCGACCATGTCGCCGGACACCTCCACCACGTATTCCTGTTCGATCTTGTTCGCGTCAGCGGTCAGCTTGCGCAAAATCTTCCAGTCCTGGGTGAACACCAGCAGGCCGCTGGCCTTGGCTTGCAGGTCACTGCTGGCGGTCAGGCGCAGGAAGTGGCCCTTGAGCGGGCGCTTGCTGAAGCGGTGTTCTTCCGACAGGGTCTCGGCGTTGATCGACGCCATGGCTGTCTCGGCATCCACGCCGGCGGGGGCGTGGAACAGGATGGTCACCGGCTCCGGCGCTGTGGCCTTGGCCTCAGGGTCAAGCTCGACCTTCTGGGTGGTGACCTTGAACTGCGGCTCGTCGATCACTTCGCCGTCCACCGTGACCCAGCCGCCTTCGATGAACAGCTCAGCCTCCCGACGGGAGCAACCGACCAGTTCGATGAGGCGTTTGGAGAGGCGTAGGGGTTCAGTCATGACAAGGGCCGAAACAAAAGGGGGCGGCTATTGTACCTGTGTGGCGCCGGTTAATCCCGGCTCCATTTCATTTAGCCGCGACGCGCCTGTGGCTGGGCCTGGCGCAAACGCATGTGCAGCAACGGATAAGGCTGGCCCATGCCGTCATGGTCCGTGCGTCCGATCACCTCAAAGCCCTGCTTGAAGTAAAAGCCCAGGGCCTGCGGGTTCTGTTCGTTGACGTCCAGTTGATCGGCATTCATCGACTCGATGGTATAGCGCAGCAATTGCCGGCCCAGGCCCTGGCCACGGTGCTCGGGGTCGATAAACAGCATCTCGACCTTGCCCGCGGCCACCCCGGCAAACCCGGTGATGCGCTGGCGCGAGTCCTTGGTGCAGATCAGCATCACCGCGTCGAGGTAGCGGGTCAGCACCAGGTTTTTCAGCAACTCGATGTAACTGTCCGGCAGGAAGTCATGGGTGGCCCGCACCGAAGCCTCCCAGATGCGGGTCAGTTCCTGATAGTCGCTGGATTTGGGTGTATGGATAACCGAATGCTGACGCATGCCCGCTGCCCCTTGCCGATGATTGGCGCCGATGGGCAAAACGATAGACCTAAAAAAGCCCCGCATCTTGTCCAGAGGCAGGGCTTTTTCAATTCTTTACACCTTATGCGCGTTTTTCAGCCCACAGGTCGTACTCGTCGGCGTCGGTCACGGTGCACCAGACCTTGTCGCCCGGCTTCAGGCCGCTGGCATCGTCGATGAACACGTTACCGTCGATTTCCGGTGCATCGAAGAAGCAGCGGCCTACAGCGCCTTGCTCGTCGACTTCGTCGATCAGTACTTCGATCTCACGGCCGATGCGCAGTTGCAGGCGCGCCGAGCTGATGGCCTGCTGGTGCGCCATGAAGCGCTCCCAACGGTCCTGCTTGACGTCGTCCGGCACGATGGCAGCGTCCAGCAGGTTGGCCGGAGCACCTTCCACCGGCGAGTACTGGAAGCAGCCGACGCGGTCCAGCTGGGCCTCGGTCAGCCAGTCCAGCAGGTACTGGAAGTCTTCTTCGGTTTCGCCGGGGAAGCCGACGATGAAGGTGGAGCGGATGATCAGGTCCGGGCAGATCTCGCGCCAGTTCTTGATGCGCGCCAGGGTCTTGTCTTCGAAGGCCGGGCGTTTCATGGCCTTGAGGATTTTCGGGCTGGCGTGCTGGAACGGGATGTCCAGGTACGGCAGGATCTTGCCGGCGGCCATCAGCGGGATCAACTCGTCAACGTGCGGGTACGGGTAAACGTAGTGCAGGCGCACCCATACGCCGAGGCTGCTCAGGGCTTCGCAGAGTTCGGTCATGCGGGTTTTCACCGGCGCGCCGTTCCAGAAGCCAGTGCGGTATTTGACGTCGACGCCGTAGGCGCTGGTGTCCTGGGAGATCACCAGCAGCTCTTTCACGCCGGATTTGACCAGGCGCTGGGCCTCGTCCAGCACGTCGCCTACCGGGCGGCTCACCAGTTTGCCGCGCATCGACGGGATGATGCAGAAGCTGCAGCTGTGGTTGCAGCCTTCGGAAATCTTCAGGTAGGCGTAGTGGCGCGGCGTCAGCTTGATGCCCTGCGGCGGCACCAGGTCGATCAGCGGGTTGTGGTCCTGGCGCGGCGGCACTACGTCGTGCACGGCGTTGACCACTTGCTCGTACTGCTGCGGGCCGGTCACGGCCAGCACGCTTGGGTGCACGTTGCGGATGGCGCCTTCTTCCACGCCCATGCAGCCGGTGACGATCACCTTGCCGTTTTCCTTGATGGCTTCGCCGATCACTTCCAGGGACTCGGCCTTGGCCGAGTCGATGAAGCCACAGGTGTTGACCACCACCACGTCCGCGTCCTGGTAGGTGGACACGACGTCATAGCCTTCCATGCGCAGTTGCGTAAGGATGCGTTCGGAGTCGACCAGAGCCTTTGGGCAACCCAGGGATACAAAGCCGACCTTGGGGTTGGCTTTTGCGATGGTGGTGGACATGTCTAACCTCGGTATTGAATGACGCCGCCCGTCGTGCACGAAAGGTGGCGGATGGGCACTTGGTGTGCCTCTGATCAAAAAGTGCGCAATTCTAGCGACGGGAATCGCTCTTGACCAGCTTTATGCAGGGAAATACGACGAGTGCTGCGCTATGCTTCGCGCCGTTGCACCTGAGTGAATTTCCTCGGTCAATAAATCGTCTGTAACGAGAAGTAAAACAGCGCATGCTGTGGACAGCATAGGCGCCCGCAGCAGGCGCGCTGTTTATAAAAGACCGCAGGTCAAAGGGCAGGAGTGGTTGATGGGTCAGGCAAGTAGTCAGGCAGCAGGTGCCGAGCAGTCCAACGCAAAGCCGATCGGCATGCTGGTGGCGGCAGTGGGGGTGGTTTACGGCGATATCGGCACCAGCCCGCTCTACACCCTTAAAGAGGTGTTTACCGGTGGTTATGGGGTTCAGGTCAACCATGACGGTGTGCTGGGGATCCTGGCGCTGATCTTTTGGTCGCTGATCTGGGTGGTCTCGATCAAGTACATGCTGTTCGTGTTGCGCGCCGATAACCAGGGCGAAGGCGGCATCATGGCCTTGACCGCGTTGGCGCGACGAGCAGCGGGTGAGCGCAAGCGGCTGCGCAGTTTCCTGGTGGTCTGTGGCTTGTGCGGCGCGGCGCTGTTCTACGGCGACAGCATGATCACCCCGGCGATTTCCGTGTTATCGGCGGTGGAAGGTCTGGAACTGGCCTTCGATGGCCTCGAAAAATGGGTGGTGCCGATCGCCCTGATTGTGCTGGTGGCCCTGTTCCTGATTCAGAAACACGGTACCGACCGCATCGGCAAGTTGTTCGGGCCGGTGATGGTGACCTGGTTCCTGGTGCTGGGCGGCCTCGGCGCCTACGGCATCACCCAGCATCCGGAAGTACTCAACGCCATGAACCCGATGTGGGGCGTGCGTTTCTTCGAGGCTCACCCGGGCATTGGCGTGGCCATCCTCGGTGCCGTAGTGCTGGCGTTGACCGGTGCCGAGGCGCTGTACGCCGACATGGGCCACTTCGGCCGCAAACCCATTGCCCGCGCCTGGTTCATGCTGGTGTTGCCGGCGCTGGTGCTGAATTATTTCGGCCAGGGTGCCTTGTTGCTCGGCGATCCTGAGGCCGCGCGAAACCCGTTCTACCTGCTGGCGCCGAGTTGGGCCCTGATCCCGCTGGTGGTGTTGTCCACGCTGGCCACAGTGATCGCGTCCCAGGCCGTCATCTCCGGTGCGTTCTCCCTGACGCGCCAGGCCATCCAGCTCGGTTATATCCCGCGCATGCATATCCAGCACACCTCCAGTGCCGAGCAGGGCCAGATCTACATCGGTGCGGTGAACTGGTCGCTGATGGTCGGTGTGATCCTGTTGGTGCTGGGCTTTGAGTCCTCCAACGCACTGGCATCGGCCTACGGCGTGGCGGTGACCGGCACGATGCTGATGACCACTATCCTGGTGTCGGCAGTGATGCTGCTGCTGTGGAAATGGCCACCGATATTGGCGGTGCCGGTATTGGTCTGCTGCCTGCTGGTGGACGGCCTGTACTTCGCGGCCAACGTGCCGAAGATCGTCCAGGGCGGTGCTTTCCCGGTACTCGCGGGGATTGTGCTGTTCGTACTCATGACCACGTGGAAGCGCGGCAAGCAATTGCTGGTGGACCGTCTCGACGAGGGCGGCCTGCCGTTGCCGATCTTTATCAGCAGTATCCGCGTACAACCGCCTCATCGCGTGCAGGGCACCGCGGTGTTCCTGACGGCGCGGCCAGACGCCGTGCCTCATGCGCTGTTGCACAACCTGCTGCATAACCAGGTACTGCACGAGCAGGTGGTGCTGTTGACGGTGGTCTATGAAGACATTCCACGGGTGCCGGTCGCACGCCGCTTCGAGGTGGATGCCTACGGCGAAGGCTTCTTCCGGGTGATCCTGCATTTCGGCTTTACCGATGAACCGGACGTGCCCGAAGCGCTGAAGCTGTGCCATCTGGATGACCTGGACTTCAGCCCGATGCGCACCACCTACTTCCTCAGCCGCGAAACCGTGATCGCGTCCCGCATCAAGGGCATGGCGCGTTGGCGCGAAGGGTTGTTCGCGTTCATGCTGAAGAACGCCAACGGCAACCTGCGCTTCTTCAAGTTGCCGGTTAACCGGGTGATCGAGCTCGGCACTCAAGTAGAAATGTAAGCCCAACAAAAAGCCCCCGGTGCCTTGCGGCAGCGGGGGCTTTTTTGTGGGCGCTTATTCGGCCGGGGTCTTGCCCTGGCGCTTCTCGATGATGTCTACCAGACGCTTGGCCAGCGCCGGGTAGTTCTCGTCGAAGTGATGGCCGCCAGGCAGCTTCACGGCTTCGCCGACAGCGGTCTTGTCGGTGCAGCCACTCTCGTCGACTTCTTCGGCACCGTAGATGCACACCACCTTGTCGGCCGGCAGC
This sequence comes from Pseudomonas sp. NC02, assembly GCF_002874965.1. Taxonomy (NCBI): domain Bacteria; kingdom Pseudomonadati; phylum Pseudomonadota; class Gammaproteobacteria; order Pseudomonadales; family Pseudomonadaceae; genus Pseudomonas; species Pseudomonas sp. NC02. Next base: position 5,526,574 of record NZ_CP025624.1, on the reverse strand, counting down.
TTGGCCATTTCCGGGCCGGTCGCAGCTTCCTTGCCGGCGTTGCCCAGCCAGCCTTCCACTTCGATCTCGAAGCTGCCGGTGCGGGCGAAGGCCAGCAGGATGATCGCGTCTACACGCTGTTGCTCGTTTTCCGGCAGGCGGTTGTAGATGGCCGGCAGCACATCGGCGCCGAACGAGTAGCCGGTCAGCACGAAGCGCTTGGTGCCCCATTTCTGCCGGTAGTGCTGCATCAGCTCGGCGAGGTCCTTGGCGCTTTGTTCCGGAGTCTTGTGCTGCCAGTAGTAGCGCAGGGTGTCGATGCCCACCACCGGGTAGCCGATCTTGGCCATTTCACCGGCCACGTCGCGGTCCAGGTCACGCCAGCCGCCGTCACCGGAGAGGAACAGGGTGACGGTGTCCTTGGCCTGGCCAGCCGGCACTTCGACCACCGGAATTGCCAGGCCGCCGTTGTCCGAGCCCACCAGTTGCTTGCGCAGCTCGTTGTTCAGCACTTGCGGGTAGTGAACGTCGTAGTCGCTGATGCTGGTGGTAGCACGCGGTGTATCGCGTACGAAGCTGGCAGCATCGTCGTCAGGGTTATCGTTCCAGGCCACCAGCCAGCTACCGTGGGCCGAAGTCTTCGGCAGCGGGTCGTTGCAGCCTGGCTGCGCCAGCGCGAAGCCGACGGAGATGGCATTGGCCTTGTCGTCGTTCTGCGCGGCCAGCCAGCGCCAGGCCAGGGCTGCGCCAGGGCCGATGCCGCTGACCAGGGTCGCTGGGCCGGCAAGCTGGCCGAGGGCGGTTTGCAGGGCTTGTTCCTGCAGCTTGCAGTCGTCCTTGGGCAGGATCACCTGGACGATCTGCGCTGCGCCGCCCTGGCTCAGGGCGATCAGTTGGCTGTCGGTCAGGGTTTCGTCGGCCAGCACGGCCACGGCCACGCGGGCGTTGGGCGCGGTACCCGGGGTAACGCGGGTCAGGACCGTGCCATCGGCCTGTGGCAGTTGTTCCAGGGTCGGTTGCGGTGCAGGGCGGTTCCAGTACCAGTAGCCGCCACCGAGGATCAGTGCCAGTACCACCAAAAATGCCAATACATACCGCCAGGAGCGTCGAATCATCAGCGTTTCACCAATCCAGTCAAGCCGCCCGCAATCAGGGCGGCGGTGTCGGCCAGTGCCACCAGCGGATCAAGTCCTGCGGGCACGGCCATATAACGGGGTTCCCAGTCAGGCTGGAACTTGTCTTTGAAGCGGCGCAAGCCTTGGAAGTTATACAGTTGCTCGCCACGGCGGAACACCATCGAGCCCAGGCGTTGGGTCAGCGGGGCGCCACGTCGTGGTTGCAGGCCCGACAACGGCACCATGCCGAGGCTGAAGCGGGCGTAGCCATGGTTCTTATAATGTTGAATCAGGCCGACCATCATGAATTCCATGGTCAGTTTCGGCGCGTCCGGGTGCGCACGCATCAGGTCGAGACTGGCCAGGTCGTGGCTGTAGGTCTCAAGCAGGTTCGCAAACGCTACCGGGCGCCCTTCGAAGCGAATGATCGCAATACGAAAGTGCTTGAGGTAATCGTCGCTGAATCGTCCAAGGGAAAAGCCTTTTTCCCGCACGTTCTTGCCGGTCAGCCATGCGTCGGAGATGACTTTCAACTCCTCCATCGGGGCCTGGCCGGGTTCGTGAATCTCCAGGGACAAGCCATCACGGGTCCCGCGGTTCCAGGTGTAGCGCAGGTCCTTCATCTCTTTGCCCTTGGCTTCCAGGTCAAAGCGTTTGAGGTCGACCCGGGCTTCTTCACCCAGTTTGATCGCGGTGAGGCCGATGTCCATGTAGTACGGCAGGTTCTCCGCGCGCACCTGGTAGAACACCGGGCGGGCGTGGTGAATGTCGCACAGGTCGCGGAACTGCCAGATCATCTCGGCCCGTTGCAGGGTCGGGCCAATCGGATCGTACAAGGCCACCAGGCTGCGACCGCGACGAGCGTACATCAGGAACGCTTCGTCGTTGGGATGAAACAGCAGGGCCTTGTCGCCGGTCAGCGCCAGGCCGCCGTCGGGTTGTGCAGAGTTCATCAGGATCTTGGTGGCGCGCTCCAGTTCATCCGGTGTCGGCAAGTGGATGATCGGGCGCGCGGTACGCAGCAGCCAGGTCAGCGACACCACCACCAGCACCACGGCCGCGCCCAGCAGCGAACGCAGGCCCCGCGGGGCGTTGGCGTCGAGGGTGAACTGCCACCACAACTGATGGCTGTAGGGCACGTCCTGGTAGGCGAACAACAGCAGCCAGATCGACGCACCGAGTACGCACACGCTGGCCACCAGGTACAGCGGCGAGAACGGCAGTTCGGTCAGGCGGCTGGCGCGGTAGAACGAGCGCCGGAAGATCGCCAGCAGCACTGCCGTCATGGTCATCAGGCTGGCTTCTTCCCAGTCGAAACCCTTGAGCAGGGAGAGCAGGGCGCCGGTCAGCAGCAGCACCATGGTCAGCATCCACGCCGCGGACAACCGTCGACGCAGGCCCTGGGCCAACAGAAGGCAGAGCACGCCGATCAGGCTGGCACCAAAGTGCGACGCGTCAATCAGGCGATGAGGAATCAGGAAGCCGATGTTTTCCAGGCGTGAGTCGATTTCCGGGGTTGCGCCGGAAAACAGCAGGACCACGCCTGACAAAAAAACCAGTACGGCCAGGATCGGTGCAGCAAGGCCCGAGGCCGCGCGCAGGCTTTGTTGCGTATGGAACAGGCGCTGGGCTTCATTGACCAGCAGGAACACACAAGCGATCAACAGCGGCAGCACCACATAGATCATCCGGTACAGCAGCAGTGCGGCCGCCAGTGGCGCGGCACCGAGCTTGTCGGCGAAGGCAGCCAGCAGGATTGCTTCGAACACCCCGACGCCACCGGGTACATGGCTGAGCACACCGGCGGCCAGGGCCAGCAGGTACACCAGCAGGAACGGGCCAAAGGGCGGCGCTTCCGGCAGCAGCATATACAGCACGGTAGCGGCCGCAGCCACGTCGAGGGCAGTGATGATCAGTTGCAGGAAGGTCAGGCGACGGCCCGGCAGGCGCAAGGTGCGACGCCCAGCCTTGACCAGCAGGTTGTCCGGATACGGTTGTTCCGGCAGGCGGCGGCGGTAGATGCCGATGCACAGTGCGGCTGTTAACAGCAACACAGCGCCGGCGATACCGCCGAGCAGGCTTGCGGGTAGATGCAGGGCATTGGACGCGGCAGGCAGGTTGCTCAGGGTGGCCAGCGCAGCGAGCGGCGGCAGGGCGCAACCCAGGGCCAGGCTGGCAAACACGGTCATGCGCGCCACTTCCGAAGCGCCGATGCCATACCGTGCATATAAACGGTAGCGTACCGAGCCGCCCGAGAGCATCGACAGACCAATCGCGTTACCGATGGCGAATGCGGTAAAGCCGCCGTAGGCCAGAGTCTTGGCAGGCAGCTTCACGCCGGCATAACGGGCACCGGAAAATTCATAGCCCAACAAAATGATAAAGCCGGCGACAGCAGCACCGAACGCACCCAGCAGTGCAGGCTTGGGTACTTCAAGGATTGAATCGTGGAGCGCGTACAGATCCAGTTCAAGCAACAGGTGGCGACAGGCGATAAGGGCGATTGCGAACAGCAACAAGGTGACGGCCAGCCCGATGGGTTGGCGGTATTTGCTCAACAGATCCAGCCAGCGCAAACGGGTGGGAGTGATCGGTTGTGTCGCTGTGACAGAGTCTTGTGGTTCAGACGAGTTGGCGCGCATCAATCACCTCGTGGATTGTGCGCGACAGGATGGAGGTATCCAGCCAAGTTACCAATCCCTATGGACAAAATAATTACAAATATTAACGCGTATCGCGAAGTGCGGCGACAGCGCCCATTGGTCGTAGAAGGACAGTGCTTGAAGACTTAGCATAGCTTGCAATGAGATGGACTCTACAAACCGTGTACGGTTTCATGAAAGATGCCATGCCATTGTTTCAAAAGGACTTTTTCGTCAGATACAAAAAAGGCCACTCTTTCGAGCAGCCTTTTTTGATGTTTGGTTGCGGGAGCCGGATTTGAACCGACGACCTTCGGGTTATGAGCCCGACGAGCTACCAGACTGCTCCATCCCGCGTCTGTGTGGCGGCATTCTACAGAGCAACGGCGGGGTGTCAACCGTTAATCGAACGATGGGTCAAATAAGTGCAATTTAGCGTCGGATTGTCACGCGGGTGCGGTAAGTGCGCGATTGGGAAAGGTTTTTTGTCAGACAATCGAAACGAGGGCTAAAACAGACAGGCACAAAAAAGGCCACTCTTTCGAGTAGCCTTTTTTGATGTTTGGTTGCGGGAGCCGGATTTGAACCGACGACCTTCGGGTTATGAGCCCGACGAGCTACCAGACTGCTCCATCCCGCGTCTGTGTGTCGGCATTCTACAGAGGAACGCGAGTGTGTCAACCGCTGATTCAAAGAAAAGCGCTTGTGGTTCAATCGGTTAGCTCTCCAAGGTGGCCCCTTGATAGGTCGCGGGGCCAGTCTGGCCGAGGCTTTCAGCTCTATTGGGGGGTGTGTTTCGATTGAGAAAATGAATTCACCTGCGAATTTTCCTACCGCTTAAGCGGAAGATTCAAACTACTGGTGCTATATACAGGTGTGAGTGAGATACTGCCGGCCTATCCGTTTTCTGCCCAGAACCACTGCCTTATATATGACGCAGCGCAAAATCATCCACGTCGACTGTGATTGCTTCTACGCCGCCATCGAGATGCGCGACGACCCGACCCTGGCGCAAAAGCCCCTGGCTGTCGGTGGCTCGGCAGACCGTCGCGGGGTGATCGCCACCTGCAACTATGAAGCACGGGCCTATGGTGTGCGTTCGGCCATGTCGTCCCGCCATGCCCTGAAGCTGTGCCCGGACCTGACCATCGTCAAGCCGCGCATGGATGCTTATAAAGAAGCATCAAAGGAAATCCAGACGATCTTTCGCGACTACACCGACCTGATCGAACCGTTGTCCCTGGACGAAGCCTACCTGGACGTCTCCGACAGCCCGCATTTCGGCGGCAGTGCCACGCGCATTGCCCAGGACATTCGCCGGCGGGTCTCCAACCAGTTGCACATCACCGTTTCCGCGGGCGTGGCGCCGAACAAGTTTCTCGCCAAGATCGCCAGCGACTGGAAAAAGCCCAACGGACTGTTTGTGATCACCCCCGACCAGGTGGAAGACTTTGTCTCGGCGCTGCCTGTGAAAAAGCTCCACGGCGTGGGCAAGGTGACGGCCGACAAGCTGGCGCGGCTGGGGATCGAGGACTGCCTGCAACTGCGGGAGTGGAACAAGTTGGCGCTGGTGCGAGAGTTCGGCAGTTTTGGCGAGCGGCTTTGGAGCCTGGCGCGTGGGATTGATGACCGTGTGGTGCAGAACGACAGCCGCCGGCAATCCATCAGCGTGGAAAATACCTACGATGTCGACCTGCCGGACTTGCCCAGTTGCCTGGAAAAACTGCCGGAGCTGATGGACACCCTGGCCGGGCGCATGGCGCGCATCGACAGCAGTTATCGGGCGGGCAAGCCGTTCGTCAAAGTGAAGTTTCACGACTTTACCCAGACGACCCTGGAGCAGGCGGGGGCAGGGCGGGACCTGGAGAGTTACCGGCAGTTGCTGACCCAGGCGTTCAATCGCGGCGACAAGCCGGTGCGATTGCTGGGAATAGGCGTGCGTTTGCTGGATTTGAGCAACGGCAACGAGCAGCTCCAATTCCCCTGGTAGGAACCGAAAACCAAATGTGGGAGCGGGCTTGCTCGCGAATGCTGTGTGTCAGTTGACGCATGTGCTGGCTGACACGCCGCATTCGCGAGCAAGCCCGCTCCCACATTTAAAGGCTTCAGCGTGCTCCGGGATCCGCCACCAGGCGTCCGGCATCCTTGGTCAAGGCCTGCAGGAATTCCTGCTGCAACTCCGGATCATTGCGGGTCAGTTCGATCAGGCTCTGTTCCAGCTCGCTGGCTTCTTCTTCCAGGCCCAGCTCCGACAGGCGCTTGACCCGGTGCACCCACTCGTTGACCTCGTCGTCTTCCAGGTCGTCATAGATCAAACCGTGAGCTTCGAGCAATTTGCCCCGCAGGGTGCCGCTGATGGCCAGGGATGAGTCCGAGTGCACGTCATCCTGGGCATCTTCAACACTGATCTTCAGGGTGCTGATGCGGTTCAGGTCCTGCTCGGCAAACGGGCTGTCCAACAGGTTCAGGCGCAGCACGCCATCGCGGTCGGTGGTCAGCTCATGGGTTTGCTTGCCGGCAGTCACCTGTACCGGGCGCTCGCTCCAGGGCAGGCTCGAATACTCCACGCGCTTGTCGCGCTGGACTTCATCGATACCCGCCAGGTTCTGTTGCGCACGGCCGTTGGATTGCACGTTCATGAACGGGTTGAGCCCGTCCACGCCATAGCTGAGCCAATCCCGGGTCATGCTGGCAGGCAGGTTGCCCAGGGCAAACACATTCGCCACGTTGGCGCCGACGCCCGCCACCAGCGCGACCGCGCCCAGGGGCATCTCATAGAGTTTGCGCCAGGGCTGGTAGGGCGTGTAGCGGTCGTAGCGACGGGTAACTTCGAACTCGGTGACCTCAAAGGTCTTTTGCTCGTGAATGCGCACCCGGCGTTGCGGCAGCTCCAGCACCTTCGGCTCGCCCACGTCGATCTGCAGGCTGTGATCGAGCAATTTGCGCTCGATGCGTTCCTCGTGCTCGCTGCGTTGCGACATTTGGTTGGCGCAGCCGCTGACCAGCAGGGCGCCACATAACGTGGCGCCCCCCAGGGCTATGGTGTTTCGCTTGAACATGACGACTCTTGATCTGGTTTTCAGCGACGAATACGCGCCTGAAGGAAAGACAGCACGTCAGCCACCGGCAACGGTTGGGCCTCGGCTTCGGTCCGGCTCTTGTATTCCAGATTGCCATCGGCCAGGCCGCGGTCACTGACCACGATCCGGTGCGGGATGCCAATCAGTTCCATATCGGCGAACTTGATGCCCGGGCTGGTTTTCTTGTCCCGATCATCCAGCAGCACTTCAAAACCGGCAGCCGTGAGTTCGGCATACAGTTTGTCGGTGGCTTCGCGTACTTGCTCGGTTTCGTAGCGCAGCGGTACCAGGGCAACCTGGAATGGCGCCAGGGCGTCGCTCCAGATGATGCCTTTCTCGTCGTTGTTCTGCTCGATGGCAGCCGCAACCACGCGGGATACGCCAATGCCGTAGCAGCCCATTTCCAGGGTGATCGGCTTGCCGTTCTCGCCCAGCACTTCGCACTTCATCGCCTTGCTGTACTTGTTGCCCAGCTGGAAGATGTGCCCGACTTCGATGCCGCGCTTGATTTCCAGGGTGCCCTTGCCGTCCGGGCTTGGGTCGCCGGCCACCACGTTGCGCAGGTCGGCCACGGTCGGAACCGGCAGGTCACGTTCCCAGTTCACGCCAAAGTAGTGCTTGTCATCGATGTTGGCACCGATGCCGAAGTCGCTCATCAGCTCGACCGAACGGTCGATGATGATCGGCAATGGCAGGTTCAGCGGGCCCAGGGAACCGGCACCGGCACCAATGGCGTCACGCAGTTCGGCGTCGGTGGCCATGACCAGCGGGCTGGCAACGCCTGGCTGCTGGGCGGCCTTGATTTCGTTGAGCTCGTGGTCGCCACGGATTACCAGGGCGATCAGCTTGCCTTCTTCCTCGGCGCGCACGATCAGGGTCTTGATGGTCTTTTCAATCGGCAGATTGAATTTTTCCACCAGGGCCGCGATGGTCTTGGTCTCGGGCGTGTCCACCAGGCGCAGCTCTTCGCTTGGTGCAGGGCGGGAAGTTTCCCGTGGCACGGCTTCGGCTTTCTCGATGTTTGCCGCGTAGTCGGAACCGTTGCTGAACACGATGTCGTCTTCACCGGACTCGGCCAGCACGTGGAACTCGTGGGAGCCGGCACCGCCGATGGAGCCGTTGTCCGCTTCAACCGGACGGAATTTCAGGCCCAGGCGCGTGAACACATTGCAGTAGGCGGTGTGCATGCGGTCGTAGGTGACCTGCAGGGACGCCTGGTCAGCGTGGAACGAATAGGCGTCCTTCATGATGAATTCGCGGCCGCGCATCAAACCGAAGCGTGGGCGGATTTCGTCACGGAACTTGGTCTGGATCTGATACAGGTTGAGGGGCAGCTGCTTGTAGCTGCTCAACTCGTTGCGCATCAGGTCGGTGATCACTTCTTCGTGGGTCGGGCCGGCGCAGAAGTCCCGGCCATGACGATCCTTGAAGCGCAGCAATTCAGGGCCGTACTCTTCCCAGCGCCCGGATTCCTGCCACAGCTCAGCCGGTTGGGTGCTCGGCATCAACACTTCCAGAGAGCCGGCAGCGTTCATTTCTTCACGAACGATGGCTTCGACCTTGCGCATCACCTTCAAGCCCATGGGCAGCCAGGTGTACAGGCCCGAGGCCAGTTTGCGGATCATGCCGGCGCGCAGCATCAGCTGATGGCTGATCACGACCGCGTCGGAAGGCGTTTCTTTCTGTGTGGCGAGCAAATATTGACTGGTGCGCATGGTAGGCCGTTGTCGGTTGCTTGGACTTGAAATGACTTGGGATTGTACGGGCGCTTGCTGCCGACGTACAGGCATCTGGTTGCTGGAGCAGGGCTTCTGTGGGAGCTGGCATGCCTGCGATGCAGGCAACACGGTGTGTCAGTTACACCGCGGTGATGCAATCGCAGGCAAGCCAGCTCCTACAGTGATTCGTTTTCCTCGGGAGGATTCAAGCGAATCCGCCGGCTTTCCTGAAACCAGTGCAAGGCGATCAGGACCAGCGTCGGCACACCCAGCAGGCAGGTGATCATGAAGAAGTTGTGGTAACCGAACTTCTCGACCATCACCCCCGAATACCCGCCGATCAAGCGCGGCAGCAGCAGCATGATCGAGCTGAGCAGGGCGTATTGGGTGGCGGAGAACTTCAGGTTGGTCAGGCTCGACAGGTACGCGACAAACGCCGAGGTCGCCATGCCGGAACTGAAGTTGTCCAGGGAGATGGTGAAAATCAGCATCTGCAGGTCCGGGCCCATGTCGGCGAGCATCACGAACAGCAGGTTGGTGCCGGCCGATGCAATGCCGCCGATGAACAGGATCGGCAGAATCCCGAAGCGCACGATCAACAGGCCACCCATGCCGGCGCCCAGCAAGGTCATGATCAGGCCGAAGACTTTGCTGACACCGGCGATCTGGTCCTTGGTAAAGCCCTGGTCGATATAGAACACGTTGGCCATTACGCCCATTACCGTGTCCGACATGCGGTAGGTGGCAATCAGCCCCAACAGCAGGAAGGCCTGCCAGCGGTAGCGCAGGATAAAATCGTTGACCGGCGTGAGCACCGGCGCCAGGCCCCGGCGGCCCATGGTCGACAGGCACAGCGTGGTCAGGATGATGTAGAGGATGGCCCGCAGGAACGCGCGATCTTCCAGCAGCAGGTCCAGCAGGCTGACCCCATGGAACAGCACGCTGGCGAAGTCAGTGTTGTACAGCTGGGTGAACATCGCCGGCACCGACACCAGCAGCACGATCAACACGAACACCGAGACCAGCTGGTGAGCAAAGCTGTAGCGCCCGGCCTGCAATTGGGTACGCAGCGGCACATTGGGTTCGCGCATGAACAGCGTGGTCAGCAGCGCTGGCACCATCAGTGCACCAAACAGCACGTACGTACCGGCCCATGCCGAATGCTTGTAGTTGAACCCGGTGGAACCGAAGCCTTCGGCAAAAAACAGCGCACCTGCGGTGGCAAGCAGCGCGGCCACGCGATAACCGGACATATAGCTGGCGGCAAGCGCGGCCTGCTGGCTGTCGCTGGCGATTTCCAGGCGGTAGGCGTCTACGGCGATGTCTTGCGTGGCGGAAGCGAAGGCCACGATCACGGCAATGGCGATCAGCCAGGACAGATGCTTTTGCGGATCACAGAAACCCATGCCGATCAATCCGAGGATCACCAGCGTCTGGGACAGTACCAGCCAGGAGCGACGGCGTCCGAGCTTGCCGAGCAGTGGCAGGCGCCATTGGTCGAGCAGGGGCGACCAGACCCACTTGAAGGCATAGGCCAGGCCGATCAGGCTCGCATAACCGATGGTTTCGCGGGCCACGCCGGCCTCGCGCAACCATACCGAGAGCGTCGAGAACACCAACATGTAAGGCAAGCCGGCAGCAAAGCCGAGCAGCAACAGCACTAACGTCGAGGGGCTGGCATAGGCGGCGAGCGCGGCGCGCCAGGTTTTACGGGGCATGGGCTGGAGTCTGCCTCAGAATTACGCAAATAAAGCGCGCACTCTAACCGCTGTGCTCTACCGGGCGCCAGCCATGACGCTGAATATCAACACGATTGTTCAGGATGCTGACGCCTTCGCCGCGCAAACGCGCACGTTGCTCGTCACCCGAGGCACTGCCCACCGGCAGACTTATCCGACCACCGGCACCCAGCACGCGATGCCAAGGCAGTTTGGTGTCCTCGGGCAGTTGGCTCAGGGTGCGACCCACCCAACGTGCGGCGCGACCCAAACCGGCGAGGTGTGCCAGCTCCCCGTAGCTGATCACGCAGCCTTCGGGCACTTGGGCAAGGGTCAGGTACAGCACGGTGCGGCGCATTTCAGCGGGGCTTTGCGGAGCGTCGGTCAGTTCGTTCACGGTGGCATATCCGATGAAAATATCCGTCTATTTGTAAGAAGTTTCTGCAAAATGGGGGGCTGAGAGCGGAACTCGATACGAATACCCGAGTCAGTCCTTGCTAAGAAGTTATCCACCCCGATAATGCCCGTTTTTTCGTCAAACTCGAGCCCCATATCCGCTTATGTTGTCCAGAACCCTGCTGTGCCTCGCTGTCTTCAGCGCCTCCACCCCGTTGCTCGCCGACACCGTCTGGTTGAAGAACGGTGACCGCCTGACCGGCAAGATCAAGGTTTTCGACGGTGGCAAACTGCTGATCCAGACCGACTATGCCGGCGCGATCCCGGTGGACTGGAAGCAGGTCAAGACCCTGGAGAGCGATCAGGAATTGCTGGTCAAGCAGGATGCCTACAGCGGTGAGAAGGCCAAGTCCCTGCAGCCGGCCGACGATGGCAAGGTCATCCTGGCCAACGGCGAGGCGCCCAAGACCGTCGAGCTGGCGAGCATCCAGCAGATCATCAAGCCCAAGCCGGTGATCGAGGACCTGGTGTGGAAGGGCAATGTCGATATGGCGCTGGACTACAAGCGCGCGGAAAAAGACACCAACGACTACGACATCGACTTCAAGACCACTGCCCGCCATGGCCAGTGGCGCCATACCGCCGAGGGCGAGTACAACCGCGAATTCCAGGACGACGTGACCACCACCGACAACTGGGCGCTGGAGTACGACCTGGACCGGTTTATTACCGAACACTGGTTCTGGCAGGGCCGCTTGACCTACAAGCGCGACAAGGTCGAGGACCTGTCCCGCCAGCGCACCGTGGGTACCGGCCCGGGCTACCAATTCTGGGATGACGAACTGGGCGCGTTCTCCCTCGGTTCGCTGGTCAACCGCACCGACTATGAATACCAGGACGGCGGCAAGGACAACTTCTATTCGCTGGCCATGAAGTGGAACTACAACCGCTACCTGGTGGGCAAGACCGTTGAATTCTTCACCAATGGCGAAGTGGGCAAGCCGCTGGCCGGGCCGTCCGAGTACTCCCTGGATGCGGAAATGGGCTTGCGCTACAAAGTCACCGAGTGGGCCTCCCTCAACCTCAAGGCCGAGCGCGACATTATTAGTGGCGACTCGGAAAGCGCGTTGAGCAAGACCCGCTACACCGCAGGGTTCGGCGTCGCCTGGTAACGAGCCGCCTGGTAATTAAAGGCGTAACCCGCCGTCCATTTCCAGAATCCGCCCGGTGTAGTAGTCGTTCTCGAAGATATACGCCGCTGAATGGGCAATCTCCTCAGGCCGCCCCATGCGCTTGAGGGGAATGCCGGCGGTCATCTTCTCCAAGGCCTCGGGCTTCATGCCCAGGGTCATCTCGGTCTCGATAAACCCCGGTGCGATGCCCGCCACGCGGATGCCGTAGCGCGCCAGCTCCTTGGCCCAGGTCACAGTGGCGGCCGCTACACCGGCCTTGGCGGCGGAGTAGTTGGTCTGCCCGACATTGCCGGCCCGCGAGATCGACGAGATATTGATAATGGTGCCCTGGTTCTTCAGCTCCACCATTTTTGCCGCCACCTCACGGGTGCACAGGAACACCCCGGTAAGGTTGACATCGATCACCGCCTGCCACTGGGCCAGGCTCATCTTGGTCATCTCGCCGTCCTTGACCTTGAGCAGCAAGCCATCACGCAAGATCCCGGCGTTGTTGATCAAGCCGTTGATGGCACCGAAGTCTTCGGCGATCCGTGCCACGGTGTGGGTCACCTGCTCTTCATTCGCCACGTTGCACAGATAGGCGCGGGCCTTCACTCCATGGGCCTGGCAGGCGGCCACCGCCTGGTCGAGTTTTTCCTGATTGAGGTCCACCAGCGCCAGGTTGGCGCCTTTGGCGGCAAAATACTCGGCCATGGAGCGGCCCAAACCCTGGCAACCGCCGGTGATAATGATTACTTTGTCGTTGAGATGCATTCGCAAGTCCTGTGGGCAGAATTAAGCGGCTATCCAAGTTTGTTTTTTGACGAAATTTATCGAAGGAGTCATAAGTTGAGCGCGCACGTTGCCAAGAATGCCCGAGAACTACTGCTCAAGGAATACCGTGGGGCACTCGCCACCTTGTCCAAGGCCATGCCCGGTTTCCCGTTTGGGTCGGTGGTGCCTTATTGTCTGGACGCCGAGGGCCGGCCGCTGATCCTGATCAGCCGTATCGCCCAGCACACCCATAACCTGCAGAAAGACCCCAAGTGCTCGTTGCTGGTCGGTGAGCGTGAGGCCGACGACGTGCAAGCGGTAGGGCGCCTGACCTACCTCGCCGAGGCCGAAAAGCTCGAAGACGGCGCTGCGATTGAAGCCGCCGCCGAGCGTTATTACCGCTATTTCCCGGACTCGGCGAACTACCACAAGGCCCATGATTTTGACTTCTGGGTGCTCAAGCCGGTGCGCCATCGTTATATCGGCGGGTTCGGCGCGATCCACTGGGTCGACCAACTGACCCTGGCCAATCCGTTTGCCGGCAAGGCCGAGCTGAGCATGGTCGAGCACATGAACAGCGACCACACCAAGGCGATTGCCCACTATGTCGAACTGGCCGGCCTGCCGACCTCTGAGCCTGCGCAACTGGCCGGTATCGACAGCGAAGGCATGCATTTGCGCATTGGCCAGGCCCTCTACTGGCTGCCCTTTGCCGAGCCTTGCAACACGCCGACACAAGTACGCGAAGCCTTGGTTTTCCTGGCTCACGCCGAGGTCTGGCCGAAAAAAGCAGCCGCTGAAGCTTGAATTCACGAAACGGCGACGTCATCTAAGGTGAAGTAGCAAGGCATTCTTGCGTTGAGGAACCATTTGATGCGCCCTTTTTTGTTGCTCTTTTTGTTGTTTCCGGTGCTTGAGCTGTTCGTATTCGTACAAGTCAGCGGGGCAATCGGGTTTTTCCCGGCGCTGCTGCTGATCATTCTCGGCTCGATGCTCGGCGTACTGGTGCTGCGCGTCGCCGGCCTGGCCACGGCGCTGCGTGCCCGCGAAAGCCTGAATCGTGGCGAGCTGCCGGCCCAGACCATGCTCGAAGGCCTGATGATGGCATTGGCCGGTGGCCTGCTGATCCTGCCGGGCTTTATCAGCGATGTGGTTGGCCTGGTGATGTTGCTGCCATTCACTCGCAAAGTGCTGGCGGGCAAGATGCGCCAGCGTGCCGAAGAGGCTGCCATTCGCCAGCGCGCCTTTGCCGATGACCTGCAACCCCGTGGTGGCCCGGCCCCGCGCCAGCCCCTGGGGCGCGAAGGTGACGTGATCGAAGGTGAGTTCGAACACCGCGACCCCAAGTAATCTCCTCACTGGCACGGCACCCGCGGGTGCCGTGCGGCTTTTGAAGACGCCCCCCGACACAAAAATTTTCATCTCGGTACCCTTGTAATAAGCTTATGCGCCCTTATGTAACGGTCACCGCAAGGTTTCTGGTGGCGACACCAGACAGACTTCCGCGTTTCGCGCCGCGAACCGCGACCGGCACCGCCGGAATTTAACTAGCCGGAATTGACACCGGCCGATGAAAAACACAATTAGGAGAGATCGACAATGAGCAAGCTTCGTCCTCTGCATGACCGCGTCGTCATCCGTCGCAGTGAAGAAGAAAAGAAAACCGCTGGCGGTATCGTGCTGCCAGGTTCGGCTGCTGAGAAAGCCAACCACGGTGTGATTCTCGCTGCTGGCCCAGGCAAGACCCTGGAAAACGGTGAAGTACGTGCGCTGGCTGTGAAAGTGGGTGACAAGGTTGTTTTCGGCCCTTACTCCGGCAGCAACACTGTGAAAATCGACGGCGAAGACCTGCTGGTAATGGCTGAGAACGAGATTCTCGCTGTTCTGGAAGGCTGATTTCCCCGCTCATCTTCCCGTTACTACAAAGTATTTAAGGAATATCGATCATGGCTGCTAAAGAAGTTAAATTCGGCGATTCCGCCCGTAAGAAAATGCTCGCCGGTGTGAACGTCCTGGCTGACGCAGTAAAAGCGACCCTGGGCCCTAAAGGCCGTAACGTGATCATCGAGAAGAGCTTCGGCGCTCCGACCATCACCAAGGACGGCGTTTCCGTCGCCAAAGAAATCGAGCTGAAAGATCGCTTCGAAAACATGGGCGCGCAGCTGGTCAAAGACGTTGCCTCCCGTGCCAACGATGACGCAGGCGACGGCACCACCACCGCGACCGTCCTGGCTCAGTCGATCGTCAACGAAGGCCTGAAAGCCGTCGCTGCCGGCATGAACCCGATGGACCTGAAACGCGGCATCGACAAGGCGACCATCGCCATTGTCAAAGAGCTGAAGTCCCTGTCCAAGCCATGCGCTGACACCAAGGCAATCGCTCAGGTCGGCACCATCTCGGCCAACTCCGACAGCTCCATCGGCGACATCATTGCCGAAGCCATGGAAAAAGTCGGTAAAGAAGGCGTGATCACCGTTGAAGAAGGCTCGGGCCTGGAAAACGAACTGTCGGTTGTTGAAGGCATGCAGTTCGACCGTGGCTACCTGTCCCCGTACTTCGTCAACAAGCCAGACACCATGACCGCCGAGCTCGACGGCCCACTGATCCTGCTGGTTGACAAGAAGATCTCCAACATCCGTGAACTGCTGCCAGTTCTGGAAGCTGTTGCCAAGGCCGGCCGCCCACTGCTGATCGTTTCCGAAGACGTTGAAGGCGAAGCCCTGGCGACTCTGGTTGTGAACAACATGCGCGGTATCGTGAAAGTGGTTGCTGTCAAGGCACCTGGTTTCGGCGATCGTCGCAAGGCCATGCTGCAGGACATCGCTGTCCTGACTGGCGGTACCGTTATCTCCGAAGAGATCGGCCTGAGCCTGGAAAGCGCTACCCTGGAACACCTGGGTAATGCCAAGCGCGTCACCGTGACCAAGGAAAACACCACCGTGATCGACGGTGCTGGTGTTGAAGCTGACATCCAGGCACGTGTTACCCAGATCCGCGCTCAAGTGGCTGATACCACTTCCGACTACGACCGTGAAAAACTGCAAGAGCGTCTGGCCAAGCTGTCCGGCGGCGTTGCAGTGATCAAGGTTGGCGCGGGTTCCGAAGTTGAAATGAAAGAGAAGAAAGCCCGCGTTGAAGACGCCCTGCACGCTACTCGTGCAGCCGTTGAAGAAGGCGTGGTACCTGGCGGTGGCGTGGCACTGGTTCGCGCTCTGCAGGCTATCTCCGAGCTGAAAGGCGACAACGCTGACCAAGACGTCGGTATCGCTCTGCTGCGTCGTGCTGTTGAAGCACCTCTGCGCCAGATCGTTGCCAACTCCGGCGACGAGCCAAGCGTAGTGGTCGACAAGGTCAAGCAGGGTTCGGGTAACTTCGGTTACAACGCTGCTACCGGCGAATACGGCGACATGATCGAAATGGGCATCCTGGACCCGGCTAAAGTGACTCGTTCGGCTCTGCAAGCGGCTTCGTCGATTGCCAGCTTGATGATCACCACTGAAGCAATGATCGCCGAGATCAAAGAAGATGCTCCAGCTGGCGGCGGTATGCCAGACATGGGCGGTATGGGCGGCATGGGCGGCATGATGTAAGCCAGTCTTACCCCGATACTGAAAAACCCCGCCTGCAGCGATGCAGGCGGGGTTTTTTTATGCTGATCGTTCCCACGCTCTGCGTGGGAATGCCGCCAGGGACGCTCCGCGTCTCTCTTTACGCGCACGCCTCAGCTGACGCCGCGACGCCCCAGCAGTTTCTTGAACATGAAGCCGCGAGCCAGCATCAGGTGCGAGGCGGGCGGCAAAGATGCCACGGGTCCCGGTGCCGCAGAGCCGGATGACGGATGGACAGGCACGTGTGCGGTTTTTTTGAGGGGCGCCGGTTGGGGCCGCTCCCAATGGCCGGACATGACCACCATGCCCAGCAGTTTGAGGGTATTGCCGTAATAGTCATGGTCACGGATGGACCGGCGTTGCAGGTTGTCCCAAAGGTTATTGAGCCACAGCTGATTGTCGGGGTTGATCATTGCGCTGACCCCGAGTGCCGCCACAAAGGCCGGCTCATTGTGCGCTTCCTCGATCGCACTGCCGTCGATTCGGTAGCCACTGTTGAAGTTGCCCGGCTCATCGTGGGTGGTGGCGCGTGCCCAGCGGTTGAAGGTGGTCAAGGTGTACAGCGCACGCGGGTCACCGTACATCAGGTAATCCAGGCCGATGCGCCACGGGTAGCGGGCCGCGTTCCACGAATAGCTGCCGTCGTATGGGCCTTCCACCAGATCGGGCCGCGCCGGGGTGATCGAGGTGTCCAGGTGGCTGATGAAGTCCGGCACCAGCCCGCTGTTGGCGCTGTACCGTTGGGTAAAGTCACTGATGATCGAATAGGTCTTGTCGCGCACCGCCTGCCAGCGCTTGTCCCCGGTCATGGTGAAAAAGCTGTAGAGGTGCGACTGCATGAAGTCCGAGCTGCGGGTGGTGTACTCAAGCTCTGCGTCACCGTCGGTACCGGCCCAGTCGCCGAGCATCAGGTGCTGAGTCCTGGGGTGCACCTCGTGTTTCATGATTGCCGCCATCACCGTGTTGGCCTCGCTGCGATAGTCAATGGTGCCCTCGCTGCCCCATTTCTGATCCGCCAGCAGCAGGGCGTAGGCGATGTCCAGGTCGCCATCGGTGGCACTGACGTCACCACGGAAAGGGTCGGTGGAGTCGCCGCATCCCTCGGTCTGGTTCCAGGCCATCAGGCCGGGATCGGAAGCTGCCGGGTGATCCTGGAAGTAGCGCACCATGCCGTCGAAAGTCCGTTGGGCCTCGTCATCGTAGTCGGCCATCATCACAGTGAGCAGCATGCCGTAGCCATGGGCCTCGGACACGGTGATGGTGTTGGGCGCGGCGCCACCACCCACGGGTTTGTGGTCGGCGTTGACCTTGATGAAATACCGGCCGCTGCCGCATTCCCCCGACAGGTAAACCGCCTTCCAGTCCTTGTAGAACGTGACCAGTTGTTGATCCATGATCGCCTGGGGCTGGCGATTGGGCAGGATGGTGCCGGGGTAGTAGGGCGCTTGGACATTCTGGGCCGCAACGCCGCCTGACCATGAACCGGCGGCCATGCACAGTGATAACAGCAGCGTGGGCAGATGCCGTCTAGGGTGACGCATGAGCTGACTCTCCAACCTGATCCAAAGGGCAAGGTCGCGAGGTTAGCGGCAGCGCGGATGTTCCACTGTCACAGGCTGTAACAGCCTAGGCCGGGCGCAGTGCCAGGGTCAGGGTCAGGCGTGCGCCGCCCAACGGGCTGCGGGTGATCGACAGCTCACCACCGTGCCAGTGGGTGGCGCGCTTGGCCAGTGCCAGGCCGAGGCCAAATCCGCTGGGCTCGTCGCCGCCCATGGCCAGGCGCACGAAGGGTTCGAAGATCTTTTCGCGGTTTTCCGGCAGTACGCCCGGGCCGTCATCATCCACATGCAGCACCAGGTGCTGGCCCTGGCACGCAGCGCTGACGTTCACCCGTTCGCGGGCGTAGTTAATGGCGTTGCTTAACAGGTTGCGCACGATCAGATGCAGCAGGGCGCGGTCGCCGATCAGTTCCAGGTCGGCCGGGTCGGTGTCCAGGGTCAGCAAGCGATGGTGCCCGTCCAGCAGGGCAAACTCCTGCTGCAGCCAGGCATGGAGATTGATTGGCTCATGCTGCAGGTCGCTGGGTGCATCGGCCAGCCGGGCAAAGGCGAGGCTGGCGCGAACCAGCGACTCCAGCTCTTCGATATCGGTGTGCAGGCGCTCTTGCAGGCGGGTGCGGGTGTCGAGGTCGGCGCTTTTACTCAGCAGTGCCAGGGCAAAACGCATCCGCGCCAGGGGTGTGCGCAGTTCGTGGGACACCGCCTGGGAAACCTCCCGGTGGCGTTCGCCCATCGAGCTGATATCCAGCGCATGCCGTTGCAAGGTCAGCAGCAGCGGCGCCCACTCCTGGCTCATCGCGGGCAGCAGCGTGTTGGGCGAGCGGGCGAGGGTAGCAATGCAGGCATTAAGGGCATCGAGGTCATGGGTGTATTTGCGCCGGGCACGCAGGGCAATCCAGAGAAACAACAGTACCGGCAGGCCGGCGACACAGGCGGTCACCCAGTACACCGGATATTGCAGCAGGTCCTTCACTTCGGCGGTTCCCCACAAGGGGCCGAATTGAATCACCGTGTCATCGTCCAGCGGGAAGTAGGTGACGTCCTCATCACTGTTCTGCGCCGGCTGATGGTGGTCGAGCATCACAATAGCTTCAGGCGGCAGCTCGATATCATCCTTTTTCACCAGGCTCACCGGGTACTGAAAGCGTGCTTGCAGTGACTCGATGCGCGCCTCCCGTTGTTCGGCGGGCAAGGCCTTGAGTTGCTCAGCAACGAGATAACCCGGCCCGGCCATCAGCCGCAGAAAACTGTAGTCCCCGATAAACACCGAGGCGTTCGAGCACAACCACAACAGGTAAAAAGTGAGGGCGGCCCAGCTGGTGCCGGCCGCGATGGCCATCCACGGGCGAACTTTAGACAGCATGCTGGCTCCCCGTCGGGATCTCGACGAACAGGTATCCCTGCGCCGTGATGGTCTGGATGGTCACGGGGCACTCAAGGCTCATCAGCTTTTTGCGCAAGCGCGACACCCGCATATCAATCGACCGGTTCAGCCCGTCGTACTCCAGGCCGCGCAGGCGCTGGAGCAGCTTTTCGCGGGTGAGCAATACGCCGCAATGGCGGGCAAAGATGGCGAGCAACTCGAATTCGGCCACCGAAAACTGCAAGGGTGCCTCGCCAAGCCAGGCGAAGTGGTTGTTCAGGTCCAGCCGAAAAGCGCCCCACTGATAGTAACTGCGAGGTGCCTGGGGATGGCGGCGCAGCAGCGAGCGGATCCTTGCCAGCAACAGTTGCGGGTCGATCGGCTTGACCACGTAGTCGTCGGCCCCGGCGGCAAACCCCACCAATTGTTCGGCGTTCTCGTCCAGGGCCGTCATCATCAGGATCAGCCCGGGGTAGTGGTCGCGAATCTGTCGGCACAGGGTAAAACCGTCGATGCCCGGCAGCATCACATCGAGGATCAACAGTGCCGGTTGTTCATCCTGGATACGCTGGGCGGCGTGGTCGCCACGGTGTTCCACTGCGACGGTAAAGCCTTCGGCGCGCAGGAACTCGGCCGTCAGTGCCGCCAGGGGCAGGTCGTCTTCGATCAGCAACAGGGTATCGGACATGGCTCAGCAGGATCGTTGCCAAAAAGTGCGCAGAGTGTTGCGCCCTTGCCCCCGGCTAGGCAAGGGCTGATCATCACGGCGTCACGGGCTGCTTGCGGAAGGCGGGCTGCGGTGTTTTCACCGGCCGGTACAGCAGGAAGTAATAGGCGCCCAAACAAATCAGCCAGCTGAAAATTGCCGTCCACACGTTGTGGGAAAGAAAGTGCGCCCCTTGCATCGTGCGGCTCACCGAAAGCACCGTGCCCAGGCCCAGCGCAAACATGAACGCCGAGCGCGCCATCCGCGGTCGGCGATCCCTCAGGGCAAAAAACAACGCAAACAGCGCAAACCCGGTCGCCGCATGCCCGCCCGGCCAGCAACGCCCCGGCTTGTCGGTCGGCGGCCTGGGGCTCAGCAGCTCGCTGTACGTCTCCTGGCCGCCAAACTCCTTGACGCTCCACGGGCATTGCACCCCGGTCACCGTCTTCAACGGTGAAACGAACGAGGTGGCCAGTGCCAGCGACAGCACCAGGCAGCCCAGTTCCCGGCGATAGGGTTTGAGCCGCTCAAAGACAAAGGCCCCGGCAAGCCCGGCGATTGCCAGCACCGAAAACACGATCACCATCTGCTTGGCGCGATCGTGAAGAATGTCCTCCAGAAAAAAACTGTGCCGGCCCACGAAGCCGCCTTCGGACGCGTCGTAAAACAGCCTGGCGATGTCCATGTCCAGCGACGTCAGCTCCAGCAGCAACATGGCCACCGCCAGAACGGCAGGCACACCGAGGCACAGCCAGAAGTTGAGGGGTTGGGATAACGGACGAACAGCGATTGCGTGCATGGCGAACTCAGACTCTAAAAAAAGCCCCGGTCAGACCTGGCCGGGGCATTTTGGTTAGCGTGTACTCACTTGGGAAGCCTCGTCCTTGGGCACCCTCCAGCTCAGCAACTGTTGCTTGTAGTCATAACTGGCGCCCTGGTAGTAGGTGATGGCCCGTTGGATCAACGGGTCATCGCTGCCAACGCGGATTTCGTGGCTGTCGCCCAGGGCCTGGTCATGCCGACGCAAGCCTTGGCGCGGGCTGAGAATCGCCAGGTCCTTGCCGTCGAACAACCCCAGGTACTGGTAATTGCCGACTACTACCCGTGGCGGCAGCGGGTTGTCCTGCAGCAGGTTGCGGCCAAAAAACGTCGACTCGTAGCTCAGGTTCAGCAAGCCCAGCAGGGTCGGGGCGAGGTCGATCTGGCTGGCCAGCTTCGCGTTCTCGCCGGCGTCTACCAGTTTGGGTGCGTAGATGAAGAGCGGGATCTGGTAATTGACCATCGGCAGGTCTTCCTTGCCGGCGCTGCCCGCCGTGTGGTCGGCGACGAAAATAAAGATCGTGTTGTCGAACCAGGGTTTCTGGCGCGCCGCCTCCAGGAACTGGCCGATGGCATGGTCGGTGTACTTCACCGCGCCGTCGCGACCGTCACCGGATTTGATATCAATGCGGCCAGCCGGATAGGTATACGGACGGTGGTTGGAGGTGGTCATCAGTTGCAACAGGAATGGTTGCTGCTTGGCGTAGTCGGCGTCCGCCAGTTTCAGCGTCTGTTTATAGAGGTCTTCGTCGGCCATGCCCCAGGCGTTTTTAAAGCTGATTTCGGATTCCGGCACGCTGCTCTGGTCGACCACGCGGTAACCGTTGCCGCTGAAAAACGCGTTCATGTTGTCGAAGTAGCCCCGGCCGCCGTAGACAAACACGCTGTCGTAGCCGATGGCGTTGAGCTGCTGGCCGAGGCTGCCGAAACCGCTTTCCCGGCCGATACGCTTGACGATGGAGCGCCCGGGCGTCGGCGGGATGGCCAGGGTGATGGCTTCCAGGCCACGGTCGGTGCGGGTGCCGGTGGCGTAGAAGTTATTGAAGTACAGGCTCTGTTTGCGCAGCGCATCGAGGTTGGGCGTGAGGTTATTCGGGTCGCCGTTGCTGCCCATGTACTTGGCACTGAAGCTTTCGATGGTCACCAGCACGATGTTGGGTTTGCGCAGCGTGCCCGGGTTGGTAATGGCGCGACGGATATCCAGCGGATCCGTGCCGATAAACCGTGCGTTGGGCTCGCTGAGTTCGGCGCGCAACTGCTTGGCGACTACATCTGCCGGCAGGCTCTTGTAGAACTGGGTGTAGTCCAGTTCGTTGTTACGGAAAGCGGCGAAGAACTGATAGGGGCCGTTGCTGGCCAATTCGTTGTTGTAGGCGTTACCGCCCTGGCTGCGCGGGCTGTCCTGGTTGATCAGTTGCAGGCTCAGGCCGGCCACCACCAACAAACCAAGGGCGTTGAGCAGGCGTTTGCGCATCGCAGGCAACGGCGAGTTCATCGCCGCGTTGAACGGTTTACGCAAGGCCAGGCTCAAGATAATCGCCATCACCGCCAGCAGGCTCAGCAGCTTGCCAATCGGATACGACTCCAGCAGGTTGTTCAACACCTCTTTGGAGTACACCAGATAGTCCACGGCAATAAAGTTGAAGCGCACGCCGAACTCGTCCCAGAACAGCCATTCGGCCACGCTGGTGAAAAGCATGGCGAACAGGCTGACGGTGAGTACCGCCTGCAGGAACCAGCGATGGCCACGAAGGCGCCACAACCCCGGTGGGCACAGCAGCAAATACAGGCCCAGGGGCAGGGCGGCATAGGCGAGGAAGCCGAGGTCATACAGCAGCCCTACGCCGAATACCGGCAGCAGGTTGCCGCTCACCTCATCCAGATGGGTTACCAGCAGCACGCTGCGGGTCAGTAGAAAAACCACCAGCCAGGCACCGGTCACCAACAGCAAATAGCGCATTGGCGCCGTTTTTGGAAAACCCATGTCAACGTTCCTTATTTTCGATGGGCGCGATCTTCGCGCTGACACTGTAGTCAGCTTGTGAACCTATAGTGAAAAACTCGTTAAGTCTCGCAATCGGTTGAAAACAGTAATCGGCGCGGCCTTCAGGCCTAGCCGTGAGCCATACTTGGCCTTAAGCTGCGCGAGCCAACACGGCCGTTACCGCGTACGGAGACACTGCCCATGCGAATTTTATTGGTTGAAGACAACCGCGATATTCTGGCCAACCTGGCCGATTACCTGGGGCTGAAGGGCTACACCGTAGACTGTGCGCAGGACGGTTTGTCGGGCCTGCACCTGGCTGCCACCGAACATTACGACCTGATCGTGCTCGACATCATGCTGCCTGGCATTGATGGCTACACCCTGTGCAAACGCCTGCGTGAAGACGCGCGCCGCGACACGCCGGTGATCATGCTCACTGCGCGCGACCAACTGGATGACCGGCTGCAGGGCTTCAAGTCCGGCGCCGATGACTACCTGCTCAAGCCGTTTGCGCTGTCGGAGCTGGCCGCGCGTATCGAAGCGGTGCTGCGTCGTGCCCAGGGCGGCGGGCGCCGTGCCTTGCAGGTGGGTGACCTGAACTACGACCTCGATACCCTGGAAGTCACCCGCGAAGGGCGCCTGCTCAAGCTCAACCCGGTCGGCCTGAAGTTGTTGGCGGTGCTGATGCAGAAAAGCCCGCATGTATTGCGCCGTGAGATTCTTGAAGAAGCCCTGTGGGGCGATGACTGCCCGGACAGCGACAGCCTGCGCAGCCATGTCCATCAACTGCGTCAGGTGATTGATAAACCCTTCGCCAAGCCGTTGCTGCAAACGGTGCACGGTGTGGGTTATCGCCTGGCCGAGGGTCGTGATGGAGTTTAAGCAAAGCCTTGCCCAGCGGATCATCATCGCCTTCGCCTTGATGAGCGCGCTGGTGGCGGGGGCCTTCGCCATGGGCATCGTCGCAACGGTGCACCTGGTGGAAGAAAAACTCATTTCGGCAGGCCTGGGCGGTGACTTGCAACGCCTGTTGCTGATGGACAGCGTCGAGGACTGGAGCCATCGCCCGGAGCCCGACCAGTTGTTCTACTTCAGCGGCGGCCCCGGCGATTTCGAACTGCCCAAGGACTTGCGTCATCTGGAGCCTGGTTTTCACGAGGTGTTTCGGGAGGCGCTGTCCTACCATGCCATGGTCGAGGTGGTCGACGGCCGCCGTTATGTCCTGCTGCAAGACCAGAGCGATTTCGAAGAGCGCGAGCGCGTGCTGTTTGCCGTGGTGCTGGTGGGGTTTGTACTCAGCCTGGCGTTGGCGGTATTCCTCGGCTGGGTGCTGGCGCGCAAGGTAATGGCGCCGGTGGTGCGCCTGGCCCGCCAGGTGCGGCACCGCGACCAGTTACTCGGACTGGCACCACCGCTGGCGCCGGATTACGCCGCGGATGAAGTCGGCGAATTGGCCGTGGCCTTCGACGCCACCCTGGGCCGTTTGCGCCAGGCATTGTCCCGGGAGCAACTGTTTACCAGTGACGTGAGCCACGAATTGCGCACCCCGCTGATGGTGCTCGCCAGTTCCTGCGAGCTGTTGCTGGAGAACCCCGCGATTGACCAGCGCGGCCGCAAGCAGGTCGAGCGCATTGCGCGGGCCTGTGAAGAAATGCGCGAACTGGTGCAGACCTTCCTGATGCTGGCCCGTGCCCAGCGCGAGGAGGCCGGCATGTCGCCCCAGGCCAACCTGGCCCAGGTGGCCGAGGACTTGCTGGGGATCTGGCGTGAGCCGATCGAGCGCAAAGGCCTTGAGCTGATCTATCAACCGGGCAATCCACTGGATACCCGCTACAACGCGACCTTCCTGCACGCGGTCATGGGCAACCTGTTGCGTAATGCCCTGCACTACACCGAGCATGGCTTGATCCGCCTTACCCTGGAACCGAGCGGTTTTGTGGTGGAAGACACTGGCGTGGGCATTCCCGAGGACAAGCGCGAAGCGATGTTCGAACCGTTTGTGCGTGGCAGTGAAAAGCGCGGTGAAGGCCTTGGCCTGGGTTTGTCCTTGGTTCAGCGCATCTGCGAGAACCAGGGTTGGAGCGTCAGCCTCAGCACCATGGAGCCCAACGGCTGCCGCTTTCACGTCGAATTGAGTCAGGTCAAAGCCTGATGCCTGCCCTGCCGCTAAGCTGCGGCAGACTTCCTGATTTTCGCCGAAGATGGCATCATGCCACGACTTGTGTCTGCAAAGTTTTGTAATGTATACGATTCGACAGGACAAGTTTTTCACAACGTGTTGACCTGTTGATCACAGGATTCTTTTTAAGGTTGTAGGCATCAGTAACTGGAGACCCGGTGATGCCTACCCCGATCAAGCTCGAATTTTCCGAAAAGTACGACGATCAGCACGCGCAGAATTATTTACTCAAACACCAGGACAATCTGGCTCGCCGGTTGTCCCACAAACGCGACGAGCAATTGGCCCGTGGTGCGCTGGCCATGGCCGGTGAGCCTGGCCTGGTGCTGGATTTGCCATGTGGTGCCGGGCGTTTCTGGCCGTTGCTGGCAGAAAAGCCCAACCGCGTGATCATCGGCGCCGACAACTCCGCGTCGATGTTGAAGATTGCCACCGTCGCCCAGCCGGCGGATGTGGTGAAACGGGTACGCCCCTTGCAAACGTCTGCCTTTGATATCGATTTGCCAGATAATGCGGTCGACAGTATTTTCTGCATGCGCTTGATGCACCACATTGGTGACCCCGAGCACAGGCTGGCAATACTGCGCGAATTTCAGCGTGTTACCCGTGACAGCGTGATTATCTCGCTGTGGGTGGACGGCAACTTCAAGGCGTGGAAACGCAAGCGTGCCGAAGTGCGGCGTCGCAACAAGGGTGAGCAGGAAGGTTACCAAAATCGGTTTGTGTTACCGGCTGGTACTGTTGAGGCAGAGTTTGAGCAGGCCGGTTTCCGTGTTCAGGAATCTCTGGACTTCATACCGCTCTACGCCATGTGGCGAGTGTATGTATTGCGCAAGAGGTAACAGGATGGCTGTCGAGTGTTTACCAGGTAGTGAAGTAGCTCCCGAAGAGCGATTTGATTATTTCTGGCGCCAGCAGGGCGAGTGGGTCGAAGAGCCCAATCGTCGTCGTGGCGGTGAAAGTGGTGTGCAACGGGTAACGGGCACCCATGGGCGTTTGCTCTACAGCAAGCGCCAGACCGGTCATATCTACCGTAGTTGGCTCCATCCGTTTGGGCGCCCCACTGTGTTGCGTGAGCGTGACGCCCTGAAGGGCCTGCGCTTGCTGGATGTACGCGTGCCGGAGTTGGTGTTCTGCGAGGCCCGTCGCGATCCTGAGCACCAATGGAAGGCGTTGTTGGTGACGGCGTCGCTGGACGGTTTCGACGAGATCGAAAACTGGTACGCCGCGGGTGGTCGTGAGCAGTATGGCGAGTTGGTGCATGAGCGTTTGCTCAAGGAACTCGCGGGTACGTTGGCGCGGATGCACAAGGGGCGTTGGCAGCATGGTTGCCTGTATATCAAGCATATCTTTGTGCGAGTGACGGGTGAGGGTGACGCGGCGAAGGTTGAGGTGGCGTTGCTGGATTTCGAGAAGTGCCGGCAGCGCTTGACCGCTTTGCGGGCGGCCCGGCATGACATGTTGCAGTTGCGCCGCCATTCGTCGTGGAATGCTACGGACTGGCAAAAACTGAGCTACTTTTACGAGACGGCGTTTGGCAGCGCTATCAAGGGTTTAACGTAATGAAGCTAGAAATTGCACGAGGTTTGTTTCTGTTGGGGGCGTTGGGCATAGCTGCCCTGGCCCTGGCTGCCTGGGAGCAGCCCCGGACACAAGTTCTCAGTGCGGTGCAGGGTGTCGGGCAGCAATGCCCGATGCCGCGGATCGCCAAGGTCGGTGTCGCGGCCAAGCCTGATCATGAGTTGTTGTTGTTCATGTTTGGGATGTCCCAAGGGATGAGGCCACAGAGTTGAAGAGATTGAAGCCCAAATAAAAGGCCTCGCTAGTTCGAGGCCTTTTATTTGGGCTTGGGTTTTGGGTTGGTTGGTTGGTTGGTTGATCGAGTACATATCCGTTGCTGCGGTAACGGCGGCTTATGGTTCCGCTCTTACAGCGGGTCACTTTTGGCAAACGCCCCAAAAGTAACCAAAAGGTCTTTGCCCCACCACTCGGTGCCTCGCCTAGGCTCGGCATGCCCGCACTCCGGCACGGCTCCGCGGGCCGCCGCGACGGGCCATCCATGGCCCGGCGCGGCTAAATCGGCATCCTTGCCGATTTACCCGCTCCACCGTGCCTGCTTGCGGCCATCGTGGTTGACGGGGCCCGCAGATCAAAATCAAAAGCAGATCAAAAGCAGAGCACAGCGGCCTACCGGCCGGCTTGAGTGTTTAACAGCCAGATCAAAAGCCAGAGCGAATGCAGATCTGCTTTTCTGTGGGAGCTGGCTTGCCTGCGATGCAGACACCTCGGTGCATCAGGTACACCCAGTTGATGCCATCGCAGGCAAGCCAGCTCCTACAATGGACCGTGCACGCTTTAGCTTTTGATTGTGCTCTTCAACACTCAAGCCGGCCGGGAGGCCGCTGTGCTTTTGCTTTTGATCTTGATCTTAGGCGCCCCGTTAAACCACGCTGGCCGAACGCAGGCTTTGGAGCGTGGGTAACCCGGCAGGACGCCGGGTTAGCCGTCCTGGGCCAAGGATGGCCCATGACGGCGGCCCACGGTCCAAAGCCGGAGTGAGGGCACACCGAGCCTAGGCGAGGTGCCGAGTGGTGGGGCAAGAGCCCTTTTGGTTACTTTTGGGGCTCTTTTCCAAAAGTGACCCGCTGTAAGAGCGGAACCATAAGTGGCCGTTACCGCAGCAACGGATATGCCCCCAATCAGCCCCCCAATCAAACCAGATGCAGATGGTTATCCCAAAGCCCCGCCGGCAACTCCAGCGGCTTGCCCACCAACGGCACCTGCCGGCAATCATAAAACCGGCAACGCCCCTGCCCGGAAGTCACCACAAACCCATCAGCCACCGCACCCACCCCGGCACAATCCGGCAACGGCCCGTCCAGCAGCAACTGCGCGCTGTCCATGTTCCAGATAAAGAATCGATTCCCCCGTGGCGCCGTCAACGCCACCAGCCGCAACTCGCTGTGCACCGCCACACTGGCCGTGTAGTGCCCCATGGCCTGCAACTGCTCATCCGCCACCGGAAACGCCATAAACGCCTGCCCCGGCCGCTTGATCGCCAGCAACTCCGAACGCTCATGTGACGCACCCATGAACTGCTGCCCCGCGAGGATCGTCCCGTCGCTGGCAATCCCCATATGCCGCACACTGTTCATCTGCTGGCCCAGGGTCTCCTTGCTCAACAGCGTCCCGTCGCGCTTCATCAGGACCAGGCTCGGCTCCATGGCATTCAGGTTCATCTCCACCCGGCTCTCAGCCTCAGTGCGAATCCCGCCGTTAGCCACCACCAGCGTCTCGCCATCAGGCATCCACGACACCTGGTGCGGCCCAATCCCATGGGTGGAAATCTCCCCGGTGTGCACCAGCCGCTCACCCTCGAACCGGTACACACCCAGCAAACCGCGACCCGGGTCAGACGTGTCGTTCTCTGTGGCATACAACCACTCGCCATCCTTGTGCACCACCGCATGCCCGTAAAAGTGGCGATTGGCCTTGGAGGTGATGGTTTGCAACAGCGCCCCGTCCCGCAGGTCGATCAGGTAACTCTCGGTGCCGGGCCGGCGGGCGACAAACAGCGCAATCGGCAGCGTCGGGTGGTTGATGATGTCGTGGCAGCGCTGGCCGACCTCGGTGGCAAATACCTGCTTGCCGTCCAGGCGAAAGCCGACGGCGTAGTGCCTGCCATCACTGTCATCCCGCGCCGAGAGCAGCAGCGGGCTTTTGCCCTTCTGCTTGAACAGCGTCCAGCCGCCCAAAGTGATCGCACTGAGCAGCACGCTGCCGAGGGCCAAAGCCTGTCGCCTGAGCATCATCAGTCACCGTCGTTGGCGTTAAAGCCCAGTTGGATGCCCAGCGCCTTGGCCAGCTCGCCTTCGTGCAGGCGGTGGACCACGTTGAGGCTGTCGTAGATATCGTTGAGCTGCTGGCGCCCGGCATCGTCGGCCAGCATTTCATTCAGCGTACGCTGGTTGCTGGCGAAGAGTTTCAGGGAGGCGGCATACGCGGCGTCGATCTTGTCAGCCAATGGCTTTTGATCGGCAGGCAACAAGCCGCGCAGGCCTTTGTTGTCGACGCCGACCCAGACGGTCTGGGCGGCAGCCAGGCTGGCTTCCAGGCTTTGCAGGGACGACTGGCTGCGCCACGCATCGGCCTGGAACGGTTGCGGGATGCCCTTGGTCTGGCGGCCCATCGGGGTGCCGAGTTTTTTCTTCAGGGTGTCCAGCGCAGTCACTTGAACCCGCAGCAGGTCGGCGATGGCTTCGTGGGAATCGGCGTAGCGCTGGTTAGGAAACTTGGTCATCTGCGCCAGCATGCCGTCGGTGCTGTTCCAGCTCGACAGGATCTCTTCGGCCAGCAGTTTCTGGCGCTCGCCGATGGCTACCAGCAACGGGCAGTAGCGGGCTTTTTGCGTCTCGTCCGCCAGATCGGTCTTGGCGTCGTAGAGGATGTATTCGTAGGCCGACAGGCCCTGCACCACGACGCTGGATTTGGCCAGGGTGGCGGCGTCGATCTGTGGTTGGGCGGTCACCAGTTGCTCGACTTGACGACCCACCAGGTTTTTCTTGTCCGGCCAGAACTGCACCTGCCACGAGCGGTTGCCCTCGGCCAGCGGGCCGATCAGCAGCGGTTGCAACTCGGCCCAGGCCTTTTGCGCGTGCAGGAAGTCGGCGCGGGCGGTCTCCAGGCTTTCCTTGCCCTGGCAGTAGGCCAGGGCGCTGACGGCCAGTTGGCGGTCGGCTTCAACCCAGCGGCTGTAGGTCGGCAGGATCACTTGCTTGGCGATGGCCGCCGAGGTCACCGCTTGCGGATCCTGGGGCGAGCACGCACCGAGGGCGAGGGCGGCCAGGCTGGTGAACAACAACTTCGGACGGAACATGTCGAGCTCCCTTCTGTAATTAGGACAAAGCTTATAAAGAATTCAGAAATGCCAGCAACGCGGCGCGCTGCTCGGCATTGAACGACAACACATGCTGCTGCGCCGCCTGGGCTTCACCGCCGTGCCACAGCACGGCCTCCATCAGGTTGCGGGCGCGGCCGTCATGCAAGAACTGGGTGTGGCCACTGACGGCTTGCGTCAGGCCAATGCCCCACAACGGCGGCGTGCGCCAGTCGCGGCCACTGGCTTTGAATTCGCTGCGGTTGTCGGCGAGGCCGTCGCCCATGTCGTGCAGCAGCAAGTCGCTGTAGGGGCGAATCACCTGGTTAGCCAATTCAGGTTCGGCGGCGGTGGGCGCCGTGGTGAATTGCGGGGTGTGGCAGCCCTGGCAACCGGCCTGGTAGAACAGGTTTTTCCCGGCCAGCACTTGCGGTGCGTTGACGTCGCGGCGGGCGGGGACGGCCAGGTTGCGGGTGTAGAACAGCACCAGGCGCAGGATGTTGTCGCTGACCTCAGGCTCGCCATCCGGGCCATTGCCGTTGGGCGCCTGTTTGCAGGCCACTTGTGCATCGGTGCAGTCATCGAACGGTCTCAGGGAGGTGGTCAGGCCCATATCACCAGAGAACGCGTGAACATTTTGTTGATTGAGGTTCGGTTGCCCGGCTTTCCAGCCAAATCGACCGAGTACGGTCTTGTGTTGCGCGTCGTCCCAGACCCAATTCGCCCGCCCGACAATGGCGTCCTTGTCGGCGGTTTTCGGGTCGGTGTTGCGCAGGATGTCGGCGTCGGGGATCGCTTCGAGCAGCCCCAGGCCGATCATCGGCGGTGCAACTCGCGCCGAGAAGCGCGTGTCGGGGTGCATCGGCCCATAACCGAGCTGGGTGATTTGCAGGGCCGGCTTGCGCAATTCGACCACGGTGCCGTCCTTGAAGCGGACGTTGACCGGCGTGTAGTCGACCCGCACCTTGCCCTCCGGGGCGACGCCGGGCACGGCCATGTCCTGCAATTGCCCACCGTAGACCGGTTCGGGGACTACACCCAGTTGCTCGATGACCTTCGCATAGGGCGGTGCATCGGGAATCGACAGGCGTACCAGCATCGACACCGCGTTGGGCGCATCGGGCAATGGCGGATGCCCACGGCCATCCTTGATATGGCAGTTCTGGCAGGCATTGGTATTGAACAGCGGGCCCAGCCCGTCGCGGGCAGTGGTGGTGGACGGGGCAATCACCCAGGGGCTGCGAAAGAAACTGTTGCCGACGCTGAAGTCCAGGCGCCGGGTGGGCGACAGGTTGGCCGAGGGCAGGGAGAAGGCGTTCTGGTCGGTCTTCCTCACCGTGGTCGCGCCACCGGCACGCGCTTCACCAGGCTCGGCCTTGGTGAATCGCGGGGCGTCATCGCAGGCACTCAGGCTCAAGGCCATCAACAGTGCAGACAGGCGAAGGGGCGAACGGGACATCAGTCTTCCTGAACGTAGGCTGAAAATAAGGCCGCAAAGTCTAACAGGGCAGGGCGGATTGAATAAGAGCAATTATCGTTTGGTGGTATCCGATTCATTCCCGCTAGAATGACCGCACATTTTTCTCTGGAGGTGGCCAATGCAGGCTCTCGACGCTTTGCTCAACCGTGTTTCCGTGCCGCGACTGCTGGACCCGGCACCGACCCAGGAGCAGCGCGACCTGCTGTTCGCCGCTGCCATGCGCGCGCCCGACCACGGCCAACTGCGCCCTTGGCGCTTCCTGACGGTGGAGGGTGCGGCACGTGAGCGCATGGGCACCCTGCTGGCCGAAGCCGCCCGCCTGCAGGACGCCGACGCGCCCCAGGCCGCGATCGACAAGGCGCAGAACGGCCCGCTGCGGGCGCCGTTGGTGGTGGTGGTGATTGCCCGCCTGCAAGAACATTTCAAAGTGCCAAAATCCGAGCAGCTGCTGGCGGCGGCCTGTGCGGCTCACGGGATTCTGCTGGCGGCGTACGCCCAGGGGATCGGCGCGGTGTGGCGCACCGGTGAGTTGTCGTACTCGGCCCATGTCGCCAAAGGCCTCGGGCTGAAGGCGGATGAGGAAGTGATTGGCTTCCTCTACCTGGGCACCCCACAAAACCCGCCGCGTACCGCGCCGAAAGAAGACCTGGCGCCGTTTGTGGCGGCCTGGACGGGTCAATAAGGCACCGCGACTCTAAATGTGGACGGGCTTGTGTGGGAGCGGGCTTGCTCGCGAATGCGGTGTGTCAGTCAATACATGTACCGACTGATCCACCGTATTCGCGGGCAAGCCCGCTCCCACATTTGGTGCTTACTGGCTTCAAGCCCGGGTCAAACCCGAAACTGATCCATCAGCTTCATCTGCTGGCTGGCCAGGGCATTGAGCTGGCTGCTGATGGCCGCCGATTCGGTGGCCTGGCCGGTCAGGGTTTCGGTCACTGTGCGGATTGCCGAGACGTTGCGGTTGACCTCCTCGGCCACCGCACTTTGCTGCTCGGCGGCGCTGGCGATTTGCAGGCTCATGTCGCTGATCACCGTTACCGCATCGCTGATCTTGCCCAGGGCCTGCACCGCCTGATGAATCTGCCCGGCGTTGTTCTGCGCCTGGGTCTGGCTCGAATGCATGGTCGCCACCACTCCACGGGTGCCAGTCTGGATGCGCTCGATCACCAGGCGAATCTCCTCCACCGAGTCCTGGGTACGCTTGGCCAGGTTGCGCACCTCGTCGGCCACCACCGCAAAACCGCGCCCGCTTTCCCCGGCTCGCGCCGCTTCAATCGCAGCGTTCAGGGCCAGCAGGTTGGTCTGTTCGGCGATGCTGCGGATCACTTCCAGTACCGAGCCGATCTGCTCGCTGTTCACCGCCAGGGCTTCGACTTCGGTCACGGCCTTGCTGACTTCTTCGGCCAGGGTGGTGATGTCGCGGGTGCTGCGTTCAATGATCTGCATGCCTTCGCGGGCTGACTGGTCGGCGCCGCGGGCCGCGCTGGCGGCGTTGGAGGCGCTGTTGGCCACGTCGTGGGCGGTGGCGCTCATTTCATTCGAGGCGGTGGCCACCTGGTCGATCTCACGGAACTGCACCTGCATGCCTTCGCTGGTCTGGCGCGCGATTGCCGAGGACTGGTCGGCGGTGCCACGGGCTTCGGTGATGCTTTGCTTGATCTGCGCGATGGTCGGCTGCAGCTTGTCGAGGAAGCGGTTGAACCAGTTCACCAGTTCCCCCAGTTCATCTTTTTTACCGTAGGCCAGGCGCTGGGTGAGGTCGCCGTCGCCGCTGGCGATTTCCTTGAGCATGGCGGCCACGCTGTTGATCGGCCGGGTCACGCCGGTGGCGGTCAGCCAGATCAGCAACAGGCCCAGCAGCCCGGCGGCTGCGCCTACCAGCAACGCCTTGACGGTGCCACTGGCCTGAGCCTTGTCGAGCACCGCCTGGAGTTTGAGCGAGTCTGCCAGCAGCACTTGTTTGGGCAGTTTGATCACCACGCCCCAGGATTTGGCGTCGGCAATCGGTTTGACCGGGTACACGGCGCGAATCGTGCCGTCTTCCTCGCGGATCTTGCGGGTATCGCTGGCCAGCAGTTGCACGATCTCTTTGCCTTCGGCACCGAGGGTGTCCACCAGGTTTTTGCCGACTTTGGCCGGCTCGCCGCTGTAGCCGGCGATCAAGCCGTTACCGGACAGTATTTCGAGAATTCCGGCGCCGTTGAACAGTTCTTTTTGCGCCGCATCGGTCGCCGCTTGCAGGGCATTGAGGGCGAGGTCCACACCGACCACGCCGATCACTTTGCCGTCGACCAGCAGGGGCAGGGAAATGGTGGTCATCAACACCGGCTTGCCGGCTACGGTGTCTTCATACGGGTCCAGCAGGCAGGTGTTTTTTGTGTCTCGTGGGCAGGTGTACCAGATGTTGTAGGGCGTGCCGCTGAGGTTGAGGGTGGTCTTGGTCAGGTCATCCTCGACCATCACGGTGTTCAGGCCTTCACCGCCGGCGCGGCTCCAGTAGCTGGAAAAGCGGCCTTTTTCGTTGGACACACGGGCGGCATCATTGACGAATTCACTGTCTTTGCCATCGAGGGCGTTGGGCTCGAACGACAGCCAGATGCCGAGCACCTTGGTGTTGCGGTCGAAGGCGGTTTTCAGGCTGTGGTTGAGTTCTTCACGCAAGGCCCCGGCATCCAGCGAGCGCTTGGCGGCCAGAGTGCGCAGGTCCTTGATCTGGTCGGCCAGGGCCGTTACCACCAACAGGCTTTCACCGAAGGTTTTTTGCAGTTGCACCGCTTGCTCGGCGGCCTTGGCCTGCAGCAGGTTCTGCACACTGTCGGTGAGCATTCGCGAGCTTGAATCGCTGATCAGTTGATCGTTCTGGCTGGTCTGGTAAAGGTTCATGCCCACAACAAGGGCAATCACCCCCAGCAGGCACAGACCGGACAACAGCACGATTTTCAAGCGAATGGAGAGGGTGTCGAACATAGAAGTACCCGCGAATGGACTTATTAGTATGCAAGCTCAGGCGAGTCCATTCGGCGCTATGCCCGGAACATCGGCTTGGGCCGGCAGTTCATGAGCGGGAGCCGATGAGCGGTAGTGGGGGTGTCAGGTGGGTTGCGGGAGACGTTCCGGTCGCGACCAGATCCACAGGTTGCCCATGCTCATTCCGGCGATGGCCAGGTAGATCGGCCAGCCGTGGTCGAGCATCACCAGCATCAGGCCGGCGCACAGCAGCATGCTCACGGTGGCGCTGACTTTGGCCCGGCGGGCGATGATCTTGCCATTGCGCCAATTGAACAGGATCGGCCCGAATAGCCGGTGGTTTTCCAGCCAGGCACTCAGGCGCGGCGAGCTTTTGGTGGCGGCCCAGGCGGCCAGCAGGATGAATTCGGTGGTGGGCAAGCCCGGTACCACAATCGCAATCAAGCCGATGCCCAGGCTGACGTAGGCCAGCAGGCCGAACAGGACGCGGGCGATTTTGGATGAGGATTGGGTTTTGCCGGTCATGGGTGCGGTTTGCATGGATGGATTTACGAAGGATTCAAAGTGAAACCGGATCAAAATGTGGGAGCGGGCTTGCTCGCGAATGCGGTGGTTCAGTCACCAGATATATTGACTGATCCACCGCATTCGCGAGCAAGCCCGCTCCCACATTTGATTGCATTCCAATCAGGGAATCAGGCCAGCTCAGGGGCGCTAGCGTACGCCTGTTCCAGCAACACGGTGAAGCGCACGAACGCATCAATCGCGCCTTTCTCCACTTCGGCTTCTTCTTCAGCGGTGAATTCCAGTGCGTCGAGGGTGCGGGTGAAGCGCTTCCAGCCTTCAGCGCGACCCCCCGCAGGCTCGCCCAGGTGACGGGCACCGAAGGTTTCGCTCAAACCCAGGCCCACGGCACGCTTGATCAGGAACGCGGCGCCCAGCTTGGAGCCTTCGGACACGAACAGCCAGCCCAGGGCTTCGGCCTTGCTCGGGTTTTTCACGGCGCCGGCCACCGGGGCCGGTACTTCGGTGTCCAGGTCGCCCAGGTCCAGTTTGGCTGCTTCGGCACGGCAGCGTTCGGCGAGGTCAGGGACGATCTTGATCAACTCTGCATCGTTGTACAGCGCCACCAGCTCCGACTGGAACAGGTACTGCGCGACCACGAAGCGGGCGAAGTTGGCCTGGGTTTCAAACGGTGCATGGGCCTTCACCAACGCATCGAGCTTGGTGTGCGGTTCATTGGTGATCTGGTTCAGGCGCTGGGAGCGCAGGGCTGCACGTTCTGCGGTAGGGGAGGCGGTCATCGGGGAGTCCTTGAGAAGAGAAAGCGTCTGGTTGCCAGGCTGTTATGAACTAGACGAACCAGAAGACGCGTCACAGTAAAAAATCCTCACCCCGGCGCAGATTAAATCGCGCCGGGATGAGGCTCCATGGATCAGATGTCCCAGATCAGGTTGATCGCAAAGTTGCGGCCCGGCTGGGTCAGGCGGTCGAGGTTGGCCGGGCCGGTCACACCGGCTTCGCCGACGCTGTCGTAGCTGCGCACGTCATCCCAGTTCCAGTATTTCTTGTCCGTCAGGTTGTACAGGCCGCCGTTGATGGTCACGTCGTTGGTGACCTTGTAGAAGCCGGTCAGGTCGACGATGCCAAAACCCGGGGTCTTGAACGGGCCGTTGGCGCTGTTGCCGTCAGGGGCGAAGAAGGTGGTGCTGTCGACGCGGTCCTGTTTCTTGACCAGGGTCCAGCTGACCAGGGCACCGTAGTTCTGCTGGTCATAGCCCAGGCCGAACACGCCCTTGAGCGGGTTGACGCTGTTCAACGGTTCGCCGTTGTCGTCATTGCGCCCGTAGGTGTAGGCAATCGAGCCTTGGGTATACAGGCCCTGCGGTGCGCCGAATGCGTCGAGGCTCAAGCGGCCCTTGGCCTCCACGCCCTTGATGGTGGCGTGCTTGATGTTGTTGGCTTCGAACTGCTGGACGGTGCCACCGGCAACCGAGGCATCTTCGTCGATGAAATCACGGTACTTGTTGTAGTACACCGCCACATCAAACGAGCCCGAGTCGAAGTTGCCGCGAATCCCGGTTTCGACGCCCCGGCTGCTTTCCGGCTTGAGGTCCGGGTTGGGTTCGACGGTGTAGCGCTGCTGCAGGTTTTCAAAGCGGCCATACAAGGCCTTGGCCGATGGCGTGCGATAGCCTTCGGCGTATTGGCCGAACCAGGTGTATTGCTCGGTCAGGGCATAAGTGATGCCGAATTTTGGCGTTACACGGTGCCAGTTCTTTTCCGAATCGCTGTGGTCGTAGATGCGTGTCGGGTCAACGGTATTGAGGAATTCCTGGGTCAGCTTGGGTTTGAGCTGGATGTAGTCGTACCGTACGCTGGGCAGGAAGGTCCACTTGTCCCAGGCAATCTGGTCCTGGGCAAACAGCGCGTAGGAGTTGATGGTCGGGTCGGGGAAGTCGCTGGCTTTTTTCACGCTGTCGGCGGCCGACGGGCTTGGTGCACCGATGGCGGTGCAGCCTGCGCCGACCGCCAGGCAGGTCGCGGCGCCTTCACGGGAACCGGTGACTTTCTGCTGCTTGAGGGTGGTGCCGTAGGTCACGACATGGTCGGTTTCGCCGATGCTGAAAGCCTTGTCCAACTGCGCGTCGAATACCCATTGCTTCTCTTCGTACAGGGTCTCGCGGGTGCGCAATACCTTGCGCGATGGCTGGTAGATTTCTGCGGTGGTCTGGTCGGTCTTGGCGATCTGGTAGTTGAGGCTGGTCTTGATGTGATCGGCAATCGGCGAGTCGAGGGCGAACTTGTTTTCGATGCCGAAGCGTTCGCGGGTGATGGTGTCGTTGCCCGTGCGGCCGCGGTAGAAGTTGAAGCCCTGGCCACCGACAAACGGGCCACCCACTGCGTTTTTCAGGTTGGTGTCGCGATCGTCCTTGAACTTCTCGTAGGTCAGGCCCAGACGGTTGTCTTCGCCGTAGTTCCAACCCAGTTTGGCCAGCACGTTGGTGGTGCGCGCATCTTCCGGGTTGGCGCCGGTGCGGGCCAGGCCGGTGGCGTTATTCCCGTCGTAGGATTCCATCTCGTGACCGTTGCGCTGGCTCAGGTGCAGCAAGCCGTCGAAGTCCTGCACGCGACCGGCGACGGTGCCGGAGGTCAGCCAGCTCTCATCGGCGGAGCTGTAGCCGGTCTTCAGGCGCGCGCCGTAGTCCTGGCCGGGCTTGATGATGTCGTTGGGGTCGAGGGTGAAATAGCTCACCGCGCCGCCGATGGCGCTGCTGCCGTACAAGGCCGAGGCCGGGCCGCGCAGGATTTCCACGCGCTTGACGATTTCCGGGTCGACGTAGTTGCGGCGGGTCTTGGCGTAGGGGCCGTTGAAGAAGTTGTCGGGGACTTCGACGCCGTCCACCTGGGTCAAGATGCGGTCGCCGTCGATCCCGCGAATGTTGTAGCCGGCATTGCCGGAGCGGGTGCCGGCACCGCCCACCGAAACACCTGGCTCATAACGCACCAGTTCACGGATGGTGTTGACGTTCTGGCGGTCCAGTTCTTCGCGGTCGTGCACGGTCACGGTGCTGGGCACGCTGTCCACGGCCTGTTCCTGGCGGGTGGCACTGATGGTCATCTGTTGCAGGGTGATGGCGCCGACGGCGACGCGTTTTTCCAGCACGATGTTGTTGTTGCCCAGTTTGCGATAGCCCAGGTTGGTCCCCACCAACAGCCGGTCCAAGGCTTTATCCGCCGGCAATGAGCCGCGTACGCCAGGGGACGACACACCCTGGCCCAGTTCTGCCGGCAGGCCGACTTGCCAGCCGGTCACCGCGGTGAAGGCGTTCAGCGCCGAGACCAGGGATTGCTGCTCGATGCTGAAGCTGTAATTGCCCTGGCTGCGGCTGGCAGGCTCGGCGGCGGTGGCGGCCATGACGGGCGCACCGGCCAACAGGATTGCGGCCGTCAGCAGCGACAAGCCCTGGCGGCGAACGGGCGAAGAGGACCGGCGGTTGAAACGAGACGACATCGAGAGCGCTCCGGAAGGTACGAATCTTATAGTTGCGCACTGAATCAAATAGGAATCAGTTGCATTGGCTATAACGAGACGTATCGTCGCTGGCTATCGAGTAAAAATAATTCTCATTTAGTTCAGGATCACCAGCGCCGGGTATTCCGAGAGCTTGGCCGAGGT
The DNA here is from genome assembly GCF_002874965.1 of Pseudomonas sp. NC02. NCBI lineage: Bacteria > Pseudomonadati > Pseudomonadota > Gammaproteobacteria > Pseudomonadales > Pseudomonadaceae > Pseudomonas > Pseudomonas sp. NC02. The sequence continues at coordinate 5,488,253 of NZ_CP025624.1, read as the reverse complement.
GATGTGGGCCAGGGAGCGCACCACGTCGAGCGGCTGGTCGAGCCGGTAATTGCCGGTGACGGCCACGCTGGCGAGCCTGTCGTTGTTGTTGACGATCCAGCCGGGGTAGTAGCGACGCAATTCGGCCAGCACTTCGCTCATCGGGCAGTTTTCGAAGATCAGCCGGCCGTCGACCCAGGCCAGGTCCTTGGTGGTGTCGAGTTTGGCCGGTTGGCCGAAGCCCTTGGGCCCGATGCGGATACTTTCGCCGGCGCTCAGGCGCACCCGCGCGTCGTCAAACGTGTTGCTCAGGTCGACATCACCACGCTGTACCTGAACCTGGGCTTCACCGTTCAAGTAGCGCACCGCGAAAGAGGTGTCGCGCACGCTGGCGCGCACCGGGCCGGCGTCGATTTCCAGGGGCAGGCCACGGCTGGGCAGCACTTCGAAAAACGCCTCGCCCTGATACAGGCGGGCGATGCGCTGGTGGTCCTTGATGCTGCTGGAGAAGGCTGAGTTGGTGTTGAGCAACACTTTCGAGCCATCGTCCAGCTGCAGGCGCTGGCGTTCGCCCACCACGGTCAGATGGTCGGCCTGCAGGCGCATAGGCAGGTTGCTGAAGCTGAACAGGCCCAGCAGCAACACGGCGGCAGTGGCCAGGGGCTTCCAGTGCGGTTTGATACGGCGCCAGGCGCTGGGTTTGCGTGGCGCATTCAGGGCGACGGCAGCGCTGTGAACCGGCGCGCCGCCCCAGGCAGTCTGGGCCTTGATGAAGGCTTCGGCGTTTAACGGGTCGTTGGCGAGCCAGGCTTCAAATTCCGCCTGCTGCCCGGGTTGCGGGCACTGCAAGGCGATCAGCCAGTCGAGGGCTTGGTCCATGGCCGCGTCTTGCAACACCTCATGAGCCAGCTCATGGGGGTGCCGTTGATTCGGTTCCGTCACGGTGTTCCTCGGGTCTTCGCCACGTTTTAATCAATAGTCCTACAGACTGTGCCGCCAAAGCTTAAGGGCGATCCAGTCTTTCGGCCACACCTATGCAGATGGCCATGATCAGTTTCAGTTCCTTCTGTACGGTGCTCAGGGACACGTCGAGCTTGTCGGCGATCTCCTGATAGCTGCAACCGTGCAGGCGGCTGAGGATGAATATCTGCTGCTGGCGGGCGCTCAACTGGCCGAGGCTGACACTCAGGTGCTCGAGCAATTGCTCGGCCTGTGTCGCGTCTTCGGGGGTGCTGACGGGGGAGGCGACGCTTTGCAGGACGTCCAGCGGGACATCTTCCTGCAGCGTGCGGGCCTGAATCCTGCGGGCGCGCAGGTGGTCCAGCGCCAGGTTGCGCGCCGTCTGGTAGACAAAGGGTTCGAGGTGGTCGATCGGCCGCTCGCTCAGGGCCCGGGTAACGCGCAGGTAGGTTTCCTGCAACAGGTCCTCGGCGGTGCTGTGGTTATTCACCATCCGCTGCAAGGTGCGCAGCAAAATCACCCGTTGGGTGAGGAAGACTTGGTTGAAACGAGATTGGCTCACAGTGATACCAGACCGATTTGCAGCGAATGATAATGCTTATCATCAACGCAAATGGCAAGTGGCACTTTGGATTACTGTAGGAGCGAGCTTGCTCGCGAAGGGCGTCAACGATATCGCTGGCATCCTGAATAAACGCGGTGGTTTTGCGTTTTTCGCGAGCAAGCTCGCTCCTACAGGCCGAGCATTACTCGGCGTTGCACAGCGCCAGGCAGTTATCCAGCATCCGGTTCGAGAAGCCCCACTCGTTGTCATACCAGGCCAGCACTTTCAGCAGTTTGCCGCTGACCTTGGTGTGATTGGCGTCGAAGATCGACGAAAGCGGGTTATGGTTGAAGTCACTGGAAACCAGCGGCAGGGTGTTGTAGCCGAGGATTTTCGAGTGCTGGCTGGCTTCTTTCAGCAGCGCGTTGACCTGCTCGGCACTGGCTTCTTTTTTCAGTTGCACGGTGAGGTCCACCAGCGACACGTTGATCACCGGTACACGCACGGCCATGCCGGTCAGCTTGCCTGCCAGTTCCGGCAGCACCAGGCCCACGGCTTCGGCAGCGCCGGTCTTGCTCGGGATCATGTTCTGGGTGGCCGAGCGCGCGCGGTACGGGTCGGTGTGGTAGACGTCGGTCAGGTTCTGGTCGTTGGTGTAGGCGTGGATGGTGGTCATCAGGCCGCTTTCGATGCCCAGCTCGCGGTGCAGCACCTGGGCCACGGGCGCCAGGCAGTTGGTGGTGCAGGAAGCGTTGGAGATGATCTGGTGGGATTGACGCAAAATGTCATGGTTTACCCCGTACACCACGGTGGCATCGGCGCCCTTGGCCGGGGCCGAGATGATTACCTTGCGCGCGCCGGCGGTAATATGGGCGGCGGCCTTGTCACGGTCGGTGAACAGACCGGTGCATTCGAACACCACGTCCACCTTGTGCGCAGCCCACGGCAGGTCGGCCGGGTTGCGAATGGCACTCACGGCAATCCGGTCACCGTTCACGGTCAGGCTTTCCTGATCATGAGCGACCTCTGCGTCGAAAGTACCGTGGACGGTGTCGTATTTAAGCAGGTGGGCATTGATCGAGCTGTCGCCGAGATCGTTGATGGCGACGATCTGCAAATCCTGACGGTAGCCTTGGGTATAAAGTGCGCGCAGGACATTACGGCCAATACGGCCAAAACCATTGATAGCGATACGTAGAGTCATTGGAAGGTGCCTGTCGTCGATTTGTTGTAAGAATTACAAGATTATTCGCATAAAAATAGAAAACAAGCCTTTTTAGTGGCAATATTTTGTTCAATCTACAACGAGTGACCTGAATCAACTGGTCCGATTGGTCAAGCAACACCCTGCCAACCTCTTCGCGGCGGGCTTTTGACCAGCATAGACACTCAGGTCGCCACATCCGTTAGCCTGGAGTTCTATACATGCATCCCCGCGTACTTGAGGTCACCGAACGGCTTATCGCCCGCAGCCGTGCAACCCGTGAGGCATACCTTGCGCTCATTCGCGGCGCTGCCAGCGACGGCCCGATGCGCGGCAAGCTGCAATGCGCCAACTTTGCCCACGGCGTGGCCGGGTGTGGCACCGAAGACAAAAACAGCCTGCGCATGATGAACGCCGCCAACGTGGCAATTGTTTCGTCATATAACGACATGCTGTCGGCCCACCAGCCATACGAACATTTCCCCGAGCAAATCAAAAAGGCCCTGCGTGAAGTCGGTTCTGTTGGCCAGTTCGCCGGCGGTACCCCCGCCATGTGCGACGGCGTGACCCAGGGCGAGCCGGGCATGGAGCTCAGCCTGCTGAGCCGCGAAGTGATTGCCATGTCCACGGCGGTAGCGCTGTCCCACAACATGTTCGACGCCGCGCTGATGCTGGGTATCTGCGACAAGATCGTCCCCGGCCTGATGATGGGCGCCCTGCGCTACGGCCACCTGCCGATGATCTTCGTACCGGGCGGCCCGATGCCGTCGGGGATCTCCAACAAACAGAAAGCCGACGTGCGCCAGCGCTACGCCGAAGGCAAGGCCACTCGCGAAGAGCTGCTGGAATCGGAGATGAAGTCCTACCACAGCCCGGGCACCTGCACCTTCTACGGCACCGCCAACACCAACCAGTTGCTGATGGAAGTCATGGGCCTGCACCTGCCGGGCGCCTCGTTCGTCAACCCGTACACGCCGCTGCGTGACGCCCTGACCCGCGAAGCCGCGCACCAGGTCACGCGCCTGACCAAGGCCAACGGCAGCTTCACGCCGATCGGCGAGATCGTCGACGAGAAATCCATCGTCAACTCCATCATCGCCCTCAACGCCACTGGCGGGTCCACCAACCACACCCTGCACATGCCGGCCATCGCCATGTCGGCGGGCATCATCCTGACCTGGGATGACATGGCCGACCTCTCCGAGGTGGTGCCGACCCTCTCCCACGTGTATCCAAACGGCAAGGCCGACATCAACCACTTCCAGGCGGCGGGAGGCATGTCGTTCCTGATCCGCGAACTGCTGGAAGCCGGCCTGCTGCACAACGACGTCAACACCGTGGCCGGTCATGGCCTGAGCCGCTACACCCAGGAACCGTTTCTGGTGGACGGCGAGCTGGTATGGCGTGAAGGCCCGATTGAAAGCCTCGACGAAACCATCCTGCGTCCCGTGGCCCGTGCGTTTTCTCCGGAAGGCGGCCTGCGGGTAATGGAAGGCAACCTCGGCCGGGGTGTGATGAAGGTCTCCGCCGTGGCCCTCGAACATCAAATCGTCGAAGCCCCGGCCGTGGTGTTCCAGGACCAGCAAGACCTGGCCGACGCGTTCAAGGCCGGTGAGTTGGAAAAAGACTTTGTTGCGGTGATGCGTTTCCAGGGCCCGCGCTCCAACGGCATGCCGGAATTGCACAAGATGACCCCGTTCCTCGGCGTGTTGCAGGATCGTGGCTTCAAAGTGGCGTTGGTAACAGACGGGCGCATGTCCGGCGCCTCGGGTAAGATTCCCGCCGCGATTCACGTCAACCCCGAAGCCCAGAGCGGCGGGCCACTGGCACGTGTGCGCGATGGCGATATCATTCGCGTGGATGGCGTCAAAGGCACCTTGGAGCTTAAGGTGGACGCCGAAGAATTTGCCGCGCGCGCGCCTGCCACGGGCCTTCTGGGCAATAACGTGGGGGCCGGTCGCGAGTTGTTTGCGTTTATGCGTTTGGCTGCAAGCTCCGCAGAGCAGGGCGCCAGCGCCTTTACCTCTGCCTTGGAGACACTTAAGTGAAGCTAGCGCTGGTCGGTGATATCGGTGGTACCAACGCCCGTTTTGCGTTGTGGCGGGATCAGGAGCTGCATTCGATCCGCGTCCATGCGACGGCGGATCATGCCAGCCCGGAAGAGGCGATCCAGGTCTATCTGAAGGAAGAAGGCCTGGCCATCGGCTCGATTGGCGCGGTGTGCCTGTCGGTCGCGGGGCCGGTGAGTGGAGATGAATTTAAATTCACCAACAATCACTGGCGCCTGAGCAAGACTGCGTTCTGCAAGACCTTGCAGGTGGACGAGCTGCTGCTGGTGAATGATTTCTCGGCCATGGCCCTGGGCATGACCCGCCTGAAGCCCGACGAATTCCGCGTGGTGTGCGAAGGCACGCCGGAGCCGTTGCGCCCTGCGGTGGTGATCGGCCCGGGCACCGGCCTGGGCGTCGGCACCTTGCTCGACCTCGGCCATGGCCGTTGGGCGGCATTGCCGGGGGAGGGCGGCCATGTCGACCTGCCCGTGAGCAGCCCGCGTGAAGCCCAGCTGTGGCAGCACATCTACAATGAGATCGGCCATGTCAGCGCTGAAACTGCCTTGAGCGGTGGCGGTTTGCCCAGGTTGTACCGGGCGATCTGCGCGGTGGACGGTCACGAGGCGGTTCTGGAAACTCCCGAGGCCATCACTGCCGCTGGCCTGGCGGGCGACCCGATTGCCTTGGAAGTGCTGGACCAGTTCAGTATCTGGCTGGGCCGCGTTGCCGGTAACAACGTGCTGACCACCGGCGGTCGTGGTGGCGTGTACATCGTGGGTGGGGTGATCCCGCGCTTTGCCGATTTCTTTATCAAGAGTGGTTTTGCCAGGAGTTTTGGCGACAAGGGCTGCATGAGCGACTACTTCAAAGGCATTCCGGTGTGGCTGGTGACGGCACCGTATTCAGGGTTGACAGGTGCTGGTGTGGCGCTTGAGCAGGCATTTGCGTAGGCAGTGATGGCCTCTTCGCGAGCAAGCCCGCTCCCACATTCAATCCCATTCCAACTGGATGAATGAGGTCGAATGTGGGAGCGGGCTTGCTCGCGAAGGCGGCCTCAAGGGCAACAAATGACTTAAGCTTGGCCATAACAACAAGGAGGACCCCGTGAGCGTAATCAGTAAATCCATTCTCCTGGTCGACGACGACCAGGAAATCCGCGAGTTGCTGCAAACCTACCTCAGCCGCGCCGGTTTCCAGGTGCGCGGCGTGCCGGATGGCGCGGGGTTCCGCCAGGCGATGAACGAAGCGCCGTGCGACCTGGTGATCCTTGATGTGATGCTGCCGGACGAAGACGGTTTCAGCCTCTGCCGCTGGATCCGCCAGCACCCGCGCCAGGCCCAGGTGCCGATCATCATGCTCACCGCCAGTTCCGACGAAGCCGACCGCGTCATCGGCCTGGAGCTGGGTGCCGACGATTACATCGGCAAACCCTTCAGCCCCCGTGAGTTGCAGGCCCGTATCAAGGCCTTGTTGCGGCGCTGCCAGTTTGGCCAGGAGCGCAGCGGCGGCGAGGTGCTGGTGTTTGGCGAGTGGCGCCTGGACATGGTCAGCCACCGGCTGTTCCACGTCGACGGCGAGGAAGTGATTCTTTCCGGCGCCGATTTTGCCCTGCTCAAACTGTTCCTCGACCACCCCCAGCAAATCCTCGACCGCGACACCATCGGCAACGCCACCCGTGGCCGCGACCTGATGCCCCTGGACCGGATTGTCGACATGGCCGTCAGCCGTCTGCGCCAACGCCTGCGCGACACCGAAAAACCACCCCGGCTGATCCGCACCGTGCGCGGCAGTGGCTATCAATTGGCAGCCAGCGTGGTTGCCGGCAATGCCCACTGAGCGCCTGCGTGAACTGCGCCGGCGCATCCCGGTACCGCGTTCGCTGCTGGGGCGGATGTTACTGCTGACCCTGTTGGCGGTGCTGTTTGCCCAGGCGTTGTCCAGCGTAATCTGGGTCTCGCAATTGCGCGCTACCCAGCTTGAAGGCCTGGTAACCGCCGCCCGCAGCCTGGCGCATTCGATGACCGCCAGCGTCAGTTATTTCCGCTCGTTGCCGGTGGCCTTCCGGCCGTTGGTACTGGACCAGTTGCGCAGCATGGGCGGTACCCGGTTTGTGGTGACGCTCAACGACAAGCCCCTGGACATGGCGGTATTGCCGGAAACCCCGCGCAAGCATGCAGTGCTCGGTGCTGTCGAAGAAGTGTTGCGCCAGACCCTGGGCAGCGACGTGCATGTTTCGGTGGAGTTCGTCAGCGCCGAAGACCTGCGCATCTTCAACGCCGGCTTGAAACTCGACGAACTGCCACGTTCCTGGGCGCATTACGCGCTGACCCTGGAACCGGTGAATCCGCCGGTGTTGGTCACCCAGATCCAGCTGGCCCAAGGCGAATGGCTCTACATTGCCTCCTTGCTGCCCGAACCCTACACCAGCCTCGAAGAACAAGGCCTGCCATACCAGCAGGTGTGGTTTATCGTGCTCACCAGCGGCTTCCTGCTGCTGTTTATCGGCCTGTTGGTGCACTGGCAAAGCCGTCCACTCAAGCGCCTGGCGAGGGCGGCGCGGGACATGTCCCTGGGCGCCGACGTGGAGCCGGTGGCCGAAGGCGGCGGCAGCGAAGTGGTGGAAGTAGGCCGCGCGTTCAATGCCATGCGCGAACGCATCAGCCGTTACCTGACCGAACGCAGCCAGCTGTTCAGCGCCATTTCCCACGACCTGCGCACACCCATCACACGCCTGCGGTTGCGGGTGGAATTGCTGGAAGACGAGAACCTGCAAGCCAAGTTCGGCCGCGACCTGGATGAACTGGAATTGCTGGTCAAAGGCGCGTTGCAGTGCGTGAAGGACACCGACATCCACGAAAACATCGAACCGGTGGACCTCAACCACGTACTCGACTGCCTGGTGGAGCCGTACCTGGCGCCCAACGGCAATGGGCGCGTGACCCAACATGGTCGGGCACTTACGACGTACCCGGGCAAGCCGCTGGCGCTCAAGCGCTGCATCGGCAACCTGATCGACAACGCCCTGAAGTACGGGCAGAACGCCCATTTGCACATTGAAGACGATGGCGCGGAGTTCATCCTCCACGTCGACGACGAAGGCCCGGGCGTGCCGGAACAGCGCCTGGAGCAGGTCTTCGAGCCGCACTTCCGCCTGGCCGGGCAGCAACAGGGTTACGGCCTGGGCCTGGGCATCGCCCGCAACATTGCCCACAGCCATGGCGGTGAAGTGAGTTTGCAGAATCTGCGGGAGGGCGGTTTGCGGGTGACCTTGCAACTGCCTCGTGGCCTGGATTGAACACCACCAATACTGCAGCTGATTGAGTACTTGTGGCGAGGGAGCTTGCTCCCGTTGGGGCGCGAAGCGGCCCCAAAAGATGGGACTGCTGCGCAGTCCAACGGGAGCAAGCTCCCTCGCCACATTATTAGTATCCGGTGTTATAACCGTGGTTAGACGCTCTGGCGCAACCTGGCCAGATCCCGCAACGGCGGCGCACCAAACAGCCGGCTGTATTCGCGGCTGAACTGTGATGGGCTCTCATAGCCCACCCGATACCCCGCCGCCGAGGCTTCCAGGCCCTCGGCGATCATCAACCGCCGAGCCTCCTGCAAGCGCAACTGTTTTTGGTACTGCAACGGGCTCATGGCGGTCATCGCCTTGAAGCGGTGGTGCAAGGTCGAGACGCTGAGGTTCACTTCCTTGGCCAGGTCATCAATGCGCAGGGGCTGTTCGTAGTTGCCGTTCAACCAGGTGATCGCCTGGCTCACCCGATGGCTCTGACTGTTGGCGACGGCAATTTCATACAGCCGATAACCCTGTGGACCGCGCAACAGGCGATAGAGAATTTCCCGATTGATCAGCGGCGCGAGCATTGCGATGTCTTTCGGTGCGTCGAGCAATCGGGTCAGGCGCAGCACAGCGTCCAGTAACTGGTTGTCCAGGCGGTCGACATACATCCCTCGGGAGGTCGGGCGCGGGGGCACGCCCATCGGCCCGGCTTCGGCAATCAGTGCGGTGATCTGTGCCGGGTCGATATTCACCCGAATCGACAGGTTGGGGTCTTCCGGCGTGGCATCAAGGATGCGCCCGGCCACCGGCATCGCTACCGAAAACACCAGGTAATTGAGCGGGTCATAGGCGAATACTTCATCCGCCAAACGCACTTCCTTGCGCCCCTGGGCGAGGATGCACAGCGCGGGCTCAACCAGCACCGGCGTGAATTCACGCGGGGAGTTATGACGGTTGAGATACAGCGACGTGATCGCCGTGCCGTAGGAACCATCCTCCCAGGTATGCCGGCGAACGATGCCGGCGAGTTCTGCGCGCTGCTTTTCCATATCGGCGTCGAGGGGGGTGGAGCGAAGTTCGGGCGACGACATGGGACATCCTCTGGTGCTTTGACGATGGGCACAGCTTAAGGGCGGCTTTGCAAAAAGCGGTATTTCGATTCTGCACAATCCTTGCCTGATCCTGCGAAAAATCGTGAATCAGGCAAGCCGGGGCCTGTCATGCCCCTGAAATACGGCAGTCATGCCGGGAATAAACTTCGCAGGCCGATTGCTATATCTACGTATCTCGCAGGATTGTGCAATAAGCCAGCAGGAATTGACTAACCGCATCCACCCCCGCGCCCGTATCTTTGATCCTATGGCAACACGCCCTCACAGTGCTTGCCGAGCATCACTTCTCAACGGGAGAGTCGAACATGTCCACCCCCATTCCCGCGAGCCATATGGCCTTTATCCGTGCCCGTACCGGGTACAGCACCGAACTGGGTGCACGCTTGAGCAGTTTGATCGAACCGGGCCGCCAGGCTCAGGGTTGCCTGCAATTCTCGTTGCAGCACTCCCTGGCCGACCCGGATGTGTGGTTGGTGTCGGGCTTCTGGAGCAGCGAGCAGGCGATGAGTGCCTACTTCAGCTCGCCGGCGCTGATGGTCTTCACCGAGTTGTTGAATGACATGGTGGTTCGCAGCATGGACTTCCAGACCTTTACCGACGCCTCGGCGGCCAATGCCTATGGCGAGTACCTGCAACTGGCGGGCTAGTGCTTTAGAATGGCCGCCTTTCCCATTGGCCAGGACCTGCAACATGGCACGTAAAGAGTTTGCCCACCACGAAGCCGTTTCCGCCTTGGTGCGTGAAGAAGAGGGTGGCTATAGCGCCGCCATCGCCGTCAAGGCGCTGGATGGCATGGGCGCACCGCGCTTTCACAAGATCCTCGATGGACAGACGTTCAAGACTGCCTCCGACGCCGACGATGCCGCAGCGCTGCAACTGGAGCGCTTGGTCGATGTAGATGAAGACGGTCAGCTCTCTTGGGCAACTTCCGCCAACTGAAAACACCGCTGATCCAAATCTGGGAGCGGCTTGTGTGGGAGCGGGCTTGCTCGCGAATGCGGTGGATCAGTTGGCATATGCATGGACTGACACGCCTCCTTCGCGAGCAAGCCCGCTCCCACATTTTTATCGCATTCCAATCAGCGTTGCGTGGCGCCTGGGCGGTACATTTTGAACAGCGCTTCCGGCCCCAACTGAAAATAATCCGCCGGGCCACCTCCACGCAGGATCGGCTGGGCGGCAGCCGTGTCGTACACCCCGTCTTTCAGCAGCCATTTGGCGATATGCACCGCGACCACCTCACCAAGCACCAGCCAGCTAGGCACCAGCTCCTTGTCGGCGCGCTGCAGCTGAATGATCTGCGTCACCTTGCACTCGAACGACACCGGGCTTTCGCCCACGCGAGGCACGGCGATCACCTTTGAAGCCACCGGCGTCAAGCCGGCCAATTCAAACTCGTTGACCTCGGGTGATACCGGCGCGCAACTCTGGTTCATCTGCTCGGCCAGCGGGCGGGTAGCCAGGTTCCACACGAACTCACCGGTCTGTTCGATGTTGTTCAGGCTGTCTTTGCGCCCGACACTGGAAAACCCAATGATCGGCGGAATGTAGTTGAACGCGTTAAAGAAACTGTAGGGCGCCAGGTTCAGGCGGCCCTGGCTGTCGTGTGACGAAATCCAGCCAATCGGGCGCGGGCCGACGATCGCGTTGAATGGGTCATGGGGCAGGCCGTGGCCGTTGGCGGGTTCGTAGAAATGAATATCGTCGGACATGGCCGGGGTTCCTGCTGCGCGGTTCTGGGGAGGGCATCATAGTGCAATCCGGCGCGGCGGATTTCTATCATCCATATGGAATTTTCATACAGCCCCCACCTATTTTTCACAGCTCCCGGGTCAGTCTGCGCGCCAGGTCGACACCCCCTGTAAGTCGACCGATTGAACGACTGAGCCTTTGGAGCCTTCTGCACAATGAACAAACTTCCTCAGATCACCCTGGCGTTCTGGGTCATGAAAATCTGCGCCACGACCCTGGGCGAAACCGCCGGGGACTTGCTGTCGATGACCTTGAATGTCGGTTACGCCATCAGCTCGATGATCCTGATCAGCGTGTTCCTGGTCACTCTGGTGACGCAACTCTGGTCGAAAACCTACAACCCGGTGCTGTACTGGATCGTGATCCTGTCCACCAGCACCGCCGGCACCACCATGTCGGACTTTATGGACCGCACGCTGGGGCTGGGTTATGCCACGGGCTCGATGATTCTGGTGTCGATCCTGGTGGCGATCTTTGCCCTGTGGCGTATCAGCGGCGACTCGCTGAACGTGAACAAGGTGCAGACCTTTCGCGGTGAGCTGTTCTACTGGATGGCGATCCTGTTCTCCAACACCCTGGGCACGGCGCTGGGGGATTTCCTCGCGGATGATTCCGGGCTGGGGTTCGCTGGTGGCGCGTTGCTGATCGGGGCGAGTATCGCGGTGGTGGTGTTGCTTAAATACCTCACGCGGATTTCGTCGGTGCTGCTGTTCTGGGTGGCGTTTGTGTTGACCCGGCCGTTCGGCGCAACCCTGGGTGACTTCCTGACCAAACCCCATGAAAAGGGCGGGCTGGACTTTGGCACCATCGGCTCGTCGGCCGTGTTGGCGGCGGTGCTGGTGGTGATGATTGCCGGGGCGGCGTATGCCCAGCGTCGGTATGGACGCCAGGCGGCTGCCGAGCTGTCTTGAGGGCAATGAAAAAGGGCCGTGTCATTGACTGACATGGCCCTTTTTTTACGCCTGCCGAACCCTTAGTCCGTAGTAATCCGCGAATGCTTGCGGGTGTCCTTCATGGTCACATACACCAACAGCGACACCGCAATACACGCGGTGACGTACCAGTAGTAACCGGTTTCCATACCAATGCTCTTGAACCACAGCGCGATGTATTCAGCGGTGCCGCCGAAGATCGACACGGTCAGTGCATAGGGCAAGCCAACGCCCAGGGCGCGGATTTCGGTGGGGAACAATTCGGCCTTCACCACGGCGTTGATCGAGGTGTAGCCGCTGACGATGATCAGCGCCGCCATGATCAGGAAGAACGCGCCCCACCAGGTCTGGATGGTGTGCAGGGTGGTGAGGATCGGCACGGTGAACAGGGTGCCGAGGACGCCGAAGGCGATCAGGATCGGCCGGCGGCCAACCTTGTCCGACAGCCCGCCGATGATGGGTTGCAGGCACATGAACAGGAACAGCGTGGCCGCCGAAATGGTGGTGGAGTCGGAGATGCTCATGCCGACGGTGTTCACCAGGTATTTCTGCATGTAGGTGGTGTAGGTGTAGAACGCCAGGGTGCCGCCCATGGTCAGGCCGACCACGGTCATCAGTTCCTTGGGGTGGCGCATCAAGGTGCGCATTGCGCTTTCCTTGGCCTTTTCTTTCTTGGTGAACGACTCGGTTTCTTCCATGCCACGACGCAGGTACAGCGCCACTACCGCGCACAGCGCGCCGATGGCGAACGGGATACGCCAGCCCCAGTCGTACAGTTGTTCGGTGGTCAGCAATTGTTGCAGCACGATCAATACCGCCAGGGCGATGAGCTGGCCGGAGATCAGGGTCACGTACTGGAAGCTGGAGTAGAAGCCCCGACGTTCCTTGGTCGCCATTTCGCTGAGGTAAGTGGCGGAGGTGCCGTATTCACCGCCGACCGACAGCCCCTGCAGTAAGCGGGCGAATACCAGCAGGATCGGCGCACCGATACCAATGGCTTCATAGCCCGGGCTCAGGGCAATCAGCAAAGAGCCGAAGCACATCAGGTACACCGAGGCCATCAAGGCCTTTTTACGTCCGACCTTGTCAGCGTACAGGCCCATCAACCAGCCACCGATCGGGCGCATCAGGAAGCCCACGGCGAAGATCGCGGCGGTGTTCAGGAGTTGGGCGGTGGTGTCGCCTTTCGGGAAAAAGGTCTTGGCGAAATACAGGGAGAAAGCCGCGTAGACGTACCAGTCGTACCACTCGACCATGTTGCCGACCGATCCGCTGAAGATCGACCTGATACGGCTGGAGGTGGTGCGTTCTTTTGCCGGCGCAGCCGCCGACCCCAGAGGCAGGGAGTTGGAGTTATCCATTTAAGGATCCTTCATCTAATTGTTTTTGTGGAGCGCGCGGTAGTGCAGCCTGGCTGGGCTATAGCAGGAGCTGTGCCAAGCCGATGAAGGCCCGGTCTAGAAGGGTTTGCGGAAATTTTTGAGCGGAAAATTGCTGATGAATCAAGGGGGATGAGCGGAAAACCGCCGACGAAGATCGCTCCCACGCTCTGCGTGGGAGCGCATCCTGTGACGCTCCGCGTCACGATTTTAAGGGCGGACGCGGAGCGCCCAGAGCTGCATCCCCACGCGGAGCGTGGGAACGATCGGGTTAGAGGAACGTATCCCGCGCCAGGCCATGGCGCTGCATTTTTTCATTGAAGGTGCGCCGTGGCAGTTGCAGCTCGGCCAGCACCGCCTTGATATCGCCTTTGTGCCGGGTCAGCGCGGCTTTCAGGCAATGGGCTTCAAATGCTTCCTGCTGCGCCGCCAACGATTGCCCGGCTTCGATGCCTTCCGGCTCCGGTTCACCCAGCCCCAGCACCTGGCGTTCCGCGGCATTGGCCAGCTCCCGCACATTCCCCGGCCAGTCATGGCTGAGCAGGCGCCCCAGCGCGGGTCCGCTCAGCGGCGCGAAGTTGCGGCCCAGGCGCTCGGCGGCGCTTTGTGCAAAGTGCTCGAACAGCAGGGGAATGTCTTCCCGGCGTTCCCGCAGCGGTGGCAGGCGCAGTTGTGCGACGGTCAGGCGATAGGCCAAGTCCTCGCGAAAACGCCCGGCGCGAGCTTCGTCCAGCAGGTCGGGTTTGGTGGCGGCGATGATCCGCAAGTCCACCTTGATGCTTTGATTGGAACCGAGCCGTTCGAGTTTTTGCTCCTGCAACACCCGCAGCAATTTCACCTGCTGGGCCAGCGGCATGCTTTCGATCTCATCGAGAAACAGCGTGCCGCCATTGGCGTATTCCAGCTTGCCGATGCGCTTGCCCTGGGCGCCGGTGAACGCGCCACTTTCATGGCCGAACAGCTCGGCTTCAAACAGCTGCTCGGGAATCGCCGCGCAGTTCAGCGCCACAAACGGCTTCTTCGCCCGGGGGCCGAAATCATGCAGGCAACGGGCGACCAGCTCCTTGCCGCTGCCGGTTTCGCCGCGAATCAACACATTGACCGGCAAGCCGGCCAGGTCCAGGACTTGCCGGCGCAGGTTCTGCAAACCCCGGGACACCCCCAGCAGGCTCGATTCCAGTTGGGCCCGGTGATCGGCCTGCTGATGCAAGCGGCGGTTTTCCAGCACCAGCCCGCGCTTGTCCAGCGCCCGGCGCAGGCTGCTGAGCAGGGCCTCGGGGCTGAAGGGTTTTTCGAGGAAGTCGTAGGCGCCGTCGCGCATGGCCTCGACGGCCATCGGCACATCGCCGTGGCCGGTGAGCAGAATCACCGGCAGGTCGGCGTCACGCCGCTGCACTTCAGCCAGCAACTCCAGGCCGCTGAGGCCGGGCATGCGCACGTCGCTCAGGATCACCCCGGGAAAGTCCCGGGGCAATTTCGCCAGGCATTCTTCGGCGCGGCTGAACAACTGCACCTCAAAGCCCGACAGGCTCAGCCATTGCTCGACGGCCGTGCGAATGCTGGCTTCGTCGTCGACCACAATCACCGCATTCAACATAGGTCTGGCGTCTCCAGTGCGATGGGCAAGGTCAGGGTAAAGATCGCCCCGTCACCTTGATTGCCGGCGCTCAGGCGCCCGCCAAGTTCGTGGACGATAGCGTACGACACGGCGAGCCCCAAGCCGAGCCCGTCGCCCACCGGCTTGGTGGTGAAGAACGGGTCGAACACGCTGTTGAGGTTTTCCTCGGCGATCCCGCCGCCGCTGTCGCTGACGGTCAGGTGCCATAGCTGCTGATCGGCGTGCAGACGGATCTCCAGGCGCTTGCGTGGCTTGTCGGCCATGGCGTCGAGGGCGTTGCGCAGCAGGTTGATCAGCACCTGTTCGAGGCGGATCGCGTCGCCGCGTACCCAGGCCGGGCGGGTCAGGTCCAGTACGGTGCCGATGGCTTCGTCCCGCAGGCGCGCATCGAGCAAGTGCAGGGACTGGTCCACCACCGTCGCCAGGTCGAGGCGTTCGCGCAGGCCGCTGGGGCTCTTGCGGGCGAAGGTCTTGAGGTGGCCGGTGAGCGCGGCCATGCGTGTGAGCATGTCGTCCAGCGGGGTCAGGGCCTGGTAGGCGTCGTCCACCCGGCCATGGTCCAGCAGCAGCCGCAGAGTCGCCAACTGCATGCGCTGGGCGGTCAATGGCTGGTTGATTTCGTGAGCGAGGGCGGCAGACATCTGCCCCAGCGCTGCCAGTTTGGCGGATTGCACCAGGCCATCCTGGGCAGTACGCAGGGCGCGGGTGCGTTCTTCCACCAGTTGTTCAAGTTCTTCGCGGCTGCGCTGGCGCAAGCGGGCGAGGCGCCAGCGCTGGGTCAGGAACAGCACCAGGAACACCAGCGCCAGCCACGAGCCGGCGGCGGCGAGGCCGGCGTTGCGTTGGTCTTCAAAGGCAAACTGTGGCTTGCGCAACAGGTGCAAGGTCCAGCCTTCGGCCTTCAGCGGCAGGGACTCCCAAATGTAATTGGCCTTGCCATCGGGGCCGTCGACGCGCATCAGGTGGCTGTTTTCGTCAAAGCGTTGCAAGGCTTCAGTGTCCAGCGGCAGCAATTGTTTCTTGTCGTATTGGCGGGTGGCCTTGAGTTCGGCGTGGTCGCTGTCCGACAACGGACGCAGCGCGCGGTAGCGCCAGCCCGGCTGATTGGCGATAAACACAATGCCCCGGGCATCGCTGACCAGCAGCAAGTCATTGCCCTGGGCCCACTCGCGCTCCAGTTCCGGGAACTCAAGCTTGACCACCATGGCGCCGAGGAACTGCTCGTTCTCGCCGACCACCGCGCTGGAGAGGAAATACCCCGGAATCCCGGTGGTCACGCCCACTGCATAAAAACGCCCGGTGCCCTGGCTCAGGGTTTGGCTGAAGTAGGGACGAAACGCGTAGTTGTGCCCCACATAACTGCTGGGCAGGTTCCAGTTGCTGGCGGCCACGGCCAGGCCGTTGCGGTCCATCAGTTCCAGGGTCGAGGACTGGGCGGCGCCGTTGATGCGCTCCAGCTTGCGGTTGAGCAAATCCTGGGTGGCGGTGTCCAGCGGGCCCTTCAGGGCGCTGATCATTTCCGAGTCCAGGGCCAGCACGGCGGGCAGGGCGCGGTAACGTTCGATCAGGGTGTGCAGGGAGTTGCCATAAAGCATGAGCTGCTGATTGGCGCGGGCGGCGTCATCCACCAGGGCCAGGCGTTCGGCGTGGCGGGTGGCCAGGGCGGCAGCCAGCATCGCACCGGCGATGATCAGCAGGGAGTAGAAGGTCAAACGCAAAGGCCGGGGAATCGCGATCATTCGAGGATGAACAGTGCAATTGGGGGCGAGCACCATAGCATGAGGCGCATGGCTGTTGTGGCGAGGGAGCTTGCTCCCGCTGGGGCGCGTAGCGGCCCCAAAAAAATGGGAGCGCTGCGCACTGGAGCGGGAGCAAGCTCCCTCGCCACAGTGAGAGGTGCATGAAACAAAAAAAGGCGACCGTAGTGGTCGCCTTTTATCCTTGCAGGGGAAATGCTTACTGCACTTCAACCGCCAGGCTTTCACTGATCTTTTTCTGCCAGATGGCAGGACCGGTGATGTGTACCGACTCGCCCTTGCTATCAACGGCAACGGTGACCGGCATGTCTTTCACGTCGAACTCGTAGATCGCTTCCATGCCCAGCTCGGCGAACGCCACGACGCGGGATTTCTTGATGGCCTGGGCCACCAGGTAAGCCGCGCCGCCCACTGCCATCAGGTAAACCGCCTTGTGGTCCTTGATCGCTTCGATAGCGGTCGGGCCGCGCTCGGATTTGCCGATCATGCCCAACAGGCCGGTTTGCTCGAGGATCTGGCGGGTGAACTTGTCCATCCGCGTGGCGGTGGTCGGACCGGCAGGCCCCACCACTTCTTCGCGCACCGGATCAACCGGGCCGACGTAGTAGATGAAGCGACCCTTGAGGTCCACCGGCAGGGTTTCGCCCTTGTTCAGCATCTCGACCATGCGCTTGTGCGCGGCGTCGCGACCGGTGAGCATCTTGCCGTTGAGCAACACGGTTTCGCCCGGCTTCCAGCTCTGCACGTCTTCCGGGGTCAGGGTGTCGAGGTTGACGCGACGGGCCGACGGGCCGGCTTCCCAGACGATTTCCGGGTAGGCGTCCAGCGGTGGCGCTTCGAGCGATGCAGGGCCCGAACCGTCGAGCACGAAGTGCGCGTGACGGGTGGCGGCGCAGTTGGGGATCATGCACACCGGCAGCGAAGCCGCGTGGGTCGGGTAGTCCATGATTTTCACGTCGAGCACGGTGGTCAGGCCACCCAGGCCCTGGGCGCCGATGCCCAGTTGGTTGACCTTCTCGAACAGCTCCAGGCGCATCTCTTCGATACGGTTGGACGGGCCGCGCTTCTTCAGCTCGTGGATGTCGATGGATTCCATCAACACTTCCTTGGCCATTACCGCGGCTTTCTCGGCGGTGCCGCCGATGCCGATGCCAAGCATGCCCGGTGGGCACCAGCCGGCGCCCATGGTCGGAACGGTCTTGAGCACCCAGTCGACGATCGAGTCGGACGGGTTGAGCATGGCCATTTTCGACTTGTTCTCGGAACCACCGCCCTTGGCGGCCACGTCCACTTCCACGGTGTTACCCGGGACGATGGAGTAGTGGATCACGGCAGGGGTGTTGTCCTTGGTGTTTTTACGCGCACCGGCCGGGTCGGCGAGGATCGAAGCCCGCAGGACGTTTTCCGGCAGGTTGTAGGCCTGGCGCACGCCTTGGTTGATCATGTCGTCCAGGCTCATGGTGGCGCCATCCCAGCGCACGTCCATGCCTACACGTACAAATACGGTGACAATCCCGGTGTCCTGGCAGATCGGGCGGTGGCCGGTGGCACACATGCGCGAGTTGATCAGGATCTGAGCCATGGAGTCACGGGCCGCTGGCGATTCTTCGCGCAGGTAGGCCTCGTGCATCGCCTGGATGAAGTCAACGGGATGGTAGTAGGAAATGAATTGCAGGGCGTCGGCAACGCTCTGAATCAGGTCGTCTTGCTTGATCACGGTCATGAGTCGCGCTCCTCTATAAGGGAACATTCAATAAAGGTGGCGTCAGTGTTGCATCGGTCGGCTGAAGCCACCTTTCCAAGGCACGCCAAAGTGGTGCAGGCGCGACGCTAAAAAGGCGCGGCAGTATAACCCGCCACGGTGGCCGATACACCCGACTATGGTCAAACTCTACCGGGCGTGATTCCCTGTAGACGCCTTTTTGATCCGAGACCCTTGATGCCTGAACTTCACGTCGGTGAACGCCACTGGTCGGTAGCCGCCGGCAGCAACCTGCTGGATGCCCTGAACCAGGCGGGCGTGGCCGTGCCTTATAGTTGCCGCGCCGGCAGCTGCCATGCCTGCCTGGTGCGTTGCCAGGGTGATATCCAGGACAACCAGCCGGATGCCCTGAGCCCGGCGCAGCGCCAGGATGGCTGGCGCCTGGCGTGCCAGTGCCAGGTCGCAGGTGACTTGCAGGTCGAAGCCTTCGACCCGCTGCGTGACGGGTTGCCGGCGACGGTGCTGAGCGTCGATTGGTTGAACCCGAGTGTACTGCGCCTGCGGCTGCAACCCGAACGCGGCTTGCGCTACCGGGCGGGGCAGCATCTGGTGTTGTGGGCCGGCAGCGTTGCGCGGCCTTATTCATTGGCCAGCCTGCCCCAGGAAGATCCGTTTCTCGAATTTCACATCGATTGCCGCCTGCCCGGCGAATTCAGCGACGCCGCCCGCCAATTCAAGGCCGGTGACAGCCTGCGCCTGGGCGAATTGCGGGGCGGCGCGTTGCAGTACGACCCCGACTGGCAATCGCGGCCGCTCTGGCTGCTGGCCTCGGGCACCGGACTCGGCCCGCTATGGGGCGTGTTGCGCGAGGCCTTGCGCCAGGATCACCAGGGCGCCATCCGGGTCATTCACCTGGCCCATGACGCGGGCGGTCATTACCTCGCCGGGCCATTGGCCCAGCTGGCTGGTGCGCATCCGAACGTGACCGTTGAGCTATGGACAGCGGCTGAGGTGACGCAGGCGTTGGCGCAACTGCGGCTTGTTTCCCGGCAAACTCTGGCTTTACTCTGCGGGCACCCGGCCAGTGTCGAGGCCTTTTCCAAGCGCCTGTTCCTGGCCGGACTGCCGCGCAATCAACTGCTGGCCGATGTGTTCCTGCCCCGTGGTTGAGCGCTGAATTTCCCAGCCGCGAGATTTGTCATGACCGATGCCATCCTGCAGCAACGCGAACGCGGGTTGCTGATTTTGCAGCTCAATCGCCCGGACAAGAAAAATGCCCTGACCCGCGCCATGTACAGCCAATTGGCCGAGGCGCTGGAGCAGGCGGATGCCGATACCAGCGTGAATGCCGTGCTGATCCAGGGCAGCAGCGAGTGCTTCACCGCCGGTAACGATATTGGCGACTTCCTCGAACAACCGCCGGCGGATCTCGACAGCCCGGTCTTCAATTTCATGCGCAGCTTGCTCAACTGCCGCAAGCCGGTGATTGCGGCGGTGGCGGGCGTGGCGGTGGGAATTGGCACGACGCTGCTGCTGCATTGTGACCTGGTGTATGTCAGCCGGGATGCACGGTTGCGCATGCCGTTCGTCAACCTGGGGCTGTGTCCGGAGTTTGGGTCCAGCTTGATCCTCCCGCGCTTGCTGGGGCATGCCAAGGCGGCGGAGTTGCTGCTGTTGGGTGAAGGGTTTACCGGCGAACAGGCTGCCGCCTGGGGCATTGCCACCGAGGCATTGGGCAGCGGTGAATCGGCCCTGGCCAAGGCACGGGAAATTGCTGGACGGTTTGAGACCCTGGCGCCGGGCGCGGTGCAAGTCAGCAAGCATCTGATGAAAAGCGTTGATCGCGAGCAGTTGCGCAAGGTGATCGAGGAGGAGGGGGCGTTGTTTACCCAGAGGTTGAAGTCGCCGGAGGCGATTGCGGCGTTGTCGGGGTTTATCACTCGGAGATGAATGAGCGTTGACTGGTCGGCCGTCTTCGCGAGCAAGCCCGCTCCCACATTCGACCGTGTTTCTTCAGGATGTACGCGATCAAATGTGGGAGCGGGCTTGCTCGCGAATAGGCCAGTAAAGCCAACACACAAGCCAATTTGCAATGCAAAAAGCCCCGCCATTCACATGGCGGGGCTTTTGTTTTTCAGCGAGCGGTCACTCAGACCATTGGGTCGCCAACGTGCAGGATCTTCATGCCGTTGGTGCCGCCGATGGTGTGGTAGCTGTCACCCTTGGTCAGGATGACCCAGTCGCCTTTCTCCACGACGCCGCGCTTGAGCAACTCGTCGATCGCGGCCTGGCTGACTTGCTCAGGCGGCAGCGATGCCGGGTCGAACGGTACGGTGTAGACGCCGCGGAACATGGCCGCACGGGCCTGGGTTTCGCGGTGCGGGGAGAACGCGTAGATCGGGATCGAGGAACGGATGCGCGACATGATCAACGGCGTGTAGCCACTTTCGGTCAGGGCGATGATCGCTTTCACCCCCGGGAAGTGGTTGGCGGTGTACATGGCCGCCAGGGCGATGCTCTGGTCGCAGCTTTCGAAGACCTTGCCGATACGGTGGCTGGAGGTCTTGCTGGTCGGGTGCTTTTCAGCGCCGACGCAGATGCGTGCCATGGCCTGCACGGCTTCCAGCGGGTACGGGCCAGCCGCACTTTCAGCTGAAAGCATCACGGCGTCGGTGTAGTCGAGCACGGCGTTGGCCACGTCGGACACTTCGGCACGGGTTGGCATCGGGTTCTGGATCATCGACTCCATCATCTGGGTCGCAACGATCACCGCCTTGTTGTGGCGACGTGCGTGCAGGATGATTTTCTTCTGGATACCGATCAGCTCGGCGTCACCGATTTCCACACCCAGGTCGCCACGGGCAACCATCACGGCGTCGGAAGCCTTGATCAGGCCGTCGAGGGTTTCGTCATCGGCTACGGCTTCGGCGCGTTCGATCTTCGCCACCAGCCAGGCAGTGCCGCCGGCTTCGTCGCGCAGTTTACGGGCGTATTCCATGTCGGCGGCGTCGCGCGGGAAGGATACCGCGAGGTAGTCCACTTCCATTTCGGCGGCGAGCTTGATGTCGGCCTTGTCTTTTTCAGTCAGGGCCGGGGCAGTCAGGCCACCGCCGCGACGGTTGATGCCTTTGTGGTCCGACAGCGGGCCGCCGATGATCACGGTGCAATTCAGTTCGGTCGGGGTGGCGGTGTCGACGCGCATTACCACACGACCGTCGTCCAGCAGCAGTTCGTCGCCCACGCCGCAGTCTTTCACCAGGTCCGGGTAGTCGATACCCACGACTTGCTGGTTGCCTTCGGTCAGGGGATGGCTGGTGGAGAAGGTGAACTGGTCACCGATCTTCAGCTCGATCCGCTTGTTGGCAAATTTGGCGATACGGATTTTCGGGCCTTGCAGGTCACCCAGCAACGCCACGAAGCGGCCATGCTTGGCGGCCAGGTCACGCACCAGCTTGGCGCGAGCCTTGTGCTCGTCCGGGGTGCCGTGGGAGAAGTTCAGACGGGCAACGTCCAGGCCAGCCAGAATCAGCTGTTCGAGGACTTCCGGCGAGTTACTGGCCGGGCCAAGGGTGGCGACGATTTTGGTACGACGGACGGACATGCACGGACTCCTGAGTTCAAGCGCTGGGGAAGGCTACTATGCTCTTTGGTTGTAGTCATTGTTCGTTTGCACTACTTATCGATGATTCGCTTGTTTTCACTCTGCATGAACAGATGAACAACCTTGAAGATTTTCGATGAAGGGTCGATACACTGCACAAGACAGGAGAACCCCCATGCGAATCGTGATCATTGCTGCCCTGGCCGTCAGTGTTGTCGGCTGCACCCGTTGGTCGATGGACCATCATTTGAACAATGCGTACCGCGCCTACGGTGTGGGCGATTGCCAGCGGGTCACCCTTGAGTTGTCCCAGGTCGACCGTGAAAGCCGTTCCCGGCGCTACGTGCAACCGGAAGTCTCGATGTTGCGCGGGCAGTGCCTGGAGCGCGAGAAGCTGTTTGTCGATGCGGCGCAAACCTATCAGTTCATCATCAGCCAGTACCCGGCGAGCGAGTACGCATTCCGTGCCCGTGCCCGTTTGGATACCCTGCAGCAACTGGGGCATTACCCCGGCGCGAGCGTTGCTCAGCCGCGGCCGGCGTCGTTGTGATGATATTTGTCATGCCATAGCTGGCTCGTTGCCAGTCTTGGGCTAATCTTTGAATGTCAGTTTGTATAAGTTTCTATTCAAACGGATGGCGTTCCCGGATTTGGCAGCTGTAAAAGTGGCAACCCGTTTGCGGTTGTCGCACCGATATCCGGGGAGAGCGGGCCTTCAGGCTCGTTTCGAATCACTGGAGCGGCCACATATATGGCTATTGGATGGCGACCTCATCATGTTTACTCACCGACGGATCGAGCGGCATCAGTTACCTTGCTTCCTTCAAGTGTTCAACCGCCTGACGGACAAGCCAATCGGCTATCTGGGCAATGTTTCCGAGCAGGGCCTGATGTTGATCAGCCAGTTACCCATGATGGTCGATGTGGAGTTCGAGCTGCGCTTGAAGATCCCCGGGCCTGAGGGTGAGGTGCAGGCGGTAGACCTCACGGCCACCTGCCTGTGGTGTCATGAGGATATAAACCCCCAGCATTACGATTCCGGGTTCAGCATATCCCAGGCCCCTGCCGAATATGGGGAGGTGATCAGCGCGCTGCTGGATTACTTCAGCTTTGATCCGTTGCAGGCCTCTGCCTAGGTGCTGCATCCGGCGTTCATAGCGCGCCGGCTTTTTTCCAGCCCAGGTAGCGGGTCACCAGGGCGGCACCCAGGTCCGAAGGCAGTGTGTCCAGTACCGACAGCCCGTGGGCGTTCAAGCGGTCGTGGAGTTCGTCCCGGGTGTTGAGATAGTCGACATTCCCGCAATAGGCCAGGGCTTCGGGCAGGGTTTGCACGGGGGCCTGGCGCAACTGGTCAAGGACCTCCTCCCGCAGGCTGGCAACCAGTACCCGATGCTGGCGACTGAGGCGTTTAACGGCGCTCAGCAATTCTTCATCATCCTCATCGCGCAAATTGGTCACTACGATCACTAACGAACGGCGTTTCTGTCGAGCCAGCAGTTGGTTGGCGGCTGCCTGGTAATCGGCGGTACGCCGGGAAGTGTCCAGGTCATATACCGCATTCAGCAGCAGGTTGAGCTGGCCGCTGCCCTTGACAGGGGCCAGGTAGCGCGGCTGGTCGCAGGCAAACGTGCAGAGCCCCACGGCATCACCTTGGCGCAGGGCGACATAGCTGAGCAGCAGGCAAGCGTTGAGGGCGTGGTCGAAGTGCGACAATTCGGCGTCCTGGCTGCGCATGCGCCGGCCACAATCGAGCATGAACATGATCTGCTGGTCGCGCTCGTCCTGGTACTCCCTGGCAATGGGCGTGCGTTGCCGGGCGGTGGCTTTCCAGTCGATCTGGCGCAGGCTGTCACCTTCGCGAAACTCACGCAGCTGGTGAAACTCCAGGCCCAGCCCACGCCGTTGCCGCTGGCGTACGCCCAGCTGGTTGAGCCAGTTGTCCACCGCCAGCAACTGCGCGCCATACAGGCGTGCGAAGTCCGGGTAGACCCGGGTGGCGTCGCTGACGTCGATCAGGCGCCGGGCCGACCATAGCCCCAGGGCGCTGGGCAGATGCACTTCACAGCGGGTAAAGCTGAAATGCCCGCGCCTTTGGGGCCTTAGCCGATAACCCAGTTCACTGTGCTCGCCGGGCCGCAGTTCGATGGACTGCGGCAGGTCCTCCACCGCCAGGCCGTCAGGCACATGATCGAATACCTGGACCGCCAACGGCTGGGGATAATCGTGCTCCAGGCTTACCCGCACTTCCCCCCAGCGCCCCAGTGCCAGGCTGCCGGGCATCTGCCGTCGCACGCGCGGGGACGGCCGGCGGCGCAGGCGGCTGGCATCCAGCAGGGCCAGCAGCAACAGGGCCAGCAGCAGGCCCCACGTCACTGAGTGCAGGGCGTCTGGCACCTTGACCTGTAGCGCCACCAGTGCGCCGAGCAGGATACTCAGGCCCAGCAGTACACCGAGCCAGGTCAACAGCAGGCGGGTTGGTCTCATGGGCGTCTCATTGGCGTGGCGCCGGGACCTGGTCCAGCAATTGCCGGAGCACCTGGTCGACTTCCAACCCGTCGATATCCAGCTCCGGGGCAATACGCACCCGATGGCGCAACACTGCCAGGGCGCAGCCCTTGATGTCGTCCGGGGTCACGAACTCGCCCCCGCGCAGCAAGGCCCGCGCCCGTGCACCGCGAACCAGGGCGATGGAGGCCCGGGGCCCGGCGCCGATGGTCAGGCCCGGCCAACTGCGCGTAGTGCGGGCCAAGCGCACGGCGTAGTCGAGCACCTGCTCATCCAGCGCCAACTCGCTGGCAATCTGTTGCAACAGCAGCACGTCTTCGGCTTGCAGCACCGTGCGCAGCGGCTGTACGTCGAGCATGTCGGCTCGGGACGAGCGGGTGACTTCGCGCACCATGTCCAGTTCCTGCCGTGCCTCGGGATAGTCCATGCGCACCTTGAGCATGAAACGGTCCAGTTCGGCTTCGGGCAACGGGTAAGTACCTTCCTGCTCGATGGGGTTCTGGGTGGCCAGTACCATGAACGGCTGGCCGATGGGCAGCGCCTCGCCTTCAAGGGTTACCTGGCGTTCCTGCATGGCTTCCAGCAACGCTGCCTGGGTTTTCGCCGGGGCACGGTTGATCTCGTCAGCCAACAGCAGGTTGGTGAACAACGGTCCCTTGCGCAGCTTGAACTGTTCGGTATGCAGGTCGTATACGGCATGGCCGGTCACGTCGCTGGGCATCAGGTCCGGGGTGAACTGGATGCGCGCGAACTCGCCTCCAAAACAGCGTGCCAGCGCGCGTACCAGCAAGGTCTTGCCCAGGCCGGGAACCCCCTCAAGCAACACATGGCCGCCCGCGATCAACGCCGTGAGCACGTCATCGATCACCGGGTCCTGACCGATAACCGCCTTGCGCAGTTCGACGCGCAAGGCCTGGGCCAGTTGGCTGGCGCGCTGAATCGGGTCAGTGGCGGGAAATTCGCTCATAGGGCATTCCTGAGGGTTTGCAGGCAGGCCACCTGGCGGCTGAAATCGGCGCTGGAGAGCCGTTTCGTCGCAGGTGGGCCAAGGGCCTGGCTGATAACAAGGGAGGGTTGGCGGGTCAGGCGTTCAAGCACCCGCAATTGTTCGGCTGTATCGAGGTGTTCGAACCCGGGATGACGGCGCCGAGCGGTGCGCTGGATGTCGCGCTGCAAAGCTTGCAGCAAGCTGTCTTGCCCGCTGCGGCGCAACAGGAAGTCGGCACTGGCGTTCAAGTGTTCCTGCAATTGCCGCCGTGCCTTGGGCGCCGGTTGCCGGATCGGACCCTGGCGCAGGCTGGCGTGCCAGAGGCCCAGGGCGATCAGTGCGGCAAGTGCCACCAGTGCCTGGGGGAAGTAGCGCAACAACAGGCTGAACAGGTCCTCGACATCAGTGTTGAATAGCAGTGTGACCTGGGTGCCCTGGCTCAGGTACCAGAGCAGCCACGCGTTATCGTGCAGGCCGATGCCCGGGTTTTTCCACAGGTCGCTGTCGGTGACCACGGTCACACGCCCTTGCCCGAGGTTGACCTGCATCAGGTGCGTCGACCGGGCGCTGTTGGCCGAGAATTGTGCCAGGTGCCTGGGGTCGGTGAGGTTGAAGTCGGTGTCGAAGCTGAAATAGGCCGGCGCTGTTTCGTTGTCCACATAGAGTTTGGTCAGGTCCGGCGTTTTCTTTTTACGCGCGGGTGCCGGAGCGTCGAATTCTTCACTGAAGGATTGGTGTATCTGCACACGATCCAGCAACAGGTCGCCACTTTCACCGGTGTCCTCATCCCACAGCGCTTCGGCTACCAGCAGCAGATGGCCGCCAGCCCGGGTCCACTGCAGCAATTGATCAACCTGGGGCGGGCTCATGTTGCTGCGCTCGCCCAGCAACAGCAGGCTGTTGCCCTTGGGCGAAAGGCTGGCCAGCCGTTCGAGGCTGTTGGCATGTTCCACCACCAGGCCCTGCTGGCGCAGAAAGTGTTCAGCTGCCAGGTAGGGGTTGGCCAGGGCTTCGGGTGAAGGGCCGCGATCGACCACTTCCTGATAAGGAATCGCCTTGTGCCAGGCATAAAAACCGCCGGCTGCCAGCAAGCCCGCGACCAGCAGCCCGACCCACAGCAACGGCCGGTTCATTGCGCCGCTCCCGAACCGAACAGGGTTCGCCAATCGCTGCATAGCTGTTGTTGCGCCAAGGCAGGCGGCAGGCGATGGCCATAGGCAAGGTTTTGCCAGTAACGGGTCAGCTCACCGCTGAATGCCAGCAGCTGCGGTTGTTGCAGTTGGCGGATACGTTCCAGGACTTCACCTTCCGTGTCGGCACTTTTCAGCGGCAGGTTGAAGTCGTGCAGCAAGCGGCTGAGCAACCCACGGTAGAGCAGGCCGAGGGCTTCCCGGGGCTGTGTTGCCCACAGCTGTTCGGCGGCGTCTGCGATGTCTTCGGGCAAGGTGTCAGCCCCCAGTTCAAGGCCGAACAGCTGCGAAGGCACGGGTTTGGCAGCCTTGGGTTTGCGCGGGCTGCGGCGGCTGACAAAGGCATGCAGCCAGTCGCGGTAGCGCCAGATCACCAGTGCCAGGCCACCTGCCAGCAATCCCCAGAGCAGTACTTCAAGGCCCTTGGCGATGTGCTTGAACGAATCACTGTTGAGGTTTTTCAGCAATGATTCCAGCCAGGCTGGCAGCTTGGCATCACCTGCCGCTTTGTTTTTGTCGGCTGCTTTATCCTCGCCGAAGCGGTAGCGAGTGAGCGTTTCCGGGTTCTTGAACGGTGGCTGCTCCAACAGCGTCTTGATCGAGTGACTGGCCGATTGTGTAGTCAGCGGCGTTTGGGGAACCGGTTCATCAGCCCATGCCGATGGGATCGGCGGAATCAGCGTCAGCCCGGCCACCAGCAACAGCAGCGACGCCACACCGCTCAGGCGCTGGCGCATTCGGCGGAACACCAGTTCCAGGTCCCAGGCTTCCAGCACCGTGCGGCGGTTCAGGTAAAGGCTGAAGCCACAGGCGACATAGATCGGCTCCCAGAACACCAGGATCAAGGCGTAGAACATGTTGGTCAGGTGCTCCAGCCAACGCCAGTCGTGGCCGGCGGTGAGCACCAGTTGCTGCCAATCCCAGTCGCGTTCGACCTCTTGCGGCAGGAAGAAATAGAACACGGCCATCAACCCGAACCACAGGGCGATTTCCAGGTGCACCCCGATCAGGGTCAGCCAGCGCGCGGCGCCTGCGTTGCGCTGCTGCAACACCCCGAGACGTTGTTGGCGCGCCTGGCCTTGCAGCCCTTCGAGCTGGACCACCGGCATCTCGAAGCTACGGCTGAGGCTGAAGCGCCGCCAGGTCAGGCTGGCCAGCAGTTGGCCCTTGAGCAGCCGCGGCGATTGGCGCAGCGCTTGTTTCAGGCTGGGTGTTTCGCCGAACAGGGCCTTGGACAGGATATACAGTGGCAGGCGGTCGAAGGCGGGTTTCAACCACCAGAACAGCAACAGCGCCGTGGTGGGGTGATTCCACAGCAGCACGCTGAACAGGGCGAAGACCGGCAAGGTCACGATGGCCCAACTGCTCATCAACAGCAGTCGATGTTCCCGGGCCAGCAGGATGCCGAGGTCCATGGCCTCCCAGGAGGTACGCGGGCGGATCACGACGCTGGCATCACTCAGGCGCATGGCGATTCCGTCCGGCAAACAGCAGGTAGGCCGCCATCAGCAACCACAGGGCGGTGCCGACCAGGTACTTGACCCACGGCGCCACGGCATTGGTGGACGACCAGTACGCCTCGATAAACGCGGCGATCAGCAGGAACACCATCACACCACAAATCATTTGCACACTTTTGCGCGCGGCCAGGCGCAGGGATTCGCCTCTGGTGAGGGGCCCCGGTGCAATCAGCGCCCAGCCCAGTTGCAGGCCAGCCGCGCCAGCCAGGGCAATTGCGCTGAGCTCGAAGGCGCCATGGCCGATGACAAATGACCAGAACGTTTGCCCGTAGCCGATTTGCGTCAGGTGCCCGGCAACGGCGCCAATGATCAGGCCATTGAAGAACAGGAAAAATACGCTGCCCAGGCCGAACAGCAACCCGGCGGCAAAGGTCTGGAAGGCGATACCGATGTTGTGCATCACGTAGTAGCCGAACATCATCCAGTCTTCGCTGGAAGCGCGCTCGGCTGCCCGGCCCAGGCGGCTGGCATCGGGGTTGTACATGGACTGCATCTCGGCCACCTGCCGAGGGCTGACGATGCTGTAGATCAAGTCCGGAAACAGGTACACCAGCAAGGCAATGCCGAGCAGGCTGCCAAAGAACAGCAGGCCGGCAGCCAGCACAAATGGCCATTGCGCGCGAACCAGCCTGGGGAAATCGGCCAGCAGGAAGCTCAGCACGTTTGCCCCCATCCGGCTGCGATGACGATACAACTGTTGATGGCCGCGCAAGGCAAGCTGCTGCAACGGGTCCACCAGGTAGCTGCTGTAGCCGCGCTCCTGGGCCAGGGCCAGGTGCTGGCACAACTGCCGGTATTGATGAGGGAAGTCGACGAAGTCGGCGCCTTTGGCTTTGCCTTTCTCCAACTGCGTCAACTGCTCGGCAAAGGCTTGCCATTGTGGCTGATGACGGCTTTCGAAAAGACTCTGTTTCATGCTGGCCCCAACAATCCGCGGGCCACACCGTTGAGTTCTGCCACGGCGCGGGCAGGGGAGACCTGCAGGGGCGTGGCCAGGATAGCGGCCAGTTCGTTGACCCGTTCGGCCGACAGTTCGCCCTGGCGTTCGGCGAAGCTGAGAATCGCCCGTTGTTCGTTCAGCTCAAGGGCGAACGGCAGGCGCAGCGCCGGGGCCTGGGGCACTTGCGGGCGGGAAAGCGGTTGTTCGCGGTAGATCACCAGGGTCCCGGCCGCCAGGTCGCCCAGGCGCTTGAAGTTGGGGTGTTGCAGGCAACTGATGGCGCCGAGGAAATAGCCGAAGGGCAGCATGTCGACAAAACGCAGCAGGTTACGGATCAGCGAGGCGGACCAGCCGATGGGCGTGCCGTCGTCCTGTACCACCCGCAGGCCCATGACCTGCTTGCCGGGCGAGCAGCCCTGGTTGAGCACTTCGAAAAGCACCATGTACCACCAACTGACGAGGAACAGCAGCAGCGAACCCAGGCCAATGCCCAGGTTGCCGAGAAAGGCCAATGCGATAAACAGGATGCCGAGAATCAGGCCGCGCAAACCCAGGTCGAAGGCAAAGGCCAGTGAGCGTACCAGCAGGCCGGCCGGGCGCAGGGGCAGGTCGATACCCTCCGGGGTCTCGATCTGGTAGCGGGTATCCAGTGGCGCAGGTGGCATCGCGGTCCTTGGCAGTGCGGCGCTGGCGCCTGGGCGGCAGCGGCGGGGTTGGAAAGACCGATGCTAGCAGTGTCGACGGTGGAAGCAACCACTCAACGATTTACTGAATGTTTGTACAGGGAAGACAGCGCTGGCCCCCGATGCCTGCAAGCGCCTAGACTTTGCCGGTCTTCAGCACAGGAATAGCCCGTGACCACCATTTTCTGGTACGACTATGAAACCACCGGCATCAATCCGCGTACCGACCGCCCGCTGCAGGTAGCCGGTATTCGCACCGACCTCGAGCTTAACGAGGTCGGGCCGCCGGTCAATCTCTACTGCCACCCCAGCGACGATATCCTGCCGCATCCGGCAGCGTGCGCGATCACTGGCATCACTCCCGGCGTGCTGGCGGAAAAAGGCCTGGCCGAAGCCGACTTCATGACCCGGGTGCACGCCGAGCTGGCCACCCCGGGCACTTGCGGGGCCGGCTACAACACCTTGCGTTTTGACGATGAGATGACGCGCTACAGCTTGTACCGCAATTTCTTCGATCCCTATGCCCGGGAATGGCAGGGCGGCAACAGCCGCTGGGACCTGATCGACGTGGTGCGCACTGCCTACGCCCTGCGCCCTGACGGGATCGTCTGGCCGGAACAGGACGGGCGCGTCACCCTCAAGCTTGAGCGCTTGACGGCCGCCAACGGCATCGACCACGGCCAGGCCCACGACGCCTTGTCCGATGTGCGCGCCACCATCGCCCTGGCCCGGTTGATCCGCGAGAAGCAACCCAAGCTCTATGACTGGCTGTTTCAACTGCGTAGCAAACAACGGGTCATGGACCAGGTGCGGTTGTTGCAGCCGATGGTGCATATTTCCGGTCGTTTTTCTGCCGAGCGTCATTACCTGGGGGTGGTGCTGCCGCTGGCGTGGCACCCGCGCAATCGCAATGCATTGATCGTCTGCGACCTGGGTCTCGATCCGCAAGGGCTGTTGGACGAGGACGCCGATACCTTGCGCCGGCGCTTATATACTCGCCGCGACGAACTGGCCGAAGGTGAGTTGCCGGTACCGCTCAAGTTGCTGCACATCAATCGTTGCCCGGTGGTCGCACCGTTGAGCGTGCTTCGGCCGCAAGACCGCGAGCGTTTGCAGCTGGATATGGATGAGTGTGATGCGCGGGCCCTGCGGCTAAGCGACGCACAGGAACTATGGCGCGATAAACTGGCGGCGATTTACGCCGAGGAAGATTTTGCGCCAAGCGCCGATCCCGAGCAGCAGCTATACGATGGTTTTATCGGGGATCGTGATCGACGTTTATGTGAGCAAGTGAGAGTCGCCGAGCCGGCGCAACTAGCGCGCCAGCAATGGCCTTTCGATGATGAACGTTTGCCTGAATTATTATTTCGCTATCGTGCACGCAACTTTCCAGACACCTTGAATAGTGAAGAGCAACAACGCTGGAGAGTTTTCTGTCAGCAACGTTTGTCAGACCCTCAATGGGGCGCGCCAAACACCCTTGAGGGTTTTAAGCAGGCGTGTCTTGAGTTGGCTGTTAGTGCCACACCGTTTCAGCGCCAGGTGCTTGATGAATGGCAGGAGTATGTTGATGCCTTAGCGACTCGAATGAGTCTGTAATCAGCTTCCCGGTAAAATACGGACAATAAAAAACGCCAGCAAGCTGGCGTTTTTTATTGCGTTGCGTATCACGCAGCGTCCTGGCGAGGCTTAGCCCAGCAGGGTAGCCCAGCCTTCAACCACGTCGCCGCCCCACTTGGCTTTCCACTCTTTCAGAGTCTTGTGGTTGCCACCTTTGGTTTCAATCACTTCGCCGTTGTGCGGGTTTTTGTATTGTTTAACCTTGCGTGCACGCTTGGTGCCGGTAGCTTTTACGGCGCCACGTGGAGCCTTAACTTTCGAATCCGGATCCAGCAGCGCGATGATGTCACGCAGGGATTTGGAGTATTCGCCCATCAGGGTGCGCAATTTGCCTTCGAATTCCAGCTCGGTTTGCAGTTTGTCGTCTTGGGACAGGTTCTTCAAACGGGCTTGCAGCTCTTTGATAGCTTCTTCGGTGGCGCGATATTCGTTGATCAGGGACATGGGGACTACCTTATGCAGGGCGCTGGGTGAAAGGGGATAGTGGCTCAATAATAGTCAGACAGTTTGCCCAAGTAAACATTTAAGACCGCATTTATGTAATTTACTTTGGTTGTTTGTGGCAAAAGCGTGGAATTGAGTTAATTAGTAAGGGGGATGGCCTAAAGATACTCTGGTTAAGTCTTGGCTTACTGCCGGAGTCCACGCGTTTGCACACATAGTGGGGAAAAACCTTACGCTATTAAGGGGCAGGGTTGACGCAGCCGATCAGAATAAGCGTTGAGGAATACTGCAGTTTTTCTGCGCAATCGCTAGAATGGCGGCCTTTGCGAAGTTCTGGAGTTTCCCCCTAATGCGCACTTTTCGGCTGGTGATTGCTTGCCCGGACCGGGTTGGCATCGTTGCCAAGGTCAGTAACTTTCTGGCTTCCCACAACGGTTGGATCACCGAAGCGAGCCATCACTCGGACAATCTCAGCGGCTGGTTTTTCATGCGTCACGAAATTCGTGCCGATACGCTGCCCTTTGGTCTAGAGGCATTTCGCGAGGCATTTGCGCCGATCGCTGAAGAGTTCTCGATGACCTGGCGCATCACCGACACGGAACAGAAAAAACGCGTGGTCCTGATGGCCAGTCGTGAGTCCCACTGCCTGGCAGACCTGCTGCACCGCTGGCACAGCGATGAACTGGACTGCGAGATCTCCTGCGTGATCTCCAATCACGACGACCTGCGCAGCATGGTCGAGTGGCATGGCATTCCGTACTACCACGTCCCGGTCAACCCGCAGGACAAGGAGCCGGCCTTTGCCGAGGTCTCGCGCCTGGTCAAGCAGCACGATGCGGACGTCGTGGTACTGGCGCGCTACATGCAGATTCTGCCGCCGGAGTTGTGCAGTGAATACGCTGGCAAGGTGATCAATATTCACCACAGTTTCCTGCCATCGTTTGTGGGTGCCAAGCCGTATCACCAGGCATCCCTGCGTGGCGTGAAGCTGATCGGTGCAACGTGCCACTACGTCACCGAAGAGTTGGACGCCGGTCCCATCATCGAGCAGGACGTGGTGCGTGTCAGCCATAGCGACAGCATCGAAGACATGGTCCGTTTTGGCCGTGACGTCGAGAAGATGGTGCTGGCTCGCGGCCTGCGCTATCACCTGGAAGACCGGGTACTGGTGCACGGCAACAAGACTGTCGTGTTCTGATTGAAGTGTTTTGATTGAAGAATGAAGGGCCTGGGCGTTAAATCGCTACAGGCCCTTTTTTTGAGCGCGGGTGAGGACTGGAGCATGAGCGATCCACTGGACAAGGCGACTTCCAAAGCCCCCGCGACGCTGGGAGAGGGTTGTTTGAGTCGATATGACCCGGATGACCTGAGCAGTGAGGACGGCACCGAGTTTCCAGGCGCCGCCGAGTTGTGGGAACAATTGCAGGACACATCCGAATTGCCTGTAGAAAAGGCGTCAGCGGCTGTGCAAGGCAGCCGCTGACCCGGCGGGATCAAATCCGGAAACTACCCACCAGTTGTTTCAAGCGCGCCGCTTGCTGTTCCAGGTCGGAACAGGCCCGCAAGGTTGATTGCAGGTTTTCCACACCTTCCTGATTGAGGGTGTTGATCTCGGTGATGTCCATGTTGATTGACTCCACCACCGAGGTCTGTTCCTCGGTAGCGGTGGCTACCGACTGGTTCATCCCGTCAATTTCGCCGATACGCTGGGTCACGCTGTTCAGGCGCTCGCCCGCCAGGTTGGCGATTTCCACACTGTCCTGGCTGTGCCGCTGGCTTTCGCTCATGGTGCTGACCGAATCCCGGGCGCCGACTTGCAGCTCCTCGATCATCTTCTGCACCTGCTGCGCCGACTCCTGGGTGCGGTGCGCCAGGTTGCGCACTTCATCGGCCACCACCGCAAAGCCGCGCCCGGCTTCCCCGGCCCGTGCGGCTTCAATCGCCGCGTTGAGGGCCAGCAGGTTGGTTTGCTGGGAAATGCTGGTGATCACTTCCAGAATCTGCCCGATGTTCACTGTCTTGCTGTTTAGCGCTTCGATATTGGTGCTGGAGGCGCTGATCATCTGCGACAACTGGTTCATCGCCTTGATATTGCGTTCCACCACTTGCTGACCGTCTTCGGCCAAGTGCCGGGCATCGCTGGCCTGGTTGGAGGCCTGTGCGGCGTTGCGGGCGATTTCCTGGGCGGCGGCCCCCAGCTCGTTGATCGCGGCCGCGACGCTGTTGGTCCGGTTGGCCTGCTCGTCGGAATTGACCATCGAGGAATTGGAGGCGCTGACCACCCGCAGGGCCACTTCATTGACCTGCTCGGTGGCCGAGGAAACTTCGCGAATCGAGGTGTGAATCCGCTCCACGAAACGATTGAAAGCGCTGCCAAGCACGCCGAATTCGTCGTGGTTCTGGATGGTCAGGCGGCGGGTCAGGTCGCCTTCACCGTCGGCGATGTCTTCCATGGCGCGGGTCATGACGTGCAGTGGCTGCAGGAGGATGCGAATCAGCATGCCCAGCAGGGCGATGATGATGACCACGGCGATGATCGTGGCGATGATCGCCGAGGTGCGGAATTCGCTGAGCATGGCGAAGGATTTATCTTTATCCACCGACAGGCCGAGGTACCAGTTCACTGAGGGCAGGCCCTTGATCGGGGTAAAGGTGACGATACGTGTCTTGCCGTTTACCTCGACTTCACTGAAGTCGCTGCTGATTCGGGGGGTGTTGTTCGGATACACGTCGGCCAGGGTTTTCATCACCAGGCTCTTGTCCGGGTGTACCAGCACTTTGCCGTCGGCACTGACCAGGAAGGCATAACCCATGCCGCCGAAGTTCAGGGCACCGATGTTGTCTACCAGGGTTTGCAGGCTCAGGTCGCCGCCCACCACGCCGACACTCTGGCCGGCCTTGCTGCTGGGGGTTGCGATGGAGATGATCAACTGGCCGGTGGCCGCGTCAATGTAGGGTTCGGTCAGGGTTGAGCCGTTGCTGCCCTGCGCGCCCTTGTACCAGGGGCGTACCCGTGGGTCGAAGCCGTCGGGCATCTTGGTATCGGGGCGGATGACGAAGCCGCCCTTGCTGTCGCCAAGGTATGTGGCCATGAACGAGGACGTCAGGGCCTTCTGTTCCAGAAGGCTGGCGACGCTGGTTGAATCCGGGTTGATGGCGATGTTCTGTGCGGCGCTTTCTATCAGCACTATGCGCCCGGTAAGCCAGGTCTGGATGTTGCTGGCAGTGACATCGCCCATTTCATGCAGGTAGTTGTTCAGGTCGTCGCGAATCGCATTACGCTGCAAGTAGTCGTTGTAGAGGGTAAACAACGCAAAGGCGGCAATGACGACAAGAGCGGCGGCAAGCAGGATTTTATGGCTGAAACGCAGATTTTTATTCATGGCTTGTGGGGTCCGCTATGGTCTTAATATCCGATGCACGTCCTTCTGGGACGCGCGGAATGGCTGCGTCAAAAAAAGTGTGATATTTCCATCTGCTCCTGCAGGAATTATCCGGCCTGTTTTTCCAAGACTTTTTGGGTCTCTCGCTTTATCTGTATCGACCATTCAGCGCCAAAGATTAACCATGGGTGACAAAATGCCTGACTCCTCGCAACTCATTATTGGTGCAGATCTTCAGGGCCAGCCGATTGCCCAGTCGATGCGCCTGGCCAACCGCCACGGCCTGATTGCAGGCGCCACCGGCACCGGCAAGACCGTGACCTTGCAGCGCCTGGCGGAAGCTTTCAGCGACGCCGGGGTCGCGGTATTTGCCGCCGATATCAAGGGTGACCTGTGTGGCCTGGGCGCTGCGGCCAACCCTCAGGGCAAGGTCGCCGAGCGCATAGCCGGCATGCCTTTCCTTAATTACACGCCCAAGGCGTATCCGGTGACGTTGTGGGATATCCACGGCCAGTCCGGTCATCCGTTGCGCACCACCATGAGTGAAATGGGCCCGCTGTTGCTCGGCAGCCTGTTGGAGCTCACCGACAGCCAGCAATCGGCCCTCTACGCAGCCTTCAAGGTGGCCGATCGTGAAGGCCTGTTACTGCTGGACCTCAAGGATCTCAAGGCGCTGCTGAACCATTTGCGCTATCACCCGGAGTTGCTCGGGGAAGACGCGGCCCTGATGACCACCGGTTCCAGCCAGGCGCTGTTGCGGCGCCTGGCGGTGCTGGAGCAGCAGGGTGCCGAAGCGTTGTTCGGCGAGCCGGCGCTGCAACTCGAAGACATCCTGCAACCGGCCAGTGACGGCCGCGGGCGTATTCATCTATTGGACGCCAGCCGGTTGGTGCATGAGGCGCCGAAGGTCTACGCGACCTTCCTGCTTTGGCTGTTGGCCGAACTGTTCGAGCAACTGCCGGAACGTGGCGATGCCGACAAGCCGCTGCTGGCGCTGTTTTTCGATGAGGCGCATCTGTTGTTTGCCGACACCCCCAAGGCCCTGCAGGATCGCCTGGAGCAAGTGGTGCGGCTGATTCGCTCGAAAGGCGTCGGTGTGTATTTCGTCACCCAGTCTCCCGGGGACTTGCCGGACACCGTGCTGGCGCAACTCGGCTTGCGCATCCAGCACGGGCTGCGGGCGTTCACCACCAAGGAGCAGAAGTCCCTGCGGGCGGTGGCCGATGGTTTCCGGCCCAATCCGGCATTTGATGCGCTGGCGGTGCTGACCGAGTTGGGTACAGGTGAGGCATTGGTGGGAACCTTGCAGGAAAAGGGGACGCCTGAAGTAGTCCAACGCGTACTGGTAGCACCGCCGCAATCGCGGATCGGGCCACTGAGCGAAGCTGAGCGGGCAGCACTGATTGCCAGTTCGCCATTGCAGGGGCGTTATGACAAGCCGATTGACCGTGAGTCGGCGTACGAAGTGCTGATGGCGCGCAAGGACTTGGGCCCGCAAGAGGATTCGACGCCCGCCGCTGAAGAGCCAAGCTTTACCGACAAGGCCGGTGCGTTCCTCGGTACTACGGCAGGCAAGGCACTGAAATCGGCGATGCAACAGGCGGCCAATCAGATGGGCCGGCAGTTGGTGCGCGGGTTACTGGGGTCTTTGTTAGGCGGCAGCAAACGTAAATAACGATGGGATCAAATGTGGGAGCGGGCTTGCTCGCGAAAGCGGTGGATCAGTCAATATATCCAGTGACTGACACGCCACCTTCGCGAGCAAGCCCGCTCCCACACTTGGTTCTGCGCCGGGTCTCAGGTTTTGGGTTTGGCGTGAGCGGCCAGCCGCTCCAGCGCAGCGCGTAAGTTCGGATCGGTAATCCCGTCTGCCGTGGCCTGAATGGTTTCGGCGGCGATTTCCGACAAATCCATCGTGTGCCCCACCGCACCTTGCGGCACGGTCGGCGGTTGCACCTTGAACTGGATGCGCGTCAGGCTGGCGAATTCGTCGAAGGCCATCAATTGGCGCTGCAAACGTTTCTGCTGGTAGCGCAGGCGCGTCGCCCAATGGCCGTCGGTGACGATCAGCAGCAGATTGCCCTCGCGCCACGAGGCCACATGGCAGTGTTCGCGGGCGGCGGGCTGCAGTTGGCTTTCTACCAGGCGTTGCAGATGACCAAGGCGTTGCGCATGGCCGAAGATGGCTTTTAAAGGCTTGGCTTCGCGAAGCAACACGGCGGGAGCTCGGGCCGTAAGAGGGCGAAATGCCATGACTAGACACCTTAAGTAACAGAGAGGCCATGGTAGCAGAAAGCGTCTGCGACACCGCCGCCATTGCATTACCGGCAGTTTATCCATTAAATCAACGAGTAACTTATTACCCGAATGGGTTGAAGTTCAGCAAAAAGCCCTTATTTTAAACAAGCCCTCCAAGAGCGCCGTGCCAGCATCGTGGAATAACGCCACTTTCCTCACCCACGTTTCCGGGTAGAATGCTCGTTCGCATGCGGCCGTGAGGGCTGCTCGGGCGACTCACGGGGCGCCCTCCATCCCTATGTGTGGAAGAACCTGCCGATATGTTTGCGCCTTTGTTAAAGAAACTTTTTGGAAGCAAGAATGAGCGCGAAGTCAAACGCATGCTCAAGACGGTGCAGCTGGTCAATGCCTTCGAAGAGCAGATGGTTGCCCTTTCGGACGAGCAATTGCGCGCCAAGACCGAAGAGTTCAAGGCCCGCATAGCCAAAGGTGAAACCCTCGACAAGCTGCTTCCCGAAGCCTTTGCGGTCGCCCGTGAAGCCGGTAAGCGTGTCATGGGCATGCGCCACTTCGACGTCCAGTTGATCGGCGGCATGACCTTGCATGAAGGCATGATTGCCGAAATGCGTACCGGTGAAGGCAAGACCCTGGTAGCTACCCTGGGCGTTTACCTCAACGCATTGTCCGGCAAGGGCGTGCACGTTGTGACGGTGAACGACTACCTCGCCCGCCGGGATGCCAACTGGATGCGTCCGCTGTACGAATTCCTCGGCCTGACCGTCGGCGTTGTCACGCCGTTCCAGCCGCCGGAAGAGAAGCGCGCCGCCTACGCTGCCGACATCACCTACGGTACCAACAACGAATTCGGTTTCGACTACCTGCGCGACAACATGGCGTTCAGCATGGAAGAAAAATTCCAGCGCGAACTCAACTTTGCCGTGATCGACGAAGTCGACTCCATCCTGATCGACGAAGCCCGTACCCCGCTGATCATTTCCGGCCAGGCCGAGGACAGCTCGCGCCTGTACACCGAAATCAACAAGCTGATCCCGCGCCTTGAGCAACACATCGAGGAAGTGGAAGGCGTGGTGACCAAAGAAGGTCACTTCACCATCGACGAGAAGACCCGCCAGGTCGAACTCAACGAAGCCGGTCACCAGTTCGTCGAAGACATGCTGACCCAGATCGGCCTGCTGGCCGAAGGCGAGAGCCTGTACTCGGCGCACAACCTGGGCCTGTTGACCCACGTATATGCGGGCCTGCGTGCTCACAAGCTGTTCCATCGCAACGTTGAATACATCGTGCAGGACGGCCAGGTCGTACTGGTCGACGAACACACCGGTCGTACCATGCCGGGTCGCCGTTTGTCGGAAGGTCTGCACCAGGCGATCGAAGCCAAGGAAGCCCTGAACATCCAGGCTGAAAGCCAGACCCTGGCCTCGACCACCTTCCAGAACTACTTCCGTCTGTACAACAAACTGTCCGGCATGACCGGTACAGCCGACACCGAAGCGTTCGAATTCCACCAGATCTACGGTCTGTCGGTGATGGTTATCCCGCCGAACAAGCCGCTGGCGCGTAAAGACTTCAACGACCTGGTGTTCCTGACCGCCGACGAGAAATACGCTGCAATCGTCGCCGACATCAAGGAATGCATGGCCCAGGGCCGTCCAGTGCTGGTGGGTACTGCCACCATCGAAACTTCCGAGCACATGTCCAGCTTGCTGGCCAAGGAAGGCATCGAGCACAAGGTCCTCAACGCCAAGTTCCACGAAAAAGAAGCCGAGATCATTGCCCAGGCCGGTCGCCCGGGCGCACTGACCATCGCCACCAACATGGCCGGTCGTGGTACCGACATCCTGTTGGGCGGTAACTGGGAAGTGGAAGTTGCGTCCCTGGACAACCCGACCCCTGAGCAGATCGCGCAGATCAAGGCCGACTGGCAGAAGCGCCACCAGCAAGTGCTGGAGTCCGGCGGCTTGCAGGTGATCGCGTCCGAGCGTCACGAATCGCGCCGTATCGACAACCAGTTGCGTGGTCGTGCCGGTCGTCAGGGTGACGCCGGTTCCAGCCGTTTCTACCTGTCCCTGGAAGACAGCCTGATGCGCATCTTCGCCTCGGATCGGGTGAAGAACTTCATGAAAGCCCTGGGCATGCAGTCCGGTGAGGCGATTGAACACCGCATGGTGACCAACGCCATCGAGAAGGCCCAGCGCAAGGTAGAAGGCCGTAACTTCGACATTCGTAAGCAACTGCTCGAGTTCGATGACGTCAACAACGAACAGCGTAAAGTGATTTATCACATGCGTAACAGTTTGTTGGCCGCCACCAACATCGGCGAGACCATTGCCGATTTCCGCCAGGACGTGCTCAACGCCACCGTCAGCGCCCATATCCCGCCACAGTCCCTGCCTGAGCAGTGGGATGTTGCCGGCCTGGAAGCTGCGTTGAAGAGCGACTTCGGTGTCGATTTGCCGGTCCAGCAATGGCTCGACGAAGACGACCACCTGTACGAAGAAACCCTGCGCGAGAAGCTCATGACCGAGCTGCTGGCCGCGTACAACGAGAAAGAAGAGCAGGCGAGTGCCGAAGCACTGCGCACCTTCGAGAAGCAAATCGTACTGCGCGTGCTGGACGACCTGTGGAAAGACCACCTGTCGACCATGGACCACCTGCGTCACGGCATCCACTTGCGTGGCTACGCCCAGAAGAACCCGAAGCAGGAGTACAAGCGCGAGTCGTTTACGCTGTTCTCCGAACTGCTGGATTCGATCAAGCGCGATTCGATTCGTGTGCTGTCCCACGTTCAGGTGCGTCGCGAAGACCCGATCGAGGAAGAAGCCCGCCTGCGTCAGGAAGCCGAGGCACTGGCTGCGCGCATGCAGTTCCAGCACGACGAAGCGCCTGGTCTTGAGGCTCCGGAAGTATTGGGCGAAGAGGTCGATGTGGCCCTGGCCCAGGCCCCGGTGCGCAACGAACAGAAGCTGGGCCGCAACGAACTGTGCTGGTGCGGTTCGGGCAAGAAGTTCAAACACTGCCACGGCGAAATCAACTAAGATTTTCGCCTGACGCTGCAACACCCCCGCGCCGCGACCGGCATCAGCCGTCGCGGCGTTTTGCCATTTCGTTACCGTCGATAGCGACGGGGTACACACCCAATATTTTTAGGAGCGCATTCATGGCTGTTGGTCTTGGTCCTTTGCCCACGTTGCACCCGGTTGCCGGTTTTGAACTCGGTATCGCTTCGGCGGGCATCAAGCGCCCGGGGCGCAAGGATGTGGTGGTGATGCGCTGTGCCGAAGGCTCGACCGTCGCGGGTGTGTTCACCCTGAACGCGTTTTGCGCCGCGCCCGTGATTCTGGCCAAGCAGCGTGTCGAAGGCCCGGTGCGTTACCTGTTGACCAACACCGGCAATGCCAACGCCGGGACCGGCGAGCCTGGCCTGGCCGCCGCTGCCCGCACCTGCGCCAAGCTGGCGGAGCTGACCGGCGTAGACGCCAGCCAGGTGCTGCCGTACTCCACCGGTGTGATCGGTGAGCCGCTGCCGGTAGAGAAAATCGAAGGCGCGTTGCAAGCAGCGCTGGATGACCTGTCGGTGGATAACTGGGCGGCTGCGGCTACCGGGATCATGACCACCGATACTCTGCCAAAAGGCGCCAGCCGTCAGTTTGTGCACGAAGGCGTGACCGTTACCGTCACGGGCATCAGCAAAGGCGCCGGCATGATTCGCCCGAACATGGCGACCATGCTGGGCTATATCGCCACCGACGCCAAAGTCTCCCGTGACGTGCTGCAAAACCTGATGCTCGACGGCGCCAACAAGTCCTTCAACCGCATCACCATCGACGGCGACACCTCGACCAACGATTGCTGCATGTTGATCGCCACCGGCCAGGCTGACCTGCCGGAAATCACCTCGTCCAACGGCGCGTATTTCGCAGCGTTGAAGCAGGCCGTGTTCGAAGTGTGCATGGACGTGGCCCAGGCCATCGTGCGCGACGGCGAAGGCGCCACCAAGTTTGTGACGGTTGAAGTCAACAGCGGCGGTAACCACCAGGAATGCCTGGATGTCGGTTACACCGTGGCTCACTCGCCGCTGATCAAGACCGCGCTGTTTGCCTCCGACCCGAACTGGGGCCGTATCCTGGCCGCTGTGGGCCGTGCCGGCGTGCCGAACCTGGACGTGAGCAAGATCGACGTGTTCCTCGGCGAAGTGTGCATCGCCAGCCGTGGCGCCCGGGCCGAGACGTACACCGAAGCCCAGGGTTCGGCGGTGATGCAGCAGGAAGAAATCACCATCCGTATCGAATTGGGTCGCGGTGAGTGCAGCGAAACCATCTGGACCACCGACCTGTCCCACGAGTACGTGAAGATCAACGCGGAATACCGCACCTGATACCAGGCAGGTCTTCAAACCGATTCAGAGGAAATAGTGCGGTGAAACGAGTTCATGTAGCAGCAGCGGTCATCCGGGGTGTCGACGGCAGGATTCTGCTGGCGCGCCGCGCCGATACCCAGCATCAGGGCGGCCTCTGGGAGTTTCCCGGTGGCAAGGTGGAGGCCGATGAGTCGGTCGCTACCGCGCTGTCCCGTGAATTGCAGGAGGAGCTGGGCATCCAGGTCACGGCGGCTCGCCCGTTGATCAAGGTGCAGCATGATTACCCGGACAAACAGGTGTTGCTGGATGTCTGGGAAGTCTCGGCCTTTACCGGCGAGCCCCACGGTGCCGAAGGCCAACCCCTTGAGTGGGTGGCCCAGCGGGACCTGCCGAACTATGAGTTTCCGGCAGCCAATGCGCCGATCGTTGCGGCGGCGCGTTTACCGGCTGACTACTTGATCACTCCGGGCGAGCTGGAGACACCCGTCCTGCTGCGCGGTATTCAAAAAGCCATCGCTGGTGGCATCAAGCTGGTTCAGCTGCGTGCCCCCAACGGTTACGACCCCAAGTACCGTGACCTGGCGGTGGACGCCGTGGGCCTGTGTGCGGGCAAGGCGCAACTGATGCTCAAGGGGCCGTTTGAATGGCTGGGGGATTTTCCCGCGGCCGGCTGGCATATGACCTCGGCGCAACTGCGCAAGTACGCCAGCAAGGGACGTCCTTTGCCGAAGGATCGCTGGTTGGCGGCGTCTTGCCACAATGCTGAGGAATTAGCCTTGGCGGAGTTGATGGACGTGGATTTCGTCACCTTGTCGCCGGTGCAGCCGACCCAGACTCATCCTGATGCCGAGCCGTTGGGCTGGGAGCAGGCACAGCAGTTGATCAGTGGGTTCAGCAAGCCGGTGTTCTTGCTCGGTGGGGTGGGTCCTGCTGAGCGGGAAAAGGCCTGGGAGGCTGGTGCTCAAGGTGTGGCGGGGATTCGGGCGTTCTGGCCTGAGGTTTAGGCATAACCCTGGCGAGTGGCCAGGGGAGATGTTGTGGCGAGGGAGCTTGCTCCCGTTGGGCTGCGTAGCAGACCCAAAATATTGGGAGCGCTGCGCACTCCAGCGGGAGCAAGCTCCCTCGCCACAGGTTGCAATCGGTCAGTAAGCGTCAGTGCGGCTT
Source organism: Pseudomonas sp. NC02 (assembly GCF_002874965.1). Lineage (NCBI taxonomy): Bacteria > Pseudomonadati > Pseudomonadota > Gammaproteobacteria > Pseudomonadales > Pseudomonadaceae > Pseudomonas > Pseudomonas sp. NC02. Next base: position 5,445,323 of record NZ_CP025624.1, on the reverse strand, counting down.
TGCCGCCGCCTGCCACAAGATCTCTGCAACGCCCTGGCGCTTGGCAATCACCCTGGCTGCCACAAAGAGCAAGTCCGACAGCCGGTTGATGTACGCCAACCCGACGCCTTCCAGCGGTTCCTCTGCATTCAGGTGCTGACACCGGCGCTCCGCACTGCGAGCCAGGCTTCGGCATACATGGGCCTGGGCAATCAACGCCGAACCACCCGGCAGAATGAAGTTCTCCAGCGGCCCGACCTCTTCATTCCAGCGATCGATCGCCGCCTCAAGCCGGTCGACTTCCGCCGCGTTCAGCGCCTTGTACACCGGCATCGCCAATTCGCCGCCCAAGTCAAACAGACGATGCTGGCAAGGTGTCAGCACCTCGATCACATCCTTCAACGCTGGATGCTGCCCGCTTTGTTCCTCCAATCCCGCCAGCAACAAACCCAACTGGCTGTTCAGCGCATCCACCTCGCCAATCGCCTCCACCCGTGGATGGTCCTTGGGCACGCGGCGGCCGTCGCCCAGGCCGGTTTCGCCCTTGTCGCCGGTACGGGTGTAAATTTTCGACAGGCGAAAGCCCATGGTTAGCGCTCCAGTTGAGTGAGTTCGTTGGGTGGCAATTGGCTGCCCGCCAGGGGCAGGCGCAAGGTGAAGCAGGTACCCTGGCCAAGGGTCGAATGCACTTCCATCTGCCCCTTGTGATTGTTGGTGATGATGAAATACGAAACCGACAACCCAAGCCCGGTGCCCTGGCCGATTTCCTTGGTGGTGAAGAACGGCTCAAACGTGCGTTTGCGCACGTTCTCGCTCATACCGATGCCGTTGTCTTCCACCTGGATTTCTGCCCACGGCGGGTTGAGCCGGGTGCGCAGGATGATCCGGCCGGGCTCGCTGCCGTCTTCGCGCTGATGAATCGCCTGGGCGGCGTTTTTCAGCAGGTTGAGCAGTACTTGCTCCAGTTCGTTGGCGGTGCCGGGGACCGGGCCCAGTTGCGGGTCGAACTGGCGGATGATCGCCTGGCCCTTGAAGTCGAAGCCGACGGTGAGGTCGAAGTCGTTGCCGGCAATTTCCACGGCCTGGTCGATCAAGGCCGGCAAGTCGCACGGCGCCATCTGCCGGTTGCTGCGGCGGCTGAAGCTGAGCATGTGGGTGACGATTTTCGCCGCCCGGGCGCCAGCTTGCTGGATGCCGTCGAGCAACTGTGGCACTTCGCGGCTTTGCAGGTAGCGGTTGACCGAGTCCAGGTCGATGCCCGCCTGTTCGGCGTGCTCGAGGTTTTTCGGCAGTTCGTTAGACAACCGGCGGCGAATGTTCTGCACGTTATGCAGGATCGCTCCCAACGGGTTGTTGATTTCGTGCGCCATGCCGGCGGCCAGGCCACCGACCGAGAGCATTTTCTCTGACTGCACCATCATTTCTTCCAGGGACAAGCGCTGGGTGATGTCGTCGATCCGGATCACCACGCCGCGCCCGGCACCGCCCATCAACGGGTAGAAGGTCAGGGCGTAGTGCTTGGGTTCGTCATCCTTGACCCAGGTAACGCGCTCGATCCGCTCTACGGTGTGTTGCTCTACCGTGGCCTTGATCTGCGGCAGGAACGGCTTGAGCGGCTGGAAGGCGAGGAAGATCGGCTGGTTCAGCGCCTCGTCCAGGCGGGTCCCGGAAAGTGCGCTGGCTTCCTGGTTCCACTGGGTGACGTAGAGTTGTTCGTCGAGGGCGATCAGCGCCGAGGGCATCGAGTCGATGATGCTGTTGAGGTAGTTCTGGAAGCCGGTGAGCTTTTTCTCGATCTTGCTGCGCACCTGGACTTCCAGTTCCAGCTTGCGGTTGGTGTGGCGGGTTTCTTCCGCCAGGCCCTGGGCTTGATCGTAGGCGGCCTGGGAATCGTCTCGCGCGCGCTTGAGTTGCTGCTCACGGGCTTCAATGCGCGAAAGCATGGTGTTGAAAGCTTCGGCGAGGCTGCCGATTTCATCATGATTGCCGCGCCCGGCGCGCAGGGCGTAGTTCTCTTCCCGGGTGACCTGGCGCGACAATTCTTCCAGTTCGTGGATCGGCCGGGTAATCAGGCGCTTGATCTGCCGGGCGATCACCAGCCACAGCAGCACGCTGAAGATCAGGATACCCAGGCTGGCGGTGAAGGTCCCGGTATAGAAAGCCACCGGCAGTTCGCTGCTGGCCACCAACAGCAAGTGCCCGGACGGTTTGCCGGCACGGGGCAGGGTGATCACCTGGTTGCTGCGAAATTCGGTGGTACGCCAGGTTTCAATGTCCCGGAAATTATCTGGCAGGTGCAGGCGATTGGCATGTTGCAGCTGGGCCAGGCGCGTGCCATCTCCGTCGTATAAGGCCGCGGCCCGCAATGGCGAGTAGCTGGTCAGTTCATCCAGCAGGGTTTGCGCCTTGAGCGATGAGTCCAGGGACTCGGCGGCGAGCGACGGGTTGGACACCAGCCGACCGATGGCCTGCAAGGCCTGGGGTGCCATGCTTTCCTGGGAGATCCAGTAGGCGGCGCTGATAAAGGTCAGGTTGGCCACCAGCAAGACGGTGGTCAACAAAACCAGCAGGGCCGCCAGCAGTTTCTGCCCAACCGGTAGATTTTCGAGACGCTGGCGCAGTGGCATCAAGGTTTTCGCTGCAAAGGAACAAGCAGGCAGGGTAGCGCGTGCTTCAGTCGCTGGGCAATCCGCGTGCAGACAGTTGCCGTACCAGGCGCGCCTGGAGTTGTTGCAGGTGCGGCAAGCTCAGTTGGTGGCGGGCGGCCGCCTGGCAGGCATAGCCCAGCAAATAGCTGATTTCGGTGCGTCGGGCACTGGCCACGTCCTGGTACATCGAGGAGTAATTGGCCGCCGTGGCCTGGATTACCCGTTCCACTTCGCTGTGCAAATCCTCTGCGGCAGCGGGTTGGCCGCAGCATTCCAGCAGGTCGGCGAGTTCGGCGCACAGGGTGGCCACTTCGCACTGATGGGCTTGCAGCTCGCCATTGCGACACTGGTAAAGCACGGTCAGCGGGTTGATGGCGCAGTTCAGGGCCAGTTTGCGCCACAGGCGGGTGAGGATGTCGGTGCTCCACTCATGGGGAATGCCGGCGGCTTGCAGGTCATCCAGCCACAGCGGCGGAGTAGGGTGCCGAGCATCCCCCAGCCAGGTGTAGCCATGGCCGGCAAACACTACTCGCCAGTCACTCTCGCGAAACGCGCCTTCGGTGCTGGAGGCGAAGATGCAGCGTGCCTGGGGCAGTTGGGCGGCGACTGCGTCCTGGCTGCCCAGCCCGTTTTGCAACAGGATCAGTTCGGCGTCCGGCACCAGTCGATGTTCCAGCTGTGCGACGGCTTCCTGGGCGTCGTAGGCCTTGCATGCCACCAGCAGGCGATGAATTTGCCCAGGGCTGTCGGAGGTTTCGCCGACGACCGGGTAGGTTTGAGCCACGCCTTGCTCGACCAGGGTCAGGCCATTGGCCGTCTGATAGCTCGCCAACCGCCCGGGATCCCGCAGGATCAGGCGCACGGGCAGCCCGGCGCGGGCCAGGCGGGCGGCCCACAGTGTTCCGAGGCTGCCGGCGCCGAGGACGTGCCAGGTGGTCGACATCAGTTTTTACTCCGTAAGGCTGCCCGCAGTGAACGAGGCGAAAGAACCGCTATAATGCCCGGGCATTTTAGCCCGGGCGTGCTCCATCTCTACTGAGCCGCGCCCCTTTTTTATTGGAGAAATTACATGCCGTCGTTCGACGTGGTATCCGAACTGGACAAACATGAAGTCACCAACGCCGTCGAGAACGCCGTCAAGGAGCTGGATCGCCGCTATGACTTGAAGGGCAAGGGCAGCTTCGAGTTCAAGGAAAAAGAGCTGACCGTCAACCTGACCGCGGAAGCCGACTTCCAGCTGGAAGCGATGATTGAGATCCTCAAGCTGTCTCTGGTCAAGCGCAAGATCGACGCGCAATGCCTCGAAATCAAGGATGCCTATGCGTCCGGCAAGCTGATGAAGCAGGAAGCCGTGCTCAAGGAAGGCATCGACAAGGAGCTGGCGAAGAAAATCGTCGCCCACGTCAAGGACGCCAAGCTCAAGGTCCAGGCCGCCATCCAGGGCGAGCAGGTGCGTATCACCGGCAAGAAGCGTGACGATTTGCAGGAGGCCATTGCTGCCCTGCGCGCCAAGACCTTCGACATGCCGCTGCAGTTCAATAACTTCCGCGACTGAGTGGACCCCTCGGGAACCTGTGGACGTTTTTGACGTCCCACGCCCAGAACCTGCAGAAACGATTGAGCCCTTCGGGGCTCATTTGTTATGTGGGGATTGATAAGGCCGCACATCCGGCAAACAGGAGAATGTAGATGGACTTGAACGCTGAAGTGGATCACTTGATCAAGACCTCGGAGTCGTGGTTACCGATGATCATGGAATACGGCAGCCGATTTTTGCTGGCAGTGGTCACCCTGGCCATCGGTTGGTGGCTGATCAACGTCTTGACCCACCGGGTAGGGCGTTTGCTGGCATTGCGTAATGCTGACCTGGCGCTGCAACACTTCATTACCAGCCTTGCGAACATTGCGCTCAAGGTCATGCTGGTGGTCAACGTGGCCTCGATGATCGGCGTCGCAACCACCTCGTTCGTTGCCGCGATCGGCGCCGCCACCCTGGCCATCGGCCTGGCCTTGCAAGGCAGCCTGGCGAACTTCGCCGGCGGCGTGCTGATTCTGTTGTTCCGTCCGTTCCGCATCGGTGACTGGATCGAAGCCCAGGGCACTTCCGGTACCGTCGACAGCATCCAGATCTTCCACACCGTGTTGCGCACCGGCGACAACAAGACGGTGATCATCCCGAACGGCAGCCTGTCCAACGGCCTCATCACCAACACCAACCGTCAGCCGACCCGCAAGGTGGTGTTTGACGTGGGGGTCGACTATGAAGCCGACCTGCAGAAAGCACGTGAAGTGCTGCTGGAACTGGCCAAGGATCCACGTGTATTGGCTGATCCTGCGCCGGCAGCGGTAGTTTCGACCTTGGGCGACAGTTCGATCACGGTATCCCTGCGAGTCTGGACCAAGACTTCGGATTACTGGGATGTGATGTTCATGTTCAATGAACTGGCACGTGACCGTTTGAAAGCGGCGGGGATTGATATTCCGTTTCCACAACGGGTTATTCGCGTCATGCAGGAAAGTGCTGGGAAGTAATAGTGTGACTGGATGATTAAACCTGGCCGATGTGTCAGGTTTGTTACGCAGGATTAAACTAGATAGTTAGCTTGCTAGTTATCGGGTTGTTGAGATTAAGTTGCAATAAAAAAGCCGCTCACTTGCGAACAAGTGAGCGGCTTTTTAGTTAGGGCCGAAACCCTAAGTCATCGTTGTAATCAAACTGCCAATTACAAGATGTTCAGCGGGTATTGCGCGATCAGACGCAGTTCGTCGATGGACGCCGAACCGTAGTACACACCATCGCTGGAGCGATAAGTGGCTTGACGCACGCGCAGGCTCAGGTCTTTTGCCGGGCCGCTCTGGATCACGTACTTGGCTTCGATGTCACGTTCCCACTCTTTGCCGTTCGAGGTGTCGGCGGTGTTGGCGCCGGTACCTTTGACGTAGCGAGTCATGAAGCTCAGGCCTGGTACGCCGAAAGTCGCCATGTTCAGGTCGTAGCGAGCCTGGAACGACTTCTCGTCTTCAGCGTTGAAGTCGGAACGAGCGATGGAGTTGGCAAGGAAGATCGTGCCGCCGCCGTCTACGCCGTAGCCGTAGTCACCGTCACCGCTGACCTTCTGGTAGGCCAGGGTAAAGGTGTGAGCCTGGATGGTGTACGCGCCTTGCAAGCTGTAGGCACGGTTGTCCAGTTTGGTGGTGCCGTCTTTCTCAGCCCGTTGCAGGCCAGCGCCATCACTTTTGGTGCTGTAGATGTTGAAGTCGACCGCCAGGGACTGCTCATTGCTGAGCGCATGGGTCCAGTTCAGGTTGGCGTAGGTTTTTTTCCAGTAGTCTTCGGTCTTCGCGTAGTAGAGGCTGGCGCTGACTTCTGGAGTCAGGGCGTAGACACCACCGATGAAGTCGGTTTTTGTCAGGCCCAGGCTGTCGCGGTAGGTCTGGGCTTGTGCCACGCTCGAAGTGAAGTGACCGCCTTCAAGTTTCAGGCCTTTGATCTCGTTGCTGGTCAGCGAGATACCCTGTGGCAATTCAGGCAGCAGACGGCTGTCATCGGAAGCGAATACAGGCGCGGTGGTGTACTGGTCGCCGATTTTCAGGACCGTATCGGAGATACGGAACTTAACTGCGCCGCCGCCCTTGGAGTAATCATCCTGAGCGCGACCGTCGGAGCCAGTTGGAAACAGGCCAGTGCCGGAACGACCCTTGCCGCTGTCCAGTTTGACGCCCAACAGACCGATGACGTCGACACCCACACCGATGGTGCCTTGGGTGAAGCCCGACTGGTACAGGCCGTTGAAGCCCAGACCGGTTTCGTCGACGCGGCTCTTGCCGGTGTCATTGTTACGGAAGTCGCGGCTAAAGTTCAGGAGGCGAGTGTTGATGCTGAAAGTACTGTCTTCAACAAAGCCCTTGGAATCGTCCTGGGAGGACGCCATTGCGAACTGCGAGGTGCCTGCTGAAACAGCCAGGGCGATCATGCTCCACTTCATCACGCGCATCGTGATTTGCTCCTTTGGTTTTAGGAAGAGTACTGCCGTCCCACCTATATTTTTGTCTGGGCGGCTCTTTCTTTTTTGTGTCGGCGCAAAGTTATATCACGCAGACATTATTGACGATACTTGCACATCTATCCTTTCAGCTTCTTTACGGGCCTGTCGTAAATTGCTAGCTCCATGTCGCAAATTCACAGTCCACTTGTAACCGGACTGACAACTTCAATGCTGTTTTAAAACCTTGGAAGCGGGGTGGAAAAGTCACCCCTGAAAGTTTCAACTCATCCCTGTCAGGCATTGAACCGCTGTTATTTTCCGTCGCGAAACACCTGCTTCCCGCCGGTGCCGTTGTCGACGATATGGGTGTGAATGCAACAAGCGTGCACAAACCCGTAACCGAATGTGATTTTTTCGTGAAAAGTGTCAACGGCCTGTAAAAACCGCATAAGCACGGGCTTTTTACGCCGTTTGGTTTGGCCTTGACGCGCCTGCCGCACTCCGGTTCGGTGGCGCATAAAACCTGTACCAGAGCAAAACGTTACCGGTTCACCCCGTTCGGTGGGTAGTTGGCGGATCCCTTTGAAGCACAAATGGGTCATTTTGGTGCAGTGCTTTACTGACTGCGTTTCTGCTCCCGTTCAGCCTTCGCCTTTTGAAAGCCGTCTGGCTCAAGGTCTTGAAGCATGTTCCGCGTCCCGACTTTGACCAGAATTGGATACATTGGTCATTTAGCGTAGCTGAAATATTGGCCTGTCTCGAAATGGTGCGCTTTTTTTCGTGGCGTCCTGTTTGGGCGCGTATTCGGCCACGCGCATTCGCCGTGAAGCGACTGGCATTCGCAGGTATGCTGGGCGCCTGAAACCTGACCCGCCGAACGGGAGTGACTGCTGTGTTCGCCTTAGATCCACGTCTTCAACAAGACACCTTGCCTATCGGGGATTTCCCCCTGTGTCGGCTGCTGCTTTCCAATGACTCGAATTACCCCTGGTTCATCCTGGTGCCGCGCATTGACGGTATCAGCGAAGTGTTTCAACTGGATGTCGCCGACCAGCAGCGGGTGTGGCAGGAAAGCACGGCACTGGCACAGTGGCTGAACGAAGGGTTCGGCGCCGACAAAATGAATATCGGTGCCTTGGGTAATGTGGTCAGCCAACTGCACGTGCATGTGATCGTACGCAAGCGCGACGACGCGGCCTGGCCTGCGCCGGTCTGGGGCAAGCACCCGGCGAGGCCCTACAGTGACGAGCAAGTGGTGGCACTTCGTACGCGCCTGCGCGAGATCCTGCCGGCCGACTTCACGTTCCTGGAGGCTTGAGCCATGGATCTTCAAGCCCGCGTGACCGACCTGGAAAGCCGCCTGGCCTTTCAGGACGACACCATCGAGACCCTGAATGACATCCTGGTCACCCAGCAGCGTGCCGTGGAACGCCTGCAGTTGCAGATGACTGCGTTGCTCAAGCGCCAGGAAGAAATGGGCGGCCAGTTCGAGTCGTCCGAGGAAGAGGCGCCGCCGCCTCATTATTAATAAGGCAGGGGTTGAACCCCCGGGCATAAAAAAACCGCGATGCAGCCAGGCTGCATCGCGGTTTCTTTTTTTCGGGGTGCTGGAATCAGCGACGCGGCAATGCGGCGATCACATCTTCAGCTTGCAGCCCCTTGTCACGGTTCATGACGGAGAACTCCACGCGCTGGCCTTCCACCAGTACGCGATGGCCTTCGCCGCGAATCGCCCGGAAGTGGACGAAGATATCGTCGCCCGAATCCCGGGAAATAAAGCCGAAGCCCTTGGAGGTGTTGAACCACTTGACGGTCCCGGTATCCCGGTTGGTCATGTCGTAGCTTTGCGACGCAGCGGCCGGGGAGGAGCGGTAAAAACTGATGGCCAGATGAAGAACGATGGCGACCAGTGCGATTGCCAGGCTGAGCAGGACGGCCGGGTGGCCACCCACTTCAGGCATAGGCGCCAGCAGGGTGAGGGTTTGCACGACAACAGCCAGGACCAGCAGGGCGCTGACCAGGTTTTGCAGTTGATGACGCGGGCCTTTGTTCCAGTATGGAATGACTGGAGCCAGTGTCAGGTTAAGAAGACCAAAGAAGGTCAGGTAGAGAGCGTCAGGTTGCTGCAGGTAAGGCAGGGTCTCTGATCGCAGGCTGGGGATAAAGGACAGCAGCAAAGCTGCAGCGCCCGTTAGCAGGTGGACGATTTTCAACATTTTGATTAACTCACGTTAAGACGGATCACAAGGAAGAGCTGACGGGCACGGTTCGCTTCTGAACAATGGGAGGCGTTGGGCACGTGCACGGGTATCAGCCTATGCCGCTTGCCGCGAAAAATATCGGCGGCGACACGCTGCCTATTTAACAGCAAAGCCTGTGCCTACTCAAATCAAGCATTTCAGGCTGTTACAAGGGGCACGGCATTTCTGCGTCAAACACTTGTCCTAGACAGGTGCAGGCTTTTTCGCAGGCGCTGGGTAATTTTTCCGGTAGCTGTTGAAGCCTTGCCTGTCGGGCAAGCCCGCTCTGCAAGGGGCGATTTGCCGCACCTCGAAAGGGTCAGCCAGGCTGCGCACGGCCGGCACTCTTGCTAGAGTGGTCCTGCACCTGATCAATGAATTTTTATCAATTGAAGGGGAAACACATGGCAATCGATATTGGTATCAGTGAAGAAGACCGTAAATCAATCGTTGATGGACTTTCGCGACTGCTTTCCGATACCTATGTACTTTACCTGAAGACCCACAACTTCCATTGGAACGTAACGGGGCCCATGTTTCGTACACTGCACTTGATGTTTGAAGAGCAGTACAACGAACTGGCGCTGGCGGTGGATTCAATCGCAGAGCGTATTCGTGCCCTGGGCTTTCCCGCACCGGGTGCCTACTCGGTGTATGCGCGACTTTCTTCGATCAAGGAAGAAGAGGGTGTGCCAAGCGCTGAAGACATGATCAAGCAACTGGTCGAAGGCCAGGAAGCGGTGACTCGCACAGCCCGGGGTATCTTCCCGTTGTTGGATAAAGTCAGTGATGAACCGACGGCGGACTTGCTGACCCAGCGTATGCAAGTGCATGAAAAGACCGCATGGATGTTGCGTTCCCTGCTCGAAAACAAATAACACCGGTGGCGGGAGGGCGTCGAGCTGACGCCCCTCGCATGCCTGCTTTCCGGCGATTTCCGCGATTCCGCGAGCTTCCTGATACGCGCGTTGGCTTGTCCTACGGTGATCGGCTCCCTGTCTTCTGGCTGCACTTGTCGTCTTGATGTTTTATAGCTCAACGGCCAACGAGAACATGAGTGGCCGTCAGGCAATGGAGTGTCAAGTGTATGTCACGCGGAGCAGGTAATGGAGTTATGGAAACGTGCGGATTGCACAAGATAAAGGTAGATCCCTTTGCCAAGGGGTTCGATATGAACTTGGCCAGGCCATTGTCCCGATCAGTTCGGCTTAATGGTTTTTCGACGTGTTTGCGGCTCGAAGAGGTGTATTGGAATATCCTCGCGGAGATCGCCAGGATTAATACGTGTTCGGTCAGTGCGCTGCTGTCTTACGTGGACCGGGAAGTGCACTTGCGTTATGGCGGTGTAAAGAACTTCAGCGGTCTGGTCAGGGTAGTTTGCGTGGTGCATGTATTGAAAGGGCGGCTTGTCGCGCCCAGTGTCCAGCCGGACCCTGTATGAACCTTGTGCCGGGCGCCCGTCCCGGGATTGCCCCGGGTCGGGCGCCCGGCAGAAGCCTGCTGCAGTCATCTATATAAAGAGCAGCGCGCCGCTACGGCTGCACAGCCTCGATTTACCAGATATAATCCCGGGCTTTGCTGCGCATGCCGGGACTTTCCCACAGGATAGAGCCAGGGCAGGGCGTGGCGCAGTAATGATCTGATCGCCGAGACATCTCCATGCCCATGTACGACTATCAATGCGCTTCCTGTGGTCATCAGTTGGAAGCCATTCAAAAGATCAGCGCCGCGCCGCTGGTCGATTGCCCTGCCTGCCAGGCTCCGGAGCTCAAGAAGATGTTGTCCATGCCGGGCTTTCGCCTGAGTGGCAACGGTTGGTACGAGACCGATTTCAAGACCGGTTCGAAGAAGAATCTGGCCGGCGGCGACAAAGCAGACTGAGTTGAACTCTACGCGCAGGCTCCTGCATTATCCGTCACCTGACTTAGCTGTACGGTGATGAGGCAGACCTCCACCGAATTTCGAATTACGAGAAGCGAAACCACTATCATGATGCGCAGCCACTATTGCGGCCAACTGAACGAGACCCTGGAAGGTCAGGAAATCACCCTTTGCGGATGGGTTCACCGTCGCCGCGACCATGGCGGGGTGATCTTCCTCGATATCCGTGATCGTGATGGTCTGGCCCAGGTGGTGTTCGATCCGGACCGCGCCGAGAGCTTCGCCGCCGCCGATCGCGTGCGCAGCGAGTACGTCGTGAAGATCACCGGCAAGGTTCGCCTGCGTCCGGCCGGTGCCACCAACGCCAACATGGCGTCGGGCATGATCGAAGTGCTGGGTTACGAACTGGAAGTGCTGAACGAGTCGGAAACCCCGCCGTTCCCACTGAACGAGTTCTCCGACGTTGGCGAAGAAACCCGCCTGCGGTATCGCTTCCTGGACCTGCGTCGCCCGGAAATGGCCGAGAAGCTGCGCCTGCGTTCGCGCATGACCACCAGCATCCGCCGTTTCCTGGACGAGAACGGCTTCCTCGACGTCGAGACGCCGATCCTGACCCGTGCTACCCCGGAAGGCGCTCGCGACTACCTGGTGCCGAGCCGTACCCACGCCGGTTCCTTCTTCGCCTTGCCGCAATCGCCACAGCTGTTCAAGCAACTGCTGATGGTCGCCGGCTTCGACCGTTACTACCAGATCGCCAAGTGCTTCCGTGACGAAGACCTGCGGGCCGACCGCCAGCCGGAATTCACCCAGATCGACATCGAGACCAGTTTCCTCGATGAAAAAGAGATCATGGGCATCACCGAGCAGATGATCCGCAACCTGTTCAAGGAAGTGCTGAACCTGGAGTTCGGCGAATTCCCGCACATGACCTTCGAAGAAGCCATGCGTCGTTACGGTTCCGACAAGCCAGACCTGCGTAACCCGCTGGAACTGGTTGACGTTGAAGACCAACTGAAAGATGTCGACTTCAAGGTGTTCAGCGGCCCGGCCAACGACCCGAAATGCCGTATCGCCGCACTGCGCGTGCCTGGCGCTGCGAGCATGCCGCGCAAGCAGATCGACGACTACACCAAGTTCGTTGGCATCTACGGTGCCAAGGGCCTGGCGTACATCAAGGTCAACGAGCGCGCCAAGGGCGTTGAAGGCCTGCAGTCGCCAATCGTCAAGAACATCCCTGAAGCCAACCTCAATGTGATCCTGGATCGTGTTGGCGCAGTTGACGGCGACATCGTGTTCTTCGGTGCCGACAAGTCGAAGATCGTCAGCGAAGCGCTGGGTGCACTGCGGATCAAGGTCGGCAACGACCTGAACCTGCTGACCTGCCAGTGGGCGCCGATGTGGGTTGTCGACTTCCCGATGTTCGAAGAAAACGACGACGGCAGCTTCAGCGCACTGCACCACCCGTTCACCGCGCCGAAGTGCACGCCGCAAGAGCTGGAAGCCAACCCGGCTGGCGCTCTGTCCCGTGCCTACGACATGGTGCTCAACGGCACCGAGCTGGGTGGCGGTTCGATCCGTATCCACCGCAAGGAAATGCAGCAATCGGTCTTCCGCCTGCTGGGCATCAACGAAGATGAGCAGCAAGAGAAGTTCGGCTTCCTGCTTGACGCCCTGAAATACGGCGCGCCACCCCATGGCGGCCTGGCCTTCGGCCTGGACCGTCTGGTGATGCTGATGACCGGTGCCCAGTCGATCCGTGAAGTGATTGCCTTCCCGAAAACCCAAAGTGCTGCCGACGTCATGACGCAAGCGCCGGGTGTGGTGGATGCCAAGGCACTGCGCGAGCTGCATATCCGTCTGCGCGAGACACCAAAGGCTGAGTAAGGCCGCAGCGTGAAAGCGCGATAAGGTTTTACATTGTCAGCTAAGGGCGCATCTTCGGATGCGCCTTTGCGTTACAAGGGCTGCACGTTAAAGAGGGAAGTCCCGCCTGGGGCGGGATCGACAGGTTTCTACAGAATTTCGGAGTTGTGTTATGGCTGGCCATTCCAAGTGGGCGAACATCAAGCACCGCAAAGAGCGTCAGGATGCCAAGAAAGGCAAGATCTTCACCAAGTGGATTCGCGAGCTGACCGTTGCCGCGCGCCAGGGTGGCGGTGACCCGGGTTCCAACCCGCGCCTGCGCCTGGCCCTGGACAAGGCCCTCGGCGCCAACATGAGCCGCGACATCATCGACCGCGCCGTGGCCCGTGGTGCCGGTGCGGCCGATACAGACGACATGGTCGAGTTGAGCTACGAAGGCTACGGCCCGGGTGGCGTGGCGGTGATGGTCGAGTGCATGACCGACAACCGCAACCGTACCGCGGCTGCCGTGCGCCATGCGTTCAGCAAATGTGGCGGCAACCTCGGCACTGACGGTTCGGTGGCCTACCTGTTTGAGCGCAAGGGGCAGATTTCCTTCGCGCCTGGCGTGGATGAAGATGCGCTGATTGAGGCGGCAATGGAGGCCGATGCCGACGACGTGGTGACCAACGAAGACGGTTCCATCGACGTGTTCACCTCGTTCGCGGGCTTCTATTCGGTGCGTAACGCCCTGGAAGCGGCTGGTTTCAAAGGCACCGACGCGGAAATCGTGATGCTGCCGACCACCAGCGCCGAGCTGGACCTGGACGGGGCGCAGAAGGTACTCAAGATGCTCGACATGCTTGAAGACCTGGATGACGTGCAGAACGTCTATTCCAATGCCGATATTCCGGAATCGGTGGCTGAACAGCTAGGCTGAAGGATGATGCAGATCTAATGTGGGAGCGGGCTTGCTCGCGAAGGCGGCGTGTCAGTCAGTCGATACGGTGACTGATACACCGCCTTCGCGAGCAAGCCCGCTCCCACATTTTGATCTTGGCTATATCAAGAATTTTTTATCCAACTGCAGGCGTTATGACTCTAATCCTAGGTATCGACCCCGGTTCGCGAATCACCGGCTTTGGCGTGGTCCAACAGACCCCGCGAGGCTGCGTGTACGTGGCGTCGGGCTGTATCCGTACCGGCGCCGGCGAGTTGGCCGAACGCTTGCAGATCGTGTATCGCGGCGTGCGTGAAGTGATCCAGACCTATGGGCCGGTGACCATGGGCATCGAAAAAGTGTTCATGGCGAAAAACGCCGACTCCGCCCTGAAGCTCGGCCAGGCCCGCGGTGCGGCCATCGTGGCCGGAGCCGAGGAGGGCATGGAGATCGCTGAATACACCGCGACCCAGGTCAAGCAAGCCGTGGTCGGTACCGGTGCTGCCAATAAAGAGCAGGTGATGATGATGGTCATGCACATGCTCAAACTCACCGCCAAACCGCAAATCGATGCCTCCGACGCCCTGGCCATTGCCATTTGCCATGCCCATACCCGTTCCAGCCTGATGCCCCATGGCTTGGGGACCGCACGCAGTCGTGGCGGCCGGCTGCGTCTCTGATAGCATCAGCGCATTCATTCTGCGTGGGGTGCATGAACGGCCTGTGCTGTCGGCCGGCATGCCCGCGTTATTACCGGCCAGGCCTTGATTTGAGCCGATTCTTAAGGATTCGAACGTGATTGGACGCTTGCGCGGCACCCTGGCTGAGAAACAGCCACCGCACCTGATTCTGGATGTAAACGGGCTGGGTTATGAGCTTGAAGTGCCCATGACCACCCTCTACCGCTTACCGTCGGTCGGTGAACCGCTGACCCTGCACACTCACCTGGTGGTGCGCGAAGACGCGCAATTGCTCTATGGGTTCGTTGGCAAGCGTGACCGGGATTTTTTCCGTGAGCTGATCCGCCTCAACGGCGTGGGGCCGAAGCTGGCGCTGGCGCTGATGTCGAGCCTGGAAGTGGATGAATTGGTGCGCTGTGTGTCGGCCCAGGACACGTCCGCGCTGACCAAGGTACCGGGCGTTGGCAAGAAAACCGCCGAGCGCCTGCTGGTGGAGCTCAAAGACCGCTTCAAGGCCTGGGAGGTTGTGCCGAGCATGTTTGCCCTGGTGCCCAACCAGCCTGATGCGCCGGGTGTGCCGGTGGCCAGCGCTGAAAGCGATGCGGTCAGCGCGCTGATCTCCCTGGGCTACAAGCCGCAAGAGGCGAGCAAGGCCGTGTCAGCCATCAAGGACAAGAACCTGAGCAGCGAAGACATGATCCGCCGCGCCCTGAAGGGAATGATTTAAGTGATTGAAGCTGATCGTCTGATCGCGGCCACCGGGCCTCGTGATCGTGAAGAAATCCAGGACCGGGCGATTCGCCCCCTGAGCCTTGCCGAATACATCGGCCAGCCCACCGTGCGCGAGCAGATGGAGCTGTTCATCCAGGCCGCGCGCGGGCGCAGCGAGTCCCTGGACCACACGTTGATCTTCGGCCCGCCCGGGCTCGGCAAGACCACCCTGGCCAACATCATCGCCCAGGAAATGGGCGTGTCGATCAAGTCCACCTCCGGCCCCGTGCTGGAGCGCCCGGGCGACCTGGCGGCGCTGCTGACCAACCTGGAGCCCCACGACGTACTGTTTATCGACGAGATCCACCGGCTTTCACCCATCGTCGAGGAAGTACTGTACCCGGCCATGGAAGACTTCCAGCTGGACATCATGATCGGTGAAGGCCCGGCGGCGCGCTCGATCAAGCTCGACCTGCCACCGTTCACGCTGGTGGGTGCGACCACCCGTGCGGGCATGCTGACCAACCCGCTGCGAGACCGTTTCGGGATTGTTCAACGTCTAGAGTTCTATAGCACGGCGGATCTGGCCACCATCGTCAGCCGTTCGGCGAGCATCCTTGGCTTGCCCCTGGACCCGGAAGGCGCCTTTGAAATCGCCCGCCGCGCCCGTGGTACCCCGCGGATTGCCAACCGTCTGCTGCGCCGGGTGCGCGACTTTGCCGAAGTGCGGGCCAAGGGGCATATCACCAAGCCCGTGGCAGACCTGGCGCTGAACCTGTTGGATGTGGATGAGCATGGCTTTGATCACCAGGACCGGCGCCTGCTGTTGACCATGATCGAGAAGTTCGACGGCGGCCCGGTGGGCGTGGACAGCCTCGCCGCCGCCATCAGCGAAGAGCGGCATACGATTGAGGATGTACTGGAGCCGTATCTGATTCAGCAGGGCTACATCATGCGCACGCCAAGGGGGCGTGTGGTCACCCGGCATGCGTATCTGCACTTTGGGTTAAACATTCCGTCACGATTGGGCGAGATGCCCGTAGTAGACGAATTCCTCGATGCAGTAGACGATTAAAAACGCTTGGCGATTCGATTTATTCGGAGTTTGTGCTGTCCTAGTGGCTGGCGTCGTCATTCTTTCGTTAGAAATGTGCCACAGAATGAAAAACAGTTGCCTGGCCGGATTGGCAACCTGAGGAGTAAGCACTAGAGTATGCGCGCGCAAAACGGGGATCAGTCGTTCGCACATCGCTGTCGCGTTTATTACGAGGACACCGATGCTGGCGGCATCGTTTATTACGTCAATTACCTAAAGTTCATGGAGCGGGCTCGAACCGAGCGGCTACGGGAGCTGGGCTTTGCCCAATCCCAGCTGGCAGGGGAGGACCTGTTGTTTGTCGTGCATTCCAGCGAGGCGCGTTACCACGCGCCGGCGCGACTGGACGACGAGCTGCTGGTCAGCGCAGAAATAACCGAATTGAACCGTGCCAGCCTGCGCTTTAAACAGCAGGTCAGGCGGGCTACGGATGCAACGCTGCTCTGTGAGGGGCAGTTCCTGGTGGCCTGTGTTCGCACCAATAGTTTGAAACCCCGGGCCATTCCCGAAACTCTACGCGCGGCCTTTGCCGGCGTGAGCGGCGCGGGTAAACATTCAGAGCAGGAGATTTAGCGTGGAACCTACCGTCGTCGACCATTCCTCCATGTGGAGCCTGGTCAGCAATGCCAGTGTCGTGGTTCAACTGGTGATGCTGGTCCTGGTAGCCGCATCGGTTACCTCTTGGGTCATGATTTTTCAGCGCAGCAACCTGCTGCGTGCTGGTCGACGTGCCCTGGAGAGCTTCGAAGAGCGCTTCTGGTCGGGTATCGACCTGTCCAAGCTGTACCGCCAGGCGGGCAGCAACCCGGACCCGGATTCGGGCGTCGAGCAGATCTTCCGCGCCGGCTTCAAGGAATTCTCCCGTCTGCGCCAGCAGCCAGGCGTTGACCCGGAAGCGGTCATGGAAGGCGTGGCCCGTGCCATGCGCGTCGCCATCTCCCGCGAAGAAGAAAAGCTTGAGCAAAGCCTGCCGTTCCTCGCCACCGTAGGTTCCGTCAGCCCGTATATCGGCCTGTTCGGTACCGTATGGGGGATCATGAACTCCTTCCGCGGCCTGGCCCAGGCCCAGCAAGCGACCCTGGCCACCGTGGCCCCGGGTATCGCCGAAGCGCTGATCGCCACCGCCATCGGTCTGTTCGCAGCTATTCCCGCAGTAATCGCCTACAACCGTTTTGCCGCTCGTGGCGAAACCTTGATCAGCCGTTACTACACCTTCGCCGATGAATTCCAGGCGATCCTGCACCGTAAAGTGCACACCAGCGAAGAATAAGCAGGTAATTCCCAATGGCTTTAATCGCTCGAGCTCGCAAAAAGCGCAAGCCGGTCGCCGAGATGAACGTAGTGCCTTACATCGACGTGATGCTGGTGCTGCTGGTTATCTTCATGGTGACCGCGCCGATGCTCAATCAGGGCGTGAAGGTTGATCTGCCCAAGGTTTCCAGCGAAGCCTTGCCGCAGGACAACAACACCCAGGTCCTGACCATTTCGATCAAGGCTGACAAGACCTATTACTGGAACCTTGGCAGCGAAGTCGACACTCAGAAACAGCAGGACAAGGCCATGACCTTGCCGCAGATGACTGATGCCGTGACCAAGATCATTCGCGCCGGCAACGAAGGTGGCAAGCACACCCAGGTGTTCATTCGCGGCGACAAGGTCGTCGACTACGGCTCCGTCATGGGCGCCATGGGCGGGCTGCAGAAGGCCGGGGTCGGTAATGTTGGCTTGATTACCGAGGCGCCCTGATGCACCAACAGCGAGAGCCGTCCGCCTCGGAAAGCTACTTCTGGCCTAGCGTCTGGGCAATTGCCCTGCACGTCCTGGTGTTTGGCATGCTGTTCGTCAGCTTTGCCATGACCCCGGACCTGCCGCCAGCCAAGCCGATCGTGCAGGCGACCCTGTATCAGCTGAAATCGAAAAGCCAGGCCACCACCCAGACCAATCAGAAGATTGCGGGTGAGGCCCAGAAGTCGGCTGCGCGCCAGACTGAAGTCGAGCAGATGGAACAGAAGAAGGTCGAGCAGGAAGCGGTGAAGGCTGCTGCGGAACAAAAGAAAGAAGAGGCGGCTCAAAAGGCCGAGGAATCGAAAAAGGCTGACGAGGCGAAGAAAGCTGCAGAGGCGCAAAAGGCTGATGAAGCCAAGAAAGCCGATAAAGCTGCCGAAGCCAAGAAGGCTGAAGAGAAACAATTGGCTGATATAGCCAAGAAGAAATCTGAAGAAGAAGCCAAGAAGGCTGCCGAAGAAGAGGCCAAGAAAAAGGCCGCTGAAGACGCGAAGAAAAAGATAGTCGAAGACGCGAAGAAGAAAGCCGCGGACGACGCCAAGAAGAAAGCTGAAGCTGACGAGGCGAAGAAGAAGATCGCCGACGATGCGAAGAAGAAAGCTGCTGCCGATGCCTCCAAGAAAAAGGCCCAGGAAGCAGCGCGTAAATCGACCGAAGACAAAAAGGCCCAGGCCTTGGCCGATTTGCTTTCCGACACGCCGCAGCGCCAGCAAGCCTTGGCCGATGAACGTGGTGATGAAGTCGCGGGCAGTTTCGACGACCTGATTCGTTCACGGGCAGCGGAAGGGTGGACCCGTCCTCCTTCGGCACGTAAAGGCATGACAGTAGTGCTGCAGATCGGCATGTTGCCGGACGGTACGGTGACTTCGGTCAGCGTGGCCAAGTCCAGTGGCGACGGTTCGTTCGACAGTTCGGCGGTAGCAGCGGTCAAGAACATTGGCCGGTTGACCGAGATGCAGGGAATGAAACCAAGCGACTTCGCTCCCTACCGTTCATTCAAGATGACATTCACACCTGAGGATCTAGCCTTGTGAGAAACCTTCTTCGAGGAATGCTTGTCGTTATTTGCTGCATGGCAGGGATAGCGGCGGCGGATGAAAAGAACATCCTGGTCACCAGCGGTAGCGATCGGGCCACCCCGATCGCCGTTGTGCCGTTTGGCTGGCAGGGCGGCAGCGTGCTGCCGGACGACATGTCGCAGATCATCAGCGATGACCTGCGCAACTCCGGCTACTACGCACCGATCGACAAAGGCAACATGATCAGCCAGCCGACCCAGGCCAGCGAAGTCATCTTCCGTGACTGGAAAGCGCTGAACGCCCAGTACCTGATGGTGGGCAGCATCACGCCCGCCGGCGGTCGCCTGCAGATCCAGTACACCCTGTTCAACGTCGCGACCGAGCAGCAAGTGCTGACCGGCAGCGTGTCGGGCACCACGGATCAGCTGCGGGACATGGCGCACTACATCTCCGACCAGTCGTTTGAAAAACTGACCGGGATCAAGGGTGCCTTCTCCACGCGCTTGCTCTATGTAACGGCCGAGCGTTTTTCGGTAGACAACACTCGTTACACTTTGCAGCGTTCCGACTATGACGGCGCGCGTGCAGTGACGTTGCTGCAATCCCGTGAGCCGATCCTGTCGCCGCGTTTCGCGCCAGATGGCAAGCGTATCGCCTACGTGTCCTTTGAACAGAAGCGTCCACGGATCTTCGTCCAGCACATCGATACCGGTCGCCGTGAGCAGATCACCAACTTCGAAGGCCTGAATGGCGCGCCAGCCTGGTCGCCGGACGGTTCACGCCTGGCATTCGTATTGTCCAAGGATGGCAACCCGGACATCTACGTGATGAACATGGCTTCGCGCCAACTGAGCCGTGTTACCAGCGGCCCGGGCATCAACACCGAACCGTTCTGGGGCAAGGATGGCTCGACCATCTACTTCACCTCCGACCGTGGCGGCAAGCCGCAAGTCTACAAAACCAGCGTCAACGGCGGCGGCGCCGAACGAGTGACCTTTATTGGTAACTACAACGCTGCACCGAAGCTTTCGGCTGATGAAAAGACGTTGGTGATGATTCACCGTCAGGATGGTTTCACTAATTTCCGGGTTGCGGCCCAGGATTTGCAGCGTGGAACCGTAAAAATCCTTACAGATACCAACCTTGATGAGTCAGCTACTGTTGCGCCCAACGGCACCATGGTAATCTACGCCACCCGCCAGCAGGGCCGGGGAGTCTTGATGCTCGTGTCCATTAATGGACGCGTAAGGCTCCCGCTTCCTACCGCTCAAGGCGAAGTCAGAGAACCGTCCTGGTCCCCTTACCTGAACTGACGCGGCGCTACAAAAAGAAGTACTTAACACACTGGGGTTCATTAGGAGTTTCACGATGGAAATGCTGAAGTTTGGTAAGTTTGCTGCTCTGGCTCTGGCTCTGTCCGTAGCCGTTGGTTGCTCGTCTAAAGGCGGCGACAATGCCGGTGAAGGCGCAGCTGTTGATCCAAACGCTGGTTACGGCGCTAACACTGGTGCAGTTGACGGCTCCCTGAGCGAAGAAGCTGCTCTGCGCGCTATCACCACTTTCTACTTCGAATACGACAGTTCGGACCTGAAACCAGAAGCCATGCGCGCTCTGGACGTTCACGCGAAGGACCTGAAAGCTAACGGCGCTCGCGTTGTTCTGGAAGGTAACACCGACGAACGTGGTACTCGTGAGTACAACATGGCACTGGGCGAGCGTCGTGCGAAAGCCGTTCAGCGCTACCTGGTTCTGCAAGGTGTTGCTCCAGGCCAACTGGAACTGGTTTCCTACGGTAAAGAGCGTCCAGTTGCTACTGGCCACGACGAGCAGTCCTGGGCTCAAAACCGTCGCGTCGAACTGCGTAAGTAATTCGTCATGCGAACGTGCCGTCGTGCTCTAACTGTATTGGCTCTCAGCCTGGCACCGCTTGCGGTGTGGGCTGCGGTTCCTGTGGAAGATAGCAACTCTGGCTATAACAATAGCGGGAGCAGTTATCCGCCAGCGGGTTATGGCACGAACGGCGCCTATGCCGGGGGCGCGGCAACTGCCGCGCCTTCGGCACAGGGCGAACTGTTCAACCAGCTGCAACGCATGCAGGATCAATTGTCGCAGCAACAAGGCACGATTGAGGTTCTGCAGAATCAAGTGAACCAGCTGAAGCAAGAAGGCCTGGAGCGTTACCAGGATCTTGATCGACGCATTGGAGCCGGCGTTACACCAGCCGCTACTCCTGATAATTCTTCTGCCGGTGGCGCCGCAAGCGCCGCCGGTGGTGCAGCGGCAGGGGCCGCGGCTGCCAGCCAAGCCCCTGCCGCCAGCAGCGAACCGGGTGATCCGGCGAAGGAAAAGCTGTATTACGATGCAGCCTTCGACCTGATCAAAGCCAAGGATTTCGATAAGGCCAGCCAGGCTTTTACCGCATTCCTGCGCAAATACCCGAACAGCCAGTACGCGGGCAACGCCCAGTACTGGTTGGGTGAGGTGAACCTGGCCAAGGGTGATCTGCAGGGCGCAGGCCAGGCATTTGCCAAGGTCAGCCAGCTGTACCCCAAGCACGCCAAGGTGCCGGATTCGCTGTACAAACTGGCTGACGTAGAACGCCGCCTGGGTCATACCGACAAGGTCAAAGGCATTCTGCAGCAGGTGGTGGCCCAGTATCCGGGTACCTCTGCGGCCCAGTTGGCTCAGCGGGATCTGCAACGCATGTAAGCGTCGCAACCCGTTCAGAAGAAACCCGCGCCCTGCGCGGGTTTTTTCGTTAGAATCCACGCCCTTTTATGAAACACGCTTCCTGGGGTTTACGCGTTGGCGCAATTCCTTGAAGTGCCTGACGGAGGCGGACAGCCTGTTTAGCTGTTACGCCCGTGGCGACTATGCAAGACACATTACGTATCACCGAAGTTTTTTACTCGTTGCAGGGTGAAACGCGCACTGCCGGGCTGCCCACTGTATTTGTGCGCCTCACCGGTTGCCCGCTGCGTTGCCAGTACTGCGACAGCGCCTACGCCTTCAGCGGCGGCACCGTGCGCACCCTTGAAGACATCCTTGAGCAGGTGGCCGGTTACCAGCCGCGTTATGTCTGCGTCACGGGTGGCGAGCCACTGGCACAGCCCAATGCCATTCCCTTGCTCAAGCAGTTGTGCGATGCCGGTTACGAGGTGTCCCTGGAAACCAGCGGCGCCCTCGATATCTCTGCAGTCGACCCTCGGGTCAGCCGAGTCGTCGACCTCAAGACCCCAGGCTCCAAGGAAGTGCACCGCAACCGCTACGAGAACATTGAGCTGCTGACGGCCAACGATCAGGTCAAGTTCGTCATCTGTTCCCGTGAAGACTACGACTGGGCGACCTCCAAGCTGATCCAGTATGGCCTGGACCGCCGGGCCGGCGAAGTGCTGTTTTCCCCCAGCCATCATGACCTGAATGCTCGCGACCTGGCCGACTGGGTCGTTGCAGACAACCTTCCGGTGCGTCTGCAACTGCAGCTGCACAAGTACCTGTGGAACGATGAGCCGGGGCGCTGAGATGACTGATCAAAAACGTGCGGTGATCCTGCTGTCCGGCGGCCTCGACTCCGCGACCGTGGTCGCCATGGCCCGTGCAGAAGGCTACAGCTGCTACACCATGAGCTTCGACTACGGCCAGCGTCACCGTGCCGAACTGAACGCTGCCGCCCGTGTCGCCCGAGACCTGGGCGCGGTTGAGCACAAGGTGATCGGCCTGAATCTCGACGGCATGGGTGGCTCGGCGCTGACCGACAGCTCCATAGACGTGCCGCAAGGCCCCAGCGAAGGCATTCCGGTGACCTACGTGCCGGCACGCAACACGGTCTTCCTGTCCCTGGCCCTCGGCTGGGCCGAGGTGCTCAATGCCCGCGACATCTTCATCGGCGTCAACGCCCTGGACTACGCCGGATACCCGGACTGCCGCCCCGAGTACATCGAGTCGTTCGAGCGCATGGCCAACCTGGCGACCAAGGCCGGTGTAGAAGGGCAGGGCTTTCGCATCCTGGCGCCACTGCAGAACCGTAGCAAGGCCGATATCGTGAAGGCAGGCGTAGGACTTGGCGTCGATTACTCGCTGACTGTTTCCTGCTATCAGGCAGACACTGATGGTCGCGCTTGTGGGAAATGCGACAGCTGCAGACTGCGTGCAGAGGGCTTCCAAGCGGCCGGAATTACTGACCCAACGCGTTATTTCTGATTTATTTTAAATAAGGTGTTGAATAATCCTTAGAAATCAGTATTATACGCGCCACCACACAGCGGGTCGTTAGCTCAGTTGGTAGAGCAGTTGGCTTTTAACCAATTGGTCGTAGGTTCGAATCCCACACGACCCACCATTTTTGGCGGTTTAGAAAATCCGGAAGGCCCACGCAAGTGAGGATTTCCGGGTTTTTTTTTGCCCAGTAAAAAGCCGATCACTCTCGCGACAGAGAGTGATCGACTTTTTTGTTAAAGCTAGCCAAACCGCCCGGTGATGTAGTCCTCGGTCTGTTTCATCTTCGGCTTGGTGAAGATCTCATCCGTATTGCCATGCTCAATCAGTTCGCCCATGAACATGAACGCCGTGCTGTCCGACACCCGGGCGGCCTGCTGCATGTTGTGGGTCACGATGATCACCGTGTATTGCTCTTTCAGCTCGGTGATCAACTGCTCGATGCGCCCGGTGGAAATCGGGTCGAGCGCCGAGGTCGGTTCATCCAGCAACAATACTTGCGGGCGCAGCGCAATGGTGCGGGCGATGCACAGCCGTTGCTGTTGTCCGCCGGAAAGACTCTGGGCGCTTTGTTTGAGTTTGTCCTTCACCTCATCCCACAGCGCGCCGCCGCGCAAGGCTTGCTCGACTCGATCATCCATTTCCCGGCGCGACAGCTTTTCGTGGTGACGCACGGCATAGGCGATGTTGTCGTAGATCGACATCGGGAACGGTACCGGCTTCTGGAAGACCATTCCGACGTGGCTGCGCAGGCGGTTCATCGAATAGCCGGGGGCGAGGATGTTTTCGCCATTGAGCAGCACTTCACCGCGGGCTTCCTGCTTCGGGTACATCGAGTAGATACGGTTGAACACCCGTAGCAAGGTCGACTTGCCGCAGCCCGATGGGCCGATGATCGCGGTGATGCGTTTTTCCGGAATGTCGATGTCGATGGATTTCAGCGAACGTTGGTTGTTGTAGAAAAACTCCAACCCACGGACACGGATTTTGGTTTTTTCAGGATCAAGGCGGGTCGATTGCATCAGTGGGACCTATTGCGCAAAAGAATCAGGCGAGACAGCAAGCTCAGCACCAGCACGAACATCGTCAGTACCAAGGCGCCTGCCCATGCGAGGGAGTGCCAGTCATCGAAGGGGCTCATGGCGTACTGGAAAATAACCACCGGCACGCTGGCAATCGGCTTGAGCAGGTTGCTGCTCCAGAACTGGTTGCCGAAGGCGGTGAACAGCAGCGGCGCGGTTTCCCCGGTAATCCGCGCCAGCGCCAGCAGGATGCCGGTCACCACGCCGGCCTTGGCCGCTCTCAACACGATCTGCAACGTCAGTTTCCACTGGGGTACGCCCAGGGCCAGGGCCGCCTCGCGCATGGTGGAAGGTTGCAGTTGGAGCATCTCGTCGGTCGTGCGCACCACCACCGGAATCACCAGCAAGGCCAGCGCCAGGGCACCGGCAATGGCGGAGAAACCTACCTGGTGATTGGTCAGCAGGTTCAGCGGCAGGATCACCCCGGTGTAGATGAACAGGCCCAGCACGATCGACGGCGCGGACAGCAGGATGTCGTTGATGAAACGCACCGTGGTACCCAGGCGCGAGTGTCGTGCGAATTCCGCCAGCCAGATACCGGCCATCAGCCCGATGGGCGTGCCAATCAGCAGCGCAATCCCGGACATCAGGGCGCTGCCATAAAACGCGTTGGCCAGGCCGCCGTCTGTTCCGGGTGGCGGCGTCATCTCGGTAAACAGGCGCAGGTTGAGCGCCTGAAAGCCGTTGATGATGGTGGTCAGCAGAATCCACGCCAGCCACAGCAGGCCAAAGACTGTCGCGCCACAACTGAGCAGCATGGCCACCCGGTTCTTCAAGGCACGCTTGCGGTACAGGCGTTCGTTGCTGCTCATAGGCCCTCCTTGCGGGACAGGCGCATGAGCATCAGCCGCGCCAGTGCCAGCACCACGAATGTCACGATAAACAGCAGGAAGCCCAGGGCGATCAGCGCCGAGCGATGCAGGTCGGTGTACGCCTCGCTGAACTCGTTGGCGATGACGGACGCGATGGAACTGCTGGGCATCAGCAACGAGGCGGAGAACTGTTGCGCGTTGCCCAGCACGAAGGTCACGGCCATGGTTTCACCCAGGGCGCGGCCGAGGCCGAGAAAGATCCCGCCGACCACGGCCGAACGGGTGTAGGGCAGGACGATGTCCCACACCACTTCCCAGGTAGTACTGCCCAGTGCGTAGGCCGACTCCTTCAATTGAGTCGGCACACTGCGGAAAACCTCATGCATCACCGACGTGATGAACGGCGTGATCATGATCGCCAGCACGATGCCGGCGGTCAGCATCCCGATGCCCAGCGGCGGCCCCTGGAACAGCGAGCCAATAAACGGAAGCGCACCCAGGTAGTCATTGATCCAGGGTGACAAGTGTTCAGCCATAAAGGGCCCGAAAACAAACAGGCCCCACATGCCATAGATAATCGAGGGAATGCCCGCGAGCAATTCAACGGCGGAGGCGACTGGCATTCTGAGCCAGGGCGGCGCCACTTCGGTGAGGAAAATAGCGATGCCGAAACTCACCGGCACCGCAATCAGCAACGCCAGCAACGAGGTGACCAAGGTGCCGTAGATCGGTACCAGGGCGCCAAAGTGGTTGTTGACCGCATCCCACTCGGTGCTGGTGATGAAACCGAAACCGAAGGTCTTGAAGGCCAGGCCACCGCCCCACAGGGTGGAGGCGGCGATGCTTGCCAAGAGCAGCAGCGCCAGCATCGCGGCCCCGAACATCGAGCGTTTGAACCACAGATCGTGGCGCTGATCGCGAGCGGCGCGGCTATCACCCGACACGTCGCTTGCGTGAGTAGTCATAACCAGGGATTGCACGGTGTCGTTCATATCAGAAGTGCTCACCCGCCTCCATCAAGCATGCAGATGCTTGAGGAAGGGGGCTATAGAGGCGGATCAGTGGGCGAAGTCAGACTTCCAGTAACCTTCGATCCGGGTCACGAGGGAATCGGGCAACGCTACGTAGTCCAATGCCGCAGCCTGCTGCTGACCTTTCTCCAACGACCATTTGAAGAAGTTGAAAGCGGCCTGGCTTTGCTCAACGTTTTTTGCCTGCTTGTACATGATGATCCAGGTGGTCGCCGTGATCGGCCACGCGTTCTCGCCCGGTGCGTTGGTCATGATCAGGTTGAAGTCATGGGCGTTGGCCCAATCGGCAGTATCAGCCGCTGCCTGGAAGGCCTTGGCGTTGGGCTCGACGAATTTGCCGGACGCGTTCTTCAGTGAGGCGTAGGTCATCTTGTTTTGCAGGGCGTAGGCGTATTCAACAAAGCCGATGGAGTTCTTGATCTGCTTCACGTAGGCCGAAACACCTTCGTTACCCTTGCCGCCCACACCGACCGGCCACGGCACGGTGGTGCCGAAACCGATTTTGGTTTTCCAGCCATCACTGACCTTGGAGAGGTAGTTGGTGAAGTTGTACGAGGTGCCCGAGCCGTCCGAGCGGTGGACCACGGTGATATTCGCGCCCGGCAGTTTCAAGCCGGGGTTGAGGGCGGCAATCGCCGGGTCGTTCCAGGCCTTGATGTCACCGAGGAAGATCTTCGCCAGCACATCACCATCGAGTTTCAGCTGGCCAGCTGCAACGCCCTCGACGTTCATCACCGGCACGATGCCGCCAATCACGCTTGGGAATTGGCCGAGGCCGCCGGCCTTCAGTTCATCCGCCGACAGCGGCGCGTCGGACGCACCGAAGTCCACGGTAGCCGCTTTGATCTGGGCGATACCACCACCGGAGCCGATGGACTGGTAGTTGATCCGGTCACTGGAGCTTTTGCTGTATTCCTGGGACCACTTGGACAGCACCGGGTAGACGAAACTGGAGCCTGCGCCCGTGACGTCAGTGGCGTGAGCGACACCACTCAGGCACAGGGCAGTGAACAACACTGACAGACTCTTTTTGGTCAGCAACATCACGACGACACCTCAAAGGAAGGGGGCAGGTGGAGGACTCCACCTGCCTGGGACGTGACGATTTAATTCCTGAAATGTGTCTGTTTAATGACGGTTTGGCTTTATGAAGAAACATTTAGAAATATCTGTGGGCGACCCCGGAAGGGATGCTCCGAGGTCGCTGCACTGATCAACCCTGGCTGCGCACCAGGATCGACTCATCGATCTGGGCGATCGACGTGACTCCGGTCAACGTCATGGCCACGCGCATTTCCTTGGCGAAGATATCCAGCAGGTTCTCCACGCCACGCTGCCCGTCGGCGGCCAGTGCGTAAGCCTGTGCACGGCCCAGCAGAACGCCCTTGGCGCCCAGCGCGAGCATGCGCACCACGTCCAGCCCCGAGCGTACGCCGGAGTCCACCAGCACCGTCAGATCGCTGCCCACGGCTTGTACGATAGGCGCCAGTGCCTTGGCTGTGGACAGCACGCCATCCAACTGGCGCCCGCCGTGGTTGGATACGACGATGCCGTCGGCACCAAAGCTCACCGCGTCCTTGGCATCTTGTGGGTCGAGGATGCCTTTGATGATCATCGGGCCTTTCCAGAATTCGCGGATCCACTCCAGGTCTTTCCAACTGATGGAAGGGTCGAAGTTGTTGGCCAGCCAGCCGATGTAGTCCTTCAGTTGGGTGGGCTTGCCCAGGTACTTGGAGATGTTGCCCAGGTCGTGGGGGCGACCCAGCAGGCCCACATCGAAGGCCCAGGCTGGTTTGGTCATGGCCTGCAGGATTTGGCGTTGCGGCCCGTAGGCACCGGACATACCCGAATGGGCATCGCGATAACGCGCGCCGGGGGTGGGCATGTCGACCGTGAACACGAGGTTTTTCACCCCGGCGGCCTGGGCGCGCTCCAGGGCGTTTTTCATGAAGCCGCGGTCTTTCAGCACATACAGCTGAAACCAGATCGATTGCGGGCTCTGGGACGCCACTTCCTCGATCGGGCACACGGAAACGGTCGACAGGCAAAACGGAATGCCCTTGTTCGCTGCCGCCTTCGCCGCCTGGACTTCACCACGCCGGGCAAACATGCCGGTCAGGCCCACCGGGCTGAGGACCACCGGCATCGCCAATGGCTGGTCGAACAACGTGGTTTCAAGGCTCAGGCTTTCGACGTTGCGCAGGATGCGCTGGCGCAGGCTGATATCCGACAGGTCCGAGCTGTTGGCCCTGAGGGTGTGTTCGGCGTAGGCGCCGCCGTCGATGTAGTCGAACAGGAAACGCGGCAGTTTGCGGCGGGCGGCTTCGCGGTAATCCGATGCAGACGAAATGATCATGAACAGTGATGCCCCGAGTGAAGAAAACGGTGGGGTGAGGATAGACAAAGGCCTTTCATGGTAAAAACAACTTTTCCAACTTGAATCAAGTCGCAAACGGAATACTCATGAACCTTCGTACGTTGCTGGCCTTTGTCGAAGTAGTTCGCCAGGGCAGCTTCTCACAAGCAGCCGAGGTGGTTTCGCTCACCCAGTCTACCGTCAGCAAGGCGGTCAAGACTCTGGAAGATGAATTGGGCACGCCGCTGTTCAATCGCATCGGCCACAAGAGCGAGCTCACGGCCGCCGGCGAAATTGCCTACCGCCGAGCGCTGGTGTTGCTGGCGGAGCGCAGTGACCTGGTGGCCGAGATCAACGACTTGCTGGGGCTCAAGCGCGGTGTATTGCGCATCGGCTTGCCGCCGGTGGGCAGTGGGGTGCTGTTTGCGGCGATGTTTGCCTTGTATCGACAGCGTTATCCGGAAATCGAGATCGAGCTGATCGAGCATGGCAGCAAGAAGTTGGGCGAATGCCTGGAGGCCGGGGAGGTGGACCTGGCCGCGTTGCTGGTACCGGTGGCGGGAGAATTTGAATATCAGGATGTGCGCGTCGAGCCACTGATGGTGGTGATGCCGATCGACCATCCTTTGGCCGGGCGTAAAAGCGTCGATTTTTCCGACCTGGCTGACTCGCCCTTTATTCTGTTCGAGGCCGGGTTTGCGCTTAACCGGATCATTCTCACAGCCTGCGAGCGCAGAGGCGTAGTCCCGCGTATCACCGCCCGCAGTGCGCAGATCGACTTTATCGTCGACCTGGTTGCCGCAGGCCTGGGTGTCGCGTTTCTACCGAGCATGCTGGCTTACAAACACCTGCACGCCGGCATCGCCCTGATCCAGCTGGACGAGCCCCAGACTGATTGGCACATCGCCCTGGCTTGGCGGCGACAGGCGCACTTGCCACCGGCGGCGCGGGCCTGGCTGGATCTGGCCCTGGAGATGGGGAATGTTCCGGACACGACCCGGCCTGCGGTCTAGCCTTGTGCGACCAGGGGCAGGCGGCTCTTGACGACTTTTTGCAGCAGCAGGGCCAGCACCTCGGTGGAATACGGCTTTTGCAGCAAGACAAAACGGCTGGCTTCTTCCTGGGCGATACGCGCGTATTCGTCGTTGTAGCCGGTGGTGAGCACCACCGGCAGCCATGGGTACAAGGCTTCGATTGCGTCCAGCAACTCCAGGCCACTCATGCCGGGCATGGAGATATCGGAGAACACCACCTGGAAGCTTTCTGGGTTGGGGGCCAGGGCTTCCAGCGCGCTGTTCGCATCCGGCACCCACAGCACGTGAAAGCCCATCTGTTCCAGGGTTTGCGAGGTGTACAGGCCCACATCGGCGTTGTCCTCGACCATCAGCACGCACAAGCCTGAGATGATGGGCGAAGCGCTGGTGTCTTGAGGTACCGGCATGGCACTTGGCTCGACCTTGGGCAGGTACAGCGTAAATTGGCTACCCCTGCCGCACTCGCTCTGTACCAGGATTTCCCCGCCTGATTGCTTGGCGAAGCCGTACACCTGGGACAAGCCCAGGCCGGTGCCCTGGCCGATACCCTTGGTGGTGTAGAAGGGCTCAAAGATCGCGTCGAGTTTTTCCGGCGGGATACCCGAGCCGGTGTCCGCCAGTTCGATGGTCACGTAATCGGCGACACGTACCGGGTGAGCGCGAACCGAGGGTAGCCAGCTTGCCGTCGAAACGGTGATGGTCAAATGCCCGTTGCCGGCCATGGCATCCCTGGCGTTCACCACCATGTTGACCAGCGCGGTATCGAACTGGCTTTCGTCGGCGTTGATAAAGCAGGCGTCGTCAGGCACCTGGATGCTTACCTTGACCCGTGAACCGGTCAGGCTGTCCATCATCTCGCCCACCCGCTTTACACTTTCGCCGACGTTGAACACCTCGGGTCGCAAAGCCTGGCGGCGGGCGAATGTGAGCAACTGGGCCGTCAGGCGGGCCGCGCGATCGACCGTGCTGGCGATGGCTTCCACGTATTTCACGCGGCGTGCTTCGCTCAGGGCAGGTGGCTTGAGCAAGTCGGCACAGGACTTGATCACCGTCAGCAGGTTATTGAAATCATGTGCGACACCGCCAGTGAGTTGGCCGATGGCTTCCAGTTTCTGTGACTGACGCAGGGCGTCTTCCGACAGTCGCAGGGCTTCCTTGGCTTCTTCCTCAGCCTGGATATCACGGCCCACGGCGTGGATGTAGTCGCTGTCGGGCACGGCCGTCCAGGCGATCATGCGGTAGCTGCCGTCCTGGTGGCGGTAACGGTTCTTGAAATTGGGGAAGTTCTTGCCATCGCCCAAACGGCTGACCGCCGAGGATGAGACGGCCAGGTCGTCGGGGTGAACCAGGGCCAGCAACTGGCTGCCCACCAGGTCGTTTTCGGCGTGGCCGAGCATGCGTGTCCAGGCCGGGTTCACGGCGGAGATCACACCGTCGAGTTGTGCCACCAGCATCAGGTCCGGCGACAGGCGCCAGATACGGTCGCGATCGCGAGTGCGTTCGACCACCCGCTGTTCCAGGGACTCGTTGAGTTTGCGCAGGGACTCTTCGGCTTCGCGCAGGGGCGTGATGTCCCGGGACACGCAGAGGATTTTCTCCGGCAGGCCGTCACTGCCCATGATCGGGCTGACGTTCACGTGCCACCATTTAAGGTTGCCGGCCAGGGTGTGGGCAGCGCCGACAAAGCTGGCATTGCGACCGGCCTTGGCGGCCTCAACGGCAGCCTTGGCATCGAGATTGCCCTGGTCGTGCCAGAAGTCGGGCCAGGGGCAGCCGCGGATCGCATTGAAGTCGCTGACTTCCATGATCTGCTTGCCGCCTTCGCTCATGAAGGTCAGGCGGGCGTCGAGGTCCAGCACCTTGATGCAATCGTTGATGCTGGCAAGCACGCGTTCGGTGAAGGCTTCGCTGTGGTTGAGGCCCGCGGCGGACAAATCACTCTCGCCAGATTCAGGTGGGCTGTTTGTCTCAGGACCCGTCCCGATAGTGCTATTCATTTGAGTGCTGCCACGCGTGTTAAATGGCCGTCATCATGTCATTGCGACACTTATATCACCAGCGCCTTCACGCATATTCGATGGCAGGCAATCCGGCATGCTCCAAGCGTGACGGCGAGATTAAAACCCGTCAGTCATATTCAGGTTCCGGGGTCTGAATAAGTGCTGGAAAAACCGTCGAAGTCTTTGAAAAAAATAGGATTGTCGGACAATTTTGCGCATGAAAAACTCTTCATAATTTGCCCGCTCGAAGATTGGTAGCTTCCTCTCGCTGCCCAATAATTCGAGTTCTAATAATGAATAAAAAACTCTTCAAGAGCGCTTTGGCGCTGTCGATTTCCCTTGCCTCCACTTCCTTGTTTGCCGGTGGTTTTGCCCTCAACGAACAAAGCATCAGTTCAATGGGGACCGGTTACGCCGGGCGTTCCTCCTCCGCGGATGACGCCAGCACGGTGTTTGGCAACCCGGCGGGCATGTCTCGTCTCAAGCAGAATGAAGTGAGCATCGGGGCGACCTACCTGGATGCCAAGTCGAACATCAAGGACGCCAGTTCCAGCCAAGGTGGCGTGGACAACCCCGGCACCAACAAAGGCGATATGGTCCCCGGCATCGCCGTACCGATGGGCTACCTGGTGACGCCGATTGATGAACACTGGGCGTTTGGCCTGGGAATCTACGCGCCGTTCGGCCTCGTGACCGACTATGAACACAGCTTCCAGGGCAATGGCTTTGGCAACAAAAGCAAGGTTCAAGTCATCACGGTGCAGCCAACCGTCAGCTATGCCTTCAACGACAAGGTTTCGGTGGGCTTCGGTCCGACCTTCAACCGTATCAGTGGCGAACTGGACTCCAAGGTCCCGGCATTTGGCCTCGGCACGGAAAGCGTAAAGGTCAAGGGCGACGACACTGCCACCGGTTTCAACGCCGGTATCCTGGTGCAGCCGATTGAAAGCACGCGCATTGGTGTGACCTACCACTCGCAGGTTGTGTATCACCTGTCGGGCAAAACCAACGCCTCGGGGGTGCTCACCGACCTGGTGGATGGCGGCCCGCAGCGGTATGACGCCAAGCTGGATGTCACCACGCCGTCGTCCGTGGACTTCTCGGTCACCCATAAACTCAACGATGACTGGACCCTGTACGTCGGCAGCACCTACACCCGCTGGAGCCAGTTGAAGAAGATTACGATCAACAACAGTGGCGTCTCTGACCTCGCCACCGAACTGGCCGGCCTGAACTCCATCACCGAAGAACAGCACTGGCATGACACCTGGTCTCACGCCATCGGCCTGTCGTACCAGTTGAACAAGCAACTGGTGCTGCGTACCGGCTTTTCGGTGGACCAGACGCCCACCAACAACACCGACCGGTCCGTACGTATTCCTACGGGCGATCGCACGGTGTTCAGCTTGGGCGCTGGCTGGACGCCAGTGGATAACCTGACCTTCGACGTCGCTTATTCCTACCTGAAAGAAGAGCCGATCAAGGTCCGCGACAATAATCCGCAACTGGCGCTGACCTACGACGCCAAGTATGAAAACAGCGCCAACGGTTTCGGCGGTTCGGTGACTTACCGCTTCTGATGCACCGGAAGAGGGCAAAGAGTCAGTTTTCTGACATGGCTCTTTGCTAGCAATTGTATCGGTCGCGCTACCAAACCTTCCCTGTCTTGGTTAAATTGGCTGCAATCCAGCTCAAGACAGGGATCGTCATGACTACGCTTTCGCCGATCAGCTCCGCCATCGCCCTTACCAATCGACCCGCCGTTACCCCGCCAGCTACGCAGGCGCCAGAAACGGACGCCGCTGCCGTGCGACCTTCCTCGGTGGTCAGCCTTGGCAATGTCACGGTAGACGTTCAAGCCGAGACGTATTCCCGCAACGGCCAATTGCCCGGCCATGGGCCGATCAATGCCTGGGAAAGTGACAGCGACGATGCGGTCACCAAAGCGATCAGCACGAATTTCCCTGCACTGCCCAGAGGCACAGGCTTCAGCGGCCTGGGCGCTACCCTGATCGAGCAATTTGCGAAGAGCGGTACCGACATTTCCCAGTCGGCGCTGAGCACCAGCGCTTCCAGGACCCAAAGCCCCGCCGAACTCAAGGTTCAACAGACGCTGCTGCACAGCAAGGCCGACAACCTGGTCAGCCTGACCGTCAAGACGGCCAGCGGCAAGACCGTCACCTTCAGCCTGGCCAGCCAGTCCGCAGGCCTGGCCGCGCAGGCGAAGGTGGACGGTGGCGCCCTCAGCGCCGCCGAACTCAAGGAAGTCGCCAAGTTGGGCGAAGCCTTCCAGGACGCGATCGACGGCCTGGCCGCCCAGCCGCCGAAACTCGAGCTGAGCAAGCTGACGCAGTTTGATTCCAGCGTATTGGCTTCGGTGGACCTCAGCGGCAAATTGAAAGTGAGCAATACTGACGACCTCACGCTTGCATTCCATGCGGACAGCCAGGGCCGCACCACGCGCATGAGTAGCCCGGCGGGGGAAGTGAATCTCTCGGTCGACCTGAAGAACGCCGGCATCCTCGGCAACGCCAAGCAACAGGCAATCGCGCTGAAAAGCTACCTGGCCCAGTTCGACAAGGCCCAGGCGCGGGGCAAGGCCAATGCTGACCTGATGGCGATGTTCAAGGATGCGTTTACCGCCATGAACAGCAACTACCCGCAGAGCGCCAAAGCGCCTGCGCCGCTGACCCGCAGCGCGGCAGATCAAGGCCTGCTGACGGGCCTGGCGGATTTCAAGGCCTCCATCAGCCAGGCGGCCAGCTCCCCCAACCCGGCGCGCCCAGGGGAAACCGATACGTTTGCCTATGGGATTTCCCAGAAAACGCGCATCGGCGGCAATGACCTCTCCAATCGCACGATCGATCAGGTCCAGCGATCAAGCCTCAAGGCCAGTTTCCATCAGGGCCTGGATGGCGGGAAGCCGCCGGCTTTCGATACCAGGCGCGAGTCGCAGAACTACCTCTATGTGCAGGTCGACGACAAGGCCAGCAGTGCGGCGAACATCACCTACAAGGATGGCTTCCTGACCAACGCCTCCGTGGACCAAAGCGCCAGCCAGAACACCCGCACCCAGCGATACGAGATGGCTCGACTGGTTAAAGACAGCGTGGTACCGAACGAGGCCACCAGCCATCGCGACTACCTGGTACTGCTGGAATATGCGGCGCGGGAAGGCAAGAGTGCCAAGGGCGCCGATGAAACCATCCTGAAGGATGCCCTGGCGAACATGCATCAGTGGGCGTTGCTGCAAGGCGATCCGTCCGCTTTGCCCGGTTAAACCGGTCGTTGTAAAAAAAGGGAAACCCCTGGCCGGGTTTCCCTTTTTCATGCCTGGCCGAATCCCAGATTAGGCTTTTGAAACCATTCGATATTCTGTAGCCTTGCGCAGCTTCACCGTGCTTGATGAACACAATCACTTCGTCCGGCGGCGCCCGAAAGGCTCCAGAGCCGGTGGTACACTCGACTTTCGCGCAACTGCGCCTGCAGGTCTTGCGAACATGACGCAAATTTCCGAACGCCTTCTGGTCCAAGCCCACCTCGACGCCAAGCAGCCCAAGGTGCTGAGCGCCGAAGAAGAGGCGGGCTACCGCGCCGCCATCGCCGCCGAGCTCAAGGCTCAGGACGCGGTGCTGGTGGCACACTTCTACTGCGACCCGGTGATTCAGGCCCTGGCCGAAGAAACCGGTGGTTGTGTGTCCGACTCCCTGGAAATGGCCCGCTTCGGCGCGGCGCACCCGGCCAAGACCGTATTGGTGGCGGGCGTGCGATTCATGGGGGAGACGGCCAAGATCCTCACGCCTGAAAAACGCATCCTGATGCCGACACTGGAAGCCACGTGCTCTCTGGACCTTGGCTGCCCGGTGGATGAGTTCTCGGCATTCTGTGATCAGCACCCTGAGCGCACCGTGGTGGTTTATGCCAACACGTCGGCGGCGGTGAAAGCCCGTGCTGATTGGGTGGTGACTTCCAGTTGTGCGCTGGAGATTGTCGAAAGCCTGATGGATAACGGCGAGACGATTATCTGGGGGCCGGACAAGCACCTGGGCACCTATATCCAGCGTCAGACGGGTGCAGACATGTTGCTGTGGGATGGTGCGTGCATCGTGCACGAGGAGTTCAAGTCCAAGCAGTTGGAGGACATGAAGGCGTTGTACCCGGACGCGGCGATTCTGGTGCACCCGGAGTCGCCGACGTCGGTGATCGAGTTGGCGGATGCGGTGGGGTCTACCAGCCAGTTGATTGCGGCGGCGCAGCGGTTGCCGAACAAGACGTTTATCGTGGCCACCGACCGCGGCATTTTCTACAAGATGCAGCAGCTGTGCCCGGACAAGGTGTTTGTCGAGGCGC
This sequence comes from Pseudomonas sp. NC02, assembly GCF_002874965.1. Lineage (NCBI taxonomy): Bacteria > Pseudomonadati > Pseudomonadota > Gammaproteobacteria > Pseudomonadales > Pseudomonadaceae > Pseudomonas > Pseudomonas sp. NC02. The sequence goes on along the minus strand of NZ_CP025624.1, from coordinate 5,409,636 downwards.
CGACGGCGGGGAATGGGGCGGCGTGTCGCAGTTGTGCGCATTGCCCGTGGATGGCGATGAATACTCTGGAGCGTACGCTGCAGTGTTTGCGTGAGGGGAGTAATGAAATTTTTGTTGAGCCTTCGGTGATTCCGCAGGCGGTTAGACCGCTGAAGCGGATGTTGGATTTTACTCAGGCGGCTCGGTTGAGGTTGGCGGGGAATGCTTGATCTTGTTTGAGTACATATCCGTTATTTAGGTAACGGCCGCTTATGGTTCCGCTCTTACAGCGGGTCACTTTTGGCAAACGCCCCAAAAGTAACCAAAAGGTCTTTGCCCCACCACTCGGTGCCTCGCTTAGGCTCGGCATGCCCGCACTCCGGCCCGGTTCCGCGGGCCGCCGCGACGGGCCATCCATGGCCCGGCGCGGCTAAATCGGCATCCCTGCCGATTTACCCGCTCCACCGTGCCTACTTGCGGCCATCGTGGTTGACGGGGCCCGCAGATCAAAATCAAAAGCAAGAGCACAGCGGCCTACCGGCCGGCTTGAGTGTTAAAAGCAAAAGCAAAGACCAGAGCGAAAACAGATCTGCTTTTATGTGGGAGCGGGCTTGCTCGCGAAAAACCTGAGAGCGCCGCGTTGAATCAGGATGCCCACGTCATCGTTAACGACCTTCGCGAGCAAGCCAGCTCCCACATTTGGACCGTGCCCGCTTTAGATTTTGATTTTGCTTTTAACACTCAAGCCGGCCGGGAGGCCGCTGTGCTCTTGCTGTTGATCTTGATTTTGATCTTAGGCGCCCCGTTAAACCACGCTGGCCGAACGCAGGCTTTGGAGCGTGGGTAACCTGGCAGGACGCCAGGTTAGCCGTCCTGGGCCAAGGATGGCCCATGACGGCGGCCCACGGTCCAAAGCCGGAGTGAGGGCACTCCGAGCCTAGGCGAGGAGCCGAGTGGTGGGGCAAGAGCGTTTTGCTTACTTTTGCGCTTTTCAAAAGTGAGCCGCTGTAAAAGCGGAACCAATAGCGGCCATAACCGCAGCAACGGATATGCCCCCAACCTGAAAACCTACTTCTTTTTCTTCGGAACCCGCACCAACCGCGTATCCGAATAAATGTCATGCCAGCCACGCTTCTGCTTGTCGAACAACGACCAGATAAACCCAAGCCCCAGGCACAACCACGAAGCAATCGACACCACAAACCGCAACAACGCCTGCCACAGACTAATCCGCGACCCATCAGCGTTCTGCACCCGCACCCCCCAAACCTGCATCCCCAGGGTCTGCCCCGAGTGCGTCCAGAACTTGGCAAAAAACCCAAACAACACAAAAAACAAAATCGTCGACAACAGCGGATCACCATCCAGAGCGCCGGATTCGGAAAGCGCCCGCAACTTGGCCTCACCGACAAACCCCATCCACACCAGCTTGTAGATGAAGGCCGTGACGATCAGCAGGGCGGTGCACAACAGGAAGTCATAGAACATCGCTGCCAGACGACGGCCCAGGCCTACGGCGGGAAACTCGCCTTGGGGGCTCAGCAGGTGTTTCGACATGGCATGGCTCTCGGCAGGAAAAAAGCCATTTTACGGAAGAACGCCCATAAAAAAGCCCCTGATGTCATATCAGGGGCTTTTTGTCGCAGCAAGGATCAGCCTTCTGCTTGTACTTCGTCGGCTTGCATGCCTTTCTGGCCTTGCACCGCGATGAAGGTCACTTTCTGGCCTTCTTTCAGGCTTTTGAAGCCGTTGCCCTGAATAGCGCGGAAGTGGACGAACAGATCCGGACCGCTTTCTGGAGTGATAAAACCAAACCCTTTTTCGTCGTTAAACCACTTGACGGTACCGCTCTGACGATCAGCCATTTTCTTATTTCCTTGACGCAAAAAAATTAATGACAGCCCCTTTCACATGAAAGAGTACTGGGCTGGGTTGCAGGAAAGTAAGAGACGTCGAACGGGTTGTAGCAAACTTTGGCTACTGCCCAGGTCCAGGTTCAAAGCGACCCATGCAAACACAGTGGGCAAACTCTACGCCAACTAATACAGAAAAAACAAGCCCCGGCAAAACCCCAGGTTTTGCTCGGCCTCGTTACACTTCTGTCCACAATGTGGAACGCGTTTATTCGATAGAATTCGTCACTTGTTATAGGTGACTGAACATAACATTGACTATCGTCAATGCACTTTAATGTGGCGGTTGCGTTACAGATTAGTGCACGTTAACGCAACCGCGTTACTTATAGGAACAGTCAATCAACCACGGTAGTAACGTTGTGGTACGAATGGCATTTTACTTACACGTAGTGGCACCTTTTTCCCACGTACCAACGCAGATACTTCGGTATCCAGTGCGATGAAAGCGCTGTCCAGATAACCCATGGCCAGCGGGCCGCCCAGGCTCGGGCCAAAACCGCCGCTGCAGACGCTGCCGATCACGGTGCCGTGTTCGTCGACGATTTCTGCGCCTTCACGGACCGGCGTGCGTTCCTGTGGCAACAGGCCTACGCGTTTGCGGCTGACGCCGGTTTGTTGCTGGGTGAAGATCGCATCGGCGCCCGGGAAGCCACCGGCGCGTGCGCCATCAGCACGACGGGCCTTGGAAATTGCCCACAACAGGCTGGCTTCAATCGGCGTGGTCTCGGTGTTCATGTCATGGCCATAAAGGCACAGGCCGGCTTCCAGGCGCAGGGAGTCGCGGGCGCCCAGGCCGATGGCCTGTACTTCGGTTTCGGCCAGCAGGCTGCGGGCCAGGGCCTCGGCGTTCGCCGCCGGTACCGAGATTTCGAAGCCGTCTTCGCCGGTGTAGCCCGAGCGGCTGACGTAGCAGTCCACGCCCAGCAGGCGGGTCGGTGCGAATTGCATGAAGGTCATGTGCTTGACCTCCGGCGCCAGGCGCGCCAGCACGCTGACGGCAGCCGGGCCTTGCAGGGCCAGCAGGGCGCGTTCCTCGAACAGTGGTTCGATGGTGCACTGGTCACCGATGTGCTGGCGCAGGTGGGCCAGGTCCTGGTCCTTGCAGGCAGCGTTCACCACCAGGAACAGTTCGTCGTTACCCAGGTTGGCGACCATCAGGTCATCCAGGATGCCGCCTTGCTCGTTGGTGAACATCGCATAACGCTGCATGCCCACCGGCAGGTCGATGATGTCCACCGGCACCAGGGTTTCCAGGGCCTTGGCGGCACCGGCGCCGGTCAGGCGGATCTGGCCCATGTGCGACACATCGAACAACCCGGCTTGTTCACGGGTGTGCAGGTGTTCTTTCATCACGCCCAGCGGGTATTGCACCGGCATGTCGTAGCCGGCGAAGGGCACCATGCGCGCGCCCAGTTCGATGTGCAGGGCGTGCAACGGGGTTTTCAACAGGGTTTCGGTGGACATATTCAGCTCCTGAAAAACGTGCGGACGCGCTTATAGGCGTCAGCACTCGATAATGTTGACCGCCAAACCGCCACGGGCGGTTTCCTTGTATTTGCTTTTCATGTCGGCGCCGGTCTGGCGCATGGTGCGGATGACCTTGTCGAGGGACACGAAGTGTTGCCCGTCGCCGCGCAGGGCCATGCGCACCGCATTGATGGCCTTGACCGAACCCATGGCGTTGCGCTCGATGCAGGGCACCTGCACCAAGCCGCCGATGGGGTCGCAGGTCAGGCCGAGGTTGTGTTCCATGCCGATCTCGGCGGCGTTCTCCACCTGGGAAACTGTACCGCCCAACACTTCGCAAAGGGCGCCGGCGGCCATGGAACAGGCCACGCCGACTTCCCCCTGGCAGCCGACTTCGGCGCCGGAGATCGAGGCGTTTTCCTTGTACAGAATGCCGATGGCTGCGGCGGTGAGCAGGAAGCGCACCACTCCGTCTTCGCTGGCCCCCGGGATAAAGCGCATGTAGTAGTGCAACACCGCCGGCACAATCCCGGCCGCACCGTTGGTGGGCGCCGTCACCACGCGCCCGCCATTGGCGTTTTCTTCGTTGACCGCCAGGGCGTACAGGTTGACCCAGTCCAGCACCGACAACGGGTCGCGCAGCGCCGATTCCGGGTTCTTGCACAGTTGGCGATGCAACGCGGCGGCGCGGCGCTTGACCTTCAGGCCTCCGGGCAAAATCCCTTCGTTGCGACAGCCCGCGTCCACGCAGTCCTGCATCACCTGCCAGATCTTCAGCAGGCCGGCGCGGGTTTCCGCTTCCGGGCGCCAGGCGCTTTCATTGGTCAGCATCACCTGGCTGATGGACAGCCCATAGGTGGCGCAATGGCCGAGCAAGTCCTTGGCACTTTTGAACGGGAACGTCAGGGGCGTGGCGTCTTCGACAATCCGGTCGTGGCCGGCGGCGTCTTCATCCACCACAAACCCGCCGCCCACCGAGTAGTACTCGCGGCTGCGAATCTGCAAGCCGGCGGCGTCGAAGGCGCGGAAGATCATGCCGTTGGGATGATAGGGCAGGGGTTTGCGAATCATCGCCAGGTGTTCTTTCTCGTTGAACGCAATGCTGTGTTCGCCGAGCAGGTTCAAGCGTGCGTTGCCGCGAATTTCCAACAGGCGGGCGGCAACGGTTTCAGTGTTCACGGTGTCCGGGTGCTCGCCCTCCAGGCCCAATAATACGGCCTTGTCACTGCCGTGGCCTTTGCCGGTGGCGCCGAGTGAGCCGTAGAGCTCCACCTTGACGCAGGTGGTGGCGCCCAGCAGGTTGTCGCGCTTCAGTCCCTCGACGAATCGAGCGGCAGCGCGCATCGGGCCGACGGTGTGGGAGCTGGAGGGGCCGATGCCAATCTTGAACAGGTCGAACACGCTTAAAGACATGGTTGTTCTCCGGTTTCTTATTATTGATCGGATGTACGCGGTCCAATGTGGGAGCGGGCTTGCTCGCGAAAGCGGTGGGTCAGTCACCAGATGTATCAACTGACACTCCGCATTCGCGAGCAAGCCCGCTCCCACATCAGGTTACGCGTAGCTTTCGATCGACGGGCAAGCGCACACCAGGTTGCGATCGCCAAACACGTTGTCGACCCGGCCAACCGGCGGCCAGTACTTGGCTTCGATCAACGACGCCACCGGGTACACCGCTTGTTCACGGCTGTATGGGTGGCTCCATTCGCCAACCAGTTCCGCGGCAGTGTGTGGCGCGTTTTTCAGCGGGTTGTCGTCCTTGTCCAGCGAGCCATTTTCCACCGCGCGGATTTCTTCGCGGATGGCGATCATCGCGTCGCAGAAGCGGTCCAGTTCTTCCCGGGATTCGCTTTCGGTCGGCTCGATCATCAGGGTGCCGGCCACCGGGAACGACATGGTCGGCGCATGGAAACCAAAGTCGATCAGACGCTTGGCCACGTCATCCACGCTGATGCCGCTGCTGTCTTTCAACGGGCGCAGGTCGAGGATGCATTCGTGGGCCACCAGGCCGTTGCTGCCGGTGTACAGCACCGGGTAGTGCTCTTCCAGGCGACGGGAAATGTAGTTGGCATTCAAAATCGCCAACTGCGAAGCGCGCTTGAGGCCTGCGCCGCCCATCATGCTGATGTACATCCAGGTGATCGGCAGGATGCTCGCGCTGCCGAACGGTGCGGCGCAGACCGCGCCTTCCTTGCGTTCCATCGCGGCATGGCCGGGCAGGAACGGCGTCAGGTGGGATTTGACGCCAATCGGACCGACGCCCGGGCCGCCACCGCCGTGGGGAATGCAGAAGGTCTTGTGCAGGTTCAGGTGTGATACATCGCCGCCGAACTTGCCCGGGGCGCAGAGGCCGACCATCGCGTTCATGTTGGCGCCGTCGATGTACACCTGGCCGCCGTTGTCGTGAATGATCCCGCAGATTTCGCGGATGCCTTCTTCGAATACGCCGTGGGTGGACGGGTAGGTGATCATCAGCGCTGCGAGGTGCTCGCGGTGCTCGATGGCCTTGGCACGCAGGTCTTCGATGTCGACGTTACCGCGTGCATCGCAGGCGGTGACCACGACGCGCATGCCGGCCATGTTGGCGGTGGCCGGGTTGGTGCCGTGGGCCGACGACGGGATCAGGCAGATGTCGCGGCGTTCTTCGCCACGGCTCTGGTGATAGGCACGGATGGCCAGCAGGCCGGCGTATTCGCCCTGGGAACCGGCGTTCGGTTGCAGGGAAATCGCGTCGTAACCGGTGGCCGCGCAGAGCATGGCTTCCAGTTCGGTCGTCAGTTGCTGGTAGCCGGCGCTTTGCGAGGCCGGGGCGAACGGGTGCAGGGCACCGAACTCGGCCCAGGTCACCGGGATCATTTCGCTGGCGGCGTTGAGCTTCATGGTGCACGAGCCCAGCGGGATCATGGTGCGATCCAGGGCCAGGTCCTTGTCGGCCAGTTTGCGCAGGTAGCGCATCAGCTCGGTTTCGGAGTGGTAACGGTTGAACACCGGGTGGCTGAGAATCGGCGACTGGCGCAGCAGCGCGGCCGGCAGGGTGCTTTCAACGCTGGCAGCCAATGCGGCGAAGTCCGGCAGGGCTTTACCGCCGGCGAACACGCTCCACAGGGTTTCGATATCGGCTTGGGAGGTGGTTTCGTCCACCGACAGGCCAACGCGTTCGCCGTCGACCACACGCAGGTTGATGCGCTGGGCGCGAGCCTTGTCGTGCAGGGCAGCAGTTTGCGCGCCGGTCTTGATGGTCAGGGTGTCGAAGAAGTTGGCTTGTTCAACCGCCAGGCCCAATGCGCCCAAGCCTTTGGCGAAGATCGCGGTCAGGTGGTGAATGCGGTTGGCGATCTGGGTCAGGCCTTTCGGGCCGTGGTACACGGCATACATGCTGGCGATGTTGGCGAGCAATACCTGGGCGGTGCAGATGTTGCTGGTGGCCTTCTCGCGGCGGATATGTTGCTCGCGGGTCTGCATGGCCAGGCGCAGGGCCGGCTTGCCGAAACGGTCCACGGAGACGCCGACCAGGCGGCCCGGCATGTCGCGCTTGAACGCATCCTTGGTGGAGAAGTACGCCGCATGCGGGCCACCGAAGCCCAGCGGCACGCCGAAGCGTTGCGCGCTGCCGATGGCCACGTCGGCGCCGAACTCACCCGGCGGGGTCAGCAGGGTCAGGGCCAGCAGGTCGGCGGCCACGGCCACCAGTGCGTTGGCGGCGTGGAAGCGCTCAGTCAGCTCGCGGTAGTCGAACACGTCACCGTTGCTCGCCGGGTATTGCAGCAGGGCGCCGAAGAAGGCACTGACGTCGGTCAGTTCACGCTCGTCGCCCACCACCACGTCGATGCCCAGCGGCTCGGCACGGGTGCGCAATACGTCGAGGGTTTGCGGGTGGCTGTGCACGGAGGCGAAGAACGCGTTGCTGCCTTTGTTCTTGCTCAGGCGTTTGCAGAAGGTCATGGCTTCGGCAGCGGCGGTGGCTTCGTCCAACAGCGAGGCGTTGGCGATCGGCAGGCCGGTGAGGTCGCTGATCAGCGTCTGGAAGTTCAGCAGCGACTCCAGGCGGCCCTGGGAAATCTCCGGCTGATACGGCGTGTAGGCGGTGTACCAGGCCGGGTTTTCCAGCAGGTTGCGCAGGATCGGCGACGGTGTGTGGCAGTTGTAGTAGCCCTGGCCGATGTAGGTCTTGAACAGCTCGTTCTTGGCGGCAATCGCCTTGATCGAAGCCAGTGCGTCGGCTTCGCTCAGGCCGTCGCTCAGGCCCAGCACAGCGGTGCCCTTGATGCTTTCCGGGATCACGCTGGCGCTCAGGGCTTCCAGGGAATCAAAGCCCAGGGTGGCGAGCATGTGTTGCTCGTCGTCCTGGCGCGGGCCGATGTGGCGGGCGATGAATTCGTTGGCGGTGGTCAGATTAGTCATGGCGCGCTCCTCAGGCTTCAGCGTTGGCTTTGATCAGGCGGTCATACGCATCCTGATCCAACAGCTTAGCTACTGCGTCGGCATCAGCCGGTTTAAAGCGGAAGAACCAGCCTTCGCCCATCGGGTCTTCGTTGACCAGCTCGGGGCTGCCGTCCAGCTTTCCGTTTACTTCGAGGACTTCGCCGTCCAATGGCATGTATACGCCGCTGGCGGCCTTGACCGATTCAACGGTGGAGGCTTCTGCCCCTTTGTCGTAGGACTGCAGCTCAGGCAGTTGCACGAAAACCACATCACCCAGCGCGTTCTGCGCAAAAGCGGTAATGCCCACGGTCACGCTGCCGTCGGCTTCGGCGCGCAGCCATTCGTGATCTTCAGTAAAGCGCAACTCGCTCATGGAAACTCCTCAGGGCCAGATTCGTCTGGTGGACGGGATTGGAATAATGGGGAGTTGCTTAGCAAAATTGCGGCCAATGTTTTTTTATCGTTATAAAACAATTAGTTACTGATTATGGCGGGTGATGTTCGGAAGGTGGTTGTAGCGATATCGCTACAGCTGGACCGTTGAAAAAAAGACTATGAGGATCAAAGCCTTGCATGGCGACGCCTACGACGGTGTGTATCGATATCGTTCCACTGTAGCGCTTTCAGTACGGGCGGAGGTCGCTTTTGAGGGCGCCGTAGATCAAATGTGGGAGCGGGCTTGCTCGCGAAAGCGGTATGTCAGTGCCGAATGTATTGACTGACCCAACGCATTCGCGAGCAAGCCCGCTCCCACATGTTGATCGCGTTCAGTCAGTCAGGGCTTGCTGGGAATACCGTACTTGCGCAAGCGATGGGCAATGGCGGTGTGGGAGGTTTGCAGGCGGCTGGCCAGCTGGCGCGTGGACGGATAGCTGACATAGAGCTTCTCCAGCAACCCGCGCTCGAAATCCTCCACGGCCTGCTCCAGGCTGTCGACTTCACCATCGTTCTGCCGCGCCACCGAGGTGCCGGCGATGTCCAGGTCGCCGATGTCCACCAGGCTGCTTTCGCAAATGGCCGCGGCGCGGAAGATCACGTTCTGCAACTGGCGCACGTTGCCCGGCCAGCGGTTGCCCAGCAGCGCCGGGTAGGTGCCCGGCGCCAGGCGGCAGACCGGGCGCTGGATCTGCGCGCAGGCCTGCTGCATGAAGTAGCGGGCCAGCAGCAGGATGTCCTGGCCGCGCTCGCGCAGGGGCGGCACTTCGACGTTGAGCACGTTGAGGCGGTAGAACAGGTCTTCGCGGAAGGTGCCTTCGCTGACCATCTTTTCCAGGTCGCGGTGGGTGGCGCTGAGGATCCGCACATTGACCTTCACCTCACGGTCGCCGCCCACCCGGCGGAAGCTGCCGTCGTTGAGAAACCGCAGCAGCTTGGCCTGCAAGTACGGTGACATCTCGCCGATCTCGTCGAGGAACACCGTGCCCTGGTTCGCCAGTTCCATCAGCCCCGGCTTGCCGCCGCGCTGGGCACCGGTGAAGGCTCCGGGGGCGTAGCCGAACAGTTCGCTCTCGGCCAGGTTCTCCGGCAGCGCCGCGCAGTTCAGGGCCAGGAACGGCGCGCTGTGGCGCGCGCTGATGGCGTGGCAGGCACGGGCCACCAGCTCCTTGCCGGTGCCGGTCTCGCCCTGGATCAACAACGGTGCATCCAGCGCCGCCACCCGTTGCGCCCGCGCCTTGAGGGTGCGAATCGCCGGGGACTCGCCCAACAACGCGTCGAAACCTTCGGCGTGGTCATGGTGCAGCGCCGACAGTTGTTCGCCGATGCGGTTGGGTTGGTACAGGGTCAGCAGGGCGCCGGCGTCGGTGATCGGCGTGGCGTCCAGCAGCAGGGTCTGGCCGTTGACGCTGATTTCGCGCAGGGCCAGGCGAAAGCCGTGTTCCAGCAGGGTGGCCAGCAGGGTTGGGTCGTCGAACAGTTCGTTGATGCTTTCCCCGGCGGGTTCACGACCGTACAAGGCGATCAGCGCCGGGTTGGCCAGCAGGATCTTGCCGGCGCTGTCCAGGGCCAGTACCGGGTCGGTCATGGCGGCGAGCAGGGCATCGAGTTGCAGGTGCTGGCGCTGGCCGGGGAGGATGTCGACCACGGTCACGGCTTGCACGCCGCGCACGCTGAACAGTGCATCACGCAGCTCTTCCAGTACCTCGGCGCTTAGGGTCGGGGCGTCGATGTAGACGTTGGGCGGAACCATTTCCACCGCATCCAGGTTCAGATTGCGCCCACCGAGCAAGGCCAGGACTTCCTGGGTGATGCCGACGCGGTCGATGAAGCTGACGTGGATACGCATGGGGCTGTTTTTGGTTCTGGCGAGCGAGAGGTGGCAAGTATGCCTTGGAGAAGATAGAGATCAAAATGTGGGAGCGGGCTTGCTCGCGAATGCGGTGTGTCAGTCACCGGATGTATTAGCTGATACACCGCATTCGCGAGCAAGTCGAATCGTCGCACCGCCGCTCCCACATTTGATGGTTGGTGCCTGGGAAATCGGGTTATTCGAGGTGTTCGGGTTTGACCGGATCCCCAGGCTTCACATCCAGCTGATGCCGCACATCTTCAAACATCAAATCGTACTGCTTGTGCATCTGGCCATTGAGCACGGCAATCTTCGGCATGCCGTACTTCTGCGCGATGTTCATCGCCTGCCGGGCGAAGTCGAACGACTGGTCCTTGGGCAGGAAGAACTCTTCCTTGAGCTCCTTGCCCTGCACCGTGCCGTGCATCTTGAAGAGCATTCCCTTGCCTTCCTTTGGGTCCTGGCTGACTTCGTAGTCGATGCACAGGTTGTAGCTGTAGTCATCCTTGTTCAGCGCGTGGCGTTCGATGTGCAGGTGACCAGGTTCAAAGGTAGCCATAGGCGTTTCTCCTCTACTTCACAGGTAGGTGATGCCAGGTTTTGCGGTACTGATGCGGGTGCCGGCGCTGCCCTGGACGATCGCTTCGATGTCCGAGAGTGAACCGATCACTGCGGTTTTTCCAGTCTGGCGGGCGAACTCGCAGGCGGCCTGGACCTTGGGCCCCATGGAGCCGGCGGCGAAGCCGAGCTTTTCGATTTCGTCCGGGTGTGCCTGGCCGATGGCTTTCTGGGTGGGCTTGCCGAAGTCGATAAAGGTGGCATTGACGTCGGTGGCAATCACCAGCAAATCGGCGTCCAGTTGCCCGGCCAGCAACGAGGAGCACAGGTCTTTGTCGATCACGGCTTCAATGCCCTTGAGCTTGCCGTCTTCGCCATACATCGTCGGAATCCCGCCGCCGCCGGCGCAGATCACGATGCTGCCTTTTTCCAGCAACCACTGGATCGGGCGGATTTCAAAGATCCGCTTTGGCCGTGGGCTGGCCACCACGCGGCGATACTTGTCGCCATCGGGGGCAATCGCCCAGCCTTTTTCAGCGGCCAGTTTTTCCGCTTCGGCTTTGGAGTACACCGGGCCGATGGGTTTGGTCGGGTTCTGGAAGGCCGGGTCCTTGGCGTCGACTTCGACCTGGGTCAGCAGCGTGGCGAACGGCACTTCGAAGTCCAGCAGGTTGCCCAGTTCCTGTTCGATGATGTAGCCGATCATGCCTTCGGTTTCGGCTCCCAACACATCCAGCGGGTAAGGTGAAACCTGGGTGTAGGCGGCAGCCTGCAGCGACAGCAGGCCCACTTGCGGGCCATTGCCGTGGGCAATCACCAGCTCGTTGCCTTTGTGGATCTTGGCGATCTGTTCGGTGGCGATACGGATATTGGCCCGTTGATTGTCTGCGTTCATGGGTTCACCACGGCGCAGAAGGGCGTTGCCGCCCAGTGCAACGACGATACGCATAATTCAATCCTTCTAAAATTCGGCCTTGTGAACACAGGACAAAATTTGGGAGCGGGCTTGTGTGGGAGCCGGGCTTGCCCGCGATGGCATCACCTCGGTGCATCTGAAATACCGAGGCGTCTGCATCGCAGGCAAGCCAGCTCCCACAAAAGCACTCCCACATTGACTGTGTTTCGACAGTGGGAGCGGTATTGGTTTAGATATCCGCCAGCGCCGACACCAGGATCGCCTTGATGGTGTGCATGCGGTTTTCCGCCTGTTCAAAGGCAATGTTGGCCGGCGACTCAAACACCTCTTCGGTCACTTCCACGCCATTGGCCAGGTTCGGATAACGCGCGGCGATGTCCTTGCCGACCTTGGTTTCACTGTTGTGGAACGCCGGCAGGCAGTGCATGAATTTCACCCGTGGGTTGCCCGAGGCCTTCATCATCTTGGCGTTGACCTGGTACGGCAGCAGTTGCTCGATGCGCTCGTCCCACGCTTCCACGGGTTCGCCCATGGACACCCAGATATCGGTGTGGATGAAGTCCACGCCTTTCACCGCTTCCTTCGGGTCTTCGGTGATGGTGATGCGCGCGCCACTTTCCTCGGCGAATGCCTGGCACTGCTTGATGAAATCAGCATGGGGCCACAGGGCTTTCGGTGCGCCGATGCGCACGTCCATGCCCAGCTTGGCGCCAATCATCAGCAGCGAGTTGCCCATGTTGTAGCGGGCGTCGCCCAGGTAGGCGTAGCTGATGTCATGCAGCGGCTTGTCGCTGTGCTCGCGCATGGTCAGGGTGTCGGCGATCATTTGGGTGGGGTGGAATTCAGCGGTCAGGCCGTTGAACACCGGCACACCGGCGAACTTGGCCAGTTCTTCGACGATTTCCTGTTCAAAGCCACGGTACTCGATGGCATCGAACATCCGGCCGAGGACGCGGGCGGTGTCTTTCATGCTTTCTTTGTGGCCGATCTGCGACGACACCGGGTCGATGTAGGTGACGTGGGCACCCTGGTCGTGGGCCGCGACTTCGAACGCGCAACGGGTGCGGGTCGAGGTTTTTTCGAAGATCAGCGCGATGTTTTTGCCCTTCAGGTGCGGACGCTCGGTGCCGGTGTATTTGGCGCGCTTGAGGTCGCGGGACAGGTCCAGCAGGTAGTGCAGCTCGCGAGTGGTGTGGTGCATCAGCGACAGCAGGCTGCGGTTGCGCATATTAAAAGCCATGGTGGATCTCCTTCTGTTTAGGTTATCCCCCTGGCCGGCGCCTTATGAGCGGCGGCCAGGGTTTGAATATCAGTAGTCGATTGGGTCGCGAATGATCGGGCAGGTCATGCAGTGGCCGCCGCCACGGCCACGGCCGAGTTCACCGGCGCTGATGGTGATGACTTCCACACCGGCCTTGCGCAGCAAGGTGTTGGTGTAGGTGTTGCGGTCGTAGCCGATCACCACGCCAGGCTCCACGGCCACTACGTTGTTGCCGTCATCCCACTGCTCGCGCTCGGCGGCGAAGCTGTTGCCGCCGGTTTCCACCACACGCAGGGCCTTGAGGTTCAGGGCGGCGGCGACGGTGTCGAGGAAGTTGGTTTTTTCGCGCTGGATGTCGATGCCGCCGGGCTTGGTCTCGTCCGGGCGCAGGGTGAAAGCGACGATCTGGTTGACCACTTCCGGGAAGATCGTGACCAGGTCGCGGTCGCAGAAGCTGAATACGGTGTCGAGGTGCATCGCCGCGCGGGATTTCGGCAGGCCGGCGACGATCACACGCTCCACGGCCTTGTGCTTGAACAGGTTCAGGGCGAGTTGGCCGATGGCCTGGCGCGAGGAACGCTCGCCCATGCCGATCAACACCACGCCGTTACCAATCGGCATCACGTCGCCGCCTTCCAGGGTGGCGTTGCCGTGTTCCTGGTCAGGGTCGCCGTACCACACCTGGAAGTCCGCGTTGGTGAACTCGGGGTGGAATTTGTAGATGGCGCTGGCCAGCAGGGTTTCCTGGCGTCGCGCCGGCCAGTACATCGGGTTCAGCGTCACGCCACCGTAGATCCAGCAGGTGGTGTCGCGGGTGAACTGGGTGTTGGGCAGCGGCGGCAGGATGAAGCTTGAGTGGCCGAGGAAATCGCGGAACATCTCGATGGTCTTGCCACCGAAACTGCTCGGCAGGTCATCGGCCGACACGCCACCGATCAGGTACTCGGCGACCTTGCGCGGCTCCAGGCTGCGCAGCCACGAGCTGACCTCATTGACCAGCCCCAGGCCCACCTGGTTGGCGGTGATCTTGCGCTCCAGGATCCAGTCCAGCGCTTCGGGGATGGCGACGATGTCGGTCAGCAGGTTGTGCATTTCCAGCACATCGATGTCGCGCTCGCGCATCTTGGTCACGAAGTCGAAGTGGTCGCGCTTGGCCTGGGCTACCCACAGCACGTCATCGAACAGCAGTTCATCGCAGTTGTTTGGGGTCAGCCGCTGGTGGGCCAAACCTGGGGAGCACACCATGACTTTGCGCAGTTTGCCGGCTTCGGAATGTACGCCGTACTTCACTTTTTCCGTGGTCATTACAGATCCTCCAGTGAACAATGATTACAGGGTCAGGAAGCCGGAGTAGAGGCCATAGCCCGCCACGAGGGCGCCTATGACGACTGCGGCGAAAATCAGCTTCTCGACGTTGGTGAAAATCGGTTTGCCCAATTCATGCTTGGCCATGGCGAACAGGATCACGCCAGGGGCGTAGAGCAGGGCGGACAGCAACAGGTACTTGGTGCCACCGGCGTACAGCAGCCAGACCGCGTAGATCAACGCGATGGCGCCGATCAGCAGGTCTTTCCTGCGTTCGCCCGGGGCGCTTTCATAGGTTTCACCGCGCACCGCCAGCAGCAGTGCATAGGCCGCCGACCACAGGTAAGGCACCAGGATCATCGAGGTGGCGAGGTAGATCAGCGACAGGTAAGTGCTGGCCGAGAACAGCGTGATCACCAGGAAAATCTGCACCATGGCGTTGGTCAGCCACAGGGCGTTGGCCGGCACGTGGTTGGCGTTTTCCTTACGCAGGAACTCCGGCATGGTGTGGTCCTTGGCGGCGGCGAACATGATCTCCGCACACAGCAGCACCCACGACAGCAGCGCCCCCAGCAAGGAAATGATCAAGCCGACGCTGATCAATACCGCGCCCCAGTGACCCACCACGTGCTCCAGCACGGCGGCCATCGACGGGTTTTGCAGCTTGGCCAATTCCGGTTGGGTCATGATCCCCAGGGACAGCACGTTCACCAGCATCAGGAACAGCAGCACGGTGATAAAACCAATCACCGTGGCCTTGCCGACGTCGGAGCGTTTTTCGGCGCGGGACGAGAAGATGCTCGCACCCTCAATGCCGATGAACACCCAGACGGTGACCAGCATCATGTTGCGCACCTGGTTCATCACGCTGCCCAGGTCCGGGTTTTTCACGCCCCAGATGTCGGCGGTGAAGATGTCCAGCTTGAACGCGAAGAGCGCGATCAACACAAACAGCACCAGTGGCACCACCTTGGCGATGGTGGTAACCAGGTTGATGAACGCGGCTTCCTTGATCCCGCGCAGTACCAGGAAGTGCACGGCCCACAGCAGCACCGACGCGCCGATCACCGCCGCCGGGGTGTTGCCTTCGCCGAAGATGGGGAAGAAGTAACCGAGGGTGCTGAACAGCAGCACGAAATAGCCGACGTTGCCCAGCCAGGCACTGATCCAGTAACCCCAGGCGGATGAGAAACCCATGTAGTCGCCAAACCCGGCCTTGGCGTAGGCATAGACCCCGCCGTCGAGGTCGGGCTTGCGATTGGCCAGGGTCTGGAACACGAACGCCAGGGTCAACATGCCCACGGCGGTGATCACCCAACCAATCAGTACCGCGCCGACATCGGCGCTGGCCGCCATGTTTTGCGGCAGTGAGAAGATCCCGCCACCAATCATTGAACCCACGACAAGTGCAACCAGTGCGCCGAGTCGAAGTTTTCCGGGAGATTCAGACATCGCATGACTCCAATGCAGGAGAAGAGAGACCACAGAATAAATCCGTGCGCTAATCAAACAGCTGACTCAGATCACTTCATTGGCACATTCCATTGTGAATTAATGACTTATGATGAAAGGTACGGGCGCTCAAGTGCCTCGCAGAGGCTCGTCGTAGAGCGGTTCTGCGTTTCAAACAACAGGTTTTCTCATTAGCGTGGACCTTTGAAGCTAGCCCGTATTTGCAGATATGCAAACTTTTACAGCGCAGCGTTATTTAAATTATAAATTTGCCTTAACGCTCTTTATTGTCATGCCTTTAAGTTATGAAGCAGGCGCCTTTATTGGCTATATCTAATAAACGCTGCGCCGGCTTAATAAATTAGTTGAGTGCACAGTTGTTGGCTCAATGGTTGTTTTGTTCAGGAGTGTTCATGTCCCAATCCTCGGAAAAGCTGCGCCTCAATGCCTTGATCGCCCTGGTGGTGGGCTCGATGATCGGCGGCGGGATTTTCTCGTTGCCGCAGAACATGGCGGCGCGGGCCGAGGTAGGCGCGGTGTTGATTGGCTGGGGCATTACCGCCGTGGGCATGCTGACCCTGGCCTTTGTGTTCCAGACCCTGGCCAACCGCAAGCCGGAACTGGATTCCGGCGTATACGCGTACGCCAAGGCCGGGTTCGGCGACTACATGGGTTTCTCGTCGGCCTGGGGCTACTGGATCAGTGCCTGGATGGGCAACGTCGGTTACTTCGTGTTGCTATTCAGTACCCTCGGCTACTTTTTTCCGGTGTTCGGCCAGGGCAATACCCCGGTGGCGATTGGCTGCGCATCGGTGTTGTTGTGGGCGGTGCATTTCCTGGTGATGCGCGGGATCAAGGAGGCGGCGTTCATCAACCAGATCACCACCGTGGCCAAGATCGTACCGCTGGTGATGTTTATCGTGATCGCCGCCGTGGCATTCAAGGGCGATATCTTTACCCGGGATATCTGGGGCCTGAGTAATCCGAATTTCGGCGGCGTGGTGGATCAGGTGCGCAACATGATGCTGGTCACGGTGTTTGTGTTTATCGGCATCGAGGGCGCCAGTGTCTACTCGGCGCGGGCCGAGAAACGCTCGGACGTGGGCCGGGCCACGGTCATCGGTTTCCTGGGGGTGTTGGCGCTGCTGGTATTGGTCAACCTGCTGTCGCTCGGGATCATGAGCCAGCCGGAACTGGCCAACCTGCAAAACCCGTCCCTGGCCGGGGTGCTGGAACATATCGTCGGCCCGTGGGGCGCGCTGTTGATCAGCATCGGCCTGGCGGTTTCGCTGTTGGGCGCGCTGCTGTCGTGGGCCTTGCTCTGCGCCGAAATCCTCTATGCCACCGCCCATGACAAGACCATGCCGGCGTTCCTGAAAAAGGAAAACGTCAATCAGGTGCCGGTCAATGCGTTGTGGCTGACCAATGTAATGATCCAGCTGTTCCTGGTGATCACGCTGTTTTCGGAAAGCACCTACACCACCCTGATCTACCTGGCGTCGTCGATGATCCTGGTGCCCTATCTGTGGTCGGCGGCGTATGCGGTGCTGTTGAGCGGCCGCGGTGAAACCTACGAAGGCGCCCATGGCGAACGCACCAAGGACCTGCTGGTGAGCCTGATCGCCCTGGCCTATGCGGTGTGGCTGCTCTACGCCGGTGGCCTGAAGTACTTGCTGCTGTCGGCGCTGCTGTATGCACCGGGGGTGATCCTGTTTGCCCTGGCCAAGCGCGAGCAGGGCCAGCCCTTGTTTACCCATCTGGAAAAAGGCATTTTCGCCTGCGTGATCGCCGGGGCGAGCCTGGCGGCGTATGGGTTGTACAGCGGGGTATTGTCGTTGTGAGAATGCAGCTGGCGTATCAGGCGCCGTATGACTGGGCGGCGATGTTGGGCTTTTTGTCGGCGCGGGCGATCAGCGGGATGGAGACGGTGGACGCAGGCGTTTACTCGCGCAGTATCAGTGTCGACGGTCAGCAGGGTTGGCTCAGTGTGTCGCCCGGGGCCGGTGATTGGCTTGAGGTAACGGTGGACTTCCCCGACCCGGCAGCGTTGCCGGAAATTGAGCGGCGGTTACGGGACATGTTTGACCTGTCGGCTGACCCGAAGCGGATCAACCGGCAATTGGCGAATGATCCCTTGATGGCGAGCTTGGTGGCGGCGCGTCCTGGCTTGCGGGTGCCGGGAACCTGGGATGGGCTGGAGTTGGCGATCCGCGCGGTGTTGGGCCAGCAGATTACCGTGGTGGCGGCGATCAAGCTGGCGGGCAAGCTGGTGGCGCAGTACGGCACGCCGCTGGTGACGCCCCATGCCGGTGTGACCCATGTGTTTCCTTCGGCCGAGGTGCTGGCAGCCGCAGATTTGGCAACCCTCGGCATGCCGAAAAGTCGCGGGCGTACCTTGTCGGGCGTGGCCCAGGCGTTGCTGGATGACCCGCAGATTTTCCAGGCGAAGGCGAACCTGAAGGAAGGCGTGGCGCGGTTGGTCGCATTACCCGGGATTGGTGACTGGACGGCGCAGTACATCGCCATGCGCCAGATGCGCGAGCAGGATGCGTTTGCCTCGGGGGATATCGGTTTGATCAATGCGCTGGTGGCGCTGGAAGGCGGGCCGGTGAGCCCGCGCCAGTTGCTGGCGCGGGCTGAGGCCTGGCGACCGCTTAGAGCCTATGCGGCGCAGCATTTGTGGACATCACTGAGCCGCGCGGATTGATTCTGCGTACCTGTGGCGAGGGAGCTTGCTCCCGCTGGGGCGCGAAGCGGCCCCATTGACCCAAAAGCTGGGGCCTGCTGCGCAGTCCAGCGGAAGCAAGCTCCCTCGCCACAGGATCTTCGGTCACCACTGAGGGCGGTGTGAGCCCAATTCCCCGGCGGGCAAGTCCCACTGCAACGGTGTCCCGCTGATGGTCACCGGGGGCAGCAAGCGGTGGGCCGGGCCCCAGGCGGTTTGCTCCACCACCAAGCCTTGATCACCCGGTTCTTCGGCCCGCAGCGGTAGTTGTTCAGGGACTTGTCCTGCGTCCACCAACAGCTTTGCCGTGCGCGCGAGGGACAACAGTGCCGAACCGCCGCGGCCGGATTTCAATCGTTCACTCAACGCCTGAATCGCACTGGCCGCCATCAAATACCCGGTGGCGTGGTCCAGCGCCTGCAACGGCAGCGGCACCGGTTTGTCCGAGTTTTTCCACTGCCTGCCAGCCTCGGCAATCCCGGTGCTCATCTGCACCAGGCTGTCGAACCCCCGGCGATTGCGCCACGGGCCGCTCCAGCCGTAAGCGTTGAGGCTGGCGTCGATCAGGCCAGGCGCGAGGGCTTGCAGCGCAGCCTCACCGTAGCCCAACTGTTCCAGTGCATCGGCGCGATAGCCGTGCAGCAGAATGTCGGTGTCCTTGAGCAGGTTTTCGAAGATCAGGCGGTCGTCGGGGTTTTTCAGGTCCAGGCGGGCGCAACGTTTGCCCAGGGTCATTTCCGGCACCACGCCGGGTTCGTTCCAGTCAGGGGAATCGATGCGCAGTACATCGGCGCCGAGGCCAGCCAGAAAACGGCTGGCGGTGGGGCCGGCCAATACGCGCGTCAGGTCCAGCACCTTGATGCCCGCCAGCGGCCTTGCCACCGAGCCCAACCAGGGTTTGTCGCTGAGGGCTGCAAAGGTCTGGCGATGGACCAGCGGTTCCTGATTGACCGCCAAGCCTTGTGGATGCACCTGCCAGTCTTGCCATGAGCGCATCTGCGCCGCACAGCCGTTGGCTTCGACGATCGCCTGTTCCAGCTCGGCAGCGGTCCATGGCGCAACCTTCGCGGCCATTGCTTCACGGTCAGCGACCTGCCCGAGTACGCGCTCGGCGGCGGCACGGTGATGCGGTGCATTGGTGTGCAGGCGAATCCAGCCATCGGTGCAGGCGTAGTCGCCGGCTATCGGGTCCCACAGCGGCGGTGTGGTCCAGCCGTCGGGGCGCAGCGAGGAGGAGAACCAGAACGAGGCGAGGCGCCGGTCCACGGTCACCGAGGGCAGGCGCCCGGTTTGCTGCAACAGCAACTGGGCGACCGCCTGGCCCGCGGCACCGATGCTGGCGCTGGCCAGTTCGGTGACGGCAAAGGTCGAGGGCAGGGCGCCGACTTCGGTTACGGCCAGTGGGGTGACGGGTAAATCGAGTGCTTCCTGGATGGGGGTGAGCAGATCAGTCATCAAAGGCCCTCCTAATGAGAAGGACCATCATAGAAGATCATCAGGGTTGAATGACAACCCCCGGCTCCAGTGGCAGATCCACGCTGGCGATAAAGCCGCCGCCTTGATGATTGGCCAGGATCAGGCTGCCGCCATGGCGCTCTGCGGCGCGCCGCGCAATGGCCAGGCCCAGGCCATGGCCCTGGGCGGTTTGCCCCGGGGCGCGGTAAAACGGCTCGCCGAGTTGGCTCAGGTGTTCGGCATCCACGCCGGGGCCGTGGTCGCGCACACTGATCACAATGCGTTCGCCCTGGCGTCTGGCTTCCATTTCAATCGGTTGCCCGGGCGGGTTGAAGCGTTGGGCGTTGCGCAGCAGGTTATCCACCGCGCGTTCGATCATGGTCGGCCAGCCCTTGAGGTGCAGCCCGGCCTCGGCATCCAGCTGCACGGGTTGGTCCGGCGCGCCGAGCAAGGCGTCTTTTTGCAGGGTCCGGAGCAACGGGTTGAGGTCGATGTCTTCGGCACTGGCGTTATCAGCGTCCACCCGGGCGAGTACCAGGATTTCGCTGATCAGCGCTTCCAGGCGGTCGCATTCGCGGGTCAGGCGCGGCCAGAGTTTTTCCCGCGCTTCGGGCGTGGCCCGTTCTGCCAGGGCCAGGGCGATCCGCAGGCGGGCCAGGGGCGAGCGCAGTTCGTGGGACACATCCCGCAGCAACTGGCGCTGGCTGCCGATCAGGCTTTGCAGGCGGGCGCCCATGCGGTTGAAGTCGGTGGCCAGTACGCCGAATTCGTCGCGACGGTTGGCCAGCCGCGCCAGGCTGTTCTGCTGATAGGTGGTCTGGCCCAGGTCGTGCACTGCGCCGCGCAGGCGGCTGAGGGGGCGGGTGATGGACAACGTCACCAACAGGCTGAACAGGGTCAGCACCACCAGCGCAATCGCCAGGGCACTTAACGGCCAGAGTAGGCTGCTGCGGTGCCAGGCGTCCAGTTCCGGGTGGGGAATGCGGTAGATCAGCAGGTAGGTGTCGCCGGTTTTTTCGCTGGTGTACTCGGCGGTCAGCCGGCGCCAGGGCAGGTGGCGGTCCTGGCTGTCGTTTTGCCGGGCTTCGAGGGCGGCGGCGCGGCGCGGGAAGGTGCCGCGCACCACAGGCTCGCCGCTTTCGTTAAGCACTTGCACGTCAATGTGGTACTGACGCTTGCGCTGCTGCAGCAGCTCCTGGGCGGCGTCCTCGCCCTGGGCCTCGTAAAGCTGCGTCCATTCCTGCGCGAGGTTATTGAGCCCAGGGTGGCGGCTGAGAATCCAGGCGTCCTGGTTGAGCATATGCCCAAGCAGGATCGACAACCCGGCAACCAGGGCGATGGCCAGCCAGAAGCTGGCAAGGACGCGCCAGAACAATGAACGCACAAGAAATCCTCAAACAGGAAAAGCCCAGCGGCGGTGGCCACTGGGCTGGGAGTGAAGCTAGATCATTATTGCGCTTTTTGCGGCTGCTGGGCTTTCCAGGCCTGGAATTCCTTCCACTCGGCGCGGCGCTCGGCTTGTTTCTTCACGATCTCGTCGAATTTCTTCTGTTGATCGGGTTTCAGCACGGCACGGATGTCGGTCTGGGTTTTCTGCTTGGCGGCCGCCATTTCGTCTTTCATGGCTTTCTGATCTGCGGCTGGCAGTTTGTCCAGGTACTTGCGCACCAACTCTTTGCGAGCGTGCCATTGCTGGCCCATCAACTTGCCGATCTGCTGGCGCTGTTCAGGGCTCAGGTCCAGCTGGCTGAAAGGGCCACCTTTGCCCCGCATGCCGTGTTCACCGCCGTGACCTGGGCCACCCATCATGTGGCCTTCAGGACCGCCCATCGGGCCTGGGCCTTCTGGCGCAGCGGCCATGGCAACGGTTGGCAGGGCAGCAGCGAACATCAAAGCGATAAGGGTCTTGCGCATGGTGATTCTCCTGTCTCTATTCCGGTGAGTCCGGATGTGAGTAGATTACGGAGATCAAGGTCAGCGGCAGTCAGGGTACGGTAAAGCTTGGGTAAAGAGGATTTTGGGCGGGGCTGACAAAACTATTGGCGACCGTAGCAGCTGTCGAGCCTTGGCGAGGCTGCGAGGCAGGCGCTGCGGTCTGACACCTGTACCGAGGCGATGCTGTCGCAGCCTCGCCGAGGCTCGACAGCTGCTACGCGGGCTAGAGGCTGTAGTAATAGCCGCGGCTACGCAGCGCCACGATCCGTGGCCGGCCATCCGGGTGCGGGCCGATCTTCTTGCGCAGGTTGCTGACGTGCATGTCCAGGCTGCGGTCATACAGGGTCAGCTTGCGGCCCAGGGCGATTTGCGCCAGTTCCTGCTTGTCCAGCGGCTCGCCGGGCTGACGCAGCAAGGCTTCCAGCAGGCGGCTTTCGGACACGGTCAGGGCAAATTCCTGTTCATCGATAGTGACCACGCCACGCACCGGGCTGAAGCACAGGTCGCCCAGCTCCAGCTGAGTGGACACGGCGGCCGGGTGGCTGCGGCGCAGCACGGCGCGCAGGCGCGCGGTCAGTTCACGAGGATCGCAGGGTTTGGCCAGGTAGTCGTCGGCGCCCAGTTCCAGGCCGAGGATCCGGTCCAGGGGTTCGCCCCTGGCCGAGAGCATCAGCACCGGCAGTTCCGGGTGGTCGCTGCGCAATTGCTTGAGCAGCTCCAGGCCGCTGCCGTCGGGCAGCATCACGTCGAGCACCACGGCCGCCGGGGCGGCTTCGGCCAATGCCTTGCGGGCGCTCAAGCCGTCATGGCAGGCGCGCACCTGGAAACCTTCCTGGCTCAACCAACTGGTCAGCAGCTCACAGAGCTCCTGGTCATCATCTATCAGTAACAGCTCGCTCATGACTCACTCAATTTAGCCATTGTCGACGGCGCCGGTGCCCGCCACTGGCGAAGATCCCGCATAACAGGGCGATCAGCGCGACTGCCCCGCCGGTCACGAACCATTGTTGTTGCTCGGTAAGCCAGCGTGGCAAGGCACTGCCCTGTGCTTCTTTGAGTTGCTGGACCAGGCGTTGGTTCTCCTGGCGCAGTTTACTCAGTTGGGTACTTTCCCGCGTGGCGTCAGCACTTTGCAATTGCTTGCTCAGCTCATCGCGCTGGCGTTCGCTCTCTTTCAAACGTTGCTGCAAATCGGTGATCTGGCTGCCGGCACTCAAGGACAGGGGCGTGGAACTGCCGGTGTTCGAGGTTTCTTCAGCGTGGGCCGTAGCCCCGATCATTAACACTGCCAACAGACACAACTGACGTAAGCGCATCGGAACTCCTGATTCCACACGAATATTCAGAACGTTGTCGGCAGGTTACCGGGAATAATGAGCGTTTAGGAGTGCGCTGAAGCCATTTGGTTCAGCGCGCAACGAATCAAGGCAGGACTTGCTTGAACGGTTTGACCAGCACCTGGGCGTACACGCCGGCCGCTACATACGGATCAGCATCGGCCCAGGCTTGTGCCGCCGCCAGGGAGGCGAACTCGGCGACGATCAGGCTACCGATGAAACCGGCGTCTCCCGGGTCGTTGCTGTCTACCGCAGGATGTGGGCCGGCCAGTACCAGGCGGCCTTCGGCTTGCAGCTGTTTCAGGCGCTCGACGTGGGCCGGGCGTACGGACAGGCGTTTTTCCAGGGAGTTGGCGACGTCGGTGGAAATGATGGCGTAGAGCATGTCAGTCCTCGGTTTTCGGCGTGGTAGGGTCGGTGTCATGCAGGTGGCGCGACAGGTAGATACCCTGGCCGACCAGGAACAGCACGGTCATGCCCAGGCTGCCGAACACCTTGAAGTCCACCCAGTAGCTCTGGAAGGTAAAGGCGACGAACAGGTTGGCGGCGCCGCAGAACAGGAAAAACACGATCCAGGCGATGTTCAGGCGGGTCCATACCGGGTCTGGCAAGGTCAGCGCGTGGCCCATGATCCGCTTGATCAGCAGGCGATCACCGATGAAGTGGCTGCCGATAAAGGCCAGGGCGAACAGCCAGTTGACCACCGGGGCTTTCCATTTAAGGAAGGTTTCGCTGTGGAAGGCCAGGGTCAGGCTGCCGAACACAAGGCAGGCGACCAGGGTCAGCCACTGGCTTTTTTCCAGCTTGCGCTGGGAGATGAAGAGCGCGCCGTAGACCACCACGGAGCTGATGATCAGCACCGCCGTGGCGCTGTAGATGCCGCCGACGGTCAGCTCGTGGCCGGCAAGATCGATAACGCGAGGGTCGGTTTTGTAAACGATGAAAAACAGCAACAGCGGGATGAAGTCGATGAATTGTTTCACAGTAAGAGCCAGAAGCTGGATGTGGCGGCATAATAACAAACATCCTTGGTAGCGAAAGCGCCAGCTGACTTGAGGTTACACACTCCCGTGAATGTTGATTTGCACTGCCATAGCACAGCCTCCGACGGCGCCCTGGCGCCCGCGGTCCTGGTTGCGCGTGCGTTTGAAAAAGGCGTGCGAGTCCTGTCGTTGACCGACCACGACACCCTCGAAGGCCTGGCAGAGGCCCGCGAGGCGGCGCATGCGTTGGGCATGCAACTGGTCAACGGGGTTGAATTGTCCTGCACCTGGGGCGGCGCAACCATCCACGTATTGGGCTACGGTTTCGACGTCAACGCGCCGCCGCTGGTGGAGGCCATCGCCAAATTGCACGATGGCCGCTGGCTGCGGTCCGAAGAAATAAGCCGCAAGCTGGCCCTCAAGGGCATGCCCAACGGCCTGGAAGGCGCCCGCGCCATCCAGCAGGAACTGGGTGACAGCGGCAACGCCCCGGCCCGCCCGCACTTTGCCGACTGGATGGTGCGTGAAGGTTTTGTAAAGGATCGCGCCGAAGCGTTCCGCAAATGGCTGGGTGCCGGCAAGCTGGGGGACGTCAAGCAACACTGGCCAACCCTGGAAGACACCGTTGGCACACTGCGGGCAGCAGGTGCCTGGGTCAGCCTGGCGCATCCGTGGCATTACGATTTCACCCGCAGCAAGCGTCGCAAGCTGATTGGCGACTATATTGGAGCGGGCGGCCACGCAATCGAAGTGGTCAACGGGCATCAACCCGCCGAGCAGGTAGGCAGCCTGGCGATTCTTGCCCGCGAATTTGGTCTGCTGGTCAGCGCCGGCAGTGATTTTCATGGCCCCGGCGGCTGGTCCGAGATTGGCGAGTACCGCGCCGTTCCGGAAGATTTGCCGCCCCTTTGGTGTCGCTTCAAACATGACCCCATTATTGCCACCGTCTGAACAGGTAGAACACGTGAGTCAATTCTTCCAGATTCATCCGGAAAACCCGCAGGCGCGCCTGATCAAACAGGCCGTGGAGATCATCCGTGCCGGTGGCGTGGTGATCTACCCCACGGATTCGTCCTACGCCATCGGTTGCCAGATCGGCGACAAGAATGCGGTCGAGCGCGTAAGACGCCTGCGTGACCTGGACAAGAACCACAACTTCGCACTGATTTGCAGCGACCTGTCCCAGCTGGGGCTGTTCGCCAAGGTCGACACCGGCACCTTCCGCCTGCTCAAGGCCCACACGCCGGGGCCCTACACCTTCATCCTCAACGCCACCCGCGAAGTGCCGCGCCTGCTGCTGCACCCGAAGAAGCGCACCATCGGCCTGCGGGTGCCGGAACACCCGATCGCCCTGGCGCTGCTGGCCGAACTCGGTGAGCCGCTGATGAGTGTGTCGCTGATCCTGCCGGGGGAAGAAGAGCCGTTGTACGACCCTTATGAAATGCGCCGGCTGCTGGAAAAACACGTCGACCTGATCATCGACGGCGGCTACGGCGGCAACAAGGCCTCCACCGTGATCAACCTGGCCGATGGCGAGCCGGAAGTGGTGCGTGTGGGGTGTGGCGACCCGGCACCGTTCATGGTCGAGGCCTGAATGTCGGCCGTGGAAACCGTCGACAGCCAGGCGGGCGCCCAGCAGGAACTGCCATTTGCCATGGTCTACGGCCAGGCCGTGATGGAAATGCCGCTGGACCTGTACATCCCGCCGGATGCGCTGGAAGTCTTCCTCGAAGCCTTCGAAGGTCCGCTGGACTTGCTGCTGTACCTGATCCGCAAGCAGAACATCAATATCCTCGACATCCCGGTGGCGGAAATCACCCGCCAGTACATGGGCTACGTCGAACTGATGCAGACCGTGCGCCTGGAACTGGCCGCCGAATACCTGGTGATGGCCGCGATGCTCGCGGAAATCAAGTCACGCATGCTGCTGCCGCGCTCGGAGACTATCGAGGCGGAAGAGGATGACCCCCGCGCCGAACTGATCCGCCGCCTGCAGGAGTACGAGCGCTTCAAGGCCGCGGCCGAAGGCATCGACGGTTTGAGCCGGGTCGGCCGCGATGTGGTGGTGCCCAAGCTCGACGCCCCGGAAGCCCGGGCGCGCAAGCTGCTGCCGGACGTGAGCCTGGAAGAGTTGCTGATGTCCATGGCCGAAGTACTGCGCCGTGGCGATATGTTTGAAAGCCACCAGGTCAGCCGCGAGGCACTGTCCACCCGCGAGCGCATGAGTGATGTGCTGGATCGCCTCAAGGGCGGCGGGTTTGTGCCGTTTGTCGAGCTGTTTACCAAGGAAGAAGGGCGCCTGGGGGTAGTCGTGACCTTTATGGCGATCCTTGAGCTGGTCAAGGAATCCTTGGTCGAGCTGGTCCAGAATGAGCCTTTTGCGGCTATCCACGTGCGGGCGCGAGCCGAATAAAGAGCTGAATCGATGAATCTGACTGAACCCCGCGAACTGGCTCCGCTGCTGGAAGCCTTTCTCCTGGCCTCGGGCAAGCCGCAATCCCTGGAGCGCCTGTTCGAACTGTTTGAAGAAGCCGAGCGCCCTGAGCCGCCGGTGTTCAAGAAGGCCCTGGAGATTCTGCGCAAGTCCTGCGACGGCCGTGCCTTCGAGCTGCGGGAAGTGGCTTCCGGGTATCGCCTGCAAATTCGCGAGAAGTTTTCGCCGTGGGTCGGCCGCCTGTGGGAAGAACGCCCGCAGCGCTATTCCCGCGCGATGCTGGAAACCATGGCGCTGATCGCCTATCGCCAGCCGATCACCCGGGGCGAGATCGAAGACGTGCGCGGCGTCGCGGTCAACAGCCATATCGTCAAGACGTTGCTGGAGCGGGAGTGGATCAGGATCGTTGGCTACCGCGACGTGCCCGGCAAGCCGGCGATGTTTGCCACTACCAAGGTGTTCCTCGACCACTTCAACCTGAAAAACCTCGACGACTTGCCGCCGCTGGCCGAGCTGCGGGAGATGGAGCCGGACCCGGTCCTGGATTTCGACGACGCACCGGTGCCCGCCGGGTTGCAGGAGCTGGCCGACGCCAGCGCCGAGCCGGAAGAGCCGAAGGACGAAACCAGTTTCCACACATTGTTGCTGGAACTGGATGACATGGAGCAGGGCATCAAGACTGACTTCGATGACTTGCTGCGTGATGGTGCGGCCAGTGACGGTGAGCAGGAGCCTGCGCTGCAACTGAACGTTGAGGTTGAGCTGCCAGTCGAAGTTGAAGATGAGCCCGAGCCTGAACCCGAGGAGGACATCCTCGGCGTCGCCGAAGCGCGTGCCAAACTGCTGGCCGCCGTCGCAGCGCTCGAACAACCGCCGCTGAGCGACGAAGAAGACGAAGCCCGCGCCCTGGCCGAAGCCATCGAAAACGAGCGCCGCCAATTCGAAGACTGACGCAGAACAAAATGTGGGAGCGGGCTTGCTCGCGAATGCGGTGGGTCAGCCAAGCATCCGGCGACTGACACACTGCATTCGCGAGCAAGCCCGCTCCCACATTTGGATTGTCGCCAGCAAGGAGAACTCAAATGAGCTCCACCAAAGACCCCTGCATCAGCGTCTGCAAATTCACCGATGACATCTGCGTGGGCTGCGGGCGCAGCAAGCGCGAGATCCGTGCCTGGAAGAAACTCGACAAGGTCGACAAGCGCACGGTACTCGCCGAAGCCGAGCTGCGCCTGCTGGCGCTGGGTGCCACCGGTCGGCGGAAAGGCAAATGAGCCCGCACTTATCGACTAGTCTCTGATGCGCAACGCGCGCCATGAGCGTATGATTCGCGACCCTTTGGCGATGCGTTCGCCAAAAGCCCAGCTTTTACTATCTTCAGGCCAAGCCTGAATCGACACACCGGGAGGTGCTTAAGATGAGTGACCAAGACCAGAACGACACCCAGGAAATCGGCCCCGCAGGCGAAAAACTGCAGAAAGTCCTCGCCCGTATCGGCGTAGGCTCGCGCCGCGACGTAGAAGCCTGGATCACCCAGAAGCGCATCAAGGTCAACGGCGTTGAAGCCACCCTTGGCCAGCGCGTCGACCTGCACGATGCCATCACCATTGATGGCAAGGTCATCAAGCGTGAAGAGGCCGCCGAATCGGTGCGCCGCGTCATCATGTACAACAAGCCTGATGGCGAAATCTGCACCCGTGACGACCCGGAAGGCCGTCCAACCGTATTCGACAAGATGCCGCGCCCCAAAGAAGGCCGCTGGATCAACATCGGTCGTCTCGACATCAACACCACCGGCTTGCTGATGTTCACCACCGACGGTGAGCTGGCCAACCGCCTGATGCACCCTTCCTACGAGATGGACCGTGAATACGCGGTACGTGTGCGTGGTGAAGTCGATGACGAAATGATCGAGCGCTTGAAAGCCGGCGTCGTGCTGGAAGACGGCCCGGCCAGGTTCACCGACATCAAGCAGGCGCCGGGCGGCGAAGGCTTCAACCATTGGTACCACTGCGTGGTGATGGAAGGCCGTAACCGTGAAGTACGTCGCCTGTGGGAATCCCAGGGCCTGGTGGTCAGCCGCCTGAAGCGCGTGCGTTTCGGCCCGGTGTTCCTCAACTCCGACCTGCCGATGGGCCGCTGGCGCGAAATGAGCCAGTACGAAGTCGACATCCTCAGTGCCGAAGTCGGCCTGACGCCGGTGGCCATGCCGCAGATGAACGCCAAGAGCAAAGACAAGCTTGAGCGTATGCAGCGTAAATCGTCGCGTCCGGTGGCGCGTACCGACCGTGTTGCCCGCACCCTGCGCCCTGCGCTGGATGCACCGGCCACGGGCGGCCGCATCTCCCGCGAGCCGCACATCGAAGGCGAGCGTCGTCCTTCGGCACCGCCCCGTCAGGATGGCGAACGTGCGCCGCGCGCACCGCGTCCAGCCGGTCGTGGTGATGCACCTGCCGGCGGTCGCGGTAACCGTGGCGAGTCTGGTCGTGGTGCTCCGGCTGCGGGCCGTGCCGACGACAGCGCCAGCACCAAACGTCCAGCCAAGCCATCGCCGAAAAAGCGCCCGGGCCTGAAGCTGGTCGATGACGCGCCATCGGGCAAGCGTCGTGGTGCACCGGCCGGTTCCGGCCAGCGTCCAGGTTTTGGTCGCAAGAAGCCGCAGTGATTCGTTAAGCGCTGCATAAAAACGCCAACCCTCGGGTTGGCGTTTTTTTTGGCCTGGATTTGGAACCTGCTCTATGAGCAAAGCAGGTCCATTGTGGGAGCGGGCTTGCTCGCGAATGCGGTGTATCAGTTGATACATCCAGTGACTGACCCACCGCATTCGCGAGCAAGCCCGCTCCCACAGTTGATCTCCATTGTTTTGGCGGGCGTGTCAGAACATGAAAGCCCCATCGAACACAGGTTTATCGTCGAGGGCCAACACGCCGCTGGCGAAGATCAGGTCCAGGTGGTGGCTGCCTTTCTGCCCGCCACCCAAGCCCAGGTGCAGCCCGCAATGACGCTCTTCAAAGCCGGCGTTGCGCGCATACAAATCCTTCACGCCTTCATTGGTGCCAATGCCCAGTTCTTCCACCCGGCGATTGGACGGGTTGGCATTCAGGTATTTGTTGAAGTCATCCGCCAGCCCCGGCACTTCGCTGGCCACGGTGCAGATGGTCGAGTTCTCGATCCACAGTTCCAGCGGTGATTGCAGCACGCCGTATTTGCGCGCAAAGGGAATGGTGCTGAGGAAGGTGCCGACGAACCGCACCTGGCCGTTGATGGCCTCGCTGTGGGTGGCGATCTCGCCGGGTGCCAGGTCGTGGTTGCCGATGCCGTTGATATTGGTCCACTTCTTGATGCTGCTCATGGGCGCTTCAAGGCGCGAGCCATGCTGGTCGGTGAAGCTCAGCACGCTGGCCTGGGACATGCGCCGGATCAACGTGGCGTTGAGGTCGGCAATTCGCTGTGGGGCGACGCTGAAGGTGTCGTAGAAATAGTCGCCGTAGTCCTTGAGCAGCAGGGATTTTTTCCAGTGCTCGGCCATCACGCCTTGCAGGGCACGGATAAAGTCCGGGCCTTCGGCGCGTGGGTTGGGCAGGGTCGAGGAATCGTAGAGAAACATGTACAGGTCACAGTCTTCGATGGCCTTGGCCAGCGCTTCGCAGGGGGCCTGGTCCAGGCGTTGTACCTGGAAGTCGAAGCGGGCAGCGCTGCCCTGGATGATCGATTGGGCGATGGCGTCGTAGCGTTCGGTATGGCCAAGCAAAATGGTGGGGCGGTGCAGGCCGGCGAGGGCCGGGTGATGGGCGAGGTAATACAGAAAATGTTCGACGGCGCGGGCCTTGTCCATGACGTCCTTCCTTCAAAGCCTTCGGTAGGAGCAGTGGCAGGTGCGGCGTCCCGCACCTGCCGGGGTGCCTGATCAGATTAGAAAGGCCACATCGCGGTGCCGAACGGCACGACGGCATCGGCTTGCATCATTTCAACGGCGGCCTCATGGGTCGGCGCTTCAAACCAATCGTCGAGTTGCAGTTCGGTTTCCAGGTCATTTTCCAGTGCTTGCATGGTGAATCTCCTAGATGACGTTGTTTGAGAACGAGCTTGCCAGCTTGCTGCGCTGGGCAAGTGGATGAACCTAGAAGAGAGTGTTTGGGATTGCAAAATTTTTATTGACACGGTTCCATTTGGATTTTTTATTCCGTTTTGATGGCGATTTGGTTTATGTCGATGAAACAGAGAGTTGGTTGCATCGTTTTGTAGGAATCGTCCTTTCGTCAACTTCTCGTTATCTGAAAGAATTTTCCTAATGTCCCTCCTATCTGCCGCACCGCATCCTGTCAGCCCAGACAGGTTTGGCGGTGTACAATGCGCCGCGTTTTACTGTGATCCCACTCTCTCAGGGCTATCCGCCTTGTTCATTCCGCCTGGCCACAAGCCCGTCGGGTTCGATTTCGTCACAGATAAAAACAACAGGTGACGTATGACCGTAAGAAAAAACGCTGGACCGGGGTTTGATCGGCGCTGCTGTAGCCCGTTACCAAAGCAGCACCCCTCCATGAGCACCCTCAAACCTTGCGTGAGACCCTTTCCATGAGTGAAGCCAACTCGCATTCAGGCGAACTGAAGCGCGGCCTGAAAAATCGCCATATCCAACTGATCGCCCTCGGTGGCGCGATTGGCACCGGGTTGTTCCTGGGGTCGGCCGGCGTGCTGAAATCCGCCGGGCCGTCGATGATCCTCGGGTATGCCATCTGCGGCTTTATTGCCTTCATGATCATGCGCCAGCTGGGCGAGATGATCGTCGAAGAGCCGGTGGCCGGTTCCTTCAGCCACTTTGCCCACAAGTATTGGGGCGGTTTCGCCGGCGTCCTGTCGGGCTGGAACTGCTGGATTTTGTACATCCTGGTGGGCATGTCGGAGCTGACGGCAGTTGGCAAGTATGTGCACTACTGGTGGCCCGAGATCCCGACCTGGGTGTCGGCGGCGGCGTTTTTTGTGTTGATCAATGTGATCAATCTTTCCAACGTCAAAGTCTTCGGCGAGGCCGAGTTCTGGTTTGCGATCATCAAGGTGGTCGCCATTGTCGGCATGATCGCCCTGGGCAGTTACCTGCTGGTGAGCGGCACCGGCGGGCCACAAGCCTCGGTGACCAACCTGTGGGAGCACGGCGGGTTCTTTCCCCATGGCGTGGGTGGTTTGGTGATGGCCATGGCGATCATCATGTTCTCGTTTGGCGGCCTGGAGATGCTCGGGTTTACTGCGGCTGAGGCGGACAAGCCACGCACGGTGATTCCGAAGGCGATCAACCAGGTGATCTACCGGATCCTGATTTTCTACATCGGCGCGTTGGTGGTGCTGTTGTCGTTGACGCCTTGGGACAGCTTGCTGGAGACCCTGAATGCCTCCGGGGACGCCTATAGCGGCAGTCCGTTTGTGCAGGTGTTTTCGATGTTGGGCAGTAACACGGCAGCGCATATTCTCAACTTTGTGGTGCTGACGGCGGCGTTGTCGGTCTACAACAGCGGCACTTACTGCAATAGCCGGATGCTGTTGGGGATGGCCGAGCAGGGTGATGCGCCGCGGGCATTGGCGAAGATCGACAAGCGTGGGGTGCCGGTGCGGTCGATCCTGGCGTCGGCGGCGATTACGCTGGTGGCGGTGTTGATGAATTACCTGATTCCGCAGCATGCGCTGGAGTTGTTGATGTCGCTGGTGGTGGCGACCCTGGTGATCAACTGGGCGATGATCAGTTTTTCGCATTTCAAGTTTAGGCAGCATATGGATCGGACGGGGCAGGTGCCGTTGTTCAAGGCGCTTTGGTATCCGTATGGGAATTATGTTTGCCTGGCGTTTGTGGTGTTTATTCTTGGGGTGATGCTGCTGATTCCGGGGATTCAGGTGTCGGTGTATGCGATTCCGGTTTGGGTGGTGTTTATGTGGGTTTGTTATGGGATCAAGAACAGGCGCAAGGCTCGGGAGGGGGTGGTGTTGAGTCGGGGTTGATCTCGGGTACATATCCGTTGCTGCGGTAACGGCCACTTATGGTTCCGCTCTTACAGCGGGTCACTTTTGGCAAACGCCCCAAAAGTAACCAAAAGGTCTTTGCCCCACCACTCGGTGCCTCGCTTAGGCTCGGCATGCCCGCACTCCGGCCCGGTTCCGCGGGCCGCCGCGACGGGCCATCCATGGCCCGGCGCGGCTAAACCGGCATCCTTGCCGGTTTACCCGCTCCACCGTGCCTGCTTGCGGCCATCGTGGTTGACGGGGCCCGCAGATCAAAATCAAAAGCAAAAGCACGGCGGCCTGAAAGCCGACCTGAGTGTTAAAAGCCAGATCAAAAACCAGAGCGAAAACCGATCTGCTTTTCTGTGGGAGCCGGGCTTGCTCGCGAAAAACCTGAGGGCGCCGCGTTCATTCAGAATGCCCGGGTCATCGTTAACGCCCTTCGCGAGCAAGCCCGCTCCCACATTTTTGACCGTGCCCGCTTTAGATTTTGATTTGGCTTTTGCTCTTCAACACTCAAGCCGGCCGGTAGGCCGCTGTGCTCTTGATCTGCTTTTGATCTTGATCTTAGGCGCCCCGTTAAACCACGCTGGCCGAACGCAGGCTTTGGAGCGTGGGTAACCCGGCAGGACGCCGGGTTAGCCGTCCTGGGCCAAGGATGGCCCATGACGGCGGCCCACGGTCCAAAGCCGGAGTGAGGGCACACCGAGCCTAGGCGAGGTGCCGAGTGGTGGGGCAAGAGCGTTTTGCTTACTTTTGCGCTGTTCAAAAGTGAGCCGCTGTAAGAGCGGAACCAATATCAGCCATCACCCAAATAACGGATATGTACCCAGCCCCCAGCCCCCAGCCCCCAGCAGCCCAACACATTGGCGTATCCTTACCCCTCCACCCCAAGGCCCGATCAAAAAATGCTGGTGATATCCAACAACGTGCACCTCCCCGACGCCGAGATCGAGCTGACAGCCATCCGCGCCCAGGGCGCTGGCGGTCAAAACGTCAACAAGGTCTCCAGCGCCGTGCACCTGCGTTTCGACATCCCGGCCTCGTCCCTGCCTGACTTCTACAAGGAACGCCTGCTGGCCCTGCGCGACACCCGCATCACCAGCGAAGGCGTACTGATCCTCAAGGCCCAGCAATACCGAACCCAGGAACAAAACCGCGCCGACGCCCTCGAGCGCCTGGTGGAACTGATCCTCAGCGCCACCAAGGTCGAAAAGAAACGCCGCCCCACCAAACCCACCCTGGGCTCAAAGAAGCGCCGCCTCGAATCCAAGACCAAACGCGGCAGCATCAAGGCCGGCCGCGGCAAGGTGGACTTCTAACTCGCCTGACGTTCTTCGCGATACTTCGGCGCCTGCCGATACAAATACAGGCTCAACAGCAACCCGCCAAACGCCGCGATCGCCGCAAACAGGAAGATCGAGGCAAACCCGAACCCCGCCGCAATCGCCCCGGCCAACGGCCCGGTGATCCCCAACGACAAATCGATAAACAGCGAATACGCCCCCACCGCCGCGCCCCGGCTCGAGGCGGGCACCAGGTTGACCGCCTCCACACCCAAGGCCGGAAACACCAGGGAAAAGCCAAACCCGCTCAACGCCGCACCCGCCAACGCCAAATGAGGATCCGGCGCCAGCCACAGCAGCAGCAGCCCCAGCGTCTCCACCGACAAACAGGCAATCGCTACGCGAAACCCGCCAATGCGGTTGATCAAATTGCCGAACAACAACCGCGCCCCGATAAAGCTGGCACCGAACAGGCTCAGGCACAGCACCGCGTTATCCCAATGCTGGGTCGCGTAATACAAGGTGATGAAGGTGGCGATGGTGCCAAACCCGATCGAGCCCAGCGCCAGCCCGCAGCCGTGAGGCAACACGCGCCCCAGCACATGCATGAACGGCAGGCGCTCGCCCACCACGATCGGCGCGGCGACTTTCGGCCAGGCCAGCAGCAGGCCCAGCACCGCCAGCAGGATGATACTGACGCCCATGCTCCACAACCCGAAATGACTGACCAGCAACACCCCCAGCGGTGCGCCGATGGCCAGGGCGCCGTAGCTGGCGATGCCGTTCCAGGAGATGACCTTGGCGGTATTCGCCGCGCCCACCCGGCCAATGCCCCAGCCGATGGAACCCGAGCCCACCAGGCTTTCAGCGCTGCCCAGCACCAGGCGGCCAATCAGCAGGCTGGTGAGGCTCAGCGCCGGCAGGTGTGACAGCCACGCCGAGAGCAACATGAACACGCCGCTCAACCCGCAACCGGCCAGGCCGTACATGACGGCGCGCTTGCTGCCGCGATTATCGATGATGCGTCCGGCATAGGGCCGGCTCAGCAGAGTGGCCAGGTATTGCACGCTGATCACAAGGCCCGCGATCACGGCGCCAAAGCCCAGGTCGCTGTGCACATAGCCAGGCAACACGGCCAGGGGAATGCCGATATTCAGGTAGCCGATGAAGGTGAACAAAACGATGGAAACGACTTGCAGCGTGACCGCCATGGGGCGCTGGGTATCTGGCATGGGGAGAGGTCCACTGTCGCAGCAGGAAAAGATAGGCTGCTTATGATACCGATGCTGGGCGCGTGCGGGGGCAGCAAAGCAAACTTTTAGCGATCGGCGGGGTTGAGCAGTTGCGTGGTTACCAACGCGGCGAGGGCGTTTTCCTGGGTGCCGAAGCGCTTGAGCAGGAGGGCCTGTTTTTCCGGGGTGAGGCGGTTCCATACGTCGACCATGTGCAAGGCAGTGTCGAGCAGGGCGGTATCGGGGGTGGTGTCGGTCATGGCGGGGCTCACGGTGTTCAGGCGGTGTGGAAAGCGCGCAATGTCACGCTTTCCACACGGTCTGGGTACGGCTCTCAGTCTTCGCTCTTGCGGTCGACCGGTTTTGCCTCTTTGGGCTCGGGCTTGGTGGCACCGGCCTGTTGCGGGGTTGGCTGCTCAGTTTCGTGCAGGCTTGGGAAGGGGAGATTAGGGATTTCGTGCATCGTCGTCGCTCCTCGCAAGATCTGTTTTATCAATCGCAGGTGATTCCGCGCGTTCAAAAAGCCTGTGCAGGATACAGCACTGTAAATGACAGAAAGATTTTATCTCAGAAAATGAACGCGTCTTCATCCCGCCGCGCAAGTGACGTGGCGCCACAGGGGTGTCGATTGTCATCGTACAACATCACCCTTCACGGATTGACATCGTGCTGCGGACTGAATATAACGCTAACAGTTGTATGACGACATATGACGTTACAGTTTTATAGCGCCCGTAATACGGATGCGCTCGGTCGCAGAACGTACGCCTCAAATCTAAAAATAATTAAGGTGAAGCGATGAAAATCAAAGGCATCCGTTGGTGGATGGTCGGGCTGATGACGGTCGGCCTGATTATTAACTACCTGGCCCGCAACACGCTCTCAGTCGCAGCCCCCACGCTGATGACCGACCTGAGCATCTCCACTGAGCAGTATTCCCACATCGTTGTTGCCTGGCAGGTGTGCTACGCCTTGATGCAGCCGATCGCCGGTTATGTGATCGATGCGATCGGTACCAAGATGGGCTTTGCCATCTTCGCCATCTCCTGGTCGGTAGTCTGTGCCCTGGCGGCATTCGCCACCGGTTGGCAGAGCCTGGCAGTGGCCCGTGGCGCACTGGGGCTGACGGAGTCGGCGGGCTTCCCCGGCGGCGTCAAGGCGATTACCGAGTGGTTCCCGGCCAAGGAGCGCTCCGTCGCCATCGGCTGGTTCAACTTTGGTTCGTCGTTTGGTGCGTTGCTGGCGCCGCCACTGGTGGTCTGGGCGATTTTGCACAGCGGCTGGCAGTTGGCATTCCTGATCGTTGGCGGCATCGGCCTGGTGTGGAGCGGGCTGTGGCTGCTGCTGTACAAGCACCCGCGTGACCAGCGCCTGCTGGCCCAGGCCGAGCGTGAGTACATCGAGGCCGGCCAGGAAACCCACCTCAAGGAAGGCGTGCAGAAGAAAGCCAGCTGGAAGCGCATCCTCAAGAGCCGCAACTTTTTCGCCATCGCCTCGGCGCGCATGCTCTCGGAGCCGGCCTGGCAGACGTTCAATGCCTGGATTCCGTTGTACCTGATGACCGAGCGGCACATGAACATCAAGGAAATGGCGCTGTTCGCCTGGCTGCCGTTCCTGGCCGCCGACATTGGCTGTGTGCTGGGTGGCTACCTGAGCCCGTTGTTCCACCGCTACTTCAAGGTCTCGCTGTTCACCTCGCGCAAGCTGGTGATGCTGTTCGGTTGCCTGTGCATGATCGGCCCGGCGTGCATCGGCCTGGTGGACAGTGCCTACACCGCGATTGCCCTGCTGTGTGTCGGCGGTTTCGCCCACCAGACCTTGTCGGGTGCACTGTTTTCCATCGCCTCGGACTCATTCGGCAAGAACGACGTGGCCACCGCCACCGGTGGCGGGCAGATGTGCGGGTTTATCGGGGCTGCGGCATTTACTGCGGTGTTCGGCGTGCTGGTGACCAAGGTCGGCTACAGCCCGCTGTTTGTGGTGCTGGCGATTTTCGACATCATTGCGGCCATCGTGATCCTGATGGTGGCCCGGGAGATCGTCAAAGATCCGGAGCCAGCCACCCAAACCGGTCACGGCGGCACATTGCTGCCGGTTTAACCCTGGCGTTCCATCGCCGCCTTGTAGAGCGAGTTCTTCGGCTGGGCAAACACCCGCGCCAGCATCGGCTCGAAGAAGCTCAGCGGCAGGGTGTCGTAGGCCGGGTCGAACGCCGCCGCGTCGTACTGCGCGCAGAACTCGATGGTTTGCCGGTACTGCGGGTGGTCGCCAAATTGCTCGCGCAGGTGGCGGTCCATCCCCAGGTGGTGGAAGAAGTAGTAGCCCTGGAAGATCCCGTGCTTCTCCACCATCCACAGATTCTCGGCGCTCACAAACGGCTTGAGGATCGCGGCGGCGATGTCCGGGTGGTTGTAGGAACCGAGGGTGTCGCCGATGTCGTGGAGCAGGGCGCACACCACGTACTCTTCATCCCGGCCATCGTGCCAGGCGCGGCTGGCGGTTTGCAGCGAGTGGGTCAGGCGGTCCACCGGGAAGCCGCCGAAGTCGCCCTCCAGCAGCCGTAGATGCGCCAGGATCCGGCTTGGCAATTGCCGGGCGTAAGCACTGAAATCCTTGGCGATGATCGCCCAGTCTTCCTGGGTACCATCCTGCATATGGGTGAAACGGGCCTGCTGGTTCATCAAAGCCTCTCTTATTGTTCTTCAAGCGTGGGGCTAGAACGGCACCTTGCCCAGAATCATGTCGCGGTACATCACGAAATCCCCCAACAGGCTGTACAGCGGATGCTGGAAGGTCGCCGGGCGATTCTTTTCAAAGAAGAAATGGCCGATCCAGGCAAAGCTGTAGCCGGCCACCGGCAGCGCCAGCAGCAGCCACCACGCACCTTTGCCGATCGCCAACGCGAGTATGAAGATAACGAGGCTGGTGCCGATAAAGTGCAGTCGACGGCACGTACTGTTGCCGTGTTCGCTCAGGTAATACGGGTAGAAATCGGCGAAGCTGTTGAATTGCCTGGCATTTTCCACAGTGGTCGGCCCTCTGGTTATTGTTCTGCCCGACAGATGTTCGGCGGGGAGCTTATTTGAGTCTAGAGTCATCAGTGGTAACAGCCAGTGACAATAGATGCCACTTTAGTATCCTTCGGATTCCTGGCTGTCGTTTCAGCCTTCCTTGTTAAGAAAACGCCATGAGCGAACGAACGACTTCTGCAAGCTGGGCGATGGGGATAGTCAAGGCGCTGGAAATGGACGGCCTGGATTGCCGTGCCTTGTTCAAGCAGCTTGGCCTGGATTACGCCGCGCTGAATGACCCGGATGCACGCTTCCCCCAGGACTCCATGACCCGCCTCTGGCAGCGCGCGGTCGAGCTGTCGGGCAACCCGGCGATTGGCTTGAACATGGGCAAGGTGGTGCGCCCGGCGTCGTTTCATGTGGCCGGCTACGCCTTGATGTCCAGCAATACCCTGGCCGAAGGTTTTATGCGGCTGGTGCGTTACCAGCGAATCATTGCTGAAAGTGCCGACCTGAGTTTCCGCCTGTTGCCCGAAGGTTATGCGCTGATTCTGACGGTGCACGGCGACCACCTGCCGCCTACCCGGCAAAGTGCCGAAGCGTCCCTGGCCAGTGCCCTGGCGTTATGCGGCTGGCTGACCGGGCGCACGTTGCAACCGCGCAAGGTGCTGGTGCAGGGCGATCAGCCAGCGGACCTGGCACCCTATAAACAAGCCTTCCATGCACCGCTGGTGTTCAACGCGCCCTATGACGCGCTGATCTTCGAACGGGCCGATATGGAGGCGCCGTTGCCCACGGCGAACGAGGCGATGGCGTTGTTGCACGATCGTTTTGCCGGGGAGTACCTGGCGCGGTTTTCCGAGAGCCGGGTGACCCACAAGGCGCGGCAGGTGCTATGCCGATTGCTGCCCCAGGGCGAGCCCAAGCGTGAAGTGGTTGCGCAGACGTTGCACCTGTCCCAGCGCACCTTGCAGCGCCGCTTGCAGGAGGAGGGCACGAGTTTCCAGACCTTGCTCGACGACACCCGCCGCGAACTGGCCGAGCAATACCTGGCGCAGCCGAGCATGACCCTGCTGGAAATTGCCTACCTGTTGGGGTTTGCCGACCCGAGCAACTTCTTTCGTGCGTTCCGCCGCTGGTTCGATGCCACGCCCGGCGAGTACCGGGCGCGGTTGCATGAGCTGCCTGTCAGTGACGCCAAAACGCCGGAATGCACAGCACAAACACCGTAATGATCTCCAGCCGGCCCAGCAGCATGCCGAATGACAGGATCCACTTGGCCGCGTCCGGCAGGGTGGAGAAGTTACCGGCCGGGCCGATGGTTTCACCCAGGCCCGGGCCTACACCGGACACGGTGCTGGCGGCGCCGGTCAGTGCGGTCATCCAGTCCAGGCCCAGCAGTGACAGGGCCAGGGCAATGGCGCAGATGGTGATGGCGAAGAAAAACGAGAAGGTCAGGATCGAACGCACGATTTCTTCATCGAGGCGATGACCGTTGTACTTCTGCTTGATCACCGCCCGTGGGTGAATCAGCTGGTTCAAGTTGGCCTTGAGCAGGATGTAGGCGACCTGGAAACGGAAGATCTTGATCCCGCCAGCCGTGGAGCCGGAGCAACCGCCCACAAAGCCCAGGTAGAAGAACAGCATCAGCGAGAAATTGCCCCAGATGCTGTAGTCCCCGAGTGCGAAACCGGTGGTGGTCACCACAGAGGTGACGTTCACCGCCACGTGGCGCAGCGCGTCCAGCCAAGGCAGGTCGGTGGTCCACCAATACCAGGTGCCGAGCACCAGCCAGGTCACCACCAGCAACCCGAGCAAGCCTTGCACCTGCTGATCCTTGATCAGCGCCCGGCGGTTGCCGCGCATCGTGGCCACATACAGGGTGAACGGCAGGCTGCCGAGAATCATCACCACCACCGCCACCCAGTGCACCGCCGGTTGCTTCCAGTGGGCCAGGGATTCGTCGGAAGTGGAAAACCCGCCGGTGGAAATCGCCGACATCGCATGGTTGATCGCATCGAACAGCCCCATCCCGGCCCACCAGAACGCCAGGCTGCCGAGGATGGTGATGCCCACGTACGCCGCCACGATCAGGCGCGCCACCATGTGTGAGCGGGGCATGACCTTTTCCGAGCGGTCGGAGGATTCGGTCTGGAACAGGCGCATGCCACCGATGCGCAGCAGCGGCAGGATCGCCACCGCCATGCCGATAAAGCCGATACCGCCGAGCCAGTGCAGCAGCGAGCGCCAGATGAGGATGCCCGGGGACATGGTGTCCAGGCCGCTGAGCACCGTGGAACCGGTAGCGGTGATACCGGACATGCTTTCGAAGAACGAGTCGGTGTAGCTGATGTGCTGGGTCAACAGAAACGGCAGTGCGGCGAAGATGCACACCACCAGCCAGCTGGAGACGGTCAGCAGGTACATGTCCCGCGGGCGCAGGTGCACGTGTTCCGGACGGCCGGGGATGACCAGTGCCAGGCCCGCGATAAAGGTAATCAGGCTGGCCCAGAGGAACGACGGCAGGTCGCTGGTGCGTTCAAAAAACACCAGGGTCGCCATGGGGATGACCATGGCGATCGCCAGGGTGATCAGGAAGATGCCGATAATGAAACCGATTATCCGTAAGGTCGGCAACGCCATGAGGTCCGCTCGGGGTGACAGGAAAGGCGCCATTCTACCTGCGGTGCAGGGCAAGTAAACCGGGGGGCGTTGGAGACGTGGCAGATCAAGTGTGGGAGCGGGCTTGCTCGCGAAAGCGGTGTATCAGTCAACGGATGCATTGGCTGACCCACCGCTTTCGCGAGCAAGCCCGCTCCCACAGGAGATTTGTGCAGGTTGATGGAGCTTGGAGGGCAGGCACAAAAAAGGCGACCCGAAGGTCGCCTCATTCAACGCGGCACTGATCAGAACTCGTGATCAGCGTTATCCGGGTTCAAGTCACTGATGCCCAGCTTGCCAGCAGCCTGTTCGATCGAACCGGTCTGCTTCACCAATGCGGCGATGGCGTCACGTACGATCTGGTTGCCTTTGTCGTTACCGGCAGCAATCAACTGGTCGTAGTGTTCGCCGTTGTTGGCGTGGTCCACCATCACCTGGATCTTCGCTTCGGTGGAGGCCAGGTCAGCCTTCAACGCTTCATCGGCCGCCGGGTCGGCCTTGGCCACCAGGGAGGACAGGCTGGCGCCGGTCATCTTGGTACCGTCGGTGCGGGTGTACTCACCCAGGTAAACGTTACGAATACCCTTGGCGTCGTAGAAGTGCGAGTTGTGGGTGTTGTCGCTGAAGCAGTCCTGTTCGTCTTCCGGCGAGTTGGCTTCCAGGGAAACCTTCATGCGCTCACCGGCCAGCTCGCCCAGGGACAGGCTACCCATGCCGAACAGCATCTTGCGCAGGCCATCGGTCGCAGGTTCTGCTTCCAGCGTGGCGCGGTAGTTGTCTTCGACGTTGGGCTTCCAGTTGCCGACCATTTCTTCCAGGTCGCTGACCAACAGTTGAGTCACGGCGCGCAGGTAGGTGCGGCGGCGCTCGTTGTGGCCGCCAGTGGCGCCATCACCGGTCATGTAGTCCGACGCTGGACGGTTGCCGGCGCCCGGGCCGGTGCCGTTCAGGTCCTGGCCCCAGAGCAGGAATTCAATTGCGTGGTAGCCGGTGGCTACGTTGGCTTCGGAACCGCCCAGCTCATTCAGGCTGGCGAGTTTTTCCGGGGTGATGTCTTTGACATCGACCTTGTCTTCGCCGACCTGGATCTCGTTGTTGGCGATGATGTTGGCGGTGGCGCCAGGGTTGCCCAGGGCGTGTTCGTAGGTCTTGTCGACGTAGTCGATCAGGCCTTCGTCCAGGGGCCAGGCGTTCACCTGGCCTTCCCAGTCGTCAATGATGGTGTTGCCGAAGCGGAACACTTCACTCTGCAGGTACGGCACGCGCGAGGCGATCCAGGCGGTACGGGCCGCTTTCAGGGTGTCGTCGTTCGGGTTGGCAAGGAAAGTGTCGATCGCGGTTTGCAGGGTTTTCGCGGTGGACTCGGCATCGCTGTACACCGCGAACACCATGTCAGCGTAATGCGCGACCACGGCCTTGGCGGCGGCCTCGTCTACCTGGCCTGCCGGGGCAGCCGCCGGGGCGGTGGTGCTGGCGGCGGCCGGGGCTTGAGGCGCGGCGGCCTTGTCTTTGCCTTCACCGCAACCGGCGAGCGAAATGGCAATGGCGAGAAGGCTGGCGGTGGCCAGGGGCATACGAATCATGGCGAACATCCTGCTTCGGTTGTTGATGGGGCACGCGGGGGGCGCGCAAAACTGCGACATAATGCGAAAGATTTGCATTTTGTGTAAAGCGTTATAAGCAGGAAATATTTAGTATCGATTTGCCGGCCATCGGTGCGCGTGGCCCCGATGGCCGGCATCGCTTCAGAGGATGGCGGCGTTATTGCGCTGGGCCTGTTTCAAGTAGGCCACCAACTCCCGTGCCGGCAAGGGTTTGCTGTAGTGGTAGCCCTGACCCTCGTGGCAACCCTCGGAGATGATGTAGGCCTCCTGTTCGGCGGTCTCCACACCCTCGGCGATCACCTGCATGCCAAGGCTTTTGCCGAGCTGGATGATCGCCCGCACGATGGTCGCATCGTCGTCGTCATCCAGCAGGTCCTGGACGAAGCTCTTGTCGATCTTGATCTTGTCCAGCGGCAGGCTTTTCAGATAGCTCAGGGACGAATAGCCGGTGCCGAAGTCATCAATCGCAATCAGTGCCCCGGAGCGGCGCAGGCTCAGCAGGTGCTGGGCGGCGGTGCTGATGTCTTCCATCAGGCCGGTCTCGGTGACTTCCAGCTCCAGGCTACGCGGCGGCAAGCGGTAGATTTGCAGCAGGTTGTTGACCACCCGTGGCAGCTCGGCGTGGTGCAACTGCACGGTCGACAGGTTGACCGCCATGCGCAGCTCGGTGAAGCCCAGGTCATGCCATTCCCGCAGTTGCCGGCAGGCCTGGTCCAGTACCCATTCGCCGATGGCAATGATGGTGCCGTTCTGTTCGGCCAG
This sequence comes from Pseudomonas sp. NC02, assembly GCF_002874965.1. NCBI lineage: Bacteria > Pseudomonadati > Pseudomonadota > Gammaproteobacteria > Pseudomonadales > Pseudomonadaceae > Pseudomonas > Pseudomonas sp. NC02. The sequence continues at coordinate 5,366,660 of NZ_CP025624.1, read as the reverse complement.
GGGGATAAACAGGTCGGGCGGCACCAGGCCGTGCTCCGGGTGCTGCCAGCGGATCAACGCTTCGACACCCACCACACGGTGGTCGAGATAGCTGATCTGCGGCTGGTACACCAGGTGAAACTGCTCGCGGCTCAAGGCGTCGCGCAGATCCTTTTCCAGCTCGCGGCGGCGGCGCATTTCGCTGTCGACGCTGGCGATATAGAACTGGTAGCGGTTGCGCGAGCGGCTCTTGGCCAGGGTCATGGTCTGTTCGGCTTTTTGCAGCAGCTTCTCGGTGCTGTCGCCGTCTTCCGGGAACAGGGTGATGCCGATGGTGGCACGCAGGCGGATCTGTTCGTGATCGAGGGCGAATTCGGCTTCCAGGTCGTCGAGGATGCTTTGTGCCAATTCGGCGGCTTCGTAGGGCTGCTCGATATCGGCCTGCACCAGGGCGAACTGGTCGCCGCCGAGGCGGGCGAGGGCGCCGAGGCGGCCGCTGTGGGCGCGCAGGCGGTCGGCCAGGGCCAGCAGCAACTGGTCGCCGGCCTGGTAGGTGAACTGCTCGTTGACGCTTTTGAAGTCATCCAGCCCCACGCACAACACCGCGACCCGACGTTGCCGGCGGCCGGCGTCGATCAGGATCTTGTCCAGTTGCTCCTGCAGTTTCTGGCGGTTCGGCAGGCCGGTCAGGAAGTCGTACTGGGCCATGCGCAGCAGGCTGTTTTCCGCCTCATGGCGCAAGTGCGTATTGCGCTCGATGGATTCGAGCAACTGGTTGGCGGTGTTGATCCAGAGCCCCAGCTCGTTTTTCTCGTGGCCCTTGAGCTGCGGGATCTTGTGCTCGCTGGGGCGGTCGGGGTTGATCGAACTCAGGTGCTCGATGATGCGCGACAGCGGCTTGGTCAGCAGCCAGTGATAGACCAGGTACAACACCAGGCCCATGGCCAGGGCCCGCAGCACCCCGGAGATGAAAATGATCACCGAACTGACGAGAAACCCTTTGCCATAGGTGGCGGTGTCGAGGGTGATGCTCAGGTCACCGTAGTACTCGCTGTAAGGCCCGCGCCCCACCAGCGGCGTGGTGAACGTGCGTTCCTGGCCCAGGATCAGGTCGGTCAGCCAGCGGCTCGGGGATTGTTGCAGGTCGCGGGTTTTTTCCGCGAGCATGGTTTCGTTGGGGTGGCCGATGGAGGCCATGCGCACGGCATCATCCTGAAACAGGCCTTCGATGACCTGCATGCCCATCTCCCGGTCCAGGCTGTAGACGGCCTGGGTGGACGGGTCGCGAAACATGTCGAGGATGCGCTGGGCATCACCGGCCACGGCCTGGCGCGTCTTGTACGCATCAAAGACGATCTGCGCCGCGCTCAGTACCACGCCCACGGCGAATGCCGAAAGCAGTACCACCCGTAGCAACTTCACCGACAAGCTGTTTTTGAGTTCCAGCTTCAAAGGGTTATTCCTTGTTCCATGCGGGTAGCCTCAATATGCCATGAGTATTGGCAATCCCGTGAGGGCAGTCAAAGGGACATTGCGGCCAGGGCAGGTTTTGCAGTTTAGATGAGCGCGTCCGGGGGTAAGACGTTGGGAGGGGGAATGGAAAGGCAGGCCTGGCATGGAGTGAAGTCGGCGGATCGTACGTGCCGACTTCTTGTACTGTCTTTTCAGGACGAGCGCGGGTTTTTCAGGCCAGCGAAACAAACCGTCGAGCGTCAGCGCCCATCAGGTAAACGAAATTTTCGGCGGTTGTGGCTGGTCTTGCGCCTGAGGGTCGATTTGCCCCAAGGCCTGTCGAGCTATGTCCACGGTCTTATCAAGGATGCCCAAGCTTTTGTCCAGGACGTCCAGGCCCTTATCTGTCACGTTATCGAACACGTTAAGTGCTTGAGGGGCCATGCCGATCAAAGATGCTAGATCCATATCAAGTTCTCCTGCAGTCAATCAGAGGGACATTCCTCTTACATGCTGCGTGGCGAAATCCTTTTGATGAGTTCCAGCGTTTTCCTGGCATTTTTCCATTTGTAATCGCCCACAAAAAAGCCCGGCAATCGCCGGGCTCTTTCTACTGCAAGCGGTACTTAAGCGGTGAAGGTCTTGCCTTCGAACTGCTCAGCCACGAACTTCCAGTTGACCAGGTTCCAGAACGCTTCCACATACTTTGGACGCACGTTGCGGTAGTCGATGTAGTAAGCGTGTTCCCAGACGTCGCAGGTCAGCAGCGGGGTGTCGCCGCTGGTCAGCGGGTTGCCGGCGCCGATGGTGCTGGCCAGTGCCAGGGAACCGTCAGCCTTTTTCACCAGCCAGCCCCAACCGGAACCGAAGGTGCCGACGGAAGTCTTGGTGAACTCTTCCTTGAACTTGTCGAACGAACCGAAGGCAGCGTTGATCGCCTCAGCCAGTGCGCCGGTAGGTTGGCCGCCAGCGTTTGGCGCCAGGCAGTTCCAGTAGAAAGTGTGGTTCCAGACCTGAGCGGCGTTGTTGAAGATGCCGCCCGAAGAAGACTTGACGATTTCTTCCAGGGTCTTGCCTTCGAACTCGGTGCCAGGCACCAGGTTGTTCAGGTTCACGACATAGGTGTTGTGGTGCTTGTCGTGGTGGTATTCCAAGGTTTCCTTGGAAATGTGCGGCTGCAGGGCATCGTGTGCGTAGGGCAGCGGCGGCAATTCGAAAGCCATGATGATTCTCCTAATCAGGTCAGTTGCGGTGAGCGCAAGGCCGATCACGGGCGGCCAAACAAGCGCCGGGGAGTTTGTACTCTTTGCGGCGCAGGGGCTGGATCATAGCACCGGGGGTGCGGCAAAACCACGCAACAACTGTGTGGGATAGAGGTTCCAGAGCGTTTTGGAATATCTACGCTGCGCTGATTAATTGATAGGCCACGCTGAACATCATGGCGGCTACCAGCAGGTCCAGAATCCGCCAGGTGGCGGGGCGCGCCAGCCACGGTGCCAGCCATGCGGCGCCCAGGGCCAGGGTCATGAACCACAGGAACGAAGCGCTGGCGGCGCCGGCCACGTAGGCGCCCGGTTCGGTTTGCTGGGCGCCGAGGGAGCCGATCAACAAGACGGTGTCCAGGTACACGTGGGGGTTGAGCAACGTCACTGCCAGGGCGCTGAGCATCACCGCCTTCAACGAGCGTACCTTGAGGTTCTCGCCCTCGCCCAGGCTCTGCTTCGAGCAGGCCCGGCGCAGGGCGAGGGTACCGTACCAGAGCAGGAACGCCGCACCACCCCAGCGGGCAATCGCCAGCAATACCGGGTTATGCGCCAGCACGGTGGCCAGGCCGAATACGCCGGCGGCCACCAGGATCGCGTCGCACACCACGCACAGTGCCGCCACCGGCAGGTGATGTTCGCGCCGCAGGCTCTGCGCCAGCACAAACGCGTTCTGGGTGCCGATCGCCATGATCAAACCAAAGGCCACCAACAGGCCGTTCATATAGCTTTGCCACATAGGATTTACTCCGCGCCCGCCGCCAATTGCCGCAACACCGTCATGGCGCGCTCGGCATCGGCGCGGCCGACAAACAGGTGATCGTGGTAGTAGCCGGCAATCACGTTGCAACTGATCCCGGCCTGGCCCAGGGCCGTGGCGAACGCGGCGGTCAGGCCGACCGCTTCCAGGGCCGAGTGCACGTTGAGGGTGATCCACGCAGCCACATAGTCGAAGGCCAGTCCGGCCCGCTCGGCCTGCTGGCGCTCGACGATCAACGTCAGGCCTTCCTGCTCGCGGAAGCTGCCGATCACCTCGCAACCTTCGGGGATTCGGCTGTCGGCCAGGGTGCAGAACACGTAGTCGCCGTCATTGAGCTGTGGGCTCATGCTGCGCAGCAGGGTTGCCAGGGCGGTTTCGCCAGCCATGTGGAGGTCCTTGAATAAGAAGAAGCGATGCTGGCTATTCTCCCGTCCAAGGCTGTATAAGAAAAACCAATATTGCTGATCGCTCATTAGGAAAACTGATGTTCGACTATAAATTGCTTTCCGCCCTGGCGGCGGTGGTGGAACAGGCCGGCTTCGAGCGGGGCGCGCAGGTATTGGGAATTTCCCAGTCGGCGATCTCCCAGCGCATCAAGCTGTTGGAGGCGCGGATCGGCCAGCCGGTGCTGGTACGTGCCACGCCGCCGACGCCCACCGAGATCGGCCGCCGCCTGCTCAACCACGTGCAACAGGTACGATTGCTGGAGCGCGACCTGCAAAGCCAGGTGCCCGCGCTGGATGAAGAGGGCATGCCCGAGCGCCTGCGCATCGCCTTGAATGCCGACAGCCTCGCCACGTGGTGGGCCGAGGCGGTGAGCGACTTCTGCGCCGAGCAGCATTTGCTGTTGGACCTGGTGGTAGAAGACCAGACCGTCGGCCTCAAGCGCATGCGCGCCGGCGAAGTGGCAGCCTGTATTTGCGCCAGCGAACGCCCGGTGGCCGGTGCCCGCAGCCTGTTGCTCGGCGCGATGCGGTATCGGGCGCTGGCCAGCCCGGCGTTTGTCGCCCGGCACTTTCCCGAGGGCGTGCGGGCCGATCAACTGGCCCGCACGCCGGCGCTGGTGTTCGGCCCGGATGATTTCCTGCAGCATCGCTACCTGGCGTCCCTGGGCGTCGACGGTGGTTTCGAACACCATTTATGCCCCTCGTCCGAAGGTTTTATCCGCCTGACGGAAGCCGGATTGGGCTGGGGCCTGGTGCCCGAACTGCAGGTGCGCGACCAGCTGGAAAAGGGCGTGTTGGTGGAGTTATTGCCAGATAAGCCGATCGATGTGCCGCTGTACTGGCATCATTGGCGCAGTGGTGGACAATTGCTGGGCCTGCTGACGGATCATCTGGCACACACAACGGGGCAATGGTTGGTGCCGTTGGAGTGATGGCCAGCGTCAAGGCAACAGCGATGAAAAACGAAAGAATGCGGAGTAAGTCATGAAAATTCTGGTCACCGGCGCAAGCGGCTTCATTGGCGGGCGCTTTGCGCGTTTCGCCCTGGAGCAGGGCCTGGACGTGCGGGTCAACGGGCGGCGGGCCGAAGGTGTGGAACACCTGGTACGGCGCGGCGCCGAGTTTATCCAGGGTGATTTGAATGATCCGGACCTGGTGCGCGAGCTGTGCCGCGACGTCGAGGCCGTGGTGCATTGCGCCGGGGCCGTGGGGCTGTGGGGGCGTTATCAGGACTTCCACCAGGGCAATGTGCTGGTTACCGAAAACGTGGTGGAGGCCTGCCTCAAGCAGCGGGTCGGGCGCCTGGTACATCTGTCTTCGCCGTCGATCTACTTCGACGGCCGTGACCACCTGGGCTTGACCGAAGAACAAGTGCCCAAGCGTTTCAAGCATCCGTATGCAGCCACCAAATACCTGGCGGAGCAAAAGGTGTTTGGCGCCCAGGAGTTTGGCCTCGAAGTGCTGGCCCTGCGCCCGCGCTTTGTCACGGGGGCCGGCGACATGAGCATCTTCCCGCGCCTGTTGAAGATGCAGCGCAAGAACCGCCTGGCGATTGTCGGCGATGGCCTGAACAAGGTCGATTTCACCAGTGTGCACAACCTCAATGAAGCCCTGCTCAGCAGTTTGCTGGCGACGGGCTCGGCGTTGGGCAAGGTCTACAACATCAGCAACGGTGCCCCGGTGCCGGTGTGGGATGTGGTGAACTACGTGATGCGACAGATGGACATGCCTCAGGTCACCCGTTATCGGTCCTACGGCTTGTCTTACAGCGTTGCGGCGCTCAATGAAGCTTTCTGTGCCATGTGGCCAGGGCGCCCGGAACCGTCTTTGTCACGGCTGGGCATGCAGGTGATGAACAAAGATTTCACCCTCGACATCACCCGCGCACGGCATTATCTCGACTACCAGCCCAAGGTCAGCCTGTGGGCGGCCCTCGACGAGTTCTGCAGTTGGTGGAAGGCCCAGGACGTGGGACTTAAATAACCGGCAACACACCGGGAACCGAATTTGCGAACCCGGGTCGATCAGTGCGGCAGGTCGGGGGTTTATACTCCGACGCCTGGCTATCCATATGCCACCTCAAAGGATTTAAGGTTGATTCATGCGTAACGATGCTAACGACGACTTCGACAACGTTCCCAGCCTGCGGGCCGACACCTCGGACGACGATGATTTCGAGCCCACGCCGGCTACCTCCGTGCGCTCCCGGCCTGCGCCGGTTGTCAAGGTCAAGAGCGCCAGTACCGGGCCGCTGTGGGCATTGGTCGGTGCGCTGCTGTTCGCCTTCGCCGGCCTTGCCTGGTGGAGCTTCCAGCAGATTTCCCTGATGGGCCAGCAACTGGTGGCGACCCAGGAAAGCTTCGCGCGCATCAGCGAGGAAGCGGCGGGGCGCCTGCAGGATATTTCCGGCAAGGTGGTGGCCAGCGAAGCCAATGTGAATAATGGCAGCGAGGCCCTGAAACTGCAGATCAAGCAGCTGGAGACCCAGTTGCTGGAGCAGGGCAAGCAGCAGATGGGCGTGGCCGGCCAGGCAACTGACCTGGACAAGCGCCTGGAGCAGATGACCGCCAGCACGACCCAGCTGTCCAGTGCCAACGCGCAATTGCAGGGCCAGGTCCAGGCGCTGACGGAGGCGGTGGCTACCCTCAAGTCCCGGGACGCCGAGTTCAAGGACCTCTCCGCCGACGTCGCAGCCCTGAAAAAACAGGGCAACCCCACGGCCGCCATCGCCCGCCTGGAGCAGGACCTTGTGGTCCTCAAGAGCGAACTGGACAACCGCGCCGCGGCTTCCGACGGTCCGTCCACCAAGGAGTTCGACGTGTTCCGCATCCAGACCACGCGTAACGTCACTGCCTTGCAAAGCCAGGTGCAGAACCTGCAGCAGCAGATCAACCAGCCGGCCCGGATCACCCCTCTCGGGCAGCAGTGATGTGAGGTGCTGCAGGCGTCACTACACATGACGCCTGCAGGCCTTGGCACAATCAATGTCACCAATCGGTGACATTTCCCGTCTCCTTCGTTACTTGCCCTCGCGCCGCCCTTGTTTAGACTCCCGTCATCCCGCACATAATAAAAAGGGCTAATCATGACCACGCAACCACTGCCTGCCAGTAGTTGGCTGAACGCACCTGCCCATCACGCCTGGCTTGCCACTGAAGGCCAGCGCCTGCTGTCATTCGCCAAGGCTTCCAGGCTGCCTGACGGCTTCGGCAACCTCGACGATCACGGTGTTTTGCCGCCCGATGCCGTCGCTGAAACCATGAACACCGCCCGTATGACCCACAGCTTTGCCATGGCCCATGGCCTGGGCCTGCCAGGTTATGCCGACCTGGTGGAACACGGCGTCGTGGCCCTCAGCGGCCCGCTGCGCGATGCCCGGCACGGCGGTTGGTTCGCCACGCCCGACGCCCGCGACGGCAACACCGGCAAGGCCGCCTACCTGCACGCTTTTGTCGCCCTGGCCGCCAGCTCCGCAGTAGTGGCCGGCGCTCCCGGCGCGCAAACCTTGCTCAACGACGCGATCCATATCATCGACCAGTATTTCTGGAGCGAAGAGGAGGGCGCGATGCTCGAGTCCTTTGCCCAGGACTGGAGCGGGGTAGAAGCCTATCGCGGCGCCAACAGCAACATGCACGCCACTGAAGCCTTCCTGGCCCTGGCCGATGTCACCGGTGAAACCCGCTGGCTGGACCGGGCACTGCGCATCGTCGAGCGGATTATTCATACCCATGCGGCGCAAAACCGGGACATGGTGATCGAGCATTTCGACAGCCATTGGCAACCCCTGCGTGGTTACAACGAAGACAACCCGGCCGATGGTTTTCGTCCCTACGGCATCACCCCCGGCCACGGCTTCGAATGGGCGCGACTGGTGTTGCACCTTGAGGCTGCGCGCCTGGATGCCGGGCTCGTCACCCCTGAGTGGCTAGTGACCGACGCCAAGGGCCTGTTCGCCAGCGCCTGTGAATACGCCTGGGCCGTCGACGGCGCTCCCGGCATTGTCTACACCCTCGACTGGAGCCAGCGCCCCGTGGTGCGCGAGCGCCTGCACTGGACCCATTGCGAAGCCAGTGCCGCTGCCCAGGCGCTGCTCAAACGCACGGGGGAGTTGCATTACGAAACCTGGTACCGGCGCTTCTGGGAGTTCTGTGAAACCCGTTTCATTGACCGCACCCACGGCAGCTGGCACCACGAACTGAGCCCGAAAAACCAGCCCAGCGCGAAAATCTGGGGTGGCAAACCGGACCTCTACCACGCCTGGCAGTCTGTCTTGCTGCCGGGGCTACCCTTGTCACCGAGCATGGCCAGTGCCGTGGCCACCGGGCGCTATGTCACCAAGTGGTGACATTTTGGCGTCCCTTTGTTACCTGCACCTGAAAAATCCCTGTTTAAACTCGTTTGCAGCGCAAGCACCGACTTGCATGCATAACAACAAGAAAAAAGGTACTCAGATGAAAGCGATCAGTCGCCTCGCCGTAGCTATTTCCGTTGCCTCGTTGTTTCCCCTCAGTGCTTTTGCCGCCGACTCGAAAGGGACGGTTGAAGTTGTGCATTGGTGGACCTCGGGTGGCGAGAAAGCGGCAGTAGATGTCCTGAAGGCCCAAGTTGAAAAAGACGGTTTCACCTGGAAAGACGGTGCCGTCGCCGGCGGTGGCGGTTCCACTGCCATGACCGTACTGAAAAGCCGCGCCGTTGCTGGCAACCCGCCAGGCATGGCCCAGATCAAAGGCCCCGACATCCAGGAATGGGCGTCCACCGGGCTGCTCGACACCGACGTCCTGAAGGAACCCGCCAAAGAAGAGAAGTGGGACAGCCTGCTGGACAAGAAAGTCTCCGATACCGTGAAGTACGAAGGTAACTACGTGGCCGTGCCGGTGAACATTCACCGCGTGAACTGGCTGTGGATCAACCCGGAAGTGTTCAAGAAAGCCGGTATCACCAAGAACCCGACCACCCTCGAAGAATTCTACGCAGCGGGCGACAAGCTCAAGGCCGCGGGCTTCATTCCGCTCGCCCACGGTGGCCAGCCTTGGCAGGACAGCACCGTCTTCGAAGCGGTCGTGCTCTCGGTCATGGGGGCTGACGGTTACAAGAAAGCCCTGGTGGACCTCGACGAAAAAGCCCTGACCGGCCCTGAAATGATCAAGTCCCTGACCGAGCTGAAGAAAGTCGCGACCTACATGGACGCCGACGGCAAAGGCCAGGACTGGAACCTGGAAGCCGCCAAGGTCATCAACGGCAAGGCCGGCATGCAGATCATGGGTGACTGGGCCAAGAGTGAATGGACCGCCGCCAAGAAAGTCGCCGGCAAAGACTACGAGTGCGTAGCCTTCCCGGGCACCGACAAGGCCTTCACCTACAACATCGACTCCCTCGCAGCCTTCAAGCAGAAAGACAAAGGCACTGCTGCCGGTCAGCAGGACATCGCCAAGGTCGTGCTGAGCGAAAACTTCCAGAAAGTCTTCAGCATCAACAAAGGCTCGATCCCGGTTCGTATCGACATGTTGCAAGACATGGGCAAATACGGCTTCGACTCCTGCGCCCAGACTGCTGCCAAGGACTTCCTGGCGGATGCCAAGACTGGCGGCCTGCAACCAAGCATGGCCCACAACATGGCAACCACGCTGGCGGTACAAGGCGCGTTCTTTGATGTCGTGACCAACTACATCAATGACCCGAAAGCTGACCCTGCCGATACCGCGAAGAAACTCGCGGCAGCGATCAAGTCGGCCAAGTAACGGTTAGTACCGAATGGCCTTGTGGGGGGACCCCTAACCCCCACAAGGCATGTTCCTGTAGTCCTTTTTCCCTGTACTGGATTTTCCCATGAGTTCTGTTGCTGTGTTCAGCAAAGCCTCGCCGTTCGATGCACTGCAGCGCTGGCTACCCAAACTGGTGCTGGCGCCGAGCATGTTCATCGTTCTGGTGGGCTTCTATGGCTACATCCTGTGGACGTTCGTGCTGTCGTTCACTAACTCGACTTTCCTGCCGACCTACAAATTCGTAGGCCTGGCGCAATACGTGCGCTTGTTCGACAACGACCGCTGGTGGGTCGCGAGCAAGAACCTCGCGGTGTTCGGGGGCATGTTCATCGGCATCACCCTGGTGATCGGCGTGACCCTGGCGATTTTCCTCGACCAGAAAATCCGTCGCGAAGGTTTTATCCGCACCATTTACCTGTACCCGATGGCGCTTTCGATGATCGTCACCGGTACCGCCTGGAAATGGCTGCTCAACCCAGGCATGGGCCTGGACAAACTGCTGCGTGACTGGGGCTGGGAAGGCTTTCGCCTGGACTGGCTGATCGACCCGGACCGTGTGGTGTATTGCCTGGTGATCGCTGCTGTGTGGCAAGCCTCGGGCTTCATCATGGCGATGTTCCTTGCCGGCCTGCGCGGTGTTGATCAATCGATCATCCGTGCGGCGCAGATCGACGGCGCGAGCATGCCGCGCATCTACTGGAAAGTGGTGCTGCCAAGCCTGCGCCCGGTGTTCTTCAGTGCGGTAATGATCCTGGCGCACATCGCGATCAAGAGCTTCGACCTGGTGGCGGCCATGACGGCGGGTGGTCCGGGTTACTCCTCCGACCTGCCGGCGATGTTCATGTACTCCTTCACCTTCAGCCGCGGCCAGATGGGCATGGGTTCGGCCAGTGCGATTCTGATGCTCGGTGCGATTCTCGCGATCATCGTGCCTTACCTGTACTCCGAGCTGAGGACCAAGCGCAATGACTAGTCTTGCTGGCAAACCTGCCATCAGCCTGAGCCGCGTCGCGATCTACGCGGTGCTGATTCTCGCTGTCCTGCTGTACCTGGTGCCGTTGGTGGTCATGTTGCTCACCAGCTTCAAGACCCCGGAAGACATCAGCACCGGCAACCTGCTGAGCTGGCCCACCGTGATCACCGGCATCGGCTGGGTGAAAGCCTGGGCCACGGTTGACGGCTACTTCTGGAACTCGATCAAGATCACCGTTCCGGCGGTACTGATCTCCACCGCCATCGGTGCGTTGAACGGCTACGTGCTGTCGATGTGGCGCTTCCGTGGTTCGCAGTTGTTCTTCGGCCTGTTGCTGTTCGGCTGCTTCCTGCCGTTCCAGACCGTGCTGCTGCCAGCCTCGTTCACCCTCGGCAAGATGGGCCTGGCCAGTACCACCACGGGCCTGGTGTTCGTGCACATCGTCTACGGACTGGCGTTTACTACACTGTTCTTCCGTAACTACTACGTCAGCATTCCCGATGCACTGGTGAAGGCGGCTCGCCTGGATGGCGCGGGGTTCTTCACGATCTTCCGCCTGATCATCCTGCCGATGTCGACACCCATCATCATGGTGTGCCTGATCTGGCAGTTCACGCAGATCTGGAACGACTTCCTGTTCGGCGTGGTGTTCTCCAGCGGTGATTCGCAGCCCATCACGGTGGCGCTGAACAACCTGGTCAACACCAGTACCGGGGTCAAGGAATATAACGTTGATATGGCGGCGGCGATGATCGCCGGGCTGCCGACCCTGCTGGTCTATGTGGTCGCAGGCAAGTATTTCGTGCGCGGCCTGACGGCCGGCGCGGTCAAGGGGTAATCATGGCAACGCTCGAACTTCGTAACGTAAACAAGACCTACGGTACCGGCCTGCCGGACACCCTGAAGAACATCGAACTGTCGATCAAGGAAGGTGAGTTCCTGATCCTGGTCGGCCCTTCGGGTTGCGGCAAATCGACCTTGATGAATTGCATTGCCGGCCTGGAAAACATCACCGGTGGCGCGATCATGATCGGCGACCAGGACGTCAGCGGCATGAGCCCCAAGGATCGTGACATCGCCATGGTGTTCCAGTCCTACGCGCTGTACCCGACCATGAGCGTGCGCGAGAACATCGAATTCGGCCTGAAGATTCGCAAGATGCCCCAGGCGGCGATCGATGAAGAAGTGGCGCGAGTGGCCAAGCTGCTGCAGATCGAGCACCTGCTCAATCGCAAGCCGGGCCAGCTCTCCGGTGGCCAGCAACAACGCGTGGCCATGGGCCGGGCACTGGCGCGTCGCCCGAAGATCTACCTGTTCGACGAACCGCTGTCCAACCTCGACGCCAAGCTGCGGGTCGAGATGCGTACCGAAATGAAACTGATGCACCAGCGTCTGAAAACCACCACCGTCTACGTCACCCACGATCAGATCGAAGCGATGACCCTGGGCGACAAAGTGGCGGTCATGAAGGACGGCATCATCCAGCAGTTCGGCACGCCGAAAGAGATCTACAACGACCCGGCCAACCTGTTCGTGGCGAGCTTCATCGGTTCGCCGCCGATGAACTTCATTCCACTGCGCCTGCAACGCAAGGACGGCCGCCTGGTGGCGCTGCTGGACAGCGGCCAGGCCCGCTGTGAATTGCCATTGAACATGAACGATGCCGGTCTTGAAGACCGCGAAGTGATCCTGGGCCTGCGCCCGGAGCAGATCGTGCTGGCCGCTGCCGAAGCCACCGGTGCGCCGACCATTCGGGCCGAGGTGCAAGTCACCGAGCCGACCGGTCCGGACACCCTGGTGTTCGTGCAAATCAATGACACCAAGGTCTGCTGCCGCCTGGCGCCCGATGTGGCGCCGCAAGTGGGCGAGACCCTGACCTTGCAGTTCGACCCGGCCAAGGTGTTGCTGTTCGACGCCAAGACCGGCGAGCGCCTGGGCACTGCCACCTCGTTGCCGGCACAGGATCGTGCGGACAACGTTGCTCAATTCAAGGGACGCTGAAGTTTCAAATGATGTGTAGGGGCTTTTGTGAGAGTCCTGCTCTCACAAAGAAGTAAACCGCGTTAGATAAAAACAGTTAATAACAATAAAGACGAGGATGTAGGGATGAAAAAGCACCACAACAACACCCGGCTGATCTGCCAACTGTCAGCAGCAGCCGCCCTGGTACTGTCCGCCAATGCGATGGCGGACGACGCGTTCAGCGCCGATTCCAAGTGGATGACCGGCGATTGGGGCGGCGAGCGTACCAAGCTGATCGAGCAAGGTATCGACATCAAGGCGGATTACGTCGGTGAAGTCGGTGGCAACCTCAGCGGTGGCTACAACAACGACAAGACTGCCCGTTACGCTGACCAGTTCGGTCTGGGCGTGGCACTGGACCTGCAAAAGCTGTGGGGCTGGGACAACACCCAGGCCAAGATCCAGTTGACCAATCGTAATGGCGCAAACATTTCCAACGACCGTATTGGCGACCCGCGTGCCGGCACCTTGAGTTCGTCTCAAGAAGTCGACGGCCGAGGCCACATGGTGCGTCTGACCCAGTTCTGGATTCAGCACCAGATGTTCGACAACAAGCTGGACGTGAAACTCGGTTACTTCGGTGAAGGCGAAGACTTCAACACCTTCCCGTGCGACTTCCAGAACCTGTCGTTCTGTGGCTCGCAGGTCGGTAACTATGTAAACACCTGGTACAACTGGCCCGTCAGCCAGGCGGCTATCCGCGTGAAGTACAACATCACGCCTGAGCTGTATGCGCAAATCGGTGCGTACAACCAGAACCCGTCGCAACTAGAGCACGGCAACGGCTTCAAGCTCAGCGGCAGCGGCACCAAAGGCACCGTATTGCCGGTTGAATTGGTCTGGTCGCCGAAGGTCAATGGCCTGCCGGGCGAATACCGTGTGGGTTACTACAAGAGCACCGCCGACGCTACCGACGTACGTGAAGACGTCAACGGTAACGATGCTGGAACCACGGGCGCAGCCTTCCGCGTTCGCAGCAGCAAAAGCGGTTACTGGGGCGTTCTGCAACAGCAACTCACCACCCACAATGGCGATGCTTCCCGCGGCTTGAACATTGCGGCCAACGTCACCTTCCACGACAAAGACACCAACCTGGTCGACAACTACCAGTCGCTGATGCTTGTGTATAAAGGTCCATTCGACGCACGTACAAAAGATGACGTGGGTATCGGTGTATCCCGTATCCATGCCAACAGTGACGTGAAGAAAAATGCTGAGTTGCTCAACGCGGCCGGCGGGTTCACGGATTACGACCAATCGGGTTACGCACCGCTGCGTAACACGGAGTACAACGTCGAACTCAACTACGGCTTCCACGTCACCAACTGGCTGACCGTGCGTCCTAACCTGCAATACATCGCCAACCCAGGTGGTGTTAAGCAAGTCGACAACGCGGTGGTAGCGGGCCTGAAAATTCAGTCTACGTTCTAACGTTGTTGCGATAAGCTCCTTCTCTCTGTGCGCATTTTGCGGGTAGCCATGGCTATCCGCTTTTTTTTGTGTGGGAGCTGGCTTGCCTGCGATGCGAGCCCCGCGGTGTATCTGCCACACCGAGGCGATGCCATCGCAGGCAAGCCAGCGCCTGCAAAGATATTCAGGACCGTGGCACATGCATGAGCATCCGCTGCAACGCTTTTTCAAATCCCTGCGCGAGCGGCCGGTATTCGCCTGGGAACGCTTCCAGATGCGCGATGTGCTGGTGATTGATCACCCGCTCTGCCAAGCGGTGTTCAGTCGTCAGGGCGCGCAATTGCTGCACTTTCAGCCCACGGGCCAGAAGCCCTGGCTGTGGTGCGCGGCCAAGTGGCCGCAGGTCGGCGCCATCCGTGGCGGCGTGCCGGTGTGTTGGCCGTGGTATGGCCGCCATCCCAGCGAAAACGCCTGGCCGTCCCATGGCTGGGCACGGCTGATCGACTGGAAGTTGCTGGACAGCAGCACCGACGACGACGGCGTGCGTTTGCACTGGCAATTGCAGCTATGCGACTGGCAGGTGGACCTGCATGCACACCTGGGGGAAACCCTGGAGCTGCGCCTGGCCACCGAGCACCAGGACGAGCTGCCGTGCCAATTGAGCCATGCTTTGCACGCTTATTGGCGGATTGGCAACGTTGGTGAGATAGCGCTGTCTGGGCTCGATGGCGCGCAGGGCTACGACCAGCTGAATCGTCAGGCGTGCCAGCAGGAAGGTGAGTTGCGTGTCGATGGTGGGTGTCAGCGGGTGTTCCAGCACGACGGCGAACTGCACCTCAAGGACCATGCCTGGCAGCGCGAATTGTGCATCGACACCGGCGAGAGTGCCGACACGGTGGTGTGGCACCCGGGGAGTCGACCGTTGCTGGGGGTGAGCTTCAACGAGGCTGCGGGGTTTGTGTGTGTGGAGTCGGCGATGGCTGCTGCGAGCCTGGCGCCGGGGGAGAGGGCGCATTTGAGTTTGCAGGCCAGGGCGGGGGCTTGATCCGGATGTTCCGGTGTTGCTGATGCCGCTTTCGCGAGCAAGCCCGCTCCCACATTAGACCGAGTTCCACTTTTGGAATGCAGTCGAAGGTGGGAGCGGGCTTGCTCGCGAAGAGGCCGGCACATTCACAGTAGATTCGGGCCTAGTTGAATTCATCCCCAACCGGATACCGGCTGTCGTTCAAGCTCTCTTTGATCTTGCGCAAGTGCGGCTGGAAATCCACTCCGCGACGCAAGGTCATGCCCGTCGCCAGTACATCCAGCACCGTCAACTGAATGATCCGCGAGGTCATCGGCATGTAGATGTCGGTGTCCTCCGGCAACGGAATGTTCAGGCTCACCGTACTGGCCTTGGCCAGCGGCGAATTTTCGGCGGTCACGCCCAGCACCGAGGCGCCGTTTTCCCGCGCAATACGTGCTACTTCCACCAGTTCACGGGTACGCCCGGTGTAGGAAATGATCACGAACAACTCCCCGGTGTGGGCCACCGAGGCGATCATCCGCTGCATCAGCACATCGGCGTGGGCCGTGACCGACAGGTTGAAACGGAAAAACTTGTGCAGCGCGTCCATGGCCACCGGCGCCGAAGCACCCAGGCCGAAGAAGTGGATCTGCCGAGCCTGGATCAGCAGGTCGACGGCCTTGCTGATCAGGTTCGGGTCCAGGGCCTGGCAGGCGCTGTCGAGGGACGCGATGGCACTGCCGAAGATCTTCTGGGTGTAGGCCTCCGGGTTATCATCGGCCTCCACCGCGCGGCTGACATACGCCGCGCCACTGGCCAGGCTTTGCGCCAGCTGCAATTTAAGTTCAGGGTAACCACTCACGCCGAACGAGCGGCAGAAGCGGTTCACTGTAGGTTCGCTGACCGAAGCGGCCTGGGCGAGGGCGGCGATAGAGAAGCGGGTCGCCTGCTGCGGGTTGAGCAGGATGACCTCGGCGACTTTACGTTCAGCCTTGTTCAGTTCTTCGAGGCGTTTCTGGATCTGTTCCAGTAGATTTCGCACGCGGTCCATTCATGTTTCCTTAGGGCGACGATGCAAATAAGGGTCGTCAACCAATCGACGAGCGGCCCTTTGCGGTGGCCTATCCTACTGAGGGTAGTTGAACACCACCACTCGGAATACGTTTTTCGGGAAAATGTTGTGGTTATTACTACATTTTTCCTTGAGTGATGCCTTAAAAAAAGGTATTTGTAGCTTAACTTGATAAAAGAACAAACATCATGCCTTCGATAACCGTAGAACCCTGCACCTTTGCCCTGTTTGGCGCCTTGGGTGATCTGGCGCTGCGCAAGTTATTTCCTGCCCTCTATCAACTCGATGGTGCGGGCCTGCTGCACGAAGACACGCGCATCCTGGCCCTGGCCCGTGAGGCCGGTTCCGAGCAACAGCACCTGGCCCACATCGAAAAAGAATTGCGTGGTTACGTTGGCAAGGAACTGGACGAAACCGTCGCCCAGCGTTTCCTGGCCCGCCTGACGTACCTGCATGTCGACTTCCTGAAGGCAGACGACTACGTCGCCCTGGCAGAACAGGCCGGCACCGAACAACGCCTGATTGCCTACTTCGCCACCCCGGCGGCGGTGTATGGCGCGATCTGCGAGTACCTGTCCAAGGTCGGCCTGGCGGAAAATACCCGCGTGGTCCTGGAAAAACCCATCGGCTCGGACCTGGATTCCTCGCGCAAGGTCAATGACGCCGTGGCGCAGTTCTTCCCGGAAAACCGCACCTACCGCATCGACCACTACCTGGGCAAAGAGACCGTCCAGAACCTGATCGCCCTGCGTTTTGCCAACAGCCTGTTTGAAACCCAGTGGAACCAGAACTACATCTCCCACGTGGAAATCACCGTGGCCGAGCAAGTAGGCATCGAAGGTCGCTGGGGCTATTTCGACAAGGCCGGGCAGCTGCGGGACATGATCCAGAATCACCTGCTGCAGCTGCTGTGCCTGATCGCCATGGACCCGCCCGCCGACCTGTCTGCCGACAGTATTCGGGACGAGAAGGTCAAGGTGCTCAAGGCCCTGGCGCCCATCAGCCCGGACGGCCTGACCACCCAGGTGGTGCGTGGCCAATACATCGCCGGCTACAGCGCCGGCAAGCCGGTACCGGGTTACCTGGAAGAAGAGAACTCCAACACCCAGAGCGACACCGAGACCTTCGTCGCCCTGCGTGCCGATATCCGTAACTGGCGTTGGGCCGGGGTGCCGTTCTACCTGCGTACCGGCAAGCGCATGCCGCAAAAACTGTCGCAGATCGTCATCCACTTCAAGGAACCGTCCCACTACATCTTCGCCCCGGAGCAGCGCTTGCAGATCAGCAACAAACTGATCATCCGCCTGCAACCGGACGAAGGGATTTCCTTGCGCGTGATGACCAAGGAGCAGGGCCTGGACAAGGGCATGCAACTGCGCAGCGGCCCGCTGCAACTGAATTTTTCCGACACCTATCGCAGCGCACGGATTCCCGATGCCTACGAGCGGCTGTTGCTGGAAGTAATGCGTGGCAACCAGAACCTGTTTGTGCGCAAAGATGAAATCGAAGCTGCGTGGAAGTGGTGTGACCAGTTGATCGCCGGGTGGAAAAAATCCGGTGATGCGCCCAAGCCGTACGCGGCGGGGTCCTGGGGGCCAATGAGCTCGATTGCACTGATCACGCGGGACGGGAGGTCTTGGTATGGCGATATCTGATTTGAAACTGCCTCAGGGCGTGACTGCCCATGAGTACCGCAATCCGGTGCTGCTGGCGGATGGCTTGGCCAATGACGTGGCCGAACAACTGCGCGCGGCCATCAGTGCCCGTGGCGAAGCGACCCTGGTGGTGTCCGGCGGCCGCAGCCCGGTGGCGTTCTTCCAGAACCTCGCCAAGCAAGGCCTGGACTGGTCCAAGGTGACCATCACCCTGGCCGACGAGCGCTGGGTGCCGGTGGAACATGCCGACAGCAATGCCGGCCTGTTGAAGAAGTATTTGCTGCAAGGCCCGGCGGCCAAGGCCAAGTTCCTGAGCCTGTACAGCGTCGCCGCCACCCTTGACGACGCTGCCGAGCAGGCTGATCGCCTGCTGGCCGAGTTGCCGACGATTGATGTGCTGGTACTGGGCATGGGCGACGACGGCCACACCGCGTCGCTGTTCCCCAACAGCCCGAACCTGGCTGAAGCGTTGAAGCCGGACGGCAGCCGTCGTTGCTGGCCGATGCTGGCGCCGAGCGTGCCGCACCAGCGCCTGACCATGAGTCGCGCGCTGCTGGCCACCGCCCACTACACCGTGCTGTCGATTTCCGGCAGCTCGAAATTGACCACCTTGAGCGCCGCGCTGGCCAGTGACGACGTTGCTGCCATGCCGATACGCGCGTTTTTGCAACCTACTCTAGAGATTTACTGGTGCCCATGAGCCAAGGATCAGCCGCGATGAACAGCCCTCAACCTACCGTTTCCATGGCGGACAAAGTTGCCTTGATCGACAGCCTCTGCGCCAAGGCGCGGATCCTGCCGGTGATCACCATTGCCCGTGAACAGGACATCCTGCCGCTGGCCGATGCCCTGGCAGCCGGTGGTTTGACCGCACTGGAAGTGACCCTGCGTTCGCAGTTCGGCCTCAAGGCCATCCAGGTACTGCGTGAGCAGCGTCCGGAGCTGTGCACCGGTGCCGGTACCGTGCTGGATCGTCATATGCTGGAAGCGGCCGAAGTGGCCGGTTCGCAATTTATCGTCACTCCCGGGATTACCCGTGACCTGCTGGAAGCCTCGGTACACAGCTCGATTCCGCTGTTGCCGGGCATCAGCAATGCCTCCGGGATCATGGAAGGTTATGGCCTGGGTTATCGCCGTTTCAAGCTGTTCCCGGCTGAAGTCAGCGGTGGCGTGGCGGCGATCAAGGCCCTGGGCGGCCCGTTTGGCGAAGTGAAATTCTGCCCGACTGGCGGTGTTGGGCCGGCCAACATCAAGAGCTACATGGCGTTGAAAAATGTGATGTGCGTGGGCGGTAGCTGGATGCTTGATCCGGAGTGGGTCAAGAACGGCGACTGGGCACGCATCCAGGAAACCACCGCCGAGGCGCTGGCCCTGCTGGACTGATTGGATTTACCGAATCGTTGTTGCTGTGTTCTACGGCATTTTTGCGGTGCACTTGGTCGGTGTGCCGCTTTTTTTTGCCTGCGGAAAATGGCCCACTCCCACTGTAGGAGCGAGCTTGCTCGCGAAAAAACCGAGAGCACCGCTGGGTGTCAGGTTTCCCGTGTCATCGTTAACGACCTTCGCGAGCAAGCTCGCTCCTACAGTGATATCGCGCTCAGTTCGGTGATGGCTTTGATCAGCGCATGAATGTCTGCCGCTGACGTCAAAAAGCCTGGTGTCACCCGAATACAACTGCCGAACGACGCCCCGCTGCGGGTTGTGGTGAAGAGGTTGTATTCCTTGAGCAGTCGCTCCGCCATCACCTGCTGATCCTGCTTGTCAGTGAACTTGAACGACGTGATCGCGCAATACAGCCGTGGATCGTCGGGCGTCAGCACTTCAATTCCCGGCAACTGCCGCACCTCACTCACCCACAAATCCCGCAGGTAATTAAGGCGGGCGCCCTTGGCTCTGGATCCACCCAGCAAACGATGCTCTTCGAACACCAGCGGCAAGGTCATCAACGCCGGGAAATTCGGCGTGCTGTACGGCGTGCGGGCACGTACATCGGTCACCGGATAGTGAAACTCACCCATGTCCGGATCAATGTCCGCCAACCGTTGCGGGTCGATATAAATAAAGCCCAGGGTCAACGGCGCACCGATCCACTTGTGCAGGTTGAAACCGGCAAACGCGATACCCAACTGTGCCAGGTTGAACTCGATCTGCCCCAGCGCATGGGCGCCATCGAGGATCACATCAATTCCATGTTCCCTGGCAGCGCCGGCAATCGCCTCCACCGGCATCACCAGCCCGGTGCGGTGGGTCACGTAGGTCAGTGCCAGCAGTTTCAGGCGGGGATAGCGCAGGAACGCATCGCGATACGTCTGCACCAGGCTGTCGAAACTGGCCGGGTGTTCGTGGGCAATTTCGATCACTTCTACGCCCCGATTCTGCGCCAGCCAGCGCATGGCGCCCTTGACGGTGTCGTACTCCAGGTCGCTGATCAGCACCTGGTCGCCGGGCTGCAAGCGGTTGTAGTTGCGGATCAGCGACTGCAACGCATCCGAGGCGCAGCGGGTGAGGGCGATGGCTTCAGGATCGGCGTCCATCAGCTGCGCCAACTGGTTACGGATCTCGACGTTTTCGCCCTGCTCGAAACGCTGGCGCACATGGATCGAGTTGCTGCGGTTGATGAAGGCGACGTTGTCCTGATACTGCTCAAGTACCGCGCGGCTCATGCGCCCGAAGTAACCGTTTTCGAGGTTGATCGGGCCGGGCTCCAGGTCGTAGCGCTGGGCGATGGCGTGCCAGTGTTGTTCGTCGCGGGTACTGTCCATGTGCGTGCTCTATTAATGACGAGGGGCGGGCTTGCCGTGCTTGGCGCGTAGGGGTTCCAGCAGTTCGGATAAACCGTTGTGGTCGATTTCCTGCATCAGGGCCAGCAACCCGCCAAGTTCGCCGTGGGGGAAACCTTCACGGGCGAACCAGTTCAGGTAGGGGCCGGGCAGGTCGGCAATGATCCGGCCCTTGTACTTGCCGAAGGGCATTTCGCGGGTGATCAGCAGTTCAAGTTTTTCAGGGTTCATTGCGGCTTCAGGTGTTTGAGTCGATGCCTTGGAAAATACAGGCATTCTGCATGGAGGCCAAATGACAGATCATGCAAATAAAGCGGATACAGATTTTTGTGTATTGGCTAACTTATTGAAATTTAAGTAATAAATTGTTTTTCAAAAGCTGGCACGGGCGCTGCAATTACTAATACACGTTTCTTAACCCGCGAAGGAATTGAAAAATGACTGATATCAACAAAGAATCGATCTCCGTACTCAACGACCTGATCGAGACCAGCAAAGACGGCCAGGAAGGCTTCAAGACCTGCGCAGAAGACATCAAGCACCCAGAACTCAAAGCCCTGTTTGCCAAACGTTCCGTTGATTGCGGTACCGCCGCTGCCGAACTGCAGACCGCAGTAAGAGCACTGGGTGGCGATCCGGAAGATTCCGGTAGCGTCGCCGGTGCCTTGCACCGTGGTTGGGTCGACGTGAAGTCGATGGTGACCGGTAAAGACGAAGAAGCCGTGCTGAACGAAGCCGAGCGCGGTGAAGACCACGCACTGAAGGCTTACAAAGAAGCGATCGAGAAGATCAACAAGCACAACCTGCTGGGCATTCGTGATCTGGTAGAGCGTCAGTTCCACGGCGCGCAACGCAACCACGACCAGGTGAAAGCCCTGCGTAACCAGGCTCGCGCTCAGTCTTGAGCCCCGCCTGAATAAAAAAGCCCCGCAGATGCGGGGCTTTTTCATAGGCATTCGTTCAACCGATGCTGATGGCCGGCAGTTCGGTCAGGGTCACGGTCTGCTGCTTGCGTGGCGCGAGGATCTCGGCTTCGCCATCCACCACCAGTTCATCGCGCTGGTTGAATACGCGGGTGGCGATACGCACGCGGAATTTCGGCAGCTTCTCGAGGATTTCCAGACGCACGGTCAGGGTGTCGCCGATTTTGACCGGCTTCTGGAAGGTCATTTGCTGGCCGATGTATATCGTGCCGGGCCCAGGCAACTCGCACGCAACCGCCGCGCTGATCAGGGCGCCGCTGAACATGCCGTGGGCAATGCGCTCCTTGAACATGGTCGCCTTGGCGAATTCGGCGTCCAGATGCACCGGGTTGTGGTCGCCGGACATTGCCGCGAACAACTGGATATCGCGCTCTTCGACGGTCTTGCTGTAGCTGGCGGTCTGGCCGACTTCGAGGGCTTCGTAAGGCGTGTTGGTAACCTGGGTCATCAGTTGGTGCATCCTGTGGCTAATCAGAAATCTTAATATATTGATTTTAAACGAAAAATCATTCGCAGCGAGTAGGGCGGCGCAGCACTGCTGCCTGGGCCAGCCACGTCAGCACGTCGGCTGTGACCGCATCACGGTTGGTTTCGTTGAATAATTCGTGGCGCGCCTGTGGGTAAATGCTCAGCTCCAGGTGCTGGCAGCCGGCTTCACGCAACGCATTGGCCAGACTTTTGAGACGCTTGCCTTCACTGACCGGATCACATTCACCGCCCATTATCAGGATGGGCAGCCCCGGGTCTATCTGAGCGAGATTGGACGCTTTGCTGATTTGCTGCAAGCCGCCCAGCAGGTCGATCCACAGCTGGTTGGTGCAACGGAAGCCGCAAAGCGGGTCGCTGACGTACTTGTCGACCTCGGCCGGGTCACGGCTGAGCCAGTCGAAAGCGGTGCGATTGGGTTTGAACGCCTTGTTGAACGATCCAAATGACAGGAAATCAATCAGCGCACTGCGCCCGCGCAACCCCTGGCGCAGGCGTTCGACATGGGCAATCACCTTGGCCGCGCCGTACAGCGCCACCGGCTGGAAATTCGAGCCGCTGAGAATCGCCCCGTTAAGGCTCGCGCTGTGGTGCAGCAGGTACGCCTGGGCAATGTAGCTGCCCATGCTGTGGCCCAGCAGGATGATCGGCACCCCCGGCGCTTGCTGGCCGATATGCTGGTTGAGGCTCGCCAGGTCGCCCACCACCTTGTTCCAGCCGTCTTTCTCGGCGAACAGCCCCAGGGTGCCCTCGTCGGCGGTACGCCCGTGGCCGCGCTGGTCGGGGGCGTACAGGCCGTAGCCGGCATCGCACAACGCCTGGGCCAGGCGGGCATAGCGGCCACTGTGCTCGGCCATGCCGTGGGCCAGCATGATCAGCGCCTTGGGCGGCCCGTCCGGCAGCCACTGGTTGACGTACACCCGACTGCGGTCATTCGCGGTCAGCCAGAAAGTGGTGTGGTTCATGGCGCTTCCTTTGCTCAGGGTCGTTGCAGTGTATAGCTCATTCACCGCAGGCCGCTGGATCAGCGCTGGCCTTGGCGGGGAGATTCACACAATCAATGACGCATCTTGTTGTATTTGCCTGATTGACCATAGCTGCTAACGTCCCCAAAGCTCCGCTTTCATCGCAACATCAAAAGCGGCCGGACCACTCAGGTAAGAGGACAAGAATAATGCAACCTGATTTCTGGAATGACAAACGCGCAGCCGGGGTTCCCAACGAGATCGACCTCACAGCCTATAAATCGGTGATCGAAGTCTTCGAGCGTTCCTGCAAGACCTTTGCCGATCGTCCGGCGTTCAGCAACATGGGGATCACCCTGACCTACGCCGAGCTGGATCGGCGCAGCGCCGCGTTCGCCGGTTACCTGCAGTGGCACACCGACCTCAAGCCGGGTGACCGCATTGCCGTGCAGATGCCCAACGTCCTGCATTATCCGATTGCCGTGTTCGGCGCCCTGCGCGCCGGGCTGATCGTGGTCAACACCAACCCGTTGTACACCCCGCGGGAAATGCGTCACCAATTCAAGGATGCAGGCATTCGTGCGCTGGTGTACCTGAACCTGTTTGGCTCGCGGGTTGAAGAAGTCAGCAAGGACATCGAGATCGAATACCTGATCGAAGCGAAGATGGGCGACTTCATGCCCGCCGCCAAGGGCTGGCTGATCAACACCGTGGTCGACAAGGTCAAGAAGATGGTCCCGGCCTATAACCTGCCGCAAGCCATCTCCTTCAAGCGCGCCCTGCGCATGGGCGCCGGCCAGGCACTCAACCGCCATCCGGTGACCCTCGACGACATCGCGGTGCTGCAATACACCGGCGGCACCACCGGCCTGGCCAAGGGCGCAATGCTTACCCACGGCAACCTGGTGGCCAACATGCAGCAAGTGCGGGCGTGCATGTCGCAACTGGGGGACGACGGCCATCCGCTGATCAAGGAAGGCCAGGAGGTGATGGTGGCGCCGCTGCCGCTGTACCACATCTATGCCTTCACCGCGAATTGCATGTGCATGATGGTATCGGGCAACCACAACGTACTGATCACCAATCCCCGGGACATCGGCGGCTTTATCAAGGAGCTGAAAAAGTGGCGCTTCACCGGGCTGCTGGGGCTCAACACCCTGTTCGTGGCCTTGATGGACCACCCGGACTTCAAGAGCCTGGATTTCTCCCACCTCAAGCTCACCAACTCCGGCGGCACCGCACTGGTCAAGGCCACGGCCGAGCGCTGGCAGCAACTGACCGGCTGCGCGATTGGTGAAGGCTACGGCTTGACCGAAACCTCACCGGTGGCCAGCACCAACCCCTATGGCGGCAAATCGAAGCTGGGCACCGTGGGCATTCCGGTGCCGGGCACGGCGATGAAGATCATCGACGACAACGGCGCGGAGCTGCCGCTGGGCGAGCGGGGCGAGCTGTGCATCAAGGGCCCGCAAGTGATGAAGGGCTACTGGCAGCAACCGGTGGCCACTGCCGAGACCCTGGACGCCGAAGGCTGGCTCAAGACCGGCGATATCGCGGTGATCGACCCGGACGGCTTTGTGCGCATCGTTGATCGCAAGAAGGATCTGATCATCGTCTCGGGGTTCAACGTGTACCCCAACGAGATCGAAGACGTGGTGATGGCGCATCCGGCGGTGGCCAGCTGCGCGGTGATCGGCGTACCGGACGAGCGTACCGGCGAGGCGGTGAAGCTGTTTGTGGTGGCCCGTGCCCAAGGCGTGAGCCTTGAAGAGCTGAAGACCTACTGCAAGGCCAACTTCACCGGCTACAAGGTGCCCAAGCATATTGTGTTGCGTGAGTCGTTGCCGATGACGCCGGTGGGCAAGATCCTGCGGCGCGAATTGCGCGACATAGCCTGATTTGAAATAAGGTCAAAAAATGTGGGAGCGGGCTTGCTCGCGAAAGCGGTATACCAGTCGACATATCCTGTGACTGACACTGCGCTTTCGCGAGCAAGCCCGCTCCCACATTTGGCTTTTTATTCATTCAGTTTAAATGCGTAGAAGCCCATTCCAGAGCCCTTTCTTGGCTTATAGAATCTTTGCTCTAAAAATGACCATTAGATATTCTTGAGTCATGTTTATGACCGTAGGGGCCTCTTTTGGCTCTAGGCGGCCCTTGGCAAAGCTGCTACTCTCGGCGCGCTTTGTGACCTCTTGGCCTGCTTTTAACCGCCAGACTCACCCAAAAACAAACAAATAATAATCGCATCAAATGCGATGAATGAATTCGCGTCGCTGAGGAGTGGGCTTCCATGATCGAAGACTTTTGGAAGGATAAGTACCCCGCCGGGATTGCTGCAGAAATCAATCCAGACGAGTATCCGAATATTCAGGCGGTACTGAAGCAGTCCTGCCAACGCTTCGCCAACAAACCGGCTTTCAGCAACCTGGGCAAGACAATCACCTACGGTGAACTGTACGAACTGTCCGGCGCCTTCGCCGCTTACCTGCAACAGCATACCGACTTGCAGCCCGGTGATCGAATCGCCGTGCAACTGCCCAACGTCCTGCAATACCCGGTCGCCGTGTTCGGCGCCATCCGTGCCGGCTTGATCGTGGTCAACACCAACCCGCTGTACACCGCGCGGGAAATGGAACACCAATTCAACGACTCCGGTGCCAAGGCCCTGGTCTGCCTGGCCAACATGGCGCACCTGGCTGAAAAAGTCGTGCCCAAGACTTCCGTCCGGCACGTGATCGTCACCGAAGTCGCCGACCTGTTGCCGCCGCTCAAGCGCCTGCTGATCAACAGCGTCATCAAGTACGTGAAGAAGATGGTCCCGGCCTATCACTTGCCCAAGGCGATCAAGTTCAACGACGTATTGGCCAAGGGCCACGGCCAGCCGGTGAACGAAGTCAGCCCCGCCAGCGACGAAGTCGCCGTGCTGCAATACACCGGCGGCACCACGGGCGTGGCCAAGGGCGCGATGCTGACCCACCGCAACCTCGTCGCCAACATGCTGCAGTGCAAGGCGCTGATGGGCTCCAACCTGAATGAAGGTTGCGAGATCCTGATTACCCCGCTGCCGCTGTACCACATCTATGCCTTCACCTTTCATTGCATGGCGATGATGCTGATCGGCAACCACAACATCCTGATCAGCAACCCGCGCGACCTGTCGGCGATGGTCAAGGAACTGTCGAAGTGGAAGTTCAGCGGCTTTGTCGGCCTGAACACCCTGTTTGTTGCCCTGTGCAACAACGACGCCTTCCGCAAGCTGGATTTCTCGGCGCTGAAGGTCACCCTGTCAGGCGGCATGGCCCTGCAACTGGCGGCGGCCGAGCGCTGGAAAGCGGTCACCGGCTGCTCCATCTGCGAAGGTTACGGCATGACCGAAACCAGCCCGGTGGCCACCGTGAACCCGATCCAGAACATCCAGATCGGCACCATCGGCATTCCGGTGCCGTCGACCCTGTGCAAGGTCATCACCGATGACGGCGTCGAGCTGGCGCTGGGTGAAGTGGGCGAATTGTGCGTCAAGGGCCCGCAAGTGATGAAGGGCTACTGGCAGCGCGAAGACGCCACCGCCGAGATCCTCGACAGCGAAGGCTGGCTGAAGACCGGTGACATCGCGATCATCCAGCCAGATGGCTACATGCGCATTGTCGACCGCAAGAAGGACATGATTCTGGTCTCCGGTTTCAACGTCTACCCCAACGAGCTGGAAGACGTGCTGGCGACCCTGCCGGGCGTGCTGCAATGCGCGGCCATTGGTGTGCCGGACGAGAAGTCCGGGGAACACATCAAGATCTTCATCGTGGTCAAGCCGGGTGCCAGCCTGACCAAAGACCAGGTGATGGAGCACATGCGCGCCAACGTCACCGGCTACAAGGTGCCCAAGGCCGTGGAATTCCGCGATGCGCTGCCGACCACCAACGTGGGCAAGATCCTGCGGCGTGAGTTGCGGGATGAAGAACTGAAAAAGCTGGGTTTGAAGAAGTAACTCGGCCCCCAACAAAAAGCCCCGCAGATGCGGGGCTTTTTATTGAACGCTGATTTTCCCGCATTGAAATGCAATCCAAATGTGGGAGCGGGCTTGCTCGCGAAAGCGGTGTGCCAGTGATATACCGGTTACTGACACACCGCATTCGCGAGCAAGCCCGCTCCCACAGGTTTTACCGCATTCCTACAGTGCGAACTGCGCGAAGCTCACACCGGCACCGGCCGGGCGTACGTCCTTGAGGAACGAGTCCTTGTCGGCACTCAGCTCCAGGGTAATCTCCGGCTTGCGCTTGCCGGCATTGCGCACCACCAGGCCTTCCAGCTTCTCGCGCAAAAACACCGTTGGCACCTTCAAGTGCAGCAACTGGTCGCTCTCGGCGTTGTGCATCAACAAGTGGATCCACTCGTACTGGCCCACGGCAATCCGGCCCACCGGCAGGTCGAACCACCAGATGTTGCGTTTGCGGTCCAGGTCGGTGAAGTGGCAGTTGTTGACACCGAGTACGGCACCGCCCAGTTCCTGGTTTCTGCGGGCAATGGCCTGTGCTTTATTGAGTTTCATAACCTTCCTACGGGATCTGTTACCCAGCGCTTGCGCCTGGATGTGCCCGGCATTCTCGTGGGTTGGCCGCAAAACATAAAGCCAAACCTGTACGGCGCGATGAAATGCCGCTGAAAAAATAATTGAAACTCTCTGGAAAGGCCAAGGGTCAACGATTACGTAGTGACCAAAATCCTTGATTGTTCCCAGGAGAAATACCATGAGTAGCACATCGGACAAGGCAAAAGGTTTGGCGAACGAAGCCGTAGGCAACATCAAGCAAGGTGTTGGCAAAGTCACCGGCAACGACAAGTTGCGGGCTGAAGGCGTGGTTCAGGAAAAGAAAGGTGAAGTGCAAAAAGCAGTCGGCGACACCAAGGACGCAGTAAAGAAAGCGGTCAAATAGTCCCGACCTGGCTGCCTGCACTCCAGCAGCCCGACGGCCATCCACGGATGGCCGTTTTTGTGTCACCTGCAGTGATTAAAGTTTGGAAATTGTTTCAAGGTCGCCAAATAAGCTACCTTGATGTAGAAAACGGCCCCTGAGTCGCCCACGAACTCAACTTTTTGCGGCGAAAGGAGACGCTATGATTTTTCCGGTATTACAAGGCTTGCCCCTGCACAAAGTGCTGGTGCGCACTGTCACAGAGTTCCTCGATGACGAGATGCCTACGTACGCCTCGGCGCTGGCCTACCAGATGCTGTTCTCGCTGTTTCCCTTCCTGCTGTTCCTGATTGCCCTGATCGGTTTCCTGCACCTGCCGGACTTCTTCACCTGGCTGCGCATGCAATCGGAACTGGTATTGCCGCCCCAGGCCCTGGAGCAGGTCAACCCGGTGATCGACCAGTTGCAGCAATCCAAGGGTGGCCTGTTGTCGGTGGGTATCGTGATCGCGCTGTACACCGCCTCGGCGGGTGTGCGCCTGATGATGAGTGCGATGAATGCCGCCTATGACGTGGTGGAAGGCCGACCGATCTGGAAGCGCTTCCCGCTGTCGATTTTCTACACCGTAGGCTTCGCCGGCATGCTGTTGGCCGCCGCCGCCTTGATGGTGCTCGGGCCCCAGGTGATGGAATGGCTGGCGGGGCAGATCGGCATGCAGGAATTCGTGGTCACGCTGTGGACCATCCTGCGTTGGCCGCTGATCGTCATCCTGTTGATGTTCTCCGTGGCGTTGATGTACTACGTGATGCCTGACGTGAAGCAGAAGTTTCGCTTTATCACCCCGGGATCGGTGCTGGCGGTGGTGGTCTGGATCGTCGCTTCCCTGGGTTTTGGCTACTACGTCAAAACCTTTGCCGACTACAACGCCATGTATGGCAGTATCGGCGCGATCATTGTGCTGCTGTTGTACTTCTACATCTCGGCTGCCGTGCTGTTGCTGGGGGCGGAGATGAATGCGGTGATCGAACACATGTCGGCCGAAGGCAAGGATCCTGGTGAAAAGGACTTTGGCGAGCACGACGAAAAAAAGCATGTCTCAGGCCTTGGCCGCGACCCTTCCCTCAAGCCCACTACCGATGAAGTCTGATCGATGATCCGTGAAATCCTGAAAATGGGCGATGAGCGCCTGCTGCGTATTGCCCCGCCGGTTCCGCCGGAAATGTTCGACAGCCCCGAGCTGTGGCAGTTGATTGATGACATGTTCCAGACCATGGAACACGTCGGTGGCGTCGGCCTGGCCGCGCCGCAGATTGGAGTGGACCTGCAACTGGTGATCTTCGGTTTCGAGAGCAGCGAACGCTACCCGGACGCGCCCGCCGTGCCCCAGACCATCCTGATCAACCCGCTGATCACGCCGCTCAGCCCGGTGCTGGAAGAAGGCTATGAAGGGTGCCTGTCGGTGCCTGGTTTGCGTGGGGCAGTGGACCGTTACCAGCAGATTCGCTACGAAGGGTTTGACCCCAAGGGCGAGCCGATTGTGCGGATTGCCGAAGGCTTTCACGCGCGGGTGGTACAGCACGAGTGCGATCACCTGATCGGCCGGCTGTACCCGTCGCGGATTACCGATTTCAGCAAGTTCGGGTTTATCGAAGTGATGTTCCCGGATATGGATCCTACGGCAGACGAATAACCCTCAGGCAAAACACACCTCAAACTGTGGGAGCGGGCTTGCTCGCGAAAGCGGAGTGCCAGTCACCGAAGATATAGACTGATCCACCGCATTCACGAGCAAGCCCGCTCCCACATTTGTTCTGTGTGCATTCAGCTTATTTTGCGGGCTTCACAAACCGCAACGTCATCCGGTCCGACTCACCAATCGCCACATACTTGGCCTTGTCCTTCTCCCCCAACGTCAACGCCGGCGGCAAGGTCCAGACCCCATCCGGGTAGTCCTTGGTATCTTTCGGGTTGGCATTCACCTCGCTCTGCCCCTCAAGCTTGAACCCCGCATCCGTCGCCAGTTTCACCACATACGCGGTGGTCAGGTAACCGCTGTGCTTGATGTCTTCCAGCGACGCCCCGTCCTTGGCCCGGTGATCCACCACCCCCAGCACGCCGCCCGGTTTCAACACCTTGAAGAACGCCTCGAACATCGCCGGCGCCGTATCCGCCATCACCCAGTTATGAACGTTGCGAAAGGTCAGCACGGTGTCGGCCGAGCCAGGCTTGCCCAGCACCGGAGCCTTGGGGTCGAACTCGGCGAAGCCGGCCTTGGAATAATGCAGCGGGTCTGCGGCGAATTTCTTTTTCAGGTTTTCTTCTGATGTACGCGCATAGGCACTGCTGTTCGGCGCCTGCACGGCAGCGATGTAGTGGCCGTTATCCTTGAGCAGCGGCGCCAGCAGCTCGCTGTACCAGCCTCCACCGGGGGTGATTTCGATCAGGGTCTGGTCGCCCCGCAGGCCAAAGAACTCCAGGGTCTGCTGCGGGTGACGATACACATCACGCGCGCTGTTGGCCGGCACGCGCCAACTGCCGGCGAGCACGGTTGCATACTGCTCGGCGGAAACCGGCGCTTCGGCTGCCTGGCTCAAGGCCGGGGCGAGGAGAGCTGCAAGGGATAAGGCTGCAAGGGTCGCTTTCATGATCATCCTGTAATGGGCCGCTGGTGCCGCCGAGGCTAGCATGGGGCCCACAACGGCTGATCACACTTTATTGAAGGTCGACCTCACCAACGGTTCTAAGCCCATGGCGATCATCGGCTTGTTGCGTTTGTAGCGCACCAGGCGCTCCGACAAGGACTGCGGCAGCAACGTGTCCTGGGTAAAACCCAGGCGTTGATAAAAGCCTTCCAGGTCCGGATGGCACAGCAGCCACACCGTGCCTTCAACGCTTGCGACCGAGGCGCGAATCAATTGCGCCGCCAGCCCCTGGCCACGCAGCGCCGGGTCGACAAACAGCCCGGTCAACCACTGCCCACCCACCACCGGCGTCAGGCACAGGCCCGCGACAATCTCGCTGCCCCTGGCCACCCACAACTGGCCACCCTTGAGGGCCTTCATCGGTGAGTTATGGCTGCGATAGAACTTGTTCAGCAGCGGCCACAACGGCTCTGCCAGTCGGTCGATGTGAAACTCGGGCATGGTTTTCAAACACGCGAATCCAGGGGGCGCAGATTATAAGTCGGGCAAAGCGCCTTCTGTTGGGCAATCGGTGTTATACCCAGTGTTACATCCCCTGTAAGTGGAGCACGCATCATGGCCAAAGGTCTGAATTCTAAGAAAGCTGACAAGAAGAAACCGGCAAAGACCGCCGATGAAAAACGCGCCGAGAAAAAGGCCAAGAAAACCGACAGCAACCTGTTCGGTCATTAAGTTCTAAGCTAAGCACCAAACGATCTGCAAGATTTTCCCGCCCCATTGCACAGAGCAGGATGAAGCCGACTTTTTCGTCGGCCACGCCTGCCCTGAGCTGCCGATGTCCAACTACCTTGATGAAACCCAGCGCCGGGAAATCGAAGCCCTGGCCCAGACCTTTACCGCCCGCACCGAGTGGCCGACCTGGCTGCTGTTGATCGGCGTCTATGCCGGCTGGTTTGCGGTGATCCTCGCCAGCCACTGGCTTGGCCTGTGGCTGAGTACCGCACTGTTGATCCCGCTCGTGACGCTGTGGATGTCCCTGCAACACGAACTGCTGCACGGCCATCCCACCCGCTTCACTGCTTTGAACAAACTCCTCGGCTACGCACCGTTTGCCGTCTGGTACCCCTACACCCTGTACCGCAACTGCCACCTGGTGCACCACAACGACGAAGACCTGACGGTGCCCGGTGTCGACCCGGAAAGCCGCTACCTGAATCAGCGGCAGTGGGATGACAGTTCGCTGTTCGAGCGCACCTTGCATTGGCTGACCAAGACCGTCCTGGGGCGCTTCCTGTTGGGTTCGCCGCTGGCGCTGTGGAAGCTGGCGCGCAACGAGGTCAGACGCCTACGCAAAGGCCAGCGCCAGGCGTGGCTGATGTGGCTGAGCCATGGCACCGTGACCGTGCTGATGCTGACCTTCATCGCCCACTACAGCGTGCTGCCGGTGTGGCACTACGTGGCGCTGGTCAGCGTGCCGGCCTTGTCGGTGGCGGCGATCCGTTCCTACTATGAGCATCGCCCGCACCCACAACCGGAACAGCGCACGGTGCTTAACGAAGCCGCCTGGCCGTGGACCTGGCTGTTCCTCAACAACAACCTGCACCTGGTGCATCACGACTTGCCGAAGCTGCCGTGGTATTTGCTGCCCACCGTGTACCGCGCGCGCCGCGAACAATGGGTGGCGCGCAGCGGCGGGTTCCTGGTGCAGGGTTACGGCCAGTTGATCGGCCGTCACGGGCTCAAGGCCATCGACAGCCCACGGCACCCCTTTGCTTGAGAGACGACCATGAGTGACCGCTACGCCGAACTGCTGATGTACGTGGCGCCGCAGCAGGTGCAACAGGCCAATGAGCGCTGGCTTTCGCGCATCCTTGAGCGCCTGGGCGCGACCCGCCGCAAGGCTGATCATCTCGACCTGCGCAGCCTGTGGCGCGCCCCGCAATTGCTGCTGACGCAAACCTGCGGCTACCCGCTGATGACCGAGCTGCGCGGGCAAGTCCAGGTGATTGGCCGCCCGCGCTACGAACTGCCCCACAGCAGCGGCGGCCAGCATTGCAGCCTGCTGCTGACCCGCGACGACAATCCCCGCGTTGCCTTGGCCGACTTCCAAGACAGCCGCGGCGTGATCAACGGCCATGACTCCAACAGCGGCATGAACCTGCTGCGCGAACGCCTGGCGCCGCTGCAGCAGGGCGGTCGGTTCTTTGCCGAAGTCGGCATCAGCGGCGCCCATCGCGAAAGCCTGCGATGGCTGCGGGAAAACCGCGCAGACCTTGCCGCCATCGACAGCGTGACCTACGACTACCTCGCCCGTTTTGCGCCAGAGGAAGTGGCCGGGCTGAGGATCGTCACCCGCAGCGCGCCCAGCCCGACGCTGCCTTACATCAGCGCGTCGGGCTCAAGTGAACACCTGCGGGAGGTCATGAACCTGGCCTTGCAGGATCTGCCCGAAGTGGTGCAAACCCTCGGCGTACACGAAGTGCTGCCCGCCACCGAAGCGGATTACCAGGTGCTGCTGGAATACCGGCAGCAGGCGGAAGCCTTGGGTTATCCACGCCTCCAATGATCGTTCCCACGCTCCGCGTGGGAATGCATCCTGTGACGCTCTGCGTCACGATTTCAAAGCAGACGCAGAGCGTCCAAGGCGGCATTCCCACGCAGAGCGTGTGAATTATTGGTTATATAAAAATACCTTTTAAATATTATTAAAGAATAAGCAGCCTTGCTAGGATCGCTCCACCGGAACACCGGACATAACGCGCAACCTACTCAGATGGAGCCACTATGTCCGGCGCCGACACTTCTCACAGCGATTACGTGGGCGGATTGTTCCGCAGTCATTACGACTGGCTGTGCGGCCGTTTGCACCGCCATCTCGATTCCCGTGCCCACGCCGAAGACATCGCCGCCGACACCTTCGTCCAGCTCCTGAGTTCCCCGGGCGTGGCGCCGATCCGCCAGCCACGCGCCTTGCTCACCACCATTGCCCAACGCCTGATGTACCAGCTGTGGCGTCGCCGTGACCTGGAGCGCGCCTACCTCGACGCCCTCGACCAGGACGAAACCTCGCCCGCGCCATCCCCTGAGGATTTGGCGCAGATGCTCGAAGCCCTGCAGGCCATCGACCAGTTGCTCGACGGCTTGCCGGCCAAGGTCAAGGCGACCTTTCTGCTGTCGCAACTCAATGGCCTGACCTACCCGGAAATCGCGGCCGAGCTGGGCATTTCCCAACGCTCGGTCAGCGACTACATGACCCGTGCCGTCAACCGCTGCCTGCGGCTGTGCCTGGAATGAGCGACGACCTGATCGACAGCGCCACTCGCTGGGTGGTGTTGCTGCGCTCCGGCGAGGCGAGTGCCGCCGACTGGCAGCGTTACCATCAGTGGCGTGCCGCAGACCCGCGTCACGAAGCCTTGTGCCAACAACTGGAAACCCGCCTCGGTGTGTTTCAAATTCCGCAGACCCAAGGCGTCAGCGGCAAGGTATTGCAGCAGGCACTGGACGCGCCATCCAGCCGCCGCACGGTGTTGCGCGGCGCCCTGGTGGGCGCTGGCCTGATGCTGGGCGCCGGTTGGCTGGCCCGGCCGGTGGTGGAGGATTTGACCGCCGATATCCGCACCGGCACCGGCGAACGGCGCACTGTAGAGCTGGCGGATGGCAGCGAGTTACTGCTCAACGCCCGCAGTGCCGCCGACATCCAGTTCGACCCACAACACCGCGTGGTGCGCCTGCGCGATGGCGAGTTGCTGGTGAAGATTGCCAGGGACAGCAACCGACCGTTTTTCATTCAGACCGATCAAGCTCGACTGCATGCCTTGGGCAATCGCCTGTTGCTGCGCGAGCGCGAAGGGCAGGGCCATGTGGTGGCGCTCAACGGCGCCCTGGAGATCGACGGCCAGAACGGCGAACGCCTGCAACTGGAGGCCGGGCACGAGGTGACTTATGACCGCTTCGGCTTCGGCCCGGTGCTGGCCAGTTCCTCGGGGGCGACGGCGTGGATCGACGGTTTCCTGCAAGTGCGCGACCGCCCGCTGGTGGAAGTGATCGACGCACTGCGCCCGTATCACAACGGTGTGCTGCGCCTCGATCCGGCGGTGGCAGGGTTGCGGGTCAGCGGCCTGTACCGCCTCGACAATCCCGACCAGATCCTCGACACCCTGGCACGCACCCTGCCGATCCACATCACCCGCCGGACCGGGTTGTGGGTGACCGTCAGTGCCGCCTGAAAACGGTTCACCTCGGTCAATGTGGGAGCTGGCTTGCCTGCGATGCGAGCACCTCGGCCTCGCAGATGTACCGCAGCGATACCATCGCAGCCTCGCTAAAGCTCGACAGCTCCCACAGTTGACCGCGTCGTTTCCGAATGTCGGTTCTATCGACATAACCAAACGATCTGCAAGTTTTCCCCCGGCCATCCCACATCACTCCCGTAAGCGCTGCGGGGAGCAGCGCTCAGGAGTTTCCTTGGGGGGAGCCAACGTGAGCCCATTCAACCGTACACCGCTTCGAACCTTTGCCCTGGTGCCGTTGGCCAGTCTGTTCCTGTCTTTCGCTGCCAGCGCCGAAGAGGCGCGCCAGGTCTACCACATCGCGCCCGGCCCGCTGGACGAAGTGCTGCTGAACATCAGCCGCCAGAGCGGCCAGGTGATTTCCTTCACGCCGCAGCTGGGCAATTATTCCTCGGCGCGGGTCGACGGTTCGCTGTCGGCGCAACAGGCGGTAGACGCCGCGCTCAAGGGCACCGGCCTGCAAGTCCAGGTCAGCCCGGACGGTGCATTCATCATCAAGGAAGGCGCCAAAGTCGCGCCTGCCAGCAACAGCATCAAGGCGCAAACCGCCGAAGCCCAGGCGCCGACCCTCGACCGTGTGGTCGCCATCGGTACCCGTCGCAGCGACGCCACGGCCCTCACCAGCAGCGCCCCGGTGGATGTGATCAACGCCGAGGAACTCAAGCAAACCGGCGCCACCAGCCTCAACCAGGCGCTGTTCCAACTGCTGCCCTCGTTCAACTTTCCACAGAACAACAGCGCCACCCGCGGCCAGGACCCGAAAGGCGCCTCCCTGCGCGGCTTGTCCCCGGACCAGACCCTGGTGCTGATCAACGGCAAGCGCCGGCACACCTCGGCGGTGGTGAACATTTCCGGTGGCGTGCCGTTCATTGGCGCGCAGCCGGTGGACCTCGACATGATCCCCATCAGCGCCATCGACCACGTCGAAGTGCTGCGCGACGGTGCCTCGGCGCAATACGGTTCGGACGCGGTGGCGGGGGTGGTCAACATCGTGCTCAAGGAGCGCGACAGCGGTGGCGGCATCAACACCCAACTGGGCAAATACGCCCAGGGCGACGGCTTCAGCAAAACCACCGATGGCTGGTACGGCATCGGCTTGCCGGGGGATGGTTTCCTGACCCTGAGCTTCAACACCCTGAACAACAAACCCGATGACATCGGCGACAAATACGTCGCCGACGGCCAGGTACAAGACCCGCGCTGGGGCGGTGCCGGGCGCGACAAATACAACCTGGCGGCCAACGCCGAAATCGGCCTGAACGACCAATGGCGCCTCTACAGTTTCGCCACCTTCGGCCAGGACACTTCGGTGAACAACACGCCGCCGCTGCTGGCCAGCAGCCCGAACAACGTGGCCGGGATCTACCCCAACGGCACCATCCCGAAATACCGCTATCGCTATGAAGACGGCGCCGTCACCGTCGGCACCCGCTATGAAGACGAGAGCATCGGCCGCTTCGATTTGAGCGCCACCTATGGCCGCGACGAGCACGACGAACTGGCTTTCAACACCGTCAACCCGAGCTACGGGATCAACAGCCCGACCAAGTTCAACGTCGCCACCCTGGTCAACGACCAGACCAACATCACCCTGGATTACGCCAAGGATCTGAACGTCGACTGGTCGAGCCATCCACTCACCGTGTCGGCGGGCGTTGCCTACCGGCATGAGCAATACCGGCTGGAGGCCGGCGACTACGATTCCTATTCCTACGGTGGCATCGACGGCGTGCAGGTTGGCGCGGTGCAGGCTTCGGGCCTGACCCCGGACGACGCCGGCACCTTCAAGCGTGATGTGGGCGGCGTGTATTTCGGCCTGGAAAACCAGGTCACCGACAAGCTCCAGGTGGGCATTGCCGGGCGTACCGAGCACTACTCGGACTTCGGTTCAGCCACCACCGGCAAACTCTCGGCGCGCTATGACTTCACCCCGAAAGTCGGCCTGCGGGCCACGGTCAACAATGCCTACCACGCGCCCAGCCTGGGCCAGATCGGCACCTCCTGGACCACCACCACCAACCTCGACGCCAACGGCAACCCGGTGCTGACCCGCATGCTGCCGGCCGACAACCCGGCCGCCCGAGCCCTCGGTGCACAGCCGCTGAAGCCCGAGAAGTCCACCAACTTCTCCCTGGGCCTGGTGCTGCGCCCAACCGACCAGGCCTCGCTGACCATCGACGCCTACCAGATCTCGATTCGTGACCGCCTGCTGTTCAGCGGTGGTATTTCCGGGCCGCTGGCCGAGCAGATCCTCAAGGACGCCGGCTACGGCCAGTACTCCTGGGCGCAGTTCATGACCAACGCCGCCGACACCCGCACCCGCGGCGTCGACATCGTGGGCAAGTACAACCTGGACCTTGAGCAGTTCGGCAACCTGAACCTGTCGGCGGGCTACACCAAGGCCCGCACCACTATCGAAAAGGTCCACGAAAACCCCAACGGCTTCGAAGTGCTGACCCGTGAATCCCGTGGCTTCCTGGAGCACGGTTACCCGGAAGACAAGCTGGTGTTTGGCGCGGTCCACAAGCTCAACCAATGGACCATTGCCCTCAACGAAACCCGTTACGGCAAGTACCGCAAATATGCCTCCAGCGAAGCCAACGCCCAGTACGACCAGACCTTCAGTGCGCAATGGACCACCGACCTGGACGTGAACTACGCCTTCACCAAACAACTGCGGGTGTCGGTGGGCGTCAACAACCTGTTCGACAGCAAGCCTGACGACTACAACACCCGTTTGCGCCAGACCCCGGGCCAGCAATACAGCTACCTGTCGCCGACGGCGCCGGAAGGGGCGTTTTACTACACGCGGCTCAGTTATGACTTTTAAACCCTGATGCAAAACCTGTGGCGAGGGAGCTTGCTCCCGCTGGGGCGCGTAGCGGCCCCAAGCACTTTGGGCCTGCTGCGCAGTCCAGCGGGAGCAAGCTCCCTCGCCACAAGAGCACTCTTCATGGAATCACCACGAGGTAACACATGAAAACAATCAAGAACCTGCTCGGTGGCTCGCTATTGGCACTCACCGTCCTGGCACAATCAGCCACGGCCGCCGAACCTGCCAAACCGATCCACTTCGGTGACATC
Organism: Pseudomonas sp. NC02; assembly: GCF_002874965.1. Taxonomy (NCBI): domain Bacteria; kingdom Pseudomonadati; phylum Pseudomonadota; class Gammaproteobacteria; order Pseudomonadales; family Pseudomonadaceae; genus Pseudomonas; species Pseudomonas sp. NC02. The sequence goes on along the minus strand of NZ_CP025624.1, from coordinate 5,328,722 downwards.
ACCTGGGAAAGCGGCAGCCTGATCACCGAAGTGCTGCGCCTGATCGTCGAGAAAGGCTATGGCCTGCCCACCGACACCTTGCCCGGCAGCACCGTGAGCCTGGAGGCCGCCCTGGCCAAGGACGATATCCAGGTGATCGGCGAAGAGTGGGCCGGGCGCAGTCCGGCGTGGGTCAAGGCCGAAAGCGAAGGTAAGGTGTTCGGCCTGGGCGACACCGTCAAAGGCGCCACCGAAGGCTGGTGGGTGCCGGAGTACGTGATCAAGGGCGACGCCGAACGGGGCATCAAACCCCTGGCCCCGGAGCTTAAATCCGTCGCCGACCTGGCCCGCTACAAAGACGTGTTCCGCGACCCCGAAGACCCGACCCGTGGGCGCTTCCTCAACAGCCCCACCGGCTGGACCTCGGAGATCGTCAACAGCCAGAAGCTCAAGGCCTATGGCCTGACCGACACCTACGTCAACTTCCGCACCGGTTCCGGCGCGGCGCTGGATGCCGAGGTTGCATCCTCGATCCGTCGCGGCAAGCCGGTGCTGTTCTACTACTGGTCGCCGACGCCACTGCTGGGGCGCTTCAAGTTGATCAAACTGGAAGAACCACCGTTCAACGCCGAAGCCTGGAAGACCCTGGCCGACGCCAACAACCCGCACCCCATCGGTACTCGTTCGATGCCAGCGCACCTGGCGATTGGCGTGTCGGCGCCGTTCAAGGCGCAGTACCCGCAACTGGTGACGTTCTTTGAAAAAGTCGACCTGCCGATTGACCTGCTCAACGGCATCCTCGCGCAAATGGCCGAGAAACGCACCGCGCCGCGCCAGGTGGCCGAAGCGTTCCTGAAAGAACAGCCGCAGGTCTGGCAGCAATGGGTGCCGGCGGACGTCGCGGCCAAGGTCAAGGAGAGTCTCTGATGCGCAAGCTCATCGCAGCCACACTGCTGGCACTGTGCGCCGGGCCGCTGCTGGCGGCAGAACCGGCCACCCTGCGCGTCGGCTACCAGAAAAGCTCGGTGAGCATGGTGCTCGCCCGTGAGCATCACCTGTTCGAGCAAGGGTTGCCGGGCACCAAGGTCGAGTGGATCGAATTCCTCGGCGGCCCGCCGCTGATCGAAGCCCTAAATGGCGGCAGCATCGACATCGGCAATATCGGCGACATCCCGCCGATCTTCGCCCAGGCTGCCGGCATCGACATTCGCTACATCGGCGTCGAGCCCAATGACGGGCGCACCGAAGCCATCCTGCTGCCCAAGGACAGCACCGTGCAAAGCGTGGCCGAACTCAAGGGCAAGCGCGTGGCGTTGCTCAAGGGTTCCAGCGCCCACAACCTGTTCCTCAAAAGTTTGCTGCGTGCCGGCTTGCAGTGGAAGGACGTGAACGTGGTGTACCTGTCGCCCTCCGACGGCCGTGCCGCGTTTGAACAAGGCAAGGTCGACGCCTGGGTGGTGTGGGACCCGTACTACTCGGCGGCCGTGGTGGACGGTTCGGCGAAGGTGCTGGGGGATGGCCAGGGGCTGAACCCGGCGGGCAGTTTCTTCATCGCCAGCGGGCCGTTTGCCAAGCAGCACCCGCAGGCGATTGCGGCGATTCTCAAGGTGTTTGCCCAGGCGCAGCGGTTGTCGCTGGACCAGCATGATGAAAGCGTCGCGCTGATGGCCAAGACATTGGGCTTGCAGCCGGCGGTGGTGGAGAGTTACTTCCAGCACCGCTCGCCGACGCCGAGCCGGCCATTGGAAGCGGTGGATATCGCCAACCAGCAACGTACGGCCGACGCGTTTTTTGCCAACGGCCTGATCCCGAAAAAGGTCGATGTGCAGCAGGTTGTGTTCAAGGCCCCTTAACTTGATCCCTGTGGCAAGGGAGCTTGCTGTGGGGGGGAGTTTGCTGTGGCAAGGGAGCTTGCTTTAGGGAAAGAGCTGTTGTGGCGAGGGAGCTTGCTGTGGCGAGGGAGCTTGCTCCCGCTGGGCTGCGTAGCGGCCCCAAAAAAAGCGGGAGCGCTGCGCACTCCAGCGGGAGCAAGCTCCCTCGCCACAGCAAGCTCCTCACCACAACAAGCTCCTTCACCACAACAAGCTCCCTCCCCAAAGCAATCTCCCTCACCCCATAAAAGCATCTTCAGCATCGACCTTCGCAACCCATCAGTGAGCAGACCATGCAACCGATCTACATCGACTTCCTCAACGGCCTGGACATCGACGAACTGGCCCTGACCAACGACGAAATCCTCAACGCCATCGAATCCAGCCTGGCCATCCAGGGCCGCAGCGAGGCGGTGATCGAGCCGCGCATGCACCTGATTCCCGGCGGTGAAATCAACGGCCACTTCAACGTGCTGCGCGGTGTATTGGGCGGCGCAATCGGCTACGCCGGGGTCAAGGTGGTGGGCGACTTTGTCGATAACTACCGCAAGGGCCTGCCCTCGGAACTGGCGATTCTCAATCTGCTGGACCCGGCCACCGGCATCCCCAAGGCCATCCTCGACGCCTCGGCGATTACCGACATGCGCACCGGCGCCGTCACCGCCATCGGTGCCAAATACCTGGCCCGTCCCGACAGCAAAATCCTCGCGCACATCGGTGCCCGTGGCACGGCGTATTGGAACGTGCGGCTGCTGGACCACCTGTTCGACTTCGACGAAATCCGCGTGCACTCGCGCCGCAGTGAAAGCCGCGAAGCCTTCGCCGAACGCCTGCGCCGCGACCTCGGCAAGCCGGTGATTGTCACCGACGACTGGGAGTCCACGGTGCGCGGCGCCGACATCGTGGTGGAAGCTTCACGCCTGGATCAGCCGCAACCGTTGCTGCACACCGAGTGGATCAAGCCCGGTGCCTTCGTCGTGCCCTACGGCACCATGAGCGCGGTGGAACTGTCGTTGACCGACATCATGCACAAGCTGGTGGTGGACGACTGGGGCCAGTGCAAGGGCGGGATGTTCGGCGCATTGCGCGCCCATGTCGACGCCGGAAAACTCAGCGCCGAGACCTTGCATGCCGAGTTGGGGCAGATCGTGGCCGGCTTGAAGACCGGCCGGGAAACCCCCGAGGAAACCATCCTGTTCTGGCACCGTGGCTTGAGCCTCAGCGATATCGCCCTGGGCCACGCACTGCTGGAAAAATCCAGACGCCTGGGGATCGGCCAGCGGTTGCGCTGGGCATGATTCACTTCGATCCCGCCGGTTTGACGGTTGAGGATTTGCTGTCGATTGCCCGCCAAGACGCACCGGCTGACTTCAGCGATGCGGCCCGCCAACGTATCGACGAAGGGCATCGACTGTTGCTGCGTCTGGTGGCTGAAGGCACGCCGATTTACGGGGTGACCACCGGCCTCGGTGCGGCGGTGGATACGCAGGTTGCGCCGGTGCAGGCAAACATTCCTTTGGGGCGTGCGGTGGGCGTTGGCCGCCTGGCCAAGCGTGAGGAATTACGCGCGATCACCGCAGCCCGCTTGGCGGGGTTGGCCCAGGGGCGTTCGGGTATTTCGCCGGGTGCAGCGCAGGCGCTGTTGGCGTTACTCAACTGCGGCATGGAGCCCGCGGTGCCGTTGCTCGGCTCGCTGGGTGAGAGCGACCTGGCGCCGTTGGCGCATTTGAGTCTGGCGCTGAACGTGCCATTGACGGGCAAGGATGGCCTGGCGCTGGTGTCGGCCAACTCCGCGAGCATCGGCCTTGGCGCGTTGCTGGTGGCCGAGGCCGAACAGGCATTGCAGGCCGTGTTGGCGGGGCTGGCGTTGTCGTGTGAAGGCTATCGGGCCAACCTCAGTCCGTTCCAGCCTTGGGCTTCGCGGTTGCGCCCGGCGCCGGGGCAAAGCGGGCAATCAGCGACGTTGCTGGAATTGCTGGCGGGCGGCGAATTGGCCGATAACCCGCGTCGGCTACAGGACCCGCTGAGCTTTCGCTGTGCCACGGTGGTTCAAGGCGCGGCACAACAGGCAGTGCAGGCGTTACGCGAGTTGATCGAACTGGAACTGGCCAGCGGCGCGGACAATCCGGCGTTGATCAGCGAAGACGCGTTGGTGCTGGCCACGGCCAATTTCGACAGCACCCATCTCGCGCTGGCGGCCGAAGGCTTGGGCCTGGCGTTGAGCCGTGTGGCGGTGTGCAGCGCCGAGCGGATTGCCAAGTTGCTGTCGCCGGCTTCCAGTGAACTGCCGCGCTTTCTGATCGACCAGCCCGGGCACGTGGGCATGGCCGCCTTGCAGCGCACCGGTTCGGCGTTGGTGGCGGAGATCGGGCACTTGGCCAATCCGATCCCGGCGGTGAGCGTGCCGGTAGCGGATCGCGTGGAAGATTATGCGGGGCAGGCGCTGGCGGTGGTCGAGAAAACCCGGCAACTGGTGCAGCGCGTGGTGTGGCTGGGCAGCATTGAGTTGATCGTGGCGGCGCAGGCGGTGGACCTGTGCGGCACGGTTCAACTGGGGCAGGGCACCCGGCGTATTCATCAGGCGGTGCGCCGCCAGGTGGCGCACCTGGATCAGGATCGTTCGGGGTCGGTGGATGTGTTGGCGTTAAGCGCATTCATCGAAAACGATGGCTTGAAACCCATTCTCTAAAACTATGAAGACCCAATGTGGGAGCTGGCTTGCCTGCGATAGCGGTGTTGGATTCACCATCGCTATCGCAGGCAAGCCAGCTCCTACAGGTTGATCGCATTTCAGGTCATGGATTTTCAGCGGCCAAGGCAGCAATCACTGCCGGGCGTTCACCGACCCGCTGCTGAAACTTCGCCAACGCCGGCCACTGCTGCAAGTCGATATCAAACAACCCCGCCCAGCGCAGCACCACAAACAGGTACGCATCCGCCACCGAGTACTGCGCGCCCAGCAGGTAATCCTGGCGCTCCAGGGTCTGCACCAGAATCGCAAAGCGCTTGAACAGCGTGGCCTTGAACAGCGCCTTCACCTCATCGGGAATCGCGTCCTTGAACAACACTCCCAGCCCGCCATGAATCTCGCTGGAGACATAGTTCAGCCACTCCTGCAAACGCACCCGCTCCCAGCTGCCATTGGCCGGCGCCAGGCCCGCTGCGGGTACCCGGTCGGCCAGGTATTGCAGGATGGCGGCACCTTCGGTCAGTACCTCGCCGTTGTCCAGTTGCAGTGCGGCTACATAGCCCTTGGGATTGATCTGCAGGAAATCATCACCGTCAGCCGTGAGCTTTTTCTGGTTGTCGACGCGAATCAATTCAAACGGCAGGGCCAATTCCCGCAGCGCGATATGGGAGGCGAGGGAACAGGCATTCGGGGAAAAATACAGCTTCATCGGGACAACTCCGCAGGACAGTTGCCTTCAGTCTCGTGGGCATGGCACCTTGGGTAAAATTAATCTTTCAGAATCCTGCCATAAGGACAGCTACTGCCATGATGAACCTGATGCACTGGCGCCTGCTGGTGGCCGTGGCGGACAACGGCAGCATCACTGCCGCCTCCGAACGAGTGGGCATGACTCAGTCCGCCGCCAGCCAGGCGATGGCGGCCATGGAGGCCAACCTCGGTGCGCAGTTGTTTGTGCGTGAGGCGCGTCAGACCGTGCCTACCGCCCTGGGCCTGCAGGTGATCGAGCAGGCGCGGGTGATGCTCGGGGCCTTGCAGGCGATTCGCACCACCGTGGACGAAGCGCGGCCGATGCTGCGTGGGACGATTCGCATCGCGAGTTTCCCCATGGTGCTGGCGGTGTTCCTGCCGCCGCTGCTGCGTCGGTTCAACCAGCTTTACCCCGGCATCGAGGTCACGGCCCTGGAAGTGACCGACGATGAAGTGAACACCTTGCTCGACGCGAATCTGATCGACCTGGGCGTGGTGCTCAACCCGCCGTCCGAGCGCAGTGCCGCCGTGCTGGGGCGCGATAACTGGGTGGCGGTGCTGCCGATGGCCCACGGGTTTTCCCGGCGCCCGGCACAGGCAACGGTCACGCTGGAAGAGTTGGTGGAGCAACCGTTCGTGCTTGCCACCGGCGGCTGCACCGTCAACGCCCGCAGCCTGGCGCAGGAAGCCGGCCTGGTGCTGCGCGAGGTGCGGGTGGAAGTGCGCGAATGGAACAGCGCTTTCAGCCTGGTGCGTGAAGGCGTGGGAGTGACGCTGGTGCCCGAGATGACCCTGCCGGCCCAGCGCCACGGCTTGCGCATCATGCCGCTGGCGGAGCCGGTGCATCGCGAGTTTGCGTTGGTGACATCACGCCACCAACCGCCCTCCGCAGTGGTTAATGCTTTGTTGCAAATGCTGGCTGACTAGTGGCCTTGCATAGCGCCAACGCCTGTCTATGCTCACCCAGAACCGTTGATGACGCTCGGCATATAAAGCGTTTCGGATAGGTTTCTCCATAAAGGTCTGCGATCAAGATTCAAACCGTGAATGGAATGCGCCCGCCTGGGCGTCGGGAAAATAAAGGGTGATCTGACATGTTCAACCGCCAACACAAATCCGACCTGCTGGAAATCGAACGTTTCTCCTGCGCCCTTACCGAAGCCAAAGCCAAATTGGCCGCCATCAGCCGTTCCATGGCAATGATCGAGTTTGATCGCGATGGCATCGTGCTGGATGCCAATGAAAACTTCTGCAAGACCATGGGCTACCGCGCCGAAGAAATTCGCGGCAAGCATCACCGGATTTTCTGCGAAGAGGCCTACACCCACACCGATGCCTACGCCAAACTCTGGCGCGACCTGGCGCGGGGCGAGCCCCTCAGTGGCACCTTCATGCGGTTGAACAAGCATGGCCAGGAAGTGTGGCTGGAGGCCAGTTACATGCCGGTAATCGGTGCCGACAACCAGGTGCAGAGCGTGATCAAGGTGGCCTCGGACATCTCGGCGCGGATTCACCGCGAGCATGAAAACCAGAGCCTGATCGACGCCATCGGCCGCTCCATGGCGGTCATTGAATTCACCCCGCAAGGCCAGATCCTGAATGCCAACGACAACTTCCTGAAGACGGTGAAGTATTCCCTCAGTGAAATCGTCGGCCAGCACCACAGTCTGTTTTGTCATCGCGGTGAGACCGATTCGCCGGCCTACAAGGCATTCTGGGCCTCGCTCAACCGCGGCGAATATCACTCCCACCGCTTTGAGCGCAAAGATAAATTCGGCCAAACGCTGTTCCTGGAAGCCTCCTACAACCCGATCTTCGATGCCAACGGGCGCCTGTACAAAGTGGTGAAGTTCGCCAGCGACATCACCGACCAGGTCACCACCTTGCGCACGGCTGCCGACTCGGCTCACGCCACCTCGGTGCAAAACGACGCCTGCGCCCGCAAGGGTTCGGAAGTGGTGCAGCAGACCGTGCAGATCATCGAAGAAATTTCCCGTGACCTTAACGAAGCGGCCGTGAGCATCGACGCAGTGAGCAAGCAGTCGGACATCATCGGCACCATCGTCCAGACCATCCGCGGCATCGCCGACCAGACCAACCTGCTGGCGCTGAATGCGGCGATCGAAGCGGCCCGGGCGGGCGAGCATGGGCGCGGGTTTGCGGTGGTGGCGGATGAGGTGCGCAGTTTGGCGGCGCGAACCAGCCAGGCGACGATCGAGATTGTGGATGTGGTGCGCAAGAACCACGACCTGTCGATCAGCGCGGTGTCGAGCATGCAGTCGAGCCTGAGCCGCACGGGGCTTGGGGTGGAACTGGCGAATGAGGCGGGGCAGGTGATCCTGGAGATTCAGGAAGGGTCACGGCATGTGGTGGATGCGATCAGTCAGTTCAACTCGACACTGCAATTGCAGTAACACCGCAGATCAAATGTGGAATGAGCTTGTGTGGGAGCGGGCTTGCTCGCTCCCACATTTGGTTTGTGGTGTGGCTTAGATCGCAGCCAGGGTTTCTTTCACGTTCTGCGCCTGCGGGTCAGCCGTCTTCGCCGCTACCTGCTGCGTCTGCTGCTCTTTCAGGCGTTCTGCAACTTCCTTGGAAATAGCATCCTGCTTGTCCTGAGGCATGTTCTTCACATCGTCCTCGGTCAAACCCTGTTCCTTGAGCAGTTGCTCGCGGATGCGCTCGGCCGGGCTTTTTTTCATGTAGTCGGTGAAGTCACTGCGGGCCGACGTGGTGGAGTCAGTCTTGGCCGTATCGGTGGTCGAGGCGGTTGCGGTGGTGGCTTGCAACTGCACACGGGTCTTGGCGAAGGCGGCGTTGATGTTGTCGGCAGTGGCGTCGGCCGCTGCCTGTGTGGTCGATACAGTGGTAGTGCCCTGTTGCACGTTTTGCGCGGCACCGCTGTACAGCGCGCTGGCCGCGGCGTTGGCCGGGTCCATGTCTGCGCGCTTGATGCGTTGGATCGTCGACTGAGCCTGGGGGTTGTTGTTGATCAGCATGATCAGGACACCTGTGGATGTGGGCGGTGCCACAGGTGGAGCAATTAGCGTGCCCAGTGGTATGGCCCCGTGTTTACGGGGCTTTTGGCCGCTACCGTCGGCAAGCGTTGGCGTGCCGACGGCCATTGTTTGCCGCTAGTGGGCAATGTTCTCCAGCGCCAGGTTGCGGGTGCGCGGGCCGAACCAACTGATGGTGATCATCACGATCAACATGCTGCTGGCGATAAACGCCAACACGCCGGGCGTGCCGAGGTGTTCGAGGATCACACCGATCAACAGGCTGCTGAACACCGTCGACAACCGGCTGAACGAATAGCAGAAACCCACCGCCCGGGCGCGGATGTTGGTGGGGAACAGTTCGCTCTGGTAGGAGTGATAACTGAAACTCAGCCAGGCGTTGCAGAAGGTGATCATCACCCCGCAGATCACCAGGCCCACGGCGGTGGTTTGCAGCGCGAACAAACTGCCGAAGATCACCGCGCCGAGCGCCGAGCCGACAATCTGCCATTTGTTCTCAAACCGGTTCGCCACCTTCACAAACAGCAGCGGCCCCAACGGGTAGGCGAGGGTGATGATGAAGGCATAGCCCAGGCTGTGAGTGACGCTCACGCCCTGGCCCGAGAGCAGGGCCGGCAGCCAGTTGCCGAAGCCAAAAAAGCCGATGGCCTGGAACACATGAAACACAATCAGCATCAACGCCCGGCGCCGGTACGGCGGTTGCCAGATATCGGCGAAGCGCCCTTGGCCCTGCACGCTGACGGCTTGCGGTTCCGGCTCATCGAGTGGCTTGCCGTGGTCTTTCCGGCAGCGCGCTTCGAGGTTGTCCATGATTTGCCCGGCTTCGTCGAAACGGCCTTTTTGTGCGAGCCAGCGCGGCGATTCCGGCAGGCGCTTGCGCAGTTGCCAGATAAACAGCGCAAATACCGCACTGCTCACCACTACCCAGCGCCAGCCGGAAATCCCGAACGGTGCCTGGGGTACCAGCCACCACGACATCAACGCCACCGCCGGCACCGACAGGAACTGGATGAAAAACGCAAAGGCAAACGCCGAGCTGCGCATGCGCTTGGGCACCAGTTCCGAGAGGTAGGCGTCGATGGTCACCAGCTCGATGCCTAAACCAATGCCCACCAGGAAGCGCATGCAGATGATGCCCAGGGCGGAGGTCTGGATACCCATCAACACCGTGGCGACGGTGTACCAGATCAACGCAAAGGTGAAGATCGCCCGGCGCCCGTAGCGGTCGGCAATCGGGCTGAGCAGGCTGGCGCCGAGGAACAGGCCGAGAAAGGTCGCCGAGGCAAAGGCCGCCTGGTCGGAGAAGCCGAATACGCCCTGGCTGCCGGTGTGGAAAATTCCGTCACTGATCAGGCCGGGGCTGATATAGGCAGTCTGGAACAAGTCATACAGCTCGAAAAAGCCGCCAATCGACAGCAGCGCCACCAGGCGCCAGACAGTGGCGACGGCGGGCAACCGATCAATGCGCGCGCTGATGTGCGCGGCGCGGATCGGGTCGATACCGTCTGCAAGAGAGGGTGAAGACATGGGCAGAAGACTCAGTAAGTGATCGGGATCTCGAATTCCTGGAACGCATCATCCACCGGTTGGTAACCCAGCACACGGGTTGTTTCGCTGAGGTCCAGGCGTTTGAAACGGTTATTGGAAATGCCATGGGCGATCAGGTGTTTCACCCCGATGGTTTCCACCGAGCGTTGTAGCAGTTGCACGGCGTCGCGGGGGCTGAGCCAGGCGCTGAGGTCGCGGGCGTTGTTCAGGTCGTGGGTTTCGGGGAATTCAAACGCACCGATGCGCAGGGCGATGGTGGAGAGCGGGGTTTTGGCCGCGTAAAAACCGCACAGGGCTTCGCCGTAGCATTTGCTCACGCCGTACAGGTTGGCGGGCAGTACCGGCATGCCCGGCGTGATCTGCCGGTCTACCGGGTAGCCTTCGATGGTCTGGGCACTGCTGGCGAACACCAGGCGCTTCACACCTGCGGCCACGGCAGCTTCGAACAGGTAGGTGGTGGCCAGGATATTGTTGGGCAACAACTCGTCGAAGGTCGCGCTGGCGTGGGGGATGCCCGACAGGTGCACGATCACGTCAATCCCGTCGAGCAGGGCGGCGAGGGCGGTTTTGTCGCTCAGGTCGGCGGGGATGAAACGGTGCTCGCCGAGGGCGAAATCCGGCTCGATGCGGTCGGTGAGGGTGAAGCGGTAGCGGTCTTTCGAGGCTTGGAAAAACGTCTTGCCGATGCGGCCGCAGGCGCCGGTGAGTAGTACGTTGAGTCCGTTCATTGGGTAGTCCTTGTTTTTAGTTGTGGCCGTCGAGGGCGAAGGTTTTGAAGCCGGGGCGTTGGCTGAGGGTTTCGTAGTAGGCGCTGACCGCCGGGTAGGACGGATGCTCCATGGGCGTCATCCACCAGCGGTGCACCGACAGGCCGATGAGGATGTCGGCCAATGTGAAGTCTTTACCGGCGACGTAGGCACCGGTTTTGATCAGTTGTTCTTCGAGCAGGCCCATCTTGTCGTTCCAGGCCTTTACCGCGGCGGCGATGGCTGGCGCGTCCAGGCCGTCCGGGTTGTTGCGCACCAGGGCGGTAAACGCAGCACCCCAGGAACGGTTGAGTTCGATGGCTTGCCAGTCTATCCATTGCTCGACTCTGGCCCGGGCTGCCGGCTCGACAGGCAACAGGTCGTGGCGTTGGTGCAGGCCCACGAGGTAGCGGCAGATGGTATTGGATTCCCACAGCACGCCGTTGTCGTCGATGATCACCGGGACTTGGGCGTTGGGGTTCAGGGCCAGGAATTCGGGGGACTGGGTGGAGGCGAAGCCGATGCCCCAATCTTCGCGGTCGTAGGGGATATCCAGTTCCTGGCAGGTCCACAGGACTTTTCGCACGTTGATGGAAGAAGTGCGACCGAGGATTTTCAGCGAATGGCCCATGGTGCTTTCCTGACGAGGGTGAGAAGGCAGGGGGCAATTTAGCAGGGGCCAGAAGGCACGGCGAGGTTGTTAAGTGGGCAGGATCAAAAATGTGGGAGCGGGCTTGCTCGCGAATGCGGTGTATCAGTGATGGAAAGCTCGGCTGACACACCGCATTCGCGAGCAAGCCCGCTCCCACAGTTTGACCGCGTGCGGTCTGTTAGATCAGTGGTGATTCCTGGTCCATCAGCTTGCCCATCAGCAATACGCCCAACTCACTCAACTGGTGAATCGCCAATGCGGTGTCGCGGTCTTTGCCGGTGAGTTCATCAGACAGGTCGAGCAATAACGTGCTGACCGAGGAAAACGTCTCGTAGCTGTTGGCGATCAGGCTTTCGCTGCTGGCGTCGGGGCTGACGGTGAATAAGGCGGGAGGATTTGGAGTTGCTTTGAACATAGGTGAGTTCTCTAACTGGGCCACCACCTGATCGCTACTAAACGAAAGGGTGGCGGCTGCACGCAGGTTAGTAGACCGGTAGACCCTCACAAAACCCGGCGCGCCACGAGGGCGCCCTGCGCACAGCCACCATCAAGCACAGACAGGTAAGTCCGATAGATGAAGCTCATGCACATTTGTGAGGGGTTGCTCGGGCTACTAAACCCGATCACTGAGAAATTCAGCGACCGGGCAACCTTAGAGAGCCCTACCCAGGCGCACAAGCCGGCGGATTCTGACGTACCTGTAGGTAACGGAGCAAGGCGCTGCCATCAACACCAGCCACTTCCTACAGCTACCGCCTAGGTACTCTCGCGCACCTTCAACTCAAACCCCATGTCCACCACCGGCCGGGCGATCTTGTTGCCGGCCATCACCGTCAACAAATGCTCGGCTGCCCGCCGGCCAATGGCTTCACGCGGGGTGCTGATGCTGCTCAAACGCGGCACCATGAACGAGGAAGACGGCAGGTCGTTGAAGCCCAGCACCGAGATCTGCTCCGGCACCTTGATGCCATGGCGCAGCGCTTCCAGCAGCGCACCTTGAGCCAGGTCGTCGTTGCCAAAGAAGATCGCGTCCACATCCGGATGGCTGGCCAGCAACTGCAGGAACAATTCACCACCCAGGCCCAGCGACGATGGCCGTGGCGTCAACACTTCCAGCGCAGGGTCATACAACCCCGCCTGTTGCAGAGCGCGCCTGAAACCCTCACCGCGCAACAACGTGCGCTGGTCCAACTGAGCGCCAATGTAGGCCAACCGCTTGCGCCCCCGTGAGATCAAATGCGCCGCCGCTGTTTCCCCGGCGTTCAACTGCGAAAATCCTACGCAGTTCAGTCCGGCGCCCGGGTCCAGGTCCATCATGTACACACACGGCACGTTGCTCGATTCCACCATGCGCCGGGCACTTTCCGTACGGTCAAACCCGGTCAGCAGCAAACCCCGTGGCTGGTAGGCCATGTAGTTGCGCAGCAGGTCTTCTTCTTCGTCGCGGGAATAGTGGGTGTTGCCGATCAGCACTTCAAAGCCCTTGGGCCGCAGCACCTGGTGGATGGCTTCCAGGGTTTCGATAAACAGCAGGTTGGACAGCGACGGCACCAACACCACCACCGACTGGCTCTGGGCAGATGCCAGGGCACGGGCGGCGGGGTTGACCACGTAGCTCAGTTCGGCGGCGGCTTTTTGCACTTTTTCCACCAGTTCGGTGGCCACGGTGCTGATGCCGCGCAAGGCCCGGGAGGCGGTAATCGGGCTCACGCCAGCCAGGCGGGCCACTTCATTGAGGGTAGGGCGGCCCGTGGTGCGGGTATTTTTATCGTTCTTGGGAGTCATCAGGCGGCTTGCCAAACAAAAATCGAGGCACTAAGGTAGCGCTGTCTCCAAGACCCTGCAAATTCTTGAACGTCGGGATGCCTGTTCCCGTTCAAACCTTTGGAGCAGATGCACGCGTCACTCCATAAAAATGACAAGACGGCGCGGGAAAAGCCTGTTTTTGCACTAGCCTTACAGCGTGCAAAGGTAGCGCTATCTGCGTCTTGAGGTGTTTCATGAGTCAACCTGTTACTGCCCTCGTGATCATGGGTGTTTCCGGCTGTGGCAAGTCCAGCGTCAGCGAGGCCCTGTGCCTGCTGAACGGCGCCACCGCCATCGAAGGCGACAGCTTTCACCCCGCCGCGAACATCGAGAAGATGAGCGCCGGCCATCCCCTTAACGACGAAGACCGCGCCGGCTGGCTCGACATCCTGTGCGATGAGCTGCGCCGCTCGCTCAAGGCCGGCGAGCATCCGGTGCTCACCTGTTCGGCCCTGAAGAAGAAATACCGCGACCACCTGCGCGAAGCCGCGCCGGGCCTGGGGTTTGTGTTTCTGGAGCTGACCCGCGAAGTCGCCGCCGACCGTGTATCCCATCGCCCCGGCCATTTCATGCCGGCCAGCCTGATCGACAGCCAGTTCGCCACCCTGGAATCCCCGGTGGGCGAGCCGTTGACCCTGGCGCTGAACGCCAGTGAAGACAGCGTTGAAGAACTGGCCGAGCAAACCAATGCCTGGTGGCTCGAACACGGCTTTGAACCAAACAAATAATTTTTTGCCGGACAAGATAGCGCTGTCCGCCTGCACTGAATTTTTTACCGGCTTTAATAACAACAACAAACAGGAGAGACCCCCATGTTTGGCTTGTCCCACGATACCTATCTGCTGCTCGATGCAGTGGTGACCATCATCGGCCTGATCGTGTTGATCACCCGGTTCAGAGTCCACCCGTTCATTGCGCTGATCATCGCCGCAGGCTTTCTCGGCCTGACCTCGGGCATGCCCGTGGACAAGATCATCAAGGCCTTCCAGGACGGCTTCGGCGGGGTGCTCGGCTTTGTCGGGATTATCCTCGCGCTGGGTACGATGCTCGGCAAGATGATGGCCGATTCCGGCGGTGCCGATCAGATCGCGCAAACCCTGGTGCGGGCCTTCGGCAAGGAGAAGGTGCAGTGGGCAATGATGTTCGCCGCGTTCCTGGTGGGCATTCCGCTGTTCTTCGAGATCGGTTTTGTGTTGCTGATCCCGCTGGTGTTTATCGTTGCGCGCCGTACCGGTGTGTCGCTGATCAAGATCGGCATTCCGCTGCTGGCCGGCCTGTCGGCGGTGCACGGCCTGGTGCCACCGCACCCGGGCCCGCTGCTGGCGATCGGCGTGTTCGGTGCCGACATCGGCAAGACCATTCTCTACGGCCTGATCGTCGCGCTGCCTACGGCGATCATCGCCGGCCCGCTCTACGGTTCGTTTATCGCCAAGTACATTCCGGGCAACCCGTCCCAGGAACTGGTAGACCAACTGGCCAGTGAGCAACCGGAATCCAAGACCCTGCCGAGCTTCAGCATCACCCTGATCACCGTGCTGTTGCCGGTGTTCCTGATGTTGCTGAAAACCTTCGCCGACGTCGCCCTGCCGGACGGCCACGTGATCCGCAACTGGATGGACATGATCGGTCACCCGATCACCGCCTTGCTGCTGGCCTTGCTGTTGTCGCTGTACACCTTTGGCCATCGCCAGGGCATTGGCTCCAAGCAAATCCTCAAGCTGCTCGACGCCAGCCTGGCGCCGACGGCTGCGATCATCCTGATCATCGGCGCCGGTGGTGGCTTCAAGCAGATGCTGGTGACCAGCGGCGTAGGTGATGTGATCGGCCATATGGCGGTGACCGCGCAGATCAACCCGATCCTGCTGGCCTGGCTGGTGGCGGCGGTGATTCGTGTGGCTACCGGTTCTGCGACGGTGGCGACCATTACCGGTGCCGGCATTGTGGTGCCGGTGGTGGGGATGATTCCGGGGGTGAACCGCGAGTTGCTGGTATTGGCGACGGGGGCGGGCTCGCTGGTGCTGTCTCACGTCAACGATGCGGGGTTCTGGCTGGTGAAGCAGTACTTCAATATGACCGTGGCCGAGACGTTCAAGACCTGGACGGCGATGGAGACCATTCTGTCGGTGGTGGCGTTGGGCTTTATCATGTTGCTGTCGCTGGTGGTCTAGGCGGTAAGTGATCGTTCCCACGCTCCGCGTGGGAACGCATCCTGTGACGCTCCGCGTCACAAGCGGACGCAGAGCGTCCAAGGCGGCATTCCCACGCAGAGCGTGGGAACGATCATTCCTGCCGTTGGATCGGGTCAGGCGTCAGCTTTCTTGACCAGCCCATCCGCCCGGAACATCGCCCGGATGCCCCGCACCGCCTGGCGAATCCGGTCCTGGTTTTCGATCAGTGCAAAGCGCACGTGGTCGTCACCATACTCACCAAAGCCAATCCCCGGCGACACACACACCTTCGCCTCAAGCAGCAGCTTCTTGGCAAACTCCAGCGAGCCCATCGCGGCATACGCCTCGGGAATCTTCGCCCAGACGTACATCGACGCCTTCGGGTTCTCGACCATCCAGCCCAGCTCATGCAGGCCTTTCACCAGCACGTTACGGCGCTGGCGGTACTGCTCGGCAATGTCTTTCACGCACTGCTGATCGCCTTCCAGCGCCGCAATCGCCGCGACTTGCAGCGGGGTGAAGGTGCCGTAGTCGTGGTAACTCTTGATCCGCGCCAGGGCGTTGACCAGTTCCGGGTTGCCCACCATGAAACCGATGCGCCAGCCGGCCATGTTGTAGCTCTTGGACAGGGTGAAAAACTCCACCGCGATATCCTTGGCGCCCGGCACTTGCATGATCGACGGAGCTTTCCAGCCGTCGTAGACGATGTCGGCGTAGGCCAGGTCATGCACCACCAGCACGTCGTACTGCTTGGCCAGGGCGATCACCCGTTCGAAGAAGTCCAGCTCCACGCACTGTGCGGTGGGGTTGGACGGGAAGCCGAGGATCATCATCTTCGGCTTGGGGATCGAGCCACGAATCGCACGTTCCAGTTCAGCGAAGAAGTCCACCCCCGGAATCAGCGGCACCGAACGCACCTGGGCGCCGGCAATCACGGCACCGTAGATGTGAATCGGGTAGCTGGGGTTGGGCACCAGCACCGTGTCGCCCTGGTCCAGGGTGGCCAGCATCAAGTGCGCCAGGCCTTCCTTGGAACCGATGGTCACGATGGCTTCGGTTTCCGGGTCGATGTCCACTTCGTAGCGGTCTTTGTACCAGCGCGAAATCGCCCGGCGCAGCCGCGGAATGCCTTTGGAAGTGGAGTAACCGTGGGTGTCTTCGCGTTGGGCGACGGTGACCATTTTTTCCACGATGTGCGGTGGAGTGGCGCCGTCCGGGTTACCCATGCTCAAGTCGATGATGTCTTCGCCGCGCCGACGCGCAGCCATCTTCAACTCGGCAGTGATATTGAACACGTAAGGGGGGAGTCGATCTATGCGCGCAAAGCGGCGCGGCGAACGGGGTTCGGCCATTGTTGCCTCGAAATACGTAAGCGCCCGGAACCGTCCGAGCGACGTCGGCCACTGCGGTGGCCTGCGGGGCAGACAATACGGTCGGTGATGGCCAATTGTCCAGATGCTGTGGGAAAAATTTCTGTTTGGAGTGCGACGGGGATATGCCCCTATACTCGACGCGGGTTTGTTCCCTCATAAGAAGGAGACTGTTCAGATGGATCAACAGACAAAACTGCCGTTACAGCCGCGCATGGAAGAGGGCAAGGCCCTGGTGATCGCGGGTGTGCAAGGGCGTTATTCAAAGGCCACGATTGGCGATATTCCCAAGTTGTGGGAGCTGTTCGACAGCTGCTTCAAAGAGATCAAGAAACGCGTCGGCGGCGTAACCTATGGCGTGTGCCACAACGCCAAACACGATGAATTTGACTACCTGGCCGGCGTTGAAGTACCGGCCAAGGGCGATGTACCGAGCAACTTCCAGTCGATTGAAATCCCGGCCCATCGCTATGCCGTGTTCCCGCATTTTGGCCCGGTGCAGGCGCTGGCGCAGACCTATGAACGCATCATGTTCGAATGGCTGCCGGTCTCCGGGTACAAGGTGGTCGGGGCTGATTTTGAGCGCTACAGCGCCGATTTCGATGTGGGTAAAGGCACGGGCTCCGTGGAAATCTGGATCCCGATCAACGCCGAATCCGCCTGACCGCGCCACCGGCAGGAGCGAGCACGTTCGCTCCTGCAATGGCCTCTCAATACAGCGTGGCCTTGACCCGCTCCGGCATCTCGCGGTCATAGGCTTCGGCGTCGAACGCCCCATCATTCAAGCGCTTGTGAAACGCCCCGGCGGAGGGCAGTGCCGAGCGATCCAAGTGCTTTTCCGGGTTCCAGCAATCGGAGCGCACAAAGGCTTTGGAGCAATGGAAATACGCCGCCTCCACCTGCACCAGAATCACCGAACGGGCCGCTTTGCCATTTACCGCAAAGCTCTCCAGCAACTCAGGCTCGATGGAAATCTGCGCCCGGCCATTGACCCGCAACGTCTCGCCAATGCCCGGGATGATGAACAGCAACGCTATACGCGGGTCCACCACCAGATTACGCAGGGTGTCGAGGCGGTTATTCCCCGGCCGATCCGGAATCGCCAACGTGCGCTCGTCGATGATTCGTACAAAACCTGGCACGTCGCCACGGGGCGAACCGTCGATGCCGTCCGGGCCGGATGAACTCACCACCACCAAGGGTGACGCGCGGACCATGGCCTGGTAATCCTCGTTGAGAAACGGGATTTCCTTGCGCACGGCCCGTTCGTGGGGCAGGCCGTAGAGGGATTCGAGTTGTTCCAGGGTTGTTAGCATCTTCACCAGCTCCTTATTGTTTAAAACACCCACGCCAACCGGCGCTCATACCCAATCCGCCCCTTATACGCCTCCCCGCTGTCCACCCAGCCCTGCTGCAAATACAGCCCCATCGCCGCCACATTATCCGTGTCCACCGACAGCTCCAGTGCCTTGATCTGCGGCCAGACCAGGCGCGCGGCGGCGGGGAGGGCTTGCAGGCAGGCTTTGCCAAACCCCAGGCCTTGCTGATGGCGATCGACTTGCAACGCGTGCAGCGTGGCGCTGTGTTCATCCGCCCAATGGGGCAGGCAGGGTGGGCGTTTGAGCAGCAGGAAGGCCACGGGAATCGCGTCGGCGAGTAACGCAAAGCCTGCCACGCCGGGATTCGGATTGACCAGCAGGGTGTTCAGCGCACAGTAGATATCGCCGGAAAAACCCAGTTGTTCGGGATGCACTTCCAGGGCGTTGAGTTGCTGTTGTTGCAGGGCAGTCAACGTCTGATAGGCGACGAGGCGGGTTTCCATCGGCGTAGCATCCGAAATCCTACAAAGAAGCGCGGATTCTAGCGGGTTTGCGGTAGTCGCAATTATTTTTTGCGGGACTGTCGATTGGCCCGGGGCTCAGTCGACTAAGGGGGTCTTCAGTGATTTTTCCCGCAAGGAGTATCGCCATGAGCACCGCAATCAGCAGCTTGATCGAACAATGGAAACAGGCGGTCACCGCCAAGGATGTCGAGAAAATAGTCAGCTTTTACGCCGACGATATCGTCGCGTTCGACGCCGTTAGCGCCCTGCAGTTCAAGGGCAAGGCCGCCTATCAGGCGCACTGGAAGGCGTGCATGGAGTTCTGCCCGGGCCCTGGGGTCTTTGACTTCCATGAGATGCGTATCGTCGCCGGCGATAACAGCGCCTTTGCCCACTGGCTCGCGCACTGTGGCGGCACCGGGCCCGACGGCGTACTCAAGACCTGCTGGATGCGCGTCAGCGCCGGCTACCAACGCGTTGGCGGCGAGTGGAAAGTGGTGCATGAACATTGGTCGGCACCGTTCGACATGGAAACCGGCGCCGGTCTGTTCGACCTGAAACCTTGAGCGCCGCGAACTATAGTCAGTTGTCCGAAAACGGAGAATCCCATGAAATACCTCTGCCTGATCTATAGCAACGAACAGGTGCTGCACGATTCGCCCGACAGCCCCAAGGACCCGGAATGTTTCGCCTATGGCCAGTCCGTGCAGGCCAGCGGGCGCATGCTCGCCGCCGAACCGCTGGAGTCGGTGAGCACCGCCACCACCGTGCGCATGCGCAATGGCAAGTTGTCGATCACCGACGGGCCGTTTGCCGAAACCAAGGAGCAGCTCGCCGGGTTTTACCTGATCGAAGCCAAGGACCTGAATGAAGCGATCCAGGTGGCCGGCGGCATACCGGCGGCCCGGGTCGGCAGTGTGGAAGTGCGCCCAGTGCGTGAATTGAATCTCTGATCACAACAATAAAACCCAGGAGGTTTCCCATGAGCATTCAACCCAAACCCGCCGAATTTGAACTGTCCATCAGTCGCTTGATTGATGCCCCTCGCAGCCGCGTGTTTCGCGCCTGGACCGAGCCGGCCTTGTTGCAGCAGTGGTGGGGCCCACACGGCATGACCACTCCCGAGTGCGAAATGGACCTTTGGGTGGGTGGGCAATTTCGCACGCTGATGCGCGCGCCGGACGGCAGCGAATACCCGACCCAGGGCGTATTCCTGGAGATTACCGCCCCCAGTCGGCTGGTGTTTACCGACGCCTTCACCCCCGGCTGGATCCCTTCGGGCCAGCCATTCATGACCGCCGAAGTCACCTTTGAAGATGTCGACGGCAAGACCCTGTACACCGCCCGCGCCATGCACTGGAGCGCCGAAACCAAGCAGGCCCACGAAGCCATGGGCTTTCACGAGGGCTGGGGACAGAGCCTCGACCGGCTGGTGACGCTGGTGACCGAAGGCCTGCGCGATTGACGGTGCAGGCCCGGGTTGAAGCGGTTTATCGCAGCGAATCGCGGCGCATCCTGGCGACCCTGATTCGCTTGCTTGGCGATTTCGACCTGGCTGAAGAAGCCTTGCACGAGGCGTTCTTCGTCGCAGTCGAGCGCTGGGGGCAGGACGGTGTGCCGGATAACCCCCGGGCCTGGCTGGTCTCGACCGGGCGCTTCAAGGCCATCGACCGTTTACGTCGCCAGGCGCGTTTTACCCCGTTGTTGCAGGCGCAAGCTGATGCGCTGGAAGCGGCAGACTGGAGCGTTGAAGACGTGGAAGACGACCGCTTGCGCCTGATCTTCACCTGCTGCCACCCGGCGCTGGCGGCGGATGCCCAGGCGGCGCTGACCTTGCGTGAGATCTGCGACCTCACCACCGAGGAAATCGCCCGGGCGTTTCTCGCCACGCCCACTAGCATCGCCCAGCGCATCGTGCGGGCCAAGGGCAAGATCCGCGAAGCGAAGATCCCCTATCAGGTGCCATCCCTGGCGGAGTTGCCCGAGCGCCTGGACAGTGTGCTGCGGGTGATTTACCTGGTGTTCAACGAAGGCTATTCGGCGTCAATGGGCGCCGACCTGACCCGTGAAGACCTGACCCGCGAAGCGATTCGCCTGGGCCGCTTGCTGATGGAGTTGTTGCCGGAGCCGGAAGTGATGGGCTTGCTGGCGCTGATGTTGCTCCACCAATCCCGGCGCCCGGCACGCACTTCGGCCGGCGGTGAGTTGGTGTTGCTGGATGAGCAGGACCGTTCGCTGTGGGATGCGTCGTTGATTGCTGAAGGATGCGCCCTGGTGGAGAAATCCCTGACCACACGCCGCTTCGGGCCCTACAGCCTGCAGGCAGCGATTGCGGCGGTACACGCTGAAGCCGTGAGCGCCGATGAGACTGATTGGCCGCAGATCGTCGGGCTGTATGACGTGTTGCTTGGAGCGATGCCATCGCCGGTGATCGAGCTGAATCGCGCGGTGGCCGTTGCGATGC
Source organism: Pseudomonas sp. NC02 (assembly GCF_002874965.1). Lineage (NCBI taxonomy): Bacteria > Pseudomonadati > Pseudomonadota > Gammaproteobacteria > Pseudomonadales > Pseudomonadaceae > Pseudomonas > Pseudomonas sp. NC02. Next base: position 5,307,840 of record NZ_CP025624.1, on the reverse strand, counting down.
GCGATGGAGCGCAGGCCGGTTTGCAATTGGTGGACGGCATTCTGGCGCGGGGGGAGTTGGTGGACTATCACCTGGCGTACTCGGCGCGGGGCGAGTTTTGTCGGCGATTGGGGCGAGTGGAGGACGCGCGGCGAGCGTTTGAACGGGCGCTGGCATTGACCCAGCAAGTGCCCGAAAAGCGCTTTATCGAGCGGCGTTTGGCCGAACTCAAATAGTGCAGGCGCCGGAGATCCAAATGTGGGAGCGGGCTTGCTCGCGAATGCGGTGTGTCAGTCAACATTTCAGTGACTGATCCACCGCATTCGCGAGCAAGCCCGCTCCCACATTTGTTCGATGTTGTCTTGATGAATGAGTTACGGCTGCTGACGCGTCGCCGCCAACACGATCTCGCGAATGCACACATGCTGCGGCTGCTGGTAGGCATAGGCAATCGCCGAAGCCACATCATCGGCGCTCAGCACGGTGCCGCCCATGTCCTGTTTCCACGCCTGGTAGCCGGTCTTGATGGCTTCGTCGGTGGTGTGGCTCAGCAGTTCGGTTTCCACCGCGCCCGGCGCAATGGTGATCACACGCACATTGTGCGGCGACATTTCTTCCCGCAGGTTTTCCGAAATTCCATGCACGGCGAACTTGGTGCCTACATAGGCGACGTGGTTGGGGAAGGTCTTGCGCCCGGCTACCGAGCTGACGTTGATGATGGTGCCGCCCTTGCGCTTGACCATGCTGCCAGCCACCGCATGGATGCCGTTCAGCAGGCCTTTCACGTTGACGTCGAGCATCTGCTCCCACTGTGCCGGGTCCTGTTCGCTGACCGCGCCCAGCAGCATCACGCCGGCATTGTTGATGAGTGCATCGGCCGGGCCGAATTGCGCTTCGGCTTCCTTCACCGCCGCCACCAGCGCAGCGCGATCGGTGATGTCGACACCGCGACACAAGGTGTTCGGCAACTCCAGCGCATTCAGCCGGTCGATGCGGCGGGCCAGCAGCAACAGCGGGTGGCCGGCGGCCGACAGCAAGCGCGCGGTGGCTTCGCCAATGCCCGAACTGGCGCCGGTGATGATGATCAATGGCTTGCTCATGATGGAACTCCTGAAATAAGAAAAACAAATAACTGAACGTGGCGCGCAGTATATTTAGCCCTCGACTGGCTGAAAAATGCCTTATTCCTCTGTCTGTCATCGGTATTAACTATGGATGTGCGTCATCTCAAGGCGTTTCTCGCGGTATTCGAGGAACGCAATATCACCGCCGCCGCCCAGCGCCTGTTCATCAGCCAGCCGACGTTGTCGGTGACTATCAAGCAACTGGAAGAAGAACTGGGCGTGGCGCTGTTTCTGCGCCAGCCTCGTGGGGTCGAGGTCAGTGACGAGGCGCGGGTGCTGTACCCGCAAGCCCGGCGCATGGTGGCCGAGGCCGACGCATTGAGCCGCTTGTTTCGCGGGCGCGAAAACCGCATCGCCCTGGAACTGGGGGTGGAAGGGGATATTGCCGACAGCCAGATCGAAACTTTCCTGCGCATGGCGCACCAGGGCCTGCCGGGTTTGCTGCTGACCTTGCAGGAAGGCTGCGAAGGAGAGGGGCGCCTGGCGGTAGAGGAAATGTGCTGCGAGGACGAATTATTCCTGCCGCTTTGGGAAGAGTCCTACGTGATGGCACTGCCGATTGCGCACCCGATGGCGGCGGGCGGCAAGGAGCAGGCCTGGGCGCCGATCGAAGACTGGATCACCTGCCCGCAGCATGATTCCCACCAACGGCTGATGGCCTTGTACGGCCGCTCGCCCCAGGCGGTGGCCGGGCATGCCGGTTCGTTGACCCAGGCGTTGCACATGGTGGCGGCCGGTGTCGGCGTGGCGATGTTGCCGCAGTCGCTGGCGGCGGAACGGGCCGGAGTGGTGATTCGCCCCTGGCACCTGCCGGCACCCACGCGCCGGGTGGGCTTGTGCTTTGCCGCCCAGGCCCTGGAGTTGCCGGCGTTGCGGGCCTTGCATGAGTATTTCCAGAACAACCGCCCGCCGCAGATTGAAGCCGCCTGACGGCGCCTTTGAATGCACCGCAAATTCAATGTAGGAGCTGGCTTGCCTGCGATAGCGGTGGTGACTGACACACCGCTATCGCAGGCAAGCCAGCTCCCACATTTGATCTTCATCGTTGCGAATAGTGTGTTCCGGCGTTATTCCAGCATCTTGCCCAGCAACCAACTGCCGGCCGGGCCGGGCGGATGCTGGCGTGACCACAACGCGTCCACCGCCACCGAGCGCGGCCAGCCCCGGGCCTTGATTTCACACAGGTGGTCGCCGCCAAACCGCTCCACCAGCCAGCGCGGCAGCGGTGCCCAGCCAAAACCCAGCTGCGCCATTTCCATCAGCATCAGGTAACTGGGCGCTGACCACACTCGGCCCAGGCCGCGGGTTTCATTCGGGTTGATGATGCTCGCCAGGCGCAGTTCGCGGTGTTGTTCCAGGGTGTGCTGGTCGATGTCCGCAAGGTTCGCCAGCGGATGTCTGGGTGAGACAAACAGCGCGATTTCCGTGCGCTCTTCCACGGTGGTGCTGGTGAGGTCCGGCGGGTAAACCTCCTGCATCTCGATAAACGCAATCTGCGCCCGGCCACTTTGCACCAGGGCGATCAAGTCCTCGCATTCGGCGATCAGGCATTCCAGCTCCAAGTCCGGGTAGCGCTGCTCGAAGGCACTGAGGGCGGTTTCGAAACGGTCCGACTGGTACGTATCGGACATCGCGATACTCAGCTTCGGCTCCAATCCCTGGGATAACTGACTGGCCGCCAACTCCAGGCGGCTGCTGGCTTCCAACACCTGCTCGGCGCGTTGCAGCAGCACATGCCCGGCCGGGGTCAGCGTCGGCTTGCGGCTGCTGCGATCAAACAGCACCACATCCAGGTCAATCTCCAGGCTGGCCACCGCCGCGCTGACGGTGGACTGGCTCTTGCCCAGCTTGCGCGCCGCCGCTGAAAACGAACCGTGGGTCGCCGCCTGCACAAACGCCTGAAGCACTTCGTGGGATGCCATGACTATCGCCTTGATCGATGGTTACTGGTTATGAAGTATCGAGTCAAAGGGTAATGATGGCAACCATCGTCACTCACGGAGAACGGGTCATGACACCCACCAAGTCGATTACTGAACGCGTTTGGCAGGCCATTGGTTTTGAAGGATTGGCCTTGTTGATCTGTACACCGCTGCTGGCGTGGATCATGGATAAACCGGCCCTGGAGATGGGCGTCGTGACCTTGGCCATCAGCCTTATGGCACTGGCCTGGAACGTGATTTTCAACGGCCTGTTCGACCGTCTCAAGGCGCGCCTGCAACTGTCCGGCGGGGTGTGGACCCGCGTGCTGCATGCGTTGATGTTTGAAGGCGGGCTGGTGGCGATCTGTGTGCCGTTGATTGCCTGGTGGCTGGACATCAGCCTGATGCAGGCGTTTATCCTCGACATCGGCGTGTTGCTGTTTTTCCTGCCATACACCTACGTGTATCACTGGGCGTATGACGCCGCGCGGGAGCGGATTATGCAGAAACGGATGCGCACCGCGTAGGAGTCCGGCTTGCCGGCGATGGCGATTTTGGATACGTCATCGCCGGCAAGCCAGCTCCTACAGGGGTTGTAGGGCGGCCACAAAATCGAGGAATGCCCGCACCTTGGCCGCCGGCAAATGCCGCGACGGGTAGAAGGCATACAACGGGAAACGCTCGTCGGGCCAGTCGGGAAACAACTCGATCAACGCGCCGGATTTCAGCGCCGGTGCCAGCCCAAGGTCGAGCATTTGCGCCACTGCATGGCCGTGTTCGCACACGCTGTACAAGGTCCCGGCATCGTTGACCACCAGCCGCCCGCTGGTGGCGATGTTGACCTGCTCGCCCGGCCGGTGGAATTCCCAGCCAAACGGCCGGCCGGTCTGGGAGTCGCGAAAGTCGATGCACACGTGCTGGCCGTCTTCCAGGTCCTTGGGGTGTGAAGGGCGACCATGCCGCTCGAGATAAGCTGGCGAGGCCAACGTCAGCACCCGCACTTCCATCAGCTTGCGGGCGATCAGCGAGGACGATTGCGGAATGCCAAAACGGATGGCCAGGTCAAAGCCATCCGCCACCAGGTCCCCGAGTTGATCCCGCGTGTGCAGGTCCAACTGCAGCTGCGGGTATTGGCTCATGAATTCACCCAGCACCGGCCCCAGCACCAGCCGCGAAAAGTACGGGTCGATGTTCACCCGCAACCGCCCGCGCACCGTCAGGGCGCTGTCGGCCGCCGAGCTGGCGGCTTCTTCCAGGCCGGCCAGCAGGGGGGCGATTTCCTGGTAGAAACGCCGGCCCTCGTCGGTCAATTGCACCGAGCGGGTAGTGCGGTCGAACAGGCGGATGCCCAAGCGTTTTTCCAGCCGCGAAATAGCCCGGCTGACCCCCGAAGGCGTCATCTCCAGGCTGTCGGCGGCGCGGGCGAAACTGCCGCTGTCGACCACGGCGGCCAGTACGCCCATGCCACCGGCCAGTCCTGGATCAAAACTCATGGGTGATTGCCTGTCAGGTATCCGAAAGCATTGATGCTAGCGGAGAATCCGAGAGCGTTACAGAAACATCCCGCCCGAGGCCTCGACCCGTTGCCCGGTGATCCAGTTGCTGCCGTCGGCCAGCAGGGTGGAAATCGCCCCGCCGATATCATCCGGCAAGCCTGCGCGACCGAGGGCGGTGTTGTTGGCGACCATCGCGTTCACGTCCGGATTGTCGCGCACCACGCCGCCGCTGAAGTCGGTGGCAATCGCGCCGGGGGCCAGGGTGTTCACGGTGATGCCACGGGCACCCAGTTCCTTGGCCTGGTAGCGGGTCAGCACTTCCACCGCGCCTTTCATCGAGGCATAGGCCGAATAACCCGGCAGGCTGAAGCGCGCCAGGCCGCTGGAGATATTGATGATGCGGCCACCGTCGCTGATCAGCGGCAGCAGTTTCTGGGTCAGGAAAAACGGGCCCTTGAAGTGGATCGCCACCAGTTGGTCGAACTGCGCTTCGGTGGTGTCGGCGAAGCTGGCGTGGGCGCCGATCCCGGCGTTGTTGATCAGGAAGTTGAAGTGCGCCTGGCCGAACACGTCCTTCAATACCGAGCCGACCTGGGCGGTGAACGCCTCGAAGGTGGAACTCTGGCTGACGTCCAGTTGCAGCATGGCCGCCTTGCCGCCCAGCGCTTCGACTTGGGCGACCACGGCCTGGGCTTCGTCCGCCGCGCTGTTGTAGGTACCGATAATGTCGACGCCTTGTGCCGCCAGGTGCAGCGCAGCGCTTTTGCCCAGGCCGCGGCTGGCGCCGGTGATGAGTGCGATTTTACGGGTCATGGTGAAGTCCTCGGGGCGTGTGATGGTTAGTGGGACTGAGTGTATTTGTCCGGCCGTAACGTGATAAACAGAGCTATGCCGGAATCACTGGCCGGATAAGGCGAACAATCCCATGAACAAACTAGAGTTGCTGCGTACCTTCGTGCGCGTTGCCGAACTGTCGAGTTTCACCCAGGCGGGCGAGAGCCTGGGCTTGCCGCGCTCCACGGTTTCCGAGCATGTGCAGGCGCTGGAAGAGTTGCTGGGCGCGCGCCTGTTGCAGCGCACCACGCGCAAGGTTCAGGCGACCCAGGACGGGCGCGTGCTGTATGAGCGCAGCAAGGATTTGCTGTCGCACATGGAAGAGCTGGAAGGCTTGTTTCGCCAGGATGAAGCGCAGCTGGCGGGGCGCATTCGGGTGGACATGCCCAATGTCATGGCCCGGGAATTGATCCTGCCGCGCCTGCCCGAGTTCATGGACCTGCACCCGCTGATCGAGCTGGAAATCAGCAGCACCGACCGCCAGGTTGATTTGCTGGCGGAAGGTTTCGACTGCGTCTTGCGCGTCGGTGCGCAGCCGGACCAGTCGGTGGTAGCCCGCTTGTTGTGCAGCATGCCGATGATCAACTGCGCCAGTGCTGCGTACCTGAAGCGCCACGGCGTACCCAGGACGCTCGCTGATTTGGCTCACCATCAACTGGTGCATTACGTACGCCCGCTGGGCTCACGCTCCCCAGGGTTTGAATACGTACAAGGCAACAAGGTGCAGCGGATTCCCATGGCCGGGCGCGTCACGGTCAACAGCACCGACGCTTACCGGGCGGCGTGCATCGGTGGCTTTGGCCTGACCCAGGTGCCCGCCCTGGGCATTCACGATCAACTGGCCAGCGGCGAGTTGGTGGCGGTGCTGCCGGACTATCCGGCGCCGGCACTGGACGTGTCCCTGCTGTACGCCGGCCAACGGCATTTGCCGCTGCGGGTGCGGGTGTTCATGGATTGGCTGGCCGCCACCTTGCAGGCTGCTTTCAACGCCGGGCAGACAACTGCTGCGGCGCCAGGAATGCATCATGGAAGTAATCCCGAAACGCCTGCATCGCCGGAGTGAAATCGCGCTCGCGGTGCCAGGCCAGGCCGACGCTCATGGGCGTGACCTTGTCGGTGACGCTCACGGTTTCGATGCGTTTGCCTTCCAGTGACCACGGGCGATGCACCAGGTCTGACAAGATCGCCACGCCGCTGCCGTTGGCGACCATGCTGCGCACTGCCTCCACCGAACTGGTGCGCAGCCGCACCTTGGGGGTTTGCCCGGCCTGTTCCCAGTAGCGCATGGCGCTTTGTTCGGCTTCGTCGACGGTGAGGAAAATGTACGGCTCCCTGGCCACATCGGCGAGGCTCACGGCGGGGCGTTCGCACAACGGGTGATGGCTGGGCAGCCACAGGCGGCGTTCGGAGTTGAAGAGGATTTCCGAGACGATATCGGCGTGGGTGAGGTTGGCGGTGAGCACCACGGCCATGTCGAACTGGCCGTTGAGCAGGCCGTGTTCGATGGCCTGGCGTTCCTGTTCGAACACCTCGATGGTCACGTCCGGGTGCCAGTGTTCCATGCGCTGCAAGTGGTGCGGCAGGAAGTAACCGAGCACGGTGTAGCTGGCGGCCACCCGCAATACGCCGCTGGCGCGGTAGTCCGGCAGCGGGCTGTTCAGGGCATCGTCGACGCTGCGCACAATCACATACGCCCGGTTGAGGAAATGCCGCCCGGCGTCGGTCAGGCTCATGCCCTGGGCCGAGCGCACGAATAGCTGCGCGCCGAGCATCGCTTCCAGCTCCTTGATCGCGGTGGTCACCGCCGATTGGGAGATGTTCAGGTGAATCGCCGCCTGGGAGATCTGGCCGATTTCGGCGGTGGCGACGAAGTAGCGGATTTGGCGCAGGGTCAGGGACATTGGTTTCTCCGCTCGCTCCCACGCTCTGCGTGGGAACGCATCCTGTGACGCTCTGCGTCACGATTTCAAAGGCGGACGCAGAGCGTCCAGGGCGGCATTCCCACGCGGAGCGTGGGAACGATCAGTATCGGGTATCTGATTTTCAGAAGATGGGGCATCTGATAATAGATCTTCCCAAGGGGTCAAGGGGCAGCCTAATTTCCATCGCAAGAACTTCAACGGAGCGACCCCGATGCAGGCAGTGGATTTCAATTCGGACATGGGCGAAGGCTTCGGCCCCTGGACCATCGGCGACGGCGTCGACAGCGAACTGATGGCCTACATCAGCTCGGCCAACATCGCCACCGGCTTTCACGCCGGCGACCCGGGCACCATGCGCCGTACCGTCGAACGCGCCAAGCAGTTGGGCGTGGCGATTGGCGCGCACCCGGGTTTTCGCGACCTCGTAGGTTTCGGCCGACGCCATATCAACGCCCCGGCCCAGGAGCTGGTGGACGACATGCTCTATCAACTCGGCGCCCTGCGGGAAATCGCCCGGGTGCAGGGCCTCACGCTGCAACACATCAAGCCCCACGGCGCGTTGTACATGCATCTGGCGCGGGACGAAGAAGCGGCGCGGCTGTTGGTGGAAAACCTGCAACGCCTGGAACCCACGCTGTTGCTGTACTGCATGCCCAACTCGGTGATCTGGCGCATTGCCAAAGAACTCGGCCAGCCGGTGGTGCGGGAGTTTTATGCCGACCGTGAGTACGATCTCACCGGCTCCATCGTGTTTACCCGCAATGTGCGGGCGCTGGATCCGGCGACGGTTGCGGCGCGTGTCCTGCGTGCCTGCCAGACCGGCCTGGTGCGCACGGTTGAAGGCGAAGACCTGTTTATCGAATTTGATTCCATTTGCCTGCACAGCGACACCCCCGGCGCCCTTGAACTGGTGGAAGCCACCCGTGAAGCGCTGGATCAGGCAGGCATCGAAGTGCGCACACCCCGCTGACCGACACCGGTGCCCAGACACCGGGTCTGACTGATTTTTTGCCTGCCTTTCTACAATGATTCCAAGAGGAACAGACATGGCTGAATCTTCCCCGATCCGCTACAGCTTTGGCGGTGATGAACACCTGTTTGCCGAGGTCAGCGAGAGCATGTCCCTGGAGGCTTTCTTCAAGGGCATGGCCGTCACCCGTGCGGTGGAACGCCTGGCCCTGGACGGTGTGCTGGACGTCTGCCTGGCAAATGCCTCGTTCCAGATTCGTTTCGACCCGGACCGCATCGCGCCCCACGTGTTGCTCGACGCGGTACAAAGCGCCGAAGCCCAGGCCGTGGCCGAACGCACCTTGCACACCCGCATCATCGAAATCCCGGTGCTGTACAACGACCCCTGGACCCATGAAACCCTGATGCGCTTTCGCGACCGTCATCAGGACCCGACCGGTACCGACCTGGAATACGCAGCGCGGATCAACGGCCTGGCGGATGTGGACGCGTTTATCGCGGCCCACAGTGGCGCGCCGTGGTTTGTCTCGATGGTGGGGTTTGTGGCGGGCTTGCCGTTCATGTTCCAGATGGTGGAACGCGAGCGGCAGTTGCAGGTGCCCAAGTACCTGCGCCCACGCACCGACACGCCGAAATTGACCCTCGGCCACGGCGGCTGCTTCGGCTGTATCTATTCGGTACGCGGCGCCGGCGGTTACCAGATGTTCGGCGTCACCCCGGCGCCGATCTACGACCCGCAACAGCAACTGGCTTACCTGAAAGAGCACATGGTGTTCTTCCGCCCCGGCGACATCGTGCAGTTCAAACCCATGGACCGCGACGCCTATGACCTGGCCGTGGCAGAAGTGGACGCAGGGCGCTTCGACCTGCGCATCCGCCCGGTGGAGTTTTCCCTCGACGCCTTTCTCGCCGACCCCATCGGCTACCCGAAAACCCTGCAGGAGGCGCTGGCATGATCAAGGTACTCAAACCCGGCCTCGCCACCTCCGTGCAGGATCTTGGCCGCGAAGGTTATTACCACCTCGGCATCCCGCCATCCGGCGCCCTGGACCAATACGCGTTGAGCGCGGCCAACCACCTGGTGGGCAACCCCATCGGCGCTGCCGGGCTGGAATGCACGTTGATCGGGCCGGAGCTGGAGTTTCAGCAGGATGCCCTGGTGGCGTTGTGCGGGGCGCTGATGTCGCCGCGCCTGGACGGCGTGGTGGTGCATCAGGACACCGCGTTTGAAGTGCGGGCCGGGCAAGTGCTGCGCTTTGAATTTCCCAAGGCCGGCGCACGGACTTACCTCGCGGTGGCTGGTGGTATTGACGTGCCGCTGGTATTGGGCAGCCGGTCCACTTACACCCTGGGTGCGTTGGGCGGGTTTCACGGGCGGCGGCTGGTGGAGGGTGATGAACTGCCCGTGGGCGAAGCCAGCGGCAAAGGCCGGGCGGGGAACAGTTTGCCCATGGCGTTGCGCCAATCGGTGGGTGGGGACGTGACCCTGCGGGTGGTGCCAGGGCTGTATTACGAGCGCCTGACGCCCGCCGCCAAGAGCAGCTTTTTTGCCGAGCCCTGGACGGTAGGGTCGGAGGCCGACCGCATCGGCTATCGCTTCAAGGGCGGCAATGCCTTGAGCTTTCAGCCACGGGAACAGCCGTTTGGCGCCGGGTCCGATCCGTCGAACATCGTCGACAGTTGCTACCCCATCGGTTCGATCCAGGTGCCGGCGGGCCTGGAGCCGATCGTGCTGCACCGGGACGCGGTGTCGGGCGGGGGCTACGCGATGATTGGCACGGTGATCAGTGCCGACCTGGATCTGATCGGGCAGATGCAACCGAACCAGCGGGCGGGGTTTGTGGCGGTGACGCTGGAGGAAGCGTTGGAGGCGCGGCGGGTGTACAAGAAGCGGCTGAAGGTGATGGGTGGGTTGTTTAGCACCTGAACTCACCACTGAACCCAATGTGGGAGCGGGCTTGCTCGCGAAAGCGGAGTGTCAGTCAATAAGTCTGTGACTGAGCCACCGCATTCGCGAGCAAGCCCGCTCCCACATTTTTATCGGGTTGTGTCAGAACAATTGGGTGAATAGCCAGTACAGGCTGCCCGATAACAGAATCGCCGCCGGCAAGGTCAGCACCCAGGCCATCAGCAAGTTGCGGATGGTCTTCATCTGCAAGCCACCGCCGTTCGCCACCATGGTCCCGGCCACACCCGACGACAACACATGGGTGGTGGACACCGGCAAGCCATACATGTCTGCCGCGCCGATGGTCAGCATCGCCACCATCTCGGCGGATGCGCCCTGGGCGTAGGTCAGGTGAGTCTTGCCGATCTTCTCGCCCACGGTCACCACGATACGTTTCCAGCCGACCATGGTGCCGAGCCCGAGGGCGATGGCCACGGCGATCTTGACCCACAGCGGGATAAATCGTGTGGCGTTGTCGATCTGTTGCTTGAACAGTTGCAGCTTGTTCTGGGTGTCGGCATCGAAGTTGCCGACCTTGCCCTTGTCCATCAGGCGGATGGTTTCGCTGGTCAGGTACATGTCGTTACGCACGTTGCCCACGGCCTCGGCCGGTACGGCGGCCAGGGAGCCGTAGCTCTTCACTTCCTCACCGATATGCCCGGTGATGGCGGCCAGGGCGGGCACCAGTTCCGGGGTGGCTTCCTTGGTGCGTACGTAGGTCGACAAGGTGCCGCGAGAGTCGGCGGGGGCCAGTTGCGGCGCCGCTTTTACCAGGGCGGCCTGGGTGACTTCGGCCACCGCGGCAAACTGCAACGACTCACCGGCCGGCATGGTGCGGTTCAACGCGTAGGCCATCGGCAGGGTGCCCACCAGGATCAACATGATCAGGCCCATGCCCTTCTGGCCATCGTTGGAACCATGGGCAAACGACACACCGGTGCAGGTGGCGATCAGCATGCCGCGAATCCACCAAGGCGGCGGGGTATCGCCTTTCGGCGCTTTGTACAGCGAGCGATTTTTCACGAAGGCCCGCAGCGCCAGCAACAGCAGGGCGGCGAAGGCGAAGCCGATCAGCGGCGACAGCAGCAGCGCATAACCGATCTTGATCGCCTGGCCCCAGTCCACACCGCTGGTGCCGTCGCGGCCATGCATCAGGGCGTTGGCCACGCCCACGCCGATGATCGAGCCGATCAAGGTGTGGGACGACGACGCCGGCAACCCCAGCCACCAGGTGCCGAGGTTCCACAGGATCGCGGCGATCAACAGCGCGAAGATCATCGCAAAGCCGGCGGAGGAGCCGACCTGCAAAATCAGCTCTACCGGCAGCAGGGCGATGATGCCGAACGCCACCGCGCCGCTGGATAGCAGCACGCCGAGGAAGTTGAAAAAGCCCGACCACACCACCGCGAAATGCGGTGGCAATGAGTTGGTGTAAATCACCGTGGCCACCGCGTTGGCGGTGTCGTGGAAGCCGTTGACGAACTCGAAGCCCAGGGCGATCAACAGCGCCACGCCCAGCAGCAGGAACGGCGTCCAGGTGGTGACCACCGTGCCCAGCTCGTGCATGTCGTGCATCAGGCTGTAGGCGGTGAACAACAGGCCCATGGCGAGTACGGCGAAGAAAATGATCACCGTCACCAGGCCCGGTTTTTTGTCCAGGCGCGGTTTGGGATCGTTGGTGACGGAGGCGGTGGAGGCGGTCAGCGAAGGGGTTGCCATGCCGGAACATCCAGTGTTGAGGGAGGATATCCGTCATGATCGTTGCAGAATGTTACAGAGATGCTGCGGCAAATCAGTGTTTAGGGAATTGAAGTTGCCGCCGGTCTATAAAACACCGCCGATAAAATGTGGGAGCTGGCTTGCCTGCGATAGCGGTGTATCAGTCACCACCGCTATCGCAGGCAAGCCAGCTCCCACACTTGATCGCATTTCAAATTCAATAATCCTTGCGCTTGCGAAACGCCCAGCGTCCGGCAATCAGGGTGAATGTTGCCACCAGCGCCACCAGAATCCAGAAGCCTTCAGGGTCTGTAGAAAGCGGCACACCACCAACGTTCATGCCAAAAAAACCGGCAATGATGTTGATCGGCAACGCCAGCACCGTGACCACGGTCAGGGTGAACAACGTGCGGTTGCTCTGTTCGTTGAGGTTGGCGGCGATCTCTTCCTGCAGCAGCTTGATGCGCTCACCCAACGCCATCAGGTCGTTGATGATCAGCGCAAACTCCTCGGTGGATTTGCGCAGCTCTTTCACGTCTTCCTTCTGCAGCCACTGGGGCGGACGATTGAGCAGCCGCAGCAACGAGCCGGGCTCCAGCGCCAGCAACCGTTGCAGGCGCACCAGCACCCGGCGCGCGGCACCCAGTTCGGCGCGGTTGGTGGACAGGCGTGACGACAGCAACTGGTCCTCGATCTGGTCGACGCTGAGGCTGGTCTTGCGCACGATCTGTGTCAGCACCTCGCCCTGGTCCCGCAGCAAATGCACCAACAGTTCCAGCGGCGAGCGAAAGTGTTCACCGGCCTTAACCGACGAGCGCAGCTTGTCCACCGAATGCAGCGGTTGCAGGCGCGCGCTGATCAGCAGCCGACTGCGGGCGCACACCCATAAGGTGGAAATGTCTGAAGACACCATGCTGCTGAAGTTGAAGACCACGTCGTTGACCACCGCCAGCAAGGCTGAGTCCACGTGTTCGATGCGGGTGGAGCGTGAGCCTTCGTGCAAGGCTTCGAAGAATTCTTCCGGCAGGTTCAGGTGCGCCTGCATCCAGCGCTCACAGGCGGCGTGGGCCAGGTTCAAATGCAGCCAGAGAAATTCGTTGGGGTCTCCGGGTTGCTGCAAGGCCGCAAGGGCAGTGGCTGAATCTATCTGTTCGCCCTTTTCACCGGGGCGGAAACGAAAACCGTAGAGCAAGCCAAACAGGTCTGAGTCCTGGTGGCTGTGGTCGATGCTGTGGTTCATGGAGGCTCGCAGGGAAAGTGCCTGTAGGAAATTTCACAGGTTCACTTGAGCGCATCATGGCAACAGGATTTGACGGTTTTGTGACGGTTTGAGGTGGCCGTCAATCGCCTGCGGGCAAACTGAAGCTGAACACCGTGCCGCCCTGCTCGCTCGAAGACACTTCCAGCCGCCCGCCATGGGCGTCGGCAATCTGTTTGACGATGTACAAACCCAGGCCCAGCCCGGCCTGGGGCAAGGCGCCCGTCGGTCGGGAGTAGGGCTGGAACAGCAGCGGCATGGCTTGCTCACTGATCAGCCCAAGGTTTTTCACCGTTAACTCAAACGTGCCGGCGTTGACCTGCGCACTGACCTCAACCGGCCCTTCGGGACTGCCGTGGCTGATGGCGTTGGCCACCAGGTTGGAGAGCAGTTGCGCCAGCCGCTCGCGGTCGCCTTTCACACCCTTGAGATTGCCGATGCGGGCGTGAATCAGCCGCTTTGGATGGACGTGCTGCACCTCTTCCACCACATGCTGCAAAGTGTCTTCAAGCCCAGTGCATTCACTGATGTTCACCGGGATGCCGCTGCCCATTCGCCCGCGGGCAAAGTCCAGTACGTCCTCCACCAGTTGCGAGGCGCGGCGGCCGCTGGCCAGCATGTGCCGCACCAGGGTGTCGGTGGCCGGGTCCGGGTGTTTGCGCAGCAGGCGTTCGGCGCCGACGTTGATGGCGAACAGCGGGTTGCGCAGGTCGTGGCCGAGCACGGCGATGAATTGTTCGCGCAGTTCGGCGGTTTCCCGCTCCTGCTGCAGGTCGGCTTCGGTCTGCTGGAGGCTTTCTTCGGCTTCGATCTGCAGCGACAGCACCCGGGCAAACGACTCCATGGTCGACTGGATGGTGCTGCTGCGCAGTTGCGCCGGGTTCGGGTCCAGGGCACAGATGGTTCCGAAGAAACGCCCGTCGGTGCGGAACACCGGCACCGAGATGTAGCTTTCAAAGTGGTAGATGCGCGGCGTGTGGTGGTCGCGGTACAGCGGGTCTTCGCTGGCTTTGTCGATCACGATCGAGACGTGGGAGTCGCGTATTTCGTGGCACAGGGTGGTGGTCAGGTCCAGCTCGCCACCCACGGGCAGGCCAAAGTCCAGTTGGTCGCGCACGGCGCAGGCGGTCCAGGAATCGTCGGTGACCCGGGCCACGGCCGCAAAACGCAAGCCGGTCATCTCGCTGACTACCTGGAGAATCGCCGGGACGGCGCTGATTCTGCCAATGGTGGCAATGTCGACGGCTTTTTGCCCCATGGCGAACGGTTCCGGTCCTGATGCTGCTGGCGTTGTGCCTTGGCTGATGGTTGGGATTCTAGCGAGCTTGGCGGCGTAAGGTACAAATTCGTTCACGCTAATTAGACTAATTGCTCTTCTGGGCGACGAGCGCGCATAAAAAAGCCGCGCGGCCCGAAGGCGGCGCGGCGTTTTTGCGGTTCAACTCAAGTGTCTTGCTTGTTTTCCAGGACTTCGCCGGTCTTGGCATCCAGCTTCACGTCCCACTTCACGTTGCTGGTGTCACGCAGTTCGGTCTCGTAGACCAGGCGGCCGGCTTTGTCTTCCAGTTCGGTGTCAACGATGGTGGCGCCTTTGTGCTGGGCCACGGCCTTGGCGTTGAGCTTTTCAAAATCCATCACGGCACCGGACTTGAGCAGGCTCGGAATCTGGTCCGGGCGAACATCGGCCTGGGCCAAACCGGCGGTAAGGGTCAAGGCGGCAGCAGCGAACAGAGCGGTCAGGTTTTTCATGGTGTGATCCTTTGGGGTGAGCTGTTTAAGTGGGATCAGGTTAACCAGCGCAACTTAACTCACCCTTAAGATTGCGCCGTTTGTTCAATCGGCGGCGAGTGCGGGGTTTCATGCTGGCGTCTCACTTACGGGAGGCACAGATGAAACAGTTAATGGCCTGGGTGTATGCGCCCTTGTTCTGGGCGGGGTTTATCGGGTGGGCGCTGTGGCTGGTGCAGAGGGATGCGCTGCAGTGGCTGGGGCTGGTATTTGTTCTGGCGGTGGCGGTGTCGTTTATCGCCGAGTGGTGGTTGCCCTATGAGCCGCAGTGGAATCGCAACCAGGGTGATCGTCGTCGCGACTTGATTCACGCGTTGGTCAATGAGGGCCTCAATGCGGCGGGCTTGTTGATCTTGCCGGTGCTGACCGCGCTGTTGGCCGTCGACGGTGTATGGCCGCGGGCGTGGCCGCTCTGGGCGCAATTGCTGCTGGCGATCTTCATTGCCGATGCGGGCATCACCCTGATGCATTACGCCAGCCACCGAGTCGCTGCCTTGTGGCGCCTGCACGCGGTGCACCACAGCGTGCAACGGCTGTATGGCTTCAATGGCTTGATGAAGCATCCGTTGCACCAGATGCTGGAAGCCACGGCCGGGTTGACGCCGTTGATCCTGCTGGGCATTCCCACGGAGGTGGCGCTGCTGCTGGCCCTGGCGATTGCCGTGCAGCTGCTGTTGCAGCATTCCAATGTCGACATGCGCCTGGGGCCGCTGCGCTGGGTGTTCGCCTGGGCGCCGGTGCATCGTTTTCATCACATGAAATATGGCCGGGCTGGGGATGTGAATTTCGGCTTGTTTTTCAATCTGTGGGATTGGCTCTTGGGCACGGCGTTTTACAGCCATGACTATCGAATGGGGCAGGGCGACTTGGGGATTGGCAGCCGGCCGGATTTTCCGCGGGAGTATGTGGCGCAGTTGCGCGACCCGTTCAGGACGGTGCAATTGAGCAAGGAGCCGCCGGTTCCCGCGGGTCTAGTCGAGGATTCGTACGTTCAGGTTGCGCAACGACGCCCCGGCCGTGACGCCAAATAGTTGCTTCATGGTCCGGGAAAAGTGCGCCGAATCGGCGAACCCGGCGCCATGTGCAGCCTCGGTCAGGGGGCTGCCGCCGAGCGCCAGTCCCAGCGCCACTCGCAAGCGCCGCCACAACACCAGGCGACGTACCGGCAAACCCAGTTGGTTGGCGAACAAACGTTCCAGCTGGCTTAACGAAACGTGCGCCGCCTGCGCCAGGGCTTGGGCCGAGACCTTGCCACTCAGTTGCTGATCCAGCGCCGACAGCGCGCGCCCCACCCTGGCATCTTCCAGTGCGCGTCTCGGCAATTGGCGCAGCGTGCGCTCGAGTGCTTCCAGGGACCGTTCACTGTCGGCCAGGGCGGCCTGCAAAGAGTCGAAGTCAAAGGCGCCGGGTTCGGCATACACCATCAACACCTCACCGTGGGAGTGGAGGATGGCGTGGGGCATTCTGGACGGGATAAACAGGCGATGGGCCGTGATGGCACGGCCATCGAGGCTGGCCGTGACCGGCCCGCCCGCGGAGAACATCAGCTGATGGGCATAGTGTGCATGGGACGCGGTGCGCCCCGGTATGCCCTGGATCAGCCCGTAGTCAGGCCCCAGCCACAGGCGACCTGACCATTCGGGGCTCACTCAGTAACCGTTGTCCTGCAGCAGGTCGGCCACACTCGAGGACGGCCAGCGCTTGTAGTACTTCAGCAGTTCGGCAGCGCGGTTGGTGAAGATGCCATCGACGCCGGCTTTCATGACCTTGTCGAAGTCCACCGGCTCATCCACGGTGTACACGTGCACCAGCAAGCCCTTGTCGTGGGTCAACTGGTTCATCTCGGGTTTGACCAGGTCGGAATAGCTCTGGTCGCCCAGGTTGGTCAGCTGTGCCGAAGGGCCGGTACCGATGGCGCCCAGGCTCTTGGCCTCGTCGATCCATTTTTCGAACTCGGCGGCGTCCTTCGGCTCCTGCTTGGCGTAGTAGGCGGCTTTGCTCGGCTCGCCGGACTCGGCGAAGGGCACCTTGGATTTCGGTTCGATGCTGCCTTCACCTACCCACAACAGCAGGATTTTCGGGGTGTTGGGCATCTCTTTTTGCAGTTCTTTCAGGCTGTCTTTCTCAAAGGTTTGCAGCACCACGCGGCCCTTGCCCTGGCCGACGCCGATGTTTTTCTGGGCCTGGTTGGAGCCGGTGGAGCTCAACCAGCCTTTATCCAGCAGCTTGTTCTTCAGGTCGGCCTCGATGCCCGGGAATTGCTTCGGCTCTTTGGTTTCGATGTACAGGCCGGGTTTGTGCTGCGGGTTGCCTTCGGCGATCTTGATGATTTCGTCCAGGCTGAGAATTTTCAGGCCGACGAAGCCCGGGCGGGCACGGTCCGGGTAGGCGGCGTTGAACCAGCTGCCGGCGTCCAGGGTTTTAAGCTCGGCCCAGGTGAATTCGTTGGCCGGGCTGTCCTTGCGCTCCGGGAACTTGGTGGCGACGTCGGTGGTGCGTTGCAGGTTGTTGTCATGCAGGGCGAAGAGTACGCCGTCCTTGCTGCGCTGCAGGTCCATCTCCAGGTAGTCGGCACCCAGGTCGCGCGCGACTTTGTAGGCGGCGGCGGTGGATTCCGGTGCATCGAAGGAGGCGCCACGGTGGGCAATCACGGCGGGGTGCGGAATGCCTTCGTTGGTGGCCAATTCGGTAGGGCTGATCGGGCTTGCCGCCTGTGCGTGGCCAAGGCCCAGCATCAGGGCCAGCAGCAGGGCACTCTTGGTAAACGTGACAGGCATATGCGAAGTCCTTTCGTGGAGGTAACTTTGAGAAGGGCTCCTTTTTAACAATTGCTTGCGAATGGCGCTATCACCAAACCGACATTAACGTGTTCACCGGCCATTTTTCTGCACTTTTGTGCGGTGCGATGCAGTACTCTTGCCTTGAATTGCCCCATCAGAGGGCAGATTTTCCTGCCACGCGTGTAAACCATCTTTCCAGTCCAAGTAGGACTTTTCAGTGAGGTTTACCATGCGCATCACCTCCGAGCTTATCTGCCAGGCCGCCGACCAACTCCAGGGTTTTGTCGGCCTGAACCGCAAGACTGGCCAGTACATCGTCCGTTTCAGCGAAGACTCCTTCGGCATGGACGTGGCCGATGACGGCATTATCCCAACCGCCGAGTTTGTCTGGCTGCCGGTCGACGGGCAGGCCATGACCTTGTCCCGCGAGCGGATCCAGTTGTTGCTGGACCAGAACATCGACGATCGCATCAACATCACGGAACCGCTGCGGGTGTACATGCGTCGGGTGGAGATTCCACAGATCAGTGCGGTGCGCAGTCTGGTCAGTTGAGTGCCGCATAGCCCTGCGGCTGGAGCGCTTTTTGTGGCTAGGGAGCTTGCTGTGGCAGGAGGCTTGCTGTGGTGAGGGAGCTCCCTCACTACAGCAAGCGCCCTCACCACAGAGCCTCCCTTGTCCACATTAAGTGTTTTACACGGGCTGAGGTTTCAGCGCTCGAACGCGTAAGACCGCTCCACCTTGCACACCCGCGTATGGCACGCCGAGTACCAGGTGGCGCGGCCCTGTTCGCGCACCTCAGTGTGTTCGGCGTGCTGCTTCCAGGCCAGGATCGCAGCTTCGCTGCTCCAGTAGGACACCGTGATACCCAGCCCGTCGTCCCCGCGCGCCGATTCCACGCCGAGAAAACCGGGTTGTTGCCGGGCCAGTTCCAGCATGCGGTCGGCGGCTTGTCCGTAACCGTTGTCACCTTCAGTGCGCAATGAACTGAACACCACGGCGTAGTACGGCGGTTTGGGTGTCTTGGCGATCATGCGCAGGCCTTCAGCAGCGCAATGGCCAGCGGCGGGGTGACGTCTTTAAGCGCCGCACGTTCCGGCTGGAACAGGGTGGCGACAAAAAACGGATGGCCCAGCAACTCCACCGCCCGCAGGTCACCCGCCGAGTCATGGCCGCTGGCAATCAGGTCGGCTTCCAGCAATGCGCTTTCGAAGTCTGGATTGATGCCATAGCGGCAACGGTAGCCTTCATGGATATCCAGGGTGGCGTAGGCCTCGGCGATGCGGGTATAGGCCATCAAGCGGATGGTGTCGGTCGCTTCCACCAGCGCACAGGTCAGGGGCGTGAGTACTGCACGGGGCGAATCGGGAGCCAGTTCGCCGTGTTCTGCGTCGGCCCAGCCCAGCACGTTGCGGGCATATTCCAGCACCGCGTGTTGAAAACCGCCGCAGGTGCCGAGGAAAGGGCGCCGCTGTTCACGGGCATAACGGATGGCCAGCAGGGCGCCGTCCAGATCACGGTAAGGGCTGGCGGGGACGCACCAGAAGCCGTCGTAGTGCTGCAGTTGTTCGGTGGATTTGATCGTGTCGGTGGCCAGCCAGTCGAACCGCACCGTCAGGCCCAGCGCCGCGCCGGCCTGTTGCAACGCCAGGGGAATGGCCTGGTGGGCGGTGACCTGTGCATCGTAGTCGCCGATCAGGGCCAGGTGCAGGGTGGTTTTATTCATCGAGGGTATCCGTGGCTTGTTGAGTCCTGGCGCTCACTATAGATTGGCGTTCACGCAATCAATATTGGCGTTAACACACATGTTCAATGCAGCGGCGCACTATCAGATCGACTACCCAGACCTTTCCCTGATCCTCGCCCTGGTGCGCGGCGGCACGCTCGCGCGGGCGGCGGCGTTGCTGCGGGTGGATGTGTCTACGGTGTTTCGCGCGGTGCGGCGGCTGGAGACGGCACTGGGCCAGACGCTGTTCGAAAAGAGCCGCGCCGGCTACCTGCCCACCACCTTGGCCACCACCCTCGCCGAGCAGGCCGAACGTGCCGAACAGGCGCTGGAGGCAGCACGGGTGGGAGTGGAGCAGGGCGGTGAAGTGATCAGCGGTACGGTGCGCCTGACGTGCACGGACTCGGTATTGCAGTCACTGTTGCTGCCGGCCCTGGCGCAGTTCATGCCGGGTTACCCGGCGCTGACCCTGGAGCTGAGCACGTCCAATGACTTCGCCAACCTCAGTCGCCGCGATGCGGATATCGCCCTGCGCCTGACCAAGGCACCGCCCGAGCATCTGGTAGGACGTTGCCTGGGCACGGTGTCGTATCGGGTGTGCGCCAGTGCCGACTATGCCCGCCAGCATGCGGGGGAGGAACTGGCGGCCCTGAACTGGATCGCGCCGGATGACTTCCTGCCGGATCACCCCACCGTCACCTGGCGGCGCCAGCACTTGCCGGGAGTGATGCCAGCCTATCGCTGCAACAGCATGGTTTCGGTAACCGAACTGGTGCGCGCGGGACTCGGCGTGGCCGCGTTGCCGGATTACCTGCTGGGCGCGGGCCTGCAACCGTTGAGCCCGCCGCTGGTGGGGCACGACACCGCCCTGTGGCTGCTGACGCGCCCCGATTGCCGGGCCTTGCGCTCGGTGGTGACGTTATTTGATCAGTTGGGCCAGCATGTGCGCTTGCCGGTGAGATAACTGTGGGCTGGCTTGCCTGCGATACAGGCGCTGTGGTGCATCAGGCATACCGCGGTGATGCAATCGCAGACAAGCCAGCTCCCACACGGGATGCGTGGGAGGGTCAGGTCTTGCGCACGAATTGGTCGTGCATTTCGCTGGTCAGCCCTTCGATGCGTTCGGTCAGTTGTTTGGTCATCTCGGTGAGCTTGGTGTTCTGCTCCAACAGTTCCAGCAGTTGCTTGGTGGTCTGCGCCGCCTGGGCCTGGCGTTCGGTGTTGGCCACGGCCAGGGCTTCGCGGTGCTGGGCGTCGGCGTCGGATTGGGCCTTGTCCCGTGCGGCCTGGCGGGTCTGGGCGAGCAAAATCAAGGGGGCGGCATAGGCCGATTGCAGGCTGAACGCCAGGTTCAAGAGGATGAACGGGTAGACGTCAAAGTGCGTGATGCCGGTCATGTTGAGCACGACCCACAGAATCACGATTGCCGTTTGCGCCCCCAGGAACGTCGGGGTGCCAAAGAAGCGCGCGAAGGCTTCGGCTTTCAACGCAAAGGTGTCGTTGCCAAAGGTCGGCGCGAGATGGGCGTGTTTACGATGAAAGCGCAGGTGGTCAACGTTGGCTTCAGGTTTATCCGGTGTCATGGCGGGCTCGAATCCGTGGCGTAAGACAAGCCACCACTATAGACCGAGCCCTCGGCCTGGCTCATGAAGAAGCCTGTCGCTTACCTGTTGCCCCGTTCATTGGCAAACGCACTCACAGCCTGCACCGCCTCGCTGGCGCCTTCGCGAATCTGCAGGATCACCGTGCCGGCCTGGTTGGCCAGGTCCACGCCCTGGGCGGCGCGGTCGCGGGTACCGTCCATGCTGTCGATGGCCTGGCGGGTTTCGGTCTGGATCATCTCGATCATCGACGAAATCTCGGCCGTTGAACCGCTGGTGCGCGCCGCCAATTGCCGCACTTCATCGGCCACCACCGCAAAGCCACGCCCTTGTTCGCCGGCGCGTGCGGCTTCGATGGCAGCGTTCAATGCCAGCAGGTTGGTCTGGTCGGCAATCCCGCGAATGGTGTTGACGATGGCGGTGATCTGCTGCGAACGCTCGCCCAGCTTGGCGATCAGCGCGGAAGAACCGTCGATATTGGCGGCAATCTCACGCATGCCGGTGGCGGTCTGCTGGATCACCTCGGCGCCTTTTTCGGCGATGTCCCGGGTTTGCAGCGAGATGTGATAAGCCTGAGTGGCGCTTTGCGCGTCGGCCGCGTGTTTCTCCACCATGGCCGTGACGTCGGAGGCGTATTTCACCACCTTGCACAGGCGCCCGCTGGCGTCGTACACCGGGTTGTAGTTGGCTTCCAGCCACACCACCTGGCCGTTTTTGTCGATGCGTTCGAACTGGCCGTTGAACAGCTCACCCTGGTTCAGCCGTCGCCAGAAATCGCTGTAGGCGCTGCTGTTGGCCAGCTCCGGTGTGCAGAACATGCGGTGATGCTTGCCCTGCACCTGCGCCAGGTTGTAGCCCATGCGCTGCAGGAAATTCTGGTTGGCGCTGATGATGGTGCCGTCGAGGTTGAACTCGATCACCGCCATGGCGCGGTCGATGGCCTGCAACTTGGCGTTGGCTTCACTCTCGGCCTGCATTTTCGGGGTGACGTCCATGGCGTACTTCACCACTTTCACCACGCTGCCGGACTCGTCGCGCACCGGGTTGTAGCTGGCCTCCAGCCAGATCGGCTGGCCGCCGCTGGTCACCCGTTCGAAGGTCCCGGACTGGAATTGGCCGTTGCGCAATTGCGTCCACAGTTGGCCGTACTCGGCGCTGCGGGCAAAGGCCGGGGTGCAGAACAGGCGGTGGGACTGGCCCACGACTTGGTCGGCGGTGTAGCCCATGACCTTGAGGAAATTCTCGTTGGCCCGCAGGACCGTGCCTTGCAGATCAAATTCAATCACCGCCATGGAGCGGTCGATGGCGTCGAGAAGGCTGGCTTGCTGGGCAAGGGTGGCTTGCAGGGTACTGATGGTTTTTTTATGGGCGTTGAATAGCATGGTCGTGTGCTCGGGGGAAGCAAGCGTCAGGGGTATCCATGGGGGCGCCTGCCACCGTAAGGCCTGGCCATACGGCAAACGTGCTCATTGCCAGCTTCCTTGTGCTGACAGCGGGGTGGAACAGCGGGTTCTGAGTCGTATGGCCGGCAAGAAGTTCTATGCCAGTCGACCAATGGCGGCATTATGCTATCGGTCGGCGACGGGCGCGTTTAATTCAGACGAGATGCAGAGGGCGGGATTCAGGCGGAATGGGCGACCACGTAGTCGCTGATATTGACTCGGTTACGGCCGGTGTCCTTGGCCGCGTACAGCGCGCGGTCCGCTGCGTTGAGCCACATGGCCGCGTCGGTGAAGGTGCTCTGGAAAGACGCCAGGCCAATGCTCAGGCTGACCCGCAGCTCGGGGATTTCCGGGTTGCGGTAATTGCTGAACACCTCGCGCATGCGTTCCATGACTTGCGCGGCCTGTTCCATGGGCATGTCCGGAAGAATCACACAGAACTCGTCGCCGCCGTATCGCCCGGCCAGGTCGTTTGCCCGCAGGTTGCGTCGAAGTTCCAGGCTTAGTTGGCGCAGAACCTGGTCACCGATGATGTGCCCATAGCTGTCGTTGATCTGCTTGAAATGGTCGATGTCGATCAGTGCGATGGTGGCGTTCCCATGTTGTTGCTGGCACTTGTGAAACTTCAGGTGCAGCAGGTCTTTCCAAGAACCGTGGTTGAGCAGGCCGGTGAGGCTGTCGGTGCGGCTCAGGGCGCTCAGGGCGCGTTTGTGTTCCGACAATTTGATCGCCAGGCGGTAGCAGACCATGCCCAGCGCCATGGGATACAGGGTCAGCATCGGCAGGCAGGCGTAGACCTGGACCAGGCTGACGTCGGGATTGAAGTGGATGCCAAACAGCAGCCAGGACACGCCGATACCTGCCAGTTGCGCCACGATGCCGTGGAGGAACAGGCGTTTGCCGCCGGCGGCGACGTTGTTCATGGTCATCATCGACAGGATTGTCACGGCCGTCAGTGGCGTGAACTGTGTAGTCGCCGCCCAGAACCCGCCGAGCAGCGAGTCGTAGAGCAGGTTTCGCCGTTCCGCCTTGTAGGGGAAATCGGAGCGGGTCGAAAGTTGATAGGCCAGGTGCGCCCAGCCAAAACCATTGAACAGCAGCAACGCCCAGACCCAGCCTGGCATTTGCAGTGGGTAGAGCGCGGCGATGACGCTGATGCAGCCGATGCCCAGGCCGATGATCCTTGGCCTGTAGATACGTCTGGCAAATGACAGCCCTTTGCCTCGTTGGTTTTCCATAGATTCCTGGGTCGATTCTTTTTTTGCAGGTACGACGGCACACGTGATCGGGAAAACCACTGGTCGGATAATACGTGTGAATATTGTCAGTTATTCGCGTGGGAATAATCAGTGTCCTTCCAGGCCATTTGCAAAGGACACGCGGCGAATCAGATAAAAACGACCTTGGATGTCGTTCCTGCAACAGGTCAGTGCTGCGGCACGACCTCATAGCCTGCGAGGAACAGGTCGATGGCCGACTCGATGACGTTCGCTTGGGCGTCGGCGTCCAGGGTCGGCTGGCCGAGGGTGATCTGTGGCCAGAAGGCAAAGGCCTTGAGCAGGCTTTGCACCTGGTGGGCGGCGAAGCATGGGTCGGTGCAGCTCAGCCGGCCGTCTTCCTGGGCGGCGCGCACCCATTGGGTGAAGCCTTCTTCACGCTTGCTCAGGCGGTTGACCATGTCCTGGGCACGTTCCGGCGAGTGGATGGTGGCGGCAATCGCGACCCGGGCCAGGTCGAGGAAGTTGGCGTCCGACATCATCGTCATCTTGGCCTGCAGCAACCCGCGCAGTTGCTCTCGCAGCGGGCGGTCGCTGGCGTAGCTGACGTCCAGTTGCGCAACACTGCTGGCCCACAGTTGATGCAGGATCTCGGCAAACAGCTCTTCCTTGCTCGGGAAGTGGTTGTACACCGTGCGCTTGGAAACCCCCGCCGTGGCGGCAATCTTGTCCATGCTGGTGACCTCGAACCCGTTGTCACGAAACTCGGCAATGGCGGCTGCCACGATGGCTTCGCGTTTACGGTCGGTGAGGCGCAGGGGTACAGTCATGGTGGGAGTTCGGCTCTGAAGGGAAACTTACACTCGGTAGTTTACTTGCTCCCGGTTTTGTTGCAATCTAGAAACTACACTGTGCAGTGTAATTTTTAGAGCAGTCTGCAGGAGTTCCTCGGTAATGGCCACGATCTCAACCCGTCTCGACAGTTCTTCTACAGCGCCCAAGTCTTCCGAACAGCATCAAGGTCACTTCACCAATCAGAAGCCCATCCAGCATGGCGGCTTGGGCAAGACCCTGGGCATCATGTGGAAGATGCTCTTCCAGAAGCCCCGCAGCACGCGCCCGGTGGGTGAGATCCCGGTGCAGCCGCTGACTCGCGAGCAACTGTTTGCCGCCCCGGACCATAGCGTTTTCCGCCTCGGCCATTCCACCGTGCTGCTGAAAATGCGCGGCAAGTTCTGGCTGACCGACCCGGTGTTCGCCGAGCGTGCTTCGCCGTTCAGTTGGGCGGGCCCCAAGCGTTTCCATCAGCCGCCGATCAGCCTTGAGGACCTGCCGCCGATCGAGGCGGTGATTCTTTCCCACAACCACTACGACCATCTGGACCACAAGGCGGTGGTGCAACTGGCGGACAAGACCCGCTATTTCCTCGCGCCGCTGGGTGTGGGCGATACGCTGATCAAGTGGGGCGTGGATGCCAGCAAGGTGCGGCAACTGGATTGGTGGCAGGGCACTGAAGTGGACGGGATTCGTTTTGTGTCCACGCCGGCCCAGCACTTTTCCGGGCGCGGCCTGTTCGATGGCAACCAGACGCTGTGGTGTTCGTGGGTGATGATCGACGGCTCACGGCGAATTTTCTTCAGCGGTGATACCGGCTATTTCGAGGGCTTCAAGCGTATCGGCGAGCAGTACGGCCCGTTTGACCTGACCCTGATGGAGACGGGTGCCTACAACGTCGACTGGCCCCACGTGCACATGCAACCGGAAGAAACCCTGCAGGCGCACATCGACTTGAAGGGCCGCTGGCTGCTGCCGATCCATAACGGCACGTTCGACCTGGCGTTTCATGCATGGCACGAACCCTTCGACCGCATCATGGCGCTGGCATGGGAGCGTAACGTGTCGATCACCACACCGGCGATGGGGCAGGCGTTCATGCTCAACCAGCCGGAGCGCGGGCAGGCCTGGTGGCTGGAAGTCGAGCATCAGGGCAGTGAAGCGCACGTCAGCGGATAATCACCGTCTGATCGTGCGCTCAGGGATTTTGAACGAGCCATAACCAGCCATTTCCGACAGACATCCACCTCGCTTAAGGGATGCAATCACGCCTCGAAACTTTATTCCGGGGCGTGGGAGTGTATGGACGATAAGAGTAGGAAGGTCACGGGGCCGGGCGTGCGCTGCCTGTTCAAGCCTTCAGGATCGGTGGACAGTTGTACTCCCCAGCCTTGCGCCCCCACTGCCAGCCAGGGCGTCGTGTTTGGCAGTCATGCGGCCGGTACGATCGTCAATTCGGCCACTCACCAGGGCGGCCTGGAGTTCGGCTCCACGGGCGGTTACGGCCCCAGGCTCGACCTCCCTGGTCCCATGATGCACAGCGTGCGCGATCCCGCGTTATCACTGATTGCCCTCAGCGGTGTCGACCCTGAGGGGCGGGTGATGGTGGAGATTCCACCCGTCGCTGATCCGGGTCATCTGATCAACACACCGCCCCTGGCTGGCAGCCGTATTGGTTTTGCCAGCGAGTACGTTACCGGTGATGTGCGCAAACCCGCCAAACACAGCCCGGACTTTGCCCGGGTACTGGACGTACTGCGTGCAGCCGGTGCGCAATTGGTGCCTGTGACGGCGCGGGTGACCGATGACACACGTCACTTCACCCTGGACCCCGGCAATGAGATTAACGACCGGGTCACGGAAAACCGCCTGGATGGGGTGGTGGCGGATGCGCAAGGTGTTGCTTTCCACAAAGCAGCGACTGCCGATAACCCACGCTTCAGCGTGCCCGCGGGCACCGACGTCGACGGGGTGTCGAGGGTCGTCTGGTTCTATGGTGCGCACTGGTCCAGAGATCGTCTGGCGGCGTTGGTGCGAGGTTGTCAGCAGGTTCTAGGGCGGCTTTAAGGGCCTACGCCATGGGGAGAGTGATCGTACGCCGCGGTAAGAGTTGCCCCCGAGTCATCGAGTATTTCGCTTCTTAGACTGAGGCAGGGATATCGAACGGTATTCCCAACATTCAGGCAGGCGGGGAGTATTTATGATCGGACCAGGTTTGGGCGCGGGATGGGCAGCGGGGCTTTTCGATGCAGTGGTGAACCCGCCACAGGCCTACAGGAGTGCCGACGATTTGGCGGCGGCCATGACCCGGCCCAATGGGGCCAGTTCCGATTCGGTGGTGAGGGATTCGCTGAAGCTGATCGCCAACATGGACAAGGGCTTGCAGGGCGGCAATGCGTTCATTGAAATCAATCCTGACGCTCGTGTGAAAGCCCGTGCGCTGGATCTGGAACGGGCCGAAGGCAAAGTGCGCGGGCCTTTGCATGGCGTTCCGATAGCGCTCAAGGATGTGTTCGAAACCGGCGACAAGATGCAGACCAGCGGTGGCTCCATGGCGCTGGTGGGCAGGCCCGCTTCAAGGAACGCCAAGGTGGTGGACAACCTGCTGAAGGCTGGCGTTGTGATTATTGGAAAAACCAACATGAGCGAATTGTCCAATTTTCGCTCTGAGGCGCCGATTGATGGCTGGAGCTCCAGGGGCGGCTTGACCCTCAACCCGCATCGGCTGGATGGCCAGGCGGCGGGCTCGAGTACGGGCTCTGCGGTAGCCGTTGCTCAAGGGATTGTGCCCTTGGCATTGGGGGTCGAAACCAATGGTTCAATCATTACGCCGGCGGCTTACAACGGTGTTATTGGTTTCAAACCGACCGAAGGGTTAGTGAGCACTGAAGGGGTGATGACCAGTTCCCGCCAGGACACGGTGGGCACCTTCACCCGTAACGTGCGTGATGCGGCGCAAGCACTGGATGCGATGACGGATACCAACCGCTACACCCAGGGAATCAAGCCTGACGCCTTGGTGGGCAAGCGCATCGGCTATACGCCGTTGCCTGAGTTATCAGCAGAAGATGCCAACGACCCGGCGAAAATAGCCGACAGGCAGCACTTCGAGGATGCCATTACGTTGCTGCGGGGCAAGGGCGCGACATTGGTACCCGTGGGTCAACTGGGTGAGGGCGTCCCGTACGAAACCCATGAACAATATAACGACGCGTTGTTATCGGACGTTAAACACCAGCTTGAAGCCTACCTGGCCGGACGGGCAGGCTTGCCGGTGAAGTCGCTGGCTGAGCTGATTGAATTCAACGAGCGCAACAGCGGTCCGGGTGTGCCGGATCAACAGATGCTCACCATGATCAACGGGATGGATATCAGTGATGAGGCGCGCAATGAGTTATGGGCTGCCATCGGCCCGATTTTCAAAAGCACCATCGATAAGCCACTGGCCGAGCATAAGCTTGATGCAATAGTGTCCAATTTTCACTCGTACAGTTACTACTACTCGGCAGTGGCCGGTTATCCCGGTATCTCCATGCCATCGGGAATGGACGATGAAGGGATGCCAACGGCCGTTCACTTTTATGGGGCAAATTTGAGCGAAGCCACGTTGCTGTCGGTCGCCTACGGGTATGAGCAGGCCTCCCATGCAATCAGGAAGCCTGCGTTTACACCCGGCCTGCGCTAGTCCGGATTACTTCAACCCATAACGAGCGGCGGGTTCACGGTGCGACAGGTTCGGGCCCAGGGCGAGGCGTGCGCTTTCGTAGGTGTCCCAATCGGCGCTGTCCGGCAGGGACGGAATCGTCACGGCTTCGCCCTGGGCAAGGCCTGCCAGGGCGGCGTCCACCAGGTTTTCGGTGGTCATCACCATGGCTTCCGGCAGGTTGTTCACAGGCAGGCCGGCGATGTCCCAGAACTCCGTTGCGGTAGCGCCTGGCAGCACCACCTGGACCACCACGCCCTTGTCACTCAGCTCATGCTGCAGCGATTCGCTGAACGCCTGCACGAACGCTTTGGTACCGCCATACACGCCGTTCAGCACTTTGGGAGCGAGGGCGACAATCGAGCCGATATTGATAATCGTGCCACGCCCTTGGGCGACAAAGTTGGTTGCCGCGGCTTTGGCCAGGCGGGTCAGCGCCAGCACGTTCAGCAGAATCATCGCGTCCATTTTGTCGGCATCCGACTCCAGCAGCGAAGCCGTGGCGCCCACACCGGCGTTATTCACCAGCAGGCTGATACGGCTGTCTTCGTGCGCGATCCGGGCGATTCGCGCCAAGTCGGCTGGCAGATTGAGATCGGCCGCTATCACCTGCACGTCACGCTGGGTATTGGCTTTCAAGCGTGTTGCCAACTGCTCCAGACGTTGCTGGTTGCGGGCCACCAGAATCAGATCGTAGCCGGCACGGGCCAGGCGGTCGGCATACACCGCACCAATTCCTGACGAGGCACCGGTAATCAGGGCATAACCTTTGTGTTGCGACATGGCAGTTGCTCCAAATGGGCCGGGGAGGGGGTCGGCCTTGTTGGAACCAAGATTATGGGTGTAATGTGGTGGCTGCAATGTCGTATATCCCTCCTTTAGAGACATGAGGTTTGGCCATGGTGTCCGTCGGTATCCTGCTTTTTCCCGGTTTCCAGGTGCTCAGCCTGTCCACCAGCAGCGTGTTCGAGTTTGCCAACTTCGTGGTGGGGCGACCGTTCTACCGCGTGGACTTGTTGTCGGAGCATGGCGGGCCGATAAAAAGCTCCATGGGCTTTGCCATTGATAGCCTGGCGTTCGGGCAGCAGGTCTACGACACGATCCTGGTGCTGGGGGACAACGAACTACTTAAGCCCACTCCTGGCATGGTGGAGTACCTGCAAGCGTCGTTGACGGCGTCGCGCCGGGTTACATCGGCCTGCACCGGTTCGTTCCACCTGGCAGCGGCCGGCCTGTTGGAAGGGCGCAAGGCAACCACCCACTGGTACCACGCCATGACGTTTCGCCAGCGCTACCCCAACGTGAAGCTGGAGGAAGACCGGATCTTCACCGTCGATGGCCCGCTCTGGACCTCTGCCGGGATGACCGCCTGCATCGACCTGGCCCTGGCCCTGGTCGAGCACGATTTGGGCGTGGAAGTGGCCCGCGACGTGGCGAAAAAACTGGTGGTTTACCATCGCCGTGCCGGTGGCCAGTCGCAGTTCTCGGCGTTGCTGGAACTGGACCCAAAGTCCGACCGCGTACAAACCGCCCTGGCGTGGGCCAAAGGGCACTTGCACGAGGACCTCTCGGTAGAACAACTGGCGCAAGCGGCACACCTCAGCCCGCGTCAGTTCAGCCGACTGTTCCGCGCCGAAACCGGGCAATCGCCGGCCAAGGCGGTAGAACACCTGCGCATTGAAGCCGCCCGGTTGATGCTCGAATCCGGCAGCCACTCCATCGACGTTGTCGCCCGGGAGACGGGCTTCGGTGACCCGGAGCGCATGCGTCGAGCCTTCCTGCGAGCGTTTGGCCAACCGCCACAAATGATCCGTCGGGCGTTGCAGTTGCAGGCGTGAACTTGCGGGAGCCAGAACCTAGGGCAACTCAGGCGAATAGCACTTCAATACGTCCTTGAGTACGTGAAGCTGGCGCAGCCGTAATAACGATTTGCACATCGCGCCCCAGGCGCGACAAACACTCAAGCATTTTGGCTTCACTGATACCCCGAAACCTGCCACGCAGCATTTCAGACACCTTGGGTTGGGATAAACCGAGAATGACGGAGGCTTGTGCCTGAGTGAGGCTACGTGCCTTGAGAATCTCACCAATCTTCGTCGCCAGCTGTGCCTTGACCTGCATTTCACTGGCGTCGGGCTGCCCGATGTCTTCATAGACATTGCCGGTGCTTTCTTCGATCTCAATCGCGTTGTGATGCTTGTGCATGATCCTGCGCCGCCTTGAGTCGCTGTTTGATCAGTTGTATGTCGTGCTGTGCTGTAGCGATGCCTTTCGTCGACTTTTTCTGGAAGCAATGAAGGACATAAACAGCTGAGTCGAAACGGACGGTATACACACCACGATAAGTGTTGCTGTCGAAATCCTCCACCACCTCAAGTACCGCGTTACCGCCAAACCCTTTCAATGCCTTGGTCTGTGAGTGCTTGCCTCCTCCTTGGGCGAGGTGGAGCGCAAAGCCAAACACATCTTGAACAGGCCCAGGCATTTGCTGCAGATCTTTCTTGCTACCGCCCACCCAGAGGAGTGGCTTCCATGAACTCATGAGAGGATATACCTAAATAGGGATAAGCGTCAGCGCGAAGAGAAATCTTACTCAACCGTTTCAAGCACTGAATGCTCTGACGACAGTGGCAAAGAGCCCCGCACATTCATCCCCCACCCCGGCGCAAAGCCCGGGAAAAACACCAACCCTTCAGCCTCCAGGCGAAACGCCACACTCAGGCGGACAGCATCGTCCACATCGCCATGGCTTTCAAAACGTTGAAGGGCGTCCACTTCCACATCCGCTTCCCGGGCCAGGTCTTCCCGGCTCCAGCCCAGCATCAGGCGGGCCTGGACGCTGTGCCGTGGGGTGAATTGATGAAGGACGATCTGCTGTTCTACAGTGCTGCTCATTGCCAGAGAGGACATGGACTTTCTCCAGGTTCGACGGGGGAGGGCAAACTATACTGTGTTTTTGTACAGTTGTTTTGACCGCTCATCAACTGGATTTTCCGATAGCGCTGCCGCCGCTCTATTTCGCCCCTTCCAGGTAGGTGCTCGGTGACTGCCCAAGCACCCGGCGGAACATGCTGGAAAATGCCGCCGGGTTTTCATAGCCCAGGTCCAGGGCGATCCGGGTGACGCTTGCACCGCTGGCCAACCGCGCCAAGGCCTGCACAACACAGGCTCGCTGGCGCCACTGCACGAAGCTCAGGCCGGTTTGTTGGCGGAAATGCCGGCTGAAGGTGCGCAGGCTCAGGTGCGATTGTTGCGCCCATTGAACCGGTGACTGGTGCACGTCCGGCCGCTGCAGAAACGTCAGGCACAGAGCAAGCAGGCGAGGGTCCTCCGGCAGCGGGATATGCAGGGGCAAGTGCGTGGCGCGTGCCAGTTCATACAACAGCAGGCTGACCAGCGCACCGTCGCGCCCGGCCTCGTCGTATTCCAGCGGCAGCTCCACCGCCTCCATCAGCAGCTGGCGCATCAGGGGGGAAACGTTGATGACGTGGCAGTCGGTGCCCAAGTCGGTGACGGCGTGCGGTTCGATATACAGGCTGCGCGTCGACACGCCGAGCATCAGCACTTCATGGGGCACTTGGGAGGGAATCCACACCGCGCGCTGGGGCGGCACAACCCAGTTGCCTTGCTGGGTGCTGACTTGCATCACCCCGGTGGCGCCATACAACAACTGGCCGCGCCGATGGCTGTGGTGCTTGAGCAGATAGCCGTGGGGATAGTCGGTGCCGATTGCCACGACCGTTCGCGGGGTCAGGTCGAGCTGAGCGATGGAAACGTTGCGCATGGAGCTGATCCCGGAAGTGGCAATATCTCGCACATTATTGGCCGACATGCGCAAGCGGGCCAAGCCTTGAATCTCTATCGTCGACAGCTCTCCCTGATACTGAAGGCGATTCTCGATGTTCTATCTATTACTGGCACTGTTCGGCTGCATCACCGGCGTAACCGCTGTGCTGTTCGGCTTCGGTGGCGGGTTCGTGGTGGTGCCGTTGCTGTACGGCATGCTCAAGCTCAGCCACGACGCGGGCGTGAGTGAATCAGCGATGCATATCGCGGTCGCCACCTCGACCTGCGTGATGATCGTCAACGCGCTGATCGCCACTGGAAAACACCGTCGCAAAGGTAATCTGATTCGCCACTACCTGTGGCCGTTGGGCGGGTACATCGGGGTTGGCGCCGTGCTGGGGGCAGGGGCTGCAATGTTCGCCAGCGGCGATTTCATGCGGTACGCCTTTATCGCCTACCTGGCCATCACCATCGTCGATTGTCTGTTGCGCAGGGGCTTTCTCAGCCAGGACGACAGGCTCCAGCCACGACGCCTGAGCGGCATGGAAGTGACGGGCGGCGGCATCGCCATTGGCCTGATCGCGACCTTCCTGGGGGTGGGCGGCAGCGTGATGACCGTGCCGCTGTTGCGCCGTTGTGGCTTGAGCATGTCCCAGTCCACGTCCATGGCTAATCCGCTGAGCGTGCCGGTGGCGCTGGCCGGTACATTTACCTACATGCTCATGGCGGGATTCGCCAAGGTGCAATTGGGCGCGTGGTTTGTCGGCTATGTCGATTTGCTGGCGTTCGCCATCCTCACCCTGGGCTCGCTGCTGGGCATTCGCCTGGCCACGCCGTGGATCGGTCGCATCCCGGATGCACTGCATGCGCGGGTGTATATCGGGTTGTTGGGCGTGGTGATGGTGAGCATGCTGGTCTGACGCAAGTGGATTTTGCGTTCTTTTAGCCGCAGGCTAGGGTTACTTCTCTATTCAAAAGAAAGTGACCGGGGGAATGTCATGTCCATTTCCGAAAGCGATTGGCAGAAGTTCAAAGTCCTCAGGGCATTGGCGCTTGAACGCTTTTACCTAGGCGTACTGGCTGATGCAAAGACCATCAGCGAGCGCGAAACGCTTTCTGCCGAGGCTCGGTACAGGACGCTGTATAGCCTCACCAGGGATCGCGATAACGATGTCGTCCGAATGTTTGATCTCTACAGTCGTTCGAAAGCCCGCGAGAGCCTTGCGCAAATGATCAGGCATGATTTGTTGAGTGATTCAGAGTTGTCGGTATTAAGCGAAGAGACATTGAGCGCTATCGGCTACGCGGTCAGGCAGCGTTACGAAATCGAGTGGGTTGCTGCACACGTACAAGGCGACTGAGTCTTGTCTTAGACTTCAGTCAGAATGTTCAGGAAATATCTTGATGCTTAGTTTTAATTGTACGCAGGCGGCTGGTAATTTTTTTAGCCGGGTTCACAAAGGCAAAAAAATTACCCCGGTTCAAAAACTGCCGACACAAGAGCGCCAGGGCGATGACCTGTACGCCGACCCTCATCAGTGGCTGGTCCATGCCGCGACGGTGCAACGTAAACATGTGCTGTTGGCGATACATCTGAAAACCCGCTATTGCATGCTGTTTTTTGATATGAAAAAAGCCGACGCCGATGGCTTCGTGCGCACCTTTATTAATCGGTGGATGAGTGGTGTTTTGGATCTCGCCTTGAAGTCTGATGTTTTGGATTTGGTTGATCCGTCTGTGCCTGAGCAGCAATTTGTCAGTTTGGTCGAGTCGTACTCTCTACAGCAGCGGGGTGATCGGAGTGCGCAGACTCAAATCAACGAAATATTGCGGAGTTTTGAGATGGACGCAGAAGGCGTGGATCTTGTTGCAATGCCTTGGAGCGCTCTGCATTACGACGCTCGAATCAACCATACGCCTCGAAGCTTGAAAGATGTGAAGGGGCTTCATTTACCGGATGAGGAAATGCTGATTCACTGGTTGGTCACGGTAGGCGGCTTGGACCCTGCGGGCGCCGCACTTGCACGTGAAAAGTACCGTTTATTCAGCCGAAGGGCCTGACCTGGAATCGCATTACCGTTCTCCCAACCCCGGCGCCTCGCGAATAATCAGGTGATCGAGGTTCTCGATATTGGCACTGAACACCCCGAACGTCTGCTCGGGGTTTTTCTTGCTTGGCACCTGTTTCAGCTCCGGTGTCACCCCGTAGAAGAAGCAATACAGCGCTCGATCACTGTCCACCGCGGCCTTGATCTGCTCCAGGAACGCCTTGCGCTTGCGGTAGTTCTCGATCAGTTTTTTGCTCAGGTAAACGTTGATGGAATAGGGCTTTTTGTCGAGCCAGGCTTTCTTTTCGAAGTCGATGCGAAAGCTGCTGGTGTAGTCCTTGATCTCCTTGATCCTGCCCCAGTAGATCAGGCCTTTGTTGTCCTGCAGGTATTCGATCTTCTTGAAAAACGTCCAGTAGGTCGCGCTGTGATCACCGATCTTCAAGGGCATGCTTTTGAGCTTGTCCTTGTCGCCGATATTCGACACGTAGCATTCCACTGGGTGGGCAAAGACGCTGGTCTTGTCCGGGGTGGTGTCGCTTGAGCTGTGAGACAAGGCGTTGCGGGTTGCCGGCGTTTTCGGCGGCTCTTGTGCGGTGCCAGCCTCAGCACCGATGACCGGCGTTTTGCGTTCGTACTGGCGCCGCGTCAGGACAAATTCCGACGGAAAGTTTTCCTCCGGCCCATCCTCAGATTCGCCTTTTCCGGCAGGGCGACTGGCGTACCGGCAACCTTCAATATGCCGGGTGCTGGGGATGTTCTTGAAGTGGGGCATACGCAGGTAATTGACGTTTTTTGCATTGAACGTGCCCAACACATTGCCCGCCGCAAACGCCGCCCGGCATTCGTCGTTGGGGCACAGGAAACTGTCCTTGTCGGAATCGAAGGCGGCGGTTTCGTCGAAATTCAGGTCGCGCACGTCATAGATCGACAGCTTGTCGTCGAGACTCAGGCTGTAGGCCGTGTCGAATTTCATGGGGCTCGGGTCCGTGAGAGGTTTCGCTATTAATAGCGGGATATCGAGTAAATATCAGTAGAAATTACGCACGGACCACCACACGCCGGCCACTCAGGAAACACAAGGTGCCACCCACCGCCGTCAGCCCGCTGAGTACATAGAACATAGAGGCGGGGGATGCGTTGATCAGCAGGTAGCCGCAGATCACCGGGCTCAGCGCCCCGCCAAATGCCGCCAGGTTTTGTGCGCCGTAATAACTGCCGCGCAGGGCGTCCGGGGCGATGGTGTCGATAAACAGGAACTCGGACGGGTAGATGATCATCTCCCCGAGGGTGAACACAAACATCGCGACACACCACGACACCAGGCCGTCCGCCATGCTGAAGCCGATCAACCCGGCAATAAACAGTGAGGTGCCGAGCACGATCCAGTAGCGCAGTTGTTCACGCTTGAGGAAGCGGCCGATCTGGTACTGCATCAGGATCACCGTGATGGCGTTGCACGCCAGCACCGCAGAGAGAATTTTCAGCGCGTTCTCCGGCTTGTAGGCCACCAGCAGAAATTGCGACAGATAGAGGGTGTAGCGCCCGTGGACAATGGTGCTCAACAGGCTGCCGCTGGTAAACAGGATCAAGGTGCGATCGCTGCGCAGCGTCCTCAGGGTGCTGAGAAAACTTAAGGGTTTGTTGCTGTCGTCGCGCTGGGTCGGTGGGATGCCGATCATCAGGAACAGGCTGCCAAAGGCAATCGCGCTGGCGATCAGGAACGGTGCCAGGGGCATCTGCCCGGCAATCACCACGCCGAGCATCGGGCCGGTGGCATAGCCGACATTGGTCAGGGTGTAGCGCAGGGAAAACACCTTGGCCCGCTGGCCCACCGGCAGGTTCTCGCTGATGATCGCCTTGGAGCCGATCAGGAACAGTGCCGAAGCGGCTTCGGTGATCACCAGGGTCAGGGTGGTCAGGTACAGGTTGCTGGCAAAGGTCAGCAACAGAAAACCGATGGAGCTGGAAAGCATCGCCAGGATCAGCAGCTTGCGCTTTTCCAGGCGGTCGATGATGTAGCCACCATATAGGCCCAGCAGGGTGGCGATGAACACGGCGATGCCCATCAGCAAGCCGATGTCTTGCTGGTTGAGGCCCAGGCGGGTGCTCAGCAACAGGGCGAGCAATGGGCTGGTCATGGCGCGGCTGACGACGATGGTCACCGAGCAGATCATCAGGCGGCGGATTACCAGGGAGTACGTGGCCACGGTGGGGCGGATGTCCTTATTCTTTTTTCAAGACGATGAAGATCCAGTGTGGGAGCGGGCTTGCTCGCGAATGCGGTGTGTCAGTGCCAACTGTACTGGCTGATCCACCGCATTCGCGAGCAAGCCCGCTCCCACATTTAGATCGAGTTACTGGCCGGCATTGATGCTGATTTTTTCCACCGCACCCTGCTCCAGATCCCACTTCTTCAGAATCTTGCCATACGTCCCATCATCAATCATGCCCTGCAACGCCTCACTGATGGCCGTGACCAACTCAGTATTGCTCTTCTCAATCCCAAGCCCCGTGAACTGCTTGGAAATCGCCAGGCCCACCGGCTTGTACTTACCCTTGTCCAGCGACATCAGGTAAGGAATGGTTTCACTGCCCTGCATCGCCGCATCCAGACGGTTCTGCTGCAACTGTGCCCGCGCATCCGCCGAGCCCTCGGTGCCAATCACCACGATGGCTGGCTTA
The DNA here is from genome assembly GCF_002874965.1 of Pseudomonas sp. NC02. NCBI lineage: Bacteria > Pseudomonadati > Pseudomonadota > Gammaproteobacteria > Pseudomonadales > Pseudomonadaceae > Pseudomonas > Pseudomonas sp. NC02. The sequence goes on along the minus strand of NZ_CP025624.1, from coordinate 5,271,061 downwards.
CCGGCCTTTTCGCAGTTTTCCTTGCTCCACGCGGCAATTTCCGACGGCCAGGTGGTACGTCGGCTGGTGCCGACTTTTTTACCGCACAGGTCAGTCAATTCCTTGAGGTCTTCACGCTTGGCCAGGGTGTACAACTGCGGGCCGCTGGTGAAGTAATCGATGAAGGTCACCGACTTCTGGCGCTCGGCGGTGTCGCTCATGCCCGACAGCACAATGTCCACACGCTTGGTGGTCAGGCCGCTGAGCATCTGTTCGAAGCCGGTTTCCTGCCACTTGATCTTCACCCCCAGGCGCTCGGCCAGGGCGTTGCCCAGGTCAAAGTCCAGGCCGGTGAGTTTGTTGGTGGCGGTGTCCTTGAAATCCATCGGCGGGTAGTTCGGCACTATGGCCGCGCTGATCTCACCCTTGTCCTTGATCGCTGCCGGCAATGCCGCCAAAACCGAAGTGGAGGCCATCAGGCCTACGAGCAAACTTGGAAGAAACAGATTTTTCATGGGGGCGTTCTCGTTAGTTTTTTAGTTAAGTGCGAACGGCAGAAATAAAGCTTTGGGTACGCGGGTTTTGTGGGCTTATTAGAATTTCTTCCGGGCTGCCGGCTTCCACAATCTGGCCGGCATCCATAAACACCATGCGGTTGGACACTTCGCGGGCGAAGCCCAACTCATGGGTGACCACAATCATGGTCATGCCGGTGGTGGCCAAATCGCGCATCACCGACAGCACTTCTCCTACCAGCTCCGGGTCGAGGGCTGACGTGGGTTCGTCAAACAACATCAGCTTGGGGCGCATCGCCAGCGCACGGGCAATTGCCACACGTTGTTGCTGGCCGCCGGACAACTCCACCGGGTAGGCATTGCGTTTGTCCGCCAGGCCGACGCGGGCCAGCAACTCCAGCGCGTCCTCGGTGGCTTCCTTGGGCGAGCGCTTGAGCACCTGGCACGGGCCCTCGATGATGTTCTGCAACACGGTCATGTGCGGGAACAGATTGAAGCGCTGAAACACCATGCCGGTGGCCAACCGCTGACGGGCGATCTGTGATTCATTCAATTCGTGCAGCTTGTTGCCGACGACCCGGTAACCCACCAGTTCGCCGTCGACCCACAGGCCGCCCTTGTCGATTTTTTCCAGCTGATTGACGCAGCGCAGCAGGGTACTTTTGCCGGAACCGGACGGGCCGATGATGCACAGCACTTCGCCTTGTTCGACTTCCAGGTTGATGTCCTGCAACGCGTGATACTGGTCGTAATACTTGTTCAGGTTCACGGCCTTGACGATGCTTCTCATGGGCAAATCTCCTCAGTCAGGGCTTACGAGCGCTTGCCGGCGCCGCGGGCAAAACGACGCTCGAGGCGGCTCTGACCGAATGAAAGAACAGTCACCACCGCCAGGTACCAGATGCCGGCAACAATCAGCAGCTCCATGACCCGGGCGTTGGCGTAGTAGATGTTTTGCGCGTTGTGCAGCAGCTCCGAGTACTGGATCACACTCGCCAGGCTGGTCATTTTCACCATGCTGATGAACTCGTTGCCTACAGGCGGAATGATCACCCGCATCGCCTGGGGCAGAATCACCCTACGCAGCGCCTGAAGGCTCGGCATGCCGATCGACTTGGCGGCTTCGTACTGACCGGTGTCCACCGACAACAGGCCGGCGCGCACCACTTCAGCGGTGTAGGCACCCTGGTTGATGCTCAGGCCGAGGAGGGCGGCCACGAACGGCGTCATCAGGTCCACGGTGTCGATGCTGAACAGGCCGGGAATCGCGATCACCGGGAAAATCAGCGCCAGGTTGAACCACAACAGCAGTTGCAGAATCAGCGGCGTACCCCGGAACAGCCAGGTGTAGGTGATGGCCACGTAGCGCAGGATCGGGTTGGCCGACATGCGCATGATCGCCGTGATCACCCCGATCACCACGCCCAGCGCCATGGCCAGGATCGACATGATGATGGTGTTCACCAGGCCCCAGATGATCGCCTCGGACGTGAGGAACTGACCGATGTAGGACCATTCGATCTGGCCGTTGGCGAATGCACGCAGCAAGGCAGCCAGTGCGATCACGATCAACGTGGCAAAAAACATCCGCCCGTAATAGCGACGCGGCACATGCTCGTACTGGGTGATATCGAACTGGTTCTCGGTCTGCTGGCGCTCGGCTTGCAAGCGCTCTGCCGGGGTTTGTTTCATGGTGACTCTCCAAAACAACTGAATACACTGATCGTTCCCACGCTCTGCGTGGGAATGCAGCAAGGGATGCTCTGCGTCCCCAAAGCGTGACGCGGATCGTCACAAGAGGCATTCCCACGCAGAGCGTGGGAACAATCTTTAAATTCGAAAGCCGGTGTAGTTTTCTGCCCACTTCTGTTGCGCAGCCAGGGCCACCTTCAACCGCCCAATCTGCTCCCGCACCCGATCCGGCGCCGTACCGCCCCAACCACTGCGCGCCGCAATCGCCGCTTCCAGGGTCAGGCACTCACGCACTTGCGGCGTCAGCCGCGTATCCACCTCTGCCAACAACGCCGGCGAGGCTTCCCACAATTCAATTTCATGCTTCTCACAGGCCTGCACCAAGGCACCGGTAATCTCATGGGCCTCCTTGAACGGCACACCACGAGTGGCCAGCCAATCCGCCACCTCAGTTGCCAATGTGAAACCCATCGGCGCCTGACGCCGCAGCTCTTCCACCTGCACCTTCATCGTCGCGACCATCCCGGCCATCGCCGGCAGCACCAGCAGCAACGTATCCACGCTGTCCAACACACTGTGCTTGTCTTCACTCAAATCGCGGTTGTACGACAGCGGCAAGGACTTGAGCGTCGACATCAACCCGGTCAGGTTGCCAATCAATCGCCCGGCTTTACCCCGCGCCAGTTCGGCAATGTCCGGGTTCTTCTTCTGCGGCATGATCGAGCTACCGGTGGCGTAGGCATCGTCCAACTGCACCCAGCGAAACTGCCGCGACGACCACAGGCAAAACTCCTCCGACAGCCGCGAAATATTCACCCCGAGCATGCCCGCCACAAACAGAAACTCCGCCACGTGGTCACGACTGGCTACAGCGTCGATAGAGTTTTCGCACGGCCCGGTGTAACCCATCTCCTTGGCCGAATGCTCCGGCTGGCGCGCAATCGCCGAGCCCGCCATCGCCGCAGCACCCAACGGCGACAACGCCGTACGCGCATCCCAATCCACCAGGCGCTGCACGTCCCGCAGCATTGACTGCGCATGAGCCAGCAAGTGATGGGCGAACACAATCGGCTGCGCCTGCTGCAAATGGGTGAAGCCCGGGCAGATGCTCTCGATATGCTGCTCGGCCTGGTCCACCAGCGCCTGCTGCAAGCCCAACACCTCGGTGGTGATGGTGCGCGCGTGGTCTCGCAGGAACAGGCGCAAATCGTTGGCCGTCTGGTCATTGCGCGAACGTCCGGCGCGCAACTTGCCGCCCAGGGCGCCCAAACGCTCGGTCAACACCCGCTCGATGAAGGTGTGCACATCCTCGTCATCCAGCGTCGGGTGCAGGCGGCCAGCGGCAAAGTCCTCACCGATGCGGTCCAGCGCTTCCAGGGTGCGCAAGGTTTCCGACTCATCCAGCAACCCGGCGCGCTGCAACTCACGGGCATGGGCCCGGGAGCCGGCGAGGTCGTAGGGCGTCAGGCGAAAATAGCGCTCGGGGCAACGGGACAGCGCCGCCAAAGCAGCAGACGGGCCGGACTTGAAACGAGCACCCCATAGGCGATCGGTGGGCTGAGACATGGTGTTCCTCACGCTTGTTTTTAGAAGTGACAAGCCCGATGGACGTGGCTTGGCCTTATGGATTCGGAGGGCAGTAGCAAAACGAAAAGTCCTGATCGTAGTGTCAGGTTTTTATGGGCGTTAAATCAGCCGGTAAAAGCTGTTCAACCCGCTATATTCAAGGTTGCCAAGGGCGGTTAAGTATGTTCATTATTGCCGCCCGGCGATGTTCATGGAGTAGGTCAAAGCCTGTTGAATATGGCACTTGAGGTCAACACGTATTATGGAAACCCCACTTTCCAATTCTGGAAACATACCGCCAAAACCCGGCACAAGACCGCCCCTGCAACTCAGCGGCCTGGATTTCAAATTGCTGCGGGTGTTCAAGGCTGTGGTCGAAGCGGGCGGCTTCAGCGCGGCGCAGAACGAGCTGAATGTGGGCTTGGCGGCGATCAGCAAGCAGATTTCCGACCTGGAAATTCGCATCGGCATGCGCCTGTGTACGCGAGGGCGGGAAGGGTTTGGCCTGACCGAAGAAGGCAAATTAGTCTATCAAGCGTCCATTGAATTATTTGCCTCGGTAGACAGTTTCAGAGACAAGCTTAGTTCGGCACAGAATGAACTGATCGGCGACCTTAGTGTGGGCGTTATTGATAACACCGTCTCCGACGTTAATTCACCATTGATTAACGCGCTGGGAAGATTACATACAGAGTCGCCAAAAATAAGATTACGTCTACATGCCTCGCAACTGGACGAAGTTGAACGGGGCGTGGTGGAAGGGCGGCTGATTGTCGGCATCGTCCCGGTGTACCAGCGGCGGGAAGAATTCGATTATTTCCCGCTATACGAAGAAAAGTCCCACGCGTACTGCGCCGTCGGGCATCCGCTGTTTGAAGCGAGTGACATCAACGCAGATGTGTTGCGCCAGCATGAAGTGGTCAACCATCGTTACGCGATCCACAGCGACAAGGCCAACTTCGTCAGCTACGACAGCCAGTCCGCCTCGGCCTCACAGGTAGAAGCCGTCGCCATCCTCATCCTCACCGGCCGCTTCCTGGGCTTCCTCCCCGAACACTACGCCGCGCCGCTGGTGAGGGAAGGGCGCCTACGCGTGTTATGCCCGGAGCAGATCCACCTGAGCACACCGTTCAACCTCATCCTGCGCCACAACGCCCCACGAAGCCCGCTGGTCAAAGCCTTCGCAACGGCACTCGGCGTGGATCTCAAAGCGCCAATCTAACGAATTCCCACCACCCTAAGAACCTACAGAGATCCCCTGTGGGAGCTGTCGAGCCCCAGCGAGGCTGCGATGGGATCAACTCGGTCTACCCGCAGACCCTATCCACCCGCATCACCGCCGCAACTTGCCCAACTTCTTCTTCGCATGAAAATGCGCTTCCTGCGCCGCTACCAACAGCTACTGTTCGGCTACGCTCGTCGGGTAGCTGCTATAGAGCTATGCAATAGAGCACCTGCAAACTATCATTCTTACCTGTCTTCCCATGCCTAGAGAGGTGTTCCTTATGTCTACTGGAACGATCTTCACCAATAACCGTACACAAAATATCCGCATCCCTGCTGACATGCGTTTTCCCGCTGGGGTGAAAACTGTAGAGGTGCGTGCCGTGGGGCGCGAACTGATTATTTCGCCGGTTGAAAACACTTGGGACAGCTTTTTCCTTGCAAGCGAATCGGTATCTGATGATTTTATGGAGGAGCGCGCCGACCAAACCCAGCAAGAGCGAGAGTCCTTTGATGATTAAGTACATGCTTGATACGAACATCGTGATCTACATCATCAAGCGTCGGCCTATGGAAATACTGGAAAAATTCAATGCGAATGTAGGTCGTATGGTGATCTCTTCGATCACCCTTGCGGAATTGATGCACGGGGCCGAAAAAAGCCAGTTTGTTGAGAAAAATACTCGGGCGGTGGAGGACTTCATCTCCCGGCTTGACGTCATTCACTACGATGACAAGGCCGCTTTTCACTACGGCTCGATCCGCTCCGATCTCGAAAAGAAGGGCACTCCAATCGGCGTAAATGACCTGCACATCGCGGGCCACGCCAGAAGCTCAGGATTGGTCTTGGTGACTAACAACGAAGGTGAGTTCAAGCGAGTGAATGGCTTGATCGTGGAAAACTGGATCGCCGCCTAAGGCAGTCAATCCAGCGCACACAGATAGGTCGTCCAGGCGATTCAGCGTTGCTTGATTCGTTTCTTCTTCGCATGAAAATGCCGAAAATGCGCATCCTGCGCCGCCGCCAACAACTCCCGATCCCCGCGCGTATCACCCCAGGCCCTGAGCCGATACTCCCCCAGATCCCCATAAACCGCCTCAAGCCGAAGCACCTTATTCTCACACCGGCAATTATTCCCGGTGAGCTTGCCCGTCAATACTCCGTCAACCACCTCAAGCTCAGTGCCTATCAACTTGATCCCAAGCCGATCCGCAAACGGCTGCAACACCAACGCTGGCGATGCCGAACACAGCGTCACCACCGCCCCGGACTTCACCTCATCGGCCACCGATTGCAGCCCGGTTGGCCGCATCAACTTGTTCCAATACGCCTGGCAATACGCTTCAGCTTTCTGCTGAACCCACGCCTTGTCCACGCCGGTCATAAAGGTTCGGATCAACTGTGCCTTGAGCTCATCACGGCTGATGACGCGCAACACAAACTGCGCGCCAGGCACCGCCAGCTTCACCATCCTGCGCATGAACTCGCCTTTACCAAAGGCGAACTTCAGGAACGGCACGAAGCTGTCGTGGTGGGTCAGGGTGCCGTCGAAGTCAAAGACGGAGAGCACTTTGGCATCCAAGGGGCCGGATTCGAGCATGTCTGGGTTCACGGGCGGGTCTCGGTCCTATCTCGTAATTTTGGTAATACATCAGTTGTGACCACAGAAGTTTACTCTTCTTTCAATCTTTCGATTTTCGAGTAAAGCCCTTTGGTGAAGTCACCGCGGTCACTTGATCGGTGACAACGCTGATGGCAATTCGGGCACAAGGCTACAGCATTGGTGATGCGATCCGAACCCTTCTGGGCGAGGTGCTTGACGTGATGTACTTCAAGAAATGGCAGGCCATCCACTTCGAAGGGAGCGTTTGAACCGCAGCCTTCGCAAATGCCATTGGCCTCATTCAATACCCAAGCGCGTACTTTGGGATCGCGAACAAAAGCCGTACCGACAATGGACACTTTCTGTGGCTTCGCAATTCCGTCCGGCACCTTCTCGATGGGCTGCTGCAGTAGCTTGGAGGCTCGGCGGACGAGGATTTGTTCATCTGCAGTTTGCGCTGTTTCATCTGATTCAAATATACGAAGGGCAGTGAGGGCTTTGCGAATCTGTTGTTCTACTCCCGAGCCCACGTTATTTGCAGGTTTGTACCCCTTGATCCGATACAGGCCCATTTGGACCAGAACCGCAGAGATATTCTGCATGCGAAACTCGATGGAGCCTTCTGTACGACCTGCGATTGGTCCCTGACGTAGCAATCGGTTTTCATGGGCTTTATTAAAGGGTTGGCCGCTCTTCTCCAACGCCAACATCTTCAAGTAGGTCTCGACTGCCGCGGCTAATTCCTCGTCGCTCCAGTCGATGCTGTCTTTTGTAATATCCATACAGTCGCCGAGGGTAGAAAGTCCTCGGACGATACTGAGTGGCCACTAGCACGTCTACGAAATTTCCTACGAGACTGTAGGATTTGGCACTCTGCAAATACAAAAAAGCCCTGAACAAGTCAGGGCTTTTCAGTTGGCTAAGGAATCAATCCCAGCTCAGCGCGCCACCAGTCTGATACTCGATCACACGAGTCTCAAAGAAATTCTTCTCTTTCTTCAAGTCCATGATCTCGCTCATCCACGGGAACGGGTTGGTGGTGCCTGGGTATTCTTCTTTCAAACCAATCTGCGACAGACGACGGTTCGCGATGAACTTGAGGTAGTCCTCCATCATCGCCGCATTCATGCCCAACACCCCACGCGGCATGGTGTCACGCGCGTATTCGATCTCCAGCTGAGTCCCTTGCAGGATCATCTGGGTCGCTTCTTCCTTCATCTCGGCATCCCACAGGTGCGGGTTTTCGATTTTGATCTGGTTGATCACATCGATACCGAAGTTCAGGTGCATCGACTCATCCCGCAAGATGTACTGGAACTGCTCGGCCACGCCGGTCATTTTGTTGCGACGGCCCATGGACAAAATCTGGGTAAAGCCGCAGTAGAAGAAGATGCCTTCCAGTACGCAGTAGTAGGCCACCAGGTTGCGCAGCAGCTCTTTGTCAGTCTCAACGGTACCGGTTTCGAACTTCGGATCGGAGATCGAACGGGTGTACTTCAAGCCCCAGGCAGCCTTTTTGGCGACCGATGGAATCTCGTGGTACATGTTGAAGATCTCGCCTTCATCCATGGCCAGCGATTCGATGCAGTACTGGTAGGCGTGGGTGTGGATCGCTTCTTCGAAGGCCTGGCGCAGGATGTACTGGCGGCACTCCGGGTTGGTGATCAGGCGGTACACGGCCAGTACCAGGTTGTTAGCGACCAACGAATCCGCAGTGGAGAAGAAGCCGAGGTTGCGCATCACGATGCGACGTTCGTCGTCGGTCAGGCCTTCGGGGTTTTTCCACAAGGCGATGTCGGCGGTCATGTTGACCTCTTGCGGCATCCAGTGGTTGGCGCAGCCGTCGAGGTATTTCTGCCAGGCCCAGTCGTACTTGAAGGGTACGAGTTGGTTGAGGTCGGCGCGGCAGTTGATCATGCGCTTTTCGTCAACGGCCACGCGGGCGGCGGAGCCTTCGAGTTCGGCGAGGCCTTCGGCGACGTCGAGTTTGTCGAGGGCGGCCTTGGCGCGCACGATGGCGGCGGAGTCAGCGGCGGTGACGGCGCGGGCTTCGATGGCGGCAGCAGCGCCGGCGCCGTCGAGGCGGTCCATGTTGGCTTCGGTGGCGTGGCCGGCGTTGGCGCCTTTGGCAACTACTTCGCCGTCTTCTTCTTTGTCGAACTCGTCCCAGCTCAGCATGACGTGTCGTCTCCTGCGTGAGGGCTCTAAGGTGCCCGTGTGAAACCGGATGGTTGGGTGTTCACACGGCCCAAAGGCCGCGGTGGATCTTAAGGAATCGTTTGTTGCAGCTAGCGCACGCATTAAACGGAATCAGGGTTACGGGTGTTCTGCTTGAGGCTTGAGGGGCGGAGCAATGCTTACTGGCTCCAGCGGGGGCCTCAGGTCTGGCTCTTCGTCCCCATGTAAAGGGATATTGCAGGCCCGATTTACCCGCGCATTATAGGGAAAAATTCGACTTTGTGTTGCGGCGGATGGTCTCGGTGAGCGGCCAAAATGGTGGTGTTTGCAGCCAAGGTCCGGGTTTACAAGGCTTTGCCTGGCTTGGATTTTTTTGACGGGCGGTAGGCGTTTGTTTCAGCGCGCCGAACTGGGGCAGATTCGGTCTGGAAGTTCTTGCGCCGTTTGGCGCAAGAACGGGTCGCGGGGGGTTACTGGGCTGCGGCTTTGATGCTGGCAAACATCTGCTTGCCAGCCTTGGCGGGGTCCGCGTCTTTATTGCTCATGAAGTTGCTGACCACATCAAACACCGCCCCTTGCACCGCCTGGGACGTGGACATGTTGAAGGCCATGCTCGGCTCCAGCGTGCCGGCGTTCTCGGCTTCGGCGAAGTCCTTGGCGGAAGCCTGGGCACAGCTGTCGAACTGGCTCATGTCCAGGCCCTTGATCACCGGGATGGAGCCTTTGTTCTGGTTGAACACGCTCTGGAATTGCGGCTCCAGGGCGATCTTGGCCAGGTCGTCGCGAGCCGCGTTGTTGCTCGGCGTATCATTTTTACTGGACGGTTTGAACATGGCCAGTGAGTCGATGGTGTAGCTATAAATGCCTTGTGAGCCGGGGAAGGGCACGCATTCATAATCGGCCCCGGCTTTTTTACCCGCCGCGGTCCACTCACTCTTGGCCCAGTCCCCCATGATTTGCATGCCGGCCTGGCCATTGATGACTTTGGCGGTTTCCATGTTCCAGTCCTGACCTGCGCCATTGGGGTCCATGTAGGTCTTCAACTTGCGCAGCGCGACAAAGACTTCGGTCATTTTGGGGCCGGTGAAGGTGGCTTCGTCGTTGTCGATAAAGGCTTTCTGGAAGCCATCGGCGCCCAGGATGCTGAGCACCAGGCCTTCAAATACGGTGGTGTCCTGCCAGGGTTGGCCGCCGTGGGCGATGGCGATATAGCCGGCGGCCTTGAGTTTGTCGCCGGCGGCGTAGAGTTCTTCCAGGGTGGCCGGGGCTTTGGACACGCCGGCTTTCTTGAGCACCTCGGGGTTGATCCATAACCAGTTGATGCGGTGGATGTTGAGCGGTACGGCGACGTAGTGGCCGTCGAATTTCATCAGTTGCGCAATGCTTTCGGGCAGCAGGCTGTCCCATTGATTGGCCTTGGCGACGTCGTCGACGCTGGTCAGCAGGCCCAGCTTGCCCCACTCCTGAATGTCCGGAGCTTTGATCTGCGCGGCAGAGGGCGGGTTGCCGGAGACGGCGCGGCTCTTGAGGACGGTCATGGCAGCAGCGCCACCGCCGCCGGCCACGGCACTGTTTTGCCAGATGAAGCCGTCTTTCTCGATCAGTTGTTGCAGCACCTGTACAGACTTGGCTTCCCCGCCCGAGGTCCAGTAGTGGACGACTTCAACAGTGCCTTTGCTGTCGGCTGCGTGAGCGGCGAACGTGCAAAGGCTGGCGAGGGAGATGGCAACGGCAAGGCGATGGGGGATTTTCATGTGGGATAACCCTTTTTGTTGTTTTGGGGAGCGGTGCTTATTCCAGCCCCAGCCCTTTGCGGCCGAGGGTGTTCAGTTGCGGCGTCATGAAGCGGTCTTTCCACTCTTTCTCGTAGTCCTCCCGGGCGAAATCATCCGGTGAGGCCCCTTGCTCGAACGCCCTGAGCACATCCTTGGCGTACCGCAGGTTTTTCGGGCACATGGGCGCGGCGGGCACGTACATCACGTTGCCCCAGCCTTGCTGGTTTTCGACGGGGGCGACGCTGTGGATTACGTCGCAGTGCCACCACACCGAATCGCCGGCCTGCACGTTCGGAATCGGGGTCATGCCCTGGACCAGCAGCGGATGCCATTTCTCTGAAACTGGCAGCACCTTGCCCGGCGCAACGCCGCACAACTCATCTTCGGGGACGTCGTCCAGCAGCGGGCGCAGCAGCATGTAGGCCATCGCCTTGGGGATCGGCAAGGTATGCAGCACGCCCTGGTCGGCCTGCATGTCGCACAGTGCGGTCCAGCCCTGGAAGGTACGGAAGGCCGAGCATTTCACCGTGTCCTTGTAGGCGTATTCATCGACTTCTGTGCGATTTGCAGCGTCCCAGGGGTCGTAGGACTTGAAATCGTTGCGGTAGATCTTGTCGAACACCTTTAGGTAGGCGGGGTGCAGCCAGCGTTCCAGGGCGCCCGAGTCGGTGTGCGGGCCAAGCCCTTTGGAGGTGGTGCCGGGTGGGCGGCGGCGGACGCGGTCGGGGTACAACGCATTGATGTCTGGGTCGAACCATTGCCGGCCTTGGGAATTGATGGTCCACAGGCGATTCAGGAACGACTGTGCAGCGCCCATGCGTTCGTGTTGGCGCACTTGCATCTGGGCGTCGGACCAATAGATGGGGAATATCTCCGGGCGTGAGGCTTCGAGGTTGCCGAAGAAGTTGTCAGCCGGGCCGCGATACACCTCGTCGAAAAGGTTGTGGTCGAGGTAGTCCAGCAGGCTCTTGTCCCACGCCAGCACCTGTTCCCTGGGGAAGTGGTTGCGGATCACCAGGCAGCCCCGGCGTTTGATGAGGGCTCGTTGTGCTTCGGTGACCTGGCCGGTGGCGATGGTTTCAAAGTCGAGTTCGGGCCAGGCAGACTGCTGGGCCTTGATCGAGGCGATTTCAGCCCTGATGAACTCGCTGACCTCGGCGAACAGCGCAGGCACGTCGCCGATCTGCGCGCGCAGGGCCTTTTTCATGGCGACGATGCTGCGCTTGTAGTCGTCCGGCAGCTCGGCACATTCGAAGGCGTGGTAATTGCTCATTGGGTGACCTGTATTGTTGTTGTGCATACAGGTATGGAATCACCTCGGCCCGTCTGGGGGGCAGCCTGGTTTGCAGCGTTTGGCAGTACGATTGTGGCGTTTGTTTCGAGGCGTATAGAAGAATCGGCTTATTGAAAGTGATGCCCGTGTTGAAGCCGAAACTGTGACGGCGTCATGCCCTTGTGCGCCTTGAACTGCCGATTGAACAACGCCTGGGAGGCATAGCCGACCTGTTCGGAAATCGCGCTGACCGCCAGGTTGCCCCGCATCAATAAAGCGCAAGCATGTCCGATGCGTAGCCGGGCGATGTAGTCCAGCGCCGTGCAGCGTGTGTGTTTGCGGAACATGCGATGGAAGGCTGAAACGCTGACGCAGGCCATTTGCGCCAGCTCGGGAATGCCGACAGGTTGCGCATAGTGGCCGTGCAGGTAGTCCAGGACGCGGCGGATGCGCGCGTCTTCAACGATGTGAGGGGCGGCGTTTTCCGTCGCGATGCGCTGCGCGGCGATATCCCGGGACAATGTGTTGAGCACGGTAAGCAACGAGATCAGTCGCTGGGAAGCGTCTTGCTCGACCATGGCTTCGATCACCGGGCGCAGCGCCCGGGACGTAGCATCACTGAAACTCAACGCCTGTCGCGCAGCAGCCAATAGCGCGCGCGTCGACCCCATCTCCGGAAACAGTTGCACCAGCGAGTCCGCCCAGGCCTCGGAAAACCAGATGACCAGGGCAATGTGCGGTTTGGCGGGGTCGATCAGCTCGGCGGAAGACCAGCTATGGGGCACGTTCGGGCCCACCAGCACCAGGTCGCCGTCATCGTACAGCGCCACATCGTTGCTGATATAGCGGTGCCCGCGGCTGTTGAGGGTCAGGGTCAGTTCGTATTCGGGATGGTGATGCCATTCAAACGGAATCGCTTCCGGTAGACGCCTGTTCAGCAGGGTCCAAGAGGTGTTCGCCTCGGTGGGGATTTTTTCGAAACTGGCTCGCATGAATGCATCCTGCCTTGCAGGTGAGGTGGCGGCGCCACAATCGTAGCATTCGATTCAAGCGGTAGGGGATAAGCCGGCTCTTTGCCGCAAGAACGATTTCTTGCGGCGAATAAGATCAGGTTCAGTTCAAACTAACGAAGTTATTATCCGTTAGAGCAACCGTTACCCATGACCTGATATTGAAGAATATGACGCTGACCTTGTGAGTCTTCATATTCCATCTTTACCGGTACTACTTGGCATACATCCGGGACTTCACTCATGGACACTACTTTGGCGACGTCCAGATGGGTGCTGTAAGTGTAATCCTCAACAATCGGGGTGCTCTGGCTGGCTACGTCAGTCGGGGCTTCGTCGGCCAGGGCGGCGGTGGCGCACAAGCTGCTAAGGGCCATAACTAATAACGCTTTCATTTGACTATTTACCTTTTGGCGGTCGAAAGGGGTCACGGGGCCCTTGTGAGGCCACGTGTGTAACTTGATTGGGAAGTTCGGATTAACGTTGCCTTCGTGGGGGCTGTTACGTTGTTAATCACAGTGCCTTGATGGCGAGGTTGATTTTAGGCGTCCGAGTTATATTCATATACCCGTGCTTTTGATAAACACTATTGGTGGTTTTTGTAACAATCGCGAAATGAAGGTTTTTTCAGAAACCTGCAAAGCGCCACGGGCCGCGGGCCAGAGCGCTGCCAGGGGATAGGTGGGCAATTTGTAGGGGCTTGTTACTACCATCGTCGAATGGTTCTATAGGTCCGGCCCGGCTACAACAGGGCCATACAACAACAACTATGTCACCGAGGTAAGAAAGATGAGTGCGGCTTCTCTGTACCCCGTTCGCCCCGAAGTAGCAGCCAATACGCTGACCGATGAGGCGACCTACAAGGCCATGTACCAGCAGTCGGTGGTCAACCCCGACGGTTTCTGGCGCGAGCAAGCCAAGCGCCTTGACTGGATCAAGCCTTTCACCACGGTGAAGCAGACCTCCTTCGACGATCACCATGTCGACATCAAATGGTTTGCCGACGGCACCCTCAACGTTTCCTACAACTGCCTGGACCGCCACCTCGCCGAGCGTGGCGACCAGCCAGCAATCATCTGGGAGGGCGACGACCCTGCCGAAAGCCGCACCATCACCTACCGCGAGCTGCATGAAGAAGTCTGCAAGTTCGCCAACGCCCTGCGCGGCCAGGATGTGCACCGCGGCGACGTGGTGACTATCTATATGCCGATGATTCCCGAAGCCGCGGTCGCCATGCTGGCCTGTGCCCGGATCGGTGCGATTCACTCGGTGGTGTTTGGCGGGTTCTCGCCAGAGGCCCTGGCCGGTCGGATCATCGACTGCAAATCCAAGGTGGTGATCACCGCCGACGAAGGCATTCGTGCCGGCAAGAAGATTTCCCTGAAGGCCAACGTCGACGACGCCCTGACCAACCCGGAAACCAGCAGCATCCAGAAAGTCATCGTGTGCAAGCGCACCGGTGGCAACATCAAGTGGAACCAGCATCGCGACATCTGGTACGAAGACCTGATGAAAGTGGCGGGCACCGTGTGTGCGCCGAAAGAGATGGGCGCCGAAGAAGCGCTGTTCATCCTTTACACCTCCGGCTCCACCGGCAAGCCGAAGGGCGTGCAGCACACCACCGGCGGCTACCTGTTGTACGCAGCCCTGACCCACGAGCGCGTGTTTGACTACCGCCCGGGCGAAATCTACTGGTGCACCGCCGACGTCGGCTGGGTCACCGGCCACACCTATATCGTCTATGGCCCACTGGCCAACGGCGCGACCACGCTGATGTTCGAAGGCGTGCCGAACTATCCGGACATCACCCGGGTGGCGAAGATCGTCGACAAGCACAAAGTGAACATCCTCTACACCGCACCGACCGCGATCCGCGCCATGATGGCTTCCGGCACCGCCGCCTGCGAAGGCGCCGATGGCAGCAGCTTGCGCCTGCTGGGTTCGGTGGGTGAGCCAATTAACCCGGAAGCGTGGGACTGGTACTACAAGAACGTCGGCCAATCCCGTTGCCCGATCGTCGATACCTGGTGGCAGACCGAGACCGGCGGCAACATGATGAGCCCGCTGCCGGGCGCCCATGCGCTCAAGCCGGGTTCGGCGGCGCGCCCATTCTTTGGGGTGGTACCGGCGCTGGTGGATAACCTCGGCAACCTGATTGAAGGCGTGGCCGAGGGTAACCTGGTGATCCTGGATTCGTGGCCGGGCCAGGCACGTACGCTGTATGGCGACCATGACCGGTTTGTGGACACCTACTTCAAGACCTTCCGTGGCATGTACTTCACCGGTGACGGTGCGCGCCGTGACGAGGATGGCTACTACTGGATCACCGGTCGGGTGGACGACGTGCTGAACGTCTCCGGCCACCGCATGGGCACCGCCGAGATTGAGAGCGCCATGGTTGCGCACCCGAAAGTCGCGGAAGCGGCGGTGGTGGGTGTGCCTCATGACATCAAGGGCCAGGGCATCTATGTGTATGTCACGCTGAAAAACGGCGAAGAGCCGAATGAAGCGTTGCGCCTGGAGTTGAAAAACTGGGTGCGTAAAGAGATCGGGCCGATTGCTTCACCGGATGTGATCCAGTGGGCACCGGGCTTGCCGAAGACCCGTTCGGGGAAAATCATGCGCCGGATCCTGCGCAAGATTGCCACCGCTGAATACGACGGGTTGGGCGATATCTCCACCCTGGCGGATCCGAGTGTGGTGGCGCATTTGATCGAGACGCACAAGACCATGAACGTCGCGTAAGGCGGGTTTGTGGGACGAAGCCCCATTCGGCGTAGGCCGGATGGGGCTTTTTTGTGCGATCGGACAGGCGACCTATAACCCCTGTGGGAGCGGGCTTGCTCGCGAAGGCGGTGTATCAGTTAGTGGTGTGCTGGCTGACACGCCGCCTTCGCGAGCAAGCCCGCTCCCACATTTAGATTGCATTCCAAGGCTGGTCATCCGGTGGGGCGACTTACACAAAGCCAATAAATATCGGATTGTGTTGTAGGAAGTTTCTGAATGTTACCGAGCCCGGCAAATGTGTAACCCCACGCCCAAACATGAGGCAAAGTGCTACGCCGTTGCCCCGAAAACCCGCGTCTTAGACGCCCTGAAAAATTAGATCCAACGCTACACTTGCCGTGCTAGAAGGGTTTGCGAATAATAGGCCCGCAACTTGCAGCGTTAACAGGTTTAATATCTTTTGCCTCTGCATAAAATCAAGAGGCTGTCAATGTGCTGGAACCGCTTTCTCGGTGCTTCTGTAAATTGTTGTCGCATTGAGGAAATATCGGCTTCCGGCCTGTCGTTAGAATGCCGATCACTCGCTCGTCGTCGCCGATGCTGAACTGGCGCAGGACGCAGCACCGCTATTCGGTTTCACTCATTCGCATCGTGGGCCCTGGCTCATACTGCTGTTTTGCCCTATACCGATGGAGTCCCAAGATGAAGAAACTCGTGCTGTTGGGCGCCCTGGCGCTGTCCGTGCTGTCCATGCAGGCTTTCGCCGAAGGCAAGCCACTGAAGATTGGTATTGAAGCGGCTTACCCTCCGTTTGCCTCCAAGGCACCGGATGGCAGCATCGTCGGTTTTGACTACGACATCGGCAACGCCCTGTGTGAGCAGATGCAGGTCAAGTGCACCTGGGTCGAGCAGGAATTCGACGGCCTGATCCCGGCGCTGAAAGTGCGCAAGATCGACGCCATCCTGTCCTCGATGTCCATCACCGACGATCGCAAGAAGTCCGTGGACTTCACCAACCGCTATTACCTGACTCCGGCTCGTCTGGTATTGAAGGAAGGCACTGCCGTCAGCGACAGCCTGGATGAATTGAAAGGCAAGAAAATCGGCGTGCAGCGCGGTTCGATCCACGACCGTTTCGCCAAGGAAGTGCTGGCTCCCAAAGGCGCCACCATTGTTCCTTACAGCTCGCAGAACGAAATCTACCTGGACGTAGAAGCCGGTCGCCTTGATGGCACCGTGGCCGACGCCACCCTGTTGCAGGAAGGCTTCCTCGACACGCCAGCCGGTAAAGGCTACGCGTTCACCGGCCCGGCCTTCACCGACGCCAAGTACTTCGGCGACGGCATCGGCATCGCGGTACGTAAAGGCGACAAGGAAAACCTGGACCGCATCAACGCTGCAATCGCTGCGATCCGTGCCAACGGCAAGTACAAGGCAATCCAGGACAAGTACTTCAACTTCGACATTTACGGCCCAGAAGCCAAGTAAACCGTCGCAGCTGTCTGTCCAGAATGGCGCAAGCACCAGGATCTCTGAAGTTTGCGCCATTTTTTCATCCCCCTTTTCGAGGACCTGAATCATGTTGAAAGGCTACGGGGCTGTCATCCTCGATGGCGCTTGGTTGACGCTTCAGCTCGCCTTGTCGTCCATGGCCCTGGCCATTGTTCTGGGTCTGATCGGGGTCGCGTTGCGCCTCTCGCCGGTGCGCTGGTTGGCCTGGCTGGGCGACCTGTACTCCACGGTGATCCGCGGGATCCCCGACCTGGTGCTGATCCTGCTGATTTTCTACGGCGGTCAGGACCTGCTTAACCGCGTTGCGCCGTTGCTCGGCTACAACGACTACATTGACTTGAACCCCTTGGCCGCCGGTATCGGCACCCTGGGTTTCATCTTTGGCGCCTACCTTTCGGAAACCTTCCGTGGCGCCTTCATGGCCATTCCCAAGGGCCAGGCCGAAGCCGGCCTGGCGTATGGCATGAGCCCGTTCCAGGTGTTTTTCCGGGTGATGGTGCCGCAGATGATTCGGCTGGCGATCCCCGGGTTTACCAACAACTGGCTGGTACTGACCAAGGCCACCGCATTGATTTCGGTGGTGGGCCTGCAAGACATGATGTTCAAGGCCAAGCAGGCGGCAGACGCCACCCGCGAACCTTTTACCTTCTTCCTCGCAGTGGCGGCGATGTACCTGGTGATCACCAGCGTGTCGTTGCTGGCCCTGCGTCATCTTGAGAAGCGCTACTCCGTAGGCGTAAAGGCGGCTGATCTATGATCTTCGACTACAACGTCATCTGGGAGGCCATGCCGCTGTACCTCGGCGGCTTGCTGACCACCCTGAAACTGCTGGCCATTTCGCTGTTCTTCGGTTTGCTCGCGGCCTTGCCCCTGGGCCTGATGCGCGTGTCCAAGCAGCCGATCGTCAACGGTGTTGCCTGGCTGTACACCTATGTGATTCGCGGCACGCCGATGCTGGTGCAGCTGTTCTTGATCTACTACGGCCTGGCCCAGTTCGAAGCGGTGCGTGAAAGCTTCCTGTGGCCACTGCTGTCCAGTGCGACCTTCTGTGCGTGCCTGGCGTTTGCCGTGAACACCAGCGCCTACACCGCTGAAATCATCGCCGGCAGCCTCAAGGCCACGCCCCATGGCGAGATCGAGGCAGCCAAGGCCATGGGCATGTCGCGCTACAAGCTGTATCGCCGGATCCTGCTGCCATCGGCCCTGCGCCGGGCGCTGCCGCAATACAGCAACGAAGTGATCATGATGCTCCAGACCACGAGCCTGGCCTCCATCGTCACCCTGATCGACATCACCGGTGCCGCGCGCACGGTGAACGCCCAGTACTACTTGCCGTTCGAAGCCTATATCACTGCGGGTGCGTTCTACCTGTGCCTGACCTTCATCCTGGTGCGCCTGTTCAAGTTGGCCGAAGGCCGCTGGCTGAGCTACCTGGCTCCACGGAAGCATTGATATGGAACGTATCGATCACCTGTTGCCCTGGGGTCACCTGGGCTGCGAACGCCAGCTGACGGTGTTTCGTTTCGGCAGCGGCGAGCGCAAGGCTTATATCCAGGCCAGCCTGCACGCGGATGAATTGCCCGGCATGCGCGCCGCCTGGGAGCTGAAAAAGCGCCTGACGGAACTGGAACAGCAAGGCGCCCTCAACGGCGTGATCGAGCTGGTTCCCGTCGCCAATCCGATGGGCCTGGGGCAACTGCTGCAAGGCAGTCACCAGGGCCGTTTCGAGATCGGCAGCGGCAAGAACTTCAACCGCGACTTCGTTGAGTTGAGCGAGCCGGTTACCGAGTTGCTCAACGGCAAGCTGGGGGATGATCCTCACGCCAATGTGCGCTTGATCCGCCAGGCCATGAGCGATGCGCTCAATGCGTTGCCGGCGCCGAGCAGCCAGTTGCAAGGCATGCAGCGGGTGTTGCTGAGCCATGCCTGCACCGCCGACGTGGTCCTCGACCTGCATTGCGACGCCGAAGCCGCGTTGCACATGTACGCGCTGCCGCAACACTGGCCGCAGTGGCGTTCGCTGTCGGCGCACCTGAATGTGAAGGTCGGCCTGCTGGCGGAAGATTCCGGCGGCAGTTCGTTTGACGAAGCCTGCTCGCTACCGTGGCTGCGGCTGTCCCGGGCGTTCCCCGAGGCGCAGATTCCCCTGGCGTGCCTGGCGACGACTCTGGAGCTGGGTGGCCAGGCCGATACTGGCCGTGACGAAGCGATTTTCCACGCTGAAGGCATCCTGGCGTTCCTCGCCGAGCAAGGCCTGATCCGTGGTGAATGGCCCGCGCCGCAGCACGAGCCCTGCGAAGGCCTGCCCTTCGAAGGCACCGAGTTGTTGTTCGCGCCCCACGCCGGCGTGATCAGCTACCTGCGTAAAGCCGGTGACGTAGTCGAAGCCGGCGACCCGATATTTGAAGTGATCGATCCCTTGTCCGACCGCGTGAGCATTGTTTGCGCGGGCACGCCTGGGGTGCTGTTTGCCGTTGAACGGCTACGTTATGCCCAAGCGGGTTTCTGGCTGGCCAAGGTGGCGGGGCGCGAAGCGCTGCGGCACGGGCGCTTGCTCAACGACTGACCAACTGTTTTTGTGAGAACCGACCGCATGTACAAACTTGAAGTCCAAGACCTGCATAAACGCTATGGCAGTCATGAAGTGCTCAAAGGTGTGTCCCTGGCCGCCGCGGCCGGTGATGTGATCAGCATCATCGGGTCCAGTGGCTCGGGCAAAAGTACCTTTTTGCGCTGCATCAACCTGCTGGAGCAGCCCCACGCCGGCAAGATTCTGCTCAATAACGAAGAGCTGAAACTGGTGGCCAACAAAGACGGCGCCATGAAGGCTGCAGACCCGAAACAGCTGCAACGCATGCGTTCGCGACTGTCGATGGTGTTCCAGCACTTCAACCTGTGGTCCCACATGACCGCGCTGGAAAACGTCATGGAAGCACCGGTGCACGTTCTGGGCATGTCGAAAAAAGACGCCCGGGAAAAGGCCGAGCACTACCTGGCCAAAGTCGGCGTGGGCCATCGTAAGGATGCGTTCCCTGGCCACATGTCCGGCGGTGAACAGCAGCGCGTGGCGATTGCCCGTGCCCTGGCGATGGAGCCTGAGGTGATGCTGTTCGACGAACCCACTTCGGCCCTCGACCCGGAGCTGGTGGGCGAAGTGCTGAAGGTGATGCAGGACCTGGCCCAGGAAGGCCGGACCATGGTGGTGGTGACCCACGAAATGGGCTTTGCCCGTGAAGTCTCCAACCAACTGGTGTTCCTGCACAAGGGCATCGTCGAAGAGCGTGGCAACCCGCGCGAAGTGCTGGTCAACCCACAGTCCGAGCGTTTGCAGCAGTTTCTTTCCGGCAGCTTGAAGTAAACAGAACTGCTTTTATGCACTGAATTAGTGCAAGCTTCACAATCCTGAGGTTGCCCAATCCCCTGTGGGAGCGGGCTTGCTCGCGAAAGCGGTGTATCAGTTGATACATCCGGTGACTGATCCACCGCATTCGCGAGCAAGCCCGCTCCCACATTTGGATCTTCACCCGCTTTAGAGATTTGTGTTGGTTTACCGGCTAGCATTGGCCTTTGTCTTCATTACTGTTACTCGCTTCGGATAGCACTCCATGACTGCCCATCGAATTGGTTTCCTGATTTGGCCCAGCACTAAAGCACTGACGCTTGCGCTGGCTGAGGAGGCCTTGCGCGTTGCTCAGCGGGTGCATCCGGACGTGGTGTACGAACTCTCGTTTTTGCAGGCCGAACCGCCAATCGACGGCGCCTGGCAACTGCCGGGTGAGCCCTGGGCTGGCAAGCTGGAAGGTTTCCAAAAGCTGTTCCTGCTGGCCGATGAGCCACCGACCGTCATCGCCTCCCAGCTCAGCACCGCCCTCAAGCAACTGGTGCGTGCCGGGTGTGTGATCGGCGGCCTGTCGGCCGGTGTGTATCCGTTGGCCCAACTCGGTCTGCTCGACGGCTATCGCGCCGCTGTGCACTGGCGCTGGCAGGACGATTTCGCCGAGCGTTTCCCCAAGGTGATCGCCACCAGCCATCTGTTCGACTGGGACCGTGACCGCCTGACCGCCTGCGGTGGCATGTCGGTACTCGACCTGCTACTGGCGGTGCTGGCCCGTGACCACGGCGCCGAACTGGCCGGGGCAGTCTCGGAAGAGCTGGTGGTAGAGCGCATCCGTGAGGGCGGCGAGCGCCAGCGCATCCCACTGCAAAACCGCCTGGGCTCCAGCCATCCAAAGCTGACCCAGGCCGTGTTGCTGATGGAAGCCAACATTGAAGAACCGCTGACCACCGACGAAATCGCCCAGCACGTGTGCGTATCCCGACGACAGCTCGAGCGGATCTTCAAGCAATACCTCAATCGCGTCCCCAGCCAGTACTACCTGGAACTGCGCCTGAACAAGGCCCGCCAGATGCTCATGCAAACCAGCAAGTCGATCATCCAGATCGGCCTGTCCTGCGGCTTCTCCTCGGGGCCGCACTTCTCCAGCGCCTACCGCAACTTCTTCGGCGCCACCCCTCGTGAAGACCGCAATCAGCGCCGCAGCAGCAGCCCGTTCGAATTGTCGTCGGTGCCGTCCGAGCGCGGCTAGGCATCAATGCTCGGCCGGCATCTCCAGACATGGCGCTGTTCCTGTGCGCGGATGAGATCAACAGCAGACCAAAACGGCCATCGGCGACGGCATTGGATAGTTGTGCCTCACCGACCGCCCAAAACCGGCCCGGGCGGTTTAAACTGCGCCATTGCGATGCTATTTGTCGCATTGGCGTAAACCCGCGAAAATCGCGGGTTGGCGCTATAAGAAGTTGTCGCTTGGCGGCAAGGCCGCGCTGAAAACTGTCCTTACAATCCCTGCATCGCCCGCCAGTTTCAGGCAGGCGTTCCTCTTCAGGAGACTCCGATGTCCGTTGAGCAAGCCCCGGTGCAACGTGCCGATTTCGACCAGGTCATGGTTCCCAACTACGCACCTGCCGCTTTCATCCCCGTGCGTGGCGCAGGTTCGCGCGTATGGGACCAGGCGGGCCGAGAGCTGATCGACTTTGCCGGCGGCATCGCGGTCAACGTATTGGGCCACGCCCACCCGGCGCTGGTCGGTGCACTGACCGAACAGGCCAACAAGCTGTGGCACGTGTCCAACGTCTTCACCAATGAGCCGGCCCTGCGCCTGGCCCATAAGCTGATCGACGCCACGTTTGCCGAGCGTGTGTTCTTCTGCAACTCCGGCGCCGAAGCCAACGAGGCCGCCTTCAAGTTGGCCCGTCGTGTCGCGTTCGACCGCTTCGGCACCGAGAAATACGAAATCATCGCCGCGCTGAACAGCTTCCACGGCCGTACCCTGTTCACCGTGAACGTGGGTGGCCAGTCGAAGTACTCCGACGGCTTCGGTCCGAAGATCGTCGGCATCACCCACGTGCCTTACAACGATCTGGAGGCGCTGAAAGCCGCCGTCTCGGACAAGACCTGCGCCGTGGTGCTGGAGCCGATCCAGGGCGAAGGCGGCGTGCTGCCGGCAGAACTGTCGTACCTGCAAGGTGCCCGCGACCTGTGCGACGCGAACAACGCGCTGCTGGTGTTCGACGAAGTGCAAACCGGCATGGGCCGCAGCGGCGAGTTGTTCGCCTATCAGCATTACGGCGTCGTGCCGGACATCCTCACCAGCGCCAAGAGCCTGGGCGGCGGTTTCCCGATCGCCGCCATGCTGACTCGCGAAGACCTGGCCAAGCACCTGGTGGTCGGCACCCACGGCACCACCTACGGCGGCAACCCGCTGGCGTGCGCGGTGGCGGAAGCGGTGATCGACGTGATCAACACGCCAGAAGTGCTGGCCGGCGTTAACGCCAAGCACGACTTGTTCGTTTCCCGTCTGGAGAAGATTGGCCAGCAATACGGCATCTTCACCGAAGTGCGTGGCCTGGGCCTGTTGCTCGGTTGCGTGCTGAGCGATGCCTGGAAAGGCAAGGCCAAGGACATCTTCAACGCCGCCGAGCGCGAAGGCTTGATGATCCTGCAAGCCGGCCCGGATGTGGTGCGTTTCGCCCCGAGCCTGGTGGTGGAAGATGCCGATATCCAGGAAGGTCTGGACCGCTTCGAACGTGCGGTGAAAAAGCTGACGCAAGCCTGATGGACCGTTGGGTGCCCGGCGAGTCGGGCGCCCAACACAAATTTTGTATGCCGGACTCTTTAGTTGAAGCTGTGAAGATCAAATGTGGGAGCGGGCTTGCTCGCGAATGCAGTGGCTCAGTCACCTGAAATGTTGAATGACACACCGCTTTCGCGAGCAAGCCCGCTCCCACACTTGACCTCACTGATTTCAAGATCGTGTCCGGCATTTTTTCCTGTGAGTTTTTCGAGTTAAGGAGTGACACCATGCTGGTGATGCGCCCCGCGCAAATGGCTGATCTGGGCGAGGTACAGCGTCTGGCTGCGGACAGCCCGATTGGTGTCACCTCCTTGCCGGATGATGTCGAACGCCTGAGCGACAAGATCGCTGCGAGCGAAGCGTCCTTCGCCGCCGAGGTCAGCTTCAACGGTGAAGAAAGCTATTTCTTCGTCCTGGAAGACACCGACGCCGGCAAGCTGGTGGGCTGTTCGGCCATCGTTGCCTCGGCCGGCTACTCGGAACCGTTCTACAGCTTCCGCAACGAAACCTTCGTGCACGCTTCCCGCGAGCTGAAGATCCACAACAAGATCCACGTGCTCTCGCAGTGCCATGACCTCACCGGCAACAGCCTCCTGACCAGCTTCTACGTGGTGCCGGAGCTGGTGGGTTCGCCGTGGTCGGAGCTCAACTCCCGTGGCCGCCTGCTGTTCGTGGCCGGCCACCCGGAGCGCTTCGCCGATTCGGTGGTCACCGAGATTGTGGGCTACAGCGACGAGAACGGTGATTCGCCGTTCTGGGACGCCATCGGCCGCAACTTCTTCGACCTCAACTACGCCGCTGCCGAGCGCCTGTGCGGGTTGAAGAGCCGGACCTTTCTCGCCGAACTGATGCCGCACTATCCGATCTACGTGCCGCTGTTGCCCGACGAAGCCCAGGAAGCCATGGGCCAGGTGCACCCGCGGGCGCAGATCACCTTCGACATCCTGATGCGCGAAGGCTTCGAGACCGACCATTACATCGACATCTTCGACGGCGGCCCAACCCTGCATGCGCGCGTCTCGGGCATTCGCTCGATCGCCCAGAGCCGTGTGGTGCCGGTGAAGATCGGTGAGATGGTCAAGGGTGTCGGCCGCCAGTACCTGGTGAGCAACGGCCAGTTGCAGGATTACCGCGCGGTGATGCTGGAGCTGGACTACGCGCCGGGCAAGCCAGTGACCCTGGACCTGGAAACCGCCGAAGCCCTGGGCGTCGGCGAAGGTGCCAGCGTTCGACTGGTAGCGGTTTAAGAATGAGTTTCGCGGGTGGCTTGCAAGGCGGCCCGTTTGAGGAGATAGCATGATCGTTCGTCCCGTACGCAGCAGCGATTTACCGGCCCTGATTGATCTGGCGCGCAGCACCGGCACCGGCCTCACCACCTTGCCGGCCAACGAAGAGCGCCTGACCCATCGGGTCGGCTGGGCTGAAAAGACCTTTCGCGGCGAAGCCGGGCGCGGTGATGCGGACTACCTGTTCGTGCTGGAAAACGACGAAGGCCGCGTGGTGGGGATTTCCGCCATCGCCGGTGCAGTCGGCCTGCGCGAGCCCTGGTACAACTTCCGGGTCGGCCTGACGGTCAGCGCCTCCCAGGAGCTGAACATCTACCGTGAAATCCCGACGCTGTTTCTGGCCAACGACCTGACCGGCAACTCCGAGCTGTGCTCGTTGTTCCTGCACGCCGATTACCGCAACGGCCTTAACGGCCGCATGCTGGCCAAGGCGCGCATGCTGTTTATCGCGGAATTCCCGCAGCTGTTCGGCAACAAGATCATCGCCGAGATGCGCGGCATGTCCGACGAAGCCGGGCGCTCGCCGTTCTGGGAAAGCCTGGGCCGGCACTTTTTCAAGATGGAATTCAGCCAGGCCGACTACCTCACTGGCGTGGGCAACAAGGCGTTTATCGCCGAGCTGATGCCGAAGTTTCCGCTGTACACCTGCTTCCTGTCTGAGGACGCGCGCAACGTGATCGGCAAGGTCCACACCGACACCGAGCCGGCCTTGAGCATGCTCAAGAGCGAAGGTTTCAGCTACCAGGGCTACGTCGACATCTTCGACGCGGGCCCGGCGGTGGAGTGTGAAACCACCAAGATCCGCGCCGTGCGCGACAGCGAAGCGCTGGTGCTGGCGATTGGTACGCCGGGCGACGACGCCACGCCGTTCCTGATCCATAACCGCAAACGTGAAGATTGCCGCATCACCGCCGCGCCGGCGCGGTTGGCTGCGGGCACCCTGGTGGTCGATCAACAGACCGCCAAGCGCCTGCAACTGATCGCCGGTGATCAAGTGCGTGCCGTACCGTTGTCCGCTGCCCGGGAGTCGAAATAATGAATTCGCTATACATCGCAGGTGAATGGCTGGCTGGCCAGGGTGAAGTGTTTGAGTCGCTGAACCCGGTGACCCAGCAGGTGGTGTGGTCGGGTAATGGCGCCACCGCCGAGCAGGTCGAGTCCGCCGTCCAGGCCGCACGCCAGGCGTTTCCGGCCTGGGCCAAGCGTTCGTTGGAAGAGCGCCTGAGCGTGCTGGAAGCCTTCGCCGCCAACCTGAAGAGTCGTGCTGACGAACTCGCCCGCTGCATCGGTGAGGAAACCGGCAAGCCTTTGTGGGAATCGGCGACTGAAGTCACCAGCATGGTCAACAAGGTCGCGATCTCGGTGCAAAGCTACCGCGAGCGTACCGGCGAGAAGAGCGGCCCATTGGGCGACGCCACTGCCGTGTTGCGCCACAAGCCCCACGGTGTAGTGGCGGTGTTTGGCCCTTACAACTTCCCGGGTCACTTGCCTAACGGGCATATCGTGCCGGCCTTGCTGGCGGGTAACACCGTGCTGTTCAAGCCGAGCGAGCTGACCCCGAAAGTCGCCGAGCTGACCGTGCAATGCTGGATCGACGCCGGCCTGCCGGCGGGCGTGTTGAACCTGCTGCAAGGCGCACGGGAAACCGGGATCGCCCTGGCGGCGAATCCGGGCATCGACGGTCTGTTCTTCACCGGCTCCAGCCGCACCGGCAACCATCTGCACCAGCAATTCGCCGGGCGCCCGGACAAGATCCTCGCGCTGGAAATGGGCGGCAACAACCCGCTGG
This sequence comes from Pseudomonas sp. NC02, assembly GCF_002874965.1. Lineage (NCBI taxonomy): Bacteria > Pseudomonadati > Pseudomonadota > Gammaproteobacteria > Pseudomonadales > Pseudomonadaceae > Pseudomonas > Pseudomonas sp. NC02. The sequence continues at coordinate 5,244,797 of NZ_CP025624.1, read as the reverse complement.
TGGTGGACGAAGTGGCCGATGTGGATGCGGCCGTGTACACCATTATCCAGTCGGCGTTTATCTCCGCTGGCCAGCGTTGCACCTGTGCCCGTCGCCTGCTGGTGCCGGAAGGCGCCTGGGGCGATGCGTTGCTCGCACGCCTGGTGGCGGTGAGCTCGACCATCGAAGTCGGCGCATTTGACCAAACGCCGGCGCCGTTCATGGGCTCGGTGATTTCCCTCGGTGCTGCCAAGGCGTTGATGGATGCCCAGGAATTGCTGTTGGCCAATGGCGCCGTGGCGCTGTTGGAAATGACTCAACCCCAGGCCCAGGCTGCGTTGCTGACGCCGGGGATTATCGATGTGACCGAGGTTACGGAACGCGCTGACGAAGAGCTGTTCGGCCCACTGCTGCAAGTGATCCGCTACGCTGATTTCGAGGCGGCGATTGCCGAGGCCAACAACACTCAATACGGCTTGGCGGCCGGGTTGCTGTCGGATTCCGAGGCGCGTTACCAGCAGTTCTGGCTGGAAAGCCGTGCCGGGATCGTCAACTGGAACAAACAGCTGACGGGTGCTGCGAGCAGCGCGCCATTTGGCGGGGTAGGGGCTTCGGGCAACCATCGCGCCAGCGCCTATTACGCGGCGGACTATTGCGCGTACCCGGTGGCCTCCCTTGAGACCCCGAGCCTGGTGTTACCGGCGACGTTAACCCCGGGTGTGACGCTGATCTAAATGTGGGAGCGGGCTTGCTCGCGAAGGCGGTGTGTCATTCAACATTTCAGGCGACTGAACCACCGCTTTCGCGAGCAAGCCCGCTCCCACACTTGATTTGTGGTGTGTTCAAGTAATTTGATGCCTATAAAAATACAGATGTTCGTGGAGCCTCGCCGATGAAATCCTGTGAAGTCAATTTTGACGGTCTAGTGGGGCCGACCCATAACTACGGCGGCTTGTCCTACGGCAACGTCGCGTCCCAAAGCAACAGCCAGCAGTCCTCCAACCCGAAGGAAGCGGCGCTGCAAGGCTTGGCGAAGATGAAGGCCCTGATGGAAATGGGCTTTGTGCAAGGTGTGCTGGCGCCCCAGGAACGTCCGGATGTGGCCGCCTTGCGCAACCTCGGTTTTGCCGGCACCGACGCACAAGTCATCCAGCAGGCCGCCAAGCAAGCCATGCCGCTGCTGGTTGCCAGTTGCTCGGCGTCGAGCATGTGGGTGGCCAATGCCGCGACCGTCAGCCCGAGCGCCGACACCTTTGACGGCCGCGTGCATTTCACCGCCGCCAACCTCAACTGCAAATACCACCGCAGCATCGAACACCCGACCACCAGCCGCGTGCTGGGGGCGATGTTCGCTGACCAGAAGCACTTCGCCCACCACGCCGCATTACCGGCGGTGGCGCAGTTCGGTGACGAAGGCGCGGCCAACCACACGCGTTTCTGCCGGGACTATGGCGAGGCGGGCGTAGAGTTTTTCGTGTTCGGCCGCAGCGCGTTCGACACCCGCTACCCGGCGCCGCAAAAGTACCCGGCACGCCAGACTCTTGAAGCTTCCCAGGCGGTCGCGCGCCTGCACGGCCTGCGGGATGACGGCGTGGTCTACGCCCAGCAGAACCCGGCGGTGATCGATGCCGGTGTGTTCCACAACGATGTGATCGCGGTGGGCAATGGCGAGGTGCTGTTCTATCACGAGGATGCGTTCCTCAATACCGATCAGATGCTCGGTGAATTGCAGGGCAAGCTCGGCAAGCTCGGCGGCAATTTCCAGTCGATCTGCGTGCCACGGGCCCAGGTGGGGGTTGAAGACGCGGTGCGTTCCTACCTGTTCAACAGCCAGCTGCTGACCCGCGCCGACGGTTCGATGCTGCTGATCGTGCCGGAAGAATGCCGCGCCAACGAGCGTGTCTGGCAGTACCTGCAAGGCCTGACGTCCTCCGGCGGGCTGATCCGTGAAGTCAAAGTCTTCGACCTCAAGCAAAGCATGCAGAACGGCGGTGGCCCGGCGTGCCTGCGCTTGCGTGTAGCCCTGAATGAAACCGAACTGGCGGCGGTCAACCCAGGGGTTATCATGACGGCGCCGTTGTACGACACGCTGACCCAATGGGTCGACAAGCACTACCGCGACAGCCTGCGGGAAACCGACCTGGCTGACCCGCAATTGCTGCTTGAGTGCCGGACGGCACTGGATGAACTGACGCAAATCCTTAAACTGGGCTCGGTTTATCCTTTCCAGATCAATTAACGCCGCACGGCTGAGAACTATTTATGACCACCGACACCCTGAAACTGATCCTTGAAGACACCGACGGCACCCAGCTGGAAACTTCCTGCACCCGCGTCGCCGTGGTGTGGCAGGGCAAGGAGATCTGGATCCAGCACGACGGCCGTGGCCAACTGCTGATCGGCGTGGACGTGGAAGAAGGCGACGCGGAATACGCCAACCTGCTGATGCGCCCATTGGCCACCAACCTGATGAGCCTGCAACTGGAAATGGAACCGGCCGACGTTGAAGGTGATGACGACGATCACGTCCACGGTCCTGGCTGCAACCACTAAGGAAGCTGCGTATGCTCGCCCTCGGCAAACTGCTTGAACTGACCCTCGCCGGTCGCGAACCGGCGCAAAAAATTCAACTGACTGTCGACGGCGTGCAACTGCGCTGGCTCAGTGAGGGCGCGCTGGAAGTGCGGCCTCCTGAGGCGCGGGACAACGGCTGCGACGTACTGCTGTCGTCCGGCATCCATGGCAACGAAACCGCGCCAATCGAATTGGCCGATCGCTTGCTGCAGGGCATTGCCCGTGGGGAGATCAAGCCCCGTACCCGTATCCTGTTCCTGTTCGGCAACCCCGAGGCCATGCGCCGTGGCGAGCGTTACCTCGAACTGGACGTCAACCGGCTGTTCAATGGCCGTCATGAACAAAACATCGGCCCTGAAGCCATGCGCGCCGCCGAGCTTGAACAGTTGGCCCGCACCTTCTTCAGCGTGCCTGGGCGTAGCCGTTTGCACTACGACCTGCACACCGCCATCCGTGGCTCGAAGATCGAGCAGTTCGCACTGTACCCGTGGAAGGACGGTCGCCAGCATTCACGTCGTGAACTGGCGCGCCTGCGAGCCGCGGGCCTGGAGGCGGTGCTGTTGCAGAACAAGACGTCGATCACCTTCACGGCGTTTACCTATGAGCAGCTGGAGGCCGAGTCCTTCACCCTGGAGTTGGGCAAGGCCCGGCCGTTCGGGCAGAACCAGGGCGTGGACGTATCGCGCCTGGAAACCCGCCTCACGCAGATCATCGAGGGTAACGAGCCGGCCACCGAGAGCCTGGATGGCCTGCAGCTGTTCAGCGTCTCCCGGGAAGTGATCAAGCACAGCGATACCTTCGTCCTGCATTTGCCGGCGGACGTGGAAAACTTTTCGGAGTTGGAGAAGGGTTATCTGCTGGCCGAGGACATTGCCAAGACCCGCTGGGTGATCGAGGAGGAGGGCGCACGCATCATCTTCCCGAACCCGAAGGTCAAGAATGGCTTGCGAGCAGGGATATTGATTGTGCCGACCACGGATGCCGGCCTGGCCTGAATCCCGAGACTGACTCGGTCAAATGTGGGAGCGGGCTTGCTCGCGAAGGCGGTGTATCAGTCAGACATGTATTGACCGACACTCCGCTTTCGCGAGCAAGCCCGCTCCCACATTTGCTTTGCAGTGTTGCTTAAACCGCGAGAGCACGTGGCTCATTGCGACGCAGTGCGCGAACCTTGTGCAGGGTGTCGGCGCAGGTGCGTGCCGCTTCCTGGCCCTTGTGCACGAAGTGCTCATAGAAGAACGTATGGTGCTCGCTGCCCGCGTGGAAGTGGTGCGGGGTCAGGGATACCGAGAACACCGGCACTTCGGTTTCCAGCTGGACCTGCATCAGGCCGCTGACCACGGACTGGGCCACGAACTCGTGACGGTAGATCCCGCCGTCCACCACCAGGGCGGCCGCGACGATACCGGCATAACGGCCGGACTTGGCCAGCAGCTTGGCGTGCAGGGGCATTTCAAAGGCGCCGCCGACTTCGAAGAAATCGATGTCCGATTCCTGGTAGCCCTGGGCGATCATTTCGGCGAGGAAACCTTTACGGGATTGGTCGACAATATCCTTGTGCCAGCAGGCCTGGATAAACGCGACGCGCTCGCCGTGATGGTTTTTGCTTTTGCTGTCGATTGCGGTGGGTTGCATGTTCTGACTCCTGTTTAAGAAAAAAACAGGGCGTTATGAATCGAATGGGATTTAAGGGTACGCACAGCGGGCTCATGTGAACATGACGTCAGCGCGGCCCTTAGGTGCCAATCCCGTTCTCTCTTCATCCGGACTATGACCGTCGGCCCCGGGATCACACCGGGTCTGCTGACCTTGTCGCCGTCCTGCCGAGGCAGTTCGAGGCACCAAGCGCTCGCGGGCTATGCACGTTGCGTGCAATTACCGCCGGTGGGGAATTACACCCCGCCCTGAGAACGTTGCCGCCAGAACCCTGGCGGCGGAGAGTTTTTATCATGGTTTTTCAGAAACTGCACGGTTGGTTTATCGATAACCTATATCGGTTTGTTTGGTTGGTATTCGATTGTGCAAGCACGGGGCTTGATATTCCGCGGGTTTGCCCGCAGTAATCGTCAACACAAGAAACGCTCCAATCCGCTAGAGGCTAGTTTGATGAACGTGATTGACCTGCGCAGCGACACAGTGACCCAACCGACCCCTGGCATGCTCGAGGCGATGGCCACGGCCGCCAGCGGCGACGACGTCTACGGCGAGGACCCGAGCGTCAATCGCCTGGAAGCCGAACTGGCCAGGCGCCTGGGTTTTGCCGCCGCGTTGTTCGTGCCCACCGGCACCATGAGCAACCTGCTGGCATTGATGGCGCACTGTGAGCGTGGCGAGGAATACATCGTCGGTCAGCAGGCCCACACCTACAAATACGAAGGCGGCGGCGCGGCGGTTCTCGGCTCGATCCAGCCACAACCCCTGGAAGTGCAGGCCGACGGTTCCCTGAACCTGGAGCACGTGCTGGCGGCGATCAAGCCGGACGACTTCCACTTCGCCCGCACCCGCTTGCTGGCGCTGGAAAACACCATGCAGGGCAAGGTCCTGCCGCTGCAATACCTGGCGGCGGCGCGAGCCTTTACCCGGGAACACGGACTGGCCTTGCACCTGGACGGCGCGCGGCTCTACAACGCGGCGGTCAAGCTGGGTGTGGATGCACGGGAGATCGCCCGGCACTTCGATTCGGTGTCGGTGTGCCTGTCCAAGGGCCTGGGCGCGCCGATCGGCTCGGTGCTGTGCGGCTCCACGGCATTGATCGCCAAGGCCCGTCGTTTGCGCAAGATGGTCGGTGGCGGCATGCGCCAGGCCGGTTCGCTGGCGGCGGCGGGGCTGTACGCCCTGGATCACCAGGTGCAGCGCCTGGCCGACGACCACGCCAATGCCCAATGGCTGGGGGATGAACTGCGCAAGGCGGGTTATACGGTGGAGCCGGTGCAGACCAATATGGTCTACGTCGACATCGGTGATCGAGCCCAGGCCTTGAAGGCGTTTGCTGCCGAGCGCGGGATCAAGTTGAGCGCGGCGCCGCGCCTGCGCATGGTCACGCACCTGGACGTCAGCCGGGCGCAGATCGAGCAAGTGCTCGCGACATTTGTCGAGTTTTCCCGGAAATGACAGTGCAGACCGTCTAATTGACTGTTTCTATCACATAAACACGCTGTACCACGGGCAAAGGGCCGATATAATGCGGCCCTTTGCCGTCGCTCCGTCTGATGACGTTTAGCACTGGCCTTTGGCCGCAGCCTCCGTGGAAGAACCTAATGAAAAGCGCAGAAATCCGTGAAGCCTTCCTTCGCTTCTTCGAAGAGCAAGGTCACACCCGTGTCGCCTCCAGCTCCTTGATCCCAGGCAATGACCCAACCCTGCTGTTCACCAACGCGGGGATGAACCAGTTCAAGGACTGCTTCCTGGGCCAGGAAAAGCGCGCCTACACCCGCGCCACCAGCAGCCAGAAGTGCGTACGCGCCGGCGGCAAGAACAGCGACCTGGAAAACGTGGGCTACACCGCCCGCCACCACACATTCTTCGAGATGCTGGGTAACTTCAGCTTCGGCGACTATTTCAAGAAAGACGCGATCACCTTTGCCTGGACCTTCTTGACCGGCGTGCTGAAGCTGCCGAAGGAAAAACTCTGGGTGACCGTCTACGCCACCGATGACGAAGCCTACGACATCTGGACCCAGCAAATCGGGGTGCCGGTCGAGCGCATGATTCGCATCGGCGACAACAAGGGCGCGCCTTACGCGTCCGACAACTTCTGGACCATGGGCGATACCGGCCCGTGCGGCCCGTGCACCGAGATTTTCTACGATCACGGCGCCGACATCTGGGGTGGCCCACCGGGCTCGCCGGAAGAAGACGGCGACCGCTACATCGAAATCTGGAACAACGTGTTCATGCAGTTCAACCGCACCGCCGATGGCGTGTTGCATCCGTTGCCAGCGCCGTCGGTGGACACCGGCATGGGCCTGGAGCGGATCAGTGCGGTGATGCAGCACGTTCACTCCAACTACGAGATCGACCTGTTCACCAACCTGCTGAGCGCTTCGGCCGCGGCCATTGGCTGTGCCAACGACAACCAGTCGTCGCTCAAGGTGGTCTCGGATCACATCCGTTCCTGCGGCTTCCTGATCGCCGATGGCGTGCTGCCGTCGAACGAAGGCCGTGGCTATGTGCTGCGCCGCATCATCCGTCGCGCCTGCCGTCACGGTAACAAGCTGGGCGCCACCGGCAGCTTCTTCTACAAGATCGTTGCCGCGCTGGTGGCCGAGATGGGCGATGCCTTCCCGGAACTCAAGCAGCAGCAAGCCAACATCGAGCGCGTGCTCAAGGCTGAAGAAGAGCAGTTCTCCAAGACCCTGGAGCACGGCCTGAAGATCCTCGAGCAGGACCTGGTCGAGCTCAAGGGCACCGTGGTGCCGGGCGACGTCGTGTTCAAGCTGTACGACACCTACGGTTTCCCGATGGACCTGACCGCCGACATCGCCCGCGAACGCGAGCTGACCATCGACGAGGCCGGGTTTGAGCGTGAGATGGAAGCCCAGCGCGTCCGTGCCCGTTCCGCCAGCTCCTTTGGCCTGGACTACAACACCCTGGTAAAGGTTGATGTGGCGACTTCGTTCATTGGTTACGAAGCCACCGTTGGCTCGGCCAAGATCGTGGCTATCTATAAGGATGGCAAGTCGGTCGACGTGCTGAACGAAGGTGACGAGGGCGTTGTGGTCCTCGACCAGACCCCGTTCTACGCTGAATCCGGTGGCCAGGTTGGCGACTGTGGTTTCCTGAGCTCCACCTCCGGTCGTTTTGAAGTGCGCGACACCACCAAGACCGGCGGTGCGTTCCTGCATCACGGCGTGCTGGTGCTGGGCAACCTGACCGTCGGCGCCCCGGTGGACACTCAGGTAGATGCCGACGTACGGCATGCAACTGCCTTGAACCATTCTGCCACTCACTTGCTGCACGCTGCGTTGCGTCAGGTGCTGGGTGAGCATGTGCAACAGAAGGGTTCGTTGGTCGATAGCCAGCGCCTGCGTTTTGACTTCAGTCATTTCGAGGCGATCAAGCCTGAGCAGTTGAAGGCCCTGGAAGACATCGTCAACGCCGAGATTCGCAAGAACACCCCGGTGGAAACCGAAGAAACCGATATCGAGAGCGCCAGGAAGAAAGGCGCCATGGCGCTGTTTGGCGAGAAGTACGGCGACGAAGTGCGCGTATTGAGCATGGGCGGCAGCTTCTCGGTGGAGCTGTGTGGTGGTATTCACGCCAGCCGTACCGGCGACATCGGCCTGCTGAAAATCATCAGCGAAGGCGGCGTGGCTTCCGGCGTACGTCGTATTGAAGCGATCACCGGTGCTGCGGCCCTGGCCTACCTCAATGCGGCAGAAGAACAACTCAAGGAAGCGGCCGGCCTAGTCAAGGGCAGCCGCGACAACCTGATCGACAAGCTCTCCGGCGTACTGGAGCGCAACCGTCAGCTGGAGAAACAGCTGGAGCAGTTGCAGGCCAAGGCGGCCAGCGCGGCGGGCGACGATCTGTCGGCTTCCGCCCTGGACGTCAAGGGTGTGAAAGTGCTGGCCGTACGCCTGGACGGTCAGGACGGCAAGGCGCTGTTGGCCTTGGTCGATCAGTTGAAGAACAAGCTCGGCCGCGCAGTGATCCTGCTCGGCAGTGTCCATGAGGAAAAGGTCGTTCTGGTTGCCGGTGTAACCAAAGACCTGACTGGCCAACTCAAGGCCGGTGATTTGATGAAGCAAGCCGCCGCGGCAGTGGGCGGGAAGGGCGGTGGTCGTCCGGACATGGCGCAAGGCGGTGGTGTTGACGCCGGCGCCCTGGACGCGGCCCTGGCCCTGACCGTGCCGTTTGTCGAGGCAGGTATTTAAGGCGCTGTTAATGAGCCCGTGGTCTAGTCGCGGGCTCAGTCAGTGCTGGTTGATTGAATAACAGGCGCCCCTTTACGGGCTGAGGCGGCTTAGAAATGGCTTTGATCGTACAGAAATTTGGAGGCACCTCGGTCGGCTCTGTCGAAAGAATCGAGCAGGTCGCCGACAAGGTTAAGAAATTCCGCGATGCCGGCGATGACCTGGTGGTGGTGCTGTCGGCCATGAGCGGCGAGACCAATCGCCTGATCGATCTGGCCAAGCAAATCAGTGGCGATCAGCAACCGGTTCCCCGTGAACTGGACGTGATCATTTCCACCGGTGAGCAGGTGACCATCGCATTGCTGGCCATGGCGCTGAACAAGCGTGGTGTGCCGGCGGTGTCCTACACTGGCAACCAGGTCCGCATTCTTACGGATAGCGCGCACACTAAAGCCCGCATCCTGCAGATTGATGACCAGAAGATTCGCGCTGACCTGAAAGCCGGTCGTGTGGTAGTTGTCGCCGGTTTCCAGGGCGTCGACGAGCACGGCAACATCACCACCCTCGGTCGTGGCGGTTCCGACACCACTGGCGTGGCCCTGGCGGCAGCCCTGAAGGCTGACGAATGCCAGATCTACACCGATGTGGATGGCGTCTACACCACTGACCCGCGGGTCGTGTCCGTGGCTCAGCGCCTGGACAAGATCACCTTCGAAGAGATGCTGGAAATGGCCAGCCTCGGTTCCAAGGTGTTGCAGATCCGTGCCGTTGAGTTCGCCGGCAAATACAACGTTCCGCTGCGCGTACTGCACAGCTTCAAGGAGGGTCCGGGCACCCTCATTACTATTGATGAAGAGGAATCCATGGAACAGCCGATCATTTCCGGTATCGCTTTCAACCGTGATGAAGCCAAGCTGACTATCCGTGGCGTGCCAGACACCCCGGGCGTGGCTTTCAAGATCCTGGGCCCGATCAGTGGCGCGAACATCGAAGTCGACATGATCGTGCAGAACGTCTCGCACGATAACACCACCGATTTCACCTTCACCGTGCACCGCAACGAGTACGATGCGGCGGAGCGGATCCTGCAGAACACTGCGAAGGAAATCGGCGCCCGTGAAGTGGTCGGCGATACGAAGATTGCCAAGGTGTCGATCGTGGGTGTGGGCATGCGTTCCCATGCGGGCGTTGCCAGCCGCATGTTCGAAGCCCTGGCCAAGGAAAGCATCAACATCCAGATGATCTCCACATCGGAAATCAAGGTGTCGGTGGTGATCGAAGAGAAGTACCTGGAACTGGCTGTACGCGCACTGCATACCGCTTTTGAGCTGGACGCTCCGGCCCGACAGGGCGAGTGATGCGTTGCCGGGAAGGCGCGGTTATCCGCGCCTTTCATTTTTTTGCCGGGTGTGTGGTTAAGACCTGTTCTTTTACCTGCGCTCGACAATACTTAGGCGTGTAGGGCTATGGCCATTTGGTTGTAGGTCGAATGCCTTTTTTTTGCAGACTGTTGTTCCCGAAATGAAATGCGTGAGGAGAAAGGTATGCTGATTCTGACTCGTCGATGCGCAGAAAGCCTGATTATTGGTGATGGCGAAATCACCGTGACCGTGCTCGGCGTCAAAGGCAATCAAGTGCGTATCGGGGTTAACGCTCCGAAAGAGGTGGCTGTCCACCGCGAGGAAATCTACCTGCGGATCAAGAAAGAGAAGGACGAAGAACCAAGCCATTAATTTTTATCGTTTTTTATGTTTGCAAACGGGGATGAAGCTGGTTAATATACGCCCCGTGTTGCGGAGAGCTGGCCGAGTGGCCGAAGGCGCTCCCCTGCTAAGGGAGTACACCTCAAAAGGGTGTCGGGGGTTCGAATCCCCCGTTCTCCGCCATTATTTGCTTAGTACGTTGCAATCTGGTTTTTTCGCTAAGTTGTTGAAACTAAACGAAAAAATAGCTTTACATAGAGATTGAACGGCCTATAATGCGCGGCAACAAATGCACTCGTAGCTCAGCTGGATAGAGTACTCGGCTACGAACCGAGCGGTCACAGGTTCGAATCCTGTCGAGTGCACCATTTAAGAGTTAGTTGCAGCAATGCAGGTAGCTTGGCTTCAACCAGTTGTGATCTGGTCTAAAAACACAATCTGCACTCGTAGCTCAGCTGGATAGAGTACTCGGCTACGAACCGAGCGGTCACAGGTTCGAATCCTGTCGAGTGCACCAAACAACAAAAAGCCCGCCTAGTGCGGGCTTTTTGCCGTCTGGGGTTTTTATTTCCCGGGGCGCCTTTTTCTCTCGCCCATGTGTTTTCCTTTCAAGCTGCGTCGTCGCAGTTCATATGTGTGGCCAATGCTCAGCTTTGTGTCGCAAGCGCTTGTTCTTTCCAGTTTTTTGACGTTAAACGCGGCCGCCCGGTGTATCATTGCGCCCGTCAGCCCCGCCGGGGCTTGTGGAACACCTCCATGGACTTACCCAGTAGTTACTCAGTACCCCGTTTTACCAATCATGAATTGACTGATTGATCCTTCCGGCGTGCCCCGCTGCTGGGAGTGGAGTTCGCCTATGACCGAAGTTGAAGTAAAGAAAACACAAGAAAGCCTGCAGGATCGCCTGGCTCAAGTCGTCGAGCTGCTGCAGCGCCAGCGCGTGGTCGAAGACCTGACGCATCGCCAGGAAGGCGCGAACAATGACCGGGTCGAGAACCTGGTCCACCGGCAAAACCTTGTCGAGCTGCAACGCAAGCTCGATGACCTGCACTCCGCCGACGTTGCCTACATCCTCGAAGCCTTGCCGCTGAATGACCGCCTGACCCTTTGGCAGTTGGTCAAGGCTGACCGCGACGGCGACATCCTCCTCGAAGTATCCGACTCGGTCCGTGAAACCCTGATCGCCGACATGGACGATCACGAGCTCCTGGCGGCCGCCAAGGACATGGATGCCGACGAACTCGCTGACTTGGCTTCCGAGCTGCCGCGTGACGTCGTCCATGAGCTGATGGAAACCCTCGATGGCCAGCAGCGCGAGCGTGTGCGCTCGGCGTTGTCCTACGACGAGGAGCAGGTCGGTGCGTTGATGGACTTCGAGATGGTCACCATCCGTGAAGACGTCAGCCTGGAAGTGGTTCTGCGCTACCTGCGCCGGTTGAAAGAGCTGCCAGGCCACACCGACAAGCTGTTCGTGGTCGACTACGAAGGGATCCTCAAGGGCGTACTGCCGATCAAGCGCCTGCTGGTCAATGATCCGGACAAGAAAGTCGCGGACGTCATGGCCAGTGACCCGGTGAGTTTCCATCCTGACGAAGACGCTTACGACGCGGCCCAGGCGTTTGAGCGTTATGACTTGATCTCGGCCCCGGTGGTCGACAAGAACGGCAAGCTGATCGGCCGTCTGACCATCGATGAAATGGTCGACCTGATTCGTGAGGAGAGCGAAAGCGAAGTCCTCAACATGGCCGGTCTGCGGGAAGAAGAGGATATTTTTGCGTCGGTCTGGAAATCCCTGCGTAACCGCTGGGCCTGGCTGGCGGTGAATTTGATTACCGCGTTTATTGCTTCACGGGTGATCGGCCTGTTTGAAGGCTCCATCGAGAAGCTCGTGGCCCTGGCTGCACTGATGCCGATTGTGGCGGGTATTGGCGGTAACTCGGGTAACCAGACCATCACCATGATCGTCCGCGCCATGGCGCTGGATCAGGTGGGGACCGGGCATGGCAAGCGTTTGATGCGCAAGGAGCTTGCGGTCGCGCTGATCAACGGCCTGGTGTGGGGCGGTGTCATCGGTATCGTGGCGTACCTGCTGTATGGCAGCTGGTCGCTCGGCGTGGTCATGACGGCGGCCATGACGCTTAACCTGCTGCTGGCAGCGTTGATGGGGGTTCTGATTCCAATGACCCTGGTGCGCCTTGGACGAGACCCGGCGATGGGCGCCAGTGTGATGATCACGGCCATGACCGACAGTGGCGGCTTCTTCATCTTCCTGGGCCTGGCAACCATCTTCCTGCTTTGATCCCTTCCATGGATCGGGGGCGTTTGCCCCTTGATCCTTTCCTGACCAAATCCCGGGCAAAAAAAAGCCAGCGCATGGCTGGCTTTCAGCTTTCAGTTGCCAATCAGTTGGCTTCTGCAGCTGCCTCAACGTCGTGGGCGATCAGCGAGACGAGAGCATTTTGCTGGCGGTGGGAGAGCTGACGAAAACGCTGCAGCAGTTCGCGTTCGTGCAGTGACAGCTCGGGGCTGTCCAGGCGCATGCTCAGCTCGTCGCCCAGCGCACCTTCCTGAATCAGGCTTTGTTCCAGGCGTGCGATGATTTCGGAGTTCATGCTGCGGTGATGATTGCGAGCCACCTCGGCAATGCGTTCCCGCATTCCGTCTGGCAGACGTACGACGAACTTGTCAGCCGTACGGCTGGAATAAATTGCCTGTTTCAATGGGCGCATATATTTAACCGGTTAGTTCAGGGGAGCGGTTTTTGGAATTGGCCGCAAGATGCATGTTAGGACAAGGTTTGCTGCCAAATGTTCAACCTGAATTGCAAAGAGGCCGCATCATGCCTCAGATTTGCCAGTTCCTTGGCGTCAATTCTGTGACAAATATTGAACCGGCTACCGGCTTTATGCCAGTACTCATTTCAAAATTTGCGGACTGGTTGGAAAACTTTCCGCGGACGCACCCAAATGAGTGTTGAGCCCGCAGACCCTGGGCGCAAAAGGCTTTTCGGGCGCACATCCTATAGCAATATGGCCTTTTGCCCTTAACTTTAAGATTAGTGGCAAATTGCCAATTTACGAATGCGGAGCGACATATGGTCGGCTGTCCGGACGGACGAGCCGAGGCGTGGCAGCGATTTTAGCGAGGGCGACGAGCGGGGGGATTCAGCGCAGTACGGGATCGAATTTGATGCGGCGACCAATGAAGACTGCCAATACCCACAGGCTGCCAAACACGCCGGCGGCGACGAAGGAGACTGTCTGTACGTCTTGCGACAATACGTTCAGGCCGAGGCCGGCGGCGGCCAGTGCCAGGGTCAGAAACAGCCAGGCGGACTTGTTCATGGAATGCTCCGGTAAGCGGTTCAGAAAACCCAGTGTTCAGTGGCAGGAGCAGCTTGAGTGCCCTGGGTCAGTTGCAGTGGGGATTGCATGTTCGGCTTCATGACAGCCAGTTGCGGGCGCTGCTGCAGGTGGTGGGGAATCGCCTGGCTGACCTGTGCGGCGTCGTCGGAAGTGGTGGACTGAAAATGGAACATCACCAGCGCAGCCAGTGCAACGGTATTGAGGGCTAGTAGAAGTGCGCTGTTCATGTGCATGTTCTCCGCAGATGGCTGGGCCGGACTGTATTTGTAGGATAAAGGATTGCAGGTGTCGTGCCAGTCTTTAATTGGCAATAAATCCTTTAAAATCAAACATTTATATAGTGTCCAGATTGCCATGCTGTTGCAATTTGCAATGATGGCATTTGGGGGGAGTGCATTTTGCACGATGGTCAGAACCGTCCGTAATCGTTGAGCGCAATACCACCGGCTGTCACTGGCATGGGCCTACACTCAAAAAGCCAACGGACGACATGACAAAATTCACCTGCGCCGTTAACATGCACGCCGTCCGTCGCCGTGCCCATCGCCGGTTGGCTGTCATTAGTCCCAGTAGCTCAATTGGATAGAGCATCCCCCTCCTAAGGGGAAGGTTGGCCGTTCGAACCGGCCCTGGGACACCACTTCACCGTTGCTGCCCAAGCGGCCTCGACGTCCGCAAGCCCCGATCAGATTTATCTGGCGGGGCTTTTTTGTGGCCGGGCGTTTGAGTGCGGCAGTCTTTTCAAACACCAACCGAACCTTGCCCGCGTTTGAGGTTCACACGGGAGGCAAGAGCGGGGCGGCGCAAGTATTCGTCTGCATCCTGTACCTCGCGGGTGACTGGCGAGCGTCTGACACGTAGCCAATTGGCATGAGCAAAATATTCCCCGGCAACCGCATGTTTTGGCTGTCCGGACCCGACGACCCGGGACTATCATTCCGGTAGTCCTGACACCCACAGCAAGGAGCCGCTCGGAACGCCGATGCGCCAGATCTGGAAACCTTTTCGAGCCCTTTATTTTGCTTCCCTGATGATGCTGATCGGCTCTGGCCTGCTCAGTACTTACCTGGCCTTGCGCCTGGCGGCAGATCACGTCGACAGCCTGTGGGTCGGTGCGTTGATGGCCGCCAACTATTTTGGCCTGGTGTTGGGGGGCAAGATCGGTCACCGCCTGATTGGCCGCGTCGGGCATATCCGGGCCTACGCCACCTGTGCCGGGATCGTCGGCGCGGCGGTGTTGGGCCACGGGCTGATCAACTGGCTGCCAGCCTGGATTGTGCTGCGGATGATTGTCGGCCTGGGCATGATGTGCCAGTACATGGTCATCGAGAGCTGGCTTAATGAACAAGCTGAGGCCAAGCAACGCGGTGCGGTGTTCAGCGGCTATATGATCGCCTCGTACCTGGGCCTGGTGCTGGGCCAGTTGATCCTTGTGATGCACCCACAGTTGGGGCTTGAGTTGCTGATGCTGGTCGCGCTGTGTTTTGCGCTGTGCCTGGTGCCGGTGGCCATGACTCGCCGCATTCACCCGGCGCCGCTGCATCCGGCGCCGATGGAGCCGCGCTTCTTTATCAAGCGGGTGCCGCAGTCCCTCAGTACGGTGTTGGGGGCCGGGCTGATCGTCGGCTCGTTCTACGGTTTGGCGCCGCTGTACGCGTCTCAGCAAGGGCTGACCACCGAGCAGGTCGGCCTGTTCATGGGTAGTTGCATTTTCGCCGGGCTGCTGGTGCAGTGGCCATTGGGCTGGCTGTCCGATCGATATGACCGCGCGCTGTTGATTCGCTGCTTCGCCTTGTGCCTGGCGGTGGCCGCGTTGCCGTTGGCGATCATGACCCAGGTACCACTGGAAGTGCTGTTCGTCGCGGGCTTTCTCTGTTCCCTGGTGCAGTTCTGCCTGTACCCGCTGGCTGTGGCGTTTTCCAACGACCACGTCGAGGGTGATCGCCGGGTGTCGCTCACTGCGATGTTGCTGGTGACCTACGGCATCGGCGCCAGTGTCGGCCCGCTGTTGGCCGGTGTGGTGATGAAGCTGTTCGGCAGCCATATGCTGTATGCGTTTTTCAGCGTGTGCGCATTGATCCTGGTGTGGCGCATCCGGCCCAAGGCGGTCACCAACCTGCATCAGGTGGACGACGCACCGCTGCATCACGTGGCGATGCCCGACAGCATGTCCAGCTCGCCCCTGGTAGCGTGCCTCGATCCGCGAGTGGACGAACAGGTGGTGCAGGACCAGATGCAGACCGCCGTTGTGGATCCCGAGCCAGTAGTCGATCCCGAGCTGGATCAGCCGGAGCCTGTCACCGAGCCACCAGAGCATCCGGACCCGGATGATCACCCCCACGACTTGAGCAGGGCGCGCCCCTGAAAGCAAAAACGGGCAGCCCCCTTGAGGGACTGCCCGTTTTTTTGTCGCGACCTTTATTGTTTAAAGGTCGTCGTCCTTGTCAAACCGGCGCGCTTCACGCTGCAGTTGATACACAAACCGCTCGACCTGGCGCTGCACCAGCCCGCTCATGTTATGAAAACGTAGGCCGGCGAAGGTGGTGTTGATCCTTTCTTCGAAGTGCAGGTAACGCAGTTCTACCGAGGTGGTCATGCTGCCAAAGGGTAGCGCGGCGATAAATCGGTCGTAGACCTGGCCCAGTTGCAGGCGCTCGGAAATATCCCCTTCGAAGCGCAATTTGCAGCCGGTGGCGGAAATATCCAGCAACTTGCCACTGATGGGGGCCTTGAGTTTGTCGCCGCCCAGTTCGACGCTCACCAGTTGCGCCAGCTTCAGCGCCGCGCGGAAGGCGTTGCGACGCTGATGGTAAATCACCTCGCCAGGCATGCTACCGCGGTAAATGCGGTGGCCGCCGGCTTCATCGAGGGTCAGGGTGCCGTTGCTTTCCCAGGCTACCCGCACCCCCTCGTGAAAACCTTCGATCCGGAAAGCTTCGCCATTCTCGAGGTAGCGTTCGCCGTCGCGCGGGACCATTTCGTCCAGGGCCAGTGTCTTGCTGTCCCGGTCGATTTCCACCAAGTAGCTTTGAAACCGCTGGTTGCGTTCATGGAAGGTGATGATCAGCGGATCATGGCTTTCTTGCAGCATCCGCAAGGTGCCAGCGATTTCCAGCGGCGTGGTGAGTACCTTGGGTGGCTGCGGAGCATCTTCCGCGTTAAGGGCGTTGAACACGGTTCTTCCATCTCCAGACAAAATACGACTACACGCAAGTGCTGTCATTTTGCCAGTATGTGGCGCGACTTGGATAGGGCGCGCTCAAACTGGTTTCAGGCTTGGCTGCGGGTGCTTGGCTTGGCCAGGCGTGAGGTGGAGCCTTGAGCGTTGTAGAGAGCCGGAGGCTCGCCGCCGTGGAGGATACGCAACTGATTGGCGGTCGTGGCTTGCTGAAGCTGGATGGCCTGGCCGTTGAGGAGGTTGGTTTCCTGGCACAGGGTCAGCAACTGGTTGAGTTCTTTGCTCTGGGCCAGCAACTGGTCGCCCACCGTGGAGTGGCTGGCGAGTTGTTCCAGGCCCTTGTGGTCGGCCGTGAGGCCCAGGCTGATCAGAATCTGGCTGCGCTTCTTGCCGTGCTGTTCCAGCAGGACGATCAGCGATTGCTTGCGCGCCAGGATTTCTTCCAGCATGCGCATGTCCCGGCCGTACAGGGCCAGTGATTCTTCTCGAAGGAGCTCCAGCAGCTGCTGTGCGGGAGGCAGGTCTTCAATGATCAGTTGTAGCAAGTTTTCGTCGTGCATGGCTGGCCTTGGGGTTTAAGCGTCCAAAAGCCTGGCGCAGGCCTTTGCCTAGCGCTCGGCTTCGAAGTTAAGCAGTTTGCTGGCTACACGGTTGCTGTCGACCTTATAGCTGCCATCGGCAATCGCCTGTTTCAATTCGGCCACACGGGCTTTATTGACAACTGGCTGATCGCTCAGCGAGTCAGTGACCTTCTGCAACTGTTGAGCCTCATTGCTCAGGTGTACCGATTCCCCGCTTTGGCTCGCACCGGCCTGTTCTGTCTTGGCAGGCAGAGGCTGGGACTTGGCTTCAACGCTGTCTTTGGCACCGTTGGTGCGCGAAGAACCGGGCGTTGGCAGGGCGTTATTCAAACGACTGAAATCGATGACCATGTTAAAAAAACCTCTGGGTATTTGGACGCTTGCCATGTTTTCGGCCATACCCGGACAAACTTTAGGCTCGATTGACAATAAACCTATGCGCGATGCCGCTTTGCGCACAGTGTAGGAAAAGCTGGCGTCCGATGCCAGTGATCTATAAAGCCACCTCAACCTGCCCCGGCGCAGTCACCCGGGCCTTGATCACGCGGTTGGAATTCAGGTTCTTGACGCGAATCTGTTCACTCATGCCGCCGTTGGACAGGGCTTCCCCCGGCATTTTTACATTCAGGCCACCGCTGCTGGCGGAAATCACCACCTGGTCACCTTTGCGCACGACTTCAGCCTGCTCGAGATGGACCAGGGTAATCACCTGGTCAGCAACCATTGGTCGGGTAAGTTTCTGCCCGAGTGCCTGGTCAAGGGACGTGAGGTAGCTCTGGGTGATCATGCTGATGTCGCGCTCGCGCATCGCGACGTCATCATAACCAATGATTCCGGTACGTTTCAGCGGGCGCGTCACCACCACCACTTCGCGAAACAGTTTGACCTGGGCGGGCACGAACACCGTCCAGGGCGAGGCGCCTTCGCAGCGCACTTTCACGGTCACGCGCCCGATGGGCTGGGCGGGGCTTTCCAGGGAAGCTGTCAATTCTCTGTCGCACATGGGCATGCGCAGGCGCGGATCCAGCTGGTTGACCTGGATTTCGTAGCGGCCCGGTGTCTGCGTCGTGGCCAGATAATCTTCTACAGTGAACTCAAGAAAGCCTTGAGTGACGCCGATAAGCAGATCAGGCAAGGTGACGTTATCGGCGCGGGCCGGCTGGCCCGTAGCCAAGGCAAGCAACGCCATCGAGACGCAGAGCAATCTGCGGTACTGTGGGGATCGGAGGCGTCGGGAAACTGTCGTTTTGATGTCCATGGCCAATAAAAAAGCAAAGCTCGTGCCGTTTAGTGTTGGGTACGCGTCGTACCCCTAAGTTTTAGCGTAGGAGTCTGGGCATGGCCGGTGTAATGGATTCAGTGAACCAGCGCACACAGCTGGTGGGGCAGAATCGCCTGGAGTTGCTGTTGTTCCGTCTGGACGGCAAGCAGCTGTACGGGATTAATGTCTTCAAGGTTCGCGAAGTGCTGCAGTGTCCCAAGCTGACAATAATGCCCAAGTCCAGCCCGGTGGTTTGCGGTGTGGCGAACATTCGTGGCGCGACCATCCCGATTCTTGACCTGGCAATGGCCACCGGTTCGGCGGGGTTGCAGGACCGCGAGAGCCCGTTCGTGATCATTACCGAGTACAACACCAAGACCCAGGGTTTCCTGGTGCGCTCGGTGGAGCGCATCGTCAACATGAACTGGGAAGAGATCCATCCGCCGCCCAAGGGCACCGGTCGCGATCACTACCTCACGGCGGTGACGCGGGTCGACAACCAGTTGGTGGAAATCATCGACGTGGAGAAAATCCTCGCCGAAGTGGCCCCGACCTCCGAGGCGATATCGGTGGGCGTGGTAGACGCCGAAACCGCGCACAAGGCGATCTCGCTGCGGGTGCTGACGGTGGACGACTCTTCGGTCGCGCGCAAGCAGGTGTCCCGTTGCCTGCAGACCGTTGGGGTCGAAGTGGTCGCGCTCAATGACGGTCGCCAGGCCCTGGATTACCTGCGCAAGCTGGTGGATGAGGGCAAGAAGCCGGAAGAAGAATTCCTGATGATGATCTCCGACATCGAGATGCCGGAAATGGACGGCTACACCCTCACGGCCGAGATACGCAACGACCCACGCATGCAAAAACTACATATCATCCTGCATACTTCGTTGTCGGGTGTATTCAATCAGGCGATGGTCAAGAAGGTCGGTGCCGATGACTTCCTGGCCAAATTCCGCCCTGATGACCTGGCATCCCGGGTAGTCGACCGGATCAAGGCAGCAGATCACGGCTAGGGGCCTTTTCCCTGGCGGTCACACGATTTAAGAGGCGGTATCATTGTCTACGGGTAATTTGGATTTCGAACAGTTCCGGGTCTTCCTGGAAAAGGCCTGTGGCATATTGCTCGGTGAAAACAAGCAGTACCTGGTATCCAGCCGTCTCAACAAACTGATGGAGCAGCAAGGCATCAAGTCCCTCGGGGAGTTGGTGCAACGGATCCAGGGCCAGCCACGCAGCGGGCTCAAGGAGATGGTGGTCGACGCCATGACCACCAACGAAACCTTGTGGTTTCGCGATACCTATCCGTTTGAAGTGCTCAAGAACAAGGTGCTGCCCGAGGCGATCAAGGCCGCTCCCGGCCAGCGCCTGCGCATCTGGTCGGCCGCCTGTTCGTCGGGACAGGAACCGTATTCGATTTCGATGGCCATCGATGAGTTCGAGCGGACCAACATGGGCCAGTTGAAGGCCGGGGCGCAAATCGTGGCCACGGATTTGTCCGGCACCATGCTCACCAACTGCAAGACCGGCGAGTACGACAGCCTGGCGCTGGGGCGCGGGTTGTCGCAGGAGCGCTTGCAGCGTTTCTTCGATCCCAAGGGAGCAGGGCGTTGGGCGGTCAAGGCGCCGATCAAGAGCCGGGTGGAGTTTCGTTCGTTCAACCTGCTGGACAGTTATGCCAGCCTGGGCAAGTTCGACATGGTGTTTTGCCGCAACGTGCTGATCTACTTCTCGGCCGAGGTGAAGAAAGACATTCTGTTGCGCATCCACGGCACCCTCAAGCGTGGCGGTTATCTGTTCCTGGGGGCTTCCGAGGCGCTGAACGGTTTGCCGGATCATTACCAGATGGTGCAGTGCAGTCCTGGAATCATTTACCAGGCCAAGTGATGAGTGCTTGAACAAAAAGGGAGGCCTGCACAGGCCTCCCTTTTTTTATGGCCGCAAAGCGGCAAGCCCTCATTGCCGCTTTACTGGCGTTTCGCGGAAACCCTTTGCCGCTTTTCTGGCATTGCCGCCGGCAATTCCCTCGCAAACCCTTGATTTACGGGGCTCAAGCAACTTGGCATGGCCCTTGCAAAATCCTTGTTACGAAAAGCAGGTCAGCCCCTAAAGGTTTCCGCCATGAGCATCAGCTTCGATAAAGCGCTCGGTATCCACGAACAAGCACTGGGCTTTCGCGCCCAGCGTGCCGAAGTCCTGGCCAACAACATCGCCAACGCCGACACCCCGAACTACAAGGCTCGGGACCTGGACTTCTCTGCCGTGCTCGCCGCCCAGCAAGACAAGACCAAGAACGGCACCTTCGCCCTGAACATGACCAACAGCCGTCATATCGAGGCGCAAGGCCTGGGCAATGGTGACGAGTCGCTGCTGTATCGCACGCCGATGCAACCGTCGATCGACCAGAACACCGTGGACGCCCAGTTGGAGCAATCGGCCTACGCCGAGAACTCAGTGAACTTCCAGGCCAGCTTCACCCTGCTCAACAGCAAATTCAAAGGGCTGATGTCAGCCCTGCGTGGAGAATAAGCCATGTCCCTCGCCAGTGTTTTCAATATTGCCGGTAGTGGCATGAGTGCGCAGACCACGCGCCTCAACACCGTCGCCAGTAACATCGCCAACGCCGAGACCGTGTCTTCGAGCATCGACCAGACCTACCGCGCCCGGCACCCGGTGTTCGCCACCATGTTCCAGGGCGGCCAGGGCGGCCAGAGTGGCAGCGGCGATTCGCTGTTCCAGAACCAGGATGCCGCAGGCCAGGGCGTGCAGGTGCTCGGTGTGGTCGAAGACCAGAGCAACCTCGAAGCCCGCTACGAGCCGAACCACCCTGCCGCGAACGAAAAAGGGTACGTGTACTACCCCAACGTCAACGTGGTCGAGGAAATGGCCGACATGATTTCCGCCAGCCGCTCGTTCCAGACCAACGCGGAAATGATGAACACCGCCAAAACCATGATGCAGAAGGTCCTGACCCTGGGTCAGTGATAAGGGGCGCCAAATAATGGCCATTGTTGATAACAGTTCGACGAACACGGCAGTCCAGGACCTTTTTAATTCCAAGGTCAAGACGGCGACAGATAACACCAGCGTCGGTGACGCCGCCAAGTCGGCGACGGGCAACCAGGCGATGGGCAAGGACGCGTTCCTGCAATTGCTGGTGACCCAGCTGAAAAACCAGGACCCGCTGTCGCCCCAGGACAATGGCGCGTTCGTCGCACAGTTGGCGCAGTTCAGCAGTCTGGAAGGCATCAACAACCTGAATGACTCGGTGAATGCGATTTCCAGCAACTTCAGCTCCTCCCAGGCGCTGCAGGCTTCGTCGCTGGTGGGGCGTTCGGTCATCACCCAGACCGACAAGGCGATGGTGGATACCAGCAAGAGCATGACCGGTTCCGTGGCGGTGACGGCGGCGACGGGCAACGTCTCCGTCAAGATCACCGACAAGGATGGCAACGTCGTTCGCACCATCGACATGGGCGCCCAGAGCGCCGGCAACTCCAGCTTCGTCTGGGACGGCAAGACCGATGCGGGTGAGACGGCGCCACCCGGCACCTACACCTTCAATGCCACCACCAAGAATGACAAGGGTGACTCGGTGGCCCTCGCCACCTCGCTGCCGGCAACGGTGACCAGCGTAACCCTGGGCACGAACGGCGCTGAAATGGTGCTGAACCTGGCGGGCGGCCTGGGCAGTATCAAGCTGTCGCAAATTCAGACTATCGGTACATAGAGCCGGCTAAATACGGCAAAAGGAGAGAACAATGTCTTTTAACATCGGCCTTAGCGGCCTCTATGCGGCCAACAAACAACTGGACGTGACGGGTAACAACATCGCCAACGTCGCGACCACCGGCTTCAAGTCGTCCCGTGCGGAATTCGCGGATATCTACGCGGCTTCCAAGCTGGGTACCGGCCAGAACAGCATCGGCAATGGCGTGAACCTGGCGGCCGTGTCCCAGCAGTTCACCCAGGGTGACGTCAACAACAGCGGCGGCACGCTCGACATGGCGATCCAGGGCGGCGGCTTCTTCGTGCAGAAGGGCAGCGACGGTTCGCTGGAATACACCCGCAACGGTGCGTTCCGGGCCGACAAGGACGGCTACATCACCAACAACACCGGCACCTCGCGCCTGCAAGGCTACGCAGCGGATGCCGATGGCAACATCCAGAAGGGCGGCTTGACCGACCTGCAGCTCAACCTGTCGTACCTGCCACCGAAGGCTTCGAGCAAGGTGGATTCCACCAGTAACCTGAACTCCTCCGAGACGGCGATCGACCAGACGGCGCACCCGTTTGATCCGACCAAATCGGACAGCTTCACCACTCAATATTCCACCACGCTGTACGATACGCAGGGCAACGCGCATCCGATGGTGCAGTACCTGGTGAAGACCGACTCCAACACCTGGAAGTCCTACACCCTGATCGATGGGCGCAACCCTGACGGCTCGCCGATCAGCGGCACCGGTACTGACGTGAAGGCGCCAGTCGCCTCGACGCTGTCGTTTGATACCTCCGGCAAGCTGACCGGGATCGTTACCCCGCCAGCCACCGCTTCCAATACCACCCTGACCATTTCCGACTGGAAGCCGGGCGGCCTGGTCAATGGTGTCTGGACGCCTAACGGTGCGGCCGCCAACGCAGACGGCGTGGCCGTCAACATGGGGAACATCACCCAGTACAACTCCGCCACCTACCGCAACCCGCCGACCACCGATGGCTACGCCACCGGGCAAATCACCGGGCTGAAAATCGACGGCAGCGGCGTACTGTTCGCCACGTTCAGCAACCAGCAGAGCAAGGCCATCGGCCAGATCTCCCTGGCCAGCTTCAACAACGAGCAGGGCCTGCAGCCAGCCGGCGGCACCACCTGGAAAGAAACCTTCGCGTCGGGCCAGCCGGGTTTTGATACCCCGCAAGTCGGCACCCTGGGTTCGATCGTGGCCAACTCCCTGGAGAACTCCAACGTCAACCTGACCAACGAGCTGGTGGACCTGATCAAGGCCCAGAGCAACTATCAGGCGAACGCCAAGACCATCTCCACCCAAAGCACCATCATGCAGACCATCATTCAGATGACCTGATGTTGTCGCTTTAACTCGCTTTACCGAAAAGCCCCTCGCGTGAGGGGCTTTTTTTTGGATGTTCAGATAACGCCTATAGGTGGGGGCGTCACAGGCGGATACACGGCTGTCGGAACGGTACAAGGCCAACCGGGCGATATCTGGAGCGGATTCAGTCAGGGCCCTGGCGGCAACTGCATCACTGTTTCAGCGATAAAAGCCGCCATGATGCACGTCGGCCAGAAGCCCACCGATGTTTTCAAGGAGGTGAAATACCTGCGCGAATCGCGACGGTGTTGTTCCAGGCAAAAGAAAACCCCCGATACGCCGTAGGCCTATCGGGGGTTTTTCAACCTTGGGTGGTTAGACCCAGGGTGTGCTCAGCTTATTGGCAAGCTTCGCAATCCGGCTCGTCGATCGCGCAGGCTTTAGGCACTGGCGCCGGGCCGGCAGGTGCGGCGAGAACCGAATCATCACCGTGGTTGCCGCCGCTGGAAACAGCGTTCAGCTTGCCGGTGTTGATGGTCGACTTCTCGGTGCTGGTGGCAGCCAGGGCACGGAGGTAGTAAGTGGTTTTCAGGCCACGGTACCAGGCCATGCGGTAGGTCACGTCGAGCTTCTTGCCCGATGCGCCGGCGATGTACAGGTTCAGCGACTGAGCCTGGTCGATCCACTTCTGGCGACGGCTGGCGGCGTCGACGATCCACTTGGTGTCCACTTCGAAGGCAGTCGCGTAGAGCTCTTTGAGTTCTTGCGGGATGCGCTCGATCTGCTGCACCGAACCGTCGTAGTACTTCAGGTCGTTGATCATGACCGAGTCCCACAGGCCGCGGGCTTTCAGGTCGCGAACCAGGTACGGGTTGATCACGGTGAATTCGCCCGACAGGTTCGATTTCACATACAGGTTCTGGTAGGTCGGTTCGATCGACTGCGACACGCCAGTGATGTTGGCGATGGTGGCGGTCGGTGCGATGGCCATGATGTTGGAGTTACGAATGCCTTTCTGCACACGGGCACGTACCGGCGCCCAGTCCAGGGATTCGTTCAGGTCAACGTCGATGTACTTCTGGCCACGTTGCTCGATCAGGATCTGTTGCGAATCCAGCGGCAGGATGCCTTTGGACCACAGCGAACCCTGGAACGTCTCGTAGGCGCCACGCTCGTCGGCCAGGTCGCAGGAAGCCTGGATCGCGTAGTAGCTGACCGCTTCCATGGACTTGTCGGCGAACTCGACTGCAGCGTCCGAACCGTAAGGAATGTGCTGCAGGTACAGCGCGTCCTGGAAGCCCATGATGCCCAGGCCGACCGGACGGTGCTTGAAGTTGGAGTTCTGCGCCTGGGGTACCGAGTAGTAGTTGATGTCGATAACGTTATCGAGCATGCGAACGGCGGTGTTCACGGTGCGTTCCAGCTTGGCGGTGTCCAGCTTGCCGTTGACGATGTGGTTCGGCAGGTTGATCGAGCCCAGGTTGCAAACGGCGATCTCGTCCTTGTTGGTGTTCAAGGTGATCTCGGTGCACAGGTTCGAGCTGTGGACCACGCCCACGTGCTGCTGCGGGCTGCGCAGGTTGCACGGGTCTTTGAAGGTCAGCCATGGG
This sequence comes from Pseudomonas sp. NC02, assembly GCF_002874965.1. NCBI lineage: Bacteria > Pseudomonadati > Pseudomonadota > Gammaproteobacteria > Pseudomonadales > Pseudomonadaceae > Pseudomonas > Pseudomonas sp. NC02. The sequence continues at coordinate 5,219,646 of NZ_CP025624.1, read as the reverse complement.
TGGCCGGTTTCAAACAGCATGGAGAGCATTTTGCGCCACAGGTCTTTGGCCTGGATGGTCTTGAACAGCTTGACCTTGCCCGGGTATTCGGTGAGGGCTTCGTAGTACTCGTAGCGCTCTTCGAAAGCCTTGCCGGTCAGGTCGTGCAGGTCCGGTACTTCGGATGGCGAGAACAGGGTCCACTTGCCGTCATCGAAGACGCGCTTCATGAACAGGTCAGGGATCCAGTTGGCGGTGTTCATGTCGTGGGTACGACGACGGTCATCACCGGTGTTCTTGCGCAGCTCGATGAACTCTTCGATGTCCATGTGCCAGGTTTCCAGGTAGGCACATACAGCGCCCTTGCGCTTGCCACCCTGGTTCACGGCTACGGCGGTGTCGTTCACTACTTTGAGGAACGGTACAACGCCCTGGGACTTGCCGTTGGTGCCCTTGATGTACGAACCCAGTGCACGCACCGGGGTCCAGTCGTTACCCAGGCCGCCAGCGAATTTGGACAGCATGGCGTTGTCGTGGATCGCGTGGTAGATGCCCGACAGGTCATCCGGCACGGTGGTCAGGTAGCAGCTGGACAGCTGTGGACGCAGGGTACCGGCGTTGAACAGGGTCGGGGTCGACGACATGTAGTCGAAGGACGACAACAGGTTGTAGAACTCGATGGCACGGTCTTCTTTCTGCTTCTCTTCGATCGCCAGGCCCATGGCCACGCGCATGAAGAACACTTGCGGCAGTTCGAAGCGGATCCCGTCCTTGTGGATGAAGTAACGGTCGTACAGGGTTTGCAGGCCCAGGTAAGTGAACTGCTGGTCGCGCTCGTGGTTGATCGCCTTGCCGAGTTTTTCCAGGTCGAAGGTGGCCAGAATCGGGTTCAGCAATTCGAATTCGATACCCTTGGCGATGTAGGCCGGCAGGGCCTTGGCGTACAGGTCGGCCATCTCGTGGTGGGTGGCGCTGTCGGCGACTTTCAGGAAGCCCAGGCCTTCGGCACGCAGGGTGTCCATCAGCAGGCGCGCGGTGACGAACGAGTAGTTCGGCTCACGCTCGACCAGGGTACGGGCGGTCATCACCAGTGCGGTGTTGACGTCGGTCAGGGCCACGCCGTCGTACAGGTTCTTCAGGGTTTCGCGCTGGATCAGGTCGCCATCGACTTCTTCCAGGCCTTCGCAGGCCTCGGTGATGATGGTGTTCAGGCGGCCCAGGTCCAGCGGTGCAAACGTACCGTCGGCCAGGGTGATGCGGATCGACGGGTGAGCTTGTACGGCAGCTTCTTCGGCCGGGGAACGTACGGCACGTTCCTTGGCGCGCGAGTCACGGTAGATCACGTAGTCGCGGGCGACTTTCTGCTCGCCGGCACGCATCAGGGCCAGTTCGACCTGGTCCTGGATTTCTTCGATGTGAATGGTGCCGCCCGATGGCATGCGACGCTTGAAGGTTGCGGTGACCTGTTCGGTCAGGCGGGCAACGGTGTCGTGGATGCGCGACGAGGCAGCAGCGGTGCCGCCTTCAACTGCAAGAAACGCTTTGGTGATCGCGACGGTGATTTTGTCATCGGTGTAAGGAACGACAGTGCCGTTACGCTTGATCACACGCAATTGGCCGGGCGCGGTGGCGGACAGATCCAGGTTCGAATCAGCGGCCTGCGGCACGGAGCCCTGCGGGTTCTCGCGAGTTGTGTCGGTTTGCATGGGGGGTTGTCTCCACATTCTATATTTATTTGGGCACCATCACGGTGCCCACCGTTCCGTCCTGAAGCACTTACAACAGGCCACGGGCCTGGCATAACAACTTCGGGACAGGAGGAAGGGAGCTGTTCGCGCCGCTTCCATGCCGAAGTCTTCGGTTACAAGCCTTGGGGCTCTTTACCGTATTCCTGGTGGGTGACAGTTTCGTACTGCAACACCCGTACCGTTTTCGCCTGATCGGGGCAGAAAACGGCTGCCATCCGCGTGCGCGGTTTGGTCTTCTGAAAAAGGCTTAAGTTCACCAAACAGGAGCAAGAAAGAGCTTGAGTTTCTTGTCTGATTTGTGTTTGGTCTTTTCGCTGAAAACCCTACATGTAGGGTTTTTTTGGCGACGACCTACAAGATAATGCGTTTTGGAGGGCTTAGCAACGGACTACCTGTGGATAACGCTGTGGGTAAAATGTGTATGAAACGTGGAATGGCCGTGTAGGCCGCAGTACTGCTGGATTGCGCCGTTTGTCACCGAATATTCCGAGGTAAAAACAACCGGTTGGATTTTTGCGGGCGCGAACCCTATCACAAAAAAACACGATGTCCGAACCCATTTGCGCGCTTGTGGCAGAGGGCCGGCCCGTTGCTACAATCGGCGGTTATCCATACAGTTTATGCCTCGCCTACATGACAACTGTAGGAGAGGGCTTGCCCGCGAAGGACGTCAACGATGACGCTGGAAACCTGAATAAACGCGGCGCCCTCGAGTTTTCTCGGGCAAACCCGCCCCTACAATAATTAGAACCGAGGTAACGCATGGAGCAAGAAGCCTGGCAGGTATTGATTGTCGAGGACGACGAGCGACTGGCCGAGTTGACCCGTGACTACCTGGAGAGCAACGGCTTGCGGGTGTCGGTGGAAGGCAATGGCGCCCTCGCGGCGGCGCGGATCATCGCCGAGCAGCCGGACCTGGTGATCCTCGACCTGATGTTGCCCGGTGAAGACGGCCTGAGCATTTGCCGCAAGGTGCGCGAGCGCTACGACGGGGTGATCCTGATGCTGACCGCGCGCACCGACGACATGGACCAGGTGCTGGGCCTGGACATGGGTGCCGACGATTACGTGTGCAAACCCGTGCGTCCACGCCTGTTGCTGGCACGCATCCAGGCCCTGCTGCGGCGCAGCGAAAGCGTCGAGCCGGCACTCCCCGAAAAACAGCGGCGCCTGCAATTCGGCCCGCTGGTGGTGGACAACGCCCTGCGTGAAGCCTGGCTGCATGAGGGCGGCATCGAACTGACCAGCGCCGAATTCGACCTGCTGTGGTTGCTGGTGGCGAATGCCGGGCGGATCCTGTCCCGGGAAGAAATCTTCACCGCCTTGCGCGGCATTGGCTATGACGGCCAGGACCGCTCCATCGACGTGCGCATCTCGCGCATCCGCCCGAAAATCGGCGACGACCCGATCCACCCACGCCTGATCAAGACCATTCGCAGCAAAGGCTATCTGTTCGTCCCCGAAGCCGCGGCTGACCTGACGCCGTGAACTCAATCTTCCTGCGCATCTACGGCGGCATGTGCGCGGCGCTGATTCTGGTGGCGTTGCTTGGCGTACTGGCCTTGCACCTGCTCAATGAAGTGCGCAGCGGCCAGTACCGCGAGCGCCTGGCCCACGGCACCTTCGCGCTGATGGGCGACAACCTGCAACCCATGAGTGCCATCGAGCGCCGCCGCGCCCTGGCAGTGTGGGAGCGCTTGCTGGGTATCCCGCTGCAATTGCAGACCGTGGCGGAGGCGCACCTGGACCTGACCCAGCGTAGCCGTCTGCAACGCGGCCAGGTGTTGGTGGAGCAAACCGGGCCTCACGCGGCCAGGGTGCTGCGCTTGGTCAGTGACCAGGAGCAACTGTTGCTGACCGGTGAAGTGCAGCAAATCAGCGAACAACTGGCCCGCGCGACGATTTACCTGCTGGCCGATGAGCTGGTGCGTTTCCCGGTGGCGGAGCAACCGCAGAAACTCGCAGACCTGAAGGAAGCCAAGGGCTTTGGTTTCGAGATGCACCTGGTGATGCTCAATCAGGCTGATATGGACGAAGACCAGCGCCGCCGCGTGTCCGAAGGCGATACCGTGATGGCCCTGGGCAAGGGTGGGGATTCGATCCGGGTATTTGCCGGCATGGTCGGCACGCCGTGGGTCCTGGAAATCGGCCCGCTGTATCAGATGAATCCGTACCCGGCGCAATGGCTGATCCTGATTGCGCTGATCAGCCTGACCTTGATCGGCTTGATCGTCTATTTATTGGTGCGCCAGCTGGAGCGGCGCTTGAGTGGCCTGGAAGCCGCCGCCACGCGCATTGCCAAAGGCAGCCTGGAAGTGCGGGTGCCGGCCCGCGGCGCCGATTCGGTGGGGCGCCTGGCGGCAGCGTTCAATGGCATGGCCGAGCACCTGCAACGCCTGTTGGCGATCCAGCGCGAACTGGTGCGGGCGGTGTCCCATGAACTGCGCACCCCGGTGGCGCGCCTGCGGTTCGGCCTGGAGATGATCGGCGACGCGGCCACGCCTGAAGCGCGGCGCAAGTATATGGAGGGCATGGACAGCGACATCCAGGACCTCGATGGCCTGGTGGACGAAATGCTCACCTACGCGCGGCTGGAACAGGGGGCGCCGGCACTGAATTTCCAGCGGGTCGACCTCAATGCGTTGCTGGATCAGGTAATTGATGAACTGTCACCGCTGCGCCCGGAAATCAACGTGGCGCGGGGCATCTGCCTGTCCTCGGCGCATTGGGACGATGCATGGGTGGAGGCCGAGCCGCGTTACCTGCACCGTGCCCTGCAAAACCTGGTGAGCAACGCCATGCGCCACGCCCAGGGGCAGGTGCTGATCAGTTACCAGGTGGGCCAGGTGCGTTGCCGCATCGACGTGGAAGACGACGGGCCGGGCGTACCGGAAAGTGCCTGGGAGCGGATTTTCACGCCGTTCCTGCGCCTGGATGATAGCCGGACCCGCGCGTCGGGTGGGCACGGCCTGGGGTTATCCATTGTGCGGCGGATCATCTATTGGCACGGCGGCCGGGCGTTGATCAGCAAGAGCAACAATCTGGGTGGCGCGTGTTTCAGCCTGAGTTGGCCACGGGATCAGGAGAAGGTCTAGGCCTGGACGGCCACCAGGCTCAACAACTGCCCCTCATCCACCGCAAACTGCGCCTCCAGTTCCTTACCATGGCACCATTCTGCGGACAAGTCCGTCAGCAACCGCAGCCGCGCATGGCCGGTATCCGACCACTCCAGCAACTCGGCATGCTCAAAATAAAAGCGCTTCTGCACGATCGGGTAGAGCGCCTTGAACAGGCTCTCTTTCGCCGAAAACGTCAGCGTCACCAGTTGCGCAACCTGCTCCCGCGGCCCGGCGGCCATGCGCAGCAATTCATCCGGTGTGAGGATCTCCCCGGCCAGGCGTTCCGCCCGCTCCAGGGTCAGCAGGTTCTCCAGGTCCATCCCCAGCCCGCGCCACTGTGACTTGTGGGCGACGATGGCCGCTGCATGGCCGGTGCTGTGGGTGATCGAACCGCTGATGTGCGCGGGCCAGACCGGCGCGCGGTCCTCGCCGATCGCCGGCACGCAATCCAGCCCGTCCAGCTGTTGCAGGGCCGCGCGGGCGCACAGGCGACCGGCCAAGAACTCCGCCTGCCGCTTGGCCACCGAACGCTGGATGCTCGCGGGTGGCGGCACGGCGCTGCGCTGGAAATCGCCGATGGCCAGCAGGGCCGGGTCAAAACGGGTGCTCAGCAAGACCGTGCCGGGCAAGGCATCGGGCAACGGCCAATGGGCGTCAAGTGGGGTGCAGCAGGCGGGTAGGGAATTCATGCCGGGTATTTTGCCGAGTTGCAGGGCCGCTGGATAGCCTGCGGCCGGGGATACGTAAATAACTCTTTACACAGTAGCCGGCCTCGGTTCAGCCCAGGTTCAGAGAGTGTTCAGGGGGAGTTCAGGGGCGTCTGCGTAGTCTGGCCCCGTACCCAAAGCCCAAGCGTATGAGGTAGCACCATGACTGCGATCAAGAAGCTGATGTTGGCCTTAACCATGCTCAGCGCCACCGCTGGCGTCCAGGCCTCTGATTCGAGTTTCGCGGGTTTCTCCAAGGAGAAGAGCAAAAAGCCCTACAGCCTTCTCCAGCGGGTGAGCTTCGAGGATGCCGGTGAACAGGCGGCTCCATGGGGCCAGTCCCTGGGCCAGCACACCCCGCAGTCAGACTATCGCGTGGGCAACGAAAACCTGTCAGGTCACTTCAACGGCAGTAAATTGCGCCAGCAAGACCTGCAGGGCCGCTATGATATACCCCAGTTGGAAAGTTGATTTGCCTTGGAGAGCTTTATGAAATTGCTGGTTGTCGAAGATGAGGCGTTGCTGCGCCATCACCTGTTGACCCGCCTTACCGACAGCGGTCACGTGGTCGAGGCCGTCGCCAATGCCGAAGAGGCGCTGTACCAGACCGGGCAATTCAACCACGACCTGGCGATCATCGATTTGGGCCTGCCCGGCATGGGCGGCCTGGACCTGATCCGCCAATTGCGCGCCCAGGCCAAGACCTTCCCGATCCTGATCCTGACCGCCCGTGGCAACTGGCAGGACAAGGTTGAAGGCCTGGCAGCAGGTGCCGACGACTACGTGGTCAAGCCGTTCCAGTTCGAAGAGCTGGAAGCGCGGATGAACGCACTGTTGCGCCGCTCCAGCGGTTTCACCCAATCCACCATCGTCGCCGGGCCGTTGCTGCTGGACCTCAATCGCAAGCAGGCGTCCCTCGACGAACAGCCACTGGCGCTGACCGCCTACGAATACCGCATCCTCGAATACCTGATGCGGCATCACCAGCAAGTGGTCGCCAAGGACCGCCTGATGGAACAGCTCTACCCCGATGACGACGAGCGTGATCCGAACGTAATCGAAGTGCTGGTGGGCCGCCTGCGCCGCAAGCTGGAAGGCCCGGCGGGTTTCAAGCCGATCGACACCGTGCGTGGCCTGGGCTACCTGTTCAATGAGCGCTGCCGTTGATTCGCTCGCTACGTGTACGTTTGATGCTCGCGGCCACCATCCTGGCCGTGCTGTTTATGCTGGCCTTGTTGCCGGCCATGCAGGGCGCCTTCAGCCTGGCCCTGCAGGACTCCATCGAGCAGCGCCTGGCGTCGGATGTCACCACGCTGATTTCGGCTGCCCGGGTTGAAAACAATCGCCTGCTGATGCCCGCGCAGCTGCCGGACGAGCGTTTCAACCTCACCGACAGCCGCCTGCTGGGCTACATCTATGACCGCGAAGGCCATCTGGTCTGGCGGTCGCGCGCCACCCAGGAAGAAAACATCAACTACAAGCCGCGCTATGACGGGCGCGGTAACGAATTTGCGCGGATCCGCGAGGCCAACGGCCAGGAATTTTTTGTCTATGACGTCGAGGTCAAGCTGCTGGGCGGCAAGAGCGCGGCGTTCAGTATCGTCGCCCTGCAACCGGTGCGTGAATACCAACTGACCCTCGAAGGCCTGCGGGAAAACCTCTACCTGGGCTTCGGCGCCGCCTTGCTGGTGCTGCTGACCCTGTTGTGGCTGGGCCTGACCTGGGGCCTGCAGGCGCTGCGCCGGCTGAGCCAGGAACTGGATGAAATCGAAGGCGGTACCCGGGAAAGCCTCAGCGAGCAACACCCGCGCGAGCTGCTGCGCCTGACCGGCTCCCTGAACCGGTTGCTCCACAGCGAGCGGGAGCAACGCACCCGTTACCGCGATTCCCTGGATGACCTGGCCCACAGCCTGAAAACCCCGTTGGCGGTGTTGCAAGGCGTGAGTGAAGACATGGCCCAGCGCCCCGAAGATCGGGACCAGGCCTGGGTACTGCAATCGCAGATCGAACGCATGAGCCAGCAGATCAGCTACCAATTGCAGCGCGCCAGCCTGCGTAAAAGCGGCCTGGTGCGCCACCAGGTGCGGCTGGAGCCGGTGCTGCAAAGCCTGTGCGACACGCTGGACAAGGTTTATCGCGATAAGGGCGTGAAGGTCGCCTTTGAACTGCCGGACGAATGCGACGTGCCGATCGAGAAGGGCGCCTTGCTGGAACTGCTCGGCAACCTGCTGGAGAACGCCTACCGCCTGTGCCTGAGCGAAGTGCGCATCACCTTGCAGGAAAGCCTGGAGGGCACCGAGTTGTGCATCGAAGACGATGGCCCCGGCGTGCCGCCGGACCAGCGTGCGCGCATCCTGCAGCGGGGCGAGCGGCTCGACCGCCAGCATCCGGGGCAGGGGATTGGCCTGGCGGTGGTCAAGGACATCATTGAAAGCTATGGCGCCCGGCTGACCCTTGGGGATTCACCGCTGGGTGGGGCTGCGTTCAAGATCCACTTCCCGGCTGTTTGATCTTTATTGGCTGTGCCGGCCTCTTCGCGAGCAAGCCCGCTCCCACATTCGATGGCATTCCCAAGGTGGAACTCGGTCAAATGTGGGAGCGGGCTTGCTCGCGAAGAGGCCAGTCGCATCAATACACACCTAGGTTTCTTGTGCTCTATAGGCCCCCGGCGTCAACCCGGTCCACTTCTTGAACGCCCGATGAAACGCCGACGGTTCGGAAAACCCCAGCTGCTCGGCGATCTCCTGCAACGACAAATCCGCCCGCCCCAAATGATAGATCGCAATGTCCCGGCGCAACTCATCCTTGAGCGCCTGAAAGCTGGTGCCTTCCTCCCGCAAATGCCGACGCAGGGTCTGCGGGCTGATATGCAGGTGCTGGGCGACGGCTTCGAGGTCGGGCCAGGGCGTGCGGTCGCGGCTCAATAGGCGGCGCAACTGGCTGCTCAGGCTGTCGCCTTCATCCGGCCGCGACAGCAGGTCGGCCGGGGAGCGTTCGAGGAAATGCTTGAGGGTGCGCTCGTCCTGCAACAACGGCAGGCTCAGGTAGCGGCTGGGGAACACCAGGCTGCTGGTGGGCGCCGCGAATACCTGTGGGCAGGGGAACAGCAAGTCGTACTCACCGGCGTGGGGCGGCGTCGGGTAGCTGAAGGTGGCCTGGTGCAGGCGGATGCGCTGGCCAATCAGCCAACTGCCGAGGCGATGCCAGATCACCAGCAGGCATTCGCTGAGGAAGTGATCCGGGTCCCAGAGCTGCGAATCGTCCAGGCTCAGGCGGGCCATTTCTCCTTCACGTGTCAGACGCCAGCGCGGACCCTGCGGGAATAGGCTATAAAATAATAAGCCGCGTTCCAGAGCCTTCTCCAGGGTGCGGCAGTGAATCAGCGCGTGGCACATCATGGCGAAAGTGCCGCGCTTGCTCGGGCCTTCGGCGAAGCCCAGGTATTCGTCATCCAGCGCCAGCCACAGCATTTGCAACAACTGGGTGAATTGCTCGGGGGCGATGCGGGCGCGGGGCTCGCTCAGCAGTTCCGCAGTGATGCCGACCTGCTGCAGCAGGCCCGAATAATCGTAGCCGGCCCGGCGAGCACCGCCGAGAGCGGCTCGGGCGTAGTGACTGGCGATGGTTCGTTCACGCATGAGGGGCCTCGTCCATTGAGTGGCGGATGTTAGCCACCCCGGGCGGGTGCAACAAGGCGGATATCCGCCAAATTGTAGGACGAGATCAGGCGAGCAGGCGGAAATCCGCCACTGTCTGTAGGCATAACCTTAAGCTGGAAATCGCCCGAGCGCTGATGTCTAAAGGCCTTCAGGGGGTTTCAGCAGAAGTGGCACGACGCTTGCGATACAGAGCGCAGGGAGACCGCCTCGAGCAGGCTCTCAAACAACAAATCCCTCCAGTGCAGGAGGGTTCGCAATTCAAGTGTCGTGGGCAATGGCGGATATTTGCCACACGGGACGATTGAGGAACTTTGCAATGACGACTCGTCAGCCACTGTACAAATCCCTGTATTTCCAGGTGATCGTTGCAATCGTTATCGGTATTTTGCTCGGTCACTTCTACCCGCAGACCGGCGTGGCCCTCAAGCCACTGGGTGACGGCTTTATCAAGCTGATCAAAATGGTCATCGCCCCGATCATCTTCTGCACCGTTGTCAGCGGCATCGCTGGCATGCAAAGCATGAAATCGGTCGGCAAGACCGGCGGCTACGCGCTGCTGTACTTCGAAATTGTCTCCACCATCGCCCTGCTGATCGGCCTGGTCGTGGTCAACGTCGTGCAACCGGGCGCCGGCATGCATATCGACGTGGCTACCCTGGACGCCTCCAAAGTCGCGGCCTACGTGACTGCCGGTGCCGACCAGAGCATCGTTGGCTTCCTGCTGAACGTGATCCCGAACACCATCGTTGGCGCGTTCGCTACCGGTGACATCCTGCAAGTGCTGATGTTCTCGGTGATCTTCGGTTTCGCCCTGCACCGCCTGGGTGCCTACGGCAAGCCGGTGCTGGACTTCATCGATCGTTTCGCCCACGTGATGTTCAACATCATCAACATGATCATGAAGCTCGCGCCACTCGGTGCCCTGGGCGCCATGGCGTTCACCATCGGTGCCTACGGCGTAGGTTCGCTGGTGCAGCTCGGTCAGCTGATGATCTGCTTCTACATCACCTGCATCCTGTTCGTGGTGCTGGTATTGGGCGCCATCTGCCGCGCACACGGCTTCAGCGTCCTGAAACTGATCCGCTACATCCGTGAAGAACTGCTGATCGTACTGGGTACTTCCTCGTCCGAATCCGCACTGCCACGCATGCTGATCAAGATGGAACGCCTGGGCGCCAAGAAGTCGGTAGTCGGCCTGGTTATCCCGACTGGCTACTCCTTCAACCTGGACGGTACTTCGATCTACCTGACCATGGCTGCCGTGTTCATCGCCCAGGCGACTGACACCCACATGGACATCACCCACCAGATCACCCTGTTGCTGGTACTGCTGCTGTCGTCCAAGGGCGCTGCTGGCGTGACCGGTAGTGGCTTCATCGTACTGGCCGCTACCCTGTCGGCTGTTGGCCACCTGCCGGTTGCCGGCCTGGCGCTGATCCTGGGTATCGACCGCTTCATGTCCGAAGCCCGCGCACTGACCAACCTGGTTGGCAACGCTGTTGCAACCCTGGTTGTGGCCAAGTGGGTCAAGGAACTGGACGAAGACAAGCTGAAAGTCGAACTGGCTTCCGGTGGTCGCGGTATCTCCGACACCCGTGAAGAAGACGACCTGGGCGTGGCCGAAGGCCCGGCTCCAACTGCCGTCAAGTAAGGCTGCAGCGTTTGTGAAAAACCCATCTTCGGATGGGTTTTTTTATGCCTTCGGGAAGCATCAGTCACTTCGGATGATGGTTTATGTGATTGCCGCCGGCCGCCGGGTTTGCCTACTCTGTGGCCAATCGAATCGGAATCGGAGTCCGCATGTCAGGTCCCTTGGCGTCCCTCAAAGTACTGGATTTCTCCACCTTGCTGCCGGGGCCGTTCGCCTCGTTGCTGCTGGCCGACATGGGCGCCGAGGTGTTGCGCATCGAATCCCCCACACGGATGGACCTGCTGCGAGTACTGCCGCCCCATGACCAGGGCGTGTCGGCCAGCCATGCCTATCTGAACCGCAACAAACGCAGCCTGGCCCTGGACCTCAAACAGGCCGAGGCGGTGGCGATCGTGCGGCAACTGGTGGCGGACTACGACATCGTCCTCGAGCAATTCCGTCCCGGGGTCATGGAGCGCCTGGGCCTGGGTTACGAGGCGTTGAAGGCGATCAACCCAAAGCTGATCTACGTCTCCATCACCGGCTACGGCCAGACCGGCCCCTACAAGGATCGCGCCGGCCATGACATCAATTATCTGGCCCTGGCAGGCATTGCCAGCTACACCGGGCGCCAGGACAGCGGGCCGTTGCCCTTGGGTGTGCAGTTGGCGGATGTGGGGGGCGGCTCGTTGCACGCGGTGATCGGTTTGCTGGCGGCGGTGATTGCCCGGCAGCACAGTGGGGTGGGGCAATACCTGGACGTGAGCATGACCGACTGCGCCTTCAGCCTGAATGCCATGGCCGGTGCCGGTTACCTGGCGTGCGGCGTGGAGCCGGCATGGGAGAACCAGGTGCTCAATGGCGGCAGTTTCTATGACTATTACCGATCGCGGGAAGGACGCTGGTTGTCGGTGGGCAGTCTGGAGCCGGCGTTTATGCAGCAGTTGTGTACGGCGCTTGGCTGCCCTGAATTGGCGGCAATGGGCCTATCGCCCAAACCCGAGCAGCAGAAAGCCCTCAAGCTGGCGCTGCAGGTCGAGTTCGAGAAACGCAGCTTTGATGAGCTGTGTGAGCTGTTTGCCGGGATTGATGCGTGTGTCGAGCCGGTGCTGAATCTGAGCGAGGCCGTTGAACACCCGCAGTTGAAAGCCCGGGAGCTGGTCAGCCAGGTGCCGCGGGGCGATGGTTCCAGCCAGGCGCAAATGGCCTGCCCGCTGAAGTTTTCCGAGGGCTTGCCGGCGGCCAGGCATATCGGGGCGGCATTGGGCGCTCACAGCGATGAGGTGTTGGCGGAGTTGGGATTCAGTGCTCAGCAGATAGATGATTTGCGGCGTGCCAAGGTGATTCAGTAGCGCCTGGGCCGGCCCCTTCGCGAGCAAGCCCGCTCCCACATTCAACCGAGTTCCATCGTTGGAATGCGATCAAATGTGGGAGCGGGCTTGCTCGCGAAGAGGGCCATACAAGCACCACAAACCTCACTCGACGCGGGTTTCCCCGGTAAACACCAAAGTCTGCCGACACCTGCGGCACAAATACCGCCGCCCCTGGGCCACCAACCCGTGACGCTGGGGCGAAAACGGGAAGTCACTGTCGGCACACGGACAGCGGTAGATATACCGCGTGACGCGCCGCCGCTGGATTTCATAGGTGTGGCAGCGGTCCGGCGGCAGTTCGTAAACCCCACGCATGATCAACTGCCATTCCTCGCCATGGGGCTGGATGCGCTCGCCGAACAATTGGTGGGCAATCAGGTGGGCCACTTCATGGGCGACTGTCTGTTTAAGGAAGTGTTGGCTGTTTTCACGGTAGAGCTGCGGGTTGAAGCGCAGCAGGTTCTCGTGCAAATGCGCGACACCGGCCTTCTGGCCCCGCAGCTTGAGGCTGACCTGGGGGCGTTTGAAGCTTCGTTTGAAAAAGGATTCGGCTTGCAGGAAACAATCTTCGACGCGGGTATTGAGTTGCTCGGGCATGCTGTACATATCTCCAGAGACGTCCAGTATGCCGCAAACAAGGGTGTATCCGAATCTGTCAGGCGCCGAATGGTCATGCATAACGCACAAAGCCACCTTGCGGTGGCTTTTCCTGCGGGTAAACCGCGTCAGTTGGTGTAGATCGGGCCTACGCCCAGCCCCCAGACGATCACGGTAAAGGCCATGATCGCCACCAGCACCACCAGGCCTACCGCCAGTACCGAGCTGGAAAACAGGAAGCCCTCGTCCGGGTGGATGTTCATGAAGGTCGGCAGCCCCACGTACAGCAGATACACCGTGTAGCAAATGGCCGCCGTGCCCACCACCATGCCCAGCCACATATGCGGGTACAGCGCCGCCAGCCCGCCGATAAACAGCGGTGTCGCGGTGTAGGTGGCAAACGCCACGCAGCGCGCCATGCTGGGGTTGGCGTCATAGGTGCGGGCCATCCAGTGAATGAACGCGCCCATCACCGCCACGCCGCCGAGCATCGCCGCGTAGGACATGAGGGTCATCCACAACGCGCTTTCCACCGTCAGCATCACCGGGGCGCGGCTGCCGATAACCCAACCCACCTGAGTGGTACCGATAAAGGCTGAGACAGCGGGGATGGCCGCGAGAATCAGCGTGTGGGTGAGGTACATGTGGCCGATGCTTTCTTCTTTATCGCCACGAATTTCCCGCCATTCCTGATCGGGGTGGGTGAAAAGTCCCACGACGTGATGGATCATGCCAGTCACTCCTGTCGTTATTACCATCGCCCCCCAGCGGAGCGCCCACGGGCCAATAGGCCTGAAAGGTCTGGATATATGTGCGACCTTATGTCGCAGTATAGGAAGTGATGACCGGAAAAAGTGTGGGGCTTTAGAGCAAATTGCGCTGTAAACATTGGGCTTAATCGCGGCGGGGTCTGTTGATTGGAATGCGGTCAACTGTGGGAGCGGGCTTGCTCGCGAATGCGGTGGGTCAGCTAAACACCTGGCGAATGACACTTCGCGTTCGCGAGCAAGCCCGCTCCCACATTGGAACTCGGTCGTCCATCCCGGTAAAATACCCGGCTTTTCGTCACACACCTTTCGCGGATCCAAGCGCCATGGGCACTCTTACGGTCAACCAGAACAAACTGCAAAAACGCCTGCGTCGCCTGGCCGGCGAGGCAGTCGCCGATTTCAATATGATCGAAGAGGGCGACAAGGTCATGGTCTGCCTGTCCGGCGGCAAGGACAGCTACACCATGCTCGACGTGCTGATGCACCTGCAAAAGGTCGCGCCGATCAAGTTCGACATCGTTGCCGTGAACATGGACCAGAAGCAGCCGGGTTTTCCCGAGCATGTACTGCCGGCCTACCTCAAGGAATTGGGGATCGAGTACCACATCGTCGAGAAAGACACCTATTCGGTGGTCAAGGAGCTGGTCCCGGAAGGCAAGACCACCTGCTCGCTGTGCTCGCGCCTGCGCCGTGGCACGCTCTATACGTTTGCCGACGAAATCGGCGCGACCAAGATGGCCCTCGGTCATCACCGCGATGACATCGTCGAAACCTTCTTCCTCAACATGTTCTTCAACGGCAGCCTCAAGGCCATGCCGCCCAAGCTGCGGGCCGATGACGGGCGCAACGTGGTGATCCGCCCACTGGCGTACTGCCATGAGAAGGACATCCAGGCCTACTCCGACCTCAAGCAATTCCCGATCATCCCGTGCAACCTCTGCGGCTCCCAGGAAAACCTGCAGCGCCAGGTGGTCAAGGACATGCTCCAGGATTGGGACCGCAAGACCCCGGGCCGCGTCGACAGCATCTTCCGCAGCTTGCAGAACGTGCAGCCGTCGCAGTTGGCCGACCGTAACCTGTTCGACTTCACCAGCCTGCGTATCGACGAAAGTGCGGCGTCGCGCTTCGTCAACGTAGTGAACCTCTGAGTGTTTTCACCGCTCTGACAGACGGCGCTCCTGGGCGCCGTTTTCATTTCAATCCTTAGGAGAGGGCATGCGCGATTACAAGTGGCTGCACGAATATTGTCTGAACCGGTTTGGTTCGGCGGCCGAGCTGGAAGCCCACCTGCCTGTGCCCCTGACCCCGGCGAAACTGCGCAAGATCAGCGATGACCGCTACCTGTCGACCCTGTCGCTGCGGGTGTTTCGTGCCGGCCTGAAGCACAGCGTGGTGGACGCCAAGTGGCCGGCCTTCGAGCAGGTGTTCTTTGGGTTTGACCCGGAAAAAGTCGTACTCATGGGCGCCGAGCACCTGGAGCGGCTGATGCAGGACACGCGCATCATCCGTCACCTGGGCAAGCTCAAGAGCGTGCCGCGCAATGCGCAGATGATTCTGGATATCGAGAAGGAAAAAGGCAGCTTCGGCGGGTTTATTGCCGACTGGCCGGTGACCGATATCGTCGGCCTGTGGAAGTACCTGAGCAAGCACGGCCACCAGTTGGGCGGGCTGTCGGCGCCACGCTTTTTACGGATGGTGGGCAAGGACACGTTCGTGCCGAGCTATGACGTGGTGGCGGCGCTGAATGCGCAGAAGATCGTCGACAAGGTGCCCACCAGCCTGCGGGACCTGGCCACGGTGCAGGGCGCATTCAACCAGTGGCATGCCGAGAGCGGGCGGCCGATGTGCCAGTTGTCGATGATGCTGGCTTACACCGTGAATCATTGATACCGGGTTGATGCCATCGCAGGCAAGCCAGCTCCCACACTTGGAATGCATTCCTCTGTGGGAGCTGGCTTGCCTGCGATAGCGGCAGGTCAGGCACTACAAAAGCATCAGACAGGCAATCCTTCCCCCGCCAACCGCCGATTTAGCTGATGCCGGTACCGCACATACATCAACGCCGTGCAGAACACCGCCAGGCTCGCCAGCATCTCGAGCACACCAAACCACTGCCGATTCGGGTCATAGGCCGCCAGCGCGCCCTTGATGAAATACAGGTTCACCACAAAGCACATCCATGAATGCCCGCGCGCGCTGCCCAGGATCATCCCCGGCGCCAGCAACAGCAGCGGCACCAACTCGATCAGCAGAATCACCCACGGCCGCGCGCCATGCAGATCGGCGAACGCCAGGTAGTAGGCACACAGCAGCCCCACCAATCCCAGGAACGCCAGCAGGCTCAACGCCCGCATCGCCTTGACCCGTGGCTCCAGCCATGCCTGGGGCGGCAGTACCTTAGGCTTCCTGGCCACGGCCGTTCTCCAGCAGCGCAGCGGTCTTCGCCAGGCGCAGGCCGAGGGCGCGGCACAGGGCGATCTCGTGTTGATCCAGCGCACGCTTGCCGTCGGCACCGGAATGGTGGCTGGCGCCATAAGGCGTACCGCCGCCCTTGGTGTCGAGCAGCGCCTGTTCACTGTAGGGCAGTCCGGTGATCAGCATGCCGTGGTGCAGCAGCGGCAGCAGCATCGACATCAGCGTGGTCTCCTGGCCGCCGTGCAGGCTGGCGGTGGAGGTGAACACACCCGCCGGCTTGCCGACCAGGGCGCCGGTCAGCCACAGGTTGCTGGTGCCGTCGAGAAAGTACTTGAGCGGCGCGGCCATGTTGCCGAAACGGGTCGGGCTGCCCAGCGCCAGGCCTGCGCAGTTCTTCAGGTCGTCGAGGCTGCAGTACAGCGGGCCGTCGACCGGAATGTCCGGCGCCACGGCCTCGCATTCACTGGAGATGGCCGGCACGGTGCGCAGCCGCGCCTCAAGCCCGGCTTGCTCGATGCCCCGGGCAATCTGCCGGGCCATTTCGCTGACTGAACCGTTGCGGCTGTAATACAACACCAGCACATACGGCGCACTCACGAAACCAGCTCCAGGATGTTCTCCGGTGGGCGGCCGATCACGGCCTTGTCGGCGGTGGCGAGGATCGGACGCTCCATCAGTTTCGGATGAGCGGCGATGGCAGCGATCAACTGTGCTTCGCTGAGGCTGGTGTCAGCCAGGTTGAGGGTTTTATATTCGTCCTCGCCGGTACGCAGCAGTTGCCGCGCGCTGATGTTCAGCTTGCCCAGCAGGGCCTGCAATTGCGCGGCGTCGAGCGGGGTTTCCAGGTAGCGCACCACCGTCGGTGTGAGGCCACGGGCTTCCAGCAGTTCGAGCGCACCGCGGGATTTCGAGCAGCGCGGGTTGTGATAAAGCGTCAGATCGGTCATGTGCGGGTCGCATCTTGCGTAAGGTGGCGGGTATTCTACCCGCGCTGCGCCGCGTCCTTAAACCATGAGAGGCGATAGGCCGCAGCCAACGTTCATTTTTACGAAGGATTACCCCATGACGAGGCGACTGTTAGGCGCATTGGCAATCATCGGCACACTGCTGCTCAGCGGCTGTGGCAATGATTATGGCGTTGACCAATATGGTCAGAAAGTGGCCGCCGAGCGCCTGGACAAGCAATGGCTGGTGGTTAACTACTGGGCCGAATGGTGTGGCCCTTGCCGTACCGAAATCCCGGAACTCAACGCCTTGGCCGAACAGCTCAAGGGCCAGTCGGTGGGGGTGTTCGGGGTAAATTTCGACAACGTCCAGGGTGAAGAGCTCAAGAGCGCCAGCGAGAAGCTGGGCATCAAGTTCACCGTACTGGCGCAGAACCCGGACGGGATCTTCGACATTCCCCGCAGTGAAGCCCTGCCGGTGACCTACATCATCGATGACAAGGGCAAGGTGCGCGAGCAACTGATGGGTGAGCAGACGGCGGAAGGGGTGTTGGCCAAGCTCAAGGCGTTGCGCGGATAAAAAATGTGGGAGCGGGCTTGCTCGCGAATGCGGTGTGACAGTCACCGGATACATCGACTGATCCACCGCTTTCGCGAGCAAGCCCGCTCCCACATTTAGACCTGCTGCGCCTTACAGATCAGCCTTCTTCCAGCCACAACCGCAACGGCTTGCCATCCGCCGGCCAGAAGCGGGTCTGTTCGATCGGCGAAATGTCCCAGCGCTGCACGCCCTGCAGGGCCTGGAAGAAGCGGTGCTCCTGCTCCATCAGCGCTTCGGCGCAGAGTTTGCGGGTGCTGCCGACCTTGCCGAAGCTCAGCTTGTCGCCGTCCAGGGTGTAGGGCGCAAACCAATGGTTGCAGCCACCATTGCCGTAGGCCCGGCCATCGGCGCCGAGGGTCACGGTCAGGTGGGCGTAATCCATCAGCGGCCGCTCACCGATCCATTCCACCACGTAGCTGTGATCCTGCTTGAGCTTGACCTCGTCGCTGGCGCAGCCCGCAAGGCCTGCACCCAGCACGGCCAGCATCAGCAGGGCTTTCATTGCGCGGCCTGCTGGCATTTCGGGCAGCGGTGCTTGTCACCCAGGGTGGCCCAGCCCAACTCGGTAACCCGTGCAGTGGCGGCCGGTTGCAGCGGTTCCTTGGTCAGCTTGGTTTCCACCGCGAATTCAAACTCCAGCACGTTGTCGCAGCTGTCGCAGTTGACCTTCCAGGTGTGAATCTCCAGTTCGCCGAATTTCGGCCCCTGGGCCATGGCGACCCACTGGCCCGCCGGGCGGATGGAGTAGCGCGCATCGCCTTCGACGGTCAGGCGCATCGACAGGGTTTTGCTGCCGCGCAGGGTGACGATCAGAACGTCGCCGTTCTTGATCGAGCCACCGTTGCCGGTGACTTGATAACGGCCCGGCACCAGGGCGCGGCATTCGATCAGGGTGTGTTGCGGGCTCAGCAAGCTGAAGCGGAAATCGTGTTCGGCCATGGATCCTCCAAATAGGCGCGGCATCCTATCATGCGCCGCTACCCATCATGGCGCGGCTATGTGACCGCTGATCATCCTTCGACGAGGTTTTGCGCCTGCCCGCCAGCCCACGCCGCGATGTTGGCCAGGGTGGTGTCGGCAATCGCCCCCAGCGCCTCGCGGGTCAGGAAGGCCTGATGCGCGGTGATGATCACATTGGGGAAGGTCAGCAGGCGCGCCAATACGTCGTCTTGCAGGGGCAGGTCCGAGCGGTCTTCGAAAAACAGCTGGGCCTCTTCTTCATACACATCCAGCCCCAGATAGCCGAGCTGGCCGTCCTTGAGTGCGTCGATCAGCGCCGGGGTGTCCACCAGGCCGCCGCGCCCGGTGTTGATGAGCATCGCGCCGGGCTGCATATGGGCGAGGCTTTGGGCGTTGATCAGGTGTTTGCTGTCCGCCGTCAGCGGGCAATGCAGGCTGATGACCTGTGACTCGCCCAGCAACTGCGGCAGGCTCACATACCGGGCGCCAAGGGCTTCGACCTGCGGATTGGGGTAGGGATCGTACGCCAGCAGCCGGCAGCCGAACCCGGCCATGATCTTGGCGAATGTGGCGCCGATCTGCCCGGTGCCGACCACGCCGACGGTCTTGCCCACCAGGTCGAACCCGGTCAGGCCGTGCAGGCTGAAGTCACCGTCGCGGGTGCGGTTGTAGGCGCGGTGCAGGCGGCGATTGAGGGCCAGGATCAACGCGACCGCATGTTCGGCCACCGCATGGGGCGAGTAGGCCGGCACCCGCACGATGGTCAGGCCCAGGCGCTTGGCGGCGGGCAGGTCGACATGGTTGTAACCGGCGGAACGCAGGGCGATCAGGCGGGTGCCGCCGCTGGCCAACTGCTCCAGCACCGGAGCGCTGAGGTCATCGTTGATAAAGGCGCAGACCACTTCGTGGTGTTCGGCCAGGGCCACGGTGTCGAGGTTCAGCCGGGCCGGCTGGAATTGCAACTGCATGCCTTCGGGCAGCGGTTGGGCGAGAAAGCTGTCGCGGTCGTAGGTCTGGCTGCTGAAGAGGATGATGCGCATCAAATATTCCTTCTTGATGATGGAAAGCTGCTTTTGTGGCGAGGGGGCTTGTCTGTGGTGAGGAAGCTCCCTCGCCACAGCAAGCCTCCCTCGTCACATTGCCCCGAAAGTTTACGCGCTGACCCGCGCCTCGCTGGCCAGCCGGGCAATCGCCATGTCCAGTTCATCCAGGGCCGGCATGGCCTTGGCGTCGTCCTGCTTGAGCAGGGTCTCGGCCCGTTGGCAGGCCGCACGCAGTTGCGGCACGCCGCAATACCGGGTGGCGCCGTGCAGGCGGTGCACCCGTTCGATCAGGGCGTTGCGGTCATTGGCGTCACGGGCGACGCGAATCGCTTCACGGTCCGCTTCCAGCGAGGCCAGCAGCATCGCGAGCATGTCTGCCGCCAGATCCGCCTTGCCGGCCGCCAGGCGCAAACCTTCTTCATGGTCCAGCACCGGCAATTGCGTGGCATGCCCGAAACTTTCGGTGCCGCGTTCCGGGCCCTGGTTGCGCAGGGCCAGCCCGGTCCATTTCAACACCACCTGGGCCAGTTGCCGTTCGCTGATGGGTTTGGTCAGGTAATCATCCATGCCGCTTTGCAGCAGGGCGCGTTTTTCGTTGGCCATCGCATGGGCCGTCAGCGCGACGATGGGCAGCGGTGTGCCATGGCGTTCGCTTTCCCACGTGCGGATTGCCTCGGTGCTCTGGCGACCGTCCATCCCCGGCATCTGCACGTCCATCAGCACCAGGTCGAAGGCTTCCTGCTTCACTGCCTCGATGGCCGAGTAACCGCTTTCCACCGCCTGGACCTTGGCGCCCATGTCTTCCAGCAGGGTTTGCACCAGCAGCAGGTTGGCCGGGTTGTCGTCGACACACAGCACCCGCGGCGCGCGGCTGGACAGGGGCTCGCCGGGTTCGCTGCGCAGCGGGCGCGGGCTGATCAGGTCGGCCAGGGCGCGACGCAGTTTGCGGGTGCACGCGGGCTTGGCCTGCAACTGGCTGTTGGGGTTGGGCACCGAGGGGTTGAACAGCAGCTGTTCGGTGGTCGGGCACAACACCAGTACCTTGCAGCCCAGGTGTTCGAGGTCCCACAGGTGTTGGTTCAAACGCTCCGGCGGAATGTCGTTGGCGGTGATGCCCAGCACGGCCAGGTCAATCGCCTGTTCGGTCTGGTGGGCGCTGGTGATGCCGTTGGTCAGGCTTTCCAGGCTGTTGAACGGGGTGACTTCCAGGCCGCAGTCTTCCAGCTGATGTTGCAGGGCCTGGCGCGCCAGCTCGTGGTTTTCCAGCACCGCCACGCGCCGGCCCAGCAGCGGCGCGGAGGGCAGGTCTTCGATATCGTCACGGGTTTTCGGCAGGTTCAGGCTGATCCAGAATTCCGAGCCTTCTCCGGGCGTGCTGTCGACGCCAATCTCACCGCCCATCTGTTCGATCAGGCGCTTGGAAATCACCAGCCCAAGGCCGGTACCGCCGGGTTGGCGTGACAGCGAATTGTCCGCCTGGCTGAACGCCTGGAACAGCGCCCGCACATCCTGGTTCGACAGGCCGATGCCGGTGTCCTGCACGCTGATGCGCAGTTGTACGCTGTCTTCCTGTTCGTCTTCAATCATGGCGCGGGCAACGATGGTGCCTTCGCGGGTGAACTTGATCGCGTTGCTCACCAGGTTCGTGAGGATCTGCTTGAGCCGCAGCGGGTCACCCACCAAGGCGAGCGGCGTGTCGCGGTAGACCAGGCTCACCAGCTCCAGCTGTTTGGCGTGGGCGGCCGGGGCGAGGATGGTCAGGGTGTCTTGCAGCAAGTCCCGCAGGTTGAACGGGATGCTGTCGAGCACCAGCTTGCCGGCCTCGATTTTCGAGAAGTCGAGGATTTCGTTGATGATGCCCAGCAGGTTGTCGGCGGATTTTTCGATGGTGCCCAGGTAATCCAGTTGGCGCGGTGACAGTTCGCTTTTCTGCAACAAATGGGTGAAACCAAGGATGCCGTTCAACGGCGTGCGGATCTCATGGCTCATGTTGGCCAGAAACTCCGACTTGATGCGGCTGGCTTCCAGGGCTTCCTTGCGGGCCAGGTCCAACTCGATGTTCTGGATCTCGATGGTTTCGAGGTTTTGCCGCACGTCTTCGGTGGCCTGGTCGATGCTGTGTTGCAATTCTTCCTGGGCGTTTTGCAGGGTCTCGGCCATGCGGTTGATGCCCGAGGCCAGGTGATCCAGCTCCTGGCTACCCAGGGGTGGCAAGCGGGTTTCCAGATTGCCGTCCTTGAGTTGCGCGACGGCCTGTTTGATCAGGCCGATCGGTGAGTTGATCGTACGGCTGATGCGCAAGGCGAGGGCAGCGGTACAGATCAGGCCGATGGCGATCAGCAGCAGGCTCGCGAACAGGCTGCGGTAGCCACGCAGCAACATGCCGTTGTGGGACAGTTCCAGCTCGACCCAGCCCAGCAGGCGGTCGGATTCATCCGGGATCAGTTCACCGGCGAGGTTGCGATGGCGGCCGAACACCGGCAGCAGATAACGGGTGGCGTCATTGCCGGTGCGCTGCAACAGGTGCGAACTGTTGCCGATGGGCGGCTGGTTGAGCATGGTCGGCCCGGCGTGGGCCAGGGGCGTGCGGTCGGGCCCGAGGAACGACACGGCGCGCACATCGGTTTGTTCCAGGGACTGGGTGGCGATGCGTTCCAGCAGGTCGGTGTTCCTGGTGCCGAGGGCCGGGGCCACCAGCGGCGCCAGTTGCTCGGCGATCATCTCGCCGCGTTGCAGCAACTGCGACTGCAACTCCGAAAGCTGCATCCAGGTGAAGTACCCGCCCAGCAGCAACGCCATCAGGCTGGTAGGCAATAAGGTCAGCAACAGTACGCGGCCTTTTATCCCCATTCTTTTAAGCACGCCACTCTCCTGCTACCACACTGTTGTCGAATTCCACGCAGGCATCCGGCCCGCGCCACCTGCGCAGTGTAGCCATTTGCGCGGCGGGGAATCTTGCAAAATTAATGACCTGAGGCAAACCTTGGGCCGCCGGACGCCCGGCGGCGGTTGCTCATGGGGGGGCAATCTTGAATAATCAGTCATTGAGAATGACTTGCAGACGCTAATGAATCCCGCAGCACTTGGCTTACCCAGTATCCTGGCGATTGAAGACGATCCTGTGCTTGGCGCCTATGTCCATGAGCAATTGGGCCTCTGTGGCTTCCAGGTGACCTGGTGCCAGAATGGCCAGCAGGGCCTGCAAATGGCCCGCGATCAGCGCTTCGACGTGGTGTTGATGGACATCCTGCTGCCGGGCATGGACGGGTTGTCGGTGCTCACGCATTTGCGCCAGAGCCATTCGATGCCGGTGATCCTGATGTCGGCCCTGGGGGCCGAAGCCGATCGCATCAGCGGTTTTCGCCTGGGGGCCGACGATTACCTGCCCAAGCCGTTCAGCATGGCCGAGTTGCGGGTGCGCATCGAAGCGATCCTGCGCCGGGTCGCCCTGGACCGGCGGCCTTTGCCGGCCCTGGCGGCGGTGCGCGGCGATGCCCGCAGCCTGCGTTTCGATGACGAGCTGTGTGATGTGTTTCACCGGGAGCAGTGGGCCGGCCTGACCCGCAGCGAATATCGCCTGTTGGAAACCCTGCACCGCAACGCCGAAGAAGTCCTCAGCAAAGCCTTCCTCTACCAGCATGTGTTCCAGCGCGGCTATGCGCCCCATGACCGCAGCCTGGACATGCACATCAGCCAGATTCGTCGCAAGCTCAAGGCTGTCGGCTACAGCGAGCGGGAAGTGCGCACGGTGTGGGGCAAGGGCTATGTGTTGAGCGGTCACGATGACGGGCTTTAAAGCCGCGTTCAAACGGCTGCCGGGCAAGCATTCGTTATTCTGGAAACTGGCCTGCCTGCTGATCGCGTTCTGCTTGCTGATGATCTGGCTCAGTTGGTCATGGGGCCGGTATATGGAAGAGCAGAATGCCTTTCTGTCCAGCGAGGCCCGCGCCACCCTGAGCGGTTATGCCGCTGGCGCGGAACTGGCCTGGAACAAGGGCGGCAACGCCGGTGTGGACGAATGGTTGCACACCCTGGGCCAGCGCGAGCGCACCTGGGTGGGGGTCATCGGCAACGACCTGCAATCCCTGAGCAGCTACCCACTGACGGACAAGGAGAGCCAGCGCCTGACCTTCCTGCGCGGCCTGGACTGGCCCGTCAGCCGGCATGCCAAGGGCCTGCCGTGGTTGAAAATCCCGTTCCCGCTCGACCCGGGTGCGGGCTCCCTGGTGATCGAGTTGCCGCGGCGTTTCATGCCCGGGCAAAACCAGCTGTTCTGGCGGATCGTCACCAATGGCGTGATTCCCGGCCTGTTCACCCTGCTGCTGTGCATCGGCCTCTACCGGCTGTTGATCATGCCTCTCAACCACCTGCGAGAGCAGGCCAACGCCTGGCGTGCCGATCAACTGGGCACCCGGCTTTCCCGCGACACCACCAGCCGCCAGGATGAACTGGGGGAATTGGGCCGCGCGTTTGACCAGATGTCTGAACGCCTGCAAGGCACCGTGGCCCTGCAACAGCAACTGCTGCGGGATTTGTCCCATGAGTTGCGCACACCGTTGAGCCGCCTGCGTGTGGCCAGTGACAGCGAGCAGGACCTGACCCAGCTGCGCGAGCGCCTGGGGAGGGAAATCGACGGCATGCAGCGCCTGGTGGACGACACCCTGCAACTGGCCTGGCTCGACACCGAACGCGCGCCGTTGCCCAAGGAAGACATCCAGGTGCAGGCGCTGTGGGACATGCTCCGGGAAAACGCCTGTTTTGAAAGTGGCTGGCCGGCTTCACGCTTGCAGTGCGAGCTGGGGGCCGACTGCTGGGTGCGCGGTCATCTGAACCTGCTGGCCCAGGCATTGGAGAACATCCTGCGCAATGCCATCCGGCACTCTGCGCAAGACGGAACGGTGCAATTGGGCGGGCAGCGTGAGGGGGATCACTGGCACTTGTGGCTGGAAGACCAGGGCGGCGGGATCGATGAGGTGGAGTTGGAGCGAATCTTTGCGCCATTCACCCGACTGGACGGCTCAAGGCCCGGCGACGGCGGCTTTGGCCTGGGCTTGAGTATTGCGCGCAACGCCGTGCAGCGTCAGGACGGCAGCCTGTGGGCGGAAAATACCGGCCAGGGTTTACGTGTGCACATGCGCTTGCTGGCGCGCTAACGGTTACAACCTGCGCTGTTTGCGTTTTTTCCACTGGCGGGCCACCCACCAGCGCCAATAGCCCATGGTCAGGCAATAACCCAGCACCGCCATCACCAGCCCCAGTACTACCGAGCCCAGCAGGAACGGTTGCCACAGCGTCGATAACTGCCCGCTGATCCATTCCCAGGTCAGCTCGTCGGGCATGCTGCGGGGTGGCACATTCATCAGCCAGGCCCCGGTCATGTAGGTGCAGAAAAACACCGGCGGCATGGTAATCGGGTTGGTCAGCCAGACCAGGCTCACGGCAATCGGCATGTTGCCGCGCACGCTGATGGCGAGGACCGCTGCCAGCAGCATCTGCAAGGGAATGGGGATGAATGCCGCGAACAGGCCAACGGCCATGGCCCGCGCGACCGAGTGCCGATTGAGGTGCCAGAGATTCGGGTCATGCAGCAACTTGCCGAGAAAGCGTAAGGACTTGTGTTCCCGAATGCTGGTCGGATCGGGCATGTACCGTTTGAATAAGCGCCGTGGCATAAGGGGTCCAGGTCAGTTCGAGGGGCAAGTATGCCCGCATTCCACGAACGTGAAATTCAGACTTTGTGACAAATAATAATAGGCCACACCGCTAGCCCGGCTAAGACTCAATGGGTCGCTTTCAAGGAAAGACCCATGAGAACAGGGATGTTCGCACTCGCGCTGGGGCTGCTCGCCTTGCGTTTTTTACCCGCGTTGCCGTCCGGCGGCTGGCTGTTGCTGATGCCGGTGCTGGCCCTGATGTTGTTGCCTTTTCGTACCTATCCGCTGGGGTTTTTCCTGCTTGGCCTGGGCTGGGCATGCCTCAGCGCGCAGTGGGCGCTGGATGACCGGTTGGCCCCGCATCTGGATGGCCAGACCCGCTGGGTGGAAGGGCGTGTCAGCGGGTTACCGCAGCAGATGGGCGACGGTGTGCGCTTCGAACTGACCGACAGCCGGTCACGCAAGGACCTGCTTCCCAAGCGCATTCGCGTGTCCTGGCGCGGCGGCCCACCGGTTAAGAGCGGTGAGCGCTGGCGACTGGCGGTGACTCTCAAGCGTCCTTCCGGATTGCTCAATGCCGATGGCTTTGACTATGAAGCCTGGCTGCTGGCCCAGCGGATTGGCGCCACCGGCTCGGTCAAGGACGGCCAACTGCTGGCACCGGCACGACATGCCTGGCGCGACGGGATTCGCCAGCGGCTGCTGGCAGTGGATGCCCAGGGGCGAGAGGCGGGCCTGGCGGCGCTGGTGCTCGGCGATGGTTCCGGGTTGGCCGCCGAGGATTGGCGGGTCCTGCAAGCCACTGGCACCGTGCATTTACTGGTGATATCCGGGCAGCACATCGGCCTGCTGGCGGGGTTGATCTATGGCCTGGTCGCCGGTCTTGCGCGCTACGGGGGTTGGCCGAAACCTTTGCCGTGGCTGCCCTGGGCCTGCGGCCTGGCGTTTGCTGCAGCGCTGGGCTACGGCCTGCTGGCAGGTTTCGAGGTGCCGGTGCAACGGGCCTGCGTGATGGTGGGCCTGGTGTTGCTGTGGCGCCTGCGGTTTCGTCACCTGGGAATCTGGTGGCCGCTGTTGCTGGCGCTGGACGCGGTGCTGATCCTCGAACCGCTGGCCAGCCTGCAGCCGGGGTTCTGGTTGTCTTTTGCGGCTGTTGCGGTGCTGATTTTGGCGTTCAGTGGCCGATTGGGCCCCTGGCCCTTGTGGCAAGCCTGGACCCGCGCCCAATGGATGATTGCCATCGGCCTGTTTCCGCTGCTGCTGGTGCTCGGCCTGCCCATCAGCCTGAGCGGGCCGCTGGCCAACCTAGTTGCGGTGCCGTGGATCAGCCTGGTGGTGCTGCCCCTGGCCTTACTGGGTACGGTGTTATTGCCGCTGCCTTATATAGGAGAGGGGTTGTTATGGCTGGCGGGCGGCACGCTGGACGGGCTGTTCAAGGCACTGGCGCTGCTGGCGCAGTACTTGCCGGCCTGGATACCGGCGCAAGTGCCCATTGGCTATTGGCTGGTGAGCCTGCTGGGGGCGGTGCTGTTATTGCTGCCCAAGGGCGTCCCGTTTCGGCTGCTGGGTTGGCCGATGTTGCTGCTGGCGGTGTTTCCGCCGCGGGAGTCGATACCTCATGGGCTGGTCGAGGTGGTGCAACTGGACGTCGGCCAGGGGTTGGCGATCATCCTGCGTACCCGCAACCATGTACTGCTGTATGACGCCGGGCCGCGCTCCGGTGAGTTCGATCTTGGCGCGCGTGTCGTATTGCCTGCGTTGCGCAAGCTGGGGGTCGCAGAGCTGGACGTGATGCTGCTCAGTCATGCCGATGCCGATCATGCCGGCGGCGCGTTGGCCGTCGCCCATGGGTTGCCGGTCAAGCGTGTGGTGGGCGGTGAGACGGCACGGCTGCCGGCCTCGCTCGGTACCCAGGCGTGTGTCAGCGGCGAGCAGTGGGAGTGGGACGGCGTGAGGTTCGAGCTATGGCAATGGCCTGATGCGACGGACGGTAACCAGATGTCCTGCGTGTTGCGGGTGCAGGCCAATGGCGAGCGCTTGTTGCTGACCGGGGATATTGACCATGACGCCGAGCGGGCATTGCTGGCCACTCCCATGGGCGCTCCTGTCGATTGGCTGCAAGCGCCGCACCACGGCAGCCGCAGCTCGTCGTCATGGGCCTTTCTACAGCGCCTGGCACCCAAGGCCGTGTTGATTTCCCGGGGGCGCAGCAATGGGTTTGGCCACCCGCATCCACAGGTGCTGGAGCGTTACCAGGCCATGGGCAGCGCGATTTATGACAGTGCCGAGCAAGGCGCACTCCGCCTGCAACTGGGCACGTTCCAGCCGCCGCTGGCCGCGCGCAGCCAGCGGCGTTTCTGGCGCGAGCGCCCGCCGCAAAACAGCGTTACCAAAGACCGGCCCCTGCGTCAGGATGCTCTGGGGCAGGCCAGCCCTTCCACCGGACCCTTATGGTAAAGTGGCGCACTTTTTCGAGGGGACATTCACTGTGTGGGAATTGGTCAAATCCGGCGGCTGGATGATGTTGCCGATCATTTTGAGTTCCATCGCCGCACTCGGCATCATCGCCGAACGCCTATGGACCCTGCGTGCCAGCCGTGTAACGCCTGACCACCTGCTGGGCCAGGTCTGGGGCTGGATCAAGAACAAGCAGCTCGACAAGACAAAGCTCAAGGAACTGCGCGCCAACTCGCCCCTGGGTGAAATCCTCGCCGCCGGCCTCGCCAACTCCAAGCACGGTCGCGAGATCATGAAGGAGTGCATCGAAGAGGCCGCCGCCCGGGTCATCCATGAGCTGGAGCGCTACATCAATGCCCTGGGCACCATCGCCGCCATGGCACCGTTGCTCGGCCTGCTCGGTACGGTACTGGGCATGATCGATATTTTCAGCTCATTCATGGGGTCGGGCATGACCACCAACGCCGCAGTGCTGGCCGGTGGTATTTCCAAGGCATTGATCACCACGGCGGCGGGCCTGATGGTCGGTATTCCTTCGGTGTTCTTCCACCGTTTCCTGCAACGGCGCATCGACGAACTGGTGGTGGGCATGGAGCAGGAAGCCATCAAGCTGGTGGAAGTGGTACAGGGCGACCGTGACGTGGACCTGGTTGAGGGCAACGCGTGAAATTTCGTCGCAAGCAACGGGAAAACGTCGATATCAACCTGGCGTCGTTGATCGACGTGGTGTTTATCCTGCTGCTGTTTTTTGTCGTCACCACCACCTTTACCCGGGAAACCCAGCTGCGCGTCGACCTGCCGGAAGCCGTCAGCGGTTCGCCGGCGGAAGACCAGCAGGCCAAGCAACTGGACATCGCCATCAGCGCCGATGGCGTG
The DNA here is from genome assembly GCF_002874965.1 of Pseudomonas sp. NC02. Lineage (NCBI taxonomy): Bacteria > Pseudomonadati > Pseudomonadota > Gammaproteobacteria > Pseudomonadales > Pseudomonadaceae > Pseudomonas > Pseudomonas sp. NC02. The sequence continues at coordinate 5,191,114 of NZ_CP025624.1, read as the reverse complement.
TTCTCGGTGAATAACCAGTTGCTGGAGAAAAACGACCTGGCCAGCCTGATGGAAGCACTGCAGAAGGAGTCCGGTGGCGACACTAACTTGCCACTGTCCATCAGCGCCGATGGCAACACCAAGCACCAGGCCGTGATCACGGCGATGGACGCTGCCGGCAAGCTCGGCTTCAGCCATTTGCGCATGACCACCGTCGAGGCGGCGAGCCAACCCTGATGGCCATGACTGATCGTTTGCTCAAGGCCTGGTACGAAGGCCATCCTGCACTTGCGTTATTGCAGCCGCTGGAATCCCTCTATCGCCGGGTGGTGCAGCGCAAGCGCGCACGGTTCCTGGCGGGCGAGGGCGAGATCTATCAGTCGCCGGTGCCGGTCGTGGTGGTAGGCAATATCACGGTGGGTGGCACCGGCAAGACGCCCATGATTCTCTGGCTGATCGACCATTGCCAGCGCAGTGGTTTGCGCGTCGGTGTGGTCAGCCGCGGTTATGGCGCCAAGCCGCCACAGTTTCCATGGCGCGTAGAGGCCGATCAAGCCGCAGCGGTGGCGGGGGACGAACCCTTGCTGATCGTGCAGCGCAGCGGCGTGCCGCTGATGATCGACCCCGACCGCAGCCGCGCCGTGAAGGCGCTGTTGGCCAGCGAAACCCTCGACCTGATCCTTTCCGACGACGGCCTGCAACATTACCGCCTGGCCCGTGACCTGGAACTGGTGTTGATTGACGCCGCCCGCGGGCTGGGTAACCGTCGCTGCCTGCCGGCGGGGCCGTTGCGTGAGCCGGTCGAGCGTTTGCAGAGCGTCGATGCGCTGCTTTACAACGGCGCAGGTTCTGACCGTGACGACGGCTTTGCCTTCCGTCTGTTGCCTGCCGCGCTGGTCAACCTGCATACCGGCGAGCGTAAACCCGTCGAACACTTCCCGGTGGGGCAGCAGGTACATGCGGTGGCCGGCATCGGCAACCCGCAACGTTTCTTCAATACCCTTGAAACGCTACACTGGCGCCCAATACCCCATGCTTTTGCCGACCACGCGCCGTACAGCGCCGAGGTCTTGAATTTCACACCGGCACTGCCGTTGGTCATGACTGAAAAGGACGCGGTGAAGTGCCGCGCCTTTGCCAGGCCCGACTGGTGGTACCTTGCGGTGGACGCGGCACCGTCACCGGCGTTTATCGCCTGGTTCGACACGCAGTTGATGCGCTTGCTGCCCGCTCGCCTTTTGCCTTAAAACGCTGCTCTCCAGGACATACTCATGGACACCAAACTGCTCGATATCCTCGCTTGCCCGATCTGCAAGGGGCCGCTCAAGCTCAGCGCCGACAAAACCGAGCTGATCAGCAAGGGCGCCGGCCTGGCGTACCCGATTCGTGATGGCATTCCGGTAATGCTCGAAAGCGAAGCCCGCACCCTGACCACCGACGAGCGCCTGGATAAATGACCACCGCCTTCACCGTTGTCATCCCGTCCCGCTACGCCTCCACCCGCCTGCCCGGCAAGCCGCTGCAACTGATCGGCAACAAGCCGATGATCCAGCTGGTGTGGGAACAGGCCTGCAAAAGCAGCGCCGAAAGGGTAGTGGTGGCCACCGACGATCCGCGCATCATCGAGGCCTGCAAAGGCTTTGGTGCCGAAGCGGTGCTGACCCGTGAAGACCACAACTCCGGTACCGACCGCCTGGCCGAAGTGGCCACCAAGCTGGGCCTGGCGGCGGACGCCATCGTTGTCAATGTGCAAGGCGACGAGCCGTTGATTCCGCCCAGCGTGATCGATCAGGTGGCGGCCAACCTGGCAGCCCATGGCGAAGCGCGCATGGCGACCCTGGCCGAGCCGATTGAAGACATCGAGACCCTGTTCAACCCCAACGTGGTGAAAGTGGTCAGCGACATCAATGGCCTGGCGCTGACCTTCAGCCGCTCCACCTTGCCGTGGGCGCGGGATGCGTTCGCCAAACAGCCTGACGTGCTGCCGGCTGGCGTGCCGTACCGTCGCCACATCGGCATCTACGCCTACCGCGCCGGTTTCCTGCACGACTTCGTGAGCTGGGGCCCGTGCTGGCTGGAAAATACCGAATCCCTGGAACAACTGCGTGCCCTGTGGCACGGCGTGCGCATTCATGTGGGCGATGCCCTGGAAGCGCCGCCGGCGGGCGTCGACACCCCTGAAGACCTCGAGCGCGTCCGTCGCCTGCTGGGGGCCTGATGCAGGTTCTGTTCGTCTGCCTGGGCAACATCTGCCGTTCGCCCACGGCCGAAGGCGTTCTGCGCCACAAATTGCGCGAAGCCGGCCTGGCCGATCAGGTTGAAGTGGCCTCTGCCGGTACCGGTGATTGGCACGTCGGCAATCCACCGGACAAGCGCAGCCAGCGTGCAGCGCTGCAACGCGGCTACGACCTGTCGGCCCAGCGTGCACAACAGGTGTCGCGTGCCGACTTTTCCCGCTACGACCTGATCCTCGCCATGGACCAGAGCAACCTGCGCAACCTCAAGGCCATGCAGCCGGCTCAGGGCAAGGCGGACCTGGACCTGTTCCTGCGCCGCTACGACTCGGTGGTGGATGAAGTGCCGGACCCGTACTACGAAGGTGACCAGGGCTTTGAAACTGTCCTCGACCTGATCGAGCGCGCCTGTGACCTGTTGGTGATTGAATTGAAGGGCCGGTTATGACTTTGCAGGTACGGGCACAGGTTTCGCTCAAGCCGTTCAACAGCTTTGGTATCGACGTGCGTGCCCGGCTGTTTGCCGAGGCCCACAATGACGCCGACGTGCGTGAGGCCCTGGCCTGTGCCGCCGAGCAACAACTGCCGTTGCTGGTGATTGGCGGTGGCAGCAACTTGCTGTTGACCCAGGATATTGACGCACTGGTGCTGCGCATGGCCAGCCAGGGCATCCGGGTGTTGCACGACGATGGCGTGCAGGTCGTGGTTGAGGCCGAAGCGGGCGAAGCCTGGCATCCGTTTGTGCTGTGGACCCTGGCCCAGGGCTTTTCCGGCCTGGAAAACCTCAGCCTGATTCCCGGCACGGTCGGCGCCGCACCGATGCAGAACATCGGCGCCTACGGTGTAGAGATCAAGGATGTATTCAGCGGCCTGACCGCCCTTGATCGCCAGACCGGCGAACTGCGGGATTTCAGCCTGGCCGAGTGCAACTTTGCCTACCGCGACAGCCTGTTCAAGCACGAAGTGGGGCGCTGGCTGATCCTGCGGGTGCGTTTTGCCCTGAGCCGCGCCGTGCATCTGAAACTTGAATACGGGCCGGTGCGACAGCGCCTGACCGAGCAAGGCATCGCGCAGGCCACGCCCAGCGATGTCAGCCGCGCGATTTGCAGCATTCGTAGCGAGAAACTGCCCGACCCGGCGGTGCTCGGCAATGCGGGGAGTTTCTTCAAGAACCCGCTGGTGTCCCAGGCACTGGCTGCCGAGTTGCAGCGTCAATACCCGGACCTGGTGGCTTACCCCCAGGCCGACGGGCAGATGAAACTGGCCGCCGGCTGGCTGATCGACAAGGCCGGCTGGAAAGGCTTTCGCGATGGCGATGCCGGCGTGCATCGATTGCAGGCGCTGGTATTGGTGAACTACGGCGCGGCCAGCGGCCAGGACATTGCCGGGCTCGCGCTGCGTATCCAGCAGGACATCGAAAAGCGCTTCAAGGTGGTGCTGGAAATGGAGCCGAATCGCTATTGAACTAAGCTTGTTTTTTGACGCACCAAGCCCTGCATTGCAGGGCTTTTTTATTGCCGGTGAGTTAACTTAGCTGACTACCGATATTTTTGATCAACCCATAGATGCTGTTTATCAAAATCAGTTGCAAGGTTGGCGGGAGGCGAAAGCCTGATGGACAGTGTTGATCTGAATGTATTACGCAGCGTGCTGGAATGGCGCCTCGCCGGGCAGCGAGTGGTGCTGTACAGCGTGGTCCAGACCTGGGGCAGCGCCCCGCGTCCGCCGGGGGCGATGCTGGCCTTGCGCGGCGACGGGGTGGTGATTGGCTCGGTGTCCGGCGGCTGTATCGAGGACGACTTGATCGCCCGGTTGCAGGACGGTCGGCTGCCTGACGACGGGCCGCCGGTGCAGCTTGTCACCTACGGTGTCACCCGGGACGAAGCGGCGCGTTTTGGCCTGCCGTGTGGCGGCACCCTGCGTCTCACCGAAGAGCGGGTGAGTGATCCGGGTTGGGTAGCTGAACTGCTGGCGCGCTGTGAGGCCCACGAGATTGTCGCCCGTGAGTTGGACCTGGCCACCGGCGAGGTGGTGTTGAGCGGTGCGAGCAAGACCGATGTGGTCAGCTTCAACGGCGAGCGTTTGCGCGCGATCTACGGTCCTCGCTGGCGCCTGCTGCTGATCGGCGCGGGCCAGCTGTCACGTTATGTGGCGGAAATGGCTCGGTTGCTGGATTTCGAAGTGCTGATCTGCGACCCGCGCCAGGAGTTTGTTTATGGCTGGGAGGAGCAGCACGGGCGCTTTGTGCCGGGTATGCCGGATGAAGCGGTGTTGAATATCCAGACCGATGAACGCACTGCCATTGTCGCGCTCACCCATGACCCGCGCCTGGATGACATGGCGTTGCTGACGGCCCTCAATTCCCGGGCGTTCTACATAGGCGCGCTGGGTTCGCGGGTCAACAGCCAGAAGCGCCGGGAAAACCTCGCGGCACTGGGACTCAGTGCGGACGCCATTGCGCGGCTGCATGGGCCGATTGGCCTGCATATCGGCAGCCATACGCCGGCGGAAATCGCCTTGTCGTTGATGGCGGAAATCGTCGCCATCAAGAACGGGATCGATCTGCTGCAGAAAAAGCCGTTGCAGGCAGCGGTCAGTTGACGGGCATCGCCGTAATCATCCTGGCGGCGGGGCAGGGCAGTCGTTTTCGGGCCGTGGCGGGGGCCGATCAGGACAAGTTGCTGGCGCCCTGCGTGGGCCGGGATGGCATCACGCGGCCGGTGATCGAGCAGGTATTGGTGAATTTGCCGCCTGTGGCTACGAGACGTTGGCTGGTGACGTCACCGGATCGCACCGAAGTGATTCGGTTGGCTAAGGTGCACGGTTGCGAAGTATTGCTTTTGCGCTCGCCGGGCATGGGTGACAGCATCGCAGCAGCGGTGGCGGCCAGTGGGCCGTCGGCTGGTTGGCTGGTGGTGTTGGGGGATATGCCGTTTATCCTGCCGGCAAGTATCGAGCAAGTGATGGCAGGCCTGGAGGAAGACGGTATCAGCGCCCCGGTGCATGCAGGTCAGTACGGGCACCCCGTGGGGTTTGGCCGTTCATTCGGCCCGGCCTTGATCGCGCTGACCGGAGACCGCGGAGCAAAACCGTTATTTGCCAAGGCTTCGGTGCAGGAAGTCGTAGTCGATGATCCCGGTGTGTTGTGGGACGTCGATGTGCCGGGGTTGTTGGACTACCGCTAACTGATGTAACGGGCATAAAAAAGCCCCGCCTGATCACTCAGGCGGGGCTTTTTAGTGGCCGATGGAATCAGACGAGGGGTTTAGGCTCGTGCTCTTCTTCCTGGGCCTTAGGGTGGTGCTCTACCACTTCTTCAACGGAACGTACGTTCTCGTCGATGGCAGGGGCACTGTGCTCAACCACGGCTTCGGTGACCGGAGCAGGGGCTGCCTCGGCAACTTCAGCGACGGCTGGAGCGGCTTCGGCAGCGGCCTTGGCAGCAGCGGCAGCCGCTTCAGCTTCCTTGCGACGACGACGCACTTCGCGTGGGTCGTTCGGCGCACGGCCATTTTCGGTCAGGGCGCTGGCCGGAGCGGCTTCAACCACCGGGGCTGCCACTTCGGCAACCACTGGTGCTTCAACCACTGGAGCACGCTCGGCAACCACGGCCACAGGTTCAGGGGCGACGACCACTTCAGCGACTGGCGCTGGAGCTTCTTCGACCACTGGAGCAGGCGCTGGTGCTTCAACCGCTTCGACCACTGGGGCAGGTTCGGCAGTCCACTGGAAGGCGGTCTGTTCTTCGCGAACTTCACGCACTTCAGGGGTTGGCTCGGCAACCGGTGCTTCAACGGCGGCTTCAACCACGGGCTGTTGTTCAACAACAGCGGCAGGCTCGGCAACCACTTCAGCTTCAGGCTTAGGTTCGCGAACTTCACGAACTTGACGAGCTGGCGCTACTTCCACTTCCGGAACAACCGGGGCTTCGACTGGCGTCGTCGCTTCAACCACAGGTGCTTCGACGGCTGGCGTCTCTACAGCAGGGGTTTCCTGGATGGCAGCGGTGGCTGCTTCAGCTTGCTCGTTGGCCTGGGCTTCAGCAGGTGCGCTGATGACCGAGCTGGCGACAGCCGCGGTAACGGCCAGGCCGGCAGCCAGTTCGGCGCCAGTCGGTTCGCCGGTAGCGGCTGCGTTGGCTTCGCCGGTCTCTTCCGAACCTTCGATTTCGTTGCCGTTGGCATCACGTTGACGCTCACGACGGTTGCTGCGACGACGCTGGCCACGGGAGCGGCGGCGTGGACGATCGCCTTCGGCGTTGTCCTGGCCGTCTTCCTGTTGCTGGTCTTCGTTGGACAGCAGCTCTTCTTCTTCACCGGCGGGAGCCGCTTGCTCGGCACGTGGTTGACGCTCTTCACGAGGAGGGCGTGGCGCACGTTCTTCACGCGGCTGACGAGCTGGACGCTCTTCAGCAGTGGCAGTAGTGGCAGCAGCAGCGGCTACGGCTGGAGCGGCATCCAGCGGCTCGCGCAATTCACGCACGCGTTCTTCACGCTCGCCACGTGGCTTGCGGTCTTCACGTGGAGCGCGTGGAGCACGCGGTGCACGTTCTTCGCGTGGTGCACGCTCTTCACGGGCTACGGTTGGTGTTTCTTCACGGGCTTCGCGCGGTTGGCGCTCTTCACGTGGGGCGCGTTCTTCGCGGGGTGCACGTTCTTCACGAGGCTTGCGCTCTTCGTCACGGCGACCGTTGCGATTGCGGCTCTGCTGGCGACCGTTGCGACGCTCTTCATTGCGTGCAGGGCGTTCAGTCACAGGCTTCTCGACCACAACTGGAGCCACTGGCTCTTCCTTGGTGGCGAACAGGCTGACCAGCGACTTCACCAGGCCTTTGAACAGGCTTGGCTCAGGCAGGGCAGCTGGTGCGGCAACCGGCGCGGCAGCTTCGACCGGAACCGGTGCGTTGGCACGGGCTGGCGCGGTCTTGACGGCGGCTTCCTGGCGAACCAGGGTGCGGGTCGCAGCGGCTGGCTGGACTTCTTCCACTTCGGCAGCGGCAGCAGCGATTTCGTAGCTGGACTGGTTGACGTGGGCTTCCGGGCTGTCATCACGCAGGCGCTGAACTTCGAAGTGCGGTGTCTCGAGGTGATCGTTCGGCAGGATGACGATGCGGGCACGGGTGCGCAGTTCGATCTTGGTGATCGAGTTGCGTTTTTCGTTGAGCAGGAACGCAGCGACCGGGATCGGCACCTGGGCGCGCACTTCGGCAGTGCGGTCTTTCAGGGCTTCTTCTTCGATCAGGCGCAGGATCGCCAGCGACAGCGATTCAACGTCACGGATGATGCCGGTGCCGTTGCAACGCGGGCAGACGATGCCGCTGCTTTCACCCAGGGATGGACGCAGGCGCTGACGGGACATTTCCAGCAGGCCGAAGCGCGAAATGCGGCCGACCTGTACGCGGGCACGGTCAGCTTCCAGGCATTCGCGGACTTTCTCTTCCACGGCGCGCTGGTTCTTGGCTGGGGTCATGTCGATGAAGTCGATCACGATCAGGCCGCCGATGTCACGCAGGCGCAGCTGGCGGGCGATTTCTTCAGCCGCTTCCAGGTTGGTCTGCAGGGCGGTTTCTTCGATGTCGCTACCCTTGGTGGCACGCGCCGAGTTGATGTCGATGGACACCAGGGCTTCGGTCGGGTCGATCACGATGGAGCCGCCGGAAGGCAGTTCGACGACGCGCTGGAAAGCGGTTTCGATCTGGCTTTCGATCTGGAAACGGTTGAACAGCGGAACGCTGTCTTCGTACAGCTTGATCTTGCTGGCGTACTGCGGCATCACCTGGCGGATGAAGGTCAGGGCTTCGTCCTGGGCTTCGACGCTGTCGATCAGCACTTCGCCGATGTCCTGGCGCAGGTAATCGCGGATGGCGCGGATGATCACGTTGCTTTCCTGGTAGATCAGGAATGGCGCGGAACGATCCAGGGACGCTTCCTTGATAGCGGTCCACAGCTGCAGCAGGTAGTCGAGGTCCCACTGCATTTCTTCGCTGCTGCGGCCCAGGCCGGCAGTGCGCACGATCAGGCCCATGTCGGCCGGAGCGATCAAGCCGTTCAGCGCTTCACGCAGTTCGTTGCGCTCTTCGCCTTCGATGCGACGGGAGATACCGCCGGCACGCGGGTTGTTCGGCATCAGGACCAGATAGCGGCCAGCCAGGCTGATGAAGGTGGTCAGGGCGGCGCCCTTGTTGCCACGTTCTTCTTTTTCTACCTGAACAATGACTTCCTGGCCTTCGCTCAGGACGTCCTTGATGTTCACGCGGCCTTCAGGGGATTTCTTGAAGTATTCGCGGGAGATTTCTTTGAGGGGCAGGAAGCCATGGCGCTCGGAGCCGAAATCGACAAAGGCAGCCTCAAGGCTTGGTTCGATGCGAGTAATCCGGCCTTTATAGATGTTGGCCTTCTTTTGCTCGCGTGCACCGGACTCGATGTCCAGGTCGTAGAGGCGTTGGCCGTCTACCAGTGCAACACGCAACTCTTCGGGTTGAGTTGCGTTAATCAGCATTCTTTTCATGTTGTACCGTCGGTTTCCGGGCTGCCGGAAACGGCGTTCGGCACACACGACTTCTCACGGTCGGTGTCAGGTGCGTCAAGAGTGGTTGGCCACTCCAGTGTCCAGCAATACCCGCCAAAATGGGCGGTATCGCGACGTACGCTTCCTGCTTGCTGTGGTGACTTAAGCACTCAGTCAGGAGGAGGAATCAACCGGCGACTGTGGACGAGATGAAGCGTCTAAATATAAGCCTAGTGCTACACAGTCCGACGGTTGTGCATCTCCACCCTACACGTATCCCTGATAATTCGGGTGCTGCCGCGCGCAGAATCCGCAGCGGGTTGGCATTTACCGTGTTCTCCAATGGGGAGTCCACGCTCATGGCTAAACAAGACCGGGTGTGGGCGATTGTGCTCTCACTCAGCTCGTAACAGGCGTTGTTTCCGAAGCATTCGCCGTGGTCTGGCTCCAGACTGACTGCACTTTGTGAACTGGCCGTAAATATCGGCGCAAAAGGCGAGTAATCACTCTGCTTTTTGCACTCGCTTCAGGCCTCATGTCACCTGCGCTTGTTACAATCTCGAGCCTTCCAGGGTGGCGAAAGCCCCGTAGGACGGCCTCGCGTCCTGATGAATTGCGATGGTCAGGGCCGGCAGTTTGCCGCTAGTCCTCTGTCCAGGCCGCTTTTGGCGGCGTTCGCGACTATAGCAGCAATGATTAAGTGCTTCAATTCCATAAAAAATTGTTATCATCGCCGCCATGACGACTACCGCCCCCCAGACCCCCAGCGTCCAGCTGCTCGAGGTCTCGCCGGAATATGCCGGCCAACGCATCGACAACTTTCTTCTTGCCAGGCTCAAAGGCGTGCCCAAGACCTTGATTTACCGCATTTTGCGTAAAGGCGAAGTGCGCGTGAACAAGGGCCGGATCAAGCCCGAGTACAAGCTGCAGGCGGGCGACATCGTCCGCGTGCCGCCGGTGCGGGTGCCTGAGCGTGACGAACCGGTCCCACTGGCCCAGGGCCTGTTGCAGCGCCTTGAAGCGTCGATTGTCTTCGAAGACAAGGCACTGATCGTGATCAACAAGCCGTGTGGCATCGCGGTTCATGGCGGCAGCGGCCTCAACTACGGGGTGATCGAAGCCTTTCGTCAGTTGCGCCCGGATGCCAAGGAGCTGGAGCTGGTCCACCGTCTGGACCGTGACACCTCCGGCCTGTTGATGATCGCCAAGAAACGCAGCATGTTGCGCCACCTGCATGCCGCCCTGCGCGGTGATGGCGTGGACAAACGCTACATGGCGCTGGTGCGTGGCAACTGGGCCACCTCGATCAAGAGCGTGCGCGCGCCGTTGCAGAAGAGCAACCTGCGCTCCGGCGAGCGCATGGTCGAGGTGGACGAGGAGGGCAAGGAGGCGCTGACCCTGTTCAAGGTGCTGCGCCGCTTTGGTGACTTTGCCACCATGGTCGAGGCCAAGCCGGTCACTGGCCGTACCCACCAGATTCGTGTGCACACCCTGCATGCGGGGCACTGCATTGCCGGCGATACCAAATACGGCGATGAAGATTTCTCCAAGGAAATCCGCGACCTGGGTGGCAAACGCCTGTTCCTGCACGCCTACATGCTGACCGTGCCGCTGCCCGATGGTGGCGAATTGAAGCTGCAAGCGCCTGTCGATGAAATGTGGGCCAAGACCGTGGAGCGCCTGAGTGTCGCACCCTGACTACAAGCTGTTGATCTTTGACTGGGATGGCACGTTGTGTAATTCCATTGGTCGGATTGTCGAGTCGATGCACGCTGCGTCGACCCGTTCCGGTTATGCATTGTGCGACGACCTGGCGGTCAAGGGCATTATTGGCCTGGGCCTGCCGGAAGCGATCCGCACCCTGTACCCGGAGATTGGTGATGACGAGCTGATAGCGTTTCGTCAGCACTACGCCGATCACTACATGGCGCTCGACGCCCAGCCTTCGCCGCTGTTTGAAGGCGTGGCGCAGGCCATGGAAGCATTTCGCGCCGACGGTTATCACCTTGCGGTCGCGACCGGCAAGGCCCGTCGCGGCCTGGATCGGGTGCTCAAGGCCCATGGCTGGGAAGATTATTTCGACGCCACCCGTGCGGCGGATGAAACCGCCAGCAAGCCCCACCCTCTGATGCTCGAGCAGATCCTCGCTCAATGTGGCGTGTCGCCTCGGCAGGCGTTGATGGTGGGTGATGCGTCGTTCGACCTGATGATGGCGCGTAATGCTGGCATGGACTCCGTGGCGGTCAGCTACGGCGCCCAATCTGCCCAGGCGTTGCAGGCCTACGAGCCGCGCCTGACAATTGACCGTTTTTCTGAATTGCAGGCCTGGCTCAGCCGGGCCCATTAAGTCTTTGCTGGGGTAGATGGCATGACCGATGAGTGGAAAGCGCCTGAGAAGGCCAATGCCGATAACAATGGCGATGACAGAAGCTGGAAGTTGCTGGAGAAGACCTTGCTGGCCAGTGTTCAGGAGCAGCGCCGCTCCCGGCGTTGGGGGATCTTTTTCAAGCTTCTGACCTTTATTTATCTGTTGGGCATGCTGGTGCTGTTCAGTCCGCTGATGGACATGGAGAAGAGCGCCACCCGAAGCGGTCATTACACGGCGTTGATCGAAGTGCGCGGAGTGATTGCCGACAAGGAGTCTGCCAGTGCAGACAACATCGTCAGCAGTCTGCGGGCGGCCTTCGAGGACTCCAAGGTCAAGGCTGTGATCCTGCGCATCAACAGCCCGGGCGGCAGTCCGGTGCAGTCGGGTTATGTGTATGACGAGATTCGTCGCCTGCGCGCCTTGCACCCGGACATCAAGCTGTATGCAGTGATTTCCGACCTGGGTGCCTCGGGTGCCTATTACATCGCCAGTGCCGCCGACCAGATCTACGCCGACAAGGCCAGTCTGGTGGGTTCGATTGGTGTGACGGCGGCCGGTTATGGCTTTGTCGGCACCATGGAGAAGCTCGGGGTTGAGCGTCGTACCTACACGTCAGGTGAGCACAAGTCGTTCCTGGACCCGTTCCAGCCGCAAAAGGCGGATGAAACCCAGTTCTGGCAGGGTGTGCTGGATACCACTCATCGGCAGTTCATTGCCAGTGTGAAGCAGGGGCGCGGTGACCGGCTCAAGGATAAGGAGCATCCGGAGCTGTTCTCCGGTCTGGTCTGGTCTGGCGAGCAAGCGCTGCCATTGGGCTTGATCGATGGCCTGGGCAGTGCCAGTTCGGTGGCGCGGGACGTGATTGGCGAGAAAGAACTGGTGGACTTCACTGTTCAGGAATCGCCGTTTGACCGGTTCTCCAAGAAGCTGGGTGCCAGCGTGGCTGAGAAGCTGGCGCTATACATGGGCTTTCAGGGTCCGACCCTGCGCTGAGAGCTTGAGCGCGACATGGCTCGAAATGTGGGAGCTGGCTTGCCTGCGATAGCATCACCTCGGTGCAACTGATGTACCGAGGTGTCTGCATCGCAGGCAAGCCAGCTCCCACATTTGTTTGTGATGTTCTCAGGGAATCTGTACGCCTTCGGCCAGTAGCATGTCCACCAGTCGGATCAGCGGCAGTCCGACCAGGCTGGTGGCGTCTGGCCCTTCGGTGCTTTGAAACAGGCTCACCCCCAGGCCTTCGGCCTTGAAGCTGCCAGCGCAGTCGTAGGGCTGCTCGATGCGCAGGTAGCGTTCGATGCGTGCGGCGTCCAGCGTGCGCATGTGTACGGTGAAGGGGATGCAGTCGACCTGGCAATGGCCGGTGGCGCTGTTCAGTACAGCCAGGCCGGTGAGGAAGCTGACGCGCTTGCCGCTGGCCGCCAGCAGTTGCTCACGGGCTTTCTCGAAGGTGTGGGGCTTGCCGATGATCTGGCCGTCGAGCGCGGCGACCTGGTCCGAGCCGATGATCAGGTGGCCCGGATGGCTGTCAGCCAGGGCGCGGGCCTTTTCCTCGGCCAGGCGCTTGACCAGCTCCACAGCGGACTCGTCCCGGCGGTGGCTTTCGTCGATATCCGGCGAGCAGCAGATGAACGGCAGGTGCAGGCGGTTCAACAATTCCCGGCGATAAACCGAGCTGGAAGCGAGTAATAAAGGCAGCATGGGCGTCTCCTCAAGGCAGTCGCGGATTCTAGCGGGGAGGCCCGGTGACGGACAGGGCTGAATTTCCTTTGACATGGCCGGGTGCATCCCTATAATGCTGCGCCTATGTTGAATGACCCGATTCCACCTCACGTTGACCCGCGCAAATTGGCTGATCGTGGCACCACCCTTCAAGGTGAGCTGCTCCTGGCCGATTTGGAGAGACTCTGCGACCCGCTTTCCGACACTGTCGGTACGGTGCAGGCTAAATTCGTTTTTGAACGAGATGAACGTAAGTCTGTGGTAATCCACAGCTTTATCGACACCGAAGTCAAAATGGTTTGCCAGCGTTGTCTTGAGCTGGTCACCCTGCCGATCCACAGCGAATGCAGTTATGCTGTGGTGAAAGAGGGTGCGAATACCCAGTCGTTGCCGAAAGGTTATGACGTGCTGGAACTGGGCGAAGATCCTTTGGATCTGCAGTCACTGATCGAGGAGGAGCTTTTGCTCGCCTTGCCCATTGTGCCTGCTCATCATCCGGAAGAATGCCAGCAGCCGGCGGGTCTCGATGAGCCCGAACCGAGCGAGGACGAGGTAACGCGGTCCAACCCGTTCAGTGTATTGGCGCAGTTAAAGCGTGACCCAAACGTTTAGGAGTTAATCAATTATGGCTGTTCAGCAGAACAAAAAATCCCGCTCTGCCCGTGACATGCGTCGTTCGCACGACGCCCTGACGGCAAGCACTCTGTCTGTAGAAAAAACCACCGGTGAAGTTCACCTGCGTCACCACGTATCGCCAGAAGGCGTATACCGTGGCCGTAAAGTGATCGACAAGGGCGCTGACGAGTAATCACTTGTCTGCTCAAGTCATCGCGATTGACGCAATGGGCGGGGACTTCGGTCCCCGCAGCATTGTTCAGGCCTGCATTGCTTGCCTGTCTGCCACGCCCTCGCTGCACCTGACCCTCGTCGGTCAACCCTCCTTACTTGAAGAACTGATTGCCAGCCATCCGGCGGTGGATCGCGCGCGCCTGACTATTACACCGGCCAGCGAAACCATCACCATGGATGAAAAGCCTGCGCAGGCCTTGCGCGGCAAGCCTGATTCTTCGATGCGGGTGGCGCTTGAGCTGGTACGCGACGGCAAGGCCCAGGCCTGTGTCAGTGCCGGCAATACCGGGGCGTTGATGGCGTTGTCCCGGCATGTGCTGAAGACCCTGCCGGGCATTGACCGGCCGGCGATGGTTGCGGCTATTCCGACCCAGCAGGGCTATTGCCAGTTGCTGGACCTGGGGGCGAACGTCGATTGCAGTGCCGAGCATCTGCTGCACTTTGCCCTGATGGGCTCGGTGGCGGCCGAAGCGCTGGGCGTGGCCCGGCCTCGGGTGGCGCTGCTGAATATCGGCACCGAAGACATCAAGGGCAACCAGCAGGTCAAGCTGGCGGCGACGCTGTTGCAAAGCGCGCGAGGCCTGAACTACATCGGCTTTGTCGAGGGTGACGGTCTGTACCGCGGCGAAGCCGACGTGGTGGTGTGCGACGGTTTTGTCGGCAATATCCTGCTCAAGTCCAGCGAGGGCCTGGCGACGATGATTGCTGCGCGCATTGAGGCCTTGTTCAAGCGCAACCTGGCGTCACGCCTGGTGGGCGCCTTGGCGCTGCCCTTGATGCGGCGCTTGCAGGCTGACCTGGCTCCGGCGCGGCACAATGGTGCGAGTTTCCTCGGGTTGCAGGGCATCGTGGTGAAAAGTCATGGTTCGGCGGGGGTGCAGGGTTTTCAAAGTGCCATCCAGCGCGCCTTGATCGAGATCCAGGAAAACCTGCCGCAACGCTTGCACGGCCGCCTTGAGGATCTGTTGCCTTAGGCGAATCGGGCCGGAAATGCTTAAATGTGACCGGCCAGTTCAATTGACCATCCAATCTGTCAGTTTCTTGCGCTCCCACGTGTGGGGCGCCAATTTCCGACGACCAGATCATTAGGGGCTTGTTACATGTCTACATCCCTCGCATTCGTCTTTCCAGGGCAGGGTTCGCAGTCCCTCGGCATGTTGGCCGAGCTGGGCGCGGAACATCAGTTGGTCCTGGACACTTTCAAGGAAGCCTCCGATGCCTTGGGTTACGACCTGTGGGCACTGACCCAGCAAGGGCCGGAAGAGCTGCTCAATCAAACCGACAAGACCCAACCCGCCATCCTCACCGCCTCCATCGCCCTGTGGCGCCTGTGGTTGGCTGAAGGTGGTGCACGTCCGGCCTACGTTGCCGGTCATAGCCTGGGCGAATACAGCGCCCTGGTGGCTGCCGGCAGCCTGACCCTCGGTGAAGCGGTCAAGCTGGTGGAGCGTCGTGGCCAGTTGATGCAGGAAGCGGTTCCTGCCGGGCAGGGCGGCATGGCTGCCATTCTCGGCCTGGAAGATGCTGACGTGATTGCCGCCTGCGCCGAAGCGGCCCAGGGCGAAGTGGTCAGCGCCGTGAACTTCAACTCCCCTGGCCAGGTGGTGATCGCCGGCGCCAAGGCGGCGGTAGAGCGCGCCATCGAAGGCTGCAAGGCCCATGGCGCCAAGCGTGCGTTGCCGTTGCCGGTCAGCGTGCCGTCCCACTGCGAACTGATGCGCCCGGCTGCCGAGCGTTTCGCCGAGTCGATCGCTGCGATCAACTGGCAGGCGCCGCAGATTCCGTTGGTGCAGAACGTCAGTGCCGCCGTGGCCTCTGACCTGGAAACCCTCAAGCGCGATCTGCTGGAACAGCTGTACAAGCCGGTTCGCTGGGTTGAGTCGGTGCAGACCCTGGCCGCCAACGGCGCCACCCAATTGGTAGAGTGCGGCCCGGGCAAAGTCCTCGCCGGCCTGAACAAGCGTTGCGCCGAAGGCGTGTCGACTTCCAACCTCAATACCCCGGATGCCTTCGCTGCCGCTCGCGCAGCCCTGGCCTGACGTTAATTTCCGAACCTAGGAGAAGCCTGCATGAGTCTGCAAGGTAAAGTTGCACTGGTCACCGGCGCAAGCCGTGGCATTGGCCAGGCGATCGCCCTGGAGCTGGGCCGTCTGGGCGCTGTGGTCATCGGTACCGCAACCTCCGCCGCCGGCGCTGAACGTATTGCCGCGACGCTGAAGGAAAACGGCGTCCAGGGCACCGGTCTTGAGCTTAACGTGACCAGCGATGAGTCCGTGGCGGCCGTATTGGCTGAAATCACGGCGCAATTCGGTGCACCGGCTATTCTGGTGAACAATGCCGGTATTACCCGCGATAACCTGATGATGCGTATGAAAGACGACGAGTGGCATGACGTCGTTGATACCAACCTGAACAGTCTGTTTCGCCTGTCCAAGGGTGTTTTGCGCGGCATGACCAAGGCTCGTTGGGGTCGAATTATCAATATTGGCTCTGTTGTGGGTGCCATGGGCAACGCAGGCCAAGTAAACTACGCAGCCGCCAAGGCCGGTCTGGAAGGTTTCAGCCGTGCATTGGCGCGTGAAGTAGGCTCGCGGTCGATTACGGTCAACTCGGTGGCCCCAGGGTTCATCGACACCGATATGACCCGCGAATTGCCTGAAGCGCAGCGTGAAGCGTTGCTGACGCAGATTCCGCTGGGCCGTCTGGGCCAGGCTCAAGAGATCGCGAATGTGGTCGCTTTCCTGGCATCCGACGGTGCGGCATACGTGACTGGGGCTACAATCCCGGTGAACGGCGGGATGTACATGAGTTAAATTGTGACGGATCGCTTCAAAAAAATGTCATACGAGCTGTCTAAAATCCGTTATAAAGCTGCAATCTATTTATAGGCAGATGGCCAATAGGGTACGAGGGTGAAGCTTTCAGTTGAAAAGCTGAAAAGTCTTTCTATACACTTACCCACTGGCCAGCTGCCTGAATTTGTCCATTAGGAGTGAAAACAAGGTATGAGCACCATCGAAGAGCGCGTCAAGAAAATCGTTGCCGAGCAACTGGGCGTTAAAGAAGAAGAAGTGACCAACAGCGCTTCCTTCGTTGAAGACCTGGGTGCCGACTCCCTTGACACCGTTGAGCTGGTGATGGCTCTGGAAGAGGAATTCGAGACCGAAATCCCGGACGAAGAAGCTGAAAAAATCACTACCGTTCAAGCTGCTATCGACTACGTTACTAGCCACCAGGCGTAATAGTTTGTAATCGTCGCTTGCTGTGATGGAAAAACCGCACTGCCCTATGGCGTGCGGTTTTTTCCTTTAAGCCTGATGCAAAGTGTCGTCATTAGAAAAAGGAGAGTGCTGTGTCGCGTAGACGCGTCGTAGTCACCGGTATGGGTATGTTGTCGCCACTGGGTACGGATGTGCCGAGCAGTTGGCAGGGCATTCTGGCTGGCCGCAGTGGTATTGGTCTGATCGAACACACGGACCTTTCTGCCTATTCCACCCGTTTTGGCGGCTCGGTAAAGGACTTCAATGTCGAGGAATATCTCTCGGTCAAAGAGTCCCGCAAACTCGACCTGTTCATTCAATACGGCCTGGCAGCCGGTTTTCAGGCGGTGCGTAATGCCGGCCTGGAAGTCACCGACGCCAACCGTGAGCGCATCGGCGTGGCCATGGGTTCGGGTATTGGCGGTCTGACCAATATCGAAGAAACCAGCCGCACCCTGCATGAGTCCGGCCCTCGCAGAATTTCACCGTTCTTCGTGCCTGGCTCGATCATCAACATGATTTCCGGTTTCCTGTCCATCCACTTGGGTGCCCAGGGGCCTAACTACGCCATTTCCACGGCGTGCACCACGGGCACTCACTGCATCGGCATGGCGGCGCGCAATATCGCCTATGACGAGGCCGACGTGATGATCGCCGGCGGTGCCGAGATGGCCGCCTGCGGTTTGGGCATGGGCGGCTTCGGCGCGTCCCGTGCGTTGTCGACCCGCAATGACGAGCCGACCCGTGCCAGCCGTCCGTGGGACAAGGGCCGCGACGGTTTTGTTCTGGCCGACGGTGCCGGTGCGCTGGTACTCGAAGAGCTGGAGCACGCGAAGGCCCGTGGCGCAACTATCTACGCCGAGCTGATTGGTTTCGGCATGAGCGGTGATGCGTACCACATGACCTCGCCTCCGTCGGACGGCGCGGGTGCTGCACGCTGCATCACCAATGCGTTGCGTGATGCCAAGGTCAACGTTGACCAGGTGCAGTACATCAATGCCCATGGCACTTCGACCCCGACCGGCGACCTGGCGGAAGCCGAGGCCATCAAGTCGGTGTTCGGCGAGCATGCCTACAAGCTGGCGGTCAGTTCCACCAAGTCCATGACCGGGCACCTGTTGGGTGCGGCGGGCGCGGTCGAGGCAATCTTCAGCGTGCTGGCCATCAAGGATCAGGTCGCTCCGCCGACCATCAACCTCGATGAACCGGATGAGGGCTGCGACCTGAACTTCGTGCCTCACGAGCCGCAGAAGATGCCGATCGACGTGGTGCTGTCCAACTCGTTCGGTTTTGGTGGTACCAACGGTTCCCTGGTGTTCCGCCGGTTCGCCGAGTGATGGAGAGCTGGGTCGACGGTCAGCCGGCGGGCGCAGTGCCCCTGAAAGACCGTGGCCTGGCATACGGTGATGGGCTGTTCGAGACCATTGCCGTCAAGGCCGGGCAGCCCGTGCTGCTTGACCGCCACCTGCAGCGCCTTGAAGAAGGTTGCAGGCGGCTGGCGATTGTTGCGGATCAACCCCTGATCCGCAGCGAATTGCTGGCCTACGCCGCCGCCCTCGGTGACGGTGTACTCAAGTTGATCCTGACCCGTGGCGACAGCCAGCGCGGTTATGGCATCAGTGCTGGCGCTCCGGCGCGGCGCATTCTGCAAGGCAGTCCACCTGCCACTTATCCCCCGGAACATGCAGCGTCAGGCATCCGCCTGTTTGCGTGTACCACGCGTTTGTCCGAGCAACCGTTGCTCGCAGGCCTCAAGCACCTCAATCGACTGGAACAGGTGTTCGCCCGCGCCGAATGGCAGGATGCCGAACACGCCGAAGGTTTGATGCTGGATATGTCCGGTCGAGTCATCGAAGGCGTCTTCAGCAACCTGTTTCTGGTGCGTAACGGCGTGTTGCTGACCGCTGATCTGAAACGCTGCGGCGTCGCCGGCGTCATGCGGGCCGAGCTGTTGGCCCAGGCGCAGGCGTTGGGCATTCCGACGAGCGTGGCCGATATCAGCCTTGAGCAGCTGCAACAGGCCGATGAAGTCTTGGTGTGCAACAGCGTATATGGCATTTGGCCGGTGCGCGGATGTGCTGCGATGAGCTGGTCGGTTGGGCCGCTCACCCGTAAACTGCAGGGCATTGTTCGCGCACTATTGGATATTTGATTTGAGACGTAAATTTGTATTGTTGCTGGAGATCGGTCTGGTCCTGGCGGGTTTGCTGCTGGGCGCTTCGGCCTGGAAGCTGAACTCGGCCCTTGAACAGCCCTTGAATCTGACCCAGGAGCAATTGCTGGACGTACCGGCTGGCGCGACGCCCACCGGCACCTTCAATCGCCTGGAAAATGACGGCGTGCTCAAGGATGCGTTCTGGTTGCGTCTCTACTGGCGCTTCAACCTCGACGGCCAGCCGCTGCACAGCGGCGAATACCGCATGACCCCGGGCCTCACCGCCGAGGGCCTGATCGGCCTGTGGCAGCGTGGCGAAGTGGTGCAGTACAGCATTACGCTGGTGGAAGGCTGGAACTTCCGCCAGGTGCGCGCGGCCCTGGCCAAGCATGAAAAGATCGAGCAGACCCTGTCCGGCCTGAGTGACAGCGAGGTGATGGAAAAACTCGGCCACCCGGGCGTATTTCCTGAAGGGCGCTTCTTCCCGGACACCTACCGCTTCGTGCGTGGCATGAGCGACGTTGAACTACTGAAAAAATCCTACAACCGTCTGGACGATGTCCTCGCCCAGGAGTGGAGCAAGCGCGCGGCCGATGCGCCGTACACCGACCCCTATCAAGCGCTGATCATGGCCTCGCTGGTGGAGAAAGAAACCGGCGTGCCGGAAGAGCGCGGCCAGATCGCCGGGGTATTCGTGCGGCGCATGCAGATCGGCATGCTGCTGCAAACCGACCCGACGGTGATCTACGGCCTCGGCGAGCGCTACACCGGCAAGCTGACCCGCGCGCACCTCAAGGAAGCCACGCCCTACAACACCTACGTGATCGCCGGCCTGCCGCCGACGCCGATCGCCATGGTCGGGCGGGAGGCGATTCATGCTGCGCTGAACCCGGTGGCGGGCAGCAGCCTGTATTTCGTTGCCCGCGGCGATGGCAGCCATATTTTCTCGGATAACCTGGATGCGCATAACGCAGCAGTGCGTGAGTTCCAGATGAAGCGTCGCGCCGATTACCGTTCCAGCCCGGCGCCGGCGGCAAAGCCTGCGGACGCGCCGCTGGATACGCCCGCCGAGCCGGCTCCGGCACCCGATGACGCCGCACCGCAAAGCCCGCAATGACTCTGACTAAGGACTGCCTGTGACTGGCTTGTTTATTACCCTGGAAGGCCCGGAAGGCGCCGGCAAGAGCACCAACCGTGAATACCTGGCCGAGCGCCTGCGCGCCGAAGGTATCGAGGTGCTGCTGACCCGTGAGCCTGGCGGCACGCCACTGGCCGAGCGTATCCGTGAAGTGCTGCTGACCCCGGGCGACGAACAGATGAACCCCGACACCGAGCTGTTGCTGGTGTTCGCCGCCCGCGCCCAGCACCTGGCCGAAGTCATTCGCCCGGCACTGGCCCGGGGCGCCGTGGTGATTTGTGACCGGTTTACCGATTCCACCTATGCCTATCAGGGCGGCGGTCGTGGCTTGTCCCTGGAGCGCATTGCGGCCTTGGAAACCTTCGTCCAGGGCGATTTGCGGCCCGACCTGACCCTGGTGTTCGATCTCCCGGTGGAAGTCGGCATGGCCCGTGCCTCCGCCCGGGGTCGCCTCGATCGTTTCGAACTGGAAACCCGAGTCTTTTTTGAAGCTGTGCGCGGCGCGTTTCTCAAGCGCGCCGAAGCCGACCCCGCCCGTTACTACCTGTTGGACGCCGCACAACCGTTGACTCAGGTTCAGCAGTGCATTGACGCCCTGTTGCCGAAGCTTGTGGAGCGTGTCCGTGGCTGAAGCCTACCCGTGGCAGGACAGCCTCTGGCAGCAACTGGCGGGCCGTGCCCAGCACGCCCACGCCTACCTGCTCCACGGCCCGGTGGGCATCGGCAAGCGCGCCCTGGCCGAGCGGCTGATGGCCAGCTTGTTGTGCCAGCGGCCCAACGGCCTGGAAGCCTGCGGCGAATGTAAATCCTGC
This sequence comes from Pseudomonas sp. NC02, assembly GCF_002874965.1. NCBI lineage: Bacteria > Pseudomonadati > Pseudomonadota > Gammaproteobacteria > Pseudomonadales > Pseudomonadaceae > Pseudomonas > Pseudomonas sp. NC02. Next base: position 5,170,090 of record NZ_CP025624.1, on the reverse strand, counting down.
ATGCTGCTCAAGGCCGGCAGCCACCCGGACAACTATCTGCTGGAACCGGAAGAGGCCGACAAGGCGATCAAGGTCGACCAGGTGCGTGATCTGGTCAGCTTCGTGGTGCAGACCGCGCAGATGGGCGGGCGCAAGGTGGTGCTGATCGAACCGGTGGAGTCGATGAACATCAACGCCGCCAACGCCTTGCTCAAGAGCCTGGAAGAACCGTCCGGCGATACCGTGCTGCTGCTGGTCAGCCACCAGTCCAGCCGCCTGCTGCCGACCATTCGCAGCCGCTGCGTGCAGCAGGCCTGCCCGTTGCCGAGCGAAGCCATGAGCCTGCAGTGGCTGGCGCAGGCGTTGCCGGACTGCGGCGAGGCAGAGCGCGTCGAGTTGCTGACCCTGGCGGCCGGTTCGCCTCTGGCGGCGGTCAAGCTCCAGGCCCAGGGCGTGCGTGAACAGCGTGCGCTGGTGGTGGGCGGGGTGAAGAAACTGCTCAAGCAGGAAGTGTCGGCCACGCAACTGGCCGAAAGCGCCTGGAAAGACATTCCCTTGCTGCTGCTGTTCGACTGGTTTTGCGACTGGTCGAGCCTGATCCTGCGCTACCAGCTGACCCAGGACGAAAACGGCCTTGGGCTGCCGGACATGCGCAAAGTCGTGCAATACCTGGCGCAGAAGAGCGCCCAGGACAAGGTGCTGAACATCCAGGACTGGATCCTCGCCCAACGCCAGAAGGTCCTCGGCAAGGCCAACCTCAATCGCGTGCTGTTGCTTGAGGCCTTGCTGGTGCAGTGGGTCGGTTTGCTCGGCCGCCGTTAATTTCAGTGGCCGACGGGTGTATCGTTGGCCAGACACTTTCCGTGACTCAAGTTGTAGATCCCTATGCTCGTAGATTCCCATTGCCACCTTGATCGCCTCGACCTGGCCCAGCACGGCGGCTCCCTCGACGCCGCCCTTGAAGCTGCGCGCCAGCGCGGGGTAGGGCACTTCCTGTGCATCGGCGTCAGCGCGGAAAACGCCGCCGACGTCAAAGCCCTGGCCGATCGTTATGCCGATGTCGACTGCTCGGTGGGCATTCACCCGCTGGACCTCAAGCCCGGCGAAGCCCCGGCCCTCGACTGGCTGCTCGGTGAACTCAATCACCCGCGCGTGGTGGCCATCGGTGAGACCGGCCTGGATTACCACTACGAACCGGAAGCTGCCGAGTTGCAGCAGGCGTCGTTCCGTCTGCACCTGCAAGCCGCCCAGCAGACTGGCAAGCCGGTGATCGTCCACACCCGTGGCGCCCGTGCCGACACCCTGACCCTGCTGCGCGAAGCCGCGCTGCCCCAGGCTGGTGTGCTGCATTGCTTCACTGAAGACTGGGACATGGCCAAGGCCGCGCTGGACCTTGGTTTCTACATTTCCTTGTCGGGCATCGTGACCTTCCGCAACGCCGATGCCCTGCGCGATGTCGCGCGCCAGGTCCCGGCAGACCGCCTGCTGGTGGAAACCGATTCGCCGTACCTGGCGCCAATTCCCCATCGCGGCAAACCCAACCTGCCGGAATACGTACGGGATGTGGCGGATTACCTGGCGATGCTGCGGGGCGAGTCCTACGAGCGCTTTGCCGAACAGACCACCGAGAACTTCAAGCGCCTGTTCCCGCTGGCCCACGTCAGCCACTAAATCGCAGGCAAAAAAAACCCGGGTTCTGGGGGGTGAATCCGGGCTAAGACCATTAGGAGTAAAACAAGGGTACGCAGTCCGTCGGTACCCAGGTCGACGCGTCACTTGGGGGAGATGCCACGCCGACATTTCAAGTATTGATCAGTATCCGATTCAGTCCAGCCACATCTGATCGTTTTTTAAACAGATTTGGAATACGCCCGCTTCGGTTGAGTTCTCATTGGATGCGATGCACACGCGCCAATCGCCTGTTTTATTTCTGACTCGAATCGGCACATTCGTTGGCGTGCTGTAAGTTAAGTGCAAAGGTTGTTCATATAGGCGTTGCCCAACGACCGTTCAGTCGGGATAATCCCGCGCACCGGGTAAAACGTTCCGACAAGCACGGCTTGGGGAGCGAACGCCCTTCCAATATCCATCTCTGCAGACCTTTTTCTTATGCACAAAGAACCCCGCAAGGTCCGTGAGTTTCGCCGCCGCGAGCAGGAAATTCTCGACACCGCACTCAAGCTGTTCCTCGACCAGGGTGAAGACAGCGTCACCGTCGAGATGATTGCGGATGCCGTGGGTATCGGCAAAGGCACCATCTACAAGCACTTCAAGTCCAAGGCCGAGATCTACCTGCGCCTGATGCTCGACTACGAGCGCGACCTGAACGAGCTGCTGCACTCGGCCGATGTCGACAAGGACAAGGAAGCGCTGTCCCGCGCCTACTTCGAGTTCCGAATGCGTGACCCGCAGCGCTACCGCTTGTTTGATCGCCTGGAAGAAAAAGTGGTGAAGGGCCATCAGGTGCCGGAAATGGTCGAGGAGCTGCACAAGATCCGTGCCTCGAACTTCGAACGCCTGACCCTGCTGATCAAGGGCCGTATCAGCGAAGGCAAGCTCGAAGACGTGCCACCGTATTTCCACTACTGCGCCGCCTGGGCGTTGGTGCACGGCGCCGTGGCGTTGTACCACTCGCCGTTCTGGAGCAATGTGCTGGAAGATCAGGAAGGTTTCTTCCAGTTCCTGATGGACATCGGCGTGCGCATGGGCAACAAGCGCAAGCACAGCACTGATTTGCCGAACGCCGAAACGCCGGCCACTTGAATCATTCGCCAGCGTGATGGCGATATGATTTCCTGCCCAGCGCAGTAACCCAGGAATATACTCAGGCAAGGACCTTGCTAAAACTTGATTTTTCAGTCAGGTTTTAGTGCGCCCGAATTATCCTCTGCCGGAGTGATCCATGATCGTTGATCGTCAAGGCAGGCGATTCCGCAATTTGCGGATCAGCCTGACCTCAGCCTGCAATTACGCCTGTACCTACTGCGTGCCCAACGGCAAGCGGCTGGTGGCTGCGCAGGACGAACTGTCGGCCGAGGCGATGGCGCGGGGTGTCGAGTACCTGATCGAGGCCGCCGGCATCGAGCGCCTGCGGATTACCGGCGGTGAACCGTTGGTCAGCCCCAAGCTGGAAGCCTTCATGGGCGCGGTGGGGCAGATGGGGCTCAGTGATATCAGCCTGACCACCAACGGCCAACTGCTGGCGCGCAAACTGCCGCTGCTGGTGGACGCCGGGATTCGCCGGATCAACGTGTCCCTCGACACCCTGGACGCCGACGCCTTCCGCAGCATCGCTCGCGGTGGCGACCTGGCCACCGTGCTCGATGGCATGGACCAGGCGAGCGCCGCCGGAATCAAGATCAAGGTCAACATGGTGCCGCTGCGCGGCCAGAACCTCGACCAGGTGATGCCGCTGCTCGACTACTGCCTGGAGCGTGGCTACGAGTTGCGCTTTATCGAATTGATGCGCATGGGCCACCTGGCCACCGATTCCAACGCGTTCCTGCAGCAATTCGTCAGCCTCCAGCAATTGCTCAGCCTGATCGGCGAACAGTACGAATACCTGCAAGCCAACGCCCCGGTGGACGCCACTGCCGTGCGCTACGAAGTGCCCGGCAAAGGTTTCTTCGGTGTCATCGCCAACGAAAGCGTGCCGTTCTGCCGGACCTGTTCGCGTTTGCGCCTGTCGTCCACCGGCTGGCTGCATGGCTGCCTGTCGTCGAGCAACCGCCACTACGTCGGCGACCTGCTGGACAAACCCCGCCACCAGGCCCTGCCGGCCTTGCAGCGCTTGTTGGTCAAGGCCTTGGGTGACAAGCAGGAAGTGGCCTTCTCCGGCGGCGCCACCATCATGAAGATCATCGGCGGCTAGTCCCGCAAGCTGGCGCAAAATCTGCATCTCGTGCCCATTCGCCGGTTTTCCGTCACCGGCCTCTGGAGAATTAGGATGCGTAGTCTGGTTTTGGTGCTGGCGTCACTCGCGCTGGGTGGCTGCATGACCGTCAGTGATATGGCCGAAGGCACGCGCTATCAGATGAGCGATGCCGGGCTGCTGGACCACAGCGATACTCGCCGCGTCAATTCGGTCCGCATACAGCCGGACTCCTTCGTCTTCATCGCCCAGGGCGCCTTCACCCCGCCGGGCAGTGCTTATCCACGGCCTAACGTGGTGGCCGAGGAAGCCTTCAACGGCTTTGTCGAATATTTCCCGATGGTCCGCCGCGCCCGCAAGCCGGAAGGCCTCGAGCAGGCGATGTCGGAAGCCCGCGCGGCGGGTGCGCATTACCTGCTGTACTGCCGCTTCGCCCAGGCGGATGACCGTATCGGCAACGCCGATGAATGGTCTGACCAGGAGGCGGTGGATCGCCTGGGTATCGACACCGGAACCATCCAGGTCATGTTGATCGAGACCAGTACCCAATATTTGATTGATACTGTGCGCATCCATAGCCGTGGCGGTTTACTGACGTTCCACGACAACAAGCCTGAAGATCTGATCGGCAAGCCCCTGGCGCACTACGCGCGCAGCCTGTTGGGCATGAGCGATCAGTAAGACACAAGGAGAGCAGCATGACCGATTCGGCCAAGGCCAATGAGTTGTTGGCGCAATTGCCCAAGGGCAAGGGGCCCGCGCCGGTGCATCTGTGGAACCCGGCGTTTTGCGGCGATATCGACATGCGCATCGCCCGTGACGGCACCTGGTTCTACATGGGCACGCCGATTGGCCGCAAGCCGATGGTCAAGCTGTTCTCCAACATCATCCGCCGCGATGGCGATGATTATTTCCTGATCACCCCGGTGGAAAAGGTCGGGATCAAGGTCGATGACGCGCCCTTCGTCGCCGTGACCCTGGAAGTCGAAGGGCAGGGCGAAAGCCAGGTCCTGCGCTTTACCACCAACGTGGATGAGCAGGTCGAGGCCGGTATCGAGCATCCGCTGCGGGTGGTGATCGACCCGGACACCCAGGAACCCTCGCCATACCTGCGGGTGCGCACCAACCTCGAAGCCCTGGTTCACCGCAATGCGTTCTACCAGTTGGTGGAGCTGGCGGTGACCCGTCCGATCAACGGTAAGAACTGGCTTGGCGTCTGGAGCGGCGGGGTATTTTTCCCCATCGGCCTGGAGCCCTGAGGCTGATTTCTCGCTCTCCCTGAAATAAATCGCTTGCTGTAGCCGGGCGCTTTCGGTTATCAATTTGTACATGATTAGACATGTCCGATTTGATAAGAAAAAACGCGTCGTCGACGAGCTGATCCGCCGTATCGAGGGTGGAGTGATGGCTGACGGTGTCCTGCTGCCGGGCGAGCACCAACTGGCCGAAGAGTTTTCCGTCAGCCGCGGCACCCTGCGTGAAGCCCTGGCCGAACTCAAGCGCCGCAGCTACATCGCCACCCAAAGCGGTGTCGGCTCCATCGTCACCTTCGACGGCATGGTGCTCGACCAGCGCAGCGGCTGGGCCCAAGCCCTGGCCGACACCGGCGCGGTGGTGACCTCCGAAATCCTGCGCCTGGAAGCGGTCACCCGCCCGGACCTGCTCAGCCGTCACGGCAGCGACCAATTCATCGCCCTCGACCGCCGCCGTCGCGCTGCCGACGGCACGTTCGTGTCCCTGGAGCGCTCGCTGATGCCGGCCTCGGGTGGCCTCGAAAGCCTGCCGCAAGTCGGCCTGATCGATAATTCCCTGACCATCACCCTGGCGGCCTATGGCTATGTCGGCGCCACCGGCAACCAATGGATCGGTGCCGAGCCTCTGAACGAAGAAGACGCCCAGCTCCTGGGGCGCCCGGTGGGCACGGTGTTCCTCAAGGCCCTGCGCACCACCTACGACCGCCAGGACCGCTTCATGGAGTCCGTCGAAAGCTTGCTCGACCCTCTGCATTTCCGCTTGCACCTTCAATTTGGAACACCGACATGACCGCCACCACCCGCGCCCTCGGCGCCTTCTACGGCCTGGCCCTGGGCGATGCGTTGGGCATGCCCACCCAGTCCCTGAGCCGCGAGCAGGTCAAGGCGCGTTTCGGCGCGATCACCGGCCTGGAAGATGCCGACGCCGATCAGCCGATCGCGCCGAACATGCCCAAGGGCTCGATCACCGATGACACCGAACAGGCCATCCTCGTCGGCCAGTTGCTGGTGGACGGGCAGGGCAGGATTGAACCCACCGAACTCGCCCAACGTTTGATCGACTGGGAAGCGGTGATGCGCGCCAAGGGTTCCCAGGATTTGCTGGGCCCGTCAACCAAACGGGCGATCGACATGATCCTGGCGGGCCATACCCCGGAAGAGTCCGGGCGCTACGGCACCACCAACGGCGCCGCCATGCGTATCACCCCGGTGGGCATCGCGGCGGACGTCAACGACCCGGCGCAGTTTATCCAGGCGGTGATCCAGGCGTGCCAGGTCACCCACAACACCAACCTGGGCATCTCCAGCGCGGCGGCGGTGGCGGCGGTGGTTTCCGCAGGGATCAACGGCGTCGATCTGGGCGAAGCGCTGAACATCGGCACGCAGATCGCCCAGCAGGCGGAAAACCACGGCCACTGGATTGCCGGCGGGCGCATCGCCACCCGCATCAGTTGGGCGCGCACCTTGAGTGTCGACAGCGGCGACAAGGCGCTGTTTACCGACCTGCTTTACGAATTGATCGGCACCTCCGTGGCGTCCCAGGAATCGGTGGTGGTGTCGTTTGCCCTCGCGCAGCAAGTCGCGGTGGGTGAAATGAACGCCATCGAAGCCCTGTGCATGGCCGCCAGCCTCGGCGGCGACACCGACACCATCGCCGCGATTCTCGGCGCGATGCTCGGTGCGTGCCTGGGGATGCAGTGCTGGCCTGAGGCGATGATCGAACAGGTCAAGCAGGTTAACCGCCTGGACCTGGAACCCTTGGTCCAAGGCCTGCTCGAGCTGCGCTGAGCACCGCAGATCGAAACATGTGGGAGCTGGCTTGCCTGCGATAGCGGTCGATCAGTTGGTGAATCATCGACTGACACCACGCTATCGCAGGCAAGCCAGCTCCCACATTGATCCAGTCGAGTCAGGAAGACCGAAACACAGATTCAACTTGCCAACCTGCCACAACCACAAAAAAACAGGCATCAGGAGCACCCCACCATGAGTACGTCCTCTTCCGGCCAAAGCGCCGGGCAATTGGAAACACGCGGCATCGAGCCGGTCCCGGAAGGCGAGTGCAACGGCCATCCGCTGCAACTGTTCTGGGTCTGGTTTGCGGCCAACATCAGCATCCTCGGCTTGCCCCTGGGCGCGACCCTCGTGGCGTTTCGCGGCCTGGCGATCTGGCAGGCGATCATCGTCGCAATCCTCGGCGCTGCCGGTTCGTTTGCGGTGGTCGGCATCATCTCCATCGCCGGCCGTCGTGGCCGTGCACCGAGCCTGACCCTGTCCCGGGCGATCTTTGGCGTACGCGGCAATATCGGCCCGACGCTGGTGTCGCTGATGTCGCGCCTCGGCTGGGAAACCGTCAACACCACTACGGCTGCGTTCGTGCTGTTGTCGTTGTGCTCGATCCTCTTCAACTCGCCGGTTGCCGCCAAAAGCGCTCCGGTACTGACCCTGCTGTTCATCGGCATCTTCGTGCTGCTGACCCTCGCCGTGTCGGGCCTGGGCCATGCCACCTTGCTGGTGATCCAGAAGTGGGCCACCTACGTATTCGGCGCACTGAATATCCTGGTGGGCGGTTTCCTCTGCGCCACCATCGACTGGAGCGCGGTATTCAACGCCACGCCTGCGCCGTTGAGCGCGATGATCATCGGCGTCGGCACCATGGCCGCCGGTACCGGTATCGGCTGGGCCAACGCCGGTGCCGACATGTCGCGCTACCAGCATCGCAGCGTCAAGGCCGTGCGCCTGGTGGCCTCCGCGGCATTCGGTGCGGGGATTCCGCTGGTGCTGTTGATCACCCTCGGCGGCTTGCTGTCGGTGGGCAACAACGACCTGGCGTCGGCCACTGACCCGATCATCGCGATCCGCGACATGCTGCCGACGTGGATGGCGGTGCCGTACCTGATCACCGCGTTTGGCGGGCTGTTGCTGTCGAATAACCTGTCGGTGTACTCGGCGGGCCTCACTACCTTGACCCTCGGTTTGAAGGTCAAGCGCGTACACGCGGTGATCGTCGACATCGTCGCGATCTTCGCCGGTTCGATCTACTTCATGCTGATCGCCGACAGTTTCTACGGCCCGTTCATCACCTTCATCTCGCTGCTGGCGGTACCGATCACCGCCTGGGTCGGGATCTTTGTGGTCGACCTGATTCATCGTCACTACTACAGCCCCAAAGACCTGCTGGACGTAACGCCAAGCAGCGCCTACTGGTATCGCGGCGGGGTTGAATGGCGTGCGTTCGGCGCCTGGGCGATTGCGATCGTGCTGGGCTTCAGTTTCACCACCATCGGCACCACGGCCGAGAACATCTGGTTCGCCGGTCCGCTGTCCGATTCGTGGCTGGGCCACAACGGCCTGGGCTGGATCGTCACCTTCCTGGTGGCCGGCGGGATTTATGCGGTACTGGGTGGCGCGGCTGATCGTCGCCCGGCTTTGGTAGAGAGCGCTAATGTCTAGATTGCTGCACAGCGGCCAGGTCATCGTTGACCTGGTCATGTCCCTCGACACATTGCCTGCCACCGGTGGCGATGTATTGGCCAACTCCGCCAGCTTCGAAGCCGGCGGTGGCTTCAACGTGATGGCCGCGGCCCGACGCAACGGCTTGCCGGTGGTCTACCTGGGCCGCCATGGCACCGGCCGCTTCGGCGACCTGGCGCGCGCGGCGATGCAGGCCGAGGGCATTGAAATGGCCCTGGCCGCCAGCGACGACAAGGACACAGGCCTGTGTGTGTCCCTGACCGAAGCCACTACCGAGCGCACCTTCATTTCCCATATTGGCGCTGAGGGTGACTTGCTGGCGCAAGACCTGGCCAATGCGGTACCACGCGACGACGACTACGTGTACGTCAGTGGCTACAGCCTGCTGCTGGAAGGCAAGGCCCAGGCGTTGCTCGATTGGCTATTGGCATTGCCGCGCCAGATCACGGTGGTGTTCGATCCGGGCCCGCTGGTGAAGGCACCGGACTCGGCCTTGATGGTCGCCCTGTTGCCGCGTATCGATATCTGGACCAGCAACGGTCCGGAAGCGCTGGCCTTTACCGGCGCGAGCGATCTGGCGGGGGCATTGCTCAAGCTCAACGAGCACTTGCCCGCCGACACCTTGCTGGTGGTGCGCGATGGACCGAATGGCTGCTGGATCAGCCGTAATGGCCAGGCCGAGCATGTGCCGGGATTCAAGGTCAAGGCGGTGGACAGCAACGGTGCCGGCGATGCTCACGCCGGGGTGTTTATCGCTGGCCTGGCCAATGGTTTGGCGCCAGCTGTCGCGGCACGTCGCGCGAACGCGGCGGCGGCCTTGGCGGTCACGCGCTGGGGGCCGGCCACGTCACCGGGCACGGCTGAAGTGGATGCGTTGTTGAGCGAGGGCTGATTCGGCAGAATAGTCGCCATTCAGCACGGAGCAGCGTCATGACTCAGAACATCTACGACACCGAGGTTTTCTTCGAGGGCTACAGCAAAATGGGCCGCTCGGTAGAAGGCCTCGCCGGCGCGCCGGAGTGGCCGGCTTTGCAAGCCATGCTACCGCCGGTGCCGGGGTTGAAAGTGGTGGACCTGGGTTGCGGCTACGGCTGGTTCAGTCGCTGGGCGCAGGAGCAGGGCGCCGAACAGGTGCTGGGGCTGGATGTCTCGCAAAAGATGCTGGCGCGGGCAAGGGAGATGACGTCCTCTTCGGCCATCACCTACGCCATTGCCGACCTGGAAAAACTCGAGCTTCCGGATGCCACTTTCGACCTGGCCTATAGCTCATTGGCGTTCCATTACATCGTCGATCTTAAGGGCCTGTTCGCGCGTATCCATCAAGCGTTGGTCCCGGGCGGGCGGTTGGTATTTTCCATCGAGCATCCGATCTTCATGGCGCCCCGGCAGCCGGGCTGGCTGATTGATGAGCAAGGGCGCAAGAGCTGGCCGGTGGACAGCTACCAGTTGCAAGGACCACGGGTGACAAACTGGCTGGCGGAGGGTGTGATCAAGCAACATCGCACCGTGGGCACGTTGCTGACGCTGTTGATCCAGGCGGGGTTTACCCTGACTCATGTCGACGAGTGGGGCCCGAGCGAAGCGGACCTGAAAGCCCGCCCCGCACTGGCAGAAGAGCTTGAACGCCCAATGATGCTACTGGTGGCCGCCCACCGCTGATTCCTTGGGTGAAAACCCGACCAAAAATGTGGGAGCGGGCTTGCTCGCGAATGCGGTGGCTCAGCCAATGAATCTGGCACTGATACACCGCTTTCGCGAGCAAGCCCGCTCCCACATTTTGTTCCGCGTTAACCGGCCTTTTTCAGCGCCTCAATCAACTCATCCTTGCGCATGGTCGAGCGCCCGGGAATGTCCTTGGCACGCGCTTCTCTCAGCAAGCTTTCCTTGGTCTGCGTACCCAGCGAAACCCTGCTGTTACGCGGATGCCCCTCACGGCTGGCAGCAGCCCGCTTGGCCGACTCATGCCGGTCCTGGGACTTCTTTGCCGGCGCCTTGCGCTGGCCTGAACCGCCGGCCTTTTCGCCGCCGCCAGACTGCTTGTTGACGGTGGCCCAGGCCCGCGCCTCGGCTTCTTCTTTCGACAAGCCCTGGTGCTCATAACTCTCTTCGATATGGGCGGCCTTGCGCTTCTGTTCGGTGGTGTATTTGGCTTTGCTTCCACGAGGCATTGCGATACTCCTTCTGGCCCTCATACAAGATACAAGGGCCAGACCAGGCAAGGTGTGTTATTGGCTCGCTTCGCTTTCAAGCTTGCGAGCCGCTTCCACGCCGGACGCGGTGAGCTTGATCGGCAGGTTCAGCGAATGTTCACCGGCATCGTTGCAGGTCACATGGCCTTCCTTGATCCACCCGCGGTCCTGCAAGGTGGCCAAGGCGCTGGCCACCACTTTTTCACCTCGGTAGTTGTCCAGCACTTCTTTGCCCAACCCACTGGGATGAGCGTGGAGCAGACGGGTGAGGACTTCTTTTTCAAGGTTGTGATCGACGTTCATGCATACCTCTTCACTGGGAAATGGTTGGGTGTTCGTCTTTCTTGCGCATTAAGGCGCTGGCTGTTTTGGCGCGCCGGGGATGTTGGAGTCATCGCCTTTATTGATCGAGGGCGAAGTGGCACCTGGTCCCATTTTGCCGTTGGGCACCGCACCGCTGTTGCGATTGGTGTCGTCGCCCTGGGTGCGTGGGTCCCTGCTGTTGTCGATGATGGCGCCGCCGTTGGTGTCCATGCCGGTACCCATCGAGTCCTTCGACTCCTGGGCGGCCGGGTTGGGCGGGCTACCGACAGGGTCGGTCGGGCCGGTGCTGGAACCTGTGGAGGCGGCAAAGCTGCTCAGCGAAACAGCAGACAGCAAACCGGTGAGGGCGAGGGCGGCAAATTTGGAAGTCGTCATGATGGTGTCTCCATATGATTAATGTCCTTACCTGATATTGGTCCGCCCTCGTTTGTGATTCGTGCCTCGATACCGACGAACGGTCTTAGGTCGCTTGTAAGATTTTGTGTGACGAAATTCGGCGCCAGATCAACCGCGCCACCGTGATCAGCCAATTGAGCAGCGCCACCGCCAGCACGCTCATCAACAGGGTCGGCATGCCGTATTCGACGATGACCTTGCCCGCCAGCAACGGGAAACCGAACACCCCGATAAAGTACGCCAGGCTGAACAACAGCAACGCCTGGGAGGTGGTGCCGGCGGGAGCCTCGTTCGCAGCCAAACCATTGATCACCGAATACGTCAGGCCGTAACCGACGCCCAGGGTGACGGCTGCCAGCAGGTAGCTGTAGTTGCCGCTGACCCTGAACCCGAACAGGAAAATCGACACCAGCATCAACCCCGACAACACACACGCCGCCCAATACGGATCACGCTTGACCACGATGCCGGCGATCAGCAGGCGGCTGGTAATCGCCGCACTCATGAAGCCCAGGAAGAACAGCGAATAGTCCAGCCCGTGCAACGCCGCGTAGCTGGTCTGGAAACTCGACAGCCCGCCAAACACGCAACCGCCGAGGCCCACCATGATGATCGCGAACACCGCTTTCGATGACAGCACCTGGCGCGTGGCCGACCAGGAAATCTTCGCCACCGGCGCGGTGTGTTGACTCAGCGCGCGACCCAGTCGCCAGAAAATCAGCACACCCACCAGGCTCGCCAGCGCTGCTATATGAAAGGCCGCCGTCAGCGAAAAATCCAGGGCACTTGCCGCCCGCCCCAGCAGTGGCCCGGAGCCGATTCCGGTCATCATGCTGCCCGACAGCAGGGCAAAATACTTGGCCCGTTGCGCCGGTTCCACCAGCATCGCGACGATGATCGGCCCCAGCGTATAGAAGACGCCCCAGCCCAACCCCAATGACAAGCCAAAAAGCATCAAGCCCTCGCCGAACCCCGGCGCCAGCGCAAAGCCCACGCACGCCACCACCAGCAATACGCCGAGCAGGGCGATCGACCTGGCAGCCCCCAGCAGGTCGGCCAGATGCCCGGAAACCAGCACCGCCACAAAGGTGCTGAGCATCGCCATGGATATCACGCTGCCCGCGTCGTGTTCGTTGCCGCCGCGCGAATGGATCAGCAGCGACAGCAAGAATGTCGAGCCATAGGACAGGGAAAGCAGGTAGCTGGCGAGGCAGAAAAGGGCGAACAGTTTTCCGCCGACCGCAGGTGAGGCGTGCATGGGGGAGCCTTGCGTCTGTTGGATTTATGCCCAACTTTTTACCATGCACGGCACGTGGGATTGTTCTGTGGTTCGCGGCGCTTGCGTTAGCCCGCAGCGGAGTATGGCGTGCCTATTTCTTCGATGAACAGGTTCATGAAACCCTTCAACCGCTCATGGCGCGCCAGGGCCATGCGTTGCCCCGTCGGCGTCTGAAATCCGCCCGCCAGATGCAGCAGCTTGGTCTGGAAATGGTCGAGGCAAAAGCGCTTGTCGTCGTACTCGCGATGCTGCGCCGTTGGGTCAGCCGGGTCATACAGCCCGCTGCCCATGCGCCCGGCGATGTAAAATGTGCGGGCCACGCCGATCATGCCCAGGGAGTCCAAACGGTCGGCATCCTGCATAATCTTTGCTTCAAGCGTCACCGGCGTCAGGCCCGCCGAAAAGCTGTGGGTCTCGATGGCGTGGGTCACCGCTGCAATCGTCTCGGGCTGCCACGCCAACCCCTGCAAAATCTGCCCGGCCTTGTCCGCCGCCAATGTTGAGGCCTTGGAACGCAACGGCGAATTCTTCTCCACCGCGACGCAGTCATGGAGCAGCACCGCCGCCAGCAGCACCTCCAGATCGCCACCTTCCTCTGCCTGGATCGACCGCACGTTGTGCCACACCCGTTGCAAGTGGGACAGGTCGTGGGCGCCGTCTTCCGAAGGCTCAAGGGCGTGAGGCAATAACGTCGCGGCGAGGTCGGTCAAGGGCGTGAAGGGCATGGGGATTCTCAAAGGTCGATGGCCTGCAGGTTAGCCGCGAATCAAATTGCACTGCAATCGGTCATTAAAGCGCCTTAGTATGTGTGCTCTCTTTCCCTGACAAGGCCTGCCCATGACCATCGAGATTCGCCCCGCCGTGCCCAGCGATGCTGCGCAGATCCTGACCTTCATCACCGAGCTTGCCGACTATGAAAAAGCCCGGCACGAAGTGATCGCCAGCGTGGTGGACATCGAGCGCAGCCTGTTCAGTGAAAGTGCCACCGCCCACGGCCTGATCTGCCTGCGCGACGGTTTGCCGATCGGCTTTGCGGTGTTCTTTTTCAGCTATTCCACGTGGCTGGGCAGCAACTGCCTGTACCTCGAAGACCTGTACATCAACCCCGAGCAACGCGGTGGCGGGGCGGGCAAGAAGTTGCTGCGCCACCTGGCGAAAATCGCCTGTGACAACGGCTGCGGGCGTTTCGAGTGGAGCGTGCTGGACTGGAACGAGCCGGCCATCGCGTTCTACAAATCCATCGGTGCCCAGCCCCAGGAAGAGTGGGTACGCTACCGCATGGAAGGCGACGCCCTCAGGGATTTCGCACAGGGTTAAGTGTGCATAAAGGACCGGCTTTTAAAGCCGGTTTTTTTATATATTTGCTCACTATATGGGATGATAATTTATATATTGAGATGTTCCGGTTTCTGGGTTTATAGTCTTGCGCATCAGCACTCACTACCAAAAACAAAACAGGTGAAGCGATGCAGGCACAACCGTTGTCGTTACCTCCGGTGCCCGAGCCGACTTACGGCGAGCGACTGAAGAACAAAGTCGTGGTCATCACCGGTGCCGCCCAAGGCATTGGCGAGGCTATCGTCGCCTGCTTCCAGGCTCAGCAGGCGCGCCTGGTGATCGGTGATATCCAGGGCGAGAAGGTCGAGCAGGTCGCCGCCCACTGGCGCGAACACGGCGCCGAGATCTACGCACAACCTGTCGACATCACTTCCAAGGATCAATGGCGCGCCCTGGTGGACGTAGCTATCGAACGCTTTGGCCGCGTCGATGTGCTGGTCAATTGCGCCGGCGTCAACGTGTTCCGCGACCCGCTGGAAATGACCGACGAAGACTGGCGCCGCTGCTTCGCCATCGACCTCGACGGCGCCTGGTACGGCTGCCGTACCGTGTTGCCGCACATGATCGAGCAAGGCATCGGCAACATCATCAACATCGCCTCCACCCACTCCAGCCACATCATTCCCGGCTGCTTCCCGTACCCGGTGGCCAAGCACGGCTTGCTCGGGCTGACCCGCGCCCTGGGTATCGAATACGCGCCCAAGGGCATCCGCGTAAATGCCATCGCGCCGGGCTATATCGAAACCCAACTCAACGTCGATTACTGGAACGGCTTTGCCGACCCGCACGCCGAGCGCCAGCGTGCCTTCGACCTGCACCCGCCCAAGCGCATCGGCCAGCCGATTGAAGTGGCGATGACGGCACTGTTTCTTGCGACCGATGAGGCGCCCTTTATCAATGCCACCTGCCTGATGATCGATGGTGGGCGGTCGGTGATGTACCACGATTAAAACTTTTCCAAATAACAAGAAGAGGTGGTTCATGCTCAAGAAAACACTAGGCACCCTTGCCCTCACGATGGCGCTCAGCGGCCTGGCCTCTGCCGAAGAAGTAAAGATCGGCTTCCTGGTCAAGCAGGCGGAAGAGCCCTGGTTCCAGACCGAATGGGCCTTCGCTGAAAAAGCCGGCAAAGACCATGGTTTCACCGTGATCAAGATCGCCGTGCCCGACGGCGAGAAAACCCTGTCCGCCATCGACACCCTGGCCGCCAACGGCGCCAAGGGTTTCGTGATCTGCCCGCCGGACGTGTCCCTGGGCCCTGCGATCATGGCCAAGGCCAAGCTGAATAACCTCAAAGTGCTGGCGGTAGACGACCGCTTCGTCGACGCCAAGGGCAAGCCCATGGAAGACGTGCCTTACGTCGGCCTGGACGCCTACAAGATCGGCCAGAAACAAGGCGAGGCCATGGCCACCGAAGCCAAGCATCGCAACTGGGACTGGAAGGACACCTACGCCGTCATCAATACCTTCGACGAGCTGGAAACCGGCAAGAAGCGCACCGACGGTTCGGTAGAAGGCCTCAAGGCCGCCGGCCTGCCGGTTGACCACATCCTGTTTACCGCACAGAAAACCCTCGACGTGCCGGGCGCCATGGACTCCACCAACTCGGCCCTGGTGAAACTGCCCAGTGGCGCGAAAAACCTGCTGATTGGCGGCATGAACGACAGCACCGTACTGGGCGGCGTACGCGCCACCGAAAGCGCCGGCTTCAAGGCCACAAACGTGATTGGCGTGGGCATCAACGGCACCGACGCCATCGAAGAACTGAAGAAATCCGACACCGGTTTCTACGGCTCGATGCTGCTCAGCCCCGATGCGTCCGGCTATAAAACTGCGACCTCGATGTTCGAGTGGGTGACCAAAGGCACTGAGCCTGCCAAGTTCACCGCACTGGATAACGTGACCCTGATCACCCGCGCCAACTTCAAGGAAGAGTTGAGCAAGATCGGTCTGTGGAAATGAACAGCGCCGCTGCAGAGAGCCTGCGCTTCAACGGCATCGGCAAGGAGTTTCCCGGGGTGAAGGCCCTGGCGCAGATCAGCTTCGAAGCGCGGCCCCATTCGGTGCATGCGCTGATGGGCGAGAACGGCGCGGGCAAGTCGACCTTGCTGAAAATCCTCGGCGGTTTTTATCCGCCCAACAGCGGCAGCTTGCAGTTGGGCGAACGCAGCGTGAGTTTCAAGTCGGCGGCCGACAGCATCGCCAGCGGCATCGCAGTGATTCACCAGGAGCTGCAACTGGTGCCGGAAATGACCGTCGCCGAGAACCTGCTGCTGGGGCATATGCCGTCGCGCTTTGGCGTGGTCAATCGCGGGGCGATGGTGCGCAAGGCACGGGAACTGCTCAAGGGCCTGGCGGATGAAATCGATCCGAACATGCGCCTGGGCAGCCTGTCCCTCGGCCAGCGGCAACTGGTGGAAATCGCCAAGGCCATGTCGCGCAACGCCCATGTGATTGCGTTCGACGAACCCACCAGCAGCCTCTCGGCCCGTGAGATCGAGCGGCTGATGGTGATCATCGCCCGACTGCGGGATGAAGGCCGGGTGATCCTCTACGTGTCGCACCGCATGGAAGAAGTGTTCCGTATCTGCGATGCGGTGACGGTGTTCAAGGACGGGCGCTTCGTGCGCACGTTCGAGGACATGACGCAGTTGAACGTCGACCAACTGGTCAACTGCATGGTCGGGCGCGATATCCAGGATATCTACGACTACAGGCCGCGCGAGCACTGCGGTGAAGCGCTGCGAGTCGAAGGTTTGCTCGGGCCGGGGTTGCAGGAACCGGTGAGCCTGCAGGTGAACAAGGGCGAGATTCTCGGGCTGTTCGGCCTGGTGGGGGCCGGGCGCACAGAGTTGTTGCGCCTGCTCGCCGGGCTGTCCCGCAGCACCCAGGGGACTCTGGTGCTGCATGGCCAGGCGCAGACGTTCAAGACACCACGGGATGCGATTGCGGCGGGGGTGTTGCTCTGCCCCGAGGACCGCAAGAAGGAAGGCATCGTACCCCGCGCGAGTGTTGCGGAGAACATCAATATCAGTGCGCGGCGTGACCATGCGCGCTTCGGCTGGCTGATCCAGGGCGGCTGGGAACGCACCAACGCCCAGCGGCAGATCAGCGCGCTGAACGTGCGCACGCCGTCGGCGGACCAGCCGATTCTGTTCCTGTCGGGCGGCAATCAGCAGAAGGCGATTCTCGGCCGCTGGTTGTCGATGCCGATGAAAGTGTTGCTGCTGGACGAGCCGACCCGCGGCATTGATATCGGTGCGAAATCGGAGATCTACCAGATCATTCATAACCTGGCGGCCAGTGGCATCGCGGTGATCGTGGTGTCCAGCGACCTGATGGAAGTGATGGGCATCTCCGACCGCATCCTGGTGATGAGCGAAGGCGCCCTGACCGGCGAATTGACCCGCGATCAAGCGGACGAAGCACGGCTGCTGCAACTGGCTCTTCCGCGTACGCGGGACTGAAGAATACGAGGTGGGTATGTCACAGGTAAAAACTGCAAGAAGCTTCTGGCCGGGGTTCAACCAGCGCAAGTTTCTCGATGATTGGGTCATGCTGCTGGCGGCCTTGAGCATCTTTGTGCTCAGCGCCATCTTCATCGACAACTTCCTCTCGCCGCTGAACATGCGTGGCCTGGGGCTGGCGATTTCCACTGTGGGGATTGCGGCCTGCACCATGCTGTTTTGCCTGGCGTCGGGGCACTTCGACTTGTCGGTGGGTTCGGTGATCGCCTGTTCGGGCGTGGTGGCGGGGATCGTGATTCGCGACACCGACAGCGTGTTCTTCGGCGTGTCGGCTGCGTTGGCCATGGGCCTGGTGGTGGGGCTGATCAACGGCATCGTGATCGCCAAGCTGCGGATCAACGCGTTGATCACGACGCTGGCGACGATGCAGATCGTGCGTGGGCTGGCGTATATCTTTTCCAACGGCAAGGCGGTCGGCGTGATGGACGAAAACTTCTTCGTCTTTGGTAACGGCCAGCTGTTTGGCGTGCCGGTGCCAATCGTCATCACCGTGCTGTGCTTTGTGTTTTTTGGCTGGTTGCTGAACTACACCACCTACGGGCGCAACACCATGGCCATCGGTGGCAACCAGGAAGCGGCGCTGTTGGCCGGGGTGAATGTCGATCGCACCAAGATCATCATCTTTGCCGTGCACGGGGTAATCGGGGCGTTGGCCGGGGTGATCCTGGCGTCGCGGATGACCTCGGGGCAACCGATGATTGGCCAGGGGTTCGAGTTGACGGTGATCTCGGCGTGCGTGCTGGGCGGGGTGTCGCTGAGCGGCGGGATCGGGATGATCCGGCATGTGATTGCCGGGGTGCTGATTCTGGCGATCATCGAAAACGCGATGAACCTGAAGAACATCGACACCTTCTACCAATACGTGATTCGCGGCTCGATCCTGTTGCTGGCGGTGATTATCGACAGGATGAAACAACGATAAAAAGGGCGCCACACGACCAATGTGGGAGCGGGCTTGCTCGCGAAAACGGTGTGTCAGTCAGCGTATGCATTAACTGGAAAACCGCATTCGCGAGCAAGCCCGCTCCCACATTTTGATCTCCTCTGTTTTGCTGGTCCGCATTTGCCATAATGCTCGCCGTTTTCGTACTTCCCAATAGGCCCGATATGCAGGAAAACGCCCAAACTCCCGTCAAAGAAGCCGCGCCCACCGGCACTCAAACCCTGCTTCGTGGCCTGGGCGTGGTGCAGGCAGTGGCGGCCGGTGCGCGGGATCTGAAGGAAATCGCCAAGCGCATCGGCACCACCCGCAGCACCACTCACCGCCTGGCCAGTTGCCTGGTGGAAGAACGCTACCTGCGCGTAGTGCCGCAAGTCGGTTATCTGCTGGGTCCCAAATTGATCGAGCTGGGTTTCCAGGCCCGTGAAGAACTGCCTTTGGTCAGCCTGGCAGTGCCGTATCTGGACGAGTTGTCGGCGTTGACCGGCGATACCATCCACCTGGCTATTCGCGAATACGATGACGTGCTGTACCTGCACAAGAACCCTGGCCGCAACGGCCCGGAAATGCGCTCGCGTGTAGGCCATCGCATGCCGCTGGCGCGCACCGGGATCGGCAAGGCGTTGTTGCTGGATGACAGCGTGGAAGAGTGGCAGCGCCTGTATCAGGTCAGCCTGCCGACGGGCGGGAAGAATCTGCAGTGGCCGCAGCACCCCGAACAATCCTGGGCGCAGTTTGAACAGCGCATGCAGGAATACGTGGCGGGCGGTTATGCGTTCGACCTGGAAGACAACGAACCGTCGATCCGTTGTGTCGCGGCACCGGTGCGCGATGCCAGCCGGCGAATCGTCGCCGGCATCAGCATCGCCAGTACCGTGCCCTACATGCCGCTGGAGAAAATGGCCGAGCTGATCCCTGTGATCAAACAGGTCGCAGCACGGCTGTCAGCGGAGTTGGGCGCGAAGGCCTGATCAGGCCGTGATCGTTCCCACGCTCCGCGTGGGAATGCCGCTTCGGACGCTCCGCGTCCAGCACTTGAGCCCTGCGCAACGGTGACGCAGAGCGTCACAGCATGCGTTCCCACGCAGAGCGTGGGAACGATCTTGGTCAGGCCTTGAGGGTCGCCATGTCGATCACGAAGCGGTACTTCACATCACCGGCAATCATGCGGGTGTAGGCTTCGTTGATCTGGCGGATGTCGAGCATCTCGATGTCGCAGGTGATGCCGTGCTCGGCGCAGAAATCCAGGACTTCCTGGGTTTCGGCAACCCCACCGATCAACGAACCGGCCAGCACTTTGCGGCCCAGCACCAGCTTGGCAGCGTTGACGGGCGGGTCGACCGGCTCGATCAAACCTACCAGGATGTGCACGCCGTCAAAGCGCAGTACGTCGAGGTAGGGATTCAAGTCGTGCTGCACCGGAATGGTGTCCAGCAGGAAGTCGAAATGCCCGGCAGCGGCTTTCATCTGGGCTTCGTCGGTGGACACGATCACGTGGTCGGCGCCCTGGCGACGGCCTTCTTCAGCCTTGCTCGCGGAGCGGGTGAACAGCGTCACTTCCGCGCCCATGGCCTTGGCGAACTTGATGCCCATATGGCCCAAACCGCCCATGCCCAGAACGCCAACCTTGTCGCCAGCCTTCACGCCGTAATGCTTGAGCGGCGAGTAAGTGGTGATGCCGGCGCAGAGGATCGGCGCGGCGCTGGCCAGGTCGAGCTTGGCCGGGATCTTCACCACGAAGTGCTCGCTGACCACGATGCTGTCGGAGTAGCCGCCCATGGTGTTGCTGCCATCGACCCGGTCTGGCGTGGCGTAGGTCATGGTCGGGCCTTCGAGGCAGTATTGCTCGAGGTCCGCGTGGCAGGCGTCGCAGTGACGGCAGGAGTCGACCATGCAGCCAACACCCACCAGGTCACCGACTTTGTGCGCGGTGACGCTGGCGCCGACAGCGGTGACCTTACCGACGATCTCGTGGCCCGGCATCAGCGGGTACACGGCGATGCCCCATTCGTTGCGTGCCTGGTGGATGTCGGAGTGGCAGACGCCGCAGTAGAGAATTTCGATCGCCACGTCATCGGCGCGCGGGCTACGGCGTTCGAAGGACATGGGGGCGAGGGGAGTGGTGGCCGATTGAGCGGCATAACCGATGGCGGTGTACATGGAGAAACCTCGCAGGTGCAGTAACAGGTGAGGTGGCGCATTCTCCGCGCCGTGCCTGGGTGCGGCCATGGCGATTGCTCCGAGTCTCATGCCTATTCGTCCGGGAGTGCACCTGGATTGGATCGTTGTGGCGCCAGACCTGCGATGATGGTCTCATCCCCTTTTTCGCGAAGTTTTTGCCATGTTGTTGACCCGCCATGTCGATGCCAATGCCGCGTTGGTTGCCTTGATCGAACCCCTGACACCCCGTGATGGGTTCTCGCCCACGAACCTGCCGGGCGTGCAGGTATTGCGTGCCAGTTGCGATGTGGCGCGGGGCCCGCAGATTTATGAACCGAGCCTGATGATCGTCGCCCAGGGCAGCAAGGTCGCGTACCTGGGCCCGCGTACCCTGGAGTACGGCGCGGGGCATTACCTGATCCAGGCGATGCCGGTGCCGTTCGAATGCGAGACTTTTGCCATGCCGAATGCACCGCTGTTGGGTGTGACGGTGGGCATTGATCGGGTGGTGCTGGGTGAGTTGGTGATGGCGATGGGGATCCAGAGCGGGCCACCGCCGGCGGCGCAGACGTTGGAGTCGATGAGTTCGGTGGTGCTGGACGACGCCATGCGCGGCTGTGTCGAACGCCTGTTGCAGTGCCTGCACGATCCGCTGGAGAGCCGGATCATGGGCCCGGCGCGGGTGCGGGAGTTATTGTTCACCGCATTGCGCGGGCCACAGGCGGATGTGCTGCGGGCGCTGGTGGAGCAGCAGGGGCAGTTTTCCCGGGTGGCGACTTCGTTGAATCACCTGCATGCCCATTACGCCGAGCCGCTGAATATCGAGACGTTGGCGGGTTATGCGCACATGAGCGCGTCGACCTTCCACGAACACTTCAAGCGCTGCACGCTGTTGTCGCCGGTGCAGTACCTCAAGCGTCTGCGGTTGCTCAAGGCACAGCAGTTGCTGCTGGTGGAAGGCATGGGCGTGGCGCAGGCGGCCCACAGTGTGGGGTATCAGAGCACGTCGCAGTTCAGCCGGGAATACAAGCGCTACTTCGAGCGCAGCCCCGGGGATGAGCGGGCGGCATAACTCTCCCAGGCACAATTCGGTCAAAAAGGTGGGAGCGGGCTTGCTCGCGAAAGCGGTGGTTCAGCCAAAACATCTGTGACTGATACACCGCTTTCGCGAGCAAGCCCGCTCCCACATTTGACCGAGTCGATGGGTCTTTTTCCGGGCTACAAAAAAAGGCCCCCATTTGGGAGCCTTCTGTTCAAGCAGCGGATTACATATTCGGGTAAGTCGGCCCACCCGCACCTTCCGGCGTCACCCACGTAATGTTCTGCGAAGGGTCCTTGATGTCACAGGTCTTGCAGTGCACGCAGTTCTGGGCGTTGATCTGGAAGCGCTTCTCGCCGTCTTCCTTGGTGATCACTTCATACACGCCGGCCGGGCAGTAGCGCTGCGCCGGTTCATCGTAGAGCGGCAGGTTGGTGCCGATCGGGATGCTCGGGTCTTTCAGCTTCAGGTGGCACGGTTGTTCTTCTTCGTGGTTGGTACCGGAGATGAACACCGAACTCAGCTTGTCGAAGCTCAGCTTGCCGTCGGGTTTCGGGTAGTCGATTTTCTTGCTGTCCTTGGCCAACTTGAGGCAGGCGTAGTCCGGCTTGGTATCGTGCAGGGTAAACGGCATTTTGCCGCCGAGGATGTTCTGGTCGAACCAGTTGAAGCCGGCACCAATGATCGGGCCGAACTTGTGCATCGCCGGGCCGAAGTTGCGGCTGGCGAACAGTTCTTCGTGGAGCCAGCTGTTCTTGAAGCTGTCGACGTAAGCGGTCAGTTCGTCACCGCCTTCGGATTCGGCGAACAGGCGGTCTGCCACGGCGTCAGCGGCGAGCATGCCGGACTTCATCGCGGTGTGGCTGCCCTTGATCTTGGCGAAGTTCAGGGTGCCCAGGTCGCAGCCGATCAGCGCGCCGCCCTTGAACACCATTTTCGGCAGCGAGTTCAGGCCGCCTTTGCAGATGGCACGGGCGCCGTAGCTGATGCGTTTGCCGCCTTCCAGGTACTGGGCCAGCACGGGGTGATGCTTGAGGCGCTGGAACTCGTCGAATGGCGACAGGAAGGTGTTGCTGTAGGACAGGTCGACGATCAGGCCGACGACCACCTGGTTGTTTTCCAGGTGATAGAGGAACGAACCGCCGGTGTTCTCGGCGCTCATGATGTCCAGCGGCCAACCGGCGGTGTGCACCACCAGGCCTGGCTGGTGTTTGGCCGGGTCGATTTCCCAGATTTCCTTCAGGCCGATGCCGTAATGCTGGGCGTCGGCGTCGCTGTCCAGGTTGAAGCGCTGGATCAGTTGCTTGCCGATGTGGCCACGGCAACCTTCGGCGAACAGCGTGTACTTGCCACGCAGTTCCATGCCCGGGGTGTAGACGCCTTCTTTCGGGTTGCCTTCACGGTCGACGCCCAGGTCACCGGTGATGATCCCGCGCACCACGCCGTTTTCGTCGAACAGCGCTTCCTGGGCGGCGAAGCCTGGGTAGACTTCCACACCCAGGTTTTCGGCCTGCTGGGCGAGCCAGCGGCACAGGTTGCCCAGGGAAATAATGTAGTTGCCTTCGTTGTGCATGGTCTTGGGCACAAAGAAGTCAGGCACTTTGGTGGAAGCTTCGCTGGAGCGCAGTACATAGATGTCATCACGCACAACAGGGGTGTTGAGCGGTGCACCGAGTTCTTTCCAGTCCGGGAACAGTTCGTTCAGGGCACGGGGTTCAAACACGGCACCGGACAGGATATGAGCGCCGACTTCGGAGCCTTTTTCGACCACGCAGACGCTGATTTCCTTACCGGCTTCGGCGGCCTTCTGCTTCAATCGGCAGGCGGCAGACAGGCCTGCCGGGCCAGCGCCGACGATGACCACGTCGAATTCCATGTATTCGCGTTCCACAGGCTATCTCCTACTCAAGGCTCAACGGCTTTTTTTTCTAATGGGTGGAGGTTCGGTGATCCGTCCCACAATGCCTGCATCAATCTCATGCAAAGGGCAGGGGACGACCCACCTTTCTCTCTAGGTGGCGCATTATATCTACACCACTCTCAGCGTCCAATACAAACGTTTGTTTGAATTGCCCGCAAGCTAGGTAAATCAAAGCAACGCGGCTTATAACTGACCATTTTGGCGTATTGACCGGAATAGGCGTTCCGGTCAATATACGGTCGGTTTTGCGCATCCCGTAGGCAGACTGTGGGTTTCAAGGCCACCTCGAAAGACAGGCTGAAGGCAAATAAGGGTGACGCGCGAGCCACGATGGCGCGCAGTTTACACGCCACGATAATGAATGACCTCTCAGTCACCGCTGACGAACGGTCATCACTCCCGTGAGCAAGGTCCCCCGCCGACGATTGCCGGTGTTTTTGGAGGTGCCCTTGTGTGCCGATGAGCATCAAACCGCCAGGTTCGCCTAGGCGACTTTCTTTTCACCGGAGAGTAACGAGGAATCCATGAAGGTTCTTGTAGCTGTCAAACGCGTTGTCGATTACAACGTGAAAGTTCGCGTCAAGGCGGACAATTCCGGCGTCGACCTCGCTAACGTCAAGATGTCGATGAACCCTTTCTGCGAAATCGCCGTGGAAGAAGCCGTACGCCTGAAAGAGAAAGGCGTTGCGACTGAAATCGTCGTCGTTTCCATCGGTCCGACCACTGCTCAAGAGCAGCTGCGTACCGCCCTGGCGCTGGGTGCCGATCGCGCCATCCTCGTCGAATCCGCTGAAGAGCTGACTTCCCTGGCCGTTGCCAAGTTGTTGAAAGCCGTTGTCGACAAGGAACAGCCATCGCTGGTGATCCTCGGCAAACAAGCCATCGACAGCGATAACAACCAGACTGGCCAGATGCTGGCTGCACTGACCGGTTACGGTCAGGGCACCTTCGCCTCGAAAGTCGAAGTGAGCGGCGACAAGGTTGCCGTGACCCGCGAAATCGACGGCGGCGCGCAAACGGTTTCCCTGAAACTGCCAGCCATCGTCACCACCGACCTGCGTTTGAACGAGCCGCGCTACGCGTCCCTGCCAAACATCATGAAAGCCAAGAAGAAGCCTCTCGAAGTGCTGACTCCGGATGCTTTGGGCGTTTCCACCGCCTCCACCAACAAGACCGTAAAAGTCGAAGCGCCGGCTGCACGCAGCGCGGGCATCAAGGTCAAGTCGGTGGCTGAACTGGTCGAGAAACTGAAAAACGAAGCGAAGGTAATCTAACCATGACTATCTTGGTAATCGCAGAACACGACAACAAGGTCGTGGCTCCGGCCACCCTGAACACTGTTGCCGCCGCCGCCAAAATCGGTGGTGATATCCACGTGCTGGTCGCCGGCCAAAACGTTGGCGCCGTGGCTGAAGCCGCTGCCAAAATCGCTGGCGTGAGCAAAGTACTGGTTGCCGATAACGCAGCCTACGCTCACCAATTGCCGGAAAACGTTGCGCCGCTGGTTGCAGAGCTGGGCGCTGGCTACAGCCACATCCTGGCTGCCGCCACCTCCAATGGCAAAAACATCCTGCCGCGCGTTGCTGCGCAACTGGACGTTGACCAGATCTCCGAGATCGTTTCGGTAGAAAGCGCCGACACATTCAAGCGTCCGATCTATGCCGGTAACGCCATCGCTACCGTGCAGTCCACTGCGTCGGTAAAAGTCATCACCGTGCGTGCCACCGGTTTCGACCCGGTTGCTGCTGAAGGTGGTTCGGCTGCGGTTGAAGCTGTGGCCGCTGCCCACGACGCTGGCACTTCCAGCTTCGTTGGCGAAGAGCTGGCCAAGTCCGATCGTCCGGAACTGACCGCTGCCAAGATCGTCGTTTCCGGCGGCCGCGGCATGCAGAACGGTGACAACTTCAAGCACCTGTACGCCCTGGCCGACAAGCTGGGCGCTGCGGTCGGCGCTTCCCGCGCTGCCGTCGACGCAGGTTTTGTACCGAACGACATGCAGGTCGGCCAGACCGGCAAGATCGTTGCGCCACAGCTGTACATCGCCGTCGGTATCTCCGGCGCAATCCAGCATTTGGCCGGTATGAAAGACTCCAAGGTGATCGTTGCGATCAACAAGGACGAAGAAGCACCGATCTTCCAGGTGGCTGATTACGGCCTGGTGGCGGACTTGTTCGAAGCCGTACCCGAGTTGGAGAAGCTGGTCTAATCCAGCCGCTTCACTTATAAAGAGCCCGGTCTTTTGACCGGGCTTTTTTTTGCCCGGTAATTTTTCAACTGGAGAACCCTGCCATGGAATTGCGTCCCTGGACTGTACTGCTGGCCCTGTCACTGCTGCCGACGGTGTCGCTGGCGGCGGGCAAATGTGATCGCCTGGTGATCACCGGCAGCCCGGACGCCCCGCCTTATCTGTGGCGTGATCCCCAGGACCCCACGCACTTGATCGGCGCCACCGCCGACATGCTGCAGCAAGTGGCCAAGGACCTCGGGGTGAAAATCGACCTGCTGTACGGCGGCAAACGTTCCCTGGCGCTGGAAGAAGTGCGCAGCGGGCGCATGGACATCCTCGCCGACGCGCCATTGACCCTCGACGCCCTGGACTCCCTCGACTACATCCACCCGGCATTGGTGCAAACCGATTACCTGGTCTGGACCCGCAAGGATTCCTCCCTGGCCTACAGCCAGGCCAGCGACCTGCAGGGCCACAAGGGCGCGGTGTCGGAAAGGGCGCGCCTGAGCCGCGACTTTGAAACCTTCGCCGGTGAGCAACTGACCCTGCAGCGCCTGCCCAGCCTGACCCCGGCGTTCCAGAAACTGCTATTGGGAGAAGTGGACTACGTGCTCGCCGGACGTTATTCCGGCATGGCCATGGCCCAGACGTTGGGCATGAGCAACGACCTGGTGGCGCGCGAAATCCCCATCGACCAGCCGGGCCTGTACCTGGCCATTTCCCACAACTCCGCCTGCAACGATCCGTGGTTGCGCGGACAGCTCGCCAAAAAGATGACAGAATTGCCCGCGTCCGGTCTGGCGGAAACCGCGCTGCAGAGCAATCTTGAGCGCTGGAAAGCGCAGTTGCAGCAACCCGTCGGCACCCCAACAAAGTAGGGATTTTCAGTGACTATTCGACCTCTTTTCGCGGCCCTCGCCGTTGTAGCTCTGGCGGGATGTGCAGCCGATCCTGCGCCGAATGAACAGATGCGCCTGACCCAGCAAGCCCTGGAACAAGCCAGCGCCGTGGGCGCCGTTGCCAGCGATTCGCCCGAGCTGAAGCTGGCGGAAGACAAGTTCACCCAGGCCCGTGCCGACATGGCCGATGAATCCTACAAGGACGCCCGCATGCAGGCTGAAGAAGCCGAGCTGGACGCCCGCCTGGCGGAAGCGCGGGTGCTGACCCGCAAAAGCCAGGAGCAACTGAACGTGCTCAACACCCGCATCACCCGCCTGCGCAAGCAGTTGCAGTTGGGAGACGCCCAATGAGCCCGTTGATGCGTGGGTTGAGCTGTGTGGTGTTGCTGGGCAGTGCGCTGGGTGGTTGTGCGACGCACCCCGACAGTAACCTCGCCTTGCAACAGGCCAGCACTGACTTCCAGAAGGTCAAGGAAGATTCGAATGTGCTGCGTATCGCACCCAAGGACGTGATTCGCGCCGGTGAGTCCCTGGCCCGTGCCGACCGTTTCTCCAGCTTCTGGGGCAGCGGCGCCGATGTGGCGCATTACGCCTACCTGAGCCAGCGCTACAGCGCGATTGCCCGGGAACACACCGAGCAGGCACTCAATCAGGAGCGTGGGGTCAAGCTGGAGCTGGAACGCCAGCGCCTGCAACTGGCCCTGCGTGAAGCCAAGCTCTCCAGCGTTCAGCAACAGGGCAAATGGATTGAGGCGCAGATATCCAGCCTGACCACCGTCCAGCCTGATCGCGGGCTGGTGATGACCCTGGGTGACGTGCTGTTCGATACGGGTGATGCAGAGCTGCAAAACTCGGCCAACCGCACCGTGCTCAAAGTGGTGCAGTTCCTGCAACTGAACCCCAAGCGCGTGGTGCGCATCGAGGGTTACACCGACAATACCGGCGGCGAACAGGAAAATATCAAACTGTCCCGGGACCGCGCTCAAGCGGTTGCGGATGTACTGAGCGACCTGGGGATCGACGAAAAACGCATTCAGGTCGAAGGCTACGGCGATCAGTATCCGGTCGAGGCCAACGCGTCTGAGCGGGGCAGGGCGCAGAACCGTCGGGTAGAAATTGTGTTCTCCGACGAAAAAGGCCAGTTGGGCGCTGCTCGCTGAACCTGATTCTCAAGGTGAAAGCTGATTCCTGTGGGAGCTGTCGAGCCCCAGCGAGGCTGCGACAGGATCGCCTCGGTGCACCTGCGAGACCGCAGCGCCTGCATCGCAGCCTCGCTGAAGCTCGACAGCTCCCACATAAGCCCGATCAATGATCGGGTTTTTTATGCCCGCGATTCAGTTCGCAACCCTTACAGTTTTTTCTATCACTGCCGCCCGCGCTCGACTATTGTGGCAACTGTCCCCGTACACTTCTAAACTGTGCCGGTATGTTTCACACAAAAATAAAATACCCGTGAAATCGAGTGCTGCGTCATGACCAATCTGTTGCTCTACCAACGTATCGCCCAGCAGCTGGCTGAGGATATCCGCCGCGGTGTCTATCAACCGGGCGAGCGCGTGCCTTCGGTACGCAAAATGAGCTCCCAGCTCAACGTCAGCCACGCCACCGTGTTGCAGGCCTACGCGAACCTGGAAGACCAGGGTTTGATTCGCGCGCGGCCGCAGTCCGGGTATTACGTGCACCAGACGCCGGCGCTCACTGCGCCCACGCCGGACATCGCACGGGTCGAGCGTCCAGGGTTGGTCACCCGCAGCAGCATCATTCAACAGGTGTTGGTGGAATCCCGTCGCGAAGGCGTGTTCCCGCTGGGCGCCGCCGTGCCGAGTGTCGACTACCTGCCTGTGCGCGCGCTGCATCAGCAACTGGCCAAGGTCACGCGTTTCCAGAGCCCGCGGGCGTTCAGTTACATGTTCAGCCCGGGTTTCGAGCCGCTGCGGCGCCAGGTGGCGATCCGTATGCGCGATGCCGGGGTGGTGGTCGACCCCTCCGAAGTGGTGATCACCCATGGGTGTGTCGATGCATTGCAGATGTCGCTGCGGGTGCTGACCCGCCCCGGCGACCTGATCGCCGCCGAATCACCGACCTATTACGGCTTGCTGCAACTGGCGGATCTGCTGGGCCTGAAGGTCATCGAAATCCCCAGCGACCCGGCCACCGGCATGAGCCTGGAAGCCCTGCAACTGGCAGCCAACCAATGGTCGATCAAGGCCCTGGTGCTGACCACGCGCCTGAGCAATCCCCTGGGCGGCACCATGCCCGAAGAGCGGCAGAAACAGTTGCTGCGCCTGGCCTCGGATTTCGATATCCAGGTGGTCGAGGACGATATCTATGGCGAACTGATGTTCGAACTGGGCCGCACCAAGGCCCTGAAAGCCTACGACCGTCTGGACCGGGTCATCTATTGCTCGAGTTTCTCGAAGACCCTGTCACCGGGCATTCGCATTGGCTGGATGATTGCCGGCAAGTACCAGCAGGAAATCCAGCGCCTGCAAATGTTCAGCACCCATTCGGCCTGCAGCGTGACCCAGATGGGCACGGCGGCGTACCTGGAGAATGGCGGTTACGACCGCCACCTGCGCTATATCCGCCAGGAGTACCGCAAGAACCTCAGCGCGTTCCAGCTGGCCGTGCAGCAGTATTTTCCCGAAGGCACCCAGATGACCCGCCCGACCGGCGGTTTTATCCTGTGGGTCAGTTTGCCTGGACGGGTCAATACCCAGGAACTGCACGTGCGCGCCTTGCAGCAGGGCATCAGCATTGCACCGGGGCTGATCTTCAGTAATACGGAACAGTTCAACCACTGTATTCGCCTGAACTGCGGCACCCCGTGGAACCGCGAGGCGGAGCGCGCCTTGATGACCCTCGGGATGCTGGCAAGCCAGTTATGCCAGGAGACTGCGGCGGGTTTTTGAGGCATGGAAAGGGGACACGACGGGTAGCTGGCTAATTACCATGCTTGTCATACCGTCCTCAACAAGCGAGCATATGGCCTTCTGCCGTTAATGCTGCTGGCGATATGACTTATACCTTTCCTGCTGCCCTGCTGATCTGCGTGTTAAGCCTGTGTAACGCTGGCGCTGTCCTGGCGGCTCCCGCTAGTGAAGCGGTGCCTGCTGCCAGCTCCCAGCAAACGGTGCCGGCGAAAAAAGCCGCTGCGGCCAAGAAGGCACCGGTCGCGAAGAAAGCCCCCGCAAAGAAAGCAACGCCGGTGAAAAAACGTGCGCCTATCGCCAGCAAGTCAAAGTCGGCCCACGAAGTCGCCAAGACGCCGCTGCCGCCTGCAGAGCTGGATTTGAGCCTGCCGTCCAACATGGTCCGCCACCTGCAACCCCTCGGCACCATGCCGCAGCCGAAGAACGTGCCGCTGCTGCCGCCGATGTTTGCCGAAAAGCCCACTGACAACAGTGCATTCCAGATCAACGGGCGCCTGCTCAGCAATGAAATGCAGCTGCAACTGCGCAACGAAGAACGCCGCGAAGTAGAAGGCGCAGCGCTGGATTTCCAGTTCAAGCAATAAACCCGACGAGTAAACGTGACGCGCACTCCTGACCTTCTGTCGCAGACTGGTCAGTCACTTTTGTTTTCGGTGAAAAACCCCTGTTAAGCCAATTTAAAACGTCTGTTTAAGGGCGTAGTCTTACGTGGCCATCAACACTTGAGTTGTCGAGGATCTGTTCGTCATGAAATGCCGTGAAGGCTGTGGCGCTTGCTGCATTGCCCCATCCATCAGTTCTCCGTTGCCGGGAATGCCTGCCGGCAAACCGGCGGGCGAACGCTGCCTGCATCTTTCGGTCGAACAACTGTGCCAGTTGTTTGGCCAGCCTGAGCGGCCGGCAGTGTGTAGTTCGTTCCAGGCGGATATCGAGGTCTGCGGCAGTAGCCAGGCAGAAGCGATCAGGTTGATCGGCTGGTGGGAACAGATGACGGCGGCTTAGTGGGCTGTTCAAAGTACTGAACTTCAACAATAAGGAATAAGACCATGGGTTCACTGAAACGAATTGCTGTGTTGTGCGGTTTTACCGCGTTGTTCGCTGCCGCAGCGCATGCTGAAGACTGGCAGACGGCCAAGGATGAAGACGGCATCAAAGTGTCCTTGAGTGAAATTGCCGGTTCCAAGTACAAGGCTTATCGCGGTGTGACGACCATCAAGGCGCCGCTGGCCAAGATCCAGGCGCTGCAGGAAGACGTGGCGGGGGCCTGTTCCTGGATCCACGAATGCAAGTCGCAGAAACTGCTCAAGCAGGAAGGCGACAAGAGCTGGACCTACACCCAGTTCAAGGCACCGTTCCCGGTGACCGATCGTGACTCGATCCTGGAAATCACCACCACCAAGGCTGCCGATGGCACCGTCACCCGCAAGCTGTTGGAAGTGCCGACCTACCAGCCAGAAGTCAAAGGCTACGTGCGCGTAGCCCAGGTCGATGGTTACTGGAAACTGGTGCCTAAAGGCGACAACCTGACCGAAGTGACCTACCAGGTGCACACCGAGCCAGGTGGCAGCGTGCCGTCTTGGTTGGCCAACAAGTTCGTGGTGGACGCACCGTTCAACACCTTGAAAGCGCTGAAAGAACACGCTGAAAAATAACTGCAGTTGATCAGGTGCCTCCTGCCTTGAGTGGAACGATTTCCAGGCCCTCAAGGTCCAGATAGATGTAAGCCCACCCATGGGTTTTATCGAGGAGGCTCTGATGCCAAAGTGGAACGTTTCCTTCACCAATGATCATGGTGAGTCGGTAGTCGAGCAATTCGAGTGCGAGCAGAAACCCACGCTTGAAGAAGCCGCGCGCCTGGTTCGCGCCCGCGTATCACCGGTGCTGGAGGAACTGGATCTCAACGATCTGGAGGGGCGTATTGCCGAACCCACGGTCAAGATTCTGAAAGATCAAAACAGCATCAAAGACCTCAACGTCGAACCCGCCGCCTGAATATTCCCTGTACGCCTTTAAACAGACTCTGGTGGAGGTGATAGCTTCGCGCTACTCTGCAATGGAGATCAGCGAATGAATCGCTAAGGTCTGGTCTTGTCAGCTACATGCTTGTCTCCCAGCGGCGACGTCACTGCCGTAACACCCGCGCCCTTGCAGCGCGGGCCTTGGGAAGCACGGAAAGTCTATCCATCGGTTTGAGGAGGACGTTTCATGAGCACAGCCTATCAAGAAGACATCAGCACCAACGTGTTGCGCCGCATGAAAGAGGGCGGCTTTGACTTCTCGCGTTTCCACCCCATCGAGTTCTACGCCATTTTCCCGGATGAGGAACGTGCGCGGCGGGCTGCGGGTCGGTTTCGTGGGGAATCCCTGAATGCCCAGGTCAGCGCGCGGGATGACGGCGCATGGTACCTGGAATTGAGCAAAATTATGTTCGCCACCTACGACGGCATAGGAGACTTCGAGCAGGACTTTGAGGCGGTGGTCGAGCCTTTGGGCGGGATCATCGAGGGATGGGGCGTGAAACAGGAGGTGCGTGGGTTACCCATGTAGCGGCATGAGCAATAACACAGCGTATCGGCTGACCTTTGGGTCGGCCGTTTTTGTTTCTGGCGCGGGAAAAATCCTGCGCAAAAAAAAGCCACCCGAGCAGGGTGGCCAAAGGGAAGATCGCAAAGGAGGAGAGCGATTCGGTACAAGCGGTAATGCGCAATGGATGAAGCTGTAGGACGCGTCCTGTTCAGCTGATGGAGGTGATTATCCGCGGGGTTTGCCGGGCAGTGAAATCAACTCTGACTATGCTGGTGATAGTCATGGCCTGCATTGCAATGAGGCGCCGCCCATGACAGCGGGCATTTGCTGCACCGGGACGGTGCGATGAGACCTGCGTCTATATCCAACTGATTGATACTTAAGTGTTTATGCCGCTGGCACGGGCCTTGCGATGGTTCTGGCGTCCGGGTGACAAGGAGTACGGCATGATCCGCACTTATTATGATGAGATGTACGACGGGGCAGGGCAGGTGCGCCCCCATTACCGCGAATTCGCCCGCTGGTTGGCTGACACGCCGGCCGAACTGCTGGCCCAGCGCCGGCGCGAAGCCGATTTGCTGTTTCACCGGGCCGGTATCACCTTCACCTTGTATGGCGATGAGCAAGGTACCGAGCGCCTGATCCCCTTCGACACGATCCCCCGCAGCATCCCGGCCAGTGAATGGCGGATCGTCGAGCGCGGCTGCATCCAGCGGGTCAAGGCGCTGAACATGTTTCTCGCCGACCTCTACCACGAACAACGCATTATCAAGGCCGGGATCATCCCCGCCGAGCAAGTGCTGGCCAACGAGCAATACCAGTTGGCGATGCAGGGCCTGGACCTGCATCGGGATATCTATTCCCACATCTCAGGTGTCGACCTCGTACGCGATGGCGACGGCACTTACTACGTCCTCGAAGACAATCTGCGCACCCCCAGCGGCGTGAGCTACATGCTCGAAGACCGCAAGATGATGATGCGCCTGTTCCCCGAACTGTTCGCGGCCCAGCGCATCGCGCCCATCGACCACTATCCCAACCTGTTGCTCGACACCCTGAAAAGCTCCAGCCCGCTGGATAATCCCAGTGTGGTGGTGCTGACGCCTGGGCGTTTCAACAGTGCGTTCTTCGAGCATGCATTCCTGGCCCGGGAAATGGGCGTGGAACTGGTGGAAGGCGCCGACCTGTTCGTGCGTGATGACCGCGTGTTCATGCGCACCACCGATGGTCCCAAGGCGGTGGATGTGATCTACCGTCGCCTCGACGACGCGTTCCTCGACCCGCTGGCCTTCAACCCGGACTCCATGCTCGGCGTACCGGGCCTGCTGGCGGCGTATCGCTCGGGCAACGTGGTGTTGGCCAATGCCATCGGCACCGGGGTGGCGGATGACAAGTCGGTGTACCCCTTCGTCACCGAGATGATCCGTTTTTACCTGGATGAAGAACCGATCCTGAAGAATGTTCCGACGTTCCAGTGCCGTAATCCCAGTGAACTGTCCCACGTACTGGCCAACCTTCCGCAACTGGTGGTGAAGGAAACCCAGGGCTCCGGTGGCTATGGCATGTTGGTCGGCCCGGCCGCCTCGGCAGCGGAAATCGAAGCCTTCCGTGCACGCATCAAGGCCAAGCCCCACGCCTACATCGCGCAGCCAACGCTGTGCCTGTCGACGTGCCCGACCTTCGTCGAAAACGGCATCGCCCCACGGCATATCGACCTGCGCCCGTTTGTGCTGCAAGGCAAGGAAACCCGTGTGGTCCCCGGCGGCCTGACTCGTGTGGCGCTGCGGGAAGGCTCGTTGGTGGTCAACTCGTCCCAGGGCGGCGGCACCAAAGACACCTGGGTGGTCGAGGATTGAAATATGTTGAGTAGAACTGCCTCGGATTTGTATTGGATGTCACGCTACCTGGAGCGCGCGGAAAACCTCGCGCGGATGCTCGATGTCAGTTATTCGCTGTCGCTGATGCCCCAGGACGGGCGCGGCGATGGCCTGCATGAACTGGCGATGCCGCTGCTGATCACCGGCACCCTCGACGATTACCGCGAGCGCCACGGTGAACTGCACGCCGAACGCCTGCTGCACTTCTTCGCCCTGGATGCTGCCAACCCGGCCAGCATCTACAGCTGCCTCGGCGCTGCACGCGCCAGTGCCCATGCCGTGCGTGGGCGAATCACCGCCGACATGTGGGAAAACATCAACGCCACCTGGCTGGAAATTCGCGACATCGCCCAGCAAGGCCTGAGCCGCTACGGCATGAGCCGGTTCTGCGAGTGGGTCAAGGAACGTTCCCACCTGTTCCGCGGTGCCACCTACGGCACCATCATGCGTAACGACGCCTTTCGTTTTATTCGCCTGGGCACCTTTATCGAGCGCGCCGACAACACCCTGCGCTTGCTCGACGCCCGCTATGAAATGGCCGGCGACCAGGCCGAAGCGGTCACCGATGGTACCGCCCATGCCTACTATCAATGGAGTGCGTTGTTGCGGGCGTTGTCGTCGTTCGAGGCCTACACCGAAATCTACCGTGATGCCCCGGGCGCCCGACAAGTCGCCGAGCTGTTGCTGCTGCGCGCCGACGTGCCGCGGTCGCTGCGGGCCTGCAGTGAAGAGATCGACCAGATCCTTGGCAGCCTGCCCGGCATCAACGGTCGCCCGGCCCAACGCCTGGCAGCGGAAATGGACGCACGCCTGCGCTATACCGCCATCGACGAAATTCTCGAGGAAGGCCTGCACGCTTGGCTGACCGACTTCATCCCGCTCGTGCGCGAGTTGGGCGATGCTATTTACAGTTCATACCTGGAGGCGGCATGAGACTTTCCATCAGCCACGAAACCACCTACCACTACGAAGACCAGGTGCGTGCCAGCATCCAGTACCTGCGGCTCACGCCCCACGACAGCGAGCGCCAGCATGTCCTCAGTTGGCAGTTGGACTTGCCCCGGCCGGTACGGGCGCAACTGGACCCGTTCGGCAACATCCTGCACGTGTTGACCCTGGACGAGCCCCATGAAGCCATCATCATTGGCGCCCGTGGCCAAGTGGATATCGACGAATTGCGCGAGGCCGAACATGAAAGCCAGTCGGCCTTCCCGTTCCTGCGCTGCACCCGGTTGACCGAGCCGGACGAGGCCCTGCGCAGCTTTGCCGAAAAGCATTGCCATCAACGCCGCGACCGCAGCGCATTGATCGACCTGATGCACGCGCTGAACCAGTACATGACCTATTCGCCGGGTTCTACCGAAGTCGACACCTGTGCGGCCAAGGCGTTTGCCGGGCGTGCCGGGGTGTGCCAGGACCACACCCACGCCTTCCTCGCCTGTGCCCGCAGCCTGGGGATTCCGGCGCGTTATGTGTCGGGGTATTTGTACAGCGAAGACTGCGAGCACCTCGCCAGCCATGCCTGGGCTGAAGCGTGGCTGGATGACGCCTGGTACAGTTTTGACGTGACCAATCAACTGGCGCGGCCGGAGCGGCATTTGAAGCTGGCGGTGGGTCTGGATTACCTGGACGCCTGCCCGGTACGAGGCATGCGTCGTGGGGGAGGGCATGAGCAGATGCATGCCAAGGTATTTGTAGCACCGACACCGGTGATTTCGGTGCAGCAGCAGTAGGATCCAGGGAGAGAGGGAGCTGTGTGTAGCAGGAAAGCTCTCTGTGCCAGGAAAGCTTTTTGTGGCGAGGGAGCAAGCTCCCTCGCCATAGATTTACCTGAGCCTTAAGGCTGCTTTCTGCCCGCCATATGCTTCAAATACCCCACCAGCAGATCCAGGTCCGCATCCGGCAGCACGCTGGTGGCAAACGCCGGCATCTTCGCCTGTGGCCAGTGCCGCATGCTTTGCGGATCGCGGATGTAGCGCTTGAGGAAATCCCCGGCAAAATATTCAGTGGGGTTGTAAGGAATATTCAGGTCCGGCCCCACCTGCGCATCGCCGGCCCCGTTCAGGCGATGACATGCCAGGCAGTTCTTCTGGAACAGTGCGAACCCCTGATTCACCGGGTCATTCGCCGCCAGTTTCGGATCCGGCAACAACGCCGGGAAGCGCTCCGCCACCGTCTTCAACTGCTTGATCCCGGAAATCTGAAACGGCCATTGCTCAGGGCTGATATGCCCGGCCTGTGGATCGGTCCACACCAGGTAAAACGGCCCGGCACTGGGCTTGCCGTCTGCCAGTGGCGGCCACGGATGCGCCGGATCTTCCACCGCCAGCCAGGCCCGCGCGCCGCTTTTTGATAGCAGCGGTGCCGCCGTCAGTTCCGCGGCAAAGCCGTCGAGGGCCACTGCCTGCAGATGGTTTTCCGGCGTGATGCCCGGCAACAGTGCTGCCAGCGGCACTGCGCGATACGTCATGTTGCGCTTGTAGGAAACGTCATCAACGATCTGCACCGTCTGCACATCCCGACGCTTGAGCAGTTCGGTGGTTTCCCAGGTTTTGCTGGCGTGATCCAGCTCGACGGTCAATTTCGCGGCGTGCGCCGGCAAGGCCAGCAGCAGGATCAGGAGGACGATGATCTGTTTCAAGGAAGGGCCACATATCGGAAAAGGCGGTGGAACTCACGATACCGCAAAATCACAAAATCTCGGCGCGCAAAACGGCAGCCCCTGACGGGATCGCTATACGCAATATCCCGAAAGGCGCTGCCAAAGGCTGCGATCCTGGCGCTGTGTCTGCGCAGAATGTGGGGTGTGAGAGGTCACCCAATGACCTTGGTGAGGTTGGGCAAGATCAGAATCAGGGTGGTGGCGAACAGAATAAGTCCCGCCTGACGTACTTTCGAATGCTTGAACATGGCTGACTGCCTTTTGTTGTTATTCCTGAGCGTCAAATGCGTGCCGGTCGATTCAACTATGACGGTGCTACATGACTCTTTTCTTACAGTTCCTACAGGTGCTCCAGCAAAACCCGGCAGCAACCTTTAACTTCTCTTACAGATTCAACCTTAGAGCCCTCGTTCTACACGGCTTAGATCCATTTCATCTCATCAACTTAATAAAACTTATTAAAAAGGCATGAGGCCAATTGCCAGCCAGACGCCAGCCCTACGGCTAGACAGCTAAAACGATTAATCAGCCGATTCCCGTAGCCTCCTACCGTTCGTCTGAGCGTGAGCGTCAAGGTCAATGAGCGGTTCGGTCATTGAATCCGGCGCCCCGGCGCCTAAGGTAAGGGCACGATTCGTTGCATAGTGATTCGAGGACGTCATGACCCAAGCTTTGATCTTTGATGCGATACGCACGCCCCGGGGCAAAGGCAAGGCGGATGGCGCCCTGCACAGCGTCAAGCCGGTGAACCTGGTGGCCGGTTTGCTGACGGCACTGCAACAGCGCACCGACCTCGACACCCGGCAGGTGGATGACATCGTCCTGGGCTGTGTCACACCGATTGGCGACCAGGGCGCCGACATCGCCAAGACCGCCGCCTTGGTGGCGGACTGGGATATCAGCGTCGCCGGTGTGCAGATCAACCGGTTTTGCGCCTCGGGCCTGGAAGCCGTGAACCTCGGCGCGATGAAAGTGCGCTCCGGCTTTGAAGACCTCGTGGTGGTGGGCGGCGTCGAGTCCATGTCCCGAGTGCCCATGGGCAGTGACGGCGGCGCCTGGGTGCTCGACCCGCAAACCAATATGCACAGCCACTTCACCCCGCAAGGCATCGGTGCCGACCTGATCGCCACCCTGGAAGGCTTCACCCGCCAGGACGTCGACGCCTTTGCCCTGCACTCACAGCAGAAAGCGGCGCGGGCCAGATCAGACGGTTCCTTCAACAAGTCGCTGATCGCCGTGCAGGACCAAAATGGCATTGTGCTGCTGGATCATGACGAATTCATCCGTGCCGACTCCACCCTCGAAGGCCTGGGCAAACTCAAGCCCAGCTTCGAAATGATGGGCCAGATGGGCTTCGACGCCACGGCGTTGCGGGTCTACAGCCACGTCGAACGCATCAATCACGTGCACACACCGGGCAACAGTTCCGGGATCGTCGATGGCGCGGCGCTGATGCTGATCGGTTCTGAAGCCAAAGGTCGCGAACTCGGCCTGCAACCCCGGGCGCGGATCGTCGCCACCGCTGTCACCAGTACCGACCCCACCATCATGTTGACCGGCCCGGCACCGGCAACCCGCAAGGCACTGGCCAAGGCGGGTTTGCGGGTTGAAGACATCGACCTGTTCGAGGTCAACGAAGCGTTTGCGTCGGTGGTGCTCAAGTTCATCAAGGACATGGGCATCGACGCCGCCCGGGTCAACGTCAACGGTGGTTCCATCGCCATGGGCCACCCGCTGGGCGCCACGGGCTGCGCGATTCTCGGCACCTTGCTCGATGAGCTGGAGGTGCGCCAGCAGCGTTATGGCCTAGCCACCCTGTGTGTCGGCGGCGGCATGGGTATCGCCACTATCATCGAACGCCTCTGAGCCTAAGGAATCAGTCATGACCGGTGCCATTCGTTACGAAAAGGGCCAGGACCAGATTGTGGTGCTGACCATCGACATGCCCGGCCAGAGCGCCAACACCATGAACGGGGTGTACCGCGAGGCCATGGCGGCCACCGTCGCCCGCCTGGACGCCGAGAAGGATTCGATTGCGGGCGTGATCATCACCTCGGCGAAGAAGACCTTCTTTGCCGGCGGCGACCTTAATGAACTGATCAAGGTCGACAAGCCCCACGCCAAGGATTTCTACGACAGCGTGCTGGTGCTGAAGGCGCAACTGCGCACCCTGGAAACCCTCGGCAAACCGGTAGTGGCCGCGGTCAACGGCGCAGCGCTGGGCGGTGGCTGGGAGATCTGCCTGGCGTGCCAGCACCGTGTGGCGCTGGACCACAAGTCGGTACAGATTGGCCTGCCGGAAGTCACCCTCGGGCTTTTGCCGGGTGGCGGCGGTGTGGTGCGCATGGTGCGGATGCTGGGCCTGGAAAAAGCCTTGCCCTACTTGCTGGAAGGCAAAAAGATTACGCCGCAGCAGGCGCTGCAAGCCGGGTTGATTGATGAGCTGGCGGCAGACCGTGACGAGCTGCTGGCCAAGTCCCGGGCGTGGATTCTGGCCAACCCCGAGGCGAAACAGCGTTGGGATATCAAGGGCTACCAGATCCCGGGTGGTACGCCGTCCAACCCGAAAGTCGCGCAAATGCTCGCCATTGCGCCATCGATCCTGCGCGCCAAAACCAACGGCTGCTTCCCGGCCCCGGAGAAAATCCTCTGCGCCGCCGTGGAAGGTGCCCAGGTGGATTTCGACACCGCGCACTTGATCGAGACCCGCTACTTCACCGAGCTGGTCACCGGGCAAGTGGCGAAAAACATGATTGGCACCTTCTGGTTACAGCTCAATGAAATCAATGCCGGCAGTTCGCGGCCCAAGGGCTTTGCGCCGTATGTGACACGCAAGGTCGGCGTGCTCGGCGCCGGGATGATGGGCGCGGGCATTGCCTACGTCAGCGCCTCGGCGGGCATTGAGGTGGTGCTCAAGGACGTCAGCCAGGCGGCGGCAGAGAAGGGCAAGGCCCACTCGGCCACGTTGCTGGACAAGAAGGTCGGGCGTGGGCAATTGACCGCCGAACAGCGGGAAACCATCCTCGCGCGGATTGTTTCTACCGAATCCGACGCCGATCTTGCCGGCTGCGACCTGATCATCGAAGCCGTCTTCGAGGATCGGGAACTCAAGGCCAAGGTCTCGGCGGCCGCGCAAAGCGTGGTGGGTGCCGAAGCGGTGATCGCCTCCAACACCTCCACCTTGCCCATCAGCGGGTTAGCCACCGCCGTTCCAGACCAGGGCAAGTTTATCGGCCTGCATTTCTTCAGCCCGGTGGACAAAATGCCCCTGGTGGAAATCATCAAGGGCGCCCGCACCAGCGACGAAACCCTGGCGCGGGGATTCGACTTCGTACTGCAAATCAAGAAAACCCCGATCGTGGTCAACGACAGCCGCGGCTTCTTCACCTCGCGGGTGTTCGGCACCTTCACCAACGAAGGCATCGCCATGCTCGGCGAAGGCGTGGCCGCACCGATGATCGAGACCGAGTCACGCAAGGCCGGCATGCCGGTGGGGCCGCTGGCGGTCTCTGACGAAGTTTCCCTCAGCCTGATGAGCCATATCCGTCAACAGACGGCCAAGGACTTACAGGCCGAAGGCAAGCCGTTACCGCAGCACCCGGCGTTTGCCGTGATCGACCTGTTGCTCAATGAATACAAGCGCCCGGGCAAGGCGGCGGGTGGCGGTTTCTACGAGTACCCGGCGGGCGGGCAGAAACACCTGTGGTCGGAGCTGAAAAACCGCTTCGAAAAGCCTGGCCAACAGATCTCGCCGCAAGACGTGCGTGACCGTTTGCTGTTCATCCAGGCCATCGAAACCGTGCGCTGTGAGGAGGAGGGCGTGTTGATGTCGACGGCTGATGCCAACGTCGGCTCGATCTTCGGTATCGGTTTTGCCGCCTGGAGCGGCGGAGCGCTGCAATTCATCAACCAGTACGGCCTGAACGATTTCGTCGCCCGCGCCCGCTACCTGGCCGAGCAATATGGTGAGCGCTTCACGCCGCCGGCGCTGCTGTTGGAGAAAGCTGCACAGAACGCGACCTTCTGACGCTTTTGGGCATGTGCGGGGCTTGCCTTGAAAGGGTATTTCAAGGCAGGCTCTGGGGGTGTTCATTATTCCCATCGCCGTGTCAGGTATTTTTTATGTCGTTACGCGTGTGCATCCTGGAAACCGATATCCTGCGTCCTGGGCTGATCGATCAGTACCAAGGGTACGGGCAGATGTTCAAGCGCCTGTTCTCCAAACAGCCGATTGCCGCCGAGTTCGTCATCTATAACGTGGTGCAGGGTGAATACCCGGCGGATGAAGAAGTGTTCGACGCGTACCTGGTGACGGGCAGCAAGGCCGACTCCTTTGGCACCGATCCGTGGATCCAGACCCTCAAGACCTACCTGCTGGACCGCCATGCCCGCGGCGACAAGCTGATCGGCATCTGCTTCGGCCACCAGTTGCTGGCGCTGCTGTTGGGCGGCAAGACCGAGCGGGCGACCAAGGGCTGGGGCATGGGCATCCATGACTACAAACTGAACGCCAAGGCACCGTGGATGAGCCCGGTGGTGGAAGAACTGACGCTGTTGATCAGCCACCAGGACCAGGTCACCACCTTGCCGGAAAACGCCACCGTGATCGCCTCCAGCGAGTTTTGCCCGTTTGCGGCGTACCACATTGAAGACCAGGTGCTGTGCTTCCAGGGCCA
Organism: Pseudomonas sp. NC02; assembly: GCF_002874965.1. Classification (NCBI taxonomy): domain Bacteria; kingdom Pseudomonadati; phylum Pseudomonadota; class Gammaproteobacteria; order Pseudomonadales; family Pseudomonadaceae; genus Pseudomonas; species Pseudomonas sp. NC02. The sequence goes on along the minus strand of NZ_CP025624.1, from coordinate 5,128,600 downwards.
CCCGGAATTTATCCACGACTATTCCCGCGAGTTGCTGGAGATTCTTCAGACAACGCTGGGGGAGAAGGTCTACACCAACGGTGTGGCCAGCCTGGAACGAGACCACCACGGCGTCACCGTGGCGGAATGGATGATGCGGTTTGTGGCGCACAAACCAAAAGCAGGAGCGGCCTGAAACCGTCCAGGGCAAGAAGCACGGTCTTCAAGGCAAAGCAGATTAATGTAGGAGCTGGCTTGCCTGCGATAGCATCACCTTGGTGTAACTGACAAACCGAGGTGCCTGCATCGCAGGCAAGCCAGCTCCCACACTTTTGATCTTCAGCAAATGAGCTGGGTTTGTTACAGCCAGCCTGAACGCTTGAAGCTGGCCCACAAACTTGTACACCCCACCGCAATAAACCCCAGCACCGCAAAATAGCCGTAGTGCCATTGCAGCTCCGGCATGTTCTGGAAGTTCATCCCGTAAATCCCGGCCACCGCCGTCGGGAACGCCAGAATCGCTGCCCACGCGGCAAACTTGCGTTGCACCACGCTTTGGCGCGAGGCTTCCAGCAACACCCCAATCTCGATGGTCTGGCTGGCGATATCCCGCAAGGTGGTCAGGTCTTCCATCTGCCGGGTGACGTGAATCTGCACATCGCGAAAGTACGGACGCATGTTCTTGTCGATAAACGGGAAGCTCAGTTTCTGCAATTCCTGACTGATCTCCACCATCGGTGCTACATAGCGCTTCAGTCGCAGCACATCGCGGCGCAGGCCGTGGAGCTTCTGGATATCCGCTTCACTCAGGGAGTTGCACAACACGTTGCGCTCCAGTTCATCGACCTCGGCATGAATCGCCTCGCTCACCGGCTGGTAGTTCTCGGTAACAAAATCCAGCAGCGCATAGAGTACGAAATCTTCCCCATGCTCCAGCAACAGCGGTCGCGCCTCACAGCGCTGGCGCACATAGCCGTAGGATGCCGAGTGGCCGTTGCGGGCGGTGATGATGTAGCCGTTGCCGGCAAAGATATGGGTTTCGATAAACTCCAGCTTGCCGTTATCGCGCACCGGCGAATAGGTCACGATAAACAGCGCGTCGCCGAAGGTTTCAAGCTTGGGGCGGCTGTGTTTTTCCAGGGCGTCTTCGATGGCCAGTTCGTGCAGGTTGAACTGGCGCTGCAGGTTGGCCAGTTCCAGGGCGCTGGGCTCCTCCAGGCCGATCCACACAAAGTGGTCAGGCTTGGCGGCCCACGCGGCGCCTTCGTCGAGGGTGATATCAGTGACTTTCTTTCCGGCGCTATAGACGGCGGCCGCAACAACTCTACCCATAGTGCTGATCGCTTCTTCTTGAATGGCAGATGACAACTGTCAGGCAGCTTAGCTGCCCTGCCCAATCAGAGTCAGCAAATTCGGCGGGGTTCAGCCGTGATTGCAGGCGTGGTTTGCAGCTCGCGGTCCATCGCCTCGATGCAGTCGCGCATTTGCTCGCGACAGGTCTGCATTAACAGCGGCATGTCATCCATCGTCAGCCCCTTCGTAGGAATTGGCGGTAACGAGCGAATCAGAATATCGCCACTGTTCCAGCTATTGAGCTTCATCTGCTTCACATAGGTGCTGACACACACCTGCACAATCGGCACGCCTGCGGCGATCGCCATCTGGAACGCGCCTTTCTTGAACGGCAGCAGGGTTTCACCGAAGTTGCGCGTGCCTTCCGGGAACACCCAGATCGAGGTGTCGGCATGCTGCAAGGTGTGGGTGGTGGTCAGCATCGAACGCCGCGCCTTGTGCGCATTGCCCCGGTCGATCAACACATTGCCCGCCAGCCAGAACAACTGTCCGAACAACGGCACCCACTTCAGGCTCTTCTTGCCGATACACACCGTGCGGTACGGCACCACGGTGCCGAACACAAACAGGTCGTAGTTGGATTGATGGTTGGCGATGATCACGCAACTGCTGGGCTTGTGACGCAGCGAGTCGACATCGGCCTTCACTCGCAGGCGCAATAGCCACATCGCCGGCACCGCATACAGGCGCGCGCAGTAACGGCTGTTGTCTGGATTGAACGGCCGACAGATCCCCAGCAGCACGCCCAGTACGCCCGCAATCATAAAATGCAGGCCCATCAACAACATGCGTAACAAAAAAAGCATCGACACAGCCCATCGGGACAAAAGGTGGCGCAGTGTACGGATGTGCACTGTATTCGGCAATTGCCCCTATAGAGTCAGAAGATAGGCGATGTTTAAGCGCATGTTTCAACATGCTGTGACAGACACTGTCTAGAGCGGTTGTAGGCAATCCGGAATTCTTTGTAAGAAAAAGCCCGACTCAAGGTCGGGCTTCGATTCAGCAGGCGTAGGTTTAATTAACCCAAGTGGCCTTGGTCCTGAATGATCGCATCATCCAGGGCTTCCAGCAGCGCCTTACGCACCTTCAGCTTGGTGTGCTTGTGGGCGTTCATATTGATCTTCTTCAACTGGCGAGCGGCTTCCAGTGCGGCTGCCTGCAACTCTTCCGGCGCCACCACCTTGTCCAGGAACCCGGCGCCCAATGCGTCCTGCGGGTTAAACATCTCGGCATTGATCACCGAACGGTGGAACGCCGACTTACGCAGACGATCCCGCGCCAGCTCGATCCCGGCGTGATGCATGGTCATGCCGATCATCACTTCATTCAGGCCAATGCTGAACGGTCCGTCTACACCGATCCGGTAATCCGCCGACAACAGCAGGAATGCCCCCTTGGCCACCGCGTGCCCGGGGCACGCCACGATCACCGGGAAGGGGTGCGACAACAGGCGGCGGGCGAGGGTGGAGCCCGACGTCACCAGGCTCACGGCTTCTTTAGGGCCGGCGGTCATCACCTTCAAATCATAGCCACCGGACAAAATCCCCGGCGTGCCCGTAATGATCACCACCGCCCGATCCTTCTCGGCCTGATCCAGCGCTTGATTAAACGCACTGACCACTGCCGGCGAAATGGCATTCACCTTGCCGTTGCTCAGGGTCAGGGTCGCGATACCGTCTTCGAGGTGGTAGGCAATCAACTCACTCATGACGCGATTCCTTGTAATGCTTGTAATAGAAGGACAGACGGCAGACGTTACCCACCGCGCCCGCCCTGGTAAAGCGCCATGACTGACTACCCAGTCAGACTTTTCCCCCATGCCCACCCGCAGGCGGCCTTCGGCAAGGCGCAGCAGCTACTATAGACAAGCGCCGCGAGTGCCCGAGAATGGCAGAATCGCCGTGGTGTGCGTGGCGCCGCAGAGGGCTGGAACGGCATAACCGCCTAAGCGCATGAAAATTCTGAAAAAAACCTTTGCCATCGGAAAAGCTTTCGACTACATTAGCGCGCCTCGACAGACTGAATCAGTTTGACGAGATACGGTGAAGTGTCCGAGTGGCTTAAGGAGCACGCCTGGAAAGTGTGTATACAAGAAATTGTATCGAGAGTTCGAATCTCTCCTTCACCGCCAAATTCGATGTAAACAAAACCCCTGGTTTCGAGAGAAGCCAGGGGTTTTGTGGTTTCTGGGGTTTGAATACAGGGTTGTGCTAGAGAAAAATTTTCTCTAGCATCTGTCCCGATGGCTACCCTTCACAGTGAACGAAACTGGAAAATAAAAATCTATCCCGACGACCACGCGCCGCCGCACTTTCACGTGCAAACGCCGGACGGAGAGTCGTTGGTTCAGATAGAAGGGCTGGTGGTTCTCGGCAAAGGTGCCGAAACCAAGGCCTTGAAAGCTGCCCTGCTTTGGGCAAAAGTCCATACCACTGATCTTTGGCGCGTATGGAATGAACAAAACCGGAGGAACTGACTTATGACCAGCAAGCTTCGCATCTCTGCTGTGCAACCAGTTGCCGGCAAGCATGCCATCGAAATTGAGTGGAATAACGGTAAGCGGCACACCGTTGATCTCACTGATCACATAAATACCTTCCCGATTCTAAAACCCCTTCAGGACTTGGCTCTATTTGGTCGGGTTGAAGTCGGTGAGTGGGGCTTTGACGTGACTTGGGGCAATGACCTGGAGTTGTCCTCTGTCACCTTGCATCGTTTGGCGCTGGAACAGTCCGGCGAGGTCATGCTGACGCAGGACTTCAGAAAGTGGATGCTCAGCAACAATCTGTCGCTCTCCGCTGCGGCTGTGGAACTAGGCTTCACTCGTAGGACCATTACTTCCTACAGCAGCGGGGCCGCTCTGATTCCCAAGCATGTAGGGTTGGCGTGTAAGGGGTGGGAGTACGAGCATAAGGCTCGTGGCACACGTTGCGTTTAGGTTGGTAATGTTCGCAAAAAAGGGATGACTGAGAGGTCGCCCCTTTTTCGTTTGTGCGGGATCAAGCCAATGGGTTTAGGAACACCGCATAGCCATGCGCAGACCTATCACATCCAGCAAATCACAACCATCGCGCAACGGAATCGAACACAGCAGTGAAAAGTCACTGAGCACAACCGTATCGCTGCTGATTTCTGCACGCAGCGCCAGATTTTCAAGAACTTGAGTAACAGCGCGAATTCGATAACCGGCAGCGTCAAGCAGTACGTCCAGCGGCGCGGTGGTATCTACAAAAAGGGCAGGTGTCTCGCAATCGTTGCTGGTGAGGGGCATGTATTGATTCATATGTGATGTCCGTTCTCTTAAGGAGGAGAGTAGCCACACATTTGTCGCCAAACAAAAGGTGGCAGCTGTACGCGGGTTGGCGAACCGGAAAAAGACGGACAATGCCGGCAGACCCGAAGGTCTCCCGCGCACAGCTACCATTGGGTAGCTTATTGCGCGCAGGAGCATCCCGCAAATTAGCCGGGAGGCTTCTGCCGTCTTATAGTCGAGTCGCCAAACCCGGTCGCTATGAGAGCGACCGGCGAACTATATGCCCCACGTCACAAACCCGGCAGGGCACTCCTTCCGATTGATCTGTAGGAAATCACTCCGATTGGCCCACTGCACGCTCTCAAGCCTGCACATACACCCAAGCCGTCAACCCCGAAGCCAGCCCCACCGAAACCCGCTTATAGTCCGACACCTCATACGCATCCGCCGCCGCGAGCTCCTTCTCGGTAATCTGAAACACCATCCCCTCAACACTGTCCTCATTCCGCCCGCTCGGAGCAACGATCGGATGATGGGTCTTGCCACTGGCCGCCAACACCTCGGGATCGGTAATCTCCACCCAGCTTTTTGAATACCCCAGCATCGCATCCTGCTGACCCACCAACTCCCGCCCAAAGTTGGACAGTTGCACGGCTTTGTCCTGCAACGTGCCGTAAGAAAACAACAGCACGGGAAATTCGGTCGAGCGTTCCATCTTTATTCCTTGAAAAATTAAGCCAGCAAATCTTCGTAAAACGCACCATAAGCCCCGCTCGGGTGCGCGATCTGTATCTCCAGAATCCACAGCCCTTCATTCGGATACTGGTCAAAATCCCCAAGATCACCGCCACGGTAAATCGCATGGGGAAAGTCGCTGACGCGGTGCCCTTTGATGTCCAGGTTCAGCACCCAACCCATTTCCTTCGCTTGCTCTTCGGCAAAACGATACAGCTCCAGGCCGACGACTTTGTCGTTCCTCCAGCGCCGCTCAACCCGATCAAACAGCTCTTTTGCCGCGCTCGCACATGCCTTCATCTCGGGGTCGTTACCGGTGCTGAATGTCGCCCCCGCATCACCTTCATGGCCTTGCCACACGGCGCCCATGTCGATGAAGTAGATGTCGTTTTCCCCCAGCACCGGGTCGCCGTCGGAGCGTTCCTTGAAGGTCTTGAGGGTGTTGGCGCCAAAGCGCACCAGCAGGGGGTGCCAGATGCGCTGCATGTCGAGGTCGGCGAGGACTTTTTTGCCGAGTTCGCGGGCTTCGGATTCGAGCATGCCGGGGCGGATGAGCCTGGACAGCGCTTCGATGGCGCGCCAGGTCATGGCCTGTGCGTAGCGCATTGACTCGATGCTGTAGGCGGCGCCCACAGCTTCCTTGGATGATTGTGCGGTCACCGGCTTTTCCTCGGCTTTATAGTGTCAGGCGTTATGCGTTTTACTATATAGCGAGTAGGTGTAGGACCCCAAGCGGATATGCCGGAATATGCCGATGTTTTCTGACGCGAGGGGGCTGGTGAATATAAGTGAGTCTAGGAGGAGGGGGTATCAGATGGTCAGTAGAAGATTCCCGCAAGATTGCCCTTTTCTACGAATTCACGCGGCTCGCGTAAAATTTGCTCCAGAATTGAGAGTCTCGAGCTGCCTTCTTCGCGTAGAAGGGTACCGACGAGTAGGCCTCTTTTAAGCGTCGCGAGCCCTGCGCCCGCCTTTCGGCTTCCTGGATGCTCAAAGCTCCACTTTGCCAGATTTCCATCCAGAAGCTGTCGGCCCGCAGTGTCTCGGAAGGTTTTGTTTGCGAAGTCGTAATAAGCATTTCGTACCTCCGGCACGTAGAAGGTCAGGGATTCATAGGTCGTTTTAATCATACGCTGGATATTGCCAAGCGTGTCACCCTCAACCCAGCTCAGCGACGGAATGCCCAGTTGTTCATCACCGTCAATTTGCCGCAGATGGGGTCGGACATGGTCAGTTGTTTTGTGTTTGAGGGCGGATGAAAGCATTGCATCGGTTCTGCGGCGCGTTGCTATGTCCGATAGTCCGTCCGGGTCACCGATAAACTCGCGCTTTGTATTGGCTGCGAAGGCCCCCACAGCGGCGTATATACCGTTACCACCTCTGCCTGGCTCAACCCAACTTACATCAATCCAAACCTTTTTTGGCTTCACCATCACGGAGAAGTAGTTTCCATTCATCCCTTCCGTACGAAAGGTATAAACCTCCGTATCGGAATAGATTTTCTCAACCTCAAAGCCGATAAATTTGGTGCCGAGGCTCACTTCCGGCATTAACTCAGTCAGGTATTTGGTGCTACTGGTCTGGTAGAGAAACAGGTCCTCCACTTGAGCGAAGATCTGAAGGCATTCTGCCGCGAAGTAATCATCCAGTGAGGTGTTCAACGTTACAGGGCTTCTGGCATCCGGGACGCACTGACTGAATTCGTTTTCTCCCATCAATAGTCAACTTTCCAGGTTGCGAGCGATGGCGAGTTTTATAGTCGGTTTGGTTTGGTGATAGCTATCAGCGAAATACGACGATACGTGACGCCGTATTTCTGCTTCCGAAGGGCGATGAAAATCCAGCTCTCAAATATGCAACCATGCCATCCCGCCGAGCACCACGCTCACACTGCCAGCGGTGTAGGCCATGCGCTTCAACCATTCCTTCCTTGTCAGCAAGGTAATTGCCGCCAGCGAAATCGCGATCTGAATCGCGGTCATTGCCTGTGCCCAGCGGTGATGTTGATGCAATGCTTGCTCTGACTTTTCATCCCATTCCTTCGACGTGGCTTCAAGCTTTTCGGCCTGTTTGCGCACGTCTTCCTTCTGGGTTTTGTAACGCTCGATCTCGTCGGTGTAGTGCTTGGCATCAACCCCCGGAATATGGGTCGCCAGCTCGGCGAGGTTCTGCCGGCTGGATTTGGCCTGGTAGTAGTTCCACTGGTTGGCGGCTTCGGTCTTGAAGATGGCGGCGTTGTTTTTGTCCATCGCCGCTTCGCTTTCGGTGGAGCCGGCCTGGTAGCTGAGCATGGCGCCGACGGTGGCCATGATGGCGGTCATCACGGCGATGCGGCTGGCGAAATTGTCTCCGCTGCGGTGGGCATGTTCGGTGGCGTGTTCGACGTGTTTTTCGTGGGGGCTGGGGACTTCGAAGGCTTCGGACATGGGGGCGTCTATGAAGGGTTTGAGGGACTCTGATTCTTCACCAGCGAAGCTGTCTCAATCCTGTACGTAATGCTGCAAACCGGCCACCAGGGCGTCAAAGGTGACGCGGCAGCGCGGGCTGTTGCGCAGGTCTTCGTGCATGGTGACCCAGGTGTCCAGTTGCAGGGCAAATGCGTCCGGCAGCACTCGGCTCAGGCGGGCGTCTTGCCGGGCCAGTTTGACCTGGCAGCCACCGATGCCGGCGCCGGCGCGGATCAGGGACAGTTGTGCGAGGTCGCTGTCGCTGCTGAGGGAAAAGGCGCTGCGGTCGAAGCCTTTGACGGCCAGGCTGCGGATGAAGGCGCTTTCCTGGTCGTAGCCGATGACTGAATGAGCTGAGAGATCATTCAGGCCCTGGGGGATGCCATGTTGTTGCAGGTAGTCGTTGCGCGCATGCAGGCCGACTTCGATAACGCCGATCCTTTTCGCCAGAAGTTGTTCCTGGCTGGGTCGGACCATTCGCACGGCGATGTCGGCCTCCAGTTGCAGCAGGTCCAGCAGGCGATTGCTCAGCACCAGTTCGACCTTGAGGTGCGGGTGCTGCTGGCGCAGTCGGGTGATGATCGGCGGCAGGACTTCCACGCCGATCACTTCGCTGGCAGACACTCGTACCACGCCGCGCACTTCGGGGCCTTGGGGCGACGCGGCGCGCTCAAGTGCGGCGGCGGTGGTTTCCATGGTTTCGGCATGGGTGCGCAGGGTGAGGGCGACCGCCGTGGGCAACAGGCCGCTGGCGGAGCGGGTGAACAGCACTACGTTGAGGGATTTTTCCAGCGCAGCGATGTGCCGCCCGACCGTGGGCTGCGTGATGCCGAGCTGCCGTGCGGCCCCCGACAACGATCCTTCCTTGAGTACCCCGAGGAACGACCGGTAAAGCTCCCAACCAATATTTGATGCCATGCATAAATGTATAGCGTCTGGATGATCTTCGGCAATTCCTCTATAGCTCGCCGGCAAACAGAATCGCCCCATCACACAACCCTCAGGGGAAAAAGCATGAACAAGGTTCTGGTATTGGGCGCGACAGGCGGGATTGGTGGCGAGGTGGCGCGGCAGTTGTTCGCTGCCGGCTGGCAGGTATGTGCCCTGACTAGAGATGTGGATAAGGCCCACAAACAGAACGCCGATTTCACCTGGATAAAAGGTGATGCGCTGAACCGTGGGGAAGTCGTCGCAGCGGCCCGGGGTTGTTCGGTGATCGTGCATGCGGTGAATCCGCCCGGTTACCAGCGCTGGGCGGAGCTGGTGCTGCCGATGATCGACAACAGCATCGCGGCGGCAGTCGCGGAAGGGGCGACGATTGTCTTGCCAGGCACGGTGTACAACTTCGGGCCTGATGCCTTTGCGCGGTTGGAGGAAGATTCGCCGCAGCATCCACTTACCCGCAAGGGCGCGATCCGGGTGGAGATGGAGCAGCGTTTGCTTGAGGCGACCCAACAGGGCGCACGGGCGCTGATCGTGCGGGCAGGCGATTTTTTCGGCGCCAAGGCCGGCAGCAGCTGGTTTTCCCAAGGCCTGGTCAAGCCCGCAAAACCGGTGGCCAACGTGAGCTATCCAGGGGCGCCGGGCGTGGGGCATCAGTGGGCTTACCTGCCTGATGTGGCGAGGACCATGGTCGAGTTGATTGCACGCCGCGACAGCCTTGATGCCTTCGCCCGTTTTCATATGGCGGGGCACATAGATGCCGATGGTCGGCAGATGAGCCAGGCGATTCAGCGGGTGGTGTCACGCAGGACCGGCCAACAGCCTTCTGTACGTGCTTTCCCGTGGTGGCTGCTGAAACTGGCCGCGCCCTTTGTCACCACCTTCCGCGAGATGCAGGAGATGCGCTACCTGTGGCAAACCGAGGTATGCATGGATAACCGCCGCCTGGTGCAGGTGCTGGGCAGCGAACCGCACACGCCTCTGGATGAAGCGGTTGAGGCGACGTTGGCGGGCATCGGCTGTCTGCCTAGCGGCGCTTGATCAACCGCACATACACCGCGATGTTGATCAACAGCACCAGCGCGCCCAGCCCCAATTGAATCTGCGGCGTCAGCCCGGCCGGATAGATCAGGGTCAGGATGTAATGCTCGATGAAGCCACTCCCATAACCATCCTGTCCGGCCAAATGACGAAACAGATTTTCCCAGCGGGTCAGCGGGCAGGGCAGGTGGAACACTTCCACCGCAACGCCCCAGGCAGCCGCGGGCAAGTGCAACCACATCACGGGCCGCCATTTGAGCGCGAGCAAACCGCCAAACAGCACGAACAGAATGAACGACAAGTGAAACAGCACCAGGCCGTCGGCGCAAAGGCGGTAGAGCATTGAGGGCACTTCCATGGGTAAGGCAGATATTCTAAAGGGCAGTACTGCCAGTCGGAAGCTTAACGGTTGCTTGCAGGCAAGGCGGGCCGTTATTGTGCTGAATCCTTTTAGTCCTTTTGCCCACGGATCTGTAGTGATGAATGCACCGCGTACCGCTGTCCCGATCAAGGCTGTCATTTTCGATATGGACGGGTTGTTGCTGGACACAGAAGGCATCTACACCGAAGTCACACAGATCATCGCCGAACGCTATGGCCGTACCTATGACTGGGGGATCAAGCAGCACATCATTGGTCGCGGCGCCCAGGACCTGGCGGATTACGTGGTCAAGGCGCTGGACCTGCCGATTACCCCCGCAGAATTCCTGGTGATCCGCGAGCCGCTGATGAGCGAGCGTTTCCCCAAGGCCTTGGGCATGCCGGGTGCTGAGGCGCTGGTGCGGCATTTGAAGGCGCATAACATTCCGATTGCCGTGGGCACCAGTTCGTCGCGCAACTCGTTTGGCCACAAGACTACGTTGCACCGTGAGTGGTTTGGGTTGTTCGACACCATCGTCACGGCGGATGACCCGGAGGTCGGGGCGGCCAAGCCGGCGCCGGATATCTTCCTGACGGCGGCGCGCCGCTTGGGTGTGGCACCGGAGGATTGCCTGGTGTTTGAGGATTCGCCGTTTGGCGTGACGGCGGCCAAGGCTGCGCACATGACCGCGATTGCGGTGCCGGATGAGGCGATGGCGGACAGCAAGTATCACCATGCTGACCAGATTATTCGCAAGTTGGCTGACTTTGATTTGGCGGCGTATGGCTTGCCGCCGATGCGTTGATCCCTCTGAAGCGACTGGATTAAAAATGTGGGAGCGGGCTTGCTCGCGAATACGGTGTGTCAGCCGATACATGTGCTGACTGATCCACCGTATTCGCGAGCAAGCCCGCTCCCACATTTAGTCCTGCGGAGCCTTGGCCAATGTCTTCTGCCGCAAAATATAAACCGTCACCAACACCGCACTGGTCAGCATGAACCCTCGCGCCCAGATCAGCGGCACCAGGTAGCAGGAAAAACCGATACTCACCCACATCAACCCAATGGCATACACCTTGCCCTTGAGCGGAATCCCGTTGCCATCCAGATAGTCACGAATCCACGGCCCCAGGCGCGGGTGTTCCACCAGCCAGCGGTAGAAGCGCGGGGAGCTACGGGCAAAGCAGGCGGCAGCCAGCAGAAGGAAGGGGGTAGTGGGCAGCACCGGCAGGAAGATGCCGATTACCCCGAGCGCCACGCTCAACCAGCCGATGGCCAGCAGAACGTAACGCAGGATCGCGGAACGGTTGCCCATGGGCGCCACGGGCAACGGTCTTAGTGGTGGCGAGGCTTGAGGATCGCCGGCTTTTCGTCAGGTGCGTTGCACAGCAGGTACAGGGCGGTCAGCGCTTCCGGGATCTGAACGATCATGTCGTCCATCAGGTTGGCGTCGGCGGCGATGTCGGAGAACTCAGGTTGCTCGTCGAACAGGCCGGAACCGACCATGATCGGCAGCAGCATTTCGCTGACTTCTTCTTCAGCCGTTTCGAACCAGGCCTCTTCACGCAGGAACACGCCTTCCATGAAACCGATGCACCAGCCGCGCAGTTCGGAGTCGTCCGGGTCTTCGCCCAGGTCCAGGTCGCAAGGCAGTTCGAACTCTTCATCGGAAGCCAGTTGGCGGCCAATGTGAGCCTTGAGGGCCAGCAGGGTCGATTCGATTTCTTCGCGCTGGGCGGCATCACTGTAGTGAGGCTCTTCGGAGAACAGGGCGTCGATCCATTCACGGTCGGGAACGACATCGGAGCAGATCGACAGCGCGGTCAGATAGCCGTGGGCGGCCACGTAGTCCAGCGCCTCGTCGTGCAGCTCATCGGCATCGAGGAAGGCTTGCAGGCGGGTTAGTTGCTCAGCGAAGGACATTGACGGACTACCTTGGGAATAAACGATGGGCAATTCTAGGCTTTCTTGAGCTGCCAGGCCAGCCGCAGCACAGATTTGAGAGGTATTTGAGCCCGGCGGCAATTCACCAACGGCACCCTTTGCCGGGTAACGCTCGGGTATACTGCCGCGTTTTGTGATGCCCCTGCAGGCCAAGCGCCAGTCGCGGGAAAAGTTCGCTTACGGATTATTTCCCGCTCAAGCGTGCTTTTTCGACCAGCCTGTACAGAGGGATTTCGGCGATATTTGGAGTTTTTCATGCTCGAGCAGGCTCAACGCGTCCTCAAGGACATCTTCGGCTACGACAGTTTTCGTGGCCGCCAGGGTGCGATCATTGAGCGCGTGGCCAACGGCGGCGATGCCCTGGTGCTGATGCCTACCGGCGGCGGCAAGTCGCTGTGCTTCCAGGTACCGGCACTCCTGCGGGAAGGGCTTGCGGTGGTGGTGTCGCCGTTGATCGCCCTGATGGACGACCAGGTGGCCACCCTTGAAGAGCTCGGCGTGGCGGCCGCTTCGCTGAACTCCACCCTCAGCGCCGAACAGCAGCGTGACCTCGCCGCCCGGATCAAGCGCGGCGAAGTGAAGATGCTTTACCTCGCCCCCGAGCGCCTGGTGCAGCCACGGATGCTGGCGTTCCTGCAGAGCCTGGAAATCGCCCTGTTCGCCATCGACGAAGCCCACTGTGTGTCCCAATGGGGCCACGATTTCCGTCGTGAATACCTGCAGCTGGGCCAACTGGCGGAACTGTTCCCCAACGTCCCGCGCATCGCCCTGACCGCCACCGCCGACAAACGGACCCGCGAAGAAATCGTCGAGCGCCTGCACCTGCAGAACGCCGAGCGCTTCCTCTCGAGCTTCGACCGGCCGAATATCTTTTACCGCATTGTGCCCAAGGAGCAGCCGCGCAAGCAGTTGCTGGCGTTCCTCTCCGATCGGCGCAGCGACGCCGGCATTGTCTATTGCCTGTCGCGCAAGAAGGTCGATGAGGTCGCCGCATTCCTCAGTGAACAAGGCTACCCGGCACTGCCGTATCACGCGGGGTTGCCCAACGAACTGCGGGCCTACCACCAGAAGCGCTTCCTCAACGAGGAAGGCCTGATCATGGTCGCCACCATCGCGTTCGGCATGGGCATCGACAAATCCAACGTGCGCTTCGTGGCCCATATGGATCTGCCCAAATCCCTCGAGGCGTACTACCAGGAAACCGGGCGTGCCGGCCGTGACGGCCTGCCGGCGGATGCGTGGATGGTCTACGGCCTGCAAGACGTGGTGATGCTCAAGCAGATGCTGCAGAACTCCGAAGGCGACGAGCGCCACAAGCGCCTGGAACAGCACAAGCTCGACGCGATGCTGTCGCTGTGTGAAGAAACCCGCTGCCGTCGCCAGACCTTGCTCGCCTACTTCGACGAAGACATGCCCAAGCCCTGCGGCCACTGCGACAACTGCGTGGACGGCGTGCAGACCTGGGACGCCACCGAGCCGGCGCGCCAGGCGTTGTCGGCGATCTACCGCACCGGCCAGCGCTATGGCGTCGGCCACCTGGTGGACGTGTTGCTGGGCAAGGACAATGAAAAGATTCGCAGCTTCGGCCACGAAAAACTCTCGGTCTACGGTGTGGGCAAGGCCCGCGCCGAAGGCGAGTGGCGCTCGCTGTTCCGGCAGATGGTCGCCCGTGGCCTGGTGGACATCGACCTGGAAGGCTACGGCGGCCTGCGCCTGAACGACAGTTGCCGGCCGCTGCTCAAGGGCGAAGTCAGCCTGGAGCTGCGCCGCGACCTCAAGCCGCAAACCACCGCCAAGAGCAGCACCAGCCAGGCCAGCCAACTGGTGCGTTTCGAAGAGCGCGAACAGTGGGAAGCCCTGCGCGCGCTGCGTAAGAAGTTGGCGCAGGAACACAGCGTGCCGCCTTACGTCATCTTCCCGGACTCCACCTTGCTGGAAATGCTCCGCGACCATCCCACTACCCTCGGCGAGATGGCCAGGGTCAGCGGCGTCGGTGCGCGCAAGCTGGAGCGTTATGGCCAGGCCTTCCTCGAAGTGCTCGGCGGCCAGGTCGAGGCGCCGAAAGAGGTCGCCGACATCCGCCACGAGTTGATCAGCCTCGCCCGTGCCGGCATGACCCCGATCCAGATTGCCGGGCAGCTGCAGTGCTCGGAAAAGAACGTCTACACCTTGCTCGCCGAGTCCATTGGCAAGCAGCAGTTGTCGTTGGAGCAGGCCCTTGATCTGCCGGAAGATTTGCTCGGTGAAATCCAGGATGCATTCCTGGATGGAGAAGGCGAATTGCCACCCGTTTCCGAGATTGCGCCGCTGTTTACCGGCCGCGTTCCCGAGGGCGTTTTGTACTGCGTAAGGGCCGCTTTGCAGTCGGAATTCGAGATTTGATGTGCCAATTACGACAATGTAACGAATCAGTACATACCGGGTCTTGCCTACTGGCATGGGTCATGCTTAGCTGACTAATAATTAGCCATACTTTATTTTCAGTCTAATCCATGAGTTTTTTATGCCGTTAACCGATCAACACCGTTTTGGCATGCAGTTGGCGCATATGTCCCGAGGATGGCGTGCCGAGCTGGATCGCCGCTTGGCAGGTTTGGGACTGTCCCAGGCACGCTGGCTGGTGCTGCTGCACCTGGCCCGTTTTACCGAACCGCCTACCCAGCGTGAGCTGGCGCAGAGTGTCGGGGTAGAGGGGCCCACCTTGGCCCGTTTGCTCGACAGCCTGGAAAGCCAGGGCCTGGTGCAACGCCAGGCCGTGGTGGAAGACCGCCGCGCCAAGCGCATTGTGCTGTGCGACACCGCGAAGCCGCTGATCGAGCAGATCGAGACCATCGCCACGGCCTTGCGCCATGAGCTGTTTGTGGGTGTCGATGAAGAGGATCTGCGGGTGTGCATGCGGGTGCATGAACACATCCTCGGAAATCTCGAGAAGTCCTGATCCCAAGTACACAGAAGATCAAAAATGTGGGAGCGGGCTTGCTCGCGAAGGCGAAGTGTCAGTGAATACATGTGCTGACTGACACACCGCCTTCGCGAGCAAGCCCGCTCCCACATGGGTTTTGCGGCGTAGTTAGAAGGTTTGCCCCAGGTTCAGGTACACCGCCTGCTGACTGTCATCGTTAAACCCATAACTGAAATTCAACGGCCCCAGCGGCGTATCAAACCCCAGGAAAATACTGGCGGCGTTGATGTACCCGCTGTCGTATTCATTGTCGTTGTTCCAAGCCCGCCCTCGCTCCAGTGACGCGCCCAGGTACAACGGGAAATCCAGCGGCAAATAAGACCGCGGCGTCAGCCGGCGATAGTAGACCGCGCGCATCAGGCTGATGTTCTGCCCGGCAATCGCATCCTCCCGGAAGCCCGACAGCTGCCGCGCGCCCCCCAGCAGGAAGCTGGAAATCACCACGTCCGACTTATCCAGGGTGCGCCCATACCGCCCGCCGAGGATCAGTGTGTCCGGCCCGCTGCTCATGGCCTTGTCCAGCTTGAACTCCCACTGGCGATAGCGCTGGTCCGAACCCAGCCCCGGTTCGAACTCCCGGAAGGCCAGGCCAATGTCTTCGCCGGTATGGGGGAAGTACACGTTGTCGAACGAGTCGAAGGAGTACTTCAGCTCATAGAAACCCTCGCTGAAGTTGATGCTCGGTGAATTCCGGTCGCCAATGCGCACATCCGCCTTGCCCCAGGCCTCGCCGACGCCGAAACGAATCTCGCCGCTGTTGCCGATCTGCCGGCCCACGTTCAGGCCGAAGCCGTAGCGTTCCAGGCGGTATTCGGAGATAGGGTTATTGTCTTCAATCAGTTCGACGTTCTGCGCCTGGGCACTGATATAGGGCGCGACGAAGTAGCGTGAACCGGTGTCCATCGGCTGATAGAACTCGCTGTACAGCTCCTGCTTGTCCCCGATCTGCACCCGCGTCAGCCATTCGGCGCCGAGGCGGTTGATGCCGTTCATGCGGTAGCTGGCGCCGAGGTTGAAGGCGCTGTCGCCGCGCATGTCATCCGACAGGTTCAGGCCCAGGCGCAGGTAGTCGGTGCCGCTGCGTTTGCCCCGGGCACTGATGACCAGGGTGTTGTCCTTGCCCTTTTTCACCACGCGGTATTGCACCTGTTCGAAGTAATCCAGGCCGTACAGAGTGCCCATGTCGGTTTGCAGGCGGGCCAGGTCCAGGGGCTCGCCGAGGTTCTGGCGGATGTAGTAGCGGATCACCTCGTCGCCCACCTTGGAGTCGTTCTCTACCTTGATTGCGGTGATCACCGGGTTGCGCTCGCCGGGCGTTCGCGCGGCCACCAGCGACGGGTCCACCGGTTCGGCCGGGCGCAGGTGCGCCAGGCGCACGTCGAGTGCGCGGGTGGCGCGGTAGCCCGCGTCGATCATGTCCTTGGCGCGCCCGAAATCCGTCACCCCGTAGGCGGCCAGGGGCGGCTGGATCAGCACGTCGCGGGGCGCCAGGGCCTTGAGTTGTTCTTCGGAATTGCGCCGGGTCATCAGGGTGATGGACTGGTTGAGCACGTCCACCACGGTGTTGAGTTGCTTGCGTGAGCGCAGCGGGGTGCCGATGTCGACGACGATGGCGATGTCGACCCCCATTTCCCGCGCCACATCCAGCGGGATGTTATCGGTCATGCCGCCGTCCACCAGCAGCCGGCCATCCAGTTCCACCGGGGCAAACACCGCCGGGATCGACATGCTGGCGCGGATCACCTGGGGCAGGTGGCCTTTGCGGAACACCACTTTTTCACCACTGGTGATGTCGGTGGCCACGGCGCGGAAGGGGATCGGCAGCTTGTCGAAATCCCGCACGTTACTGGTGTGGGCGAACATGCTTTCCAGCAGCAAGGCCAGGTTCTGACCCTGGATCACCCCCAGTGGCAGGCCGAGGCTGCCGTCGTCGCGGAAGCTGAGTTTCTGTTTGACCAGGAAATCCCGGTCATCCTGCTTGCGCCGGAATGGCACGTCTTCCCGCGGTGGCGCGTCAGACAGGGCGAGCTTCCAGTCGATGTTCAGCGCGAGTTTTTCCAGCTCGTCGATCTTGTAGCCCGAGGCGTACAGCCCGCCGATCACCGCACCCATGCTGGTGCCGGCAATCGCATCGATGTGGATGCCCTGTTCTTCCAGGGCCTTGAGCACGCCAATGTGCGCCAGGCCACGGGCGGCACCGCCGGAGAGCACCAGGCCGATCTTCGGGCGCGGGTTTTCGACGGCTTGGACGAGGACAGGGAACAGGCACAGCAACAGACAGGACAACAGGCGGCGCATCATCAATCTCAAGGCAGGACGATAAAGGCCGGTATTATAGCCACTCGATCCTTTCAACCCGCCAAGCAGGAGCCAGTCAATTCATGTCAGCGGCCAAGCCCGAGATTGTCATCACCTATTGCACCCAGTGTCAGTGGCTGCTGCGCGCCGCCTGGCTGGCCCAGGAACTGCTGAGCACGTTCGCCGATGACCTCGGCAAAGTGGCCCTGGAGCCGGCCACCGGCGGTGCGTTTCGGATTACCTGCGACGGTGTGCAGATCTGGGAACGCAAGGCCGACGGGGGCTTCCCGGAAGCCAAGGTGCTCAAGCAACGGGTACGTGACCAGATCGACCCGCAACGGGACCTGGGGCATAACGACCGTACTCAATGAACCTCGGCCGTGGTGGCCGGCTGCTTGGCCGGTTTGGCGCCGCCCATCAGCCCGGACACCACGATGGCCACGATGATCAGCGCGCCGCCCATCAGCATGCGCAGGGTCGGCGTTTCAGCAAACAGCAGCCAGGCCGCGGTGATGCCATACACCGGCTCCATGGCAAACACCACCGCCGCCGTGCGCGCCTTGAGCACCGCGAGGCTGGCGACAAACAGGCTATGGGCCAGGCCGGTGCAGAACACCCCGAGCAGACCGATCCACAGCCAGTCCACTGGTCGCACTTCGGCCAGCCCGGGCGCGGCGACGGGCAACAGGCACAGCGCTACCACCACGTTCTGGCACAAGGCGGCCTGCACCGGCGGGATGCGCCCACTGGCGCGGTTGTTCAGCGACAGCAGCGAGAACAACAACCCGGAGCCGACCGCCCACAACAAGCCGCTGGTGGCCTGGCTGGCGAGATTGAAATCCGGCGTGACCAGCACCAGGCCGATGCTCACCAGCACCACCAGCAGGATCTCGTTGGCGCGAATCCGCTCGCGGAAAATCAAGCCTTCGAGAATCACCGTGAACGCCGGGAACGTGGCGAAGCCCAGGGTGGCGATGGCCACACCGGCGACCTTTACCGCAATAAAGAAACTCACCCAATGCCCGGCCAGCAGCAGGCCGCTGACCAGCAGGCGGCGCCAGTCGCGGGCTTGCAGCTTCTGCCAGGGCGTGTTGCTGGCAAAGCGCGCAAAGATCGCCAGGGCAATGACCGCGAACGCGGCGCGGCCGAACACGATAATCGCCGGCGAAGCGGCCGCCAGTTTGCCGAACACACCAGTGAGGCCAAACATCAATGCGCCGATATGCAGGGCGCCGAGGGCTGTGCGGGGAGTCATTGCGATCCTTAAACGACGGGTTTACAGGATCGCAGTCTAGAGGGTTGCAGGCATTCGCGTCTGTCGTTGGGCTCGCGGCTTTTGTCGCAGGACTCTTGCTTGGTGAAGATCCCTGTGGGAGCTGGCTTGCCTGCGATGCAGACAACTCGGTCGTTCAGATAGCGCGCGGTGATGCTATCGCAGGCAAGCCAGCTCCTGCACCGGGCGGTGCTCGTCTGAAGGCTCGGGGCGAGAGGCCAAACTCGCGCAGCATCGCCGCAGCAAATGCACTTTGCGAACCATAGCCCACCCGCGCGGCAATCTCGCCGATCGGCAGCTGGCTGTCGCGCAACAGGCCGCGGGCCATCTGCAAGCGCCGGGTGCGTATGTAGTCCATCGGCGTCTGCCCGCTTTCCGCGATAAACCGTGCATGCAGGCGGGCGACGGACAGGTCGGCGAGCTTCGCCAGGTCCGCCACTTGCAGTGGGTGCGCGGCGTGCCGCTGGATATGCGCATCGAACGCGGCATAGGGCAGGCGCTTGCCCACCGGCGGCTGCGCAAGGTTGAGGCTGGCCAGCAGCAATACGGCGCCTTGCTGGGCGATCAGCGGATCGTCCACCGGGCTGCTTGCCAACCACTGCACCAGTTGGCTTTGGCGATTGTCGAGGGTCAGGTGTGCGCACCGGTCGAGCAAGCGGCGGCTGGCGTCGGCATGCTCCCCCAGGGACTGCGCCAGCCAGTGCTCATCGGGCACGTCCAGCACCAGGCAGCGGCTGCCATCGCGACTGCGGCATGCGTGATGGGCGGAGTAGGGCAGCACCATCACACTGCTGTGCTGCACCTGGCCGCCCCGGCCATCCACCTCGAAGTCCAGGTGCCCGGACAGGCCAAACACCAGCTGTGCATGGTCGTGGCTATGGGCGATAGGCGCATCGGGGTAGTGGCGTAGCGTGAGGTTGGGTCTCATCGCAGTCTCCTGGGCAGGCCTGCAGTTTACATCGCTTCGCCGCCTGTGGGCGCTGTCATCAGACTGACGCAACACTGTCATGGGCTATTAATCCCATGGGCGCAAGCTCGCGAAAACACCGTGAGGCATGCCCATGACCAGCGCCGAACTCGCCAAACCCAGCCGCAAGCAACGCGTGCGTACCCTGTGGATTTCCGACGTGCATTTGGGCACTCGGGATTGCCAGGCCGAACACCTCTCGCATTTCCTCAAGGGCTACCACGCCGACAAGGTCTACCTGGTGGGCGACATCATCGACGGCTGGAAGCTGCGCAGTGGCATGTATTGGCCCCAGGCCCACACCAACGTGATCCGCCGCCTGCTGACCATGAGCAAGCGCGGCACCGAGGTGATCTACGTCACCGGCAACCACGATGAATTCCTGCGGCGTTATTCGAAGCTGATCCTTGGCAATATCCAGTTGGTGGACGAGGCGGTGCACGTGACTGCCGATGGCCGGCATTTGCTGGTGATCCATGGCGACCAGTTCGACGTGATCACCCGGTATCACCGCTGGCTGGCGTTCCTCGGCGATTCGGCCTACGAATTCACCCTCACGCTCAACCGCTGGTTGAACCACTGGCGGGCGCGCTATGGCTACGGCTATTGGTCGTTGTCGGCGTACCTCAAGCACAAGGTCAAGACGGCGGTGAGCTTTATCAGTGATTTTGAAGAAGCGATCGCCCACGAAGTGACCAAGCGCGAGCTGCATGGCGTGGTGTGCGGGCACATCCACCATGCGGAGATTCGCAAGGTGGGCGAGGTGGACTACCTCAATTGCGGGGATTGGGTGGAGTCGTGCACGGCGCTGATCGAGCACTGGGACGGGCATATCGAGCTGTATCGATTGGCGGATGCCCAGGCGAAAGAGGCACAGCTAAAGGCCGAGATGGTCGCGGGCTAAGCCTCAAACCCACAGACTCACTCGGTCTAAATGTGGGGGCGGGCTTGCTCGCGAATGCGGTGGGTCAGTCACCAGATAATTCGACTGACCCACCGCATTCGCGAGCAAGCCCGCTCCCACATTTGGAGCCGGTTTCTTCAGTCAGGTGTGGGAAACATCTGCGATCGCTTCTGCCAACAACGTCAACCGCGTCGCATCAATCCCCGCCACGTTCGCGCGCCCGGAATTGACCATATACACGCTGTGCTTTTCCCGCAGTTGCTTCACCTGTTCCGCACTCAACCCGGTATAGGAAAACATCCCGCGTTGCGCCGCGATGTGCGCAAACCGCTCCGACAACCCATGGGGCGCCAACGCCTCCACCAGCCCGGAACGCAGCTGCGCAATCCGCGCCCGCATCGCTTCCACTTCCTCGGCCCACTGCTTTTTCAGCCCGGCGTCACCGAGAATCGTCGCCACCACAGCAGCACCATGGTCCGGCGGCGTCGACCACAAGTTACGCGCAATAAACGCCAGCTGGCTGCGCACATCCGTCAGTTTCTCGGCGTCCGCCGCGCACACAATCAACGCGCCGACACGGTCGCTGTACAAGCCGAAGTTCTTCGAGCAGGAACTGGTGATCAGTACTTCGGGCAGCTCAGCCGCGAACATCCGCACGGCCCATGCATCCTGTTCCAGGCCATCGCCAAAACCCTGATACGCAAAGTCGATCAGCGGCAGCAACTGACGTTCCTGGACGATCTTCAGCACCTGGCGCCAGTCATCGTGGGACAGGTCGAAACCGGTCGGGTTGTGGCAGCAGGCGTGCAGCAGCACCACATCGCCTTTTGGCACGGTGGACAGGGTGGTCAGCATCGCCGCTACGTCCAGGCGATTGTCGCTGCCCACGTACGGGTAATGGCTGACCTTGAGCCCGGCCTTGGCGAAGATGGTTTCGTGGATCGGCCAGGTCGGGTTGCTCAGCCATACGCCACGGCCGGGCAGGCTGTGGGCGATAAAGTCGGCGCTCAGGCGCAGCGCGCCGGTGCCGCCAGGCGTCTGGGTGGCGCCGGCGCGGCGCTCGCCCAGCAGTGGCGAACCGGCGCCCAGCACCAGCTCGCTGATCAGCGAGCCGAACGCGGTATTGCCATGGCCGCCGATGTAGGTCTTGGTGGTTTGTTGTTCCACCAGGCGCTGCTCGGCCAGTTTCACCGAATGCGGGATCGGCGTCAGGCCCTGGTCGTCCTTGTACACGCCCACGCCGAGGTCGAACTTGTTCGGGTTTGGATCCTGGGCGTACAACTCCATCAGCCCGAGGATCGGGTCTCCGGGCACCCGGCCAATTGCGTCGAAATGCATTACTTGCGGCCCTCAGCATCCTTGGCCACTTCGTCGGTGCGCGCGGCCATGATGAAGTCGTTGCGGTGCAGGCCCTTGATGGAGTGGCTCCACCAGGTCACGGTGACTTTGCCCCATTCGGTGAGCAGGCCCGGGTGATGGCCTTCAGCTTCGGAGATCACGCCCACGGCGTTGGTGAAGGCCAGGGCGAATTTGAAATTCTTGAACAGGAAGACCTTTTCCAGCTGCATCACGCCATCGCGTACTTCGATGTTCCAGTCGGGGATCTGCTTGATCAGCACCGGCAACTCTTCGTCGCTGACTTGCGGGGCGTCGGCGCGGCAGGCTTCGCAGTGGGCTTGGTTCAACGTGGTCATGTGGGTATTCCTGAAATCGAGTATTTGGAAACGGTCGTCAGTAGCGTCACCCTAAAGCAACGCGAGGCCAGGGAACAGACTCACCTGGCCCTAAAAGCCGCAGTTCAAGCCGCTTTTGGCTTGGGCGGGAACTTCGGTGCGTGCAGCCCCAGCTGCATCCCGCGTTCGACCATGCCCATGATGTCTTCCTGCGCCACTTCGAACAGGCGCTTGAGGTTGGGCAGGGCGAAGTACACGGGTTGCAGAATGTCGATGCGATACGGCGTGCGCATCGCTTCGAGCGGGTCGAAGGCTTGATGCTCGGGCACGTCCGAGAGGCAGTACACGGTCTCCTTGGGCGAAGACAGGATGCCGCCACCGTAGATGCGCCGGCCTTCGGGCGTGTCCACCAGGCCGAACTCGATGGTCATCCAGTACAGGCGCGCCAGGTACACGCGCTGTTCCTTGGTGGCGGCCAGGCCGAGCTTGCCGTAGGTGTGGGTGAATTCCGCGAACCAGGGGTTGGTCAGCAGTGGGCAATGGCCGAAGATCTCGTGAAAAATGTCCGGTTCCTGCAGGTAATCCAGCTCTTCACGGGTACGAATAAACGTCGCCACCGGAAACTGCTTGTTGGCGAGCAATTCGAAAAAAGTCTGGAAGGGAATCAGCGCCGGCACCCGGGCGACTTGCCAGCCCGTGGTCTCGGCCAGCACTTTGTTGACTTCCGCTAGCTGTGGAATGCGGTCGTGGGGCAGGCCGAGCTTGTCGATGCCGTCCAGGTATTCCTGGCACGCGCGGCCCTCGATCACTTTCAGTTGGCGCGTGATCAGGGTGTTCCACACCGCGTGTTCTTCGGGCGGGTAGTCGATAAAACCGTTCGCGTCGGGCTCGCGGGCCACGTACTGCGTCTGCTTCATACTGCTCTCCTGCTAGGCATTCGTTCTTGTTATGTCCTGGGATGAGCCTATTGATACGCCGCCTGGGCCAGGAAGCCATCCTCCTGCGCCATGCTTTTGTAGGAAAAGTTACTGAGATTCGTAAAGTTTTCGTTACGGCTGAGGCAATTCGTTCTCCCTGTGGCGTATTTTGGGTGTGAATCGCCTCGCAGCTGTAACATAATCTTGACGATTATCTGCGGCCAGCGGCAAAAAGACGCAGCGACTCCACCTCTTCGGGCCTTCTCATGCGTATCAAAGTGCATTGCCAGAACCGCATCGGCATCCTGCGGGACATCCTCAACCTACTGGTGGAGTACGGCGTGAACGTCGCCAAGGGCGAGGTCGGTGGCGAGCACGGCAACGCCATCTACCTCTATTGCCCGAACCTGGTGAACCTGCAGTTCCAGGCATTGCGCCCGCAGTTCGAGGCGATTGCCGGGGTATTTGGCGTCAAGCGGGTAGGGCTGATGCCCAGCGAGCGTCGGCATATGGAGCTCAACGCGCTGCTGGGGGCGCTGGAGTTTCCGGTGCTGTCCATCGACATGGGCGGCTCCATCGTCGCGGCCAACCGCGCGGCGGCGCAGTTGCTCGGAGTACGGGTGGATGAGGTGCCGGGCATTCCGTTGTCGCGCTACGCCGAAGATTTCGATTTGCCGGAACTGGTACGGGCCAGCAAATCGCGAATCAACGGCCTGCGGGTCAAGGTCAAGGGCGATGTATTCCTGGCCGATATTGCGCCGCTGCAATCCTCCGAGCATGACGACAGCGAAGCCATGGCCGGCGCCGTACTGACCCTGCACCGCGCCGACCGGGTGGGTGAGCGTATCTACAATGTGCGCAAGCAGGAGCTGCGCGGCTTCGACAGCATTTTCCAAAGCTCCAGGGTCATGGCCGCCGTGGTGCGTGAGGCTCGGCGCATGGCGCCGTTGGATGCGCCTCTATTAATAGAAGGCGAAACCGGCACTGGCAAAGAGTTGCTGGCCCGCGCTTGTCACCTGGCCAGCCCGCGCGGCCAGTCGCCGTTGATGGCGCTCAACTGCGCCGGTTTGCCCGAGTCCATGGCCGAGACCGAGTTGTTCGGGTATGGTCCCGGCGCCTTTGAAGGGGCGAGGGCGGAGGGCAAGTTGGGACTGCTGGAGCTGACGGCGGGCGGTACGTTGTTTCTCGACGGCGTCGGCGAAATGAGCGCGCGATTGCAGGTGAAGTTGCTGCGCTTTCTGCAGGACGGCTGCTTTCGCCGTGTAGGCAGTGATGAAGAGGTGTACCTGGATGTGCGGGTGATCTGCGCGACCCAGGTGGACCTTTCCGAACTGTGCGCCCGGGGCGAATTCCGCCAGGACCTTTACCATCGTCTCAATGTGCTCTCGCTGCATATCCCGCCGCTACGCGAGTGCCTCGACGGTTTGCCGCCGCTGGTGGAGCACTTCCTGGATCAGGCCAGCCGGCAGATCGGCTGCCCGCTGCCCAAGCTCGCACCGGCGGCGATGGAACGCCTCAGCCATTACCACTGGCCGGGAAATGTGCGGCAGTTGGAGAACGTGCTGTTCCAGGCGGTTTCGCTGTGTGAGGGCGGCACCGTCAAGGCCGAGCACATTCGCCTGCCGGACTATGGCGTGCGCCAGCCGCTGGGGGATTTTTCCCTGGAAGGCGGGTTGGAGGAGATCGTCGGGCGCTTTGAAAAGGCGGTGCTGGCGCAGTTGTATGCCGAACATCCCAGCAGCCGGCTGTTGGGCAAGCGGCTGGGCGTGTCCCACACCACTATTGCCAACAAGTTGCGCGACTACGAAGTCGTCAAAGCCGAACGCGGTTAAACCTGTGGGAGCGGGCTTGCTCGCGAATGCGGTGGGTCAGTCGAATTATCCGGTGACTGACACTCCGCATTCGCGAGCAAGCCCGCTCCCACATGGGTTCTTTGTCGGTCTTGATACCTGCACTTGCCGTTAGCGGCATAAGTCCGCCGTTTTTTCGACTCTCTTCCTGCTGCCCTCAGCTGCCACCTGCCGGCAAACCCCCGCCCCGCCTGGACTTTCCCTCATTTCAAAAAGTTGGTTCGCAAATTGCTTAAGCCTCATCAGTACAGCGGTGGGCGGCAAGCGTCCGTCAGAAAGAGGAAAGAGCGTGGATAAGTACCTTTACGTAGCAATGACCGGCGCCAGCCAGAATGCACTGGCGCAGAAGGCCCACGCCAACAACTTGGCGAACGTTTCCACCAATGGTTTCCAGCGTGACCTGGAACAGGCGCGCTCGATGCCGGTGTTCGGTGACAGCTTTCCGGCGCGGGCCTTTGCCTTGACCGAGCGCCCAGGTACGGACTTTTCCCCTGGCGCGATGATTGAAACCGGCCGTGACCTCGATGTGGCCGTCAGCGGTGACGGCTGGATGGCCGTGCAAAACCCGGATGGCGGCGAATCCTACGTGCGCAGCGCCAGCATGAACGTCGATGCGCTGGGTGTGCTGCGGGCCGGCAACGGTATGCCGATCATGGGCAACGGCGGCCCGATTGCCGTGCCGCCCCAGCAGCAGATCGAAGTCGGCCAGGACGGCACCATCAGCATCCGCGCCATGGGCGAAGGCCCGCGGGTGATGGCTGAAGTGGACCGGATCAAGCTGGTGCAGCCCGACCTCAAGAACATGACCAAGGGCCTCGACGGCACCATCCACACCAAGGATGGCCAGCCGGCCCAGGCCGATGCCAACGTCAAGCTGACGTCGGGCTTCCTGCAGGCGAGCAACGTGAACGCCGTCGAAGAAATGACGGCAGTCCTGGCCCTGTCCAAGCAGTTCGAATTGCACATCAAGATGATGAACAGCGCCAAAGAAGACGACCAGGCCATGACCCGCGTCCTGGCGATGAGCTGATAGCAGCCACACACTAATTTTTGTAGCGCGGCGCCATAAAACAGGCGCACGAAGGAGAAGAACATGCTTCCGGCTCTATACGTTGCCAAGACAGGCCTGTCCGCCCAGGACACCAACCTGACCACCATTTCCAACAACCTGGCCAACGTGTCGACCACGGGTTTCAAACGTGACCGCGCCGAGTTCCAGGACTTGCTCTATCAGATCAAGAAGCAGCCTGGCGCCCAGTCGACCCAGGACAGCGAATTGCCGTCGGGCCTGCAACTGGGTACCGGTGTGGCAATCGTTGGCACCCAGAAGAACTTCAGCGCCGGTAACCTGCAGCAGACCGGCCAACCGCTGGACCTGGCAGTCAACGGCAAGGGTTTCTTCCAGATCCTGCAGCCGGACGGCACCACCACCTACACCCGTGACGGTACGTTCCACCTGGACTCCAACGGCCAAGTCGTGACCGCCAATGGCTTCGCGCTGGAGCCGGCGATTGTCGTGCCGAACAACGCCCAGACCTTCACCGTCGGCAACGACGGCACCGTGTCGATCACCGTGGCCGGCAACCCGGCGTCCCAGGTGATCGGCAACCTGCAAACCGCTGACTTCATCAACCCGGCCGGCCTGCAGGCGATCGGTAACAACCTGTTCCTGGAAACCGCGTCCAGCGGCGCGCCGCAAATCGGCACCCCGGGCCTCAACGGCTTTGGTACCACCCTGCAAAGCACCCTGGAAACATCCAACGTCAGCACCGTTGAAGAGATGGTCAACATGATCACCACTCAGCGCGCCTACGAGATGAACTCCAAGGTGATTTCCACCGCCGACCAGATGCTTTCGTTCGTAACGCAGAATCTGTAATCAAGTCTATGGGGCGCCCTTGAAGGCGCCTGCAACACCGTGAGGTATGGGTCATGAATCGCTATGTTTCTGTTCTGGCATTGAGTGGGATTGCTGTGCTCGCGGGCTGTGTCGCCCCGACGCCTAAGCCCAATGACCCGTACTATGCGCCGGTGTTGCCGCGCACGCCGTTGCCGGCGGCCGCCAACAATGGCTCGATCTACCAGGCCGGGTTCGAACAGAACCTGTACAGCGACCGCAAGGCCTTCCGGGTCGGTGACATCATCACCATCACGCTGAACGAGAAGACCCAGGCGAGCAAGAACGCCAACTCGCAGATCGGCAAGACCAGCAAGACCAGCATCGGCCTGACTTCATTGTTTGGCGGTGTACCGAACACCAACAACCCGCTGGGCAGCGGTGACCTGAGCCTGGACGCCGGCTACAGCGGCGACCGCGCCACCAACGGCAAGAGTGCGGCAGGGCAGGGCAACAGCCTGACCGGCTCGATCACCGTGACCGTGGCCGACGTGCTGCCCAACGGCATCATTGCCGTACGCGGCGAGAAGTGGATGACCCTCAACACCGGTGACGAACTGGTGCGCATTGCGGGCATGGTTCGCGCCGACGATATCTCCACCGACAACACCGTGCCGTCGACACGGATTGCCGATGCACGCATCACCTACTCGGGTACGGGTTCGTTTGCTGACGCCAGTCAGCCGGGCTGGTTTGACCGTTTCTTCCTTAGCCCGCTGTTCCCTTTCTAGGTGATCACTTTGAACTTCAAACAGCTGATGGCTGCGATGTTGCTGCTGGCCCTGAGCGCAGGCGCCCAGGCCGAGCGCTTGAAAGACATCGCGAGCATTTCCGGCGTGCGGTCCAACCAGCTGATCGGCTACGGCCTGGTGGTGGGGCTTAACGGCACCGGTGACCAGACCACCCAGACCCCGTTCACCCTGCAGACCTTCAACAACATGCTCTCGCAGTTCGGCATCAAGGTGCCGCCGGGCTCGGGCAACGTGCAGTTGAAGAACGTCGCGGCGGTGTCCATCAGCGCTGACTTGCCGCCGTTCGCCAAGCCGGGGCAGGTGGTCGATATCACCGTCTCGTCCATGGGTAACTCGAAAAGCCTGCGCGGCGGCACCTTGCTGATGACCCCGCTCAAAGGTATCGACGGCAACGTCTACGCCATTGCCCAGGGCAACCTGGTGGTGGGTGGCTTTGATGCCGAAGGTCGCGACGGTTCGAAGATCACCGTCAACGTGCCGTCGGCCGGGCGGATTCCCGGTGGTGCCTCGGTGGAGCGCACCGTGCCCAGCGGCTTCAACCAGGGCAACAGCCTGACCCTGAACC
Organism: Pseudomonas sp. NC02; assembly: GCF_002874965.1. NCBI lineage: Bacteria > Pseudomonadati > Pseudomonadota > Gammaproteobacteria > Pseudomonadales > Pseudomonadaceae > Pseudomonas > Pseudomonas sp. NC02. Next base: position 5,100,484 of record NZ_CP025624.1, on the reverse strand, counting down.
TCAACCGCTCTGACTTCACCACCGCCAAGCGCGTGGTCGACAAGATCAATGAGCTGCTCGGCCCGGGCGTGGCCCAGGCCATCGATGGCGGCTCGGTTCGTGTGACGGCACCGCTGGACCCAAGCCAGCGTGTGGACTACCTGTCTCTGCTGGAAAACCTTGAGGTTGACCCGGGCCAGGCGGTGGCGAAAGTCATCATCAACTCGCGGACCGGCACCATCGTGATCGGCCAGAACGTCAAGGTTTCGCCAGCGGCCGTGACCCACGGCAGCCTGACCGTGACCATCACCGAAGACCCGATCGTCAGCCAGCCTGGCCCGTTGTCCAACGGCCAGACTGCCGTGGTCCCCCGTTCGCGGGTGAATGCCCAGCAAGAAGCCAAGCCGATGTTCAAGTTCGGCCCCGGCACCACCCTGGACGAGATTGTCCGTGCGGTGAACCAGGTGGGCGCAGCGCCCGGCGACTTGATGGCGATCCTCGAAGCATTGAAACAGGCCGGCGCCTTGCAAGCCGACCTGATCGTGATCTGACGCCATGGCCATGGACATGCGCAAGAGCGGCCTGACCAGCACGGCGGATTCGGGTTCCTATTCCGACCTCAACCGGCTTAACCAGTTGAAGGTCGGCGACAAGAACAGCGACGGCAACATGCGCAAGGTCGCGCAGGAATTTGAGTCGCTGTTTCTCGGCGAGATGCTCAAGTCCATGCGTTCGGCCACCGAAGCCCTGGGCAAGGACAACCCGCTGAATACCCCGGCGGCCAAGCAGTACCAGGAAATGTACGACCAGCAGTTGGCGGTTTCCCTGTCTCGCGAGGGCGGCGGTATCGGCCTGGCGGACGTGCTGCTGCGCCAGATGCAAAAGAACAAACCGGTGGACGCCCAGGCGGCCACCCTGCAAGGCCCGGCTGCGCCCGCGAAGAAGGTGGATGTGCCGACTGAAATTGCCGCCGGTACCAAGGCCGATGGCCCGCTGGGCCGCAGCAATGGTCAGCGACCATTGTGGGCATACCGCGTGGCGGTGCCTGAAGGCACCAACTCCCACGCCAACGACATGGCGCTGATGAACCAGCGGCGCATCTCGTTGCCGAGCAAGCTGACGGATCGCCTGCTGGCCGGCATCGTGCCGGGTGCCGAGGCTTCCACTGCCGCCAAGGCCGCGCCGCTGCGTAACAGCGCTGCCGATGATGGCGTGGTCAACAGCACCGCCCGCAGCCTTGCCGCCATACCGCCTCGCGGGCAGATGCAGGTTTACGGCCGCGCCGTAGCCCAGCCACCGCTGGCACCGGCGAAGAAAGCCTTCAGCTCGCAGGATGAATTTGTCGCCACCATGTTGCCGATGGCCAAGCAGGCCGCTGCGAGGATTGGCGTCGATCCACGCTACCTGGTGGCCCAGGCCGCCCTGGAAACCGGTTGGGGTAAATCGGTGATGCGTGCCGAGGATGGCACCAGCAGCCACAACCTGTTCGGTATCAAGGCCGGCCAGAGTTGGCAGGGCGAACAGGCCCGGGCGATCACCAGCGAGTTTCGCGATGGCGCGATGGTCAAGGAGACGGCGCAGTTCCGTTCCTACAATTCCTACCAGGACAGCTTCCATGACCTGGTCACGTTGCTGCAAAGCAATGATCGCTATAAAGAAGTTGTGAAATCAGCCGACAACCCGGAACAGTTTGTGCGCGAGTTGCAAAAAGCCGGTTATGCAACCGACCCGGATTACGCCAGCAAGATTTCGCAGATCGCAAAAACGATGAACAGCTACCAGAACTACGCTGCCGCGGGCGCTTCCACTCATTTATAAGGTCTGAATCATGAGTTTGCTCAATATCGGGATGTCGGGGCTCAATGCCGCCCAGGGATCGTTGTCGGTCTTAAGTAACAACATCGCCAACGTCAACACCCCGGGATACTCGCGTCAACAGAGCGCTCAGACCGCGAATGCGTCGAACGCCTACGGCGGCGTATTTATCGGCACCGGTACGACCCTGGCGGACGTGCGTCGGGTGTACAACCAGTTCCTCACCACGGCTTACCAGAACAGCACGGCACTCGACAGCGATGCCAACGCCTACCTGGACCAGGCCAGTGCCATCGACAAGACCTTGTCGGATTCCAACACCGGCATGTCTTCGGTGCTCAGTGCCTTTTTCGCGGCGGCGCAGACGGCTTCTGCCACCCCGGGCGACGTGTCCGCGCGCCAATTGCTGCTGACCAGCGCCCAGACCCTGAGCAACCGCTTCAACTCCATTTCCGGCCAGTTGAACCAGCAGAAACAAACGATCAACAGTCAGTTGAGCACCATGACGGATCAGGTCAACAAGCTGACGTCCTCGATCGCCTCGCTCAACAAGCAGATTGCCCAGGCCCAGGGGACTTCCAGCAGTGCGCCGGCCAACCTGCTGGACTCGCGTGACGAAGCGGTGCGCTCGCTCAACGAGCTGATCGGCGTTACGGCCACGGAAAAAAACGGACAGTTCAGTATTACGACCGGTACGGGGCAGTCGCTGGTGGAAGGCGGGATATCCAATAATATCTCTGCGGTACCGAGTAGCACTGACAATAGCCAGTACACCATCCAGCTCTCGATGGGCGACTCGTCCATTGACCTTGGCAATGTGGTCACCGGCGGCAGTATCGGTGGCTTGCTGCGCTATCGCAGTGACGTGCTGATGCCGGCCATCAATGATCTGGGGCGCATCGCGATTGCCACGGCAGACACGATCAACAACCAGTTGGGCCAGGGCCTGGACCTCAACGGCGAATTCGGTTCGTCGCTGTTCACCGATATCAACAGCGCGGCGGCGATTTCCCAGCGTAGCCAAGGGGCCGCCGGCAACAGCGCGGGGTCTGGCAACCTGAATGTCACGATCAAGGACAGCAGCCAGCTGATGACCTACGACTACAAAGTCACGTTTACCAGCGGTAACCAGTACAACGTCGTCCGCTCCGACGGCAAGGCCATGGGTTCGTTCGACACCACCACCACGCCGCCGCCGGTGATTGATGGCTTTACCCTGGCACTGGACGGCAAAGGGCCCATGGCTGCCGGTGACAGCTTCAAGGTCAGCCCCACGGCCAACGGGGCCACGGGCATCGGTGTCGATCTGAAGGACGTCAACAAGCTCGCCTTCGCGGGCCCCTTGGCGGGGAACGCAAGCAAGACCAACACCGGCACCGGTACGTTCACACCGCCTCAGCTGACTGTGCCGCTGGATATTCATGGCGGCGCTGATACCGCCCAGTTGCGCGCCGGCATCGAAAACTCCATGCCGGTAAAAATGCTCTTTGGCAAGCCGGCCGCCGACGGCACCCAGTCGTATACGGTGAGCGACGCGCAAGGCAATCCGATCGGCAGTGGCACCATCATCCCGGGCCAGGGCAACAAGATCAGCATCAACGTACCGATGCGCGATGCCTCCGGTGCGTTGATCCCGGGCAAAAGCTTCAACTTCGACACCACGGTCGGCGGCTCGCCTGCCAATGGTGACAGCACGACTTTCTCGTTCAACGCTTCGGGCACCTCCGACAACCGCAACGCCCAGCAATTGCTGGACTTGCAGACCAAGGCCACCGTAGGCGCCAGCGACGGCAGCCCGGGTGTGAGCCTGGTCAGCGCCAACGCCCGACTCGTGTCGCAGGTGGGCTCCAAAGCCAGCCAGGCCGCTACCGACTCCACCGCGACGGGTGCGCTGTTGGCAGCGAACAAGGCGGCCAGCAACTCGGTGTCCCAGGTCAACCTGGATGAAGAGGCGGGTGACATGATCAAGTTCCAGCAGTACTACACCGCGTCGTCGCAGATCATCAAGGCTGCGCAAGAAACTTTCAGCACACTGATTAATGCCCTTTAAAGGAGTCTGGGACGATGCGTATTTCTACACAGCAGTATTTCGACACCAGCGCCAGCAAGTACCAGACGAACTATTCCGGTGTGGTGAAAGCCCAGGACCAGGCGAGCAGCGGTATCCGGGTGCAGACCGCCTCCGATGACCCGGTCGCCGCCGCGCGCTTGCTGCAATTGCAGCAACAGAAAGACATGCTTGGCCAGTTCAACGGCAACATCAACACCCTGCAGAACTCGCTGACCAACGAAGAATCGGTGTTAAAGAGCATCAACACCGCCTTGCAGCGCGGTAATGAACTGGCGCTGCGTGCGGCCAACCAGTCCCTGAGCGATGACGATCGTAAATCCATCGCCAGCGAAGTGGGCGCGCTTGAGGACCAGGTGCTGGGCTTGCTCAACTCCAAGGATGCCAACGGCAACTACATGTTTTCCGGGTCGAAAACCGACACGCCGCCTTACATCCGCAATAACGACGGCACCTACACGTATCAGGGTGACGAGACGCCGCTGAGCTTGCAGATCTCGGACAATCTGTCGATGGCGGGGGGCGACACCGGTAAGTCGATGATGGAAAGTTCAACCAACACCGGTCGCACCCAGGCTACGTTGTTGCCGCCTGCGGTCAATGACGGCAAGGTCGCGGTATCGGCGGGCACGGTGACCTCCGGTGTCACCTACACCAAGAGTTTTACCGACGGCCAGCCCTACAAGCTGACCTTCAGCAGCAGCACGCAGTATTCCGTGACCGACAAGGACGGTAACGACGTTACCTCCGAGATTCCCGGCAACGGCACTTTCGACGCGACCAAAGAGGGCGCATCCAGCGTCAACCTGCGCGGCGTCAAGTTCGATATCAGCCTGACGCTCGGCGCGGACGTTGCGCCCGGCGCTGACTCCGACGCACTGGTGGCGGGCAAGGCGTTCACCCTGCAATCCAAGCCGGACACCTTCAGTGCTTCGCGTTCGCCAGGCAACGCGTCGACTGCACAAGTCACCGGTGGCCAGGTGACGGATCAGGCGGCCTACGCCAGCACCTTCCCTGATACCGGTGCGGTGATCAAATTCACCAGCGGCACCACGTATGAGGTGTATGCGCAGCCCTACAGTCCGAACAGCAAGACCATCGCGACCGGCACCATGGCTGCCGGTGCCACCTCGATCAACGCGGCCGGCGTGACGTTCGACATCAGTGGTGCGCCAGGGGCGGGCGACCAGTTTGCGGTCAGCGCCGTCAGCAACAAGAACGAAAACGCCCTGGACACGTTGAGCCAATTGCGCAAAGCCCTGGAAACGCCGGCTGACGGCAACCTGGTCGCGCAGAACAACCTCAAGGATGTGGTGGCCAAAACCATCGGCAACCTGAACAACGCCAGTTCACAGATTGACCAGGTGCGCGGCTCCATCGGTGCTCGCCAGAATGCCCTGGATCTTCAAACAGATGAAAACACCAGCCTGGGGACTGCCAATACCAACACCATGAGTTCCTTGGGCAACGTCGACATGGGTCAGGCGGCGATCAACCTGCAGCTTCAGCAAACCATGCTGCAGGCCTCTCAGTTGGCCTTTGTGAAAATCTCTCAGTTGAGCCTGTTCAACAAAATGTGATGTCCGCAGCTGCAAACCGGCGGCTCACCCTGGAAACGGGGTGGGCCGTTGTGCTTTTTGGCGTTTGTATGTCCCCGTGTTTCGCACAAAGCGCAGAAAATTGAGTGACCTGTGAGTCATAAAGCGCATCTTCACTGTATCGTGTGAAAAGGATAGGTCGTCGCCAGGTCTCTGCGAGGGCCTGCCGCCAGGGTACAAAGGCGGTTTTCGGCGAGTTTTTTGCGGGGTCATCCCCATTATTGTCAGCACCCGGCGACGTGTCTCGCGGGGTGTTCTCCAGCTATTTAGTATTGGGAAGCCACAATGATTGGCATAAAAAGCATCGCCAGTTACGTGCCGGCAGACGGGATTGATAACTACGCCCAGGGTGCCAAATTCGCCAAGGATGAAGAATTCATCATTGGCAAGATCGGTTCGGCGTTCCTGCCGCGCAAGGATGCCGCGCAGGAAACCTCCGATCTGTGCGTCGAGGCGGTCAACGCCTTGTTTGCCAACAACCCCGATTTGAAGCGCGAGTCCATCGATGCGCTGATCGTCGTTACCCAGAATGGCGACGAAGAGGGCTTGCCTCACACCGCCGCCATCGTCCAGGACAAGCTGGGCCTGCCGACGCACGTGGCGGCCTTCGATATTTCCCTGGGCTGCTCGGGCTACGTCTACGGCATCTATGCGATGAAGGGCTTCATGGAGGCTACCGGCCTGAAGAACGGCCTGCTGGTGACCGCCGATCCGTACTCGAAGATCGTCGACCCGGAAGACCGCAACACCACCATGCTGTTCGGCGATGCCGCTACCGCCACCTGGATGGGTGAAGATGCGCCGTGGCAGTTGGGCAAGTCCAAGTTCGGCACTGACGGCTCCGGTGCGCCGCACTTGAAGGTCAGCGATGGCGTGTTCTTCATGAACGGCCGCCAGGTGTTCAACTTCGCCTTGCTCAAGGTGCCGGCGCATTTGCACGAGCTGCTCAACGAATCGGACCTCAAGGCTGACGAGATCGATGCGTTCTGCATCCACCAGGGCAGTGCGGCGATTGTCGACGCCGTGGCCCGACGTTTCGAAGACGCGCCGGTGGACAAGTTCATCAAGGACATGGTCGAGACCGGCAATACTGTGTCCTCGAGCATTCCGCTGCTGCTGGAAAAGCACATGCTCGACTCCACCTGGAAGCGCGTCGCCATCAGTGGTTTTGGTGTGGGGCTGTCCTGGGGCTCGGCGATTTTGCACCGCCCTTGACGACTTAAAGGCGCTGCACAAAAAAACGCCCATGATCGAAAGATCATGGGCGTTTTTTATTTGGCGCCAGAAAGCCAACAATTGCTGGGGTTTGGGCTATCGTAAATGCTTGAATTAAAAGGGGTGGCACGGCGCCAGTAAAAAAAATCAAAAAAGTCCTCAAGCAACCTGCTTTCACGACGATAACTATTACGAAGGTTCTCTAGGCCACACCCGGCGGTTGCCAGGGCCGGAAGCCGCAGTACACCACCCACGAGGATTTCGTCATGGCATTAACAGTAAACACCAACCTTGCTTCGTTGACCGTTCAGAACAACCTGAACAAGGCTTCCAGCGCCCTGCAAACTTCCATGCAGCGCCTGTCCTCCGGCCTGCGTATCAACAGCGCCAAAGACGATGCGGCCGGCCTGCAAATCGCTGGTCGTCTGACCAGCCAGATCAACGGCCTGGGCGTTGCCATCAAGAACGCCGGTGACGGTAACTCCATCGCGCAAACTGCTGAAGGCGCGATGCAGCAATCCACCAACATTCTGCAGACCATGCGTTCCCTGGCTCTGTCGTCCGCTAACGGCTCCCTCAGCGCTGACGACCGTAAGTCGAACCAGGCTCAGTACGCTGCTCTGACTTCTGAATTGACCCGTATCGCTTCTACCACCACTTTCGGTGGTCGTAACCTGCTGGACGGTTCTTTCGGTACTACCGCTTTCCAAGTGGGCGCCAACGCCAACCAGACCATCAACATGAGCCTGGGCAACGTATCGGCTAACAACATTGGTTCGCAGCAGCTGCTGTCCAATGCTCCGACACCAGGCGCCGGTATTGCAGGCGGCAAAATCACCGTTACCGGTGGTGGCCAGGTATCTGATGAACTGACCATTGCCGCAAAAGCCTCGGCCAAGGATATCGCTGCCCAGTTGAACGGCGCAGTCGGTGGCCTGCAGGCTACCGCTAGCACCGAAGCCAAGTTCACTGTGCCTACTACCTTCCCGGCGGCCACTCCAAGCGGAGCGTTCACCCTGACAGTCGGTAGCGGTACTACTGCTCCTAAAGTTTCGTTCACCGGCATCACCAGCGCTGCTGACCTTGCCGGCCAACTGAACTCCAACGCTGCCAAGCTGGGCATCAGCGTTAACTTCGATCAGTCGACCGGCTCTCTGTCGATCAAGTCCGACTCGGGTGAGAACTTCACCTTCTCCGCAGCTGACACTGGTGGTGCGACCATCGGTGTTCAGACCAAAGGCGGCGATGGCAAGTTTGGCACCGCAGCAAACCTGTCTACTACTACTGACGTGATTGCCACCGGCGCTGTAGCCTTGAACTCCAGCTCCAGCTACTCCCTGTCTGGCGACGGCGTTCCCGGCGTGTTCGGTGACGGGACTGCAACCGCTGTTAACTCGGCTAAAGTCGTTGTCAGCAACACTGACGTGACCACCGCTGCCAATGCTCAGAGCGCTGTTGACGTGCTGACCCAGGCACTGTCCACCATCGACTCCCAGCGTGCTGACCTCGGTGCTGTACAAAACCGTTTCGACAACACCATCGCCAACCTGCAGAGCATCTCGGACAACTCCACCGCTGCTCGTGGCGTGATCCAGGACGTTGACTTCGCTTCTGAAACCGCTCAGTTGACCAAGCAACAAACCCTGCAACAGGCTTCGACTGCGATCCTGTCCCAGGCGAACCAACTGCCATCCGCTGTACTGAAGCTGCTTCAGTAATAACGGCGCTTGGTAACTGACGGAAGGGCGCGTTTACGTGCCCTTTTGTCTTTTGTCTAATGAGGTGATTGGTCATGGACATGAGCGTCAAACTGAACCTGTCTTACCCTGCGGCAGCGCCACAGAATGCACCTGCTCCTGTCAGTGCCGATCCGCAGAAACCCAAGGTGGACGCCGTTGCTGGCGCGAAAGATGCCCAGCAGCCATCGAGCCACACCGACTTGAAAAAAGCGGTCAACGACATAAACGAATTCATCCAGGCTGCCCAGCGCAAACTGGATTTTTCCATTGATGACTCCACCCACCAGGTTGTGGTCAAGGTCATTGCGACCGAAAGCGGTGAGGTCATTCGCCAGATTCCTTCGGAATTGGCCCTGAAACTCGCCCAGAGCCTTCATGACGCCAGCAGCTTGCTGTTTGACGCCAAGGTCTAAACTGGCATGAACTTTGTTGCGAAAACTGCCTAGAGCGTGATTCGTCAATAAAGCATCAGCCCCGGATTAGGAGAAAGACGATGACAGTCGTAGCAGGTCTAACGGTCAACGGCCCGGGTACGGGTATCGATGTGCAAGGCCTTGTGAAGTCGTTGGTGGGGGCGCAAACCGCACCCAAGCAAGCGCAGATCGATAGCCAGACCAAAATATCCACTGCGCAACTGACCTCGATCGGCAAGATCCAGGCGGCCCTGGATGCGTTCCGGGGCGCGCTGGACAACATGACCAAGACCGTCAACTTCAGCGGCCTGAGTGCGACGGTTTCGAACGACAAGCTCGCGACGGTCACGCTGGGCCCGGGCGCTGCGGCCGGCAACTTTACGTTGAACGTTACCAATTTGGCCACGGCGTCCAAAGTCTCCACGGCAGTGATTCCTGGTGGGCCGACGGCGGTTGTCAATTCCGGGGCTTCGGCGACGGTGTTTACGGTCTCCCAATCCGGCAAGGATTACAGCGTCAGTGTGCCGCCGGGCGGGACCCTTCAGCAGGTGCGTGACTCGCTCAATACGCAGTACGGCAATTCGGGCTTGAGTGCCAACATCCTGACCGACTCCAACGGTTCCCGGTTGGTGGTCACGTCCTCGACTACCGGTAAAGGTAGTGACATCACCTTCAAGGGCTCCTCGGGCCTGGATACGGGCGCGACGGTCGTGGGCGCGGCACCGGTGAACGCCGTGTATACTCTGGACGGCAGCCCTCAAGAGTCCACGAGCAATACCCTGCCCGACGCAATCAGTGGTGTGAGCATCACCTTGACGGGGGTTTCGGCAGCTGCCGACGGCCTTAACGGCGCTTCGACGATCAAAGTGTCTGCTAACGCCGCCACTCTTAAGTCGGCAGTCAAGGGTTTCACGGACACTTACACGGCGTTGGTCAAGGCTGTGAATGCCGAGACCCAGGTCACTACCAATGCCGACGGTTCCGTCACGCCAGGCGCGCTCACCGGGGACAGCTCTGTGCGTACCATGATGGCGTCGATACGCAATGTGATGAACTCGGTGACCGGTAGCGGCACGTTTTCATCCCTGGCGCAGTTTGGCGTGACCACGGACCAGACAGCGGGCACGCTGAGCGTCAGTGATGTGGCGTTTGACAAGGCCGCCCTCACTAACGGCTCTGACATCAACAGCATCTTCACTGGCCCCACAGGGCTGTTGGCAAGCCTGACGAATGCCACCGCCAACTTTGCGCTGAGCAAGACCGGGGTGTTCGCCCAAAAGTCCACGACCCTGCAGGACAATCTCAGGGACTTGACCAACCAACAGACCGCCCTGAACACGCGCTCTGATGCCCTGACGGCCTCCCTGACGGTTAAGTACAACGCGATGGACTCCCTGGTTGCGCAGCTCAAGGCTCAAGGCGACAGCGTCATGACCACCCTCAACTCGCTGAACAATCCGAAGTCCACCTGATTGGCGGATGGATAAAGCCCGCCCAAGGCGCTGAGTCAAAGCGCCAGGCGGGCTAAAGTTTTGTGTAACGCCGTCGACATAATAATCAGCGTCCACCCTTTTAGCTGTCGCCTGTCACGAGGTAGAAACATGAATCCCATGAGAGCCCTTCGCCAATACCAGAAGGTCAACACCCACGCCCAGATCTCCGAAGCCAGCCCGCACCGCCTGGTGCAGTTGCTGATGGAAGGCGCACTGGATCGTATGGCGCAGGCCAAGGGTGCGATGGCTCGCGGTGATATCGCGCAGAAGGGGTTGATGCTGGGCAAGGCGGTGGACATCCTCGTCGGGTTGCGTGACGGCCTGAACCCCGAGAAGACCCCGGACCCGATTGCACTGCAGCAGTTGGATAACCTGTATGCCTTCATGACCATGCGCCTGCTGGAAGCCAACCGTCAGAATGACGCTGCGATGATCGATGAGGTCGCAGGTCTGATGATTACGCTCAAGGAAGGCTGGGATGGTATTGCCACAGAGGTACAGTAGGCCGTAAGGCCTGAGGACGATGTCATGAGCCAAGCATTGCAAAAAATCGACGAGACCCGTGAGGCGCTGTCCGAGGCGTTGGCTGAACGCAACTGGGGGGCGATCGGCGAACTGGATTTGGGCTGCCGCGCGTTGATCGATGCTGCGCTCAACGAGGATTCGGCGGATGAGGCAGCCATTCGGGCAAAACTGGAAGACTTGCTTTCGGTCTACCAGCAGTTGCTTGAGGCGACGACAGGGGAGCGACAGGCTATTTTCGAAGAGATGTCGCAGTTCAACCGAGCTAAACATGCGTCAAAGGTTTACCATATGTTCGGCTGAAGGCTCAGTTAATCCGAACACCGCGCGTCATAAATTTGACTGTGCACGATTTTTTGACTTAACTAGTGCTATTTTCAGACGTCAGAAAGCCGTAGCGCAGAAAATGCCTACAGCAATCTAGATTGCCCCAACTCGAGGGCATTAGAGTTTTACTAGGGAAGTTGCTATTGCATGTGGCGTGAAACCAAAATTCTGCTGATCGATGACGATAGCGTTCGGCGCCGCGATCTGGCGGTGATCCTGAATTTTCTTGGCGAAGAAAATCTACCCTGTGGCAGCCACGACTGGCAGCAGGCGGTCAGCTCTTTGTCGTCGAGCCGCGAAGTCATTTGTGTGCTGATCGGGACGGTAAACGCTCCTGGTGCAGTTCTGGGCTTGTTAAAGACACTGTCGACCTGGGATGAGTTCCTTCCGGTGTTGCTGATGGGCGATATTTCTTCCGTGGACCTTCCGGAAGACCAGCGCCGCCGCGTGCTCTCCACCCTTGAAATGCCCCCCAGCTACAGCAAATTGCTCGACTCCCTGCACCGTGCCCAGGTCTACCGCGAGATGTACGACCAGGCCCGCGAGCGCGGCCGTCACCGCGAACCCAACCTGTTCCGCAGCCTCGTCGGCACCAGTCGTGCGATCCAGCACGTGCGCCAGATGATGCAGCAAGTGGCCGACACCGACGCCAGTGTGCTGATCCTTGGCGAGTCGGGCACCGGCAAGGAAGTGGTCGCACGCAACCTGCACTACCATTCCAAGCGTCGTGACGGGCCGTTCGTGCCGGTCAACTGCGGGGCGATCCCGGCAGAACTGCTGGAAAGCGAACTGTTCGGCCACGAGAAGGGTGCCTTTACCGGGGCGATCACCAGCCGTGCCGGGCGTTTTGAACTGGCCAACGGCGGCACCCTGTTCCTCGACGAAATCGGCGACATGCCGCTGCCGATGCAGGTCAAGCTGCTGCGGGTATTGCAGGAGCGCACCTTCGAGCGCGTGGGCAGCAACAAGACCCAGAGCGTCGACGTACGCATCATCGCGGCCACCCACAAGAACCTCGAAAGCATGATCGAGGTCGGCAGCTTCCGCGAAGACCTGTACTACCGCCTCAACGTATTCCCGATCGAAATGGCGCCCCTGCGCGAGCGCGTCGAAGACATTCCGTTGCTGATGAACGAGCTGATCTCGCGCATGGAACACGAAAAGCGTGGTTCGATTCGCTTCAACTCGGCGGCGATCATGTCCCTGTGTCGCCACGGCTGGCCGGGCAACGTCCGCGAGTTGGCCAACCTGGTGGAGCGCATGGCGATCATGCATCCGTACGGGGTGATCGGCGTGGTCGAGCTGCCGAAGAAATTCCGCTACGTCGACGACGAAGACGAGCAATTGGTGGACAGCCTGCGCAGCGACCTGGAAGAGCGCGTGGCCATCAACGGCCACACACCGGACTTCGGCTCCACCGCCATGCTGCCGCCGGAAGGCCTGGACTTGAAGGACTACCTCGGCAGCCTCGAACAAGGCCTGATCCAGCAGGCACTCGACGACGCCAACGGTATCGTCGCCCGTGCCGCCGAGCGCCTGCGCATCCGTCGTACCACCCTGGTGGAGAAGATGCGCAAGTACGGCATGAGCCGCAAGGAAGGTGATGAACAGGCGGATGATTGACGCCTGTTTTTCAACTGACTGAAAACTAAGCCTATTTTTTTAGGCACGGGTATTGCTACAGCACTCGCAACGTTCCGTTTAACTGACGGTCAGCCAAGCGAGAGAGCATGATGCCCCACGCCGCCCAACTATCTTCGGTCCCTGACACTCAGGGGCCGGCCCCCTCCGTAGAGCAGATCAGCCGCCTCGGGCTTGAACAGGCTTTTTCCCTGTTCAACCAGATGTCGAGCCAGTTGACTGACTCCTACAGCCTGTTGGAAGCCCGGGTTTCCGAGCTTAAAGGCGAGTTGGCCGTGGTCAGTGCCCAGCGCATGGAAGAGCTGGCCGAGAAAGAGCGACTGGCCAACCGTCTGCAAAACCTCCTCGACCTGTTGCCCGGTGGCGTGATCGTCATCGACGAGCAGGGCCGTGTGCGCGAAGCCAACCCGGCGGCCTGCAACATGCTTGGCCTGCCGCTGGAGGGCGAGCTGTGGCGCGAGGTCATCACCCGCTGCTTTGCCCCCCGGGAAGACGACGGCCACGAAATTTCCCTCAAGGATGGACGCCGCCTGTCCATCGCCACGCGTTCCCTGGATGCCGAGCCTGGCCAGTTGGTGTTGCTCAACGACCTGACTGAAACCCGGCACCTGCAAGACCAGTTGGCCCGCCATGAGCGCCTGTCGTCTTTGGGGCGAATGGTCGCTTCCCTGGCCCACCAGATTCGTACGCCATTGTCGGCCGCGCTGATTTACGCCAGTCATTTGACTGATGAGCAATTGCCCGCCGCCACCCACCAGCGTTTTGCCGGTCGCCTCAAGGAGCGCCTGCACGAACTGGAGCATCAGGTGCGCGACATGCTGGTGTTTGCCCGCGGCGAATTGCCGCTGACCGATCGCGTCACCCCGGCCGCCTTGATGCAGTCCCTGCAAGCGGCGGCCGCCACTCATATCCAGGAAGCGTCAGTCCGTTGGCAGTGCGACAGCCATTACGGCGAGTTGCTGTGCAACCGCGACACCCTGGTGGGCGCGCTGCTCAACCTGATCGAAAACGCGACCCAGGCCAGCGGCCCCGGGGCGCGGCTCAAGGTGCACCTGTACAACCGTGGCGACACCCTGCGCCTGAGCATCAGTGACAGCGGCAGCGGGATTGACCCGGTGGTGCTGCAGCGCCTCGGCGAGCCTTTTTTTACCACCAAGACCAACGGGACCGGCCTGGGCCTGACCGTGGTCAAGGCAGTCGCCCGTGCACATCAGGGAGAATTGCAGCTGCATTCCCGGTTGGGTCGTGGCACGTGCGCGTTGATCACGCTGCCGCTGTTTTCATGCGCCGTCAGCGCGGAGTAAAAGGTCATGGCTATCAAGGTTTTATTGGTTGAAGACGATCGCGCCCTGCGTGAAGCATTGGCTGACACGCTGTTGCTGGCGGGCCATGACTATCGGGCGGTCGGTTCTGCCGAAGAAGCCCTGGACGCGGTGGAGCAGGAGTCCTTCAGCCTGGTAGTCAGCGACGTCAACATGCCGGGCATGGACGGACACCAGTTGCTCGGCCTGTTGCGTGCGCGCCAGCCGCAACTGCCGGTGCTGCTGATGACCGCCCACGGCGCCGTGGAGCGTGCCGTCGACGCCATGCGCCAGGGCGCTGCGGATTACCTGGTCAAGCCCTTCGAACCCAAAGCCTTGATCGAACTGGTCGCCCGGCATGCCCTTGGCACCCTGGGCGCTGCCGAGGGTGAAGGTCCGATTGCCTTCGAGCCGGCCAGCGCGCAATTGCTGGAACTGGCGGCCCGTGTTGCCCGCAGCGATTCCACCGTGCTGATCTCCGGCGAGTCCGGTACCGGCAAGGAAGTACTGGCGCGCTACATCCACCAGCAATCCCATCGTGCCAGCCAGCCGTTCATTGCGATCAACTGCGCGGCCATTCCCGACAACATGCTCGAAGCCACCTTGTTCGGCCATGAGAAGGGCTCGTTCACCGGCGCCATCGCGGCGCAGGCCGGCAAGTTCGAACAGGCCGACGGCGGCACCATCCTGCTCGACGAAATCTCCGAAATGCCCCTGGGCCTGCAAGCCAAGTTGCTGCGGGTATTGCAGGAGCGCGAAGTGGAGCGGGTGGGGGCACGCAAGCCGATCCAGCTGGACATCCGTGTGGTCGCCACCACCAACCGCGACCTGGCGGGCGAAGTGGCGGCGGGGCGTTTTCGTGAGGACCTGTTCTACCGGCTCTCGGTGTTCCCGTTGGCCTGGCGCCCGTTGCGCGAGCGCCCGGCCGACATCATCCCGCTGGCCGAGCGCCTGCTGGGCAAGCACGTCAATAAAATGAAGCATGCCCAGGCGCGCCTGTCGGCCGAGGCCCAGGCCTGCCTGATCAGCTACCCGTGGCCCGGCAACGTGCGGGAACTGGACAATGCGATCCAGCGTGCGTTGATTTTGCAGCAGGGCGGCCTGATCCAGCCCCAGGATTTCTGCCTGGCCATGGGCGCGGGCGCAGCCCCGCAGCCGAGCCTGGCTGCCGCGCCACAGGTCGAAGCCGTGCCTGCCGAATCCGCCGGCGCCCTGGGCGACGACCTGCGTCGCCGGGAATTCCAGATGATCATCGACACCCTGCGCTCCGAGCGGGGGCGCCGCAAAGAAGCCGCCGAGCGCCTGGGCATCAGCCCGCGCACCCTGCGCTACAAGCTGGCGCAGATGCGTGACGCCGGGATGGACGTGGAAGCCTACCTCTACGCCACCTGAAAATTCTCAAAGCCGACAGGGCCAGTCGCCTTTTCTTACAGAATGCCACGGAGCTGGCACCCTTGTTGCTACCACCCCTGTAATCGCTGTGTAGTGTCAAAAAATTGCGGGTCGTCGGAGAGAAAGTTCATGAGCCAAGGTGTTGAGTTCAATCGGTTGATGTTGGATATGCGGTCCATGCAAATGGATGCCATGGCTCAACCGAAATCCGCCGCGCAAGCCGTACCGGAATTGGGCCAGAGCAGCTTTGCCGACATGCTCGGCCAGGCCATCAACAAAGTCAGCGACACCCAGCAGGCATCCAATCAGTTGGCGACCGCCTTCGAGATCGGCAAGAGCGGCGTGGACCTCACCGACGTGATGGTCGCCTCGCAAAAAGCCAGCGTTTCATTCCAGGCCTTGACCCAGGTGCGCAACAAACTGGTTCAAGCCTATCAAGACATCATGCAGATGCCGGTTTAAGGACGATTTGAGTCATGGCAGAAGCACTCGTGGATAACGCACCCGCCAAGGCAGACGGCAAGCCGCCGCTGTTTGGCCTGTCGTTCCTGGAAAACCTCTCCGAGATGACCATGTTGCGTCAGGTAGGCCTGATGGTCGGCCTGGCTGCCAGCGTGGCGATTGGTTTTGCCGTGGTGCTGTGGTCCCAGCAACCGGATTACCGTCCGTTGTACGGCAGCCTGGCCGGCATGGATTCCAAGCAGATCATGGAAACCCTGGCGGCGGCAGACATCAGCTACACCGTCGAACCGAATTCCGGCGCCCTGTTGGTCAAGGCCGACGATGTGGCCCGTGCGCGGATGAAGCTGGCGGCTGCCGGGGTAACCCCGTCCGACGCGAATATCGGCTTTGAAATCCTCGACAAGGACCAGGGCCTGGGGACCAGCCAGTTCATGGAAGCCACCCGCTACCGTCGCGGCCTGGAAGGCGAACTGGCGCGCACCATCTCCGCCCTGAACAACGTCAAGGGCGCCCGCGTGCACCTGGCGATTCCGAAAAGCTCGGTGTTTGTGCGCGATGAACGCAAGCCCAGCGCCTCGGTGCTGGTCGAACTCTTTGCCGGCCGCTCCCTCGAGCCTGGCCAGGTATTGGCGATCATCAACCTGGTGGCCACCAGCGTTCCTGAATTGAGCAAGTCGCAGATCACCGTAGTCGACCAGAAGGGCAACCTGCTGTCGGACCTTGCGGAGAACTCCTCGCTGACCATGGCCGGCAAGCAGTTCGACTACAGCCGTCGCATGGAAAGCATGCTGACCCAGCGTGTGCACAACATCCTGCAACCGGTGTTGGGCAATGATCGCTACAAGGCTGAAGTGTCGGCCGACGTCGACTTCAGCGCCGTCGAATCGACCTCCGAGCAGTTCAACCCGGACCAGCCGGCCCTGCGCAGCGAGCAATCGACCACCGAGCAACGTACCGCCAGCAATGGCCCGCAAGGCGTGCCGGGTGCCCTGAGCAACCAGCCGCCCACCCCGGCCACTGCCCCGCAAACCACCGGTGGCGCTGCCGCTACCGCAGGCGCGGTGCAGCCTGGCCAGCCGCTGTTGGACGCCAACGGCCAGCAGATCATGGACCCGGCCACTGGCCAGCCCATGCTCGCGCCGTACCCGGCCGACAAGCGCAACCAGTCCACCAAGAACTTCGAGCTTGATCGTTCCATCAGCCACACCAAGCAGCAACAGGGTCGGATCAATCGCCTGTCGGTGTCGGTGGTGGTGGATGACCAGGTCAAGGTCAATGCCGCAGACGGCGCCATTACCCGCGCCCCATGGAGCGCCGATGAATTGGCGCGCTTCACTCGCCTGGTACAGGATGCGGTGGGCTTCGATGCCAGCCGTGGCGACAGCGTCAGCGTGATCAACATGCCGTTCTCCGCCGAGCGTGGCGAAGTCATCGCCGAGGCAGCGTTCTATACTCAGCCGTGGTTCTGGGACATCGTCAAGCAAGTGCTGGGGGTGTTGTTCATCCTGTTGCTGGTGTTCGGCGTACTGCGCCCGGTGCTCAACAACATCACCGGCCACGGCAAGAAGCAACTGGCCCTGGCCGGCGGCGACGTCGAACTGGGTGGCATGGGCGGCCTCGATGGCGAACTGGCCAACGACCGCGTGAGCCTCGGTGGCCCGCAAAGCATTCTGTTGCCGAGCCCGAGCGAGGGGTATGACGCTCAGTTGAACGCAATCAAGAGCCTGGTGGCCGAAGACCCGGGTCGTGTGGCCCAGGTCGTGAAAGAGTGGATTAACGCAGATGAGTGATAGCCGAGCTGCAGTAGCCAAACTCTCCCGGGTCGACAAAGCCGCCGTGCTGTTGCTGTCCCTCGGAGAAACCGACGCCGCCCAAGTGCTGCGCCACATGGGGCCCAAAGAGGTTCAGCGTGTCGGCGTGGCCATGGCGCAAATGCGCAATGTGCACCGCGAGCAAGTCGAGCAGGTGATGAGCGAGTTCGTCGAGATCGTCGGCGACCAGACCAGCCTGGGCGTCGGCTCCGACAGCTACATTCGCAAGATGCTCACCTCGGCCCTGGGCGAAGACAAGGCCAACGGCCTGATCGATCGCATCCTGCTGGGTGGCAACACCAGCGGCCTCGACAGCCTGAAGTGGATGGAACCGCGGGCCGTGGCCGATGTGATCCGCTACGAACACCCGCAAATCCAGGCGATCGTGGTGGCGTATCTCGACCCCGACCAGGCCGGTGAAGTGCTCGGCCACTTCGACCATAAGGTGCGCCTGGATATCATCCTGCGCGTCTCGTCGTTGAACACCGTGCAGCCAGCGGCCCTGAAAGAACTGAACACGATTCTCGAGAAGCAGTTCTCGGGCAATTCCAACGCTTCGCGCACCACCCTGGGCGGCATCAAGCGTGCGGCCGACATCATGAACTTCCTCGACAGCTCGGTGGAAGGCCAGTTGATGGACTCGATCCGCGAGATCGACGACAGCCTGTCGGTGCAGATCGAAGACCTCATGTTCGTGTTCAACAACCTCTCCGATGTCGACGACCGTGGCATCCAGGCGTTGCTGCGGGAAGTGTCCTCCGACGTGCTGGTGCTGGCCCTCAAGGGCTCCGACGAAGGCGTCAAGGAAAAGATCTTCAAGAACATGTCCAAGCGGGCTTCCGAACTGTTGCGCGACGACCTCGAGGCCAAGGGCCCGGTGCGCGTCAGCGACGTGGAAACTGCGCAGAAGGAAATCCTCACCATTGCCCGCCGTATGGCCGAAGCCGGAGAAATCGTTCTCGGTGGGAAGGGCGGCGAAGAAATGATTTAAGGCGCCGCGCATGTCGAACAAAGATGAGACGCCCAGCGATCTGATTCGCGCACGGGACGTCGGAGGGTTCGACGTCTGGTCGCTGCCCAGTTTCGACCCGCATCGCCCGGAGCCTGAGCCGGAGCCGGTAGAAGAACCCCCGGCCGAGATGGAAGAAGTGCCGCTGGAGGAAGTTCAGCCACTGACCCTGGAAGAGCTCGAAAGCATTCGCCAGGAAGCCTACAACGAAGGTTTTTCCACCGGCGAGAAGGACGGTTTTCGCAGCACCACTCTCAAGGTCCGCCAGGAAGCCGAGGCCGCGCTGAGCGTCAAGCTGGCCAGCCTGGAAACCCTGATGGGCAGCCTGTTCGAGCCCATCGCCGAGCAGGACTCGCAGATTGAAAAAGCCATGGTCGGGCTGGTGGAGCACATCACCCGCCAGGTGATTCAGCGCGAATTGGCCCTGGACTCCACGCAAATCGAAAGCGTGATGCGCGAAGCCCTCAAGCTGCTGCCCCTGGGCGTCGGCAACGTGCGGCTGTACATCAACCCGCAGGATTTCGAACAGGTCAAAGCACTGCGCGAGCGCCATGAAGAAACCTGGCGCATCGTCGAAGACGCCGCGCTGCTGCCCGGTGGTTGCCGGGTCGAGACCGAGCACAGCCGCATCGATGCCACGGTGGAGACGCGCATCACGCAGATCATGGCCAAGCTGTTCGATCAGTTGCACGAGCAGGCGCTGCACCCGGCAGAGCCGGACTTGAGCGTAGAGCTGGACACCCCCGATGCGCCTTGACCGCACCAGCTTCGCCAAGCGCCTGGGTGGCTATGCCGAAGTCACCGAGTTGCCCGGCCAGCCGATCCTGGAGGGCCGCCTGCTGCGCATGGTCGGCCTGACCCTGGAAGCCGAAGGCCTGCGCGCCGCCATGGGCAGCCGCTGCATGGTGATCAACGACGACAGCTACCACCCGGTGCAGGTCGAAGCCGAAGTGATGGGGTTCTCCGGCAGCAAAGTATTCCTGATGCCCGTCGGCAGCGTTGCCGGCATTGCCCCCGGCGCTCGCGTGGTGCCGCTGGCCGACACCGGCCGCCTGCCGATGGGCATGAGCATGCTCGGCCGCGTGCTGGATGGCGCCGGGCGCGCCCTCGACGGCAAGGGTGGGATGAAGGCCGAAGACTGGGTGCCGATGGACGGCCCGACCATCAACCCGCTCAAGCGCAACCCCATCAGCGTGCCGCTGGACGTGGGCATTCGCAGCATCAACGGTTTATTGACGGTGGGCCGCGGCCAGCGCCTGGGCCTCTTCGCCGGTACCGGCGTGGGTAAGTCGGTGCTGCTGGGGATGATGACGCGCTTTACCGAGGCCGACATCATCGTGGTCGGGCTGATCGGCGAGCGGGGCCGCGAGGTGAAGGAATTCATCGAGCACAGCCTCGGCGAAGAAGGCCTCAAGCGTTCGGTCGTGGTGGCCTCACCGGCGGATGACGCGCCGCTGATGCGCCTGCGCGCCGCGATGTACTGCACGCGCATCGCCGAATATTTTCGCGACAAGGGCAAGAACGTCCTGTTGCTGATGGACTCCCTGACCCGTTTCGCCCAGGCCCAGCGGGAAATTGCGCTGGCCATCGGCGAGCCGCCGGCCACCAAGGGCTATCCGCCGTCAGTGTTCGCCAAGCTGCCCAAGCTGGTGGAGCGTGCCGGTAACGCCGAAGCCGGTGGTGGTTCGATCACTGCGTTCTACACCGTACTCTCCGAGGGCGATGACCAGCAGGATCCGATTGCCGACTCGGCGCGGGGCGTGCTCGACGGGCACATCGTGCTGTCCCGGCGCCTGGCCGAAGAAGGGCACTACCCGGCCATCGACATCGAAGCCTCCATCAGCCGGGTGATGCCGTCGGTGGTCACCCCGGAGCACATGATGCGCGCGCAGCAGTTCAAGCAACTGTGGTCGCGTTATCAACAGAGCCGCGACCTGATCAGCGTCGGCGCCTATGTGGCCGGCGGCGATCGCGAGACCGACCTGGCGATTGCCCTGCAACCGCAACTGGTGACGTACCTGCGCCAGGGCCTCAACGACAAGATCAGCATGGGTGAAAGCGAGGCACACCTGGGCACCATCTTCGCGCCGGCGCCGGGCGGATAAACCATGGCCAACACTCGCGCCGCGCGCCTTGCCCCGGTAGTGGACATGGCCGAAAAAGCTGAAAAGACCGCCGTCCAGCGCCTGGGGTACTTCCAGGGCCAGGTTCGCCTGGCGGAAAGCAAGCTGGGGGACCTGGAGCGCTTTCGCGGCGAGTATCAGCAGCAGTGGATCGAGCGTGGCAGCAAGGGCGTCTCCGGGCAGTGGCTGATGGGCTACCAGGGCTTTCTCAACCAGTTGGAAACCGCCGTCGGCCAGCAGCGCCAGAGCCTGGCCTGGCACCAGGCCAACGTCGACAAGGCCCGCGACAGCTGGCAACAGGCCTATGCCCGGGTCGAAGGCCTGCGCAAACTGGTGCAGCGCTACATCGACGAAGCCCGTGCACTGGAAGACAAGCGCGAGCAGAAACTGCTGGATGAATTGTCCCAGCGTCTTCCCCGCCAAAACCCCTATTAACCACGCCCTCGCTCCTACACGGATTTGCCCACTTCCCCATCACCTGCTACACCTTGTTGCACATTGCCAATGACAAGGAAGCAGTCGTATGTCAGTCGAATCAGAAGTGTCCCTGGACGGGACGAAGTTGACGATCACCGTCAGGGGGCGATTCGATTTCGGTAGCCACCAGGCCTTTCGTGATGCCTACGAGCGGTTCTACAAGGTGCCCGAGATCTACGTGGTGGACTTGAAGGAAACCACCTACATGGACAGCTCGGCCCTGGGCATGCTCCTGCTGTTGCGTGACCATGCCGGAGGCGACAATGCCGAAGTGCAGGTGGTCAACGCCAACTCCGATGTGCGCAAGATCCTGGCCATTTCCAACTTCGACAAACTGTTCGACCTCACTTGAGCGTCCTGGCCCCGGTCCTCGAGGCGCTGACGGTGTTGATCGCCGAAGACAGCGCCGCCGACCTGTTGTTGCTGTCGACCATCGTGCGCCGCCAGGGCCACCAGGTGCTGACCGCCAGCAACGGCCAGGAAGCGGTCGATGTGTTTACCCGTGAACGGCCGCAGTTGGTGTTGATGGACGCCCTGATGCCGGTGATGGACGGCTTCGAGGCGGCCCGGCAGATCAAGCAACTGGCGGGGGAGGCGCTGGTGCCGATCATCTTCCTCACCTCCCTGCGCGAGAGCGAAGCCCTGGCCCAGTGCCTGGATGCCGGGGGTGACGACTTCCTGGCCAAACCCTATAACCAGGTGATCCTGGCGGCAAAGATCAATGCCATGGATCGCCTGCGTCGCTTGCAGGCCACGGTGTTGCAGCAACGCGACCTGATCGCCCGGCACCACGACTACCTGCTGCAGGAGCAGCGAGTGGCCAAGGCGGTGTTCGACAAGGTGGCCCACTCGGGCTGCATCAACGCCGCGCCGAATATTCGTTATGTGCAGTCGCCCTACGCGCTGTTCAACGGCGATTTGCTGTTGGCCGCGTACACGCCGTCGGGCGATATGCATGTGCTGCTGGGGGACTTTACCGGCCACGGTTTGCCGGCGGCGGTCGGCGCCATGCCCCTGGCGGAAGTGTTCTACGGCATGACTGCCAAGGGCTACGGATTGGCGCAAACCCTGCGGGAGATGAACGCCAAGCTCAAGCGCATCCTGCCGGTGGACATGTTCTGTTGTGCCACCTTGCTGTGCCTCAGCGCCCAGCGACGGGTGGTAGAGGTGTGGAACGGCGGCATGCCCGACGGCTACGTGCATGACGTCACCACCGGCAAGCGCACGCCGCTGGTGTCGCGGCATTTGCCATTGGGCGTGCTGGCGGCCGAGGCGTTTGATGACTGCACTGAAGTCTGGCCGATGGCGCTGGGTGACCGAGTGTTTTTGCTGTCGGATGGTGTGCTGGATACTGCCGATGCCCATGAACAGTTGTTTGGCGCCGAGCGGTTGCAGCAGGTGTTTGCGGCCAATCGCGAGCCGGACCGGTTGTTCGAGGAGATCGAACAGGCCCTGGCGGGTTTTCGCGGTGAGGTGCGCGATGACATCAGTATGGTGGAGATCAGCCTGCAGGCGGATGAGCCGTTGCGTTCGTCGTCGGTGGTGTATTCCGACAGTGGGCAGTCGTCGCCGCTGGATTGGTCGGTAAGTTTTGAGTTTCGTGCCGAGACGCTCAAGTCCTACAACCCTTTGCCGTATTTGTTGCAGTTGCTGTTGGAGATTCATGGGCTGCGGGAGCAGAGCGGGGCGTTGTACAGCGTGATGGCGGAGTTGTATTCCAATGCGCTTGAACATGGTGTGCTGGGGCTGGATTCGCGGCTCAAGCGGGATGCGCAGGGGTTTGCTGCGTATTACCGCGAGCGTAATGAGCGGCTGGCGCGGTTGGATAGCGGGTATGTGCGGGTGCACCTGGATGTGATGCCGACCGGGGAGGGGGGGTGTCTGACGCTGCGGATCGAGGACAGTGGGGCCGGGTTTGATGTGGATAAGGTGCTGGCCAGGCCGCTGGATGTTGACCGTCTGTCTGGTAGGGGATTGAGCCTGGTGCGTCAGTTGAGCAGCGATGTAGGCTGGTCTGACGGCGGGCGGTGTGTGTGCGTGGAGTTTTCATGGAAGGCTCTGGCATAATCCGCCGATTCTTGATCAAGGAGCGAACAAGTGGCAGAGATTCATCTGGACCCCGATGTGCTGACTGGCTTGCAGGAGGTCATGGAGGGCGAGTATCCGAAGCTGCTCGACACTTTTCTCGATGACTCGCAAAAGCGGGTAGAGGCGTTGCGCCGGGCTCGGGATGATGCCAAGGCGCTTGGGCGGATTGCGCATAGCTTCAAGGGGAGTAGCGGTAATCTTGGGGCGGTGCGGTTGGCTGAGCTTTGTCAGTTGCTCGAGGATAAGTCCGCCAAGCCTGTGGTTGCGGATTTGGCGCAGTTGGTGGATGAGATTGACCATGAATTCGCGCTGGTGCGGCCGTTGTATGAGCATGAGCGGGAGCGGTTTCAGCTCTGACGCTTTTGGTGTGTATATCCGTTTCTTCGGTAACGGCGGCTTATGGTTTCGCTCTTGCAGCGAGTCACTTTGCAAAAGCGGCACAGTAACCAAAGCGCTCTGCCCCATCAAAAAACAGAGCGAAAGCAGAGCTGCTTTTCTGTGGGAGCGGGCTTGCTCGCGAAAAACCTGAGAGCGCCGCGTTCATCCAGAATGCCCGCGTCATCGTTAACGACCTTCGCTAGCAAGCCCGCTCCCACATTTGGACCGTGCCCGCTTTTGATTTGGCTGTTGCTTTTGCTCTTCAACACTCAAGACCCCATATAAGCCATCACCCAAATAACGGATATGCACCCTTAAACCAAAACCTGGCCCAACTCTTGCTCTATCTCCTGTTACCGCACCCTCGACCCCTGTGCGGCGGAGACTCTTGACTATGGCAATCACCCCGAATTCGCTCCTTCAGGCAGCCCTTGCGGCCAAGCCTCAAGCGCCCGCTGCCAATCCACCGGCAGTGGCTGCGAACCCGCGGGACAAGGCCCCGGGCTTCGCTCAGGTGTTCGCCAACCAGGCCCCTGCGCCTGCGGCAAAACCTGCCGACACCCCCATCAAATCCACCCGCGACAAGCCTGCGGACAACAGCCCCAAGCCCGCCGCCAACAACGACAAGCCTGCCGCCGGTACCCCATCGGTTGCCGATAACGGCAAGACTTTGCCTGCCAACCCGCCGGCCAAGGCGGACACCCCGGACACCACCGCCAAGTCAGACGACGATGCCCCGGCAGACGATCCGTCCCTGGCCCAGCAACCTCCGGTCGACCCCGCCGTAGACCCGGCGCTGATAGCCGCGGTAGTCCCTGTCCCCGTCCCCGCTACGCCGGCGCCCGTCGAGACCCCGACGCCGGCCACCGCGAAGGATGACAAAAACCAGCCAGTCGTGGCGCCACCGATGGCCGCGACCGACGACGCCAAGCCCGCCTTCGATCCCGAGGCCGATCCGCTGGATGCAATGCCTGCCGTGCGCCTGGCCATGGAACAGGGCGGACACGTGTCCGCCAGCAGCCAGGCCCCGGCAAAAACCGCCCCGGCCCCGACCCAGGATCAGCCGACCGCCGCGCAAAACTTCGTCACAGGCCTGGCCAATATGGTCGACCAGCAAGCGTCCAAGGACAGCACCGACCAGGGCGGCGACAAAGCCTTCGCCGGTCTGATCGACGGCGGCCTCAAGGATTTGAAGGACGCCAGCAGCGACACCCGTGTCGATGACTTCGCCAACCGACTCGCCGCGCTGACCCAGGCTGCCACGCCGAAAACTGCGAATGCCCTGCCGCCGGTGGCCAACGCGCCATTGGCCATGCACCAGAGTGGCTGGACCGATGAGGTGGTGAACCGGGTCATGTACCTGTCCAGCGCCAACCTCAAGTCGGCAGAGATCCAGTTGCAGCCCGCTGAGCTGGGTCGCCTGGACATCAGCGTGAAGATGTCCGCCGACCAGCAGGCGCAAGTCACCTTCATGAGCGGCCATGCGGTGGTGCGTGAAGCCCTGGAAAGCCAATCGGGCCGCCTGCGGGAGATGTTTGCCCAGCAGGGCATGGGCCAGGTCGACGTTAACGTGTCCGACCAGTCCCGTGGCTGGCAGGGGCAGCAGGGCCAGGACCAGCAACAGCAGAACCAGGCTCGCGGCGTCAGCGGCAGCGGCGGGCGGGGTGATGGGGTTGATGGCGGCGGTATCGGTGAGGTGGCTGAAGTGGCCGCGCCGGTGGTGCAGTCGGTGATTGGCTCCAGTGCCGTGGACTACTACGCCTGATCCGAGGCCTGGCGATGATCAAAATGTGGGAGCGGGCTTGCTCGCGAATACGGAGTGTCAGTCACAGTTACAGGTGCTGATCCACCGCTTTCGCGAGCAAGCCCGCTCCCACATTGGTTTTGCAGTGTCGGCGAAACCGTGACCGAACTGACAACTCTGGCATAACACTTGCTCTTGCCTTTCCCCAGAACTATGAATCCCAGAATAGTGACGGATTATTGGCATGGCGAAGAGCGACGACGCAGCAAAAGCACCCGCAGGCAAGGGCAAGCTCAAGCTTATCCTGCTGATTGTCCTGGCCTTGTTGCTGGCGATCGGCCTGTCCGTGGGGGCTACCTGGTACTTTATGCACAGTGCCCAGAGCAAACCGGCCGCCACGGCCGAGGTCAACCCCAACGTCAAGCAACCGGCAATCTTCGAGCCGATGCTGCCGGCGTTTGTCGCCAACTTCAATCAGAACGGCCGTCAACGCTACCTGCAGGTGAGCATTACCCTGCTGGCGCGTAACCAGGCAGACCTGGATGCCCTCAAGGTGCACATGCCAGTGATCCGCAACAACCTGGTGATGCTGTTTTCCGCCCAACCCTTCGACACCCTCGCCACCCCGGTGGGCCAGGAAATGCTGCGCCAGAAGGTCACTGCCAGCGTGCAGGAAGTGGCCCAGAAGGAAGTCGGCAAACCGGTGATCGAGCAGGTGCTCTTCACTAATTTCGTATTGCAGTAGGATCACGACATGGCCGTGCAGGACCTGCTGTCCCAGGATGAAATCGATGCGCTGCTCCATGGCGTCGACGATGGTCTGGTACAGACCGAAATGGCTGCCGAGCCCGGCAGCGTCAAAAGCTACGACCTGACCAGCCAGGATCGCATCGTCCGTGGACGCATGCCGACCCTGGAAATGATCAACGAGCGTTTTGCCCGTTACACCCGTATCAGCATGTTCAACATGCTGCGCCGCTCGGCGGACGTGGCAGTGGGCGGCGTGCAGGTGATGAAGTTCGGTGAGTACGTGCACTCGCTGTACGTGCCCACCAGCCTCAACCTGGTGAAGATCAAGCCGCTGCGCGGCACCGCGCTGTTCATCCTCGACGCCAAGCTGGTGTTCAAGCTGGTGGACAACTTCTTCGGCGGCGATGGCCGTCACGCCAAGATCGAAGGCCGTGAATTCACCCCGACCGAGTTGCGGGTGGTGCGCATGGTGCTGGAGCAGGCCTTCATCGACTTGAAGGAAGCCTGGCAGGCGATTATGGAAGTCAATTTCGAGTACATCAACTCGGAAGTGAACCCGGCCATGGCCAACATCGTCGGCCCCAGCGAAGCCATTGTGGTCTCCACCTTCCACATCGAACTCGATGGCGGCGGCGGCGACCTGCACGTGACCATGCCGTACTCGATGATCGAGCCGGTGCGCGAGATGCTCGATGCCGGTTTCCAGTCCGACCTCGACGACCAGGACGAACGCTGGGTGAAAGCCCTGCGCGAAGACCTGCTGGACGTCGACGTACCCCTGAGCGCCACCGTGGCCCGTCGCCAGCTGCGTTTGCGGGATATTTTGCACATGCAGCCGGGGGATGTGATTCCCGTCGACCTGCCGGAAGAACTGATCATGCGCGCCAACGGCGTGCCGTCGTTCAAGGTCAAGCTCGGTTCTCACAAAGGCAACCTGGCGTTGCAAGTGATCGAACCGATCAACCGTCGCTGATCCACCTTAATTTCTGCTCCGCCGAGGACATGTAATGGCTACCGAACACGAAAACACTTCCGCCGAAGACCAGGCCCTGGCTGACGAGTGGGCGGCTGCCCTGGAAGAAACCGGCGATGTTGGCCAGGACGATATCGATGCACTGCTGGCGGCCGATGCGGCCACTGCACCGGTCGGCAACCGCCTTCCCATGGAAGAGTTCGGCAGCGTGCCGAAGAACAATGACCCGGTGACCCTCGACGGTCCGAACCTGGACGTGATCCTCGACATCCCGGTGTCGATCTCCATGGAAGTCGGCAGCACCGAAATCAACATCCGCAACCTG
Source organism: Pseudomonas sp. NC02 (assembly GCF_002874965.1). Classification (NCBI taxonomy): domain Bacteria; kingdom Pseudomonadati; phylum Pseudomonadota; class Gammaproteobacteria; order Pseudomonadales; family Pseudomonadaceae; genus Pseudomonas; species Pseudomonas sp. NC02. The sequence goes on along the minus strand of NZ_CP025624.1, from coordinate 5,072,841 downwards.
CTGCAGCTCAACCAGGGGTCGGTGATCGAGCTGGACCGCCTGGCCGGCGAGCCGCTGGACGTGCTGGTCAACGGCACGCTGATCGCCCATGGCGAAGTGGTGGTGGTCAACGAGAAGTTCGGCATCCGCCTGACCGACGTGATCAGCCCGAGCGAACGCATCAAGAAGTTGCGTTGATATGAAGCGCTCATTGGTAGGACTGTTATCGACGCTGCCCTTGAGCGTAATGGCAGCAGAACCGGTTGCCCAGGCGGCTGCGCCGGCACTCGGCAGCGGTGTGGGCGGGCAACTCACCCAGTTGGTGCTGGGGTTGTTGCTGGTGGTGGGGCTGATCTTCGTGCTCGCCTGGGTGCTGCGCCGCGTGCAGCGCATCGGCCCGGGCAATGCCCAGGTCATCGAGCTGGTGGGTTCACGCGCCCTTGGCCCGCGGGACAGGCTGGTGCTGGTGCAGGTCGGCGACGAGCAGATCCTGCTGGGCATCACCCCCGGTCGCATCACCCCGTTGCACGTGCTCAAGTCGCCTGTGGAAGTGGCCCAGACCCAAGCGGCCACGCCGGAATTCGCCCAGCGCCTCATGGAGTTGCTGGGCAAGGATCAGAAGGATAAGAAGTAATGCGCGTTTTATTGACGCTCATGCTGTTGCTGGCAGCGCCGCTGGCGTACGCAGCAGACCCATTGTCGATCCCGGCGATCACCCTGGGCACTAACGCGGCGGGCGCGCAGGAGTATTCGGTCAGCCTGCAGATCCTGCTGATCATGACCGCGCTGAGCTTCATCCCCGCGTTCGTGATGCTGATGACCAGCTTCACCCGCATCATCATCGTGTTCTCGATCCTGCGTCAGGCCCTCGGCCTGCAACAGACGCCGTCGAACCAGATCCTCACCGGCATGGCGCTGTTCCTGACGCTGTTCATCATGGCGCCGGTGTTCGACAAGGTGAACCAGCAAGCCCTGCAACCGTACCTGGCGGAGAAAATGACCGCCCAGGATGCGATCGACAAGGCCCAGGGCCCGATCAAGGATTTCATGCTGTCGCAGACCCGTTCCAGCGACCTCGAGTTGTTTGTGCGGTTGTCCAAGCGTACCGACATCGCCAGCCCCGACATGGCACCGCTGACCATCCTGGTGCCGGCGTTCGTGACCTCGGAGTTGAAGACCGCGTTCCAGATCGGCTTCATGATCTTCATTCCGTTCCTGATCATCGACCTCGTCGTGGCGAGTGTGCTGATGGCCATGGGTATGATGATGCTGTCGCCGCTGATCATTTCGTTGCCGTTCAAGATCATGCTGTTTGTGTTGGTGGACGGGTGGGCGCTGATAATCGGCACCCTGGCCGGCAGTTTCGGTGGGGTGTAGGCCATGACGCCAGAAGTAGCAGTCGACCTGTTTCGCGAAGCCCTGTGGCTGACCACCATGATGGTCGCCGTACTGGTGGTGCCGAGCCTGTTGGTGGGCCTGTTGGTGGCGATGTTCCAGGCCGCGACCCAGATCAACGAACAGACCCTGAGCTTTTTGCCGCGCCTGCTGGTGATGCTGATCACCCTGATCGTCGCCGGCCCGTGGCTGGTGCAAACCTTCATGGAATACATCCTGCAGCTGTACGGCAGTATTCCGCAGTTGATCGGCTGACCCCGTGAATTCGATGCTGGCCTTGACCGACACCCAGATCAGCACCTGGGTGGCCTCGTTCATCCTGCCGTTGTTCCGGGTCACGGCCGTGCTGATGACCATGCCGGTGTTCGGCACCACCCTGGTACCACGGCGCATCCGCCTGTATTTCGCGGTGGCGATCACCGTGGTCATCGTGCCGGGCTTGCCGCCGATGCCACCGGTGAATGCCCTGGACCTCAGTGCAATGATGCTGATCGCCGAGCAAATCATCATCGGCGCCTTGCTGGGCTTCTCCCTGACGCTGTTCTTCCAGGCCTTCGTGATCGCCGGGCAGATCATCTCGATCCAGATGGGCATGGGCTTCGCGTCCATGGTCGACCCTACCAACGGCGTGTCGGTGGCGGTGATCGGGCAATTCCTGACGATGCTGGTGACCTTGCTGTTCCTGGCCATGAACGGCCACCTGGTGGTGTTCGAGGTGATGACCGAAAGTTTCACCACCTTGCCGGTGGGCAGCGGGTTGGTGGTCAATCATTTCTGGGAGCTGGTGGGGCGCTTGAGCTGGGTGCTCGGTGCATCCTTGCTGCTGGTATTGCCGGCGATCACTGCGCTGCTGGTGGTCAACATCGCCTTTGGCGTGATGACCCGGGCGGCGCCGCAGTTGAACATCTTCTCCATCGGTTTCCCGTTGACCCTGGTGCTGGGCATGGGGATTTTCTGGGTCGGCATGGCTGACATTCTCAATCAGTATCAACCGCTGGCGACCGACGCCTTGCAGTTTTTACGTGACTTGGCGCGGGCGCGGTAAGCCATGGCCGAGAGCGAGAGTGGCCAGGACAAGACAGAAGACCCCACGGAGAAACGTAAAAAGGACTCCCGGGAAAAGGGCGAGATTGCCCGCTCCAAAGAGCTCAACACCCTGGCGATCATGCTCGCCGGTTCCGGCGGCCTGCTGATCTACGGCGGTGGCCTGGCCCTGGACCTGATGGAGTTGATGCGCCTGAATTTCTCCCTGCCCCGCGACGTGCTGCTGAGCCCGGGGGCCATGGGTTTGTACCTGCTGCACTCGGGCAAGATCGCGATCCTCGCGGTGCAGCCGATCCTCATCACCTTGTTGCTGGCGGCCCTGATCGGCCCGATTTCCCTCGGCGGCTGGCTGTTTGCCGCCGGCAGCCTGGCGCCCAAATTCAGCCGGATGAACCCGGCGGCCGGGCTCAAGCGGATGTTTTCCACCAAGGCCCTGGTGGAGCTGCTCAAGGCCTTGGCCAAGTTCATCCTGATCCTGTTTGTGGCGTTGACGGTGTTGTCGTCCGACATCGACGACCTGCTGCGCATCGCCCATGAGCCGATCGAGCTGGCGATCATCCACAGTGTGCAAGTGGTGGGCTGGAGCTCGCTGTGGATGGCTTGCGGGCTGATCCTCATTGCTGCGGTGGATGCGCCGATCCAGCTGTGGGAAAGCCACAAGAAACTGCTGATGACCAAGCAGGAAGTGCGCGACGAGCACAAGGACCAGGAAGGCCGGCCCGAGGTCAAGCAGCGGATTCGCCAGCTGCAGCGCGAGATGTCCCAGCGCAAGATGATGGCCTCGGTGCCCGATGCCGATGTGGTCATCACCAACCCGACCCACTACGCCGTGGCGCTCAAGTACGACCCGGAGAAGGGTGGGGCGCCGATGTTGCTGGCCAAGGGCAGTGATTTCACGGCGTTGAAAATCCGCGAGATTGCGGTAGCCAATGACATCCTGCTGCTGGAATCGCCGGAGTTGGCGCGGTCGATCTTCTACTCCACCGACCTGGACCAGGAAATTCCGGCCGGGTTGTATCTGGCGGTGGCTCAGGTGTTGGCGTACGTGTATCAGATCCGCCAGTACCGGGCGGGCAAGGGCAAGCGGCCGGATCCGCTGAAGGACCTGCCGATTCCGCCGGATTTGCGTCGGGATTCCTGATTTTGTAGCGTCCCTCCTGGCCTCTTCGCGAGCAAGCCCGCTCCCACATTTGACCGTGTATATCCTGTAGAAACGCGGTCAAATGTGGGAGCGGGCTTGCTCGCGAAGGCGTCCGCCCAAACAACAGAAATCCCCCTGAGCGTTCCCGCAATTGCATCTCGCACCGTGTAAGTCGCGGGCGAGGGCGCTACCTCAATCAGCGTGGCGAGGGAGCAAGCTCCCTCGCCACAGGTGATGTGCACGCGGCGGTATGTCGTTGCTGGCCGCCGGAACGATCTGCTTCCTCAAGCAAAAGTTGGAAGGCTTCTTGCAATACCGCCTCCAGGACGCTTCCCGGCGTCAAAAGTTTGCTTCAAGGAAACGAGGAATACCGGTGGATCGCTCTCAAATGCTCAGCACGGCCCGTGGCACCCTGACTGACCTCTCGCGAGGCAATCTGGGTGTGCCGTTGTTGTTGCTGGTGATGCTGGCAATGATGATGTTGCCGATGCCGCCGTTCCTGCTGGATGTGTTCTTCACCTTCAACATTGCGCTGTCGGTCGTCGTGTTGCTGGTGTGCGTATACGCCCTGCGGCCGCTGGATTTCGCGGTATTCCCGACCATCCTGCTGATCGCCACCCTGCTGCGGCTGGCGCTTAACGTGGCTTCCACCCGGGTGGTGATGCTCCATGGCCAGGACGGCCACGCCGCCGCGGGCAAGGTGATCCAGGCCTTCGGTGAGGTGGTGATCGGCGGTAACTACGTGGTCGGTATCGTGGTTTTTGCGATCTTGATGATCATCAACTTCGTGGTCGTGACCAAGGGCGCCGGGCGGATTTCCGAGGTGAGCGCGCGTTTTACCCTCGACGCGATGCCCGGCAAGCAGATGGCGATCGACGCCGACCTCAACGCCGGCCTGATCGACCAGAACCAGGCCAAGGCCCGTCGCCTTGAAGTCGCCCAGGAAGCCGAGTTCTACGGTTCTATGGACGGTGCCAGCAAATTCGTGCGCGGCGACGCCATCGCCGGCCTGTTGATTCTGTTTATCAACCTGATCGGCGGCATGGCGGTCGGCATCTTTCAGCACGGCATGACCTTCGGCGACGCCGGCAAGGTTTACGCCCTGCTGACCATCGGTGACGGTTTAGTGGCGCAATTGCCATCACTGTTGTTATCTACAGCTGCGGCGATCATGGTGACCCGTGCTTCGGGCTCCGAAGACATGGGCAAGCAGATCAGCCGGCAGATGTTTGCCTCGCCCAAGGCGCTGGCGGTGGCGGCAGGCATCATGGCGATCATGGGCATCGTGCCGGGCATGCCCCATGTCTCGTTCCTGAGCATGGCCGCCATGGCCGCCGGCGGTGCCTACCTGTTCTGGAAAAAACAAAACAACATCAAGGTGATTGCCCAGCAGGAAGTGGCGCGCCAGCAGGAACTGCTGCCATCGCCGGCCCGCGCCCTGGAAACCAAGGAGTTGGGCTGGGACGACGTGACCCCGATCGACATGATCGGCCTGGAAGTCGGCTACCGCCTGATTCCCCTGGTGGATCGCAACCAGGGCGGGCAATTGCTGGCGCGGATCAAGGGCGTGCGCAAGAAGTTGTCCCAGGACCTGGGCTTCCTGATGCCCACCGTGCACATTCGCGACAACCTCGACCTGGCCCCGAGCGCCTACCGCCTGACCCTGATGGGGGTGATTCTGGCCGAGGCCGAGATCTACCCGGACCGCGAACTGGCGATCAACCCGGGCCAGGTGTTTGGCAGCCTCAACGGGATTACCGCCAAAGATCCGGCTTTTGGCCTGGAAGCGGTATGGATCGAAATCAGCCAGCGCAGCCAGGCGCAGTCGCTGGGCTACACCGTGGTCGACGCCAGCACTGTGGTCGCCACCCACCTCAACCAGATTCTGTACAAGCACTCCCACGAGCTGATTGGCCACGAAGAAGTCCAGCAACTCTTGCAATTGCTGGCCAAGGCCTCGCCAAAACTCGCCGAAGAGTTGGTACCGGGTGTGCTGTCCACCTCGCAACTGCTCAAGGTGCTGCAAGCGCTGTTGGCCGAGCAGGTGCCGGTGCGGGACATTCGCAGCATTGCCGAAGCTATCGCCAACAATGCCGCCAAGAGTCAAGATACTGCCGCCCTGGTGGCCGCAGTGCGCGTCGGATTGTCGCGTGCAATCGTCCAAAGCATTGTAGGGCTTGACTCCGAGCTGCCTGTTATCACCTTGGAACCAAGGTTGGAACAAATATTGCTCAATAGTATTCAGAAGGCTGGGCAGGGCGCTGATGAGGGCGTGTTGCTGGAGCCAAGCATGGCAGAGAAGCTGCAACGTTCGTTGATCGAGGCCGCGCAGCGCCAGGAAATGGAAGGCCATCCGGTGATCCTGCTGGTGGCTGGCCCCGTCCGGGCGATGTTGTCGCGGTTTGGACGCCTGGCTATACCGAATTTGCACGTATTGGCTTACCAGGAAATTCCTGACAATAAGCAAGTGACTATCGTCGCGACAGTAGGGCCCAACGGCTGAGGTAGTGGGATATGCAAGTGAAGCGTTTTTTCGCCGCCGATATGCGTCAGGCCATGAAACTGGTACGTGATGAGTTGGGCGCCGACGCTGCGATTATCGGTAACCGTCGTATTGCCGGCGGTGTGGAGCTGACGGCTGCCCTGGATTACAAACCCTCGGCCCTGGCGCCGCGCGTGCCGAACATGGAACTGGAAGACGAGCTGCGCAAGACCGCTTCGCGCATTGTCTCGGCCCAGGCTGAACTGAGCATGCGTGGCGACAGCGACGCCTCCACCAATCGCCAGCTGTTCGCCGGGCTGCCGTTGACCGCGTCCGAGCCGCTGGTAGAGCCGACTTTTGTTGAACCACCGCGTCCTGCTGCGCCAGCCCCGGCGCCGGCGGTAGACCAGCGGGTGTTCGACTCGATGCGTTTCGAACTCAACGGCCTGCGTGAACTGCTGGAAGTGCAGCTGGGTTCGCTGGCCTGGAACCAGTTGCAGGGCAGCCAGCCACAACAGGCCAACCTGTGGCGTCGCCTGCAACGCATTGGCCTTTCCGGCCCGTTGTCCCGCGACCTGCTGCAACTGACCACCCAAATTGAAGAACCTCGCCAGGCCTGGCGCATGCTCCTGGCCCACCTGGCGCGGATGATCGTCACCCCGGAAATCGAACCCCTGGAAGAAGGCGGTGTGATTGCCATGGTCGGCCCGGCCGGCATGGGCAAGACCACCACCCTGGCCAAGCTGGCCGCACGTTACGTGCTCAAGTACGGCGCCCAGAACATCGCGCTGGTGAGCATGGACAGCTACCGCATCGGCGCCCAGGAACAACTCAAGACCCTGGGCCGCATCCTCAATGTGCCGGTGACCCACGTCGACCCGGGCCAGTCCCTGGCCAACGCCCTCGACCCATTGCTGCGCAAGCGCGTGGTGCTGATCGACACCGCCGGCCTGCAAGCCAGCGACCCGGCCCTGCGCATGCAGCTGGAAAGCCTGGCCGGGCGCGGGATCAAATCCAGAAACTATTTGGTGCTTGCCACTACCAGCCAGAAGCAGGTATTGACCGCCGCCTACCACAGCTACAAGCGCTGCGGGCTGGCGGGTTGCATCCTGACTAAACTGGATGAGACGGCAAGCCTGGGCGAAGTATTGAGCCTGGCAATCAGTCATGAATTACCGGTCGCCTACCTGACCGACGGGCCGCGGATCCCGGATGATCTGCATCTGCCGCGCCGTCATCAGTTGGTCAGCCGGGCTGTCAGCGTGCAAATGCAGGAAGAACCCAGTGAGGAAGCTATGGCTGACATGTTTGCTGACCTCTACCACAGCCCGAACAAGCGAGTTGGCTGAGGCATCATGGCTTTCTATTTAAAAATGACAGTGAAAAGTATCTACATCGATGGCCTGCCAGCAGTTCGCGCGGCCAACTTATGTAGCCTGCGTCTAAGCAAGACAAGGTAAAGAAATAAAATGGGCAGCATGCATCCCGTACAGGTGATCGCGGTGACCGGCGGCAAAGGTGGCGTCGGAAAAACTAACGTGTCAGTGAATTTGTCCCTGGCCCTGGCAGAGCTTGGCCGTCGCGTCATGCTGCTGGATGCTGACCTGGGGCTGGCGAACGTCGACGTTCTGCTGGGACTGACGCCCAAACATACCCTGGCCGATGTCATCGAAGGCCGCTGTGAGCTGCGCGACGTACTGTTGCAAGGCCCCGGCGGGATTCGCATCGTGCCGGCCGCTTCCGGCACCCAGAGCATGGTGCACCTGAGCCCGGCGCAACATGCCGGCCTGATTCAGGCGTTCAGCGACATTGGCGACAACCTCGACGTACTGGTGATCGACACCGCCGCCGGGATCGGCGAGTCGGTGGTCAGTTTCGTGCGCGCAGCCCAGGAAGTGTTGCTGGTGGTGTGCGACGAACCCACCTCGATCACCGACGCCTACGCCCTGATCAAACTGCTCAACCGCGACTACGGCATGAACCGCTTCCGCGTGCTGGCCAACATGGCCCAAAGCCCGCAGGAAGGGCGGAATCTGTTCGCCAAGTTGACCAAGGTCACGGATCGCTTCCTCGATGTCGCCTTACAATACGTTGGCGCAGTTCCTTACGACGAGTGTGTGCGCAAGGCCGTGCAAAAGCAGCGTGCGGTCTATGAAGCGTTCCCTCGTTCGAAGTGCGCATTGGCGTTCAAGGCTATTGCCCAGAAGGTCGATACCTGGCCGTTGCCCGCCAATCCCCGGGGGCATCTGGAGTTTTTCGTCGAGCGATTGGTGCATCAGACGAGCGCAGGACCGGTGCTATGACAGCCAGCGGCTACAACCTTTACAAGAAGTCGGCACGTGACAGTCAAGTCGAATTGATCGAGCGCTATGCGCCCCTGGTCAAGCGCATTGCCTATCACCTGCTGGCGCGCTTGCCTGCCAGCGTGCAGGTCGAGGACTTGATCCAGGCCGGGATGATCGGCCTGCTTGAAGTGTCGACCAAGTACGACGCGAGCAAGGGCGCGAGTTTCGAGACATACGCGGGTATCCGTATCCGTGGGGCCATGCTCGATGAAGTGCGTAAAGGTGATTGGGCGCCGCGATCAGTGCACCGCAATACGCGGATGGTGAGTGACGCAATTCGCTCAATTGAAGCAAAAACCGGTCGCGACGCTAAAGATCATGAAGTTGCGGCCGAACTCCAATTGAGTCTCGACGATTACTACGGGATTTTGAACGATACCTTGGGCAGCCGGCTGTTCAGTTTCGACGACCTTTTACAGGACGGCGAACATGAAGGGCTGCACGAGGACGGCGCGAGTGCCCATCTCGAACCGTCACGGGACCTGGAAGATGAACGCTTCCAGAGCGCGCTGGCGGACGCGATAGCCAATTTGCCGGAGCGTGAGCGACTGGTGTTGGCGCTGTACTACGACGAAGAGCTGAACCTCAAGGAAATCGGTGAGGTCCTGGGAGTCAGCGAATCGCGGGTCAGCCAGTTACACAGCCAGTGCGCGGCCCGCTTGCGGGGGCGTTTGGGAGAGTGGCGAGCGCGCTGACAGGCAGTGTGGGGACACTGCGAACGATACCGTCCAGGCCCTGCGCCCGGACGGGCTTGGCCCGTTGTGCGCCCCCGGTAGTCCTTTTTGTGTAACGCCTGTTGATTGATATGGCGCGCCCAGGTGCTGGGCGCGTTTAAGACTGCTTGGAGGTCGAATTGGACAAGAACATGAAAATCCTCATCGTTGATGACTTCTCAACGATGCGGCGGATCATAAAAAACCTGTTGCGTGACCTTGGGTTCACTAACACGGTCGAGGCGGATGACGGTATTACGGCGATTCCGATCCTCAACAGCGGGAGCATCGACTTTCTGGTAACGGACTGGAACATGCCGGGCATGACCGGTATCGATCTGCTGCGCCACGTGCGCGCTGATGAAAAACTGCGCAGCCTGCCTGTGCTGATGGTGACCGCTGAAGCCAAGCGTGAACAGATCATCGAAGCCGCCCAGGCCGGGGTCAACGGCTACGTGGTCAAGCCATTCACTGCACTGGCCTTGAAAGAGAAGATCGAAAAGATCTTCGAACGCATCGGTCATTGATGCTGCCACGGGGGAGCTATGGAGCATAAAGAATCATCGCAGGCCGACTTTGAGTCGACCCTGAAAAAACATGCTCATCAACTCGTCGAAAGCCTTGAAAGAGGCCAGTTCGGCGACGCGGTGCAGTTAATCCATGAGCTCAACCAGACCCGTGACCGCGGCCTGTACCAGGAAGTGGGCAAGCTCACCCGTGAGTTGCACAGTGCGATAGTCAATTTTCAGATTGACCCGCACATGCCCCAGGCCGAGGAAATCTCGCAGATCACGGATGCCACCGAACGCCTGTCCTACGTGGTCAGGCTGACTGAGGCGGCGGCCAACCGCACCATGGACCTGGTGGAAAACGCCACGCCTCTGGTCAACGGTATGGCCAGTGAAGCCAAGGCCCTGAGCACTGACTGGGGCCGGTTCATGCGTCGGGAAGTGGGCGCTGAGGAGTTTCGTGAGCTGGCGCGTCGGGTCGAGGGCTTTTTGTCCCGCAGCGAGCAGGAAAACCGCACGGTTTCCAGCAACCTCAATGACATTCTGCTGGCCCAGGATTACCAGGACCTCACCGGTCAGGTGATCAAGCGTGTGACCCAACTGGTCACCGAAGTGGAAAGCAACCTGCTCAAACTGGTGTTGATGGCGGGCCAGGTCGACCGGTTTGCCGGCATCGAACATGACCGCGCAGCGATCCTTTCTGAAAAAGATCCACAAAAACACCTCGCCAAGGGTGAAGGTCCGCAGATTCATGCCGATAAACGTGAAGACGTTGTATCCGGGCAAGACGACGTAGACGATTTGCTGTCCAGTTTAGGCTTCTAAGGAGCACACCCATGAGCTTCGGCGCCGATGAAGAAATCCTTCAGGATTTCCTTGTAGAGGCCGGCGAAATTTTAGAGCAACTGTCCGAACAACTGGTCGAGCTGGAAAGCCGACCGGATGATGCGAACCTGCTCAATGCAATTTTTCGCGGTTTTCATACTGTAAAAGGGGGCGCCGGCTTCCTCCAGCTCCACGAGCTGGTGGAGTGCTGTCACATCGCCGAGAACGTGTTCGACATCCTGCGCAAGGGTGAGCGGCACGTCGACTCGGAACTGATGGACGTGATCCTGGAAGCACTGGACGCGGTCAACGGCATGTTCAGTGAAGTGCGCGAGCGCGCACCGATCACTGCCGCCACGCCGGAACTGCTGGCCGCCCTGGCGCGCCTGGCGGAACCTGCGGCCAACGCTCCCGTGGTGGAAGCGGTGGCTGAGCCGGTTGCCGAGCCTGCGGGCGACGTGACCGACAGCGAATTTGAACAACTGCTGGACTCGCTGAACGCCGTCAAGGCCGAAGCCGAAGCGCCGGTAGCCAGTGCGCCGGCCATGGTGCCGACCACCGAAGACATTACCGACGCCGAGTTCGAGTCGTTGCTCGACCAGTTGCACGGCAAGGGCCAGTTTGCCCCGGACGCGGTGGCCGCAGCGCCAGCGCCAACGGAAGTCGCGGCGCCCGTCAGCAATGAAATCACCGACGACGAATTTGAAGCGCTGCTGGACCAGTTGCACGGCAAAGGCTCGTTTGCCGCCGAGGCTCTGCCGGAAGTCGCTGCAACGGCCGCCGCGCCTGCGGCACCCGCTGCTGCGCCGGCCGCCGATGGACTGATCTCCGATCACGAATTCGAAGCCCTGCTGGATGAACTGCACGGCAAGGGCAAGTTCACCGAAGTGGTCGGCGCTGCTGCACCGGCTGCTGCCGCAGCTGTCGCAACACCGGCTCCTGCCGCCAAGGCTGCCGCGCCTGTCGCAGCGAAAGCGGCTCCGGCTCCGGCTCCAGCACCGGCCCGGGCTGCCACGGCTGCCCCGGCCCCGGACAAGCAACCGGCCAGTGAAGCCGAAACCACCGTGCGGGTTGATACCGCGCGCCTGGACGACATCATGAACATGGTCGGCGAACTGGTGCTGGTGCGTAACCGCCTGGTGCGCCTGGGCCTGAACAGTGGCGACGAGGCCATGCAAAAGGCCGTGTCGAACCTCGACGTGGTCACCGCAGACCTGCAGACCGCCGTCATGAAGACCCGGATGCAGCCGATCAAGAAAGTCTTCGGCCGTTTCCCGCGCCTGGTTCGCGACCTGGCACGCCAGCTCAAGAAAGAGATCAACCTGGAACTGGTGGGTGAAGAAACCGACCTCGACAAAAACCTTGTCGAGGCCCTGGCCGACCCGCTGGTCCACTTGGTGCGCAACGCCGTCGACCACGGTGTCGAGACGCCGGAAGAGCGCGAAGCCTCGGGCAAGAACCGCCAGGGCAAAGTGATCCTGGCGGCCGAACAGGAAGGCGACCATATCCTGCTGTCGATCACCGATGACGGCAAAGGCATGGACCCCACGGTACTGCGCAACATTGCAGTCAAGCGTGGGGTGATGGACAAGGACGCCGCCGACCGCCTCACCGACACCGAGTGCTACAACCTGATCTTCGCCCCGGGCTTCTCCACCAAGACCGAGATTTCCGACGTGTCGGGCCGTGGCGTGGGCATGGACGTGGTGAAGACCAAGATCAGCCAGCTCAACGGCTCGATCAACATCTACTCGACCAAGGGCCAGGGCTCGAAGATCGTCATCAAGGTGCCGTTGACCCTGGCGATCATGCCGACCCTGATGGTGATGCTGGGCAACCAGGCGTTCGCCTTCCCGCTGGTCAACGTCAACGAAATCTTCCACCTCGACCTGTCGCGCACCAACGTGGTGGACGGCCAGGAAGTGGTGATCGTGCGCGACAAGGCGTTGCCGCTGTTCTACCTCAAGCGCTGGCTGGTGGCTTCGGCCAAGCATGAAGAGCAGCGCGAAGGCCATGTGGTGATTCTGTCCGTGGGCACCCAGCGTATCGGCTTCGTGGTCGATCAACTGGTGGGCCAGGAAGAAGTGGTCATCAAGCCTTTGGGCAAAATGCTGCAGGGAACCCCGGGCATGTCGGGTGCGACCATTACCGGTGACGGTCGGATCGCGCTGATTCTGGATGTTCCGAGCATGCTCAAGCGTTACGCCGCACGGCGTATTTGATTCGGCCCGGGCAGGGCGGTTGTCCCTCGCCCGGCCTAACGGAGTGTTTATGGTAGTCAAGGTCCTGGTGGTGGACGATTCGGGTTTCTTCCGCCGCCGCGTCTCGGAAATTCTTTCATCGGATTCCAATATCCAGGTGGTCGGCACGGCCACCAACGGCAAAGAGGCGATCGATCAGGCCCTGGCGCTCAAGCCGGACGTGATCACCATGGACTACGAGATGCCGATGATGGACGGCATCACGGCGGTGCGGCACATCATGCAGCGCTGCCCGACGCCGGTGTTGATGTTCTCCTCGCTGACCCACGAAGGCGCCCGGGTCACCCTGGATGCGCTGGATGCCGGCGCGGTGGACTTCCTGCCGAAGAATTTCGAAGACATCTCGCGCAACCCCGAGAAGGTCAAGCAGATGCTCTGCGAGAAGGTGCACAGCATCTCCCGCAGTAACCGTCGCAGCCTGTTCAGTGCGCCGGCGCCCGCTCCCGTTACGCCGCCACCGGCCGCCCCGAGCACCTTTGGTCGCCCGGCGCCGGCACCGGTTGCGCGCCCGGCCGCCGCCCCGGTGCGTACGGCTGCGCCCGCCGCGCATTCACCTGCGCCCAAGCGCAAGGCCTACAAGCTGGTGGCCATCGGTACGTCCACCGGCGGCCCGGTGGCCTTGCAGCGGGTGTTGACCCAATTGCCGGCCAACTTCCCGGCGCCGATCGTGTTGATCCAGCACATGCCGGCCGCGTTCACCAAGGCGTTCGCCGAGCGCCTGGACAAGCTGTGCCGCATCAGCGTCAAGGAAGCCGAGGATGGCGACATCCTGCGTCCGGGTCTGGCGCTGCTGGCCCCCGGTGGCAAGCAGATGATGGTCGATGGCCGTGGTGCGATCAAAATCCTGCCGGGCGACGAACGCCTGAACTACAAGCCGTGTGTGGATATCACCTTCGGGTCTGCGGCCAAATCCTACGGCGACAAAGTTTTGGCGGTGGTGTTGACCGGCATGGGCGCCGATGGCCGTGAAGGCGCGCGCCTGCTCAAGCAGGGCGGCAGCGCGATCTGGGCCCAGGATGAAGCCAGCTGCGTGATCTATGGCATGCCCATGGCCATCGTCAAGGCCGACCTGGCCGACGCCGTCTACAGCCTGGACGACATCGGCAAGCACCTGGTGGAGGCTTGCCTCTGATGGATGTATTGAGCCTGATTGGCATCATCATGGCGTTTGTCGCGATTATCGGCGGCAACTACCTCGAAGGCGGCCACCTGGGCGCCCTGGCCAACGGCCCGGCGGCGTTGATCGTGATCGGCGGCACCGTGGGCGCGGCGTTGTTGCAGTCGCCCATGAGTTCGTTCAAGCGCGCGATGCAGATCCTCATCTGGATTATCTTCCCGCCGCGTGTCGACTTGCCGGGCGGCATCGACCGCGTGGTCAACTGGAGCCTCACGGCGCGCAAGGAAGGCCTGCTCGGGCTGGAAGGCGTGGCCGATGCCGAGCCCGACAGCTACGCCCGCAAAGGCCTGCAACTGCTGGTGGACGGCGCCGAGCCGGAAGCGATTCGCAGCATCCTCGAAGTGGACTTCTACACCCAGGAAAGCCGCGACATCAACGCTGCCAAAGTCTTTGAAAGCATGGGCGGCTACGCGCCGACCATCGGCATCATCGGTGCGGTGATGGGCTTGATCCACGTGATGGGCAACCTGGCCGATCCGTCGCAACTGGGCAGCGGGATTGCCGTGGCGTTCGTCGCCACCATCTACGGCGTGGCCAGTGCCAACCTGGTGTTGTTGCCGGTGGCCAGCAAGCTCAAGTCGATCGCCCTGCGCCAGTCGCGTTATCGCGAGATGTTGCTCGAAGGCATCCTCTCGATTGCCGAGGGTGAAAACCCGCGCTCCATCGAATTGAAGCTCCAGGGCTTCATGGATTGATGGGAGGTATTTGTTGTGAGCCGTCGCCGCCGCGAGCCTGAAGAACACGTCAACCATGAACGCTGGCTGGTGTCCTACGCCGACTTCATTACGTTGCTGTTCGCGTTTTTTGTGGTGATGTACTCCATTTCCTCGATCAACGAAGGCAAGTACAAAGTCATTTCCCAGGCGCTGATTGGCGTATTCAACGACGCTGACCGCGCCCTCAAGCCGATACCCATTGGCGAAGAACGCCCCAAGACTGTGACCCCGGCCAAGCCGCTGGTCAACGACAGCGATGAAACCGCCGCCGGCATCGGTGGCACCAGCGACCCGCTGAAAAGCATCGCCGATAACATCAGCGCGGCCTTTGGCGACCTGATCAGCTCCAACCAGATGACCGTGCGCGGCAATGAGTTGTGGGTCGAGATCGAGCTCAATTCCAGCCTGCTGTTCGCCAGTGCCGATGCAATGCCCAGCGACCAGGCGTTTACCATCATCGACAAGGTGGCGGCGATCCTGAAGCCGTTTGAAAACCCGGTCCACGTTGAAGGCTTTACCGATAACCTGCCGATCAGTACCGCGCAGTACCCGACCAACTGGGAGCTGTCTTCGGCCCGGGCGGCGAGTATTGTACGAATGCTCGCGATGCAGGGTGTGAACCCCGGGCGCCTGGCGTCGGTGGGTTACGGCGAGTTCCAGCCGGTGGCCAATAACGCCACGGCGGAAGGCCGTGCGCGCAACCGTCGGGTGGTGCTGGTGGTGTCGCGCAACCTGGACGTGCGCCGCAGCCTGACCGGTACCGGCACTGCCAATGCAACACCGGATGCCGCCTTGAAGCGGGCTGGCACACAAACTGCACCAGCGCCCGTAAAGGCGCCGGTTCGCGGGAGTGCCGTCAATTCTCCGTCACCGGCTCTATAACCCCATGCAATTTCTCGGTCGAGCCTATGCCTGCCGGGAGGAACAATCCGAATGAGAGTCTGGGCAGTTGCCAATCAAAAGGGTGGTGTCGGTAAAACCACCACGTCCATCGCCTTGGCCGGCTTGCTGGCCGAGGCCGGCAAGCGTGTGGTCGTGGTCGACCTGGACCCCCACGGCTCCATGACCAGCTATTTCGGCTATGACCCGGATGCCCTGGAACACAGTTGCTACGACCTGTTCCTGCACAAGGGCAGCGTGCCGGCCGACTTGCCGGGGCAACTGTTGCTGCCTACCAGCAATGAAAAGATCTCGCTGTTGCCGTCCAGCACCGCCCTGGCCACCCTTGAGCGCCAGTCGCCGGGGCAGAGCGGCCTGGGCCTGGTGATCGCCAAGACCCTGGCGCAGCTGTGGCAGGACTTCGACTACGCGATCATCGACAGCCCGCCGTTGCTCGGCGTGCTGATGGTCAACGCCCTGGCCGCCAGCCAACAGCTGGTGATCCCGGTGCAGACTGAGCACCTGGCCGTCAAGGGCCTGGAGCGCATGGTCAGCACCCTGGCGATGATCAACCGCTCGCGCAAGCAGGCGCTGCCGTTCAGCATCGTGCCGACCCTGTTTGACCGCCGTACCCAGGCGTCCCTCGGCACCTTGCGGGTATTGCGCGATGCTTATCCGGACACTATCTGGCAAGGCTACATCCCGGTGGACACGCGCCTGCGGGATGCGAGCCGGGCAGGGCTGACGCCGTCGCAGTTCGACGGCAAGAGCCGTGGGGTGCTGGCGTATCGGGCGTTGCTCAAGCACCTGTTGTCCCAGCAACTTGTGGCGCAGGTGGCGTGATGGTCATAAACAGCCCTGTAGGAGCCTGGCTTGCCAGCGATGCAGACGCCGCGGTTTTCCTGACCAAACCGGCTCTCGATTCAAGTCCGGACACTCACAGGCCGATAACCTCTGAATACAGGGTTGATGGGGCTTGCGCGTGGGCATACAGATGAACCGTCCCGTTGATTTCAAGACCCGGCCGCAACTGGCGCTGGAGTCCTACCTGGACGCTTTGCTCCAGGACGCCACCGAGGACATGCCGGAGCCGATTCTGATCCTCGATGAAGTCATCGAGCCTGAACCTGCTGCCCTGGACGAGTTTCAGCTGGCGGTCCTGGAAGAGCAGGCCCGTGATGCGTTGGTGGTTCCAGTTGCCGTGCCGGTGCCTGTCGCACCGCTGGTGATCGCGCCTGTGGTGGTCGAACCGGTGGTTGAGGTTCACCTCCCGCCGAGCATCACGCCGCCGCCGGTACAGGGCGACGGTCGCCCGGTGTGGGCTGCGGAGCCGTTCGAATGTTTGCTGTTCGATGTCGCCGGGCTGACCCTGGCGGTGCCGCTGGTGTGCCTGGGGTCGATCTACTCCCTGGAAGGCCAGGAGTTGACGCCGTTGTTCGGCCAGCCGGATTGGTTCCTCGGGATCCTGCCGAGCCAGCAGGGCAACTTGAAGGTATTGGACACCGCGCGTTGGGTGATGCCCGACCGCTACCGCGATGACTTCCGCCAGGGCCTGCAATACGTTATTTCGGTCCAGGGCTACGAGTGGGGGCTGGCGGTGCATCAGGTCAGCCGCTCATTGCGCCTGGACCCGAACGAAATCAAATGGCGCAGCCAGCGGGGCCAGCGGCCATGGCTGGCGGGCACTGTGATCGAACACATGTGCGCGTTGCTGGATGTCGCCGAACTGGCGGAGTTGATTGCCAGCGGCGCGGTAAAAGCCATGCCGCTGAACAAACGCACTTGATAACAAGCAGCAGCGCTACGGCGCTGCCCAAGAACACACACCGTAACCAACGGTATTTGAAGGGGTCTGGAGTATGAACAAGTCAGTGTCCGCACAAGGTCTGGTGGATGATCCAATCCTGCAATGGGTCACCTTCAAGCTGGACAACGAGTCCTATGGCATCAACGTGATGCGTGTGCAGGAAGTGCTGCGCTACACCGAAATCGCTCCGGTTCCGGGTGCCCCAAGCTATGTGCTGGGCATCATCAACCTGCGCGGCAACGTGGTGACCGTGATCGACACCCGCCAGCGTTTTGGCCTGGTGCCGACCGAAGTCAACGACAACACCCGCATCGTGATCATCGAAGCCGACAAGCAAGTGGTCGGGATCATGGTCGACAGCGTGGCGGAAGTGGTTTACCTGCGCCAATCCGAAGTCGAGACTGCGCCGAACGTCGGCAACGAAGAATCGGCCAAGTTCATCCAGGGTGTCTGCAACAAGAACGGCGAACTGCTGATTCTGGTTGAGCTGGACAAGATGATGAGCGAAGAAGAGTGGCAGGACCTGGAGAATATCTGATTGTTTCTTGAGGTAGCGGTGATCGTCCTGGCCATCCTTTGGGCCGGGACCCTGGGCTTCCTGCTGCGTTATGTTCGCCAGCAACGGGAATTGGCCACTCGACAAGTCGAGCGCGACGCTGTGCGCGACCGGCGGATCCTGGAGCTGGCCAAGCGGGTCGACCACTTCCAGCAAAGTGCGGTGCGTGTGGGTGATGAAGTGCACGAGCTGCGTTCGGTGCTGGCGCCGTTGCCGGACAAGCTGTCGGCACTCGAACAGCGTGACCCGTCGAGCCTCTCATTCGCCCAGGCGGCGAAGCTGGTGGGCATGGGCGCCACGGTGGATGAGCTGACCCAGTCCTGCGGGTTGACCCAGGCTGAAGCGCAGTTGATGAGCCGGTTGCACAAGGACAACTGAAGGTTACGAGCTGCAAGCGGTATTGCTTGCAGCTTATAGCCGGTGCCGGTTGCTCAGCCATTCGGCCATGGTCGAGTCCTCCAAAGCATATTCACCACGGTTGGCTTTCCAGACCAACTCCTTCTCCCGCAACACTTCCAGTGCTTTCTGCACGTTTGGTGTGCTGGCGTTCGGCTCGACCTGGGCCTGTTCCAGCTTGCGGTTCACATCCTGGAAGGTTTTCTCCGCAAAAGGCGAGAACGCCTGCTTGCCCAGGGTTCGTTCGCCCATCACTTCAAGTACCGCCTGTTGCAGGGGCGAGAGGTCGTTGTAGGCGCTCTCGTAATCGCTCCAGATGCCGGCCTGGTGATTGAGTGCCCCGGTCCTCAGCAACTCGCCAAGGTTGCTGGCTTCGCCAAGACCCACGCTCACTTCGGTCAGTAGTTTGTTGAGCATTTCCGGGCGCCGGCCAACGAGCTGGAAGGCATAGTCCATGTCCTCCAGGTTGAACTGGTTGGTCGCGGCCAGGCGCTGGTTCCAGAGGTCCGTCACGAACTCGACGAAATCCCGGCTCAACAGCGGGAACGGTGTGATGTGGGCGCCGAAGAACGGTTGTTTGCTCTTGAGTACCAGGTTGGCCAGTTTGTCCCGGCTGGAGCCGGTGAAGACCAGGCGCAGGCCATCGGCCGTGCTGCTGCCGTTGAGATGATCCCGTGCCGCCTTGAGGGCGAACATGGCGTTCACCCCGCCTTCGCTGTTGAGGGCGTGCTGGGCCTCGTCCACGATCAGCACGATCATTTGCCCCGAGACCTGGTGCAGCACGTCCAGGGCGTGGCTGAGCGTGGTGCCGGCGGGCAATTGCGGTTTGGTGAAATCCCAACTCAAGGTGCGCAGCAGGCTGATCTTGTCGATACCGGCCTTCTTGGCCGCTTTGCTCACTGCGCTTTCGAACTCGCCCAGGGCTTTGCCGATGGCGCCGGAGATCAGTTCGGCGGGGTCGACTTCGCGGTTCATCCACAGGTCCACGTAAACCGGCAGCCAGCCCCGGGCCTTGCACTCGGGGATAAGGTCGTTGCGCAGGAACGTACTCTTGCCGGTACGGCGCGGAGCCGCGAGGAACATGCCGGAGCTGTAGTCGGCAAATGACTCGCCTGCCAGATCACGGGCGAGCGCTTCGGCGAGTAGCTTTCGACTGAGAATCGGGCGGGTAGGGCTCATGGGTTTATCCTGAACTATCGGGTTCGGGATAATCTATACCTCGAAAGATATAATTGCTATACACCACCCACCGCAACTGATCATTCCCACGCTCTGCGTGGGAATGCATCCCGTGACGCTCCGCGTCACCCCTGCGCAAGACTTGAACGTTGCAGCGCCAGTTGGACGCGGAGCGTCCGAGGCGGCGTTCCCACGCAGAGCGTGGGAACGATCAGCCGGCTCCCACCTTAATAATCGTCGCCTCTTTCCGTCACATCCCGCTCCACCGGCCCCGCGTCCGGGTCGTAGCCCACCGGGAACTTGCCCTTCAGCGTCCAGGCAAACGCGATGATCTCGGCGACGGTGCGGTACAACTCTTCCGGGATGCTGTCGCCCAACTCCATGCGTGCCAGTAATTTGACCAGCTCGGCATTTTCGTAAATCGGGACTTCGTTCTCCCGGGCCAGCTTGAGGATGGCTTCGGCCAGGGCATCGTCGCCCTTGGCGGTCAGGGTCGGCGCTTGTTGCCCGTCGTATTTGAGGGCGATGGCCTGGCGGGGCGGGTTGGGGTTTTTCATGCGGTTTCATCCACCCAGCGTTGTTCAAGCCCGGTTTTCGGGCCCCGTGGTGGGGTACCGAGGTGGCAGTCGAGGTCGCCGACGTTGAGTCCCGACGACACCAGGCGCTCGCGCAGGCTGCCCAGGTGGCTTTCGATCAGGCTGGCGGTGAAGGGCCGGGTCGCCCACAACTGGCTCGACAGTTTGCCCTGGCTCAGTTGCGCCTGGACCTGCAACGGGCCGAGCGGCTCCATGTCGAGCGCCATTTCCACGCGCCAGAGCATTTGCTTGGGATCCTTGCTGTCCTTGCGTTCCGGCTGTTCCTTGTCGGGCGCCGGTTCTTCCCGCTGGAACTTGACCTGCAACGGCACGATGTCCTGCAAGGTGCGCATGGGGATTTCCAGCTGCCAGGTGGTCAAGAGCTTGCCGTCGGCGGTGGTACCGGTCTGCTCCAGGCTCGACAGCTGATGGCTTTGCAGGCGGGAGATGGCCCCGGCGGCCAGGCGCAGCAGGTTTTCCAGGTCACTTTCACCTTCCAGGCGTTGCATCAGCCGATCGGGCAGCGGAAAGCCTGCGGGCGCCTGCCTGGCGCCGACCTGGCCGAGGGTGCCCAGCGGGCTGCGTACGAAGCTGGGCAGCAACTGCGCCAGGGTGTTGGCAGCGAGGATCGCATTCAGATTGGTGCTGGCGGGCAGGGATGGCAGCAGGTCGGCGACGAAGCGCAGCAGCGCGCCTTTCATGTCCAGCGGCGGTATCTGCGGGTTTTGCCCGGCCAGCAACTTGGCTTCGAGGAAGGTCCCGCTGTTCTGGATCAGTTGCGCCAGCACCTTGGGGTTGCTGGCCTGGGCCAGGTCGGGCAGGCCGGCGAGCAAACGCTCGGCGGCGGCGCGCAGGTCGGCCCCGGTGCTGTCGCTGCTGGTCGCCGGCAGGCTTTGCAGCGCGGTGAATACCACGTCCAGCGAGCCCTGGCGGCTTTGCTGGGTGGAGAGTTGCTGGGCCACGGCCAATTGGTCCTGGCGCCCGCTCAGCGGTACAAAGCTCAAGGTCTGCGCACTTTGCACCACGGCGCTGAGCAGGCTGCCGACGCGCAAGGGCTGCGGACTTTCGACGGTCAGGGTCGCGCCGCTGAGGACGTTATTGAGCACCGACACCAGTGAGCGATACACCACCGGCTGGTTGGCGCCCTGTGGCAGCGCCTGGGTGGTCAGCACCTTGCCTTGCAGCAGGGTGCCCACCGGTAACTGGCTGGTATCGATACGCGTCAGCGCGGCGACGCTGGAACTCAGGGCCTGCTGCAGGCTGATGGACAAATTGCCCGACGGCGTCTGGCTGACTTCCACCTGGGTACCCAGCGGCAGCGGCTGGCTGCTGCTGGCCTGCACCAGGGTTTGCCGGCCGCCTTCCAGGGTCAGCTTGAGCAGCAACTGAAATGCATCGCCGCCTTGTTTCAGTGCCAGCACCTCGGCATTTACGGTTTTTCCGGGGTCGATCAGGCCGGTCTGCGGCTCCAGCAGTTTCAGCAACTCGCCCGCTGCAGGCGCGGGCGCAGGCCCGGCCGGAAGCGTCGGGGGGAGCGTGGGAAGATTGATCTCACCGGTCATCGTGCGCGCCGTCTCAGGGGAAATTGCCCTCTTTAGAGTAGGGCATCACATGTATAATGCCGCCCGTCTTCAAAGAGAGCGTTAAAAACAACACAACTGATTGATCCAGCTCTCTAAAAACGGTCGCCAAAGCAGTTAATGTGCATCTCTTTAACGGCCGTTCCACCGCCGACTTGAACCGTAAAGGCCCGCGATCTCTTGACCAGCCCTCTTCTAGAAGCCGTAGCGCTCGCCTGTGAACGTGACCTGCGGATGCTGTTCGAACACCTCGAACTGCGTCTGGCGGGCGGCGACATGGTACAGGTCAGCGGCCCCAACGGCAGCGGCAAGACCAGCCTGTTGCGCCTGCTGGCCGGGCTGATGCAGCCGACGGCGGGGGAAGTGCGGCTCAACGGCAAACCGTTGCACGAGCAGCGCACCGAGCTGGCGCGCAACCTGATCTGGATCGGCCACGCCGCCGGAATCAAGGATGTGCTTACCGCTGAAGAAAACCTCAGTTGGCTCAGCGCCCTGCATCATCCCGCCAGCCGCGAGGCGATCTGGCAGGCGCTGGCCGCGGTTGGTCTCAAGGGTTTCGAAGACGTTCCCTGCCACACCCTGTCCGCCGGCCAGCAGCGCCGCGTGGCCCTGGCCCGTTTGTATCTCGACGGCCCGCCGCTATGGATTCTCGACGAACCCTTCACCGCCCTCGACAAACAAGTCGTTGCCCAATTGGAAGAACACCTTGCCGCGCACTGCGAGCAGGGCGGCATGGTTGTCCTGACCACTCACCACACCTTGACGCGCATGCCCGCCGGTTACCGCGACCTCGACCTGGGCCGGTGGGCGGTATGAGCGTATTTGCCCTGTTGGTCGCCCGCGAAGCGCGGTTACTCTGTCGCCGTCCGGCCGAATTGGCCAACCCGCTGGTGTTCTTCGCGATTGTGATCGCGCTGTTCCCGTTGGCGGTGGGCCCCGAGACTAAACTGTTGCAAACCTTGTCTCCGGGACTGGTCTGGGTGGCGGCGCTTTTGTCAGTCCTGCTCTCGCTGGACGGGCTGTTTCGCAGTGATTTTGAAGACGGTTCCCTCGAACAGTGGGTCCTTTCGTCGCACCCCCTGCCACTTCTGGTATTGGCCAAGGTACTGGCACACTGGGCGTTTTCCGGCCTGGCGCTGGTATTGCTCGCGCCGCTGCTGGCGATGATGCTGGGGTTGCCCACCGAATGCCTGCCGGTGTTGCTCCTTTCCTTGTTGCTTGGCACGCCGGTTCTCAGTCTACTGGGCGCCGTAGGTGCGGCACTGACCGTCGGTTTGAAACGCGGTGGCCTGTTGTTGGCGCTGCTGATCTTGCCTTTGTATATCCCGGTGTTGATCCTGGGCAGCGGCGCGTTGCAAGCCGCGCTCCAGGGCATGGCGGCGACCGGTTACCTCCTGTGGCTTGGCAGCCTGGCCGCCCTGGCGGTAACCCTGACACCCTTTGCTATAGCGGCTGGCCTGAAGATCAGCGTCGGCGAATAATGAGGTCTGGTTAAGCGATAGAACCTTAACCAGTAAAGACCCTAAGCTTCTCGCAACGACGAGAAGCAACCGTGATGGAAACAGCATGAACTGGACCTGGTTTCACAAGCTCGGCTCGCCCAAATGGTTTTACGGCATCAGTGGCAAACTGCTGCCGTGGTTGAGCATCGCCGCGGTATTGCTGATCGGCATCGGCCTGGTCTGGGGCCTGGCCTTCGCGCCGCCGGACTATCAGCAAGGCAACAGCTTTCGCATCATCTACATCCACGTGCCTGCCGCGATGCTGGCCCAGTCCTGCTACGTGATGCTGGCGGTGTGCGGCATCGTCGGCCTGGTGTGGAAGATGAAACTGGCGGATGTGGCCCTGCAATGCGCCGCGCCCATCGGTGCCTGGATGACCGCCGTGGCGCTGGTCACCGGCGCGATCTGGGGCAAGCCGACCTGGGGTTCGTGGTGGGTATGGGATGCGCGACTCACCTCGATGCTGATCCTGCTGTTCCTGTACTTCGGCCTGATTGCCCTGGGCAACGCCATCAGCAACCGTGACAGCGCCGCCAAGGCCTGCGCGGTGCTGGCGATCGTCGGCGTGATCAACATCCCGATCATCAAATACTCGGTGGAGTGGTGGAACACCCTGCACCAGGGCGCCACCTTCACCCTCACCGAAAAGCCGGCAATGCCCGTGGAAATGTGGGCGCCGCTGCTGCTGATGGTGCTGGGGTTCTACTGTTTTTTTGGCGCCGTGCTGCTGCTGCGCATGCGCCTCGAAGTGCTCAAGCGTGAAGCCCGCACCAGTTGGGTCAAGGCCGAAGTGCAAAACAGCCTGGGAGCCCGTGGATGAGCTTCAACTCTTTCAGTGATTTTCTCGCCATGGGCCATCACGCCCTGTACGTCTGGACGGCCTATGGCATTTGCCTGGCGGTGCTGGCCTTCAACGTCGCCGCGCCGATCCTGGCCCGCAAGCGTTACCTGCAACAAGAGGCGCGTCGTTTGCGCCGGGAGACCGAAAAGTGAATCCGCTGCGTAGAAAGCGTCTGTTGATCATCCTGGCCATCATGGCCGGTGTCGGCATTGCCGTGACCCTGGCCCTGAGCGCCCTGCGGGAGAACATCAACCTGTTCTACACCCCGACCCAGATCGCCAACGGCGAAGCGCCGC
This sequence comes from Pseudomonas sp. NC02, assembly GCF_002874965.1. NCBI lineage: Bacteria > Pseudomonadati > Pseudomonadota > Gammaproteobacteria > Pseudomonadales > Pseudomonadaceae > Pseudomonas > Pseudomonas sp. NC02. The sequence goes on along the minus strand of NZ_CP025624.1, from coordinate 5,048,643 downwards.
TGGACACCCGAATCCGTGCCGGTGGCATGGTCGAGAAAGGCTCGTTGCAACGCTCCGGCGACTCCCTGGACGTCAAGTTCATCGTCACCGACTTCAACAAATCCGTGACCATCACCTACCGCGGCATCCTCCCGGACCTGTTCCGCGAAGGGCAGGGCATCGTTGCCCTCGGCAAGCTCAACGCCGACGGCGTGGTGGTGGCCGATGAAGTGCTGGCCAAGCACGATGAAAAATACATGCCGCCGGAAGTCACCAAGGCCCTCAAAGACAGCGGCCAATCCGCCCCGACCCCTGCCAAGGAGGGCTAAGTCATGACGTCCGCACTGTTTATTCCGGAGTTGGGCCAACTGGCGATGATCCTCGCCCTGTGCTTTGCCATCGTCCAGGCCGTGGTCCCGTTGCTGGGCGCCTGGCGCGGTGACCGCCTGTGGATGAGCCTGGCCCAGCCGGCTGCCTGGGGCCAGTTCGCCTTTCTGGTGTTCGCCTTCGGTTGCCTGACCTACGCCTTCATGACCGACGACTTTTCTGTCGCCTACGTCGCCAATAACTCCAACAGCGCCTTGCCCTGGTACTACAAGTTCAGCGCCGTGTGGGGCGCCCACGAAGGTTCGTTGCTGCTGTGGGCATTGATCCTCGGCGGCTGGACCTTTGCCGTCTCGATCTTCTCCCGCCAACTGCCGCAAGTGATGCTGGCCCGGGTGCTGGCGGTGATGGGCATGATCAGCATCGGCTTCCTGCTGTTCCTGATCATGACCTCCAACCCGTTCACCCGCATCCTGCCGCAGATCCCGGTCGACGGGCACGACCTCAACCCGCTGCTGCAAGACATCGGCCTTATCGTGCACCCGCCGATGCTCTACATGGGCTACGTCGGTTTCTCGGTCGCCTTCGCCTTCGCCATCGCCGCCTTGCTCGGCGGGCGTCTCGATGCCGCCTGGGCGCGCTGGTCGCGGCCGTGGACCATCGTCGCCTGGGCATTCCTCGGCATCGGCATCACCCTGGGCTCGTGGTGGGCCTACTACGAACTCGGCTGGGGCGGCTGGTGGTTCTGGGACCCGGTGGAAAACGCCTCCTTCATGCCCTGGCTGGTGGGCACCGCGCTGATTCACTCGCTGGCAGTCACGGAAAAACGCGGCGTGTTCAAAAGCTGGACCGTGTTGCTGGCCATCGCCGCGTTTTCCCTGAGCCTGCTGGGTACGTTCCTGGTGCGTTCCGGCGTACTGACCTCGGTGCACGCGTTTGCCTCCGACCCGGAGCGCGGCGTGTTCATCCTGATCTTCCTGCTGTTCGTGGTCGGCGGCTCCCTGACGCTGTTCGCCCTGCGTGCGCCAGTGGTCAAGAGCCACGTGGGCTTCAACCTCTGGTCCCGGGAAACCCTGCTGCTGGGTAATAACCTGGTGCTGGTGGTGGCGGCCTCGATGATTCTGCTCGGTACCCTGTACCCGCTGGTGCTGGATGCCCTGAGCGGCGCCAAGCTGTCCGTCGGCCCGCCGTACTTCAACGCGCTATTCATCCCGTTGATGGCGCTGCTGATGGTGGTGATGGCGGTCGGCGTACTGGTGCGCTGGAAAGACACCCCGGTGAAATGGCTGGTGGGCATGCTCACCCCGGTACTGCTGGGCAGCGCCGCATTGGCGGTGATCGCCGGGATTGCCTACGGCGACTTCAACTGGGCCGTGCTTGCCACCTTCATGCTCGCGGCCTGGGTATTGCTGGCCGGTGTACGCGACCTGATCGACAAGACCCGCCACAAAGGTTTGATCAAAGGCCTGCCGACCATGACTCGCAGTTACTGGGGCATGCAGGTCGCCCACATCGGCATCGCCGTGTGCGCCCTGGGTGTGGTGTTGTCCAGCCAGAACAGCGCCGAGCGCGATCTGCGCCTGGCCCCCGGCGAGTCCATGGACCTGGCCGGCTACCACTTCATTTTCGAAGGCGCCAAGCACTTCGAAGGCCCGAACTTCACCTCCGACAAAGGCACCGTACGCGTTGTGCGCAACGGTAAGGAAATCGCCGTGCTGCACCCGGAAAAACGCCTGTACACCGTGCAAAGTTCGATGATGACCGAAGCCGGGATCGACGCCGGTTTCACCCGCGACCTCTACGTCGCCCTGGGTGAACCGTTGGGAGATGGCGCCTGGGCCGTGCGGGTCCACGTCAAACCGTTTGTGCGCTGGATCTGGTTCGGCGGCCTGCTCACCGGCTTCGGTGGTTTGCTGGCAGCGATGGACCGGCGCTACCGGGTCAAGGTCAAGAGCCGGGTGCGTGAAGCCCTCGGTCTGCAAGGAGCGCCAGTATGAAGCGTTGGTTGATGGTGTTACCGCTGGCGGCGTTTCTGGTGGTGGCGGTGTTCCTGTATCGCGGGCTGTACCTGGACCCGGCCGAGCTGCCGTCGGCCATGATCGGCAAGCCATTTCCGGCGTTCTCGCTGCCGACCGTGCAGGGCGACAAGACCCTGACTCAGGCTGACTTGCTGGGCAAGCCGGCACTGGTCAACGTGTGGGGCACCTGGTGCATTTCCTGCCGCGTGGAGCATCCGGTGCTGAACAAGCTGGCGGAGAAGGGCGTGGTGATCTACGGCATCAACTACAAGGACGACAATGCTGCCGCCCTGAAGTGGCTGGCTGAATTCCACAACCCGTACCAGCTGGATATCCGCGACGAAGACGGCAACCTCGGGCTGAACCTTGGTGTGTACGGCGCTCCGGAAACCTTCTTCATCGACGCCAAGGGCGTGATCCGCGACAAGTACGTGGGCGTGATCGACGAAGTGGTGTGGCGCGAGCAACTGGCCGCCAAGTACCAGGCGCTGGTGGATGAGGCCAAGCCATGAAGCGTTGGTTAGCCGCCGCTGTGTTGGGCTTGAGCATGGTCGGCGTGGCCCACGCCGCCATCGACACTTACGAATTTGCCAAGGACGGAGACCGCGAGCGTTTTCGCGAACTGACCAAGGAGCTGCGCTGCCCCAAGTGCCAGAACCAGGACATCGCCGACTCCAACGCACCGATCGCCGCCGACCTGCGCAAAGAGATTTTCCGCATGCTCGGCGAGGGCAAGGACAATCAGCAGATCATCGACTTCATGGTGGACCGCTACGGTGACTTCGTGCGCTACAAGCCGGCGCTCACCGGCAAGACAGCGCTGCTGTGGTTCGGCCCCGCCGGGTTGTTGCTCACAGGCTTAGTCGTTATGGCGGTGATTGTGCGCCGCCGTCGTGTCGCCCCGGCCGATGGCTCGGACTCGCTTTCCGTCGATGAGCGTCAACGCCTCGACCAACTGCTGGACAAAAAAACTGATGATTGATTTCTGGCTCGCAGCAGGTCTGCTGCTTCTGATTGCCTTGAGTTTCCTGCTGATCCCGGTGTTACGCGGCCGCCGTGCCCAGCGTGAAGAGGATCGCACTGCATTGAACGTGGCGCTGTACCAGGAACGCGTGGCGGAACTGCAAACCCAGCAGACCGAAGGCGTGCTGGATGCGGCCCAGCTGGACAGCGGCCGCGCTGAAGCAGCTCGCGAGTTGCTGGCGGATACCGAGGGCGTGGAAAAGCCTCGGGAGTCGCGCCTCGGCAAACCGTTGCCGTTGCTCGCGGCCTTTCTGGTGCCGGTGCTGGGCGTGGCGCTGTACCTGCATTACGGTGCCAGCGACAAGGTCGAACTGACCCGTGAATTCTCCCAGCCGCCGGTGTCCATGGAAGACATGACCCGCCGCCTGGAGCGCGCCGCAGCGGCCCAGCCGGACTCGCCGGAAGGCCTGTATTTCCTCGGTCGCGCCTACATGGCCCAGGACCGTTCCGCCGATGCGGCGAAAATCTTCGAGCGCACCGTGGCCCTGGCCGGTCGCCAGCCCGAGTTGCTCGGCCAGTGGGCCCAGGCCCAGTACTTTGCCGACAACAAACAGTGGTCGCCCAAGGTCCAGGCCCTGACCGACGAAGCACTGAAACTCGATCCGAAAGAAGTCACCAGCCTCGGCCTGCTGGGCATCGCCGCCTTTGAAGGCCAGCGTTACCAGGAAGCGATCGACTACTGGAACCGCCTGCTGGCGCAACTGCCACCGGACGACAATTCCCGTGCCGCGCTGCAAGGCGGGATCGACCGGGCCGCCGAGAAGCTCAAGGAGAGCGGCGGCAGCGTGGCGCCCGTGAAGGCAGAAAAACAGATACAAGTGCGGGTGGACCTGGCCGCCGATGTGAAGGCCAAGGCCTTGCCGACCGACAGCGTGTTCATCTTCGCCCGTGCCGTCAAAGGCCCGCCGGCGCCATTGGCGGCCAAGCGCGTGACCGTGGCCGACCTGCCGATCACCGTCGAACTGGGCGACAGCGACGCGATGATGCCGCAGTTGAAACTGTCCAACTTTCCCGAAGTCCAACTGGTTGCGCGCATATCCCGGGCAGGTGTTCCCACAGCTGGCGAGTGGATCGGCCGCAGCCAACCCCTGGCCAGCAGCACCACTGCGCTGCAGCAGCTGACCATCGACAGTCCGGACCAATAATTCGAGGAAATGCCCATGACCGCTATCGCACGTATCACCCTGCTCAGCCTGGTACTGGGGTTGAGTGCTTGTGCGGTCCATCGGCCTCCGTCGCCTACCGGGCCGACTATTCCACCGACAGGGCCGTCGACCCAGCCGAGCACACAGCCAGGCACCCAGCCCTCAGGCCCAGTGATCAAACCGTCGAAGCCGGTGCCGAGCTCCTCGCCGACCTTCGCACCGCCACCGGGTGCGGCCAGCCACTGGGACGGGAAGATGCAGGTGTACGTGCTGGACGAACAGCCGGATACGTTCTACCGCCAGCGCACCTACTACCGCTGGAGCAACGGCTGGAGCCGGTCCATCAGCCCGAACGGGCCTTGGGAAGAGACCGATGTCCATGGCGTACCGCCGGGGTTGAGCAAGCAGTACGCACAATGAAAAAAGGCGACCTTCGGGTCGCTTTTTTCATGGCTGGTTTGGAATACAGTCCACCCAACAACAAAGCTCAAATGTGGGAGCGGGCTTGCTCGCGAATACGGCGTGTCAGCCAACAAATCGGGCACTGATATACCGTATTCGCGAGCAAGCCCGCTCCCACATTTTGAATCTCGTTTGATTTGAAATTACGCCAGCTCCTCAGTCTGCCTGGGCGCGCTTGTCCAGTGGACCACCCCGGCAATCACCCCCAGCATCACCCCAAACTCCACAATCCCCATCCAGCCCAACCGCGACATCAACCAGCCGCTGACTGTCGCCCCCACCGCACCGCCAAAAAACGTCGCCGTCATGTACAAACTATTGATGCGGCCCTGGGCTTTCGGGTCCACCGCAAACGCCCGGGTCTGGTTGGAAACCAAGCCCGACTGCACGCCGATATCCAGCACGATCACCCCCAGCACCAGCAAGATAATCGAAGTCTCGGCACCCGCCAGCAGCAGGAACGCCAAGGTCACAATCCCGATACTCGCCCCAATCACCTTGCGCGAACCCAGCCTGTCGGAAGCCCGCCCACCGAGCGACGCCGCCAACGCACCCGCCGCACCGATAATCCCGAAGCCACCGGCCCAGGCACTGCCCAATTGCCATGGCCCATGAGCCAACAGTGCTGCCAGATTCACCCAAAACGCATTGAAGCAAGCCCACAACAACGCCTGCACCATCATTGATTGGCGAATCGGGCTGTTGTCGCGCATCAGCGGCCACAGCGAAGCCAGCAGGCGAGGGTAGGACAGGTTGGTGCTCGGCACGCCTTGTGGCAGCAGCCTGGCGGCACCGATCCACACCGGGATCATGAAGGCCGCCTCCATCGCGTACACCGCCCGCCAGCCATAAGCCTCACCGACCACGCCGGCGATCGTGCGCCCGAGCAGGATGCCGACCATGATCCCGCTGACCACCGTGCCCACATTGCGCCCGCGTTCGTGGGGCTGCGACATCACCGCCGCAAACGGCACCAGTTGCTGCGGCACACAGCTCACAATCCCCAAGCCGAAAGATGCCCCGATCAGCGCCCAGATGCCCGGTGAAAACGCCGCCGCCAGGGCGAAACAGAACGCCAGGGCGATCTGCCCCAGCACCAGCTTGCGGCGGTCAAAACGGTCGCCCATCGGCAGCAGCAACGCCAGCCCGGTAGCAAAACCCAGCAGGGCGGAGCCGGCCACCAGATCCACGGTGGTCACGTCCACGCCCATGTCCGAAGCGATCAGCGGCAGGATCGGCTGGGTGCAGTAAATATTGGTAATCACCGCGCCGGCGATCACCGCCATCATGATGATCTTGCCGCGCGGCGCGACCGCAGGCGCTGTGGAAGGTTGGGATGTCATCGGCAGGCCACTCACGGCGCTCTCCTTCAATGCAGATCTCCGGGAAGGAGATGAGTGGCCAACGTTACGCACTCGCGCTTGGCAGGATAATCCCCTAGGATTTGGAATCATCCTTCCAGAATTTGATAGGTTGCCATGAACCGTCTTGAATCCATGTCCATCTTCGTTGCCGTGGTTGATGCGGGCAGCCTGACCGCTGCCGCGCGGCGCCTCGACATGCCGCTGGCCAGCGTCAGCCGCAAGATGGCCGAGCTTGAGACGCACCTGAAAACCCGCCTGCTGCACCGCACCACGCGCCAGCTGTCGTTGACCGATGCCGGCGCCTCTTACCTCGACGCGTGCCGGCGCATTCTTGAAGACATCAGCGAGGCCGAGCGCGCGGCCACTGGCGAATATTCCCAGCCCCGGGGCGAACTGGTCGTTACCGCGCCAGTGGTCTTCGGGCGGCTGCACATCGTGCCGGTGGTGGCGGAATTCCTCGCGCAGTACCCGGAGATCGACATCAACCTGATCCTCACCGACCGCGTCGTGCACCTGATGGAAGAACACTGCGACGTCGCGGTGCGCATTGGCGAGTTGCCCGACAGCTCGCTGAAGGCCATGCAGGTGGGCACGGTGCGGCGGGTGGTGTGCGCCAGCCCGGCATACCTGGCCGCTCGCGGCATACCCGCTGAGCCCCAGGACTTGGCGGGGCATGACTGCATCACCTTCGAAGTGCTGGCGTCCCAAGGGGCGTGGGGATTTGGCGCGGGTAAAACCGGGCTCTCGGTACCGGTGCATTCGCGGTTGTCGGTGAACACCGCAGAAGCAGCGATTGCAGCGGCGACGTTAGGAGTGGGGGTGATTCGGGTGCTGTCGTATCAGGTGGCGGATGCGCTGCGGGAGGAGGCGTTGGCGGTGGTGCTTGAGGCGTTCGAGTCGGCGCCGCTGCCCATCAGTTTGGTGCATAAAGGCCAGTCACCGTTGCCGCTGAAGTTAAGGGCGTTTATGGATTTTGTGATGCCGCGATTGCGCGCCCGCATCGCTCAATAACACCGGGCAGTTTGAACCTGATGAAAATCAAAATGTGGGAGCGGGCTTGCTCGCGAAAGCGGTGGATCAGTCACCCGATGTATTGACTGACCCTCTGCATTCGCGAGCAAGCCCGCTCCCACATTGGATTTATGTTGCCAGTTGGATTTCGGTTTTGATCAGGCCACCGGGCACTCTCGATCCAGCGCTCTATCCACCAACAACAATCCCAACTCCAGCAGTTGTTGCATCGCCAATACCAGGCTGCGGTCTTTGCCATCAATGTTTTCGGAAAGGTCCAACGCCATTGCATTGGCAGACTGGAGTGTTTCGTAGGCGTTGCTCAGCAGTGCTTCCGTTTCAACGTTGGCTGATACGGTGAACAGACTGAAGTGGTTTTTTTCATTGGTGGACGCTTTGGTTTCGGCGGGTTTCAGGTAGTGATCGATGGCCCGCTGGGCAGCGTCCTGAAGCTTGTTTTTTTCAGACTTGGAGCCAGACGTTTCTGGCGGATTGGGCGTGACCTTGTACATGCAATGACTCTCCATTCAATTGGAGCTCACCACATCTGCGACCAAGCAGGAGGGTGGCGAGCTGTACGCAGGTTGGTCGACCAGGGAATGGAAACCCGGCAGGGCCAGGGCCCTCCCACGCGCAGCTCGCCATAAAGCGAACACGATAATGCCGCTTGCGCGGCACTGTGCGCCATTCTAACCCGGGCGACCAAACCCGATCGCTGATGAGCAGCGACTTGGAGAGGCTAGCGGCGAGTTAAGGCTGCTGCAAGCCATAGAGATCGTAGGAAAAATCACCGATCTACCGGGATCTTGATTATTCCTGAAGCGATACTTCGGCAAGGCGCGGCTTTAGAAACTCCAGGGCATCTTTAAAGACCTGATGCCACTCTTCTGACGGTTCGCTCGCCATCGGGTGCCAGAAGAACTGGAACTCGTGGCCGCCATCATCCTCTGCAAAATGGGTCCAGGTATCTGGCAGGTCTTCAGGGATCAGGCATTGATGAAAGGCCCATGTATGCCCCGTGGACGCTGAGTGCCAAGTGCCCAGGTCACGTATCACCTTGCCGGTTATCCCGGCCTCTTCAAGCAACTCTCTAACTGCCGCAGCCTCGGTACTTTCGCCAGGCTCCAAGCTGCCCTTGACCAGTTGAAGACCTGCCAGTGGGTGTTTGAAGGCGAGGATTTCCAGGGATTGGCGGGTTCGCAGGATGACCGGACATGCCTTGTCTTTTCCCATCACGTTGTCCTTTTGCACATATTGGCGGCCAGCTATTGCACCACAGTCCGGCACATTTCCAATGCCGGGCGAAGACCTTGTGGCGAGGGAGCAAGCTCCCTCGCCACAGGTTAGGTATGGATCGTTCCCACGCTCTGCGTGGGAATGCATCCCGTGACGCTCGGCGTCACCACTGCGCAAGACTTCAATGGACGCAGAGCGTCCGAGGCGGCATTCCCACGCAGAGCGTGGGAACGATCAACGTCCTACAGCTACTTCCAACCTTTCATCAAACCTTCATCAAACGGTTTTACTCCAGTCATGTGCAAGTCATAGGGCTGACACAGCCCGCGCCTACTGTCGTTTGAACTCAAACGCAGCCACGGATGGCTGTTCAACCAGACAGAGAAGCCCATGACTCCAGCTATCCATGTCGATCATCTGAACAAGACCTTTGCGAAGAAATCCGCGCTGGTCGACCTCGAACTCACCGTTGCCACCGGTGAGATGGTCGCGCTGATTGGCGCTTCCGGCTCCGGCAAGTCCACCTTGCTGCGCCACCTCGCGGGCCTGGCCTGTTGCGACAAGAGCAACGGCGGCAGCGTCAAGGTGCTGGGCCGGGAAGTGCAGGCCAGCGGGCGGTTGAATGGCAAGGTGCGGCGCCTGCGCGCCGACATCGGCTACATCTTCCAGCAGTTCAACCTGGTCAACCGCCTGAGCGTGCTCGACAACGTACTGCTCGGTTGCCTGGGCCGCATGCCGCGCTGGCGCGGCAACCTCGGTTTGTTCAACACCGAGGAAAAACAGTTCGCCATGGAATCCCTGGCCCGCGTCGGCCTGGCAGACCTGGCCAGCCAGCGCGCCTCCACCTTGTCCGGCGGCCAGCAGCAACGCGTGGCAATCGCCCGCGCTTTGACGCAACGCGCCGAAGTGATCCTGGCGGATGAACCCATCGCCTCCCTGGACCCGGAGTCGGCGCGCAAGGTCATGGAGATCCTCGCCGACATCAACGGCCGCGACGGCAAGACCGTGGTGGTCACCCTGCACCAGGTCGATTACGCCATGCGTTATTGCCCCCGAGCCGTGGCGCTCAAGGGCGGGCGGATTCACTTCGATGGCCAGGCCAGCGAGCTGAGCAGCCAGTTCCTCAACGATTTGTACGGTGCCGATGTCGACACCAGCCTGATGTTTTCCGACCAGACCCGCACACCCGTCGTCCCCGCACGGTTGGCCCTGGCCCGCGCTTGAAACCTTACTAACGACCCACAGGAATCCTCTCCATGTTGAACCGTATCGGTCATGTGTTTCTGTCTGCCGTGCTGCTTGCCAGCGTGGCCATGGGCACTGCCCAGGCCGCCGACAAGGCGATCAATTTCGGCATCATGTCCACCGAGTCTTCGCAGAACCTCAAGAGCATCTGGCAGCCCTTCCTGGATGACATGCACAAGAAGACCGGCCTCACCATCAACGCCACCTTCGCTTCCGACTACGCCGGCCTGATCCAGGGCATGCGCTTCAACAAAGTCGACGTGGCCTGGCTGGGCAACAAGGCCGCGATGGAAGCGGTGGACCGTTCCAACGGCGAAATCTTCGCCCAGACCGCCGCCGCCAACGGGGCTGCCGGTTACTGGAGCGTGCTGATCGTGCGCAAGGACAGCCCGATCAACAACGTCGATGACATGCTCAAGAACGCCAAGAAGCTGACCTTCGGCAACGGTGACCCGAACTCCACTTCGGGCTACCTGGTACCCGGCTACTACGTGTTCGCCAAGAACCACGTCGACGCCGCCACCGCCTTCAAGCGCACCCTCAACTCCAGCCATGAAGTCAACGCATTGAGCGTGGCCAAGGGGCAGTTGGACGTCGCCACCTTCAACACCGAAAGCTGGGACCGCCTGGAAGTCACCCAGCCGGACAAGGCCGCCATGCTCAAGGTGATCTGGAAGTCGCCGCTGATCCCGGCCGACCCGATGGTGTGGAGCAAGGCCCTGAGCGACAGCGAGAAGACCAAGATCCGCGACTTCTTCGCCAACTACGGTGACACCGACGAAGAGAAGGCCGTGCTGAAGAACATGCAACTGGGCAAGTTCCTCAAGTCCAGCGACGACCAGTTGTTGCCGATCCGCCAACTGGAACTGTTCAAGCAGCGCACCACCATCAGCGCCGACGACAAGCTGGAAGCGGCTGACAAGGCCAGGAAGCTCGCCGACATCGACGCCGACCTGGCCAAGCTGCAAGAGCGCATCACCGAACTGGACAAGAAGACCGCAGCCAACGGCTAACCCCCTGTAGGAATCGGGTTCATGTGGGAGCGGGCTTGCTCGCGAATACGGTGTGTCATTCAACGCATCCGGCGACTGAGTCACCGCATTCGCGAGCAAGCCCGCTCCCACATTAAGCCCAGTTCCAACCCTACACCGAGAGTGACCCATGACTACCTTGCATGCTGAAGCAGTGGGCAAAAGGACTTGGCCGCAATACCTGGGCTGGGGCCTGTTCCTGGTCCTGCTGGCCTGGGCCTGGCACGGCGCCGAGATGAACCCGCTGGCGCTGTACCGCGACTCCGGAAACATGGCGACCTTCGCCGCCGACTTCTTCCCGCCGGACTTCCACGAATGGCGCTCCTACCTCAAGGAGATGATCGTCACCGTGCAAATCGCCCTCTGGGGCACGGTGCTGGCGATCGTCTGCTCGGTGCCCCTGGGCATCCTGTGCGCCGACAACATCACCCCATGGTGGATTCACCAGCCGCTGCGCCGGGTGATGGATGCCTTCCGTTCGATCAACGAAATGGTGTTCGCGATGTTGTTCGTGGTCGCCGTCGGCCTCGGTCCTTTTGCCGGTGTCCTGGCCTTGTGGATCAGCACCACCGGGGTCCTCGCCAAGCTGTTTGCCGAAGCCGTCGAAGCCATCGACCCGGGCCCCGTTGAAGGTGTGCGAGCCACCGGTGCCAGTGCCTTGCAGGAAGTGATCTACGGCGTGATCCCGCAAGTGATGCCGCTGTGGGTGTCCTACGCGCTCTACCGCTTCGAGGCCAACGTGCGTTCGGCGACGGTGGTGGGGATGGTCGGTGCCGGCGGGATCGGCGTGATCCTCTGGGAGAACATCCGCGCGTTCCAGTTCGTGCAGACCTGCGCGGTGCTGCTGGTGATCATCGTGGTGGTGAGCTGTATCGACGTGCTGTCCCAACGCCTGCGCAAGCAGTTCATCTGACGTCGGAGGGGTGCCCCAGGGCGCTTTTTTTAAGCATGCAGTTGTCTAGACAAGATGAGCCGGTGTACCGCGAACTCGCTGACATCCTGCGCCGCGAACTGAGCAGCTACCAGGCCGGTGAATTCCTGCCGGGCGAGGTGCAACTGGCTGAACGCTTCGGCGTCAACCGCCACACCCTGCGCCGCGCCATCGACGAGCTGGTGTTCGAAGGCAGCCTGTTGCGCCGCCAAGGCAAAGGCACCCAGGTGCTGGACCGCCCGCTGATTTACCCGATGGGCGCCGAGACCTCCTACAGCCAGTCCTTGTCGGCCCAAGGCGTGGGCGTGGAAGCGATGCTGCTCAAGCGCCGCTACTGCTTTGCCAGCCGCGAAGAGGCCCAGCAACTGGGCATCGCCGAGATGGCGCCGATGATCGAGTTGCAAACCCTGCGCAAGCTCGACCACCAGCCGGTCAGCCTGATCCGCCACCGTTACTGCGCCAGCCATGCGCCGCTGCTGGCGGACTACAACGGCGGCTCGCTGCGCCACTACCTGCGTGAGCGCGACATGCCGTTGACCCGTACCCAAAGCCTGATCGGCGCGCGTTTGCCCAACCGCGACGAAGCCGCACTGCTGATGATGCCCCGGCACTTGCCGGCGCTCACCGTATTCACCCTTTCCCGCGATCGCGACGGCCGCCCGGTGGAGCTGGCGCAGTCCACCAGCCGTTCGGATCGCTTCCAGTACCAAGTGGTGACCTGATGGAGACCCCGATGAACCTGTCCCCGCGTCAACACTGGATCGGCGTGCTCGCCCGCGCCTTTCGCAGTGAATTGCTGCCCCATGAAGACGCCCTGCGCGACGTGGATTACCAACTGATCCGCGCCCCGGAAATCGGCATGACCCTGGTGCGTGGCCGCATGGGCGGCAATGGCGCGCCGTTCAACCTCGGCGAAATGAGCGTGACCCGCTGCGTGGTGCGCCTGGCTGACGGGCGTACCGGCTACAGCTATTTGGCCGGGCGCGACAAGGTCCACGCCGAACTGGCGGCCCTGGCGGATGCGCATTTGCAGGGCGCGCACCCGAGCCCCTGGCTCAGCGACCTGATCGGCGCACTGGCCAACGCCCAGGCCGAGCGCCGGGCGCAAAAAGAGGCCGACACCGCCGCCACCAAGGTCGAGTTCTTCACCCTGGTTCGAGGAGAAAACTGATGAATGCCCAACGCTTGCAACCGGCCTTTGTAGACCCGGTGCTGGACGCCCAGCGCGGTTTTCGCGGGGCCCTCAAGGCCCTCGCCGAGCCCGGCCTGATCCAGTCCTTGCCCGCGGCCCCCAGCCTTGAAGGCCTGGCGCCGGCTACCTATGCGCTGTGCCTGGCGCTGCTGGATATGGACACGCCGCTCTGGCTGGCGCCGTGCTTCGACACGCCGCTGATCCGCGCCAACCTGGCCTTCCACTGCGGCTGCCCGCTGACCGCCAACCGGGAAGAGGCCGCGTTCGCCTTGCTCGGTGAACAGGACTTGCTCGACCTCAGCGGCTTCGACCACGGCAATGACCGCTACCCGGATCAGTCCTGCACCTTGCTGGTCCAGTTGACCGACCTGGAAGCCGGTCGCGCCTTGAACTGGCGCGGTCCGGGGATCAAGACCCAGCGTCAGGTCAACCTGCCGGTGCCTCAAGCATTCTGGCTGGAACGTCAACGCCGCGAGACGTTTCCCCGTGGCCTGGACGTGTTGTTCGCCGCCGGCCATCACCTGATCGGCCTGCCACGCAGCACCCGAATTGCACAGGAGCATGCCTGATGTACGTAGCCGTCAAGGGTGGCGAACAGGCCATCGACAATGCCCACCGCCTGCTGGCGAAAAAACGCCGGGGCGATACTTCCATTGCGGAACTGAGCGTGGAGCAGATCCGCGAGCAACTGCCGCTGGCGGTCGCGCGAGTGATGAGCGAAGGCTCGCTGTACGACACGGAGTTGGCTGCACTGGCGATCAAGCAAGCGGCGGGGGATCTGGTGGAAGCGATCTTCCTGCTGCGGGCCTACCGCACCACGTTGCCGCGCTTCAGCCCGAGCCTGCCGATCGACACCGCGCAGATGTCCCTGAGCCGGCGTTTGTCGGCCACCTTCAAGGACGTGCCGGGCGGGCAACTGCTGGGCCCGACCTTCGACTACACCCACCGCCTGCTGGACTTCGCACTGCTGGCCGAAGGTGAATACCCGGGCCCGCAAACCACGCCGGATGCTGCCCTTGAACCATGCCCTCGGGTTCTCGGCTTGCTGGCCAAGGAAGGGCTGATCAAGAACGAATCCGACGACACCGGCAGCGTCGCCGACATCACCCGCGACCCGCTGGAATACCCGGCCAACCGCGCCCAGCGCCTGCAAGCCCTGGCCCGTGGCGACGAAGGTTTCCTGCTGGCACTGGGTTACTCGACCCAACGTGGTTACGGCCGCAACCACCCGTTCGCCGGCGAGATTCGCATCGGCGATGTGGAGGTGTGGATCGACCCGGAAGAGCTGGGTTTCCCGATTTGCCTGGGCAGCATCGAAGTCACCGAGTGCGAGATGGTCAACCAATTCGTCGGCTCGGCCACCGAGCTGGCGCAGTTCACCCGGGGCTACGGCCTGGCATTCGGGCATGCCGAACGCAAGGCGATGGGCATGGCCCTGGTGGACCGCTCGCTGCGGGCCAATGAGTTCAACGAAGAGATCGTCTCGCCGGCCCAGCAGGAAGAATTCGTGCTGTCCCACTGCGACAACGTCGAGGCGGCGGGCTTCGTTTCCCACCTCAAATTGCCTCACTACGTGGACTTCCAGTCCGAGCTGGAACTGATCCGCAAACTGCGCCAACCGGCCGAGGGCACCCGCCATGAATGACCTGACTCAAGCGCCTGCGCGTGACCCGGCGTACAACTTCGCCTACCTCGACGAGCAGACCAAACGCATGATCCGCCGCGCCTTGCTCAAGGCCGTGGCGATCCCCGGTTACCAGGTGCCGTTCGGTGGCCGCGAGATGCCGCTGCCTTACGGTTGGGGCACCGGCGGCATGCAACTGACCGCCGCGATCCTGGGGGCTGACGACGTGCTCAAGGTGATCGACCAGGGCGCCGACGACACCACCAACGCCGTGTCGATCCGCCGCTTTTTCGCCCGTACGGCGGGCGTCGCCACCACCGAAAGCACCCCGGACGCCACGGTGATCCAGACCCGCCACCGCATCCCGGAAACCCCGTTGCAGGCCGACCAGATCATGGTCTACCAGGTGCCGATCCCGGAGCCGCTGCGTTTTATCGAACCGTCGGAAACCGAGACCCGCACCATGCACGCCCTGAATGACTACGGGGTAATGCACGTAAAGCTCTACGAGGACATCGCCACCTTCGGCCATATCGCCACCAGCTACGCCTACCCGGTGATGGTGGATGAGCGCTACGTGATGGACCCCTCGCCAATCCCGAAATTCGACAACCCGAAACTCGACATGAGCCCGGCGCTGATGCTGTTCGGTGCCGGTCGCGAAAAGCGCCTGTACGCGGTGCCGCCGTACACCCAGGTCACCAGCCTCGACTTTGAAGACCATCCGTTCGAAGTGCAGAAGTGGGAACACACCTGCGCGATCTGCGGCAGCCATGAATCGTTCCTCGATGAGCTGATTCTCGACGACGCCGGTACCCAGAGTTTTGTGTGTTCCGACACCTGGTACTGCGCCCAACGGGTCAAGGAGAACAACCAGTGAGCCAGCCTCTTTTGCAAGTGCGTGACCTGTCGTTGTTGTACGGGGAAGAGAAGGGCTGCCAGGACGTCAGCTTCGATTTGTACCCCGGTGAAGTGTTGGGGATTGTTGGTGAGTCGGGCTCAGGCAAGTCCACCTTGCTCTCGCTGCTCAGCGGGCGTCTGCCACCGCAGGCCGGCCACATCGGCTATCGCGGCAAGGACGGTGAATGGCTGGATCTGTACAGCGCCAGCGAAGCCGAACGTCGCACCTTGCTGCGCACCGAATGGGGCTTTGTCGAGCAAAACCCTCGGGACGGTTTGCGCATGGGCGTGTCTGCCGGCGCCAATATCGGCGAGCGCCTGATGGCCCAGGGCGTGCGCAACTATGAGCAACTGCGTGGCGCCGGCCTCGACTGGCTGGGCCAGGTAGAAATCGACCCGCAGCGCATCGACGACTTGCCCCGGACCTTTTCCGGCGGCATGCAGCAGCGCCTGCAAATCGCCCGCAACCTGGTCTCCAGCCCGCGCCTTGTATTTATGGACGAGCCCACCGGCGGCCTGGACGTGTCGGTACAGGCGCGCTTGCTCGACCTGTTGCGCGGCCTCGTTCGCGAGCTGGATCTGGCGGTGGTGATCGTCACCCACGACCTCGCCGTGGCGCGCCTGCTGGCCGACCGCCTGATGGTGATGCGCCGCTCGCGCGTGGTGGAAACCGGGCTGACGGACCAGATCCTCGACGATCCACAGCACCCTTACTCTCAACTGCTGGTGTCTTCGGTATTGCAACCATGATGAACGCCTTGATCGAGGTCCGTGACCTCTCGAAAACCTTCACCTTGCACCAGCAGAACGGCGTGGTGCTGAATGTGCTGCGCGGGGTGGAGTTCAGTGTGAAAGGCGGTGAGTGCCTGGTGCTGCATGGCCAGTCCGGCGCCGGTAAAAGCACGTTGCTGCGCACCCTGTACGGTAACTATCTGCCGGCGGGCGGCAGCATCCGAGTACAGCACCTCGGCGAATGGCTGGAGCTGGTTGGTGCCGAGCCGCGGGAGGTGTTGCAGGTGCGCCAGCAGACCCTGGGCTACGTCAGCCAGTTTCTGCGGGTGATCCCGCGGGTGGCCTGCCTGGATGTGGTGATGGAGCCCGCCCTGGCCCGTGGCTGGTCGAAGGCCAATGCACAGTCGCGCGCCGAGCATCTGCTGACCCGCCTGAATATCCCGCAACGCCTGTGGCAGTTGGCGCCCGGTACGTTCTCCGGCGGCGAGCAACAGCGGGTCAACATCGCCCGCGGTTTCATGGTGGATTGGCCGGTGATGCTGCTGGACGAACCCACCGCGTCCCTCGACGACAGCAACCGCCAGGTGGTGCTGGAACTGATGAACGAAGCCAAGGCTGCCGGCGCGGCCTTGATCGGCATCTTCCACGACCGCGCCGCCCGTGAAGCGGTCGCCGACCGCCATTTCGACATGACCCCAGCGCCTGTTGCCCAAGAGGAATACGCCCATGCCCGCTGAACAGATCCTCAGTAATGCCCGGCTGGTGACGGCTGATCGCATGTTCCTTGGCAGCGTCGTGCTGCGTGACGGGCTGATCGTCGACATCGCCGAAGGCCGCAGCCAACTGCCCCAGGCCCAGGACCTTGACGGGGATTTCCTGTTGCCGGGCCTGGTGGAACTGCACACCGACAACCTGGAAAAACACATGACCCCGCGCCCCGGCGTGGACTGGCCGTCGACCTCGGCGGTGCTCAGCCATGATGCGCAGATCATCGCGGCCGGCATCACCACGGTGTTCGACGCGGTGTCCATCGGCGATGTGAATCCCAAGGGCAACCGCATGCAGAAACTGCCGGCGATGCTCAACGCCATCGCGGCAGCAGAAAGCGCCGGCCTGACCCGCGCCGAACACCACCTGCACCTGCGCTGCGAGCTGTGCCACCCCGACACCCTGAGCGTGTTCCGCGACCTGGTGGAAAATCCGTTGGTGCAGTTGGTGTCAGTGATGGACCACTCGCCGGGCCAGCGCCAGTTCGTGCTTGAATCCAAGTACCGTGAGTACTACATGGGCAAGTACCACCTGAACGACGAGACCATGGACGCGTTCATCAAGCTGCAAATGGCCAACTCCAGGGAGTACAGCGACCGCTACCGCGCCGCGATCGTCGAGCATTGCCTGGAACGCGGCCTGTCGGTGGCCAGCCATGACGATGCGACCCTGGCTCACGTCGAGGAGTCGGCGCGCTACGGCATGACCATCGCCGAATTCCCCACCACCCTGGAAGCCGCCCGTGGCTGCCGGCAACTGAACATGAAAGTTCTGATGGGCGCGCCGAACGTGGTGCGTGGCGGGTCCCACTCGGGTAATGTGGCCGCCGCCGGCCTGGCCGCCGAAGGATTGCTGGATATACTTTCCAGTGACTACTACCCGGCCAGCCTGTTGCAGGCGGCGTTCGTGCTGGCCAATCAACAGGACGGCGGCGACCTTTCTCGGGCGGTCAGGATGATCAGCCTGGCGCCCGCACACGCGGCGGGCCTGAGTGATCGCGGCGAAATCGCCACGGGTCTGCGGGCCGACCTGGTGCAAGCCAGGAGCCGCGACGGACTGCCCGTGGTCCAACAAGTGTGGCGACAAGCGAAGAGGGTGTTTTGATGGCAGGCAGGTTGATCTATCTCATCGGACCATCGGGTTCGGGCAAGGACAGCCTGCTGGATGCCGCACGACCGCGTCTGGCCGAGCGTGGCTGCCGCATTGTGCGGCGGGTCATCACCCGCTCGGCGGAAGCGGTGGGCGAAGCGGCGCAGGGTGTGAGCCCGGCGCAGTTTGCCGCAATGGAGGCCGAGGGCGCATTTGCCCTCAGCTGGCACGCCAACGGGTTGTCCTATGGCATCCCGCGGGAAATCGATGAGTGGCTGGCGGCGGGGCACGATGTGCTGGTCAACGGCTCCCGCGGCCACCTGGCGCAAACCCGGCTGCGTTACCCGAACCTGCTGGTGGTGCTGCTGACGGTAGACCAAGGGGTGTTGCGCCAGCGCTTGCTGGCGCGGGGTCGCGAATCCCTGGCGGATATTGATCTGCGCCTGGCGCGCAATGCGCGATTCGCCGAGGGATTGAGCGCTGCTGCAGACGTGTTCCTGCTCGACAATTCCGGCCAACTGGAACACACGGTCGAGCGCTTGCTGGGCTGCCTCGACGGGCAACCCGCATGCGCCTGACACTGCTGGGCACCGGCGATGCGCGGCAAGTGCCGGTGTATGGCTGTGAGTGCGCCGCCTGTGGCCTGGCCCGCCATGACCAGAGCCTGCGCCGCCGCCCATGCAGCGCATTGATCGAGTGTGGCGACCAGCGCTGGTTGATCGACAGCGGGTTGCCCGACCTCACCGAGCGCTTCCCGCCCCGCAGTTTCAACGGGATTCTCCAGACCCATTACCATGCCGATCATGCCCAGGGTCTGCTGCATCTGCGCTGGGGCCAGGGGCTGGTGATTCCGGTGCATGGGCCGGTGGATCCGGAAGGGTTGTCCGACCTGTACAAGCACCCCGGCATCCTCGATTTCAGCCAGCCGTTTGCCGAGTTTGAAACCCGCCGGTTGGGTGAACTGAGCGTCACTGCGCTGCCGTTGGTGCACTCCAAACCCACCTTGGGTTATCTGCTGGAAGGCGAGGGGAGGCGCATCGCCTACCTCACCGACACCGTTGGCCTGCCACCGGCTACTCGCGACTGGCTGCAGCGTGAACCGCTGGATGTACTGGTGCTGGACTGCTCCATGCCGCCGCAACCGCAGGCTCCGCGTAATCACAATGACCTGACGCTGGCGTTGCAATGTATTGAAGAGGTGGGTGCGCAGTTGGGGGTGCTGACCCATGTGGGGCATACGCTGGATGCGTGGTTGTTGCAGCATCGGCGGGAGTTGCCGCGGCATGTGACGGTGGGCTGGGATGGGCGGGTGATTTAAGCCCTTGCGCGAGAAATCTTTTAATTGATTAGCGCGTGTCAGAACCTTGGTTGTAGGTGAAAGATTTAATCAAGGGTAGGAAAGTTTCAAGTCTTGCTGATGAAGTTTACAACATCGGTGGCGAAAAATTTGGCTGCTTAATAGTTCCTACAATCAACTTCTCCTATCGTGTTGGTTGGGCGAATTTTAATGTTTCAATACTTCTTGTGAAATAATCTCGGCTTGGTGAGTTGCGCTTTCTTGTGGCAGTTTAGTTGTCCCGGTGAAAAGGGTTTGCCGGGGGTGGGCCTTATTTAAAGAGGGTCTGTTATTCTGTGTCCTTAAGGAAGTTGTTGCATGATAGTTGCTTCTCCTGTTTTTAACTCTTATGTACAAAACGTGGTAGCACCTGAAAGGTCGGGCGATCGTCATTCCGATAAAAAGTCCCACCCTGTAATGGGTCGACTGACACCCGGGCCGGACGCGTCAGACACGGTCTACGGTTTCAACTCCAATATCGCCAACCGCTCCATGAGTCTGCATTCACTCAGTAGTGCGCCAAGGTTCATCGTACGTGACAAAGGCGGAAACGATACGCTGGATTTCTCCGGGTTCAACCAGGCCCAGAGAATTGATCTGCGTGACGGCGCGGCTTCCAGCGTGGGCGGCCTGCACAATAATGTCTCGATAGCCAAGGGTTCCAGGGTGGAGAATGCCAAAGGGGGCGCAGGCCACGACTTGCTGATTGGCAACCAGGTTGGCAACGTCTTGACCGGTGGCGTAGGGGCCGACGTCCTTTGGGGCGTGGGGGGCAGCAATACCTTCCGATATGAAAAGGCCAGTGACTCTACCTATCACAACGCGGACATGATCATGGATTTTGTCAGCGGCAGGGACAAGATTGATCTGGTGCCCATGATGAAAGAGGTCAATACACCCTTGCGGGTGGTTGAGGCCTTTACGGGGCGTATTGGCGATACGGTGGTGAAGTTCAATCCCCACAGTGGCCGCTACTTTGTTGCGGTAGACCTCACAGGCAACCGTGAGACAAGCTTCCTGGTTAAAAGCATTCACTTGATAAGACCGTCGGATTTACTAGGGCCTGTTACTGAAGTGCAGCGTCCGATATAAAATCTAATGCCGGGGCGCGTGCGGGTTTTTGAAGTGGGTTTGGTATTTATAAAAAACCTGTTTGAGAGGCGTCCGCGCCTTGGTTTTTACTCCCCGGCAGGGGGGGTTACTTGGTCATGGGTTGTTTGGAATGCAAGTGAATTTCAGGGTCCCCTGGTGTTCGGTCGTATGCTGGCCAACGGGTTCAGGGGGCGCCTTCCATTAATTAAAAAGAGCGCGCGGTTTTCATGAATAGTTCTAAGCTGATAGCTGGCAAACCCTCGACCTACTATTTACCGGAGTCTGATCCCGGACCGTTTGGTGTCGGTGCCGGCAAGCCCACCTACACGACTGATCAGGCCGGCAAGCACATCACGCGGGACAACATGCGGTTTCAAGACCGTAACGGCGACAACAAAGTTGACCTGTCGTACACCGTCGACTCGAGTTTCACCCCGCAGCAGAAGCAACGTGTGCGCGAGGCGGTACAGTCCTGGCAGGACGTGGCCAACATCAACTTCAGGGAGCAGGCAGGTGGAACGGAAGGTACGGTGAACATCAGGAATAACCCTCGCGGTGACCGTGGCGTTGCTACCTTTCCGCGCGGGACGACCACCACCACAGCGACGATCGGCACCCGGGGTACCAATAGCGCGCCAGCCCTGGGCAGTCATTTTTCGGTCACCACGGTGCATGAGATCGGTCACGCCATCGGCCTGCAGCATCCGGGTAACTACAATGGCGGCGGCTCCAGCTACAACAGTGGCGCGGTCTATACCGGGGATACCAAGGCGCGCAGCGTCATGAGCTACTGGTCGGAGAAAAACCAACCCGGCCACGACTTCAAGTCGTTGAATCCATCTGCACCCATGATGGATGACATTGCGGCGGCCCAGCGGTTGTATGGGGCCAATCATCAAACCCGCAATACCGACACCACCTATGGCTTCAACTCCAATACCGAGCGCGAAGCGATGACCCTCAAGAGCGCCACGGACAAACCGATTTTCTGCGTATGGGACGGCGGCGGTGACGATACGTTGGACTTTTCCGGGTTCTCCCAGGACCAGAAGATTAACCTCAATGCCGAGTCGTTCTCTGATGTGGGCGGCTTGAAGGGCAATGTCTCGATTGCCAAGGGGTGTACGGTTGAAAATGCAACGGGTGGTGCAGGTCGCGACACCTTGATCGGTAATGAGGCGGGCAATCGGCTCAAGGGTGGAGCGGGTGCCGATACGTTACGCGGCGGCGGTGGGGCAGACATTTTTATCTACGACAAGGCCAGTGATTCCACGCCACAGCACCCTGACCTGATCGAGGACTTTACCAGCGGCACCGACAAGATTGATGTCTCGGGGGCATTAAAGGAGGCCGGTGTCAGCGGCCTGGTTTTTACCGATCGGTTCAGCGGCCGGGCAGGCGAGGCTGTGCTCAAGCATGACGCCACCACCGGCCGTGCAAGCCTGGAAATTGACCTGGCCGGGAAGGGCACGGCCGATCTGCGGGTGACCAGCAAGGGGGAAATCAAGCCTGGGGACGTGCACTGGGCCGGCCATAAACCGGACGTGCAACCCGTGCCCAGTGTGCTGCCTGCCCCGACGCCGCCAGTCGATCCGAAGGCGGACACCCTTACGCAGTTGAACGAGATGGTCGCCAAGATGTTGGCCGTCCTGATGCAGTTGTTTCAACGCCTCGCCAAACCCTCTTGAGCGGTCAATCCAAACCGGCAGGCCAATTCCTCCTGCCCCTTGGGTGTGAGTCCAAGGGCGCGGCTATCCAAATCCTGGGTCACCCATCTGCGGCGGATGAAGCTTTCCAGCAAAGCGGCCCCCAACGCGCCGGCCAGGTGCGGGCGCCGCATGCTCCAGTCCAGGCACGAACACGCAAAACGACGCCGTTGCGCTCGAAGCGTCAGCACGTCCACACCCAATTCGGTCATGGCCTTTTCACCTGCTGCGGTGAGCTGGTAGGTACTGTCGCCTACCATCCAGCCGGACGCGATGAAATGGTCATGCAGACGCACCGCCAGCGTCCCGGCCATGTGGTCGTAACAGGTCCGGGCGAATTGCAATCGAGTGGGCGTGGTTGATACGAACGTCGTCGTGGTGTTTCTGCTGATCACCATCAACGCTTCAATCACCTGAGCGACGTGAGGGCCCGCGAGGCTGTAATACCGGTGCCGGCCCTGAGTATGCAGCTTCACCAGCCCATCGTCCTTGAGGCGTGCCAGATGAGCGCTGGCGGTGGAGGCACTGACCTCGGCGATGACTGCCATTTCGGTGCTGGTGCGCGCGTGGCCGTCCATCAATGCGCAGAGCATTCTGGTGCGGGCCGGTTCCGCAATCGCGCCGGCAACCCGGGAGAGGTCGGAGTCGTCGTTATGGGTGTTCATATTTCGTTCCTGAACGAATCGTTGCGGTGGGCGGTGGCTGATAGTAGCGGTTCTTTAAGAACAGGGAGTACGCAATGACACCGCTGGAAGCTGCTACGCATCACGATCCCTATGATTTTTACGCAGGCCTGAGGCTTAACGGCGGACTGCTGTTCGATGAAGGTCTCGGGTTATGGGTCGCCAGCACTGCCAGGATAGTGGAGGCCGTTCTGGCACATCCCGATTGCCGGGTGCGTCCGTTGCACGAGCCGGTGCCTGCGGCTATTGCGCAAGGTGCGGCCGGGCAGGTGTTTGCGGCGTTGATGCGCATGAATGAAGACGCCGGCCATCGGTGTCCAAGGGCGGTAATCGAACCGGCGCTGGCCTCGGTAGAGGTCATGAATGTCCAGGCCTGCATCGGTCACCCGGGGGCCGACCTGAGCGAATTAATGTTCACGTTACCCGTGTCTGCCGTTGCATATGGGCTGGGTTTTCGCAGCGACCAGTTGCGGGAAGTCGCCCAACTGACACGTGATTTTGTCGCCTGCCTTTCGCCCCTGAGCACTGAGGTTCAACTGCACGACGCACACGCCGGGGCGAGCAGGCTCAGGGAGATGTTCAGCGGGGTGCTGGAGCAAACAGCCTTGCGGGCGCACATCCTTCGCAACTACCAAGCCAGTACCTGGGAAAACCTTGGCGCATTGACCGCCAATCTGATCGGACTGCTGTCACAGACCTGCGAAGCGAGCGCCGGCCTTATTGGCAACACCCTGGTCACGCTGCATCGGTTTCCCGATCTGCTGGCGCGCATTCAGGGCACGCCGACCCTCGCCGTCGCGCTGGTCGAAGAGGTGGCCCGCTACGATTCTCCGGTGCAGAACACCCGGCGATTTGTGGCCCGGCGTTGCACGATTGGCGACAGGGTTCTGGAGGCGGGTGACACCGTGCTGGTGCTGCTGGCCTCGGCCAATCGGGACGCGGCCGCGAACCCTGCGCCCGAGGTTTTCCTACTTGAGCGACAGCAACGACGAATCTTCAGTTTTGGCGCTGGAAGGCATCAGTGCCCCGGTCAAAACATCGCGGTGAGTATCGCTGCGCAAGCGATCCAGGATTTGCTCCTGCGCCAGCCAGAGGTGTTGGCGGTGCCGCGCGCGTTCAGTTATTGGCCATCGCTGAACGGACGTATTCCCCACTTTGACAGCTGAGGATCAGCGCACCACTCCCTCCATAAACTCGATAAACGCCCGGGCCTTGGCGCTGACCATCCGGCCTGTCGGCAACACGGCCCACAAGTCCCGGGGCGGCAGTTCCCAGTCGGTCAGCACGGCCTTGACCTCGCCACTGGCGATCTCCGGCATGAACATCCAATCGGCGGCCATCGCCACCCCCTGGTGAGACAGCACGCCGGCGCGAATGCCTTCGGAGGACGTGACGCGCAGGCGCCCGCGCGCGACGACAGGGCATTGCCGGGCAGCTTGAGTGAACGTCCAACAGGTACTTTCGCTCAAGCTATAGATCACCGCCTGATGGTGCAGGAGGTCTTCCGGGGAGTGGGGTTCGCCATGGCGCTCGAAATAGGCAGGGGTGCCGAAAATCCGGCTGGGGCTTTGGCCGATCTTGCGGGCGGTCAGGCCGGAGTCGCTCAGGTTGCCGATGCGCAGCGCAACGTCGATGCCTTCTTCCACCAGATTGAGCACGCGGTCGTCGAGTACGACGTCGACATTCAGGCCGGGGTGTTGCTCAAGAAACGGGCCCAGGTTGGGAATGATCTGCAAGCGGCAAAAAGTCACGCCCGCGCTGACGCGCAAGGTGCCCGACAGGCCATTGCCCGCGCTTCGGGCGGTGTCGTCGGCATCGTTGGCTTCGTCGACGGCGCGCTTGGCCTTTTCAAAAAACGCCAGGCCCGCCTCGGTGGGCGTCAGGCCCCGGGTGGAACGCAGCAGCAACCTGACCGCCAGCCGCGCCTCCAGCTGCGCAACGCCCTTGGAGACGGCGGGCTGGCCAATTCCCAAGCGTTTTGCAGCCGCGGAAAACGAGCCGGTCTCGACGACGTGGACGAAGGTTTCCATGGCGGTGAGGCGGTCCATCGGGTGTCCTTTTGGGGGGGGCGTTTCGGGAATCATGGCGCCTTTTGGGTAAGGGTAGAAGGCGGTTGGTTGACATATGATTTATGCCTTAAGGGAATAAATTTATAGGTTTTCCAACATCCGGTAAAACAGCCGTCAGTCAGCCCGGCTGATTCTGTGCTTGAGTAAAGGTAACTCTAGAGTTACTTTTATTCAGGCCGGAGCAAGGAGGCTGTGGTGCAAAGCAGGCTATTGATCAAAGAGCTGCAAGAGGCGGGTTGGGTGCTGGATCGGGTGACAGGCAGCCATCATATTTTCACCCACCGCTATAACCCGTACACGATACCGGTGCCCCATCCCAAGAAGGATCTGCCCCAGGGCACCGTGCGAAGTATCAGGAAGCGCGCCGGGCTGTTTTCGTTTTAGGACGATTTAAGGAGATGTTCCATGCAATACCCAATCTGTATCGAATGGGGTGATGATTTTGTCGCCACCGGTATTCAGATCCCCGATATTCCAGGTGCTGTAACCGCCGGGGATAGTTTTGAAGAGGCTTACAACGCAGCGGTTGAAGTGGCGCATATCTTGTTGCAGGAGATCGCGGCAGAGGGTCGGGTGATTCCGATGCCAACGTCGGTGGCCGCCCACCACGATAATGAGGAATACGCCGGGATGGGCTGGGGGATGTTGGAGCTCGACATCTCGCCGTATCTGGGCAAGACCGAGAAGGTCAATGTCACCTTGCCCGGCTATGTGATCCAGCGTATCGACCGGTATGTGCGTGAGCACAAAGTGAAAAGCCGCTCGTCATTTCTGGCGGATGCGGCTTTGGAGAAGTTGGTGCGGTTGTAAGTTTGACTAGGCAGTCGCCACCGCCCCTTGCCGCGAGGCGCTCAAGAAGCGCAGCAACGCCACCAGCGGGAATGCGCTGCCCACCAGCATCACCCCCAGCCAGCCGCCGTGTTCGTACACGCTGCTGGCAATCGCCGAGCCGAACGCGCCGCCGATGAAGATGCTGGTCATGTACAGCGCGTTCAGTCGGCTACGGCTGTTGGCGTCGAGGGCGTAGATGGCGCGCTGGCCAAGGACCATGTTCATCTGCACGCAGAAGTCCAGGACCACGCCGGTCACCGCCAGGCCGATCACGCTGTACAGCGGGTGCACGAAGGCCGGCAGGAAGCTCAGTGCGGCAAACAGCATCGCCAGCAGCGAAGCGCGGTGGGTGTGGCCGGCGTCCGCCAGGCGCCCGGCGATGGGTGCAGCGATGGCGCCCAGGGCACCGACCAGGGCAAACAGGGCGATCTGGCTTTGGCTCAGGCCGTGGTTGCGGGACAGTTCCAGCGGGGCGGCGGTCCAGAACAGGCTGAAGGTGGCGAACATGCAGCCCTGGTAAAACGCGCGCTGGCGCAGCACCGGCTGGCGGCGCAGCAAGGTGCCCAGCGAGGCGAGCAGCTGGCCATAGCTGGCCGCGTGATCCGGTTGGCGCTTGGGGATGGTCAGCATCAGCACCACGCTGATAAACGCCATCAGTGCCGCGGCGGCCATGAACATGGCGCGCCAGCCGAAGTGGTCGGCCACCACGCTGGACACCGGTCGTGCCAGCAGAATACCCAGCAGCAGGCCGCCCATGATGCTGCCGACCACCCGGCCACGGGATTCAGCCGGCGCCAGGTGCGCCGCCAGCGGAATCAGGATCTGTACCGACACCGAACTGAAGCCGATCAGCAGCGACACCAGCAGGAACAGGTTCGGCTGTTCGGTGAACGCCGCACCCAGCAGGCTGGCGATGGCCACCACGGTGGTGATGATCATCAGCCGGCGGTTTTCCAGCAGGTCGCCCAACGGCACCAGGAAGAACAGGCCCAGGGCATAGCCGATCTGGGTCAGGGACACGATCAGGCTGGCCATGGCCGGCGTGAGGCCGATGTCCGGGGCGATCAGCTCGATGATCGGTTGCGCGTAGTAGATGTTGGCGACGATGGCGCCGCAACAGAACGCAAACAGCATCACCATGCCTCGGGTCATCGTGCTTGTAGCGGGGGGCGTGGCGTTCATGGCGTTCTCATAAAAGCGAAGGATTGTGGCGAGCGAGGATAAAGACTGGCCCCGGGCGCGAGTAGCCTGTCTGTGGTGATAACACTCATGCCGGGAATTAATGACTGAAACGTTAACTTTCGCGCTGAAGGTCGATGATACATTCAGTCACAACTGCATAAACAGGAAATCGACTGCCATGAAGACGACATTCAACAAGATGCTCCTGGCCTCCAGCCTGGCCGCGCTGATGACCGTGGGCGTTGCCCAGGCCGCAGATGCCCCGCGTGTCGGCGTGCGGGGTGCGATTACCGCGATGGACGGCGACGCGATGCACGTCAAGGTCAACAGCGGTGAAGACGTCACCGTGCACCTGACCAAGGACACGCAGGTGCGTGCGGTCACCCTGGCAAAAATCGAAGACATCAAGCCCGGCAGTTACATCGGTTCGGCGGCCATGCCCAACGCGGATGGCACCCTGACGGCGCTGGAAGTGCATGTATTCCCACCGGCGATGGCCGGTACAGGCGATGGGCACCGTGCGTTCGACCTGAAGGAAGGCAGCAGCATGACCAACGGCACCGTGGGTGACCTGGTGGTGAGCGATGGCCGCACGTTGACCGTCAAGTACAAGGGCGGCGAGCAGAAGATCGTGGTGCCGGATGATGTGCCGATCGTCAACCTGGAGCCGGGTGATCGCAGCTTGCTGAAGCCTGGGGTGAAGGTGGTGATGTTTGCGGCGAAGGGCGCGGACGGGAGCGTGACGGCCCAGGCGATTTCTGCGGGTAAGTATGGCGTGACACCGCCGATGTAACCGCTGAACACTGAAACAAATGTGGGAGCGGGCTTGCTCGCGAATGCGGTGTGACAGTCACCGGATGTACCGACTGATCCACCGCCTTCGCGAGCAAGCCCGCTCCCACATTTTTGACCGGGTTTCTCCAGTCAGAACTGCTTATTGGCCGGAGTAGATCTGGTCAAAAACCCCGCCATCATTGAAGTGGGTCTTCTGCACGGTGCGCCAGTCTCCAAAGGTCTTCTCTACCGACAGGAAGTCGACTTTCGGGAAACGGTCGGTGTACTTGGCCAGCACTTTCGGGTCACGTGGACGCAGGTAGTTGTTGGCGGCAATTTCCTGGCCTTCCGGCGACCACAGGTACTTCAGGTATTCCTCGGCAGCCACTTTGGTGCCTTTCTTCTCGACCACTTTGTCGACGATCGACACTGGCGGCTCAGCTTCTGCGGAAACGCTCGGGTAGATCACTTCGAACTGATCACGGCCGAATTCACGGGCGATCATTTCTGCTTCGTTCTCAAAGGTCACCAGCACGTCGCCGATCTGGTTAGTCATGAACGTGGTGGTAGCGGCACGGCCACCGGTGTCCAGCACGGGTGCGTGCTTGAACAGGTCACCCACGAACTTCTTGGCCTTCTCTTCGTCGCCACCGTTTTTCAGCACATAACCCCAGGCCGAGAGGTAGGTGTAGCGGCCGTTACCGGAGGTCTTCGGGTTCGGCACGATGACTTGCACGCCATCCTTGAGCAGGTCCGGCCAGTCTTTCAGGGCTTTCGGGTTGCCTTTGCGCACGATGAACACCGTGGCCGAAGTGAACGGCGCACTGTTGTTCGGCAGGCGGGTAACCCAGTTGTCCGGCACCAGTTTGCCGTTGTCCGCCAGGGCGTTGATGTCGGTGGCCATGTTCATGGTGATCACGTCAGCCGGCAGGCCGTCGATCACCGAGCGCGCTTGTTTGCTCGAACCACCGAAGGACATCTGCAGGGTCAGCTTGTCGTTTGGATGCTCGGCGGCCCAGTGCTTCTGGAAGGCGGCGTTGTAGTCCTTGTAGAAGTCACGCATCACGTCATAGGAGACGTTGAGCAGGGTGACCGGGGCGGCCTGGACGACGCCAGCCAGTGCGAGGCCGGCGGCCAGGAGAGAGGCACTAACGAGTTTTTTCACTGCTCATTCCTTGTTGTTCGAGAAGGTTTTTGAAACGCATGGGGGCAATATGCCAGCGACTATAACGGGGGGGCGCATAGTCGCTTAAAGATTAAAAAGAACTTTGCTTATTCCAGTTTCTTGAAAAGCGCGCTGCCACACCGTGAGCAAAACGCTGCATTGGGCTCATGGCTGTTTTTCTTGCACACCGGGCAATCCGTTTGCAATTGCTCACCGCGCATGGCGTTGGCCAGTTCGGCGGTGAAGATCCCGGTGGGCACCGCGATGATCGAATAACCGGTGATCATCACCAGCGACGAAATCACCTGGCCCAGCGGGGTCTTCGGCACGATATCGCCAAAGCCCACGGTGGTCAGGGTGACGATCGCCCAATAGATGCCCTTGGGAATGCTGGTAAACCCGTGCTCCGGGCCTTCGATCACGTACATCAAGGTGCCGAACACCGTGACCAGCGTGCAGACGCTGACCAGGAACACCACGATCTTCTGCTTGCTGCCCCGCAGCGCCGACATCAGGTAGTTGGCCTGCTTGAGGTACGGGCCGAGCTTGAGCACGCGGAAAATCCGCAGCATCCGGATGATTCGGATAATCAGCAGGTACTGCGCGTCGCTGTAGTACAGCGCGAGGATCCCGGGCACGATCGCCAGCAAATCCACCAGCCCATAAAAGCTGAAGGCATAGCGCAACGGCTTGGGCGAGCAATACAGCCGCAGGCCGTACTCGATGGCGAAGATGATGGTGAAGCCCCACTCGATATAGGCCAGCACGTTGGCGTAGTTGTCGTGGACTGCCTGGATGCTGTCGAGGATCACGATCACCAGGCTGGCCAGGATGATCAGCAACAGGGTGCTGTCGAAGCGTCGGCCGGCCGGGGTGTCACTTTGGAAAACCATGACGTAGAGACGCTCACGCCAGTGCTTGTTGCTGTCCATGGAAGTCGCCTGAATCGAAGATCAGCGAAGCCTAGGGGGATTCGAAGGGGCTGTCCATGCGGGTTTTCTGCATCACCCGCTGACTGGCGCGCACCAGCCAGGTGGCGAGGATAAACGGCGCGGTCAGCGCGGGCAGGTTCAGGCCGGTGAAGCCGGGCGTGAGGATGATCGCCAGCAGGATGCCGATCAGCGGCAGCCAGGGTTGGCGACGATACTGGCTGAGGGCCAGGGCGGCCAGCGCCGGGTTATAGCTGTGCAGGCCGAGCAGGGCGCTGGCGGGCTCGTCCATCAACAGGGCGATCAACACGCCGAGGCTCGCGCCGGTCAGCGCCCACAAGGCCGCGCGGCGGCTGGCTATTACAAGACCGAGGGCGATCAGCAGGCCGGCGAGGGGGTGGTCCATCAGGATGACTTGGGCCAGACCTGTGAACGGCGCGCAGAGTAGCGCCCAGGTGCGGGGTTCGCTGGCGGCAAATGCGGCGGGCGCGGTGGTGCCCAGCAGCAGCCAGCCGAGTACCACAAACGGTGCGGTGTAGGCGGGCAGGTCATCGGGGTTGGCGGCGCGTTTGAGCCACTGGCGAGTGAGGATTGCGCTGAGGCCACCGCAGGCGAGAATCAACGGCGGCAGCAGTGCCGACCAGCTGAAGTGCTGGCTGATCAGCAAGCCGAGCAGCACGCCGTTGTAGCTATAGAGACCGGCCTGGCGTTCGGCCTTGGGATAGCCGCGGCGTTGGGCGGTCAGCAAGCCGGCGACACCGCCCAGCAGCGCGCCGCCGAGCAGGGCCGGGGCGCCGACCAGGATCGCCAGCAGGCAGAGCAGGCCACACAGCGGGTGGCGCTGCAGGAATATCTGGCTGAAGCCGTTGAGCAGGGCTTCGGCCCAGTCGGGGCAGGGTTGGTTGGGCATGATCAATAATCTGCAGGAAAGCGCCGAATCTTGTGGCGAGGGAGCTTGCTCCCGCTGGGGCGCGCAGCGGCCCCAAAAGATGGGCCTGCTGCGCAGTCCAGCGGGAGCAAGCTCCCTCGCCACAGGGGATTAGATCAATGTCTCGATCCGCAACGAATTGGTCGACCCTGGCTGCCCGAATGGCACCCCAGCAGTAATCACCAACGTATCCCCACGCTCCGCCATACCCTGTGCCTGGGCAATCTCCAACGCCGTGGAACACACCTCATCCACCTGCCGCAGCCGATCGTTCACCACCGAATGCACGCCCCACGCCACGCTCAAGCGTCGCGCCGTCGACAGGTTCGGTGTCAGGTTCAGAATCGGCACCGCCGGCCGTTCCCGCGCCGCCCGCAAGGTGGAGCTGCCCGACTCGCTGTAGTTCACCAGCACTGCCACCGGCAGGATGCTGCTGATACGGCGGATCGCACAGCTGATGGCGTCCGACACCGTGGCATCCGCCTTGGGCCGGCTGACGTCCAGCTGGGTCTGGTAATCCGGGCCATTTTCCACCTGGCGAATGATCTTGCTCATCATCAGCACGGCCTCCAACGGGTATTCACCGGAAGCGGTTTCCGCCGACAGCATCACCGCATCCGCCCCTTCCGCCACTGCGTTGGCCACGTCGGTGACTTCGGCACGGGTCGGCGCCGGGGAGAAGCGCATGGATTCAAGCATCTGCGTGGCCACCACCACCGGTTTACCCAACTGGCGGCACACACCAATGATGTCCTTCTGGATTTGCGGCACGCTTTCCGCCGGCACTTCCACCCCCAGGTCACCTCTGGCGACCATGATCGCGTCGCTCAACTCGGCGATTTCCTGCAGGCGCTGCACCGCCGAGGGCTTCTCGATCTTGGCCATCAGGAACGCCTTGTCGCCGATCAACTCGCGGGCTTCGCGGATGTCTTCCGGGCGTTGCACAAACGACAGCGCCACCCAGTCCACCCCCAGTTCCAGGCCGAAGCTCAGGTCGCGGCGGTCCTTGGCGGTCAGCGGGCTGAGCTCCAGCAATGCCTGGGGTACGTTCACGCCTTTACGGTCCGACAGTTCGCCGCCGTTGAGCACGGTGGTGTCGATGGCATCGGCGTGCTTGGTGATCACCCGCAGGCGCAGCTTGCCGTCGTCCAGCAGCAGGTCCATGCCGGGCTGCAGGGCTGCGATGATTTCCGGGTGGGGCAGGTTGACTCGCCGCTGGTCACCGGGTGTCGGGTCCAGGTCCAGGCGCAGGGCCTGGCCGCGAATCAGTTGCACTTTTCCTTCGGCAAAACGCCCCACCCGCAGCTTCGGCCCTTGCAGGTCCATCAGGATGCCGAGGGGATAATTGAGCTGGCGCTCCACCTGGCGAATCCACTGGTAGCGTTGGGCGTGGTCGGCATGATCGCCATGGCTGAAGTTCAGGCGAAAGATATTCACCCCGGCTTCCACCAGCTCGCGAATGTCGTCGATGCTGTCGGTGGCCGGGCCCAGCGTGGCGAGGATCTTGACCTTCTTGTCAGGCGTCATGTTCAGGGGACTCTCTTTCAGGGCTTTCAAGAATCAGAATGGCGCGGAAATCGTTGACGTTGGTGCGGGTCGGCTCGGTGATGATCAAGCCGTCGAGGGCCGCGAAGTAGCCGTAGCCATTGTTGTTGTCCAGCTCGTCACTGGCGCTCAAGCCCAGGGCTTCGGCGCGGGCATAGCTGGTGGGCGTCATGATCGCGCCGGCGTTGTCTTCCGAGCCGTCGATGCCGTCGGTGTCACCCGCCAGGGCGTAGACGCCGGGCAGGCCCTTGAGGCTGTCGGTGAGGCTCAGCAGGAATTCGGCGTTGCGTCCGCCACGGCCATTGCCGCGTACGGTGACGGTGGTTTCGCCGCCGGAGAGGATCACGCAAGGCGCCGCCAGGGGTTGGCCGTGCTGGATGATTTGCCGGGCGATACCGGCGTGCACCTTGGCCACGTCCCGCGCTTCGCCTTCCAGGTCGCCGAGGATCAGCGGGCTGAAACCGGCCTGGCGGACTTTCACTGCCACCGCTTCCAGGGATTGCTGCGGACGGGCGATCAGTTGGAAATGGCTACGGGCGAGCACCGGGTCCCCGGGCTTGACGGTTTCCGACTCCGGGCTTTGCAGCCAGGTGCGCACCGACGCCGGGATTTCAATCTGGTAGCGCTTGAGAATCGCCAGCGCCTGTTGCGAGGTACTGGGGTCGCCAACAGTGGGGCCGGAAGCGATGACCGTGGCCTGGTCGCCCGGTACATCGGAAATCGCGTAGGTGTAGACGGTGGCAGGCCAGCTTGCCTTGGCCAGGCGCCCGCCCTTGATCGCCGAGAGGTGCTTGCGCACGCAGTTCATCTCGCCAATGGTGGCGCCGGATTTGAGCAGGGCCTTGTTGATCGCTTGCTTGTCCGCCAGGGTGATGCCGGCGGCCGGAAGGGCGAGCAGTGCAGAGCCGCCGCCGGAGAGCAGGAAGATCACGCGGTCGTCTTCGCCCAGGTTGCTGATCAGCTCCAGCACACGCTTGGCCACGGCCTGGCCTGCGGCATCCGGCACCGGGTGCGCGGCTTCGACCACCTCGATTTTCTTGCAGGGTGCGCCGTGGCCGTAGCGGGTGACCACCAGGCCCGAGACTTCGCCTTGCCAGCAGTTTTCCACCACCAGCGCCATGGCGGCGGCGGCTTTGCCGGCACCGATCACGATGACACGGCCGCTGCGGTCGGCGGGCAGATAGGGTTCGAGGACTTGCCGGGGGTGGGCGGCGTCGATGGCTGTGGCAAACAGCTCGCGAAGCAGGTGTTGCGGATCGACCGACATAAGCGGGCTCCCGGGGATTCTTGTTATTAGGTATGCATCAGATCGTTCCCACGCTCCGCGTGGGAATGAATCGCTGGACGCTCTGCGTCCGCTGTTGCGACGCGGAGCGTCACGGCTGCATTCCCACGCAGAGCGTGGGAACGATCAGGGGGTTATTTATCGCGAATCGAAAAATTCGCCATATGTTCCAGGCCCTTGATCAGCGCCGAGTGGTCCCAGTTGCCGCCACCGATGGCGGTGCAGGTGCTGAACACCTGCTGCGTGCCGGCGGTGTTCGGCAGGTTGATCCCCAGCTCCTTGGCACCGGCCAGGGCCAGGTTCAGATCCTTCTGGTGCAGGTTGATGCGGAAGCCCGGATCGAAGGTGCCCTTGATCATGCGCTCGCCATGCACTTCGAGGATTTTCGACGAAGCAAAACCCCCCATCAGTGCTTCACGCACCTTGGCCGGGTCGGCGCCGTTCTTCGAGGCGAACAGCAGCGCTTCCGCCACCGCCTGGATGTTCAACGCAACGATGATCTGGTTGGCCACCTTGGCGGTCTGGCCATCGCCATTGCCGCCCACCAGGGTGATGTTCTTGCCCATGGCCTCGAACAGCGGCAGGGCGCGTTCGAAGGTTTGCGGGTCGCCGCCGATCATGATGCTCAGGGTGCCGGCCTTGGCACCGACTTCACCACCGGACACCGGGGCGTCGAGGTAACGTGCGCCGGTCTCGTTGATCTTCGCGGCGAAGGCCTTGGTGGCGGTGGGCGAGATCGAACTCATGTCGATCACCACTTTGTTCGGCCCAAGGCCTGCGGCAACGCCGTCGGCGCGGAACAGCACATCATCGACCTGCGGAGTGTCGGGCACCATGACGATGATGAATTCGGCTTCCTGGGCCACTTGCTGCGGGTCGGCCAGGGCCACCGCACCAGCGCTGATCAGTTCAGCCGGCGCCTTGCCGTGATGCTCGGAAAGAAACAGTTGGTGACCGGCCTTTTGCAGGTTGGCAGCCATGGGTTGGCCCATGATGCCGGTGCCGATAAATCCGATTTTAGCCATGACGAAAATCCTCTTATTGTTAGGTGTGCAGGCCTGGCGCGGCCTGCTAAACACAGGAGATCCACTGTGGGAGCGGGCTTGCTCGCGAATGGGGGCCGACATTCAGCATTGATGTCGACTGATCCACCGCTTTCGCGAGCAAGCCCGCTCCCACATTGGGTGCTGTGTTTGTTCAGTTAGATCGCGTTGTGGCTTTTGAGCCAACCCAAACCCGCTTCGGTGGTGGTCAACGGCTTGTACTCACAGCCGACCCAACCCTGATAACCAATGCGGTCCAAATGTTCGAACAGGAAGCGGTAGTTGATCTCACCGGTCCCCGGCTCGTTGCGCCCCGGGTTGTCCGCCAGCTGGATGTGGTTGATCTCACCCAGGTGCGCAGCCATGGTGCGGGCCAGGTCGCCTTCCATGATTTGCATGTGATAGATGTCGTATTGCAGGAACAGGTTGGCACTGCCCACCTGCTCGCGAATCGACAGGGCCTGCGCCGTGTTGTTCAGGTAGAAACCCGGGATGTCGCGGGTGTTGATCATCTCCATCACAAGCTTGATGCCCACCGCCTGCAACTTGTCGGCGGCGTACTTGAGGTTGGCGACGAAGGTTTTTTCAAGCGTCGCGTCATCCACGCCGGCCGGGCGAATCCCCGCCAGGCAGTTGACCTGGGTATTGCCCAGTACCTGGGCGTAGGCGATGGCCAGGTTGACCCCGGCACGGAACTCCTCGACCCGGTCCGGGTGGCAGGCCAGGCCGCGTTCGCCCTTGGCCCAGTCACCGGCCGGCAGGTTGAACAGCACTTGGGTCAGGCCGTGGGCATCGAGTTGCGCCTTGATTTCAGCTGAGCTGAATTCGTAGGGAAACAGGTATTCCACACCACTGAACCCCGCATCGGCGGCGGCTTTGAAACGGGCAAGAAAGTCCTGTTCGGTAAACAGCATGGACAGGTTGGCGGCAAAACGCGGCATGGGGTTCTCCTTAATCGAGCAGTGAAATGGCAGTCGGCGCGTCGTTGCCCACCAGTGCCAGATCTTCGAATTCGTTGACGGCGTTGATCTCGGTGCCCATGGAAATATTGGTCACCCGTTCCAGAATAATCTCAACGATCACCGGAACCTTGAATTCTTCGATCATTTCCTGGGCCTTGCGCAGTGCCGGCTGGATCTGGCCCGGCTCGAACACCCGCAGGGCCTTGCAACCCAGGCCTTCGGCGACGGCCACGTGGTCGACGCCGTAACCGTTGAGTTCCGGTGCGTTGAGGTTGTCGAAGGACAGCTGCACGCAGTAGTCCATTTCAAACCCGCGCTGGGCCTGGCGGATCAGCCCCAGGTAGGAGTTGTTCACCACCACGTGGATGTACGGCAGCTTGAACTGTGCGCCCACGGCCAGCTCTTCGATCATGAACTGGAAGTCATAGTCACCGGACAGTGCCACGACTTTGCGGGTCGGGTCCGCCTTGACCACACCCAGTGCCGCCGGAATGGTCCAGCCGAGCGGGCCGGCCTGGCCGCAGTTGATCCAGTGGCGTGGCTTGTAGACGTGCAGGAACTGCGCGCCGGCAATCTGCGACAGGCCGATGGTGCTGACGTAGCAGGTGTCTTTGCCGAACACCTGGTTCATCTCTTCGTACACCCGTTGCGGCTTGACCGGCACGTTGTCGAAGTGGGTCTTGCGGTGCAGGGTGGCCTTGCGCTGCTGGCAATCGTGGAGCCAGGCGCTGCGGTCCTTGAGCTTGCCGGCGGCTTTCCACTCGCGGGCCACTTCAATGAACATGGTCAATGCAGAGCCGGCGTCGGAAACGATGCCCAGGTCCGGGGTGAATACGCGGCCGATTTGCGTCGGCTCGATGTCCACGTGAATGAATTTTCGGCCCTCGGTGTACACCTCCACCGAACCGGTGTGACGGTTGGCCCAGCGGTTACCGATGCCCAGCACCACGTCCGATTTCAACATCGTGGCGTTGCCATAACGGTGGGACGTTTGCAGGCCGACCATGCCCACCATCTGCGGGTGATCGTCCGGGATCGTGCCCCAGCCCATCAGGGTCGGGATCACCGGGATGCCGGTCAACTCGGCGAATTCCACCAGCAGTTCGCTGGCGTCGGCGTTGATCACGCCACCACCGCTCACCAGCAATGGGCGCTCGGCCTGGTCCAGCAGGGCCAGGGCTTTTTCCACCTGGATACGGGTCGCCAAAGGCTTGGCCAGGGGCAGTGGTTGGTAGGCGTCGATGTCAAATTCGATCTCGGCCATTTGTACGTCGAATGGCAGGTCGATCAGCACCGGGCCCGGGCGACCGGAGCGCATTTCATAGAAGGCTTTCTGGAAGGCATACGGCACCTGGCCGGGTTCCAGGACGGTGGTCGCCCACTTGGTCACCGGCTTGACGATGCTGGTGATGTCGACAGCCTGGAAGTCTTCCTTGTGCATGCGTGCCCGTGGCGCCTGGCCGGTGATGCACAGGATCGGGATCGAGTCCGCCGAGGCGCTGTACAGGCCGGTAACCATGTCGGTGCCCGCCGGGCCCGAGGTGCCGATGCACACGCCGATATTGCCGGCCTTGGTGCGGGTGTAGCCCTCGGCCATGTGCGAGGCGCCTTCAACGTGGCGAGCAAGGACGTGATCGATGCCACCGACCTTCTGCAAGGCCGAATACAGCGGGTTGATCGCGGCGCCCGGGATACCGAAGGCGGTGTCGACCCCTTCACGGCGCATCACCAGGACAGCGGCTTCGATTGCTCTCATTTTGCTCATGGTTTTGGTGCCTCTTGCGTTTTGTAATTGTATACAAGTGGTGTTGGTCCGAAGTGTATTCACGGCGAGCGGGGCAGGTCAATCCATTTTCTTGGGTGGCCTTTACGTTCGTCGGAAGGCTTATGGACGGGAATATTTCGACGTGTGGTGCGTATGTTTCGAAAAATTGTATACAAAAAATAAATCTATTGTGTTCTATTTGTTTGATCGAGCTTCTGATCAGACAGAGCCCCACGGCTTTCCCATAACAAGATAAGGACGGCACCCATGAGCGCTTTAACCTTGAAAGTCGCAGTCAACCTGGCCAGCCACGCCATCGCGGCAGGCCGCACCATTTCGGCGGCACCGCTGACCGTTGCGGTACTCGACAGCGGCGGGCATTTGATAACGTTGCAGCGCGAGGATGGCGCGAGCCTGCTGCGCCCGCAGATCGCGATTGGCAAGGCCTGGGGTGCGATAGCCCTGGGCAAGGGCTCGCGCTTGCTGGCGCTGGACGCACAGCAACGGCCGGCGTTTATTGCCGCGTTGAACAGCCTGGGGCAGGGCAGCGTGGTGCCGGCACCGGGCGGGGTGTTGATCCGGGATCAGGCGGGTGTGGTGCTGGGCGCGATCGGGATCAGCGGGGATACGTCGGATATTGACGAGCAGTGTGCGATCAGTGCGATCGAGGGGTTGGGGTTGTTGGCGGATGCGGGGGTTACTGCTTGATGTGAGGTGACTGATGGATAGTCATCGCAGGCAAGCCAGCTCCCACAGTTGAATGTATTCACGAATCAAAATGTGGGAGCGGGCTTGCCCGCGATGGCGGCGACTCGGTCTCCAGTCAAAGCCAGATCGCATCCCACAGTGGGTAGTCGCCATATTTTTTCACCAGCCCCGCCCTCAAGGGATTGGCCACGATGTACCGAGCTATGCCCTCAAGGTTTTCTTCGCGCCGCACGGCATGATCATGGAAACCTGGTTGCCAAAGACGCCCTTTTCGCCCGGCAACGGCATTCACGACTCGAGTACTTTTGGATTTGACTTGGCGCATCAGGTCAGCCAGCGAACCGTTTTCCAGCGAAATCAACCAGTGGAAATGATCGGGCATCACTACCCAGGCGAGTGAGGTTGCCAGTCGCTGGTTTTGCGCAATTCTGAATTGCTGCACCACCAGTCTGCCTAGCTTGAAGTCGCTGAATATTGGTTCGCGATGCAGTGTGTTACTGGTCAGAAGATAAATTCGGTTGGGTTCGTTATAGCGGCCTGTGCGTAGACGACATGATGCGGGTAGATCAGGCATTCCGTTGCCCCTTTGCAGAAGTGAGTTCTGAAAGGCTAGACAGGAATATTTTAAGGGGGGGGCCAGCTTTTGGCAGGATGTGTCTGGGCGATAGCTATCGCGGGCAAGCCCGCTCCCACAGTGGATCTCCGTCGTTCATACATTCTGTGTCCGGCACAAACCCAGTGTGGGAGCTGGCTTGCCTGCGATGGCTACACCGCGGTCTATCAGTCCCGCTCACACCCCTTCAACACCAACCGAATAATCGTCTGCGCCGCCGCCTCATAATCCGCTTCATCCAACTTCGCCTTCCCGGTCACCGCCGAAATCTGCCAGTCAAAATCCGCATACGTCTGCGTCGCCGCCCAAATGCTGAACATCAGGTGATGCGGATCAATCGGCGCAATCAGCCCACGGTCCACCCAGCTCTGGATGCAGTCGATGTTGTGCTTGGCCTGGGCATTCAGCTGTTCCACCTGCTCGGGGCTTAAATGCGGGGCGCCGTGCATGATCTCACTGGCAAACACTTTCGAGGCAAACGGCAAATCCCGGGAGATGCAGATCTTCGAGCGGATGTACCCGCTCAGCACGGCCGAAGGGTCGCCATCAGGATTGAACGGTGTGGAGGCCGCCAGGATCGGCTCGATAATGCTTTCGAGCACCTCGCGATAGAGGTTGTCCTTGGACTTGAAGTAGTAGTAGACGTTGGGCTTGGGCAGCCCGGCCTTGGCGGCGATGTCGCTGGTTTTGGTCGCGGCGAAGCCCTTGTCGGCAAACTCCTCACTGGCAGCCCGCAGGATCAGTTCTTTGTTGCGCTCGCGAATGGTGCTCATAGACCAGGAGGTTCCTTGCCAAGACAGGCGGTCTGGCATGGTAGCACCGGCTTTGCGCAGGGCTCAAGAATCCCGCCGCAGCCCTTGCATGGCGGGGCGCCCAGCTGACTTTGTCTGTCTTGATGCTGAACGCATTCACGGTCGTACAGGCACAGCTCGAGCGCGCTGCTAGAGTTCAGGCAGCGAGCGGCCATTTAGCCTGGCCGCCCCTTCCTGTTTTCGGCGTTCGAGAGAGAAACCCGTGGAGAAAAGCAGACGACGTACGTTCGCCTGGGCCGTTGGCACGTTGTTACTGGTAGCGTTGTTGATTGCCCTGGGTTTGCACTTCTTTGCAGGCGGGCACAAAGGCCGGCCGGCCGTCACCGGCGAACCGGTGGCCGTGGTGCCGGTGGTGTTGCAGGACGTGCCGGTGTATATCGATGCCCTCGGCACCGTCACCCCCACCCGCAGTGTGACCGTGGTCACCCAGGTCGATGGCATCCTCAGCAGCGTGGAATTCAAGGAAGGCCAGCACGTCAGCAAGGGCCAGGTGATTGCGCGGATCGATGACCGTGCTCTCAAGGCCCAACTGGCCGTGGCCAAGGGTACCCTGGCCCACGACCAGGCTGTGTTGAGCAATGCCCAGCGCGATCTGGTGCGCTACCGCGAACTGGTCAAGGCCGGCTCTACCAGCCAGCAAACCGTCGACACCCAGGCGTCCTTGGTCCAGCAACAACTGGGCACCGTGGCCGCCGACCAGGGCAATGTGCAGAACCTTGAAGTGCAGGTCGGCTACTGCACCATCACTTCGCCGGTCGACGGTGTGGTGGGCCTGCGCCTGGTCGACCCCGGCAATTACGTCACCACCACCAGCACCACCGGCATCGTGGTGATTACCCAGATGAACCCGGCCACCGTGGTGTTCGCGGTCCCCGAGGACGACCTGGGTGCAATCAACCAGGCCCTGGGCCGTGGCGCCGTGACGGTGCTGGCCTACGACCGCAACAAGAAAGCCCTGCTGGCCACCGGCAGCCTGTTGGCCCTGGACAACCAGGTAGACACCTCCACCGGCACCATCAAGGTCAAGGCGCAGTTCGATGATTCGGGCAGTGCGCTGTTCCCCAACCAGTTCGTCAATGCGCGCCTGAAGGCCGACACCCTGGCCCAGGTTGCCGTGGTGCCCACCCGGGCGATCCAGCATGGCAGCAAGGGCGATTTTGTGTTCGTGGTGAATGGCGACAAGGCCAGCCTGCGCAACATCAAGACCGGCCCATCGATGGGCGATGTGTCGGCGGTGCTCGAGAACGGCGTCAAGCCAGGCGAGCAGGTGATCACCGAAGGCGCCGACAAACTGGATGACGGTTCGGCCGTGAAGGTCGTCGCCCAGTGAGGAGCTGCCGAGCATGAACATTTCGCGGCCCTTTATCGAACGTCCCGTCGCCACCACCTTGATGATGGTCGCGGTGCTGTTGCTGGGCATGTTGGGGTATCACCTGTTGTCGGTGTCGGCGTTGCCTGAAGTCGACTACCCGACCATCCAGGTCTTCACCCAATACCCCGGCGCCAGCCCGGACGTGGTCAGCTCCTCGATCACCGCGCCGCTGGAGCGCCAGCTCGGCGAGATGCCGGGCCTCAAGTCGATGAACTCCACCAGCTCCGACGGCGCTTCGGTGGTGACCCTGCAATTCGACCTGTCGCTGTCCCTGGACGTGGCAGAGCAGGAAGTGCAGGCCGCGATCAACGCCGCCGGCACCTTCCTGCCGGCCAACCTGCCGTACCCACCGGTGTACAGCAAGGTCAATCCGGCGGATGCGCCGGTACTGACCCTGTCCCTGACCTCCGATGTGTTGCCGCTGACCAAGGTCGAGGACCTGGCGGATACACGGCTGGCGCAGAAGATCTCGCAGATCACTGGCGTCGGCCTGGTGACCATCAGCGGCGGTCAGCGCCCGGCGGTGCGGGTCGAGGCGAATACCTCGGCGCTCAATAGCCTCGGCCTGTCCATTGATGACCTGCGCACCTCCCTCGGCACGGCCAACGTCAACCAGGCCAAGGGCAATATCGACGGCAAGTTCCAGGCGTATTCGATTGGTGCCAACGACCAGCTGCAATCGGCCGAGGAATACCGCGACCTGGTGATCGCCTATAAAAATGGCGCGCCGATTCGCCTGTCGCAGATCGCCAGTTCCACCCAGGGCCCGGAGAACCCGCGCCAGGCTGCGTGGACCAAC
This sequence comes from Pseudomonas sp. NC02, assembly GCF_002874965.1. Lineage (NCBI taxonomy): Bacteria > Pseudomonadati > Pseudomonadota > Gammaproteobacteria > Pseudomonadales > Pseudomonadaceae > Pseudomonas > Pseudomonas sp. NC02. The sequence continues at coordinate 5,006,970 of NZ_CP025624.1, read as the reverse complement.
AGCACGCCGTCGATTGTGCTGAACATTCAGCGCCAGCCCGGCGCCAATGTGATTCAGGTGGTCGACCGCGTGCAGCAATTGCTGCCCAAGCTGCGGGCCAGTTTGCCGGGTACCTTGAAGGTCGATGTGCTGACCGACCGCACGCAAACCATCCGCGCCTCGGTCACCGATGTGCAGTACGAACTGGCGGTGGCGGTGCTGCTGGTGGTGATCGTGATTTTCATTTTCCTGCGCGACGTTGCGGCGACGGTTATTCCGGCAGTCACCGTGCCGCTGACGCTGGTGGGCACCCTGGCGGTGGCTTATGCGCTGGGCTTTTCCCTGAACAACCTGACACTGATGGCGCTGACTATCGCCATCGGATTCGTGGTGGACGACGCCATCGTGATGATCGAAAACATCACACGCTATATCGAGGCAAGCGACTCGCCGCTGGAGGCGGCGCTCAAGGGTTCGGAGCAAATCGGCTTCACGATTATTTCGCTGTCGATTGCGCTGATTGCAGTGATGATCCCGCTGCTGTTCATGGGCGATGTGGTCGGCCGGCTGTTCCGCGAATTCGCCATGACCGTGGCCGTGACCATCGTTATCTCGGCGTTCATCTCCCTGACCCTCACGCCGATGATGTGCGCGCGGATGCTCAAGAATAAGCACCAGGAGCGCCGCGCGGATTTCTTCGACCGCATCAACACCCACTACGTGCGTGGCCTTGACTGGGTGTTGGCGCACCGCACCTTGACCCTGATCTCGATAGCGCTCACCGCCGCGCTGACCCTGATGATTCTGGTGATCATGCCCAAGGGCTTTTTTCCCGATCAGGACACCGGCCTGATCCAGGGTATTTCCCAGGCGGCGCCGACGGTTTCATTCCAGCAGATGCAGACCGAACAACAGCGCCTGGCCGCGCGAATCCTCAAGGACCCGGCGGTGCAAAGCCTGTCGTCCTTCGTCGGTATCGACCAGACCAACCCGACCATCAACCAGGGCAACCTGCTGATCAACCTCAAGCCCCGCGGCGAGCGTGACAGTGCCACCGAGGTGATCCGCCGGCTCTCCGATGCCAACGCCGACGACGCCGGGATCCGCCTGTACCTGCACTCGGTACAGGACTTGACCCTCGACGCCACGGTGTCCACCACCAGCTACCGGCTGGGCCTGCAAGCCACCGATCCGGACGAGCTGGAAACGTGGACCAACAAGCTGCTGGCGGCGATCAAGCAAGACCCGATGTTCACCGACGTGCAAAGCCAGGCGATGCAATTCGGCAATCAGATCCAGCTGACCTTTGACCGCGCCACCGCCTCGCGACTCGGTATCACGCCCCAGGCGATTGACGATGTGCTGTATGACGCCTTCGGCCAGCGCCAGGTCTCGACGATCTACACCCAGCTCAACCAGTACCACGTGGTGATCGCCACCGACCATCCGCCGCGCAACTTGCCGGACCTGCTCACCGGGTTGTACGTGGACATTCCTGGTGGCGGTGTGGCGCCGCTGTCGAGCATGGCGACCATGCAGGTGGTGCGCACGCCCGTGACCATCAACCGCCTGGGTCAGTTTCCGTATGCCGACGTGTCGTTCAACCTTGCTCCGGGCCAGACCCTTGGCACGGCAGTGACGCGGCTCAAGGACATCGAGGCCAAGGTCGGCTTGCCGCTGTCGGTGCAGGCCAACCTGGAAGGCGCGGCGGCGACGTTCGAACAGTCGCTGTCCAACCAGGTATTCCTGGTGGTGGCGGCGATTGTGGTGGTGTACCTGATGCTGGGGATTCTGTACGAGAGCTTCGTGCACCCGGTGACGATCCTTTCGACGCTGCTCTCGGCAGCACTCGGGGCCTTGCTGGCGCTGCTGGTGACGGGCACGCAGTTCGACATCATCGGCCTGATCGGCATTGTGTTGCTGATCGGTATCGTGATGAAAAACGGCATCATGATGGTCGACTTTGCCCTGGAGTTGTTACGCGAGGGCGGCCTGAGCCCCACGGCCGCGATCCGCCAGGCGGCAGAGTTGCGGTTCCGGCCGATCCTGATGACCAGCATGGCGTCGCTGTTCGGCGCGGTGCCGCTGGCGCTCGGTACGGGGATTGGTTCGGAGCTGCGTCACCCGCTGGGCATCGCGATTATCGGCGGGTTGTTGCTCAGTCAGTTGCTGACGCTGTTTTCCACGCCGGTGATCTTCCTCGCCATGCACGGCCTGGGGCAGCGCTTCAGCCGCCGCCCGGCTGAAGCGGTCTGATGGCAATGAACCTCAGCGCGCCGTTTGTTCGCCGCCCGATTGCAACCACCTTGATGGCGGCCGGCCTCGCGCTGTTTGGCGCGCTGGCCTTCATGCTGTTGCCGGTGGCGCCGTTGCCGGAGGTGGATTTCCCGACCATCAGCGTCAGCGCCTCGTTGCCCGGCGCCGATCCGACCACCGTCGCCAGTTCAGTGGCCACGCCCCTGGAGCGCCAGTTCGGGCAGATCGCCGGGGTCACGCAGATGACCTCATCCAGCAGCTTGGGCTCGGCGCGGATCATTTTGCAGTTCGACCTGAATCGCGACATCGACGGCGCCGCGCGGGATGTGCAGGCGGCGATCAATGCCGCCCGCAGCAACCTGCCCAGCGACCTGTCCGGCAACCCGACGTACCGCAAGGTCAACCCGGCGGATTCGCCGATTCTGATCATCAGCCTGACCTCCGACAGCGCCACGCCGGGGCAGATGTATGACGTGGCCTCGACCCTGTTGGAGCAAAAGTTGTTGCAGACCACCGGGGTCGGTGACGTGACGGTGGGCGGCGGGGCGCTGCCGGCGGTGCGGGTGGAATTGAACCCCGATCGGCTCAACCAGTACGGCGTCAGCCTGGAGCAGGTGCGCCAGGTGATCAACGCCTCCAACGTCAACTTGCCCAAGGGCAACGTGGCCATCGGCGACCGTAACTACGGCATTGCGGCGAATGACCAGTTGCTCGATGAAAAGGACTACGGGCCGCTGGTGGTCAAGGCCCACAACGGCGACCTGATCCATATCGCCGACCTGGGCTACGTGCGCGAAGACGTGCAGGACCTGCGCAACTTCGGCCTGTCCAACGGCAAGCCGGCGGTACTGCTGGTGGTGTTCAAGCAGCCGGGCGCCAACGTGATCGAAACGGTGGACGCGGTGAAAGCCTCGCTGCCGTTCCTGCAAAGCTCGATTCCGGCGACGATCAAGCTCAACCTGCTGATGGACCGCACCACCACCATTCGCGCCTCGTTGCATGACGTCGAGATCACGTTGCTGGTGTCGATCCTGCTGGTGACCCTGGTGACCTTCGGCTTCTTCCGCGACTGGCGCAGCACCCTGGTGCCGGCGATTGTGGTGCCGCTGTCGCTGCTCGGCACCTTCGGCGCGATGTACTTCCTCGGCTACAGCCTGAACAACCTGTCACTCATGGCGCTGACGATTTCCACCGGCTTTGTGGTGGACGATGCGATTGTGGTGGTGGAAAACATCATGCGCCACCTGGAGCGCGGCAAGACCCGGGTGGAAGCGGCGCTGGCCGGTGCCCAGGAAGTCGGCTTCACGGTACTGACCATCAGCGTGTCGCTGGTGGCGGTGTTTATTCCGCTGCTGCTGATGGGCGGGATTGTCGGGCGGCTGTTCCGGGAGTTTTCGGTATCGTTGTCGGTGGCCATCGTGATCTCGATGCTGATCTCGCTGACGGTTACACCGATGCTCGCCAGCGTGCTGCTGCGCGCGCCGAAAGCGATTCATGAAGGCAATGAACACCCGGACTCGCGCTTTCACCGCTTCTACGATCGCACCCTCGGTTGGGTGATCGACCATACGGTGCTGATGGGTTTTGTGACGGTGTTGGTGATCGTGCTCGCCGGCGTGTTGTACGTGCTGGTGCCCAAGGGTTTTTTCCCTCAGGAAGACACCGGGCGCTTGCAGGGCAGCATCCTGGCGAACCAGAGCATTTCCTATGGGGCGATGCAGAAGGACTTCACCGAGATCAACCGCAAGGTGATGAAAAACCCGAACATCGAAACCGTCGCCGGGTTTGTCGGCGGTGGCGGAGGGGGCGGCGGGGCGGTCAACAGCGCGCAGATGTTTGTATTGCTCAAGCCCCTGGGCGAGCGCAAGGACAACGCCACCGAAATCATCGGCCAGATCCGCCGCAGCCTCGGCGACTTGCCGGGCACCAAGCTGTATTTGCAGTCGGCCCAGGACATCACCGTGGGTGGCCGGCAAAGTGGCGCACAATACCAATACACCCTGACCGCCGATGACCAGGAGTCGCTGGACGAATGGGTGCCCAAGGTGGTGGCGGTGCTGCGCAAATTGCCGCAACTCACCGACCTCAATACCGACCAGCAAGACAACAGCTTGCTGGCCAATGTGCAAATCAACCGGGACACGGCGGCGCGCCTCGGGGTGAGTGTCTCGGCGGTCGACCAGACGCTGTACGACGCCTTTGGCCAGCGCCAGGTCGCGACTCTGTATCGCGCGGCCAACCAGTACCACGTGGTGATGGAAATCGCGCCGGAATACTGGACCGACCCTTCCGCGCTCAAGGGCATTTATGTGCCGACGGGCACCCAGGCCACGACCACCAAGGGCACCACGGCGGCGCCCAACCTGACCACCGGGCAGACCCTGGTGCCACTCTCGGCACTGGCGGATAACACGGTGGCGCGCACCGCAATTTCCATCAGTCACCAGGGCACGTTCCCGGCGGTGACAGTCTCGTTCAACCTGGCGCCCGGCACGTCCATCGGCCAGGCCACGGCGATGGTGGACGATGCGGTGAAGCAGCTGCGCATGCCCGCCAGTGTGGTCGGCCAGTTTGCCGGTACGGCCCAGGTGTTCCAGTCGTCGGTGGCCAGTGAGCCGCTGCTGATCGTCGCTGCGTTGCTGTGCGTGTATATCGTGCTGGGCATCCTCTACGAAAACCTGACGCACCCGCTGACCATTCTGTCGACCCTGCCCTCGGCCGGCGTCGGTGCGTTGATCGCCTTGCTGCTGACCGGCACCGAGCTGTCGATCATTGCGCTGGTGGGGGTGATTCTGTTGATTGGTATCGTGAAGAAAAACGCGATCATGATGATCGACTTCGCGATCACCGAGCGGCGGGAGTTCGGCCTCACGGCCAAGGAAGCGATTCGCCGGGCGTGCCTGATCCGTTTCCGGCCGATCATGATGACGACCCTGGCGGCGATCCTTGGCGCGCTGCCGCTGGTGCTCGGCACCGGTTATGGCTCTGAGTTGCGCCGGCCGTTGGGGATTTCGATTATTGGTGGCCTGCTGTTCAGCCAGGTGCTGACGCTGTACACCACCCCGGTGATCTACCTGTGGCTCGACCGGGCGTCACAGCGCCTGGGTCGGCGTAAGGAAGCAAGGTTATGAACGTGAAATACAGCGTGCTTTGCATCAGCTTGCTGCTCGGCGGCTGCATGGTCGGGCCCGATTACCAGAAGCCCGCCATGGAGCTGCCGCAGACCTTCAAGGAAGGCGCGCAGTGGCAGCGCGCGGCGGCTAACCCCCAAGGGGCGATGGACAGCCAGTGGTGGCTGGCCTATCAGGACCCGGTGCTGAACGACCTGGTGGCGCGCTCGGCCAAGGCCAACCAATCGATCATCGCGGCGGAGGCCGCGTACCGTTTGGCTCAGGCGCAGGTGGCGTCCAGCCGGGCCGGTTTGTGGCCGACGGTGGGCGTGGGATTGTCGGGTTCGCGGGGAACGGCAGGCAGTGGTAGCGGCACGTCCACCACCGGTACCACGGCGGGCGGCGTGCAGAACAGTGTCAGCGCCACCTTGACCGCCAGTTGGGAGCCGGACCTGTGGGGCCTGGTGCGGCGCGGGATAGAGTCCAGCCAGGCGACGGCCCAGCAATCGGATGCGTTGCTGGCCGGGGTGCGGCTGTCCATCAGTTCCAGCGTGGCGAGTAACTACCTCGCCCTGCGGCAGATGGACATCGACGTGCGCCTGTTGCAGCAACAACAGAAGATCAACCAGCAACTGCTGGACATGATCCAGGTGCAGTTCACCCAGGGCGTCGCCACCAACGACCAGTTGCTGGTGGCGCAGGACCAGTTGACCACTTCGATTGCCGACTTGCAGACCTCCCTGCGCGACCGCGAGCAATACGAACACGCGCTGGCCGTGCTGGTGGGCGTGGCGCCGAGTGAATTCAGCGTGGCGGTGCGCAATGACTACAGCTTCGTGGTCCCGCGGCCACCGTTGACCTTGCCGTCGACCCTGCTGCAACGGCGTCCCGATGTGGTGGCGGCGGAGCGCTCGGCAGCGGCGGCCAACGCGAAAATCGGCGTGGCTGAAGCCGCATTCTTCCCGACCCTGGATCTTACTGCCGAGGCCGGTTACCGCGGCAGTGCGTTGGGCGGGTTGTTCTCCCTGCCCAATCGCATCTGGACGTTGGGCCCGGCGCTGGCGGAAACCCTGTTCGATGGCGGCGCCCGCGAAGCGGCGGTCAAGCAGGCCGAGGCCAGCTATGACCAGATCGCCGCGACCTACAAGGGCACCGTGCTCAGCGCCTTGCAGAACGTTGAAGACAACCTGTCGGCAATCAACCACCTGCAAACCCAGGCCGATGCGTTCCAGCAGGTGTACCAGCGTAATCAGCAACTGTTCGGCAGCCAGGAAGCACAGTTGCGCGCCGGCACCGTGAGCCAGGAGGCCGTGCTGACCCAGCAACTGGTGTTGCTGCAAGCCGAGCAGAATCTTCGCGACACCCAGGGCCAGCTCAGCCAGGGCAGTGTGGCGCTGATCCAGAGCCTTGGCGGGGGCTGGCAAACGCCTGCGCGCTGAACGGCTCGCTAACCCGGGGTGCGCCGCGTTATTCTCGGCGCACTTTGAATCACGGGAAGCCTGAGCCATGGCAGGAAGCAGTTTGCTGGTATTGATCGACGACATCGCCGCGGTGCTCGATGATGTGGCGTTGATGACCAAGATGGCTGCGAAGAAAACCGCCGGCGTGCTGGGGGACGACCTGGCGCTGAATGCCCAGCAAGTCTCCGGGGTGCGCGCCGAGCGGGAAATTCCGGTGGTGTGGGCGGTGGCCAAGGGCTCGTTCGTCAACAAGCTGATTTTGGTGCCGGCTGCGTTGCTGATCAGCGCGTTTGCGCCGTGGGCGGTCACGCCGTTGTTGATGCTGGGCGGCGCTTACCTGTGTTTTGAAGGTTTCGAAAAACTCGCCCATAGCTTCTTCCACAAACGCACCGAAGAGCAGGCGCACCTGGTGGAAGCCGTGGCGGATCCGGCCACGGACCTGGTGGCCTTCGAGAAGGACAAGATCAAGGGCGCGATCCGTACCGACTTCATCCTCTCCGCCGAAATCATCGCCATCACCCTCGGTACCGTGGCCGATGCACCGCTGATGCAGCAAGTGATCGTGTTGTCGGGTATCGCCATCGTCATGACCATCGGCGTCTACGGCTTGGTGGCCGGTATCGTCAAACTCGATGACCTGGGCCTGTGGCTCACCCAGAAGCCCGGCCAGGCGGCGCGCAGCATCGGCGGGGCGATCCTGCGGGCGGCGCCGTACATGATGAAAAGCCTGTCGGTGATCGGTACGGCGGCGATGTTCATGGTCGGCGGTGGCATCCTGACCCATGGTGTGCCGGTGGTGCATCACTGGATCGAGACTGTGAGCCAGAGTACTGGCGGCCTGGCGTGGTTGATGCCGACGTTGCTCAATGCCGTGGCGGGGATCATTGCCGGGGCCGTGGTGTTGGCGGTGGTCAGTGCGGTGGGTAACCTCTGGAAGCGGGTGAGGGCATAGGCATTTGATCGAGCGACGGCAATTCAGCGGGGGCATGAAAGGCAAGAACCTCCGTTACCTGAATGAAAATCCCGGCGAGGCCCGCCAGACGGTGCGTGCGGGATTTGTGTTGCTCGAACATTTTTCGCTGCCGGCGTTTACCCAGGCGCTGGATACGCTGATCACCGCCAACCTGCTGCGGCCCGCTTCTTTTTCTACCTCGACCTTCGGCTTGCGGGAAGGCGAGGTGATCAGTGACCTGGGGCTGGTGATCCGGCCCGATGCGCGGCTTGAGTCTTCGGTGCTTAAAGAGTTGGACCTGTTGGTGATATGCGGTGGCTATCGCACTGAACTGAAGGCTGCGGAGGAGTTTATCCACCTGCTGAAAAGCGCCTCGGAGCAGGGTGTGAGCCTGGCCGGTTTGTGGAATGGTGCGTGGTTCCTGGGGCGTGCAGGATTGCTGGGCGGCTACCGCTGCGCCGTGCACCCGGAACATCGCCCGGCCCTCGCTGATTTCTGCAAGGCGACGCAGGTCAGCAGCGAACCCTATGTGATTGATCGCGACCGGCTGACGGCATCGAGCCCTTCCGGTGCGTTTCATATGGCGCTGGACTGGATCAAGGGGCTGTACGGCAAAGCGCTGGTGGAGGGGATCGAGGACATCCTGGCGTTTGAGGAGTCGCGCTACCGGCGGGTGAAACCCACGGAAAACGTGTGCTTGAGCGCACCCCTGCGCGAGGTGGTCAACCTGATGGACGCCAACCTCGAAGAGCCTCTGGAGCTTGAGCAACTGGCCGTTTATGCGGGCCGTTCCCGACGCCAGTTGGAGCGTTTGTTCAAGGACCAGCTTGGCACCACGCCCCAGCGTTATTACCTGGAACTGCGCATCACCGAGGCCCGTCGGCTGCTGCAACACACCGAGCTGTCCCAGGTGGACGTGCTGGTGGCCTGCGGGTTTGTCTCGCCGAGCCATTTCAGCAAGTGCTACAGCGCCTACTTTGGCTACAGGCCATCCAAGGAAAAGCGCCTGGTCAAATAGCCTGAGATTGGCATTCGCCACGAATATAGATACGATGCTAATCATTAGCTTGCTATCTATATGTAGGTTTAATGAAATCCTCCACCTTCCAGCTCCCTGATTTCTGGCAGGCGACGTTGACCCCGTCCCGTAGCGATCTGCTGTTTGCCTTGCGCAACATGATCGCCGGCGGGGTCGCGTTGTACCTGGCCTTCTGTTTTGAATTGCAGCAACCGCAGTGGGCCCTGACCACCGTATTTATCGTGGGCCAGTCCACCAGCGGCATGGTCCTGGCCAAAGGCGCCTATCGGCTGGTGGGTACGTTTGTCGGGGCCATGGTTTCCATTGCGATGATCGGCGTGTTTGGCCAGGCGCCGTTGTTGTTCCTGCTGTGCATGGCGCTGTGGCTGGCGTTCTGTACCACCGGGGCTTCGTTGCTGCGCAATCACGCGTCCTATGGGTTTGTGCTGGCGGGTTACACCACGGCGATTATTGCGCTACCCGCTACGGCGGCACCGCTGGGAGTGTTCGATGAGGCGGTGGCACGCTGCCAGGAGATCAGCCTGGGGATTCTTTGTGCTTCCATCGCCAGTACGATTCTGTGGCCGCGCCGGGTCGAGCAGGTGCTGGCGGTTCAGGCGCGCGCCGCCTGGCAGGCCGGGGTGCGGGCTGCCGCTTCGGAGCTGTTGGGTACCGACCAGCGTAAAGGCTTGCTCGAAGCATTGAGCCGCCTGGTGGCGGTGGACAGCCAGCGCGACCATGCCTGGTTTGAAGGGCCCAAGGGCCGGCGCCGCTCCCAGGCCTTGCGGGTGCTCAGCCGTGATCTGCTTAGCCTGCTGCGGGCGGCGCGGGGCGTGGCGCGCCAGCGGATGATGCTCGATGAAACGGCGGCGGTCGGGCCACTGATTGAAGCGGTGGCTTCGGCGTTGCAGCAGGAGCGTCTTGATGAACTGCCCGAGTTGTCTCAACGGCTTGGCCTGGCGTTGCAGGATCCGCAGCTTGGCCAAGAGGCGCACTTTTGCCTGGTGCAACTGGCGCAGGTGTTGCGCTTGATTGAGCTGGGTGCATTGACGCTGTCGGCGGTCGAGCAGGGCAGGGTGCCGCCCGGCGCACCGGGGGCGATGTCCTGGCACCGGGATATCGAGCAGGGGGTGCTTGGCGGGCTGCGCAGTGCGTTGGCGTTTCTGGCGGTCGCGGCGTTCTGGATCTTTACGGCATGGCCTTCGGGTTTGGGCGCGGTATCGATTTGTGGCGTGGTGTTGAGCCTGTTTGCAGCGCGGGAAAACCCGTCGGCTTCCAGCCTTAACTTCCTCAAGGGCATAGCGCTGTCGATCCCGGTGGCCGGTTTTGTGTGCTTCGTGCTGTTGCCCGGCTTCGATGGCTTTCCCTTGTTATGCCTGGCGTTGGGAGTGCCGCTGTTTTTCGCCTCGTTGTGCATGAGCCGCCTCAAGCTGGCGGCCACGGCCTCGGCGTTCTGCATCTTTTTCGTCAACAACGTAGGGCCCAGCAATGTGATGACCTATGACTTCGCCGCGTTCCTCAACAAGGCCATCGCGACGCTGGTGGGGGTCGGGATTGCCGTGGTGGTGTTTCGGCTGATCCAGCTCAATCCCGGCGAGCATCACTATCGGCGGATGTTCAAGGCTTCATTGTTCGACCTGGCGCAATTGACTTCCCGTCCCCTGGAGCAGGCTGAAAGCTGGTTTGGCGGGCGCATGGCGGACCGGCTGATTCGCTTGTCGCGCTACAGCGAAACCTTGCCTGCCGATCGCCGTGTCCACTGGGATAACGGATTGCTGGGGCTGGACCTGGGGGATGAGTTGCTGGAGTTGCGCGCCTGCCTGGCGGGCAGCCGGGGTGCGTTGGCGATTGAGCGCGATCGCTATTTGCGGGCATTGGAGTCGGTGTTGGAGGAGGGTGGACCGAGCGTGGCGAATGAGTCGCTGATGGATGCGGCCAGCGTTGCGATGCTTGAAGCGCTTGAACAGCCTTCGGGATTGGCGGAGCAGGATCGGGAAATGGCCAGGGCGGCGGTGCTGCAACTGCGGTTTACGTGGCGTAAGTGGTGTCGGCGGGGGATGTAGGCGCTGGCAAGCCAGCGCCTACACGGGGCATTACTCGGCGATCTGCAACTTGCGCGCCTCGGTGTACACGTAGCGCACCTTTTCATACTCGAACGGCGAGTTCATCTGGCCGTAGCGGAAGCTGGTCTGGTAGCGCTTGTCGACGGCGCGCAGGGCCCAGATTTCCGGGTGGTTTTCGCTGACCTTGGACACGTTCAGGAAGTTGATCTCGGTCTCGGCGCCGTAGTCCACCAGCAGGCCGGTGGTATCCCGCAGGTTCGACGGACCAAACAGCGGCAGCACCAGGTAGGCGCCGCCCGGTACACCGTAGAAGCCCAGGGTCTGGCCGAAGTCTTCGCTCTGGCGCGGCAGGCCCATGGCGGTGGCCGGGTCCCACAGACCGGCGATGCCGATGGTGGTATTGAGCAGCAGGCGCCCGGTGGTTTCCAGGGAACGATGGCCCTTGAGCTGCAGCAGGCTGTTCAGCAGGTTGGGTACATCCCCGAGGTTGTTGAAGAAGTTGCTGACGCCGGTACGCAGGAAGCTCGGGGTGACATAGCGGTAACCGTCCACCACGGGCAGGAACACCCACTGGTCGAAGCGGTAGTTGAAGTGGTAGACCCGGCGGTTCCACGACTCCAGCGGGTCGTAGACATTCAGGGCGTTGACCGACGAGCGCTCGAACTCACGCTGGTCCAGGCCAGGGTTGAACTTGAGGTGGCTCAGGGGCTCCTTAAAGCCGTCGGAGTCCACTACGGTTGGCGTGTGGGCCTTGCTGTTGTCGGCATTGGCCACGCCCGCGCACATCAGGGCGGCGAGCAGCAGAAGATATTTAGCCACGGAAGAACTCCAGCATGGCGTCGGCGTTGACGCGGTAGTTGAGGTTGCCGCAATGGCCGCCCAGGGGGTAGACGGTCAAGCGATCGCCGAAGGTTTTACGCAGGAAGCCCAGGTCGCCAGGGCCCAGGATCACGTCGTCGGCGTTGTGCATGACGGCGATTTTCGGGCTGTCGTGCAGGTAGTCCTTGAGGGCATACAGGCTGACCTGGTCAACCAGTTGCAGCAGGCTGCCGCCGTCGGAACGGGCGCGCCACATCGGGATCACCTGTTCGGTGAGGTAGCAGTCGAAGTCGCACTGCAGCGCACGCTTGAGGAACGGCGTGAGGCTGGTGCCTTCGCTGATCGGGTACTTGGGCGGGATGATCAGGCCGCGACGGTTGATCAGGTCCGAGGTGAAGGCAATGTCGGCCGCCGAGAAGCGGAACGAAGTGCCGATCAGCATCGCCATCTGTTCGTTGGTCAGGTGTTCCTTGGAGTTCTGGAAGTCGTAGAGCAGGGCATCGTTGAGGTCGATGTAGCCCTTTTGCTGGAAGTAGCGGGTCAGCTTGTTCAACACCAGCTCATAGAAGGTGGTGCTGTTGTTGATGCCCTTCACCTCGGTCTGCACCAGCTTGTCGAGGTTGGTGATCGAGGTATAGAGGTTGACCGGCGGGTTCAGCAGCAGGACTTTCTTGAAGTTGAAGCTGCGACGGGTTTCATCCAGCTTGCTGACAAAGGCTGCGTCGAGGGCGCCGAGGCTGTAGCCGGTGAGGTAGAAGTCGGTCACGGGCAGCGTCGGGTTTTGCGCGCGTACGGCCTGCATCACGCGGTACATGTCTTCGGCGTCTTCCTGGCTGATGCCGGGAGTGGCGAAGCGCGAGGCGGCGGCGATGAAGTCGAAGCTGGTGGGGGACGACAGCTGGACGACGTGGTAACCGGCCTTGTAGTACAGCTTTTTCAGGTATTCGTTGATGGTGCTGTCAAAGCGTGCGCCGGTGCCGGCGATCAGGAAGATCAGCGGTGCGGCACGGTCCTGCTTGGCGATGCGGTAGGTGAGTTTCTTCACCGCCCAGAAGTTGTCAGGCAGGCTGAACTCGCGCTCGGGGCGCATCGTCAGGGTGTAGTCGGACTGATTGATTTGATCGTCCGATGGCAGTTCCGGCCGCAGGTTCGGCGGGGTGGTGGCGATGGTCGCTTCAAACGGGTTGGTCAAAGGGTAGCCATAGCTGGCTTGGTCGATATCGACCGCCAGTGCTGACGCACTCAGAAAAAGGCTGCCCAACAGGGCCGCACAGCGCAAGGAACGGAGCATGACTAAATCCCTAAGAGGAAAACGTGCTGAAGTGGAGTTCGCAGGCTATGACCACCGCGTTGCTGCCGAAGTGCCAGCCTTCGGCACTAAAAGTCGGAAAAAACGTCGGAATCGGGGTAATAGTAGCGAGACGATACACTTTGGCACGCCTTAATGAACACTTATCTGTTTGCAAAACTTGCCAACGGCCACCGGGGGATTAAGCTGGGCGCCGTTTTCGCCTATCGGAGTGCCTCATGTCCCGCCGTTTTCCGCTGATCCTGTTGCTTATTGCCCTGCCGCTTTGGCTGGCCGCCAGTTATGGCGCGCGTTACGGATTCATGGAGGATGGCCGTTGGGTGGGCATTTGCGCTGACGAAGCCAGCCGCTGGGAATGCCAGGTGCGTTCCAACCTGGGGTTGATGATTCACTTCAAGGTGCTGGGCTGGGCGGCGCTGGTCACGGCGGTGCTGGCGTTTTTCGTGCCGGGCCGGGCCGGGTGGGGTTTGGCGGTGTTGGCGCTGGTGTTCGGGTTTCCGGCGTTGGCGTTGTACAACACGACGTTTGCGGTGTTTGCGGTGGTGATTGCGGGGTTGCGGTTGGTCCGTAAGCCTCGCGTTGCCTGACAGGGCCTCTTCGCGAGCAAGCCCGCTCCCACATTTGACCGAGTACATCCCTTGGAATGCGGTCGAGTGTGGGAGATTCTATGGTTGAGGGGCAACCCTCAACCAACCTTTGGTTGGTATTCGCTTTGTCCTTTTAGCAAGGCAAATACCACTCGAGCAAGCTTGCGGGCCAGCATTACCAGCACCTGAGTGGTGCTGTAACCCCGCGCCCGTTGCGCTTGATAAAACTCCTTCCATGCAGCCGTTCGGCTAGCTGCCATCGCTGCGTTGTGCAAAAGACGCCGAGCTTCTGAGTCGCCACGTTTGCTCAAGCTACGACGATTATCTTTCTGTCCTGACTTAGAAACGCGTAAATCCATGCCCAAGAAGGCGATGAAAGCGTCTGCGTTTCTAAAATCACCTCGTTGAAAGCTAGTAACCAAGCGGGCTCCAGTCAAAAAACCGATACCTTCAACTTTCAAGCAACGCTTTAGCTGATCCGACAGTCCAGCTTCTTTCAGGCGATCACCGATCATCTTTTCAATCAGGCCTTCTAGCTTTTGCATCGACTTCACCTGCTCGGTAAAAGAGGCCTTCAGTAACGGCTCATTCGCCCAGCTTTGAGTCAGGCTGACGCGTGCCTGGACCAGCGCCGCCCGGCGGCGGAAAAGACTCAAAAGCTGGCGATACAGAGGAGATGGCGGCGTCCAGGGACGAAGTTCATCGGCTTCGTTTTTTAAATAGCGAGCGAGCAATTTGGCATCCTGGGCGTCGGTTTTAGCCCGGATATTCACACCTTTACGATAATGGCTGAGCTCATATCCACCCACCATGTAGATCACGCAGCCAGCTTCATAGGCGAGATCAGCGAACTCCAAGTGATAGATGTTGGTAGCTTCAATCGCAACTGCCACGGTGCCCGGTAGGGCCTTCAGCCATTTTTTAATGGCGGTTTTGTTGTTCGGGATTACTTCCAGCAGATCGAGTTCGGCGTGGTAAATCACCAGCTCATTTTTAGCAACATCGACGCCAACGATCGGCTTTGAGACAGGAACTGGCATTGCCATGGGACTTCCTCCGGGCTATGGTTTTGAGCACTTGAAGGGCTCACCCAGAGGCGCAGGCTTGTTCCTATCGTCGGTCATAGCCAGATGCATTCTTTATCGGCGCTTGGGTGAAAGGAGGAGGGGCGAAATCTCCCACGGTCTGTACTGCGCCAACAGTCAGAATCGGGCTTTGTCCCTCCTCCTCCCTTCAAGTCCTAGCATACAAGCGGGCTTGCTCGCGAAAGCGGTCTTAAGCCTTGCGCACCCGCAAGCAACGCCACAATGCTAGGACCATGAGCAGGCTCACCACCGCCCAACCCCACGCCTGCTGGTTCATCACCCCTTCACGGAACAACTGCGGCGCAATACCGGCACCGATGATGAACGCCAGCAACGCAATCTCCCGCCGCAGCCCGCTCACCGGACGCACCAGGTACACCAGCGCTGGCAGCACCAGCGCGGCACTCGGGAAGCTGCGGTAACGCGGGTCAAATACCAGCGCCAGCATCATGACCGCACCGGCAAACCCGGCGATTGCCACCAGCCAGCCAGCGCGCTGCTCCAGCCAGTTGAAGGCGCGTTCGCGCCAACCTTCTCGCGCACTCAACGCCAGGGCGGCGTGAGCCAGTACCGCAAGGTTCAAGGCCACCAGCAATCCAGCCCACACCCACTCATCCGTGAAGCGCGCGGTGACCCGGTTCAACTCGGCCCAGGTGCCGATCGAGCAGGCCGCCACGGCGCCCAGCAATGGCAACAACAACGCAGCCCGGGCCGTGCGCACGCGGCCACCCAGCAGCAGCGTGCCCAGCAGGATAATCCCGCCAACCCCCAGCCACAGCGGCCAGTACGGCACATTGGTCACCGGGCCGGCGAGCACGCCCTTGTCCTGGCGATCCGCATCAAACAGGCCCCAGTAACCACCCACCGCCCCTTCACTGGCACGTTTCCACGGCTGGTCAAAGGCTTCGATCAGGTTGTAGTGCCAGCCATTGGCCTCGGCCATGGCCACGAACCCGCGCATGAATTTCGCTTCGTTGACCCGGCTCGGCACCGCCGTTTCCCGCTGGCGGCCTTCGCTCGGCCAGCCGGTCTCGCCGATCATCACGTCCTTGGGGGCGAACTTGTTGCCGAAGGTCTGGCGCACATCGCCCACGTGCTTGAGCGCCTGGTCGATGCCCGAGGGGTCATCTTCCCAGTACGGCAGCAGGTGGATGGTCAGGAAGTCCACGGCCGGGGCGATTTCCGGGTGTTGCAGCCAGAACTCCCACACATCGGCGTAGGTGACCGGTTGCTTGATATGGTCCTTGACGTGATGGATCAACTTGACCAACTGCGCGGCAGTAACTTCCTTGCGCAGCAGGGTTTCGTTGCCGACGATCACCGAGGTGACGACGTCGGGGTTGGCATTGGCCGAAGCGATCAGTGCCTCGACTTCCTTGGCGGTGGCCACCGGATCACTGCTGACCCATGCGCCGCTCATCAGCTTCAGGCCGTGTTTGCGCGCCAGTGCCGGCAAGTCTTCAAGGCCGGTCTGGGAGTAGGTGCGAATGCATTCGAAACGGGTGGCCAGCAACGCCAGGTCGGCGTCCATGCGCTCGGGGCGCAGTTTGAACGGCTGGTCGAACGGCGACTGGTCTTTGTCGAAGGGCGTGTAGGACGCACATTGCAGCTTGTGGCTGGCGCTGGCCACGTCCGGCAGCACCACCGGTTGGCCAAGGCCGTACCAATAGCCGCCGAGGGCCAGCACACCGAGGATCAGGGCAAATAAATAGGGCAGGAGCGGGAAACGTGCAGTCGCGGGCATGATCAGGCCGTCTGGGGGCAAAGGCGCGCATCTTACCCGGATTTGAGCCGTCCCAGTGGGGCCGCATAATTTTGACATGCAAAGTTCGGGCGGGATCGTCGGTGAATGTCCTACAAATCATCCTGCTGGCGATGTGATGTCGTTTCTTGCTTACCTGAGGTCGCAGTCAGAGCAGGTCGCTTGTGGCAGCAGGTTGATGATCGAAGTGTCAGCCCTCCACTGATGAGGCACCCACGTGATCGATGCGCGTGAAGGGGGCGCGGTGCACCACATAACAACAGGTTGACGTCGCTCGGCATCCGCCGGGCGCAGCACTTTCGGGGAAGCACTATGAAGATGCGACGACTCTTGGGCGCAGCTGCCACTCTGGTAGTTGCGATGAGCTCCACACTGGCCAGCGCCGACAGCAAAACCCTGAGCATCGGCTATGTGGATGGCTGGTCGGACAGTGTCGCCACCACCCACGTGGCGGCAGAAGTGATCAAGCAAAAGCTCGGTTATGACGTGAAACTGCAAGCGGTCGCCACCGGGATCATGTGGCAAGGCGTGGCCACCGGCAAACTCGACGCCATGCTCTCCGCCTGGTTGCCGGTGACCCACGGTGAATACTGGGCCAAGAACAAGGACAAGGTGGTCGACTACGGCCCCAACTTCAAGGACGCCAAGATCGGCCTGATCGTGCCTGAGTACGTGAAAGCCAAATCCATCGAAGACCTCAAGACCGACACCACCTTCAAGAACAAGATCGTGGGTATCGACGCCGGTTCAGGTGTGATGCTCAAGACCGACGAAGCAATCAAGGCCTATGGCCTGGACTACAAGCTGCAAGCCAGCTCGGGCGCGGCGATGATCGCCGAGTTGACCCGTGCCGAAGACAAACAGGAATCCATTGCGGTCACCGGCTGGGTGCCACACTGGATGTTCGCCAAGTGGAAACTGCGTTTCCTGGACGACCCAAAAGGAATTTATGGTGCTGCTGAGACCGTCAACAGCATCGGCAGCAAAGGCCTGGAAAAGAAAGCCCCGGAAGTCGTGGCGTTCCTGAAGAAATTCCAGTGGGCCTCCAAGGATGAAATCGGCGAAGTCATGCTGGCGATCCAGGAGGGCGCCAAGCCTGAAGCGGCGGCCAAGGACTGGGTGGCCAAGCACCCTGAGCGCGTCGCCGAGTGGACCGCTAAATAAGGCGTTAAAACTGTAGGAGCGAGCTTGCTCGCGAAGAACGCAAGGGCACCGCGATCATCCAGAATGAACGCGTTACCGTTGACGTTTTTCGCGAGCAAGCTCGCTCCTACAATTGTTTCTGCACACCCGTAAACCCTCGCTACACTCCTTCTACTACTAAGGTCGTCTGGAACCTGTTCCTCAGCCGCATACAGTGGATATGTTCCAATAATAAAAAGCTGTGCTGCGAGGATAAAAACAATGAACGACAGCATTTACCTCTCGATTCAAAACAGCCCGCGTTTCAAGGAGCTGGTTAGTAAAAGGGAAAGATTCGCCTGGATTCTCTCGGCAATCATGCTTGGGCTTTACTCCGCTTTCATTCTTCTGATTGCCTATGGGCCGCAAATACTGGGGGCCAAGATCAGCCCCGGTTCGTCCATCACGTGGGGGATCCCGATCGGGGTCGGGCTGATTGTGTCGGCCTTCGTCCTCACCGGCATCTATGTACGACGCGCCAACGGCGAATTCGACGACCTGAACAATGCGATTCTCAAGGAGGCTGCGCAATGATCCGTCGTCTATTGGCTGTACTCGGCGCTTCGGCCTTTGCACCTGCCGTTTGGGCGGCCGATGCATTGACCGGCGAAGTGCATAAACAACCGCTGAATATCGCAGCGATCCTGATGTTCGTGGCCTTTGTTGGCGCGACCTTGTGCATCACCTACTGGGCGTCCAAGCGCAACAAGTCGGCGGCCGACTACTATGCGGCCGGCGGCAAGATCACCGGGTTCCAGAACGGTTTGGCGATTGCCGGTGACTACATGTCGGCGGCGTCCTTCCTGGGGATTTCCGCGCTGGTGTTCACCTCCGGCTACGACGGCCTGATCTACTCGATCGGCTTCCTGGTGGGCTGGCCGATCATTCTGTTCCTGATCGCCGAGCGCCTGCGTAACCTGGGCAAATACACCTTTGCCGACGTGGCGTCCTATCGCCTGGGGCAAACCCAGATCCGCAGCCTGTCGGCGTGCGGCTCTTTGGTGGTGGTGGCGTTCTACCTGATCGCGCAGATGGTTGGCGCGGGCAAGCTGATCCAGCTGCTGTTCGGCCTGGATTATCACGTCGCGGTGATCCTGGTAGGCATCCTGATGTGCCTCTATGTGTTGTTCGGCGGCATGCTGGCGACCACCTGGGTGCAGATCATCAAGGCAGTGCTGTTGCTGTCCGGTGCCTCGTTCATGGCGCTGATGGTGATGAAACACGTCAACTTCGACTTCAACATGCTGTTTGCCGAGGCGATCAAGGTTCACCCTAAAGGTGAAGCGATCATGAGCCCGGGCGGTCTGGTGAAAGACCCGATTTCGGCGTTCTCCCTCGGCCTGGCACTGATGTTCGGTACCGCCGGCCTGCCGCACATCCTGATGCGCTTCTTCACTGTGAGTGACGCAAAGGAAGCTCGCAAGAGCGTGCTGTATGCCACTGGCTTCATCGGCTACTTCTATATCCTGACCTTCATCATCGGCTTCGGCGCGATCCTGCTGGTCAGCACCAACCCGGCGTTCAAGGATGCTGCAGGTGCCTTGCTCGGCGGTAACAACATGGCGGCGGTGCACCTGGCCAACGCGGTGGGCGGCAGTATCTTCCTGGGCTTCATCTCGGCCGTGGCGTTTGCCACCATCCTGGCAGTGGTTGCCGGTTTGACCCTCGCGGGTGCTTCGGCGGTGTCCCATGACCTGTACGCCAGCGTGATCAAGAAAGGCAAGGCCAACGAGAAGGATGAGATTCGCGTATCGAAGATCACCACCATCGCCCTGGCAGTACTGGCGATTGGCTTGGGCATCCTGTTTGAAAGCCAGAACATCGCGTTCATGGTGGGCCTGGCGTTCTCCATTGCGGCCAGCTGTAACTTCCCGGTGCTGCTGCTTTCCATGTACTGGAAAAACCTCACCACCCGCGGTGCGATGATTGGTGGCTGGCTGGGCTTGATCAGTGCCGTTGGCCTGATGATCCTCGGCCCAACCATCTGGGTCTCGATCCTGCACCATGAGAAGGCGATCTTCCCTTACGAGTACCCGGCGCTGTTCTCGATGATCATTGCGTTCATCGGCATCTGGTTCTTCTCCATCACCGACAAGTCGGCGGCGGCAGAGAAGGAACGTGCGCTGTACTTCCCGCAGTTTGTGCGTTCGCAGACTGGCCTGGGGGCGAGTGGGGCGGTTAGCCACTAAGCCCATAACAGTTACAAAAAAATGCCCCGGTCGTGAGATCGGGGCTTTTTTTTGCCTTTATTGGTAACAGATACGACAAAACTGTTTCTCAAATCCGGCACAAATAAAAACGGCCTCCCTATCAAAGGAGGCCGTTTTCGGTGTAGCCAAGTAGCGATCAGCTTACTTGCGGTCTTCCAGCTTGGTGATGTCACGCGACTCGTAGCCAGTGTACAGCTGGCGCGGACGGCCAATCTTGTACGGGCTGGAGAGCATTTCTTTCCAGTGGGAGATCCAGCCCACGGTCCGCGCCAGGGCGAAGATCACGGTGAACATGCTGGTTGGAATGCCGATCGCCTTGAGGATGATCCCCGAGTAGAAGTCGACGTTCGGGTACAGCGAGCGCTCGATGAAGTACGGGTCGGTCAGGGCGATCTCTTCCAGGCGCATGGCCAGTTCGAGTTGCGGATCGTTCTTGATGCCCAGTTCCTTCAACACTTCGTCGCAGGTCTTCTTCATTACGGTGGCGCGCGGGTCGCGGTTCTTGTAGACCCGGTGACCGAAGCCCATCAACTTGAACGGATCGTTCTTGTCCTTGGCCTTGGCGATGAACTTGTCGATGTTCGAGACATCGCCGATTTCATCGAGCATGGTCAATACGGCTTCGTTCGCGCCGCCGTGGGCAGGGCCCCACAGTGCGGCGATACCGGCGGCGATACAAGCGAACGGGTTGGCGCCCGAGGAGCCCGCCAGGCGCACGGTAGAGGTCGAGGCGTTCTGTTCGTGGTCGGCGTGGAGGATGAAGATCTTGTCCATCGCGGCGGCCAGCACCGGGCTGATCGGTTTGATCTCGCACGGGGTGTTGAACATCATGTGCAGGAAGTTTTCCGCGTACGTCAGGTCGTTGCGCGGGTACATCATGGGTTGACCCATGGAGTACTTGTAAACCATTGCGGCCAGGGTCGGCATCTTGGCAACCAGGCGGATCGCGGAGATTTCGCGATGCTGCGGGTTATTGATGTCCAGGGAGTCGTGATAGAAGGCCGACAGGGCGCCGACTACGCCGCACATGACGGCCATCGGGTGGGCGTCGCGACGGAAGCCGTTGAAGAAGGTCTTCAACTGCTCGTGAACCATGGTGTGGTTCTTCACGGTGCTGACAAACTGGGCCTTTTGCTCAGCTGTTGGCAATTCGCCATTAAGCAGCAGGTAGCAGGTTTCCAGGTAGTCCGACTGTTCAGCAAGCTGTTCGATCGGGTAGCCGCGGTGCAGCAGGATACCGTTATCACCGTCGATATAGGTGATCTTCGACTCGCATGAGGCGGTCGACATGAAGCCTGGGTCGAATGTAAAACGGCCCGTGGCCGTCAGGCCCCGTACGTCGATAACATCGGGACCAACGGTGCCGGTTAAAATGGGCAGCTCGACGGGGGCTGCGCCCTCGATGATCAACTGCGCTTTTTTGTCAGCCATGTGGCCTCCTATTTATGCTTCAAATCATCAGACAGACCCCCCACGCAGGGCCCGCACCACTATAGTGAGATAAATTCAGATGTCAATTTGCCTAAAGTCTTGCTCCAGAAGGCTTTAACCGTACTTTTTCCTCGAAATTACCTGCCATTTACGCCTTTTATGCCGCCAGCGCAATGCGCTATTAGGGTGAGGAGTGCGCGTTGTCATTAGTTGCCTAACTGTCTATACTCGGCCTCCGACCGCCAGGGGCTTTTGGGCCCGTTTTGATGGGGGTCGCACTCCCTGGGTGGTGGTTACCTGACCAGTGCACTCCCCAACAACTTTGCCCTGATTGTTAGGGGCTCTTCAGTGTGAAAAAAAGCCGTGAATAGCCAACGACCTGTAAACCTAGACCTAAGGACCATCAAACTCCCCATCACCGGCGTAACGTCGTTCCTGCACCGTGTATCCGGCATCATCCTGTTTCTTGGCCTGGGCATCATGCTTTATGCATTGAGCAAATCCCTGGGTTCGGAAGAAGGGTACGCCGAGGTGAAGGCATGCTTGACCAGTCCGCTGGCCAAATTCGTCGCCTGGGGCCTCCTGTCCGCTCTGCTTTATCACCTTGTGGCCGGTATTCGCCACTTGATCATGGACATGGGTATCGGTGAGACGCTGGAAGGCGGCAAGCTGGGCTCGAAAATCGTCATCGCCATTTCCGTGGTGCTGATCGTTCTGGCGGGAGTTTGGATATGGTAACCAGCGTTACGAACCTGTCGCGTTCGGGCCTCTATGACTGGATGGCGCAACGTGTGTCTGCGGTTGTTCTCGCGGCTTATTTCATCTTCCTGATCGGGTACCTCGCGGCGAACCCTGGCATTGGCTACGCCCAATGGCACGGCCTGTTCGCTCACAACGGGATGCGCATCTTCAGTCTGCTGGCCCTTGTAGCCCTGGGCGCTCACGCCTGGGTTGGCATGTGGACCATCGCGACCGACTACCTGACGCCGATGGCGCTGGGCAAGTCCGCGACAGCAGTACGGTTTCTCTTCCAGGCAGTATGCGGCGTCGCGATGTTCGCTTACTTCGTCTGGGGTGTGCAGATTCTTTGGGGTATCTGATTCATGGCTAACACAGTTAATACGCTTTCATTCGACGCCATCATCATTGGCGGCGGCGGTGCCGGCATGCGCGCTGCGCTGCAACTGGCCCAAGGCGGTCACAAGACTGCCGTGATCACCAAGGTGTTCCCGACCCGTTCCCACACCGTTTCGGCCCAGGGTGGCATCACGTGCGCCATCGCCTCCGCCGATCCAAACGATGACTGGCGCTGGCACATGTACGATACCGTCAAGGGTTCCGACTATATCGGTGACCAGGACGCTATCGAATACATGTGCTCCGTAGGCCCGGAAGCGGTCTTCGAGCTGGAACACATGGGTCTGCCGTTCTCCCGTACCGAACAGGGTCGCATCTACCAGCGTCCGTTCGGCGGTCAGTCGAAAGACTTCGGTAAGGGTGGCCAGGCCGCTCGTACCTGTGCCGCAGCCGACCGTACCGGTCACGCGCTGTTGCACACCCTGTACCAGGCCAACCTGAAGGCCGGCACCGTATTCCTCAACGAATACTACGGCGTCGACCTGGTGAAGAACGAAGACGGTGCCTTTGTAGGCATGATCGTTATCTGCATCGAAACCGGCGAAACCTCTTACGTGCGGGCTAATGCCACCGTATTGGCGACCGGCGGTGCAGGCCGTATCTACTCTTCGACTACCAACGCCCTGATCAACACCGGTGACGGTATCGGCATGGCCCTGCGTGCAGGCGTTCCGGTACAGGACATCGAAATGTGGCAGTTCCACCCGACCGGCATCGCCGGCGCCGGTGTACTGGTTACAGAAGGTTGCCGTGGTGAAGGTGGTTACCTGATCAACAAGAACGGCGAGCGCTTCATGGAGCGTTATGCTCCGAACGCCAAAGACCTTGCCGGTCGTGACGTTGTAGCCCGTTCCATGGTTAAAGAGATCATCGCCGGTAACGGCTGTGGTCCCGATGGCGACCACGTGATGCTGAAGCTCGATCACCTCGGTGAAGAAGTGCTGCACAGCCGTCTGCCAGGCATCATGGAGCTGTCCAAGACCTTTGCTCACGTTGACCCGGCTGTTGCGCCGATCCCGGTTGTTCCAACTTGCCACTATATGATGGGCGGCGTTGCCACCAACATTCATGGCCAGGCGATCACCCAGGACGCCGACGGTGTCGACCAGATCATCCCAGGTCTGTTCGCGGTAGGTGAAGTGGCGTGCGTATCGGTTCACGGTGCCAACCGCCTGGGTGGCAACTCGCTGCTCGACCTGGTGGTATTCGGTCGCGCCGCCGGCCTGTTCCTGGAACAGACCCTGAAGGAAGGCGTTGATTACGCGCGTCCACGCCAGTCCGACATCGACGCTGCCCTGGCACGTCTGGATGGCCTGAACTCGCGTACCGATGGCGAAGACGTTGCCTCCCTGCGCAAAGAGCTGCAAAGCTGCATGCAGAACTACTTCGGTGTGTTCCGTACCGGCGAATACATGCAGAAAGGTATCGCCCAGCTGGCTGACCTGCGTACGCGCATCGCCAACGTCAAGATCAACGACAAGAGCCAGGCGTTCAACACCGCTCGAATCGAAGCCCTTGAGCTGCAAAACCTGCTGGAAGTGGCTGAAGCGACTGCGATCGCCGCCGAGGTTCGTAAAGAATCCCGTGGTGCTCACGCTCGTGAAGACTATGAAGACCGCGACGACGAAAACTGGTTGTGCCACACCCTGTACTTCCCGGGTGACAAGCGCGTAACCAAGCGTGCCGTGAACTTCTCGCCGAAGACGGTTCCGACGTTTGAACCGAAGATTCGGACTTACTAAGGGTGGCTGCCATGTTGAAAGTCAGTGTTTATCGCTACAACCCTGATCAGGACGCTGCGCCGTTCATGCAGGAATTCCAGGTCGATACCGGTGGTAAGGACCTGATGGTGCTGGACGTGCTGGCCCTGGTTAAAGAGCAGGACGAAGGTTTCTCCTATCGTCGCTCTTGCCGTGAGGGTGTCTGCGGCTCCGACGGCATGAACATCAACGGCAAGAACGGCCTGGCGTGCATCACGCCGCTGTCTTCCGTGGTGAAAGGCAACAAGTTGGTTGTTCGTCCGCTGCCAGGTTTGCCGGTTATCCGTGACCTGGTCGTCGATATGAGCATCTTCTACAAGCAATACGAGAAGGTTAAGCCATTCCTGCAGAACGACACGCCGGCTCCGGCCATCGAGCGTCTGCAGACTCCGGAAGAGCGCGAGAAGCTGGACGGTCTGTACGAGTGCATCCTGTGCGCTTGCTGCTCGACTTCCTGCCCGTCCTTCTGGTGGAACCCCGACAAGTTCCTGGGCCCAGCTGCCCTGCTGCAAGCGTACCGCTTCCTGGCAGACAGCCGTGACACCAAGACTGCCGAGCGTCTGGCTTCGCTGGATGACCCGTTCAGCGTATTCCGCTGCCGCGGGATCATGAACTGCGTCAACGTATGTCCCAAAGGCCTGAACCCGACTAAGGCCATTGGTCACGTACGTAGCATGCTGCTGCAAAGCGGCGTGTAACCGACGTTGTAGTAAAAGCAGGACCGTTGTGCCCGTAGATGCTACGGCGCAGGCTTCAACCGGCGCCGTAGTTTTAACTTGAGCAGCGACTTACAAAGACGCGGCTCTTATTTTGAAGAAATGAGACAAGCAGGGGCATTCGGGTTGGTACCCGAACTATCAGCGTGATCCTAAGTGGCTTGTTTTGGTCGCTGCACTTGGCCTTTTGCAAGCAAACTCGGTGTTTTCGCCGGTGGTGTCCCCAAATCGAGGGTGACCAAGCATGCAAGAAAGCGTGATGCAGCGCATGTGGAACAGCGGCTATCTTTCAGGTGGTAACGCTGCCTATGTGGAAGAGCTTTATGAGCTCTACCTGCACGACCCTAACGCTGTGCCAGAAGAATGGCGCACCAAATTTCAGACGTTGTCTTCAGACGGCAACGCTGCCACCGATGTATCGCACGCAACAATTCGCGATCAGTTCGTGCTGCTGGCAAAGAACCAGCGCCGCGCCCAGCCGGTTTCTGCCGCAAGCGTGAGCAGTGAGCACGAGAAGAAGCAAGTTGAAGTACTGCGACTGATCCAGGCCTACCGTATGCGTGGCCACCAGGCAGCCCAGCTTGACCCGCTGGGGCTGTGGCAGCGTCCTGCACCTGCAGACCTGTCGATCAATCATTACGGCTTGACCAATGCCGATCTTGATACGACCTTCCGTGCCGGCGACCTGTTCATCGGCAAAGAGGAAGCGAGCCTACGCGAAATTCACGAAGCGTTGCAGCAGACATATTGCCGCACCATCGGTGCCGAATTTACGCACATCACTGATTCCGAGCAGCGCCACTGGTTCCAGCACCGCCTTGAAGGCGTGCGTGGTCGCCCGGTGCTGTCTGCGGACGTCAAGAGCCACTTGCTCGAGCGCGTCACTGCAGCGGAAGGCCTGGAAAAATACCTGGGCACCAAATACCCGGGCACCAAGCGTTTCGGCCTGGAAGGCGGCGAAAGCCTGATCCCGATGCTCGACGAGCTGATCCAGCGTTCCGGTTCCTACGGCACCAAGGAAATCGTGATCGGCATGGCCCACCGTGGCCGCTTGAACGTGCTGGTCAACACCTTCGGCAAGAACCCGCGCGAGCTGTTCGACGAGTTCGAAGGCAAGAAGAAGGTCGAGCTGGGTTCCGGTGACGTTAAATATCACCAGGGCTTCTCGTCCAACGTAATGACCACCGGCGGTGAAGTTCACCTGGCCATGGCGTTCAACCCATCCCACCTGGAGATCGTTTCTCCAGTGGTCGAGGGGTCGGTACGTGCGCGCCAGGATCGTCGTAACGATTCCACCGGTGAGAAGGTGCTGCCGATTTCCATCCACGGTGACGCGGCGTTCGCCGGTCAGGGTGTGGTCCTGGAAACCTTCCAGATGTCGCAGACTCGCGGCTTCAAGACCGGCGGTACCGTTCACATCGTCATCAACAACCAGGTGGGCTTCACCATCAGCAACCCGCTGGACGCACGCTCTACCGAGTACGCGACCGACGTTGCCAAGATGATCCAGGCGCCGATCCTCCATGTGAATGGTGATGATCCGGAAGCCGTGTTGTTCGTGACCCAGTTGGCCATCGATTACCGCATGCAGTTCAAGCGTGACGTGGTCATCGACCTGGTCTGCTACCGTCGTCGCGGTCACAACGAAGCGGATGAGCCTAGCGGCACCCAACCGTTGATGTACCAGCAAATCACCAAGCAGCGCACCACCCGCGAGCTGTATGCCGATAGCCTGATCAAGGCCGGCGTGGTGGACGATGCACGTGTTCAGGCGAAGATCGATGAATACCGCAACGCGCTGGACAACGGCCTGCATGTCGTGAAAAGCCTGGTTAAAGAGCCGAACAAAGAGCTGTTCGTTGACTGGCGTCCGTACCTGGGCCACGCCTGGACTGCGCGTCACGACACCTCGTTCGATCTGAAAACCCTGCAGGAACTGTCGGCCAAGCTGCTGGAAATCCCAGACGGTTTCGTCGTACAGCGCCAGGTTGCGAAGATCTACGAAGACCGTCAGAAGATGCAAGCCGGCGGCCTGCCGATCAACTGGGGTTACGCTGAAACCATGGCGTACGCGACCCTGGCGTTCGAAGGTCACCCGATCCGCATGACCGGCCAGGACATCGGCCGCGGTACGTTCTCGCACCGTCACGCTGTGTTGCACAACCAGAAAGACGCGGGCACCTACATCCCGTTGCAGAACCTGTACGAAGGCCAGCCACGTTTCGACCTGTACGATTCGTTCCTGTCCGAAGAAGCCGTACTGGCGTTCGAATACGGTTACTCGACCACCACGCCTCAGGCGCTGGTGATCTGGGAAGCCCAGTTCGGCGACTTCGCCAACGGTGCCCAGGTGGTTATCGACCAGTTCATCACCAGCGGCGAGCACAAGTGGGGCCGTCTGTGCGGTCTGACCATGCTGCTGCCACACGGTTATGAAGGTCAGGGTCCGGAGCACTCCTCGGCCCGTCTGGAGCGTTACCTGCAATTGTGCGCCGAGCACAACATCCAGGTGTGCGTGCCGACTACCCCGGCCCAGATCTACCACTTGCTACGTCGCCAGGTGATCCGCCCGCTGCGCAAGCCGCTGGTAGTGCTGACGCCGAAATCGCTGCTGCGTCATAAATTGGCCATCTCGACCCTGGAAGATCTGGCGGATGGTTCGTTCCAGACCGTTATTTCAGAAATCGATACCCTCGACGCGGCCAAGGTCACTCGCCTGATCCTGTGC
The DNA here is from genome assembly GCF_002874965.1 of Pseudomonas sp. NC02. Lineage (NCBI taxonomy): Bacteria > Pseudomonadati > Pseudomonadota > Gammaproteobacteria > Pseudomonadales > Pseudomonadaceae > Pseudomonas > Pseudomonas sp. NC02. Next base: position 4,979,406 of record NZ_CP025624.1, on the reverse strand, counting down.
AGCGGCAAGGTTTACTACGATTTGCTGGAAAAACGCCGTGCCGAAGGCCGCGAAGACATCGCCATCGTGCGGATCGAGCAGCTTTACCCGTTCCCGGAAGACGACCTGATGGAGGCCATCGCGCCTTACACCAACCTCACCAATGTGGTGTGGTGTCAGGAAGAACCGATGAACCAGGGCGCGTGGTACAGCAGCCAGCATCATCTGCGTCGCAGCATCGGCAATCACAAACAGGCACTGGGCCTGGAGTACGCCGGTCGTGATGCTTCCGCTGCACCTGCGTGTGGTTATGCGTCGATGCACGCCGAGCAGCAGGAAAAACTGCTGCAAGATGCTTTCACTGTTTAACGCCTTCGCGCTGACTGAAACCGAATTTTAAGGACCCACAGATAATGGCTATCGAAATCAAAGCCCCGTCATTCCCGGAATCGGTTGCCGATGGCACCGTTGCCACCTGGCACAAGAAACCAGGCGAGGCCGTCAAGCGTGACGACCTGATCGTCGACATCGAAACCGACAAGGTCGTGCTCGAAGTGTTGGCTGAAGCTGACGGCGTGCTGGGCGCAATCGTTGCCGAAGAAGGCGCTACCGTCCTGTCGAACCAGGTACTGGGCTCGATCGAAGAGGGCGGTGCCGCTGCCGCTGCTCCTGCTCCTGCCGCCGCTGCGGCACCGGCTGCTGCCGCAGCTCCAGCTGCTGCACCGGCTGCGGGTGGCGAAGATCCAATCGCTGCACCGGCTGCGCGTCAGCTGGCTGACGAAAACGGCATCAACCTGGCGTCCATCAAGGGCACCGGCAAAGATGGCCGTGTGACCAAGGAAGACGTGGTTGCCGCCGTTGAAGCCAAGAAAAACGCTCCAGCTGCTGCGCCTGCCAAGGCTGCTGCCCCGGCTGCCGCTGCTCCTGTGTTCGCCGCTGGCGACCGCACCGAGAAGCGCGTACCGATGACCCGCGTGCGTGCCACCGTGGCCAAGCGCCTGGTTGAAGCACAGTCGAACATGGCGATGCTGACTACTTTCAACGAAGTCGACATGACCGAAGTCATGGCCCTGCGTTCGAAGTACAAGGACCTGTTCGAGAAGTCCCACAACGGCGTACGCCTGGGCTTCATGTCGTTCTTCGTGAAAGCGGCCACCGAAGCGCTGAAACGCTTCCCGGCAGTCAACGCTTCCATCGACGGCGGCGACATCGTTTACCACGGTTATGCTGACGTCGGCGTTGCCGTCTCCAGCGACCGTGGCCTGGTGGTACCGGTTCTGCGTAACGCCGAGCTGATGAGCCTGGCTGAAATCGAAGGCGGCATCGCCAACTTCGGCAAGAAAGCCCGTGACGGCAAACTGACCATCGACGAGATGACCGGTGGTACCTTCACCATCACCAACGGTGGTACTTTCGGTTCGATGATGTCGACTCCGATCGTCAACCCGCCACAAGCTGCGATCCTGGGCATGCACAACATTCTGCAGCGTCCTATGGCGATCAACGGCCAAGTGGTTATCCGCCCGATGATGTACCTGGCGCTGTCGTACGATCACCGCCTGATCGATGGTAAAGAAGCCGTGACTTTCCTGGTGACCATCAAGAACCTGCTGGAAGACCCGGCTCGTCTGCTGCTGGATATCTGATAAAGCGGCGGTGCGCCGTACCACCCGGTCTGCCGCGAGGCAGGCCGGAGTGCGGCTCACGGCTTGAAGCTTTTAGCTAAAGAGGATTTTTTTTCATGTCGCAGAAATTTGACGTTGTAGTGATTGGCGCAGGCCCTGGCGGCTACGTTGCCGCCATCAAGGCCGCACAACTGGGCCTCTCGACTGCTTGCATCGAAAAATACACCGACAAGGAAGGCAAACTGGCGCTGGGCGGTACTTGCCTGAACGTTGGCTGCATTCCTTCCAAGGCGCTGCTGGACAGCTCCTGGAAATTCCACGAAGCGCAAGACGGTTTTGCCATCCACGGCATCAACCACGCTGGCGTGACCATGGACGTGCCAGCGATGGTCGGCCGCAAGGCCAACATCGTTAAAGGCCTGACTTCCGGCGTTGCTACCCTGTTCAAGGCCAACGGCGTTACTTCCCTGCAAGGCCACGGCAAACTGCTGGCCGGCAAGAAAGTTGAAATCACCAAGCCTGACGGTTCGACCGAAATCATCGAAGCCGAGAACGTGATCCTGGCTCCAGGTTCGCGTCCAATCGACATTCCACCGGCTCCGGTTGACCAGAACGTGATCGTTGATTCGACCGGCGCCCTGGAATTCCAAGCGGTTCCAAAACGTCTGGGCGTGATCGGCGCTGGCGTGATCGGCCTGGAACTGGGTTCGGTCTGGTCCCGCCTGGGTTCCGAAGTGACCGTGCTGGAAGCCCTGGACACGTTCCTGCTGGCTGCCGACACCGCAGTGTCCAAAGAAGCGCTGAAAACCCTGACCAAACAAGGTCTGGACATCAAGCTGGGCGCTCGTGTTACCGGTTCCAAGGTTAACGGCGAAGAAGTTGTCGTGACCTACACCGACAAGGATGGCGAACAGACCATCACTTTCGACAAGCTGATCGTAGCCGTTGGTCGCCGTCCGGTGACCACTGACCTGCTGGCTTCCGACAGCGGCGTGAACATCGACGAGCGTGGTTTCATCCACGTTGACGATCACTGCGCTACCACCGTGCCGGGCGTCTACGCCATTGGCGACGTGGTTCGCGGCATGATGCTGGCGCACAAGGCTTCCGAAGAAGGCATCATGGTTGTCGAGCGCATCAAGGGTCACAAGACCCAGATGAACTACGACCTGATCCCGTCGGTTATCTACACCCACCCGGAAATTGCATGGGTCGGCAAGAACGAACAGCAGTTGAAAGCTGAAGGCGTTGAAGTTAACGTCGGCACCTTCCCGTTTGCCGCTTCTGGCCGTGCCATGGCAGCCAACGACACCGGTGGTTTTGTCAAAGTCATCGCTGATGCCAAGACTGACCGCGTATTGGGCGTCCATGTGATCGGCCCAGGCGCAGCAGAACTGGTTCAGCAAGGCGCAATCGGTATGGAATTCGGCACCAGCGCCGAAGACATCGGCATGATGGTTTTCTCCCATCCGACCCTGTCCGAAGCGCTGCACGAAGCCGCGTTGGCAGTGAATGGCCATGCCATCCACATCGCCAACAAGAAGAAGCGCTAAGCGAGATAATAAGAAACCACGGCGGTTGCCCGTCGTGAGCCTTGTGCGCAAGACTCACCGCGGAATATCCGCTGGACGCAGTCTTGCGCAGTTTCACCACCCAGGGTTCAGGCCTTTGGTGGTTTGACTGTGCAAGCAGCAGTCACAGGTGGCGCGGCACTCAATAAAGAGCGCAGCGCCGAATGCGCAGTACCTAACGAAGACGGTAATAAGCATGAATCTTCACGAGTATCAGGGTAAGCAGCTGTTCGCTGAATACGGCCTGCCAGTATCCAAGGGTTACGCAGTAGACACCCCGGAAGCAGCAGCAGAAGCTTGCGACAAAATCGGCGGCACCGAGTGGGTTGTCAAAGCCCAGGTCCACGCTGGTGGTCGCGGTAAAGCGGGCGGCGTTAAGCTGGTTCGCAGCAAAGAAGACGCCAAAGCCTTCGCTCAGCAGTGGCTGGGCAAGCGTCTGGTGACTTACCAGACTGATGCCAATGGCCAGCCAGTCACCAAGATCCTGGTTGAATCGTGCACTGATATCGCTAAAGAGCTGTACCTGGGCGCTGTCGTTGACCGTTCGAGCCGTCGCATCGTGTTCATGGCCTCCACCGAAGGTGGTGTGGACATTGAGAAGATCGCTGAAGAAACCCCAGAAAAAATTCTGAAAGCCACTATCGATCCACTGGTTGGCGCTCAGCCATTCCAGGGTCGCGAGCTGGCATTCCAGTTGGGTCTGGAAGGCAAGCAAGTTGCCCAGTTCGCCAAGATCTTCGTAGGTCTGGCCAAACTGTTCCAGGATCACGATCTGGCCCTGCTGGAAGTGAACCCGCTGGTGATCAAGGCCGACGGCGATCTGCATTGCCTCGATGCCAAGATCAACATCGACGCCAACGCCATGTACCGTCAGCCTAAGCTGAAGACTTTCCACGATCCGTCGCAAGACGATCCGCGCGAAGCGCACGCTGCCAAGTTCGAACTGAACTACGTAGCCCTGGAAGGTAACATCGGTTGCATGGTCAACGGTGCTGGCCTGGCCATGGGTACCATGGACATCGTCAACCTGCATGGCGGCAAACCAGCCAACTTCCTCGACGTAGGCGGCGGTGCCACCAAAGAACGCGTTACCGAAGCGTTCAAGATCATCCTGTCCGACTCCAACGTCGCTGCAGTACTGGTCAACATCTTCGGCGGCATCGTTCGTTGCGACATGATTGCCGAAGGCATCATCGGTGCAGTGAAAGAAGTCGGCGTTAAAATCCCGGTTGTTGTGCGCCTTGAAGGTAACAACGCTGAACTGGGCGCTAAAGTACTGGCAGAAAGCGGTTTGAACATCATCGCTGCTACCAGCCTGACCGACGCTGCTCAACAAGTTGTCAAAGCTGCGGAGGGCAAATAATGAGCGTCCTGATCAATAAAGACACCAAGGTTATCTGCCAGGGTATTACCGGTTCCCAAGGTAGTTTCCACACCCAGCAAGCCATCGAATACGGCACCAAGATGGTGGGTGGCGTTACTCCTGGTAAAGGCGGCACCGAGCACCTGGGCCTGCCAGTGTTCAACACCGTGAAAGATGCTGTAGCTGCCACTGGCGCCACCGCCAGCGTGATCTACGTTCCAGCTCCTTTCTGCAAGGACTCCATCCTGGAAGCAGCATTCGGCGGCATCAAGCTGATCGTTTGCATCACCGAAGGCATTCCTACCCTGGACATGCTGGACGCTAAAGTTAAGTGCGACGAGCTGGGCGTAGTCCTGATCGGCCCTAACTGCCCAGGCGTGATCACTCCAGGCGAATGCAAGATCGGCATCATGCCAGGTCACATTCACTTGCCAGGTAAAGTCGGTATCGTTTCCCGTTCCGGCACCCTGACCTACGAAGCTGTCAAGCAGACTACTGACGCCGGTTTCGGTCAGTCGACTTGCGTCGGCATCGGCGGTGACCCGATCCCAGGCTCGAACTTCATCGACATCCTGAAGCTGTTCCAGGAAGACCCGAAGACCGAAGCGATCGTAATGATCGGTGAGATCGGCGGTTCGGCTGAAGAAGAAGCGGCTGCCTACATCAAGGCACACGTGACCAAGCCGGTTGTTTCCTACATCGCTGGTGTGACTGCCCCTGCTGGCAAGCGCATGGGCCATGCTGGCGCAATCATCTCTGGCGGCAAGGGTACTGCAGACGAGAAGTTTGCTGCCCTGGAAGACGCAGGCGTTAAAACCGTGCGTTCGCTGGCAGACATCGGCAAGGCTTTGTCCGAGCTGACCGGTTGGGCTGTCAAGTAAGCCTCGCGCTTAACTGACGCTTCACCCCACAAAGGCCACCTTCGGGTGGCCTTTGTGCATTCTGAAGGTTGGTGGAGATCAACATGTGGGAGCGGGCTTGCTCGCGAAAGCGGTGTGTCAGTCAGCTCATGAGTGGCTGATACACCGCTTTCGCGAGCAAGCCCGCTCCCACATTCGATCGCATTTCAAAATTTAGATATAAAAACGCGACATAAAAATGTCGCTTATCGGACAGTTCGCCCCGCAACAGTGCGTTTGACCCGCAAATTCGTTAGGCTAGCCGCCTCTTTATGCGTGTGCCTCCCAAAAGGAAGCCTCGCGCCAGACCGGTCGGTCCCCATCCGGACCGGCAGTATTTCCCTCATCCATAGGGAAGCCCTCTCTAAATTCCGATTCAGTAGTGTGGTATTTCCTCAAATGAAAGTGTTGAAAAGCCAGGACATCCTGGCGTTGGGCTTTATGACTTTTGCCCTGTTCGTGGGCGCCGGCAACATCATCTTCCCGCCAATCGTCGGTTTGCAGTCCGGGCCTCATGTCTGGATGGCAGCGCTGGGCTTCCTGATCACCGCGGTCGGTTTGCCGGTGATCACCGTTGTCGCCCTGGCCAAGGTCGGTGGTGGCATGGACGCGTTGAGCAGTCCGATCGGCAAGATCGCCGGTGGCTTGCTGGCAGCGGCGGCCTACCTGGCTGTCGGCCCGTTGTTCGCCACCCCGCGAACCGCCACCGTTTCCTTTGAAGTGGGCCTGGCGCCGCTGACCGGTGAAAGCCCGCTGGCGCTGTTCCTCTACAGCTCGGTGTACTTCCTGTTGGTGTTCTTCATCTCCCTGTACCCGGGCCGTCTGCTGGATACAGTCGGTCGTTTCCTGGCACCGTTGAAGATCATCGCCCTGGCCGTCTTGGGCATTGCTGCCTTTGCCTTGCCGGCCGGCGATGTGGGTGTTGCCACCCCTGAGTACGTGGCTGCACCGTTCTCCCAGGGCTTTATCAATGGTTACCTGACCATGGATACCCTCGGCGCGCTGGTATTCGGCATTGTGATCGTCAACGCGATCCGCTCCCGTGGCGTCGAGTCGCCGAAGCTGATCACCCGCTACGCGATCATCGCCGGGCTGATTGCCGGTGTGGGCCTGGCGCTGGTGTACATCAGCCTGTTCCGCCTCGGTTCGGGCAGCCATGAAGTGGCGGCCGGTGCCGCCAACGGCGCCGCCGTGCTGCACGCCTACGTCCAGCACACCTTCGGCTCCCTGGGCAGCGGCTTCCTCGCCGTGCTGATTTCCCTGGCGTGCCTGGTAACCGCGGTGGGCCTGACCTGCGCCTGCGCCGAGTACTTCAGCCGCGTACTGCCGCTGTCCTATAAGACCCTGGTGGTGATCCTGGCGGTATTCTCGCTGTTTGTGTCCAACCTGGGCCTGACCAAGCTGATCGCGTTCTCGATCCCGGTGCTGACCGCCATCTACCCGCCGTGCATCGTGCTGGTGGCCCTGAGCTTCTGTAAGGACTTCTGGCAGGAGCAGGGCCGGATCGTTGGCCCGGTGATGCTGGTGTCGTTCATCTTCGGTTGCATTGACGCGCTGAAGGGCGCGGGCCTGGCTGACTGGATGCCATCGCAACTGGCTCACCTGCCGCTGAGCGAGCAGGGCCTGGCGTGGCTGGTGCCTTCGGTGATGACGCTGGTGGTTGCGGTGGTGATTGACCGCCTGCTGGGCAAACGCAGTGAAGCGATGGCTTAAACGTTTAGCCACTAACTTGTGCCGAGGTTTAGTTCGAAGTTTCGAGCTGCCCGGCCGGGTTAAAAGCACCGGACAAAGTAAAGCCCGCTATTAAGCGGGCTTTCTTTTGCAACATGACTTTTCAAGTCACAGTGTTCAAGTCGTCAGACTCAAGAACCGGTTGCAGGTGTTGCTTCTTTCGCTGCAGCTTCGTTCGATTCAGCCTGAGCTTTGGCAGCATCGGCGTTTTCTTTCGCAGCGTCGTTCACTTTATCCTGTGCTTTCGCCATGTCTTTTTGAGCTTGCTCAGAGTGGGCTGCGGCATCTTGGGCTTTGTCTTCGGATTTTTTGTCGCAGGCAGCGAGGCCGAGGGCAGCAGCCAGCATCATGGAAATAGCTAAAGTCTTGCGCATGGGGTGTTTCTCCTTATTGAAGATATCTACTGGCCTTTCGAGCCTATGCCCAACGCTTAGTTCCTTAAATCTCACAGATATATAAGGCTTTTCCCTAGGGAACTTTCAGCAAGGTTGTCTACTCCGCCGGCTCCACACTAATAAGAGTCTTTAACGAATGACCGAAAATCCTCTTTTATCCCGTGCCACGCGCTTTGTTTCAGCCTTGCGCCACTGCCAGGTGCTGGGCATCCAGGTGCACGCCGCCAGTGAGGACGGCATGACGCTGGTGTTGCCCTATGCTCCGCATATCGTCGGTGACCCGCAGACCGGCGTGATCCACGGCGGCGCCATCACATCCTTGATGGACACCGCCTGTGGCATGGCTACCTTGTGCGTACTGCCGGAGTTCGAGGTTTGCCCGACCCTGGACCTGCGCATCGACTACATGCACCCGGCCGAGCCCCATAAACCGGTATTCGGCTTTGCCCAGTGCTACCGGGTGACCACCGACGTGATCTTCACCCGCGGCTTCGCCTACCAGGACGATCCGCAGCAACCGATTGCCCACGTGGTGGGCACGTTCATGCGCATGGGCAAGCGCCTCAAGGGCAGCCAGGGCCTGGGCAATGCAATCAAGGGAGAACAGGCATGAAACATCAGTTCAAGACCCGTCTGCAGCAAGCCCACGAGCGCGGCAACTATGAAGCGCTGCTCAACCTGATTCCCTACGCCAAGCTGATTGGCATCGAATGCACGCGGCTGGGGGATGAATTGCTGTTTCGCATGCCGGCCAACAAGGACAACATTGGTAACCCGATATTGCCGGCGATCCATGGTGGGGTGATCGCAGGCTTTATGGAGCTGTCCGCAGCCTTGCATTTGCTGGTTTTCACCGGTGCGCCTGGTGTTCCCAAGATCATCGATTTCTCCCTGGATTACCTGCGCGCCGGCCAGTTTCGCGACACCTACGCCAAATGCCAGGTGTGGCGCCAGGGCCGACGGGTGGCCAATGTGGCGATTACCGCCTGGCAAAGCACCCCGGCCGAACCGATTGCCACCGCCCGCGCGCATTTCAAGATTGAGGAACCGGCCCGCCCTTGAAATCCTGGTCTTAGCCCCCAACTTTGATGACAACCCGCCGCCAACCCTCAAGGGCGCGGCCACTGCCATCCAATTGGAGTTTGATGACCATGAGTGTGGAAACTCAAAAGGAAACCCTGGGCTTCCAGACCGAGGTGAAGCAACTGCTGCACCTCATGATCCATTCGCTGTATTCCAACAAGGAAATTTTCCTTCGCGAATTGATCTCGAACGCCTCTGACGCTGTCGACAAATTACGTTTCGAAGCCCTGTCCAAGCCTGAGTTGCTGGAAGGTGGCGCGGAACTGAAAATCCGTGTGAGCTTCGACAAGGACGCGAAAACCGTCACCCTCGAAGACAACGGTATCGGCATGAGCCGTGACGATGCGATCACCCACCTGGGGACCATCGCCAAATCCGGCACCGCTGATTTCATGAAGAACCTGTCGGGCGACCAGAAGAAAGATTCGCACCTGATCGGCCAGTTCGGCGTGGGCTTCTACTCGGCCTTCATCGTTGCCGACAAGGTTGAAGTATTCAGCCGCCGTGCCGGCCTTGCCGCCAGCGAAGGCGTGCACTGGTCTTCCAAGGGCGAGGGCGAATTTGAAATCGCCACTGTCGACAAGGCTGATCGTGGTACCCGCATCGTCCTGCACCTGAAGTCCGGTGAAGACGAGTTCGCCGATGGCTGGCGTCTGCGCAATATCATCAAGAAGTACTCCGACCACATCGCGTTGCCGATCGAGTTGCCGAAAGAACAAGCGGCGGCCGAAGGCGAAGAAGCCCCAGCCCAGGAATGGGAAGTGGTCAACCGCGCCAGCGCCCTGTGGACCCGTCCTCGTACCGAAGTCAAGGACGAGGAATACCAGGAGTTCTACAAGCACATTGCCCACGATTACGAAAACCCGCTGAGCTGGAGCCACAACAAGGTCGAAGGCAAGCTGGAATACAGCTCGCTGCTCTACGTACCGGCCCGTGCTCCGTTCGACCTGTACCAGCGTGAAGCGCCGAAAGGCCTGAAGCTGTATGTGCAGCGCGTATTCGTGATGGACCAGGCGGAATCGTTCCTGCCGTTGTACCTGCGCTTTATCAAGGGTGTGGTTGACTCCAACGACCTGTCGCTGAACGTGTCGCGGGAAATCCTGCAGAAAGACCCGATCATCGACTCGATGAAGTCGGCGCTGACCAAGCGTGTCCTCGACATGCTGGAAAAGCTGGCGAAAAACGAGCCTGAGCAATACAAGGGCTTCTGGAAAAACTTCGGCCAGGTCATGAAAGAAGGCCCGGCAGAAGATTTCGCCAACAAGGAAAAAATCGCCGGCCTGCTGCGTTTCGCATCGACCAACGGTGACGACGGCGAGCAGAACGTTTCCCTGGCTGAATACCTGGCTCGCGCCAAGGAAGGTCAGGACAAGATCTACTACCTGACCGGTGAAACCTACGCTCAGGTCAAGAACAGCCCGCACCTGGAAGTCTTCCGCAAGAAAGGCATCGAAGTGCTGCTGCTGACCGACCGCATCGACGAGTGGCTGATGAGCTACCTCAGCGACTTCGACGGCAAGAGCTTTGTTGACGTCGCCCGCGGCGACCTGGACCTGGGCAACCTGGATTCCGAAGAAGACAAGAAAGCCGCTGAAGAAGTGGCCAAGTCCAAAGAGGGTCTGGTTGAGCGAATCAAGACCGCCTTGGGCGATGCCGTCAGCGAAGTGCGGGTTTCCCACCGTCTGACCGATTCCCCGGCGATCCTGGCCATCGGCGAGCAGGACCTGGGCATGCAGATGCGTCAGATCCTGGAAGCCAGCGGTCAGAAGGTTCCGGATTCCAAGCCGATCTTCGAATTCAACCCGGCTCACCCGCTGATCGAGAAACTCGACGGCGAGCAGAGCGAAGAGCGGTTTGGCGACCTGTCGCACATCCTCTTCGACCAGGCAGCCCTGGCTGCCGGCGACAGCCTGAAAGACCCGGCCGCTTATGTGCGCCGACTGAACAAGTTGTTGGTTGAACTGTCGGTTTAACACCGTTGTAGAAAAACCCGCTTCGGCGGGTTTTTTCGTTCTGGAGCCTTTCACCTGGAGTAAATGATGAGCCAAATCACCGTGCGTTCCGTGGTCTATCAGATTGATGGCCAGTCTTATGAAAGCCGCCTGGCATTTGATGCCAGTCATAAGGGCCCGCTGCCAGGGTTGTTGATGGCGCCGAACTGGATGGGTGTCAGTGCCGGCGCTGAAGAGATCGCCAAGAGCGTGGCCAGCAAGGGCTACGTGGTGCTGCTTGCCGACCTGTACGGGCAAACCGTCCGCCCTTCGAACGGCGATGAAGCGGGTGCGGCGATGATGCCGTTGAAGAATGACCGGCCGCTGTTGAACAAGCGCATGCAGGTCGCGCTTGATCACCTGAAAACCCAGACTGAAGCGGCGGTGGATACCTCGAAGCTGGCGACCTTTGGTTTCTGCTTCGGTGGTTGCTGCTCCCTGGAGCTGGCACGTACCGGTGCACCGTTGAAAGCTGCCGTTTCGTTCCACGGCAGCCTCGACACGCCGAACCCGGCCGATGCAAAAAACATCAAGGGTTCCGTGCTGGTGTTGCACGGTGCTTCCGACCCGTTGGTGCCGAAGGAGCAACTGCCGGCGTTTGAAGACGAAATGAACGCCGCCGGTGTGGATTGGCAATTGCTGAGCTACGGCGGTGCGGTGCACTCGTTTACCGACCCGCACGCGAATGTGCCGGGCAAGATGATGTATGACGCGAAGACCGCTGCGCGGGCCTTTCAGTCGATGCATAACTTGCTGGATGAAGTGTTCAAGGGCTGATAGTTCGGTTGCCTGAGCTGGCCCCTTCGCGAGCAAGCCCGCTCCCACATTTTAACCGTGTACATCCTGAAGGAACGCGGTCGAAATGTGGGAGCGGGCTTGCTCGCGAAGGCTGTTTCACAGGCAATAAAGCGCTTAAGCCTTGCCTAGAGGCAACTCGATCCGCTCACTTTCCCCCGGCACTGTCGGCCAATCCCCAGCCGCCCAACGCTGCCGAGCCTGCTCGATCAACGCCGGATCACTCGCGACAAAATTCCAGTTAATCCGCCGTGGCCCATCCAGCGCCGCGCCGCCGAACACCACCAGGTGGCAATCAGTCTCGGCAAACAGCCCCATGCTTGCGCCTGCCGGCAACACCACCAGGCTATGCACCTCCAGCGCTTCGCCATCCAACTGCGCCTCACCCTCCAGCACATACACCGCCCGTTCTTCATGCTCATCCGGGATCAGCAGGGTGGTAGCCGTCTGCATCCGCACCTCGGCATACAAGGTGGGCGACAACACCGGCACCGGCGATTCGAGGCAAAAGCCATTGCCGGCAATCAGGCGAATCTGCACGCCGAGGTTATCGCTCACCGGCAAGCTGGCGGCCGGATGATGGCTGTAATGCCCAGGCCCTTGTTCATGTTCCTTGGGGGAGGCCAGCCACACTTGCAACCCGTGCAGGCTGAAACCACTGGCCTTCAACGCCTCGGGGCTGCGTTCAACGTGGGCAATGGCACTGCCGGCTGTCATCCAGCTGACGTCCCCGGCCTTGACCACCTGATCGGAGCCGAGGCTGTCCTTGTGCAGGAGTTCGCCTTCAAACAGGTAGGTCAGGGTAGACAGGCCGATGTGCGGGTGTTGGCGAATGTTCATGCCGGTACCCGGGGCATAACGGGTTTGCAGCATATGGTCGAAAAACACGAAAGGCCCGACGCTGCGGCATTGCCTGGAGGGCAGTGGGCGCAGGATCGGTTGGCCTTCCACATCTTCGGCGCGCGGGCGAATCACGGTCACGGTGGTCATGGTGCTTCCCAGTCTGAGCGGGTCTGATGGTACTGAGCATAACCCGCTCGACGGGAGGTTGCCGCTACTGGCTGAAGGCGCCTTCGGAGAGCCGGGTCTCAATGGTAACTTCGGCCGTGGTCATCAGCTTGTGCACCGGGCAGCGATCCGCCACGCGGTGCAGCTCGTCGCGCTGCTCGTCAGTGAGTACGCCCTTGAGGGTCAGTTTGACGTTGAGCTTGTATTTGCCCTTTTGCTCTTCGGTGCTGTCATGGGTGACTTCCACGGTCACGCCGGTCAGCGGTATGTCTTTTTTCTGCGCATAGAGCTTGACGGTCAGGGCCTTGCAGGACGCCAGTGCGGCGTCGAAGTAATCGTGGGGGGAGGGCGCCGAATCGTCACCGCCCAGGCTCTTGGGCAGGTCGGTAAACAGCTCGTGGTTATTGATATTGACGCTGTGGCGGAAGTTTTCGGCGTTCAGCGTGTTCACGGTAACAGGCATGGCAAACCTCACAGGGTGGCAGGAAGAAGCTCATGCAGTTATAGAGCATGCTGGCACGTTGGTGTTCCCCGTTGTTTACCGCTGAACCCGCAGGCGCGGTCCGAGGTCTACCGGCATTAGCCCTTGTTTGAGATACCCCCGTGCGCCGGACCCGCCTGAGTATTGCCCTGTTGCTGACCGCCGCAAGCCTTGCGGTGCAGGCTCGCGACTATGCCTACAGCGATGCACACCTGCATTACGTCGATTTCTTCCAGGAGTCGGCGGGCATGGATAAATTACTCAAGGCCATGGCCGATAATCGCATCGAGCACGTGATGATTTCCGGCATACCGGTGGCCAAGAAATGGCATGAGGACGAACCCAAGCGGCCGCGCTATTACGCCGGGGACGACGCCGACGCCTATTGGTACAGCGCCACCGACGTGTTCGTCGCCGATGCGGTCAATAAACTGAGCCCGGAGCAACGTCAGCGCTTTCATCCGTTCCTCAGTGGTTTCAATCCCAACGATAAAAATGCCGCATCCCATATCCAGCGCATGCTCGATCTCAATCCTGGGCTCTGGCAAGGCATCGGCGAAGTCTTCACCCGTCACGACGACCTGACCGCGCTGACCTCCGGCGACACCCCAAGGGCCAACAACGAGGCGATGACCCGCATCTATCACCTGGCCGCGGAGAATGATCTGCCGGTGATGGTGCATTCCAACATCACCTCCAAGCGTGAGAAAAATCCGTTGTACCTGGCGGAAATGGAAGAGCCGCTGCGTAATCACCCGCACACCCGGTTTATCTGGGCCCATGCGGGCAGCAGCATGGAGATCCATCGGCACCAGACGCAGATGGATTTTTTGCTGCCGACCCTGGCGCGCATGCTGGAGGCTTACCCCAACCTTTACGTCGACCTGTCCTGGAGCGTGCTCACGCCTTACTTGCTGGATGAGGCGGGAATGGCACGCCCTGAGTGGGTAAAGCTGGTGGAGCGCTTCCCGGACCGCTTCATGCTTGGCTCAGACGTGGTAGGACGCTTCAACAAGCTCGGTAAGGAAATGCGCAGCTTTGACCCGTTCCTCGATGCGTTGCCTGAGGATGTGGCCAGAAAGGTCGCACGGGACAATTTCCTGGCGATTCTGCCCAAGCCCAGGTGATGGGTTTAGCTGAATCGCTACAGGCGGGGCGGGGCGATCATAAGGCGTTTTGATATCGCGTTTTCGTCTTAGGCAAACGTCTCAACTCGCCGATACCTTTCAAGAGCCCGCTGCAGGTGGATGCAGCGCTTTTGGAAGGATTCCGAGCATGAATATCAGAAGTCTGAATATCGCCCCTCGCGCCGGCCTGGGGTTTGGTTTGCTGGCGCTGATGGTGTTTGCCCTGGGCGGGTTCGCCTTGTTGCAGATGGGCAATATGCGCCAGCAGTCTGACCAGGTGGAAAACAACTGGCTGCCCAGCGTGATGGCGGTCGGCGAGATGAATCAGGACCTGCTGCGGGTGCGGGCCCTGACGTTGCGGCTACTGCTTAACCGCGACCCGCAGGCAATCACGCAGAATGAGCAGAAAATCACCGAGCTGAAAAGCGGCCTGCACAAGGCTCAGTCCCTCTATGAAGGCTTGATCGTGCTGCCAGAAGAGCGGGTGCTGTTCGATCGCTTTAAAACCGAGGAAGAGCGTTACCTGCAGCGCCAGGAACAGGTGATGGCGTTTTCCCGGGCGAATCAGTTGGAAGACGCGATCAAGGTGGTCAACGGCGAGATGAACCAGTTGGCCGACGAACTGGCCGGTACCCTGCGTGAGCTGGTGACGTTGAACAAGGTCAGTGCCAATCAGGCGGCGAGCCTGGCGCAAAGTGTGTTCACGCAATCGCGCAGTTGGGTGGTTGGCATGATTGCCGTGACGGCGCTGATCACCATCGGCCTGGCATTGTTGCTGACCCGCAGTATTGTGCTGCCGTTATCCCAGTCTTTGAAAGTCGCCCAGGGTGTGGCCAGTGGCGATCTGACCGGGGTGATTACTGTCAGCGGCCAGGATGAGCCGGCGCGTTTGCAGCAGGCGCTGAAAAGCATGCAGGAGAGCCTGCGGGAAACCATTCGGCGTATTTCCGATTCGTCCAGCCAGTTGGCGTCGGCTTCCGAAGAGCTTAGTTGCGTGACCGAAGATGCCACCCGTGGGTTGCATCAGCAGAGTCAGGAAATCGAGCAGGCGGCTACTGCGGTGAACCAGATGACGGCGGCGGTGGAGGAGGTGGCGAGCAACGCGGTGGCTACGTCCCAGGCATCGCGGGAGTCGGATCGTATCGCTCAGCACGGGCGCGAGCAGGTGCATCAGACGGTGTTGTCGATTGAGTCCCTGGCGGATGATGTGACGGCCAATGCGACTCAGGTGGAGGACCTGGCGCAGAAGGTATATGGCATCAGCAAGGTGCTGGATGTGATTCGTTCGATTGCCGAGCAGACCAATTTGCTGGCGCTGAATGCCGCCATCGAAGCGGCGCGAGCTGGGGATGCCGGGCGTGGGTTTGCGGTGGTGGCGGATGAGGTGCGTGCCTTGGCGCATCGTACGCAGCAGTCGACCCAGGAAATCGAGCAGATGATCAGTGGGATTCAGCAGGGGACTGATCAGGCTGTCAGCTCCATGCAGCAGAGCAATACTCGGGCGCGGTCAACGTTGGATATCGCCAAGTCGGCGGGGACGGCGCTGGAGGAGATTGCTTCGGCGTTTACCCTGATCAATGAGCGCAACCTGGTGATTGCCAGTGCCTCGGAAGAACAGGCGGCGGTGGCGCGGGAGGTGGATCGCAATTTGATGAATATTCGCGATTTGGCACAGCAGACGTCGGCGGGGGCGAACCAGACCAGTGCGGCGAGCCAGGAGTTGTCGCGGTTGGCGGTGGATCTCAACACGATGGTGGCTCGGTTTTCGGTTTAGGTTGTTGGGTGGGCATATCCGTTGCTGCGGTCACGGCGGCTTATGGTTTCGCTCTTACAGCGAGTCACTTTGCAAAAAAGCGGCAAAGTAACCAAAGCGCTCTGCCCCGCCTGTCGGCGGGGCGCCTAAGATCAAAAGCAAGAGCACGGCGGCCTGGAAGCCGACCTGAGTGTTAGAAGCAAAAGCAGAACCGCTTTTCTGTCGGAGCCGGCTTGCCGGCGAAAACCTGAGAACGCCGCGTTGAATCAGGATGCCAGCGTCATCGTTAACGACCTTCGCGAGCAAGCCCGCTCCCACATTGGACCGTGCCCGTTTTAGCTTTTGATTTTGCTTCTAAACACTCAAGCCTGAGCGAGGTGCCGAGTGATCGGGCAAGAGCGTTTTGCTTACTTTTGACTGGGCACGCATTCCGGCTTTCAAAAGTGAGCCACTGTAAGCGCGGTAAACGGGTAAAAAAACGCCCCGAACCAGTCGGGGCGTTTTCAGGCGATCAAGCTGCGAGAGCTTACTTACCCTGCCAGCGTTTCAGCACCAGGGTGGCGTTAGTGCCACCAAAGCCGAAGCTGTTGCTCATCACTGTATTGATGGTCGCATCTTCACGAGTCTTGGTCAGGATAGGCATGTCAGCCACGTCCGGGTCCAGTTCCTCGATGTTGGCAGAACCCGCCATGAAGTTGCCTTCCATCATCAGCAGGCAGTAGATCGCTTCGTGAACGCCAGCGGCGCCCAGGGAGTGACCCGACAGGCTCTTGGTAGAGCTGATCGCCGGAGCCTTGTCGCCGAATACCGCACGCACGCCTTCCATTTCCTTGGAGTCGCCGACCGGAGTCGAAGTACCGTGGGTGTTCAGGTAGTCGATCGGGGTATCAACGGTGGACATGGCCATCTGCATGCAGCGGATGGCGCCTTCGCCGCTTGGCGCAACCATGTCGTAGCCGTCGGACGTCGCGCCGTAGCCGACGATTTCCGCGTAGATCTTCGCACCACGGGCCAGGGCGTGTTCCAGCTCCTCGACCACCACCATGCCGCCACCGCCGGCAATGACGAAACCATCACGGTTCTTGTCATAGGCGCGGGAGGCTTTGTCCGGGGTTTCGTTGTACTGGGTCGACAGGGCGCCCATGGCGTCGAACAGGAACGACTGGCTCCAATGTTCTTCTTCACCGCCGCCGGCAAATACGATGTCCTGCTTGCCCAACTGGATCTGCTCTACAGCGGTACCGATGCAGTGAGCACTGGTGGCGCAAGCGGAGGAGATCGAGTAGTTCACGCCCTTGATCTTGAACGGCGTGGCCAGGCAGGCGGAAACGGTGCTGCCCATGGTCCGCGTGACGCGGTACGGGCCAACGCGCTTGACGCCTTTCTCGCGCAGGATGTCCAGCGCTTCCATCTGGTTCAAGGTCGACGCGCCACCGGAACCGGCGATCAGACCGGTGCGTACGTTGGACACCTGGTCTTCGCTCAGGCCGGAATCGGTGATCGCGTCCTTCATGGCCAGGTAGGCGTAAGCGGCTGCGTGGCCGACGAAGCGATAGATCTTGCGATCAATCAGCTCTTCGAGGGGCAGGTCGATGGAGCCGGAAACCTGGCTACGCAGACCCATTTCGGCATATTCCGGGTTGAAGCGGATGCCAGGGCGACTTGCACGCAGGTTAGCGGAGACGGTCTCTTTGTCATTGCCCAGGCACGAAACAATGCCCAGACCAGTGATAACGACGCGGCGCATGCGGATAACCCTTAAAAGTTGTCAGTGGAAGTGAATACGCCGACCCGAAGGCCTTCGGCAGTATAAATCTCGCGACCGTCGACAGTCACCGAACCATCGGCAATGGCCAGGTTCAGCTTGCCCTTGAGGACGCGCTTGATTTGAATGTTGTAAGTGACTTTCTTGGCGGTCGGCAAGACCTGGCCAAAGAACTTCACTTCGCCCGAACCCAGGGCGCGACCGCGGCCCGGCAGGCCTTGCCAGCCCAGGTAGAAACCGACCAGCTGCCACATGGCGTCAAGGCCCAGGCAGCCCGGCATCACCGGATCGCCTTCGAAATGGCAGGCGAAAAACCACAGGTCAGGGGTGATATCCAGCTCGGCGACCAATTCACCTTTGCCGTACTTGCCACCCTCTTCGCTGATATGGGTGATGCGATCCACCATCAGCATGTTCGGGGCGGGCAGTTGCGCGTTACCTGGGCCGAACAGCTCACCGCGACTGCAGCGCAGCAGGTCTTCCCGAGTAAAGGCGTTTTGTTTGGTCATGCGAGCTCCTCAATAATCCCATGCGGCAGGGCAGGGCAAATCTTCCCGGCCGACTGAAGCGTTCATGCCTCATATCGGCAGCCTACACATAGACTATTGCGTTGTAGTGAAAGTCACAGCGTCAAGGTCATGAATGTACACTTGTGCACTGAAATTATAAACCGGGCCGGTTTACGGGCCCGTTCGGGTGCCTAAGACTGCCGCACTTTCGTCTTTCACGCCAGTCGCAGTTGGCTGATGGCACCGTGTTACTGCACCCATCTCTGCAGGATTTGCTGCAAATCCGTGCGTTTGAACGGCTTTGCCAGGTAATCGTTCATTCCAGCTGCCAGGCAGGCTTCGCGATCGCCCTGCAAGGCATTGGCCGTGAGGGCAATGATTGGCAGCTCGGCGCAACCGGGCAACTGGCGAATCTGCCGGGTAGCCTCGTAGCCATCGATGCCCGGCAGTCGGCAGTCCATCAGGATTGCGGTAAAAATCAGGCTCTCGGCGCTGCGAATCGCTTCGGCGCCGTCGGTGGCGATGCTCACCTCGAACCCCAGGCTGCGCAGCATGGCTTCGACCACCGTGCGATTGACCGGGTTGTCTTCCACCAGCAACACGTTGCGCCCTTCGCCCGCACGGCCATTGCCTTCGGTATTCGGCGCGAGCACCGGCAAGCTCTGCTGGTAGATCGCCAGCGGAATTTCCAGGGTAAACACCGAGCCGTGGCCTTCTTCGCTCTGGGCGCGCAGGGTGCCGCCCATGCGTTCGGCCAGGGTGCGTGCGATAGGCAGTCCCAGTCCGGTGCCGCCGTAACGTCTTGAAATGGAACTGTCGGCTTGCTGGAACGCATCGAACATCAGTTCCAGGCGCTCGGCGGAAATGCCAATCCCGCTATCGCGCACGGTGCAGGTGAACCACAGCAATTCATGGTCCAGGGTCTGCCAGTGGGGTTCGACGGTGACGGTGCCCTGCTCGGTGAACTTCAGGGCATTGCCGATCAGGTTCACCAAAATCTGCCGGATGCGGGTCGGGTCGCCCTGTACTTGCAGCGAGCCCAGGCCCTGGGGGATCGGCACTTCGAGCGCCAGCCCGCGTTGTTGGGCGGCGTGCTGGAAGGCCTGGGCGCAACTGCTGATCAGCTCCACCAGGTCGAACGGAATGTGCTCAAGCTCCAGGGCCGCGCGCTCGATGCGCGAGAAGTCGAGGATGTCGTTGATCACCTTCAGCAGGTGTTCGGTGGACTCCGAGGCCAGTGCCGCGTATTCGGTCTGTTCCTCGGTCATGTCGGTGGTTTCCAGCAGTTGCAGCATGCCCAGCACCCCATTCATCGGCGTGCGCAATTCATGGCTCATCATCGCCAGGAAGTCCGACTTGGCATTGTTCGCCCGCTCGGCTTCTTCGCGGGTCTGGATCAACTGGGCCATGGCCTGGTGCTGTTCACGACTGGCCTGGTTCAAGCCATCGGCGAGGTTATTGATGTGGCGCGACAGGTCGCCCAGCTCCGAGTCATCCACGATGGGCAGCGGCGTCTGGTAATCGCCCTGCTGGATCGCCTTGACCGCATTGCCCATGGCGCTGATCGGTTGCGACAGGCTGGCCGCCAGGCGCCGGGCCAGCAGGAAGGTAAACAGCAGGGCGAACAGCGCGAGAATCCCGGCCTTGAACAGGATTTCCTGCTGGCGCTGGCTGAACGCATCGTTGGACATGCCGACAATCACTCGCCCCAGGTAGTCCGCGCGCGGGGCCTTGGGCTCGGCAGTACTGTCCTGGAAGAAGTCATTGCCCAGCTGGATATGTTGCAGGCGAATCGGCGCCTGGAAGACTTTCACCGACAGCGAGCGATCGTGCTTCTCCGACGGTTGCTCGACATACACCAGGATATTTTCTGCGCTGTCCTGAATCTCCAGGAAGCGCACGTGCGGCGTGGCGAGGGTGGCCCGCAACAGGCTTTCAAGCACGTCGTTGTTGCCGGAAATCACCCCGTATTCGGTGGCCGGCGCCAGTTGGTTGGCGATCAACTGGCCGGTGTGGTCCAGTTCCTGGCGCAGGTCCTGGATCCGCACGAAGGTGAAGAAGCTGATCAACAGCAGCGTCAGCAGGAGTGCCGGGCCCAGGGTAATGAGCTGGGTCCGGGTGTTGATGTCCCAACGGCGACGAAATGTCATGGGCGTTTTTCTCCTTCGGCCAGGCGGGCGGCGACGTTGGTTTCGTCCACCTGTTCGATCCCCAGTGAGCGCGCAACCTGCGGGTTGCCTACGACTTTGAAACGTTCCGGGTACAGCGAGCGCGGCCAACTGGCCGGCGCATGATCCAGCAGGCGGTCGAGCACATCCAGCCAGTCGGTCTGATCGCTGTAGGTGCTGGCCAGGCTGCCGGCCTTGACGAACCCGGCGTTGGGCCCGACCAGTGGCAATTGCCTGGCGTAGCTGCTGAGCAGCAGGTTTTTCGCGGTTTTCGGGTTGTACAGCTGGGGATCATCCAGCCCCAGCAAGACGTCGCTGTTCTTGAACAGGCTTTGCAGCGGGCGACTGTCATTAATGTTTTCCCAAAGCTGGGGCACGATCTCCAGGCCCATGGGCGCGGCGTACTGGCGCAGCTCGCGCAGCAGGAACTCGCTGTCGATGCCATAGAGCACGCCGATGCGCCGGGCCTGAGGCAGGATGCCGGTGATCAGGCGCAGTTGTCGGTCCAGCGGTGGGTCGCTCCACAGCAGGCTGATCTTCGCAGGCAACGTGGCACCCAGGCGCTGGCGCGCTTGCAGGCGGCTGATGCGCAGCACCAGGGTCGGTGGGCCCTGGGCGTCTTGCAGGCGCCAATCAAGGCTGGGCAGGTCCAGCAGGATCAGGCGGGTGCTGGTCGGCAAGTTTGCGGGGGCGGGCAGGTCCTTGAGCGGGGTGAACTTCACGCTGTCTTCGGGACGCTGCAGGGCCAGGGCCTGGACGAATGTTTGTACGCCCGGGCCGTCTTCGTCGGCGGTCAGCAGGATATCCGCTGCCCATGTCGGTGCGCCGAACAGTAAAACCCCAAGCAACACACAGCACCGCCAGAGCCGGGCGGTAAAGGGCAGGGTCATCCGTGACGAGTCGCTGTCCACTAGAACTCTAACTCCGCACTGAAGTAGAGCACGTGGCGTTGGTCATAGTTGTTGTCGGGCCAGGTGGTGGGCTGATTGTCGAGGCGTTGTTGCAACATGCCGGCCAGCTCCACGTTGGCTTTGCCCAAGGCAATGCGCTTGGCCACCCGCAGGTCGACCCGTTCGAAGCGATACTGGTTGAGCGCATCGTCGCCATAGTAGAACACCGCGCTGGACCAGCCATGGCCCCATTCCCGCATCCAGCCGGCCGAGCCGCTGTTGCGCGCGGTCTGCTGCCTGTCCAGGGGGTTGGTGGCGCTGGCATCCACATAAGCATAGGTGACGCGCAGCCGGTCGGCGGTGCTCATGTGCCAGTCGAGCTGGGTTTCGGTGCCGGTAAAGCGCGAGCTGTTCGAGTTGCTGGCGATGTACTGGTTGTTGCGCAGCGGCTCGCTGACCATTTCGCTGATTTCGTCGTAGAACAGCTTCACGTCGACGTTCAGCCCGATGTCGGCAAAAAAGCCGTTGTAGCCCAGCTCCCGGGAGCGCATCAGCTCTTTGTCGAGGTTGCCCGGGCCACGGGTCACCACGAAGTATTGGCCGGAGTTCTGGCCGTAGGCCGGCGAGCTGAGGTTGGTGACGCGGTAGCTCCAGTTGACGTTGTTCTCGAACATGTCCGGGGAGCGAATGGCTTCGGAGTACACCGCGCGCAGGCCGTGGCGCGGGTTGATCAGGTAGTTGACGGCCACCCGTGGCGTCAGCGAGTTGCCGCTCAGGTGAGTGTCTTCGTACATCGCGCCGCCCTGCAGCAGCCAGTGTTCGCTGGCCCGCCATTCCAGGTGGCCGAACAGGCGCCAGGTGGTGTCGTCCAGGGTGCCGTTGAAGTAGGTGTCGGAGTCGGCGCGGTCGTAGCGGTAGTTCATGCCGCTGACCAGGCGCAGGCTGTCGGACAGGCTGAGGGTGTCTTGCAGCTCCAGGTCGTAGCGGCTTTCCTTGGTGCTTTGGTCGATGTTGCCGCAGACCGGGTCCTTGCCGCCGTCCCCCCATTGCTGGAGCACCTGGCGGGCCAGTGCCTGCTCGGCGGCGCTGCCGGGTGGAAGGTTGCCTGGGTTGAAGTTGTTCATGTGCCGGGCCAGTCGCTCGGCATAGTTGGGGTTGAGCTGCCACAGCTGCGTCAGTTCCGGGCTGAACGAGACCTTGGCATCGCACGCGCGCCAGATCTGCCGGCGATCCCATTGCTGGGCCGAACCCTGGATATACAGGCTGTGATCGGGGTTGAAGTCGAAGTTCCAGCGCAGGGAACCGGCATAGTCCTTGGCGCTGACGTCGGAATTGTTACCGCCTTCGGTAATCCCGTCGAACACCGGTTGGTAGGTGTAAGGGCGCTGGTTGGTGCCTTCCTTGGCGTCCAGTTGCCAGTCGATGCTTTGTTGCGCATTCAGGGTCTGGCTCACGGCCAGGCTGAAGCGGTTCAGGCGGCGCCCGTCGCGGCGGTCAGCGCCCACGCGGTCGCTGTCAAAGCCATCGTCCTGTTGACCGGAGAGTGACAGGCGCAAATCGCCGGTGTCCCAGCCCATGCCCTGGCTGGCGTACCAGTCGTTGATCCCTCGGCCGCCCTGGGTGAGTTTCATCCGCGTGCCATGGCTGTTGGCCGGCGAGCGGGTGAGGATGTTGACGACGGCCATCAGCGCGTTGGCGCCGTAGCTGACGGTATTGGGGCCGCGGAAGACCTCCATGCGGTCGATGTCTTCCAGGGCTACCGGAATATCGCTCCAGTCCACCGTGGCCAGGCCCGCGCGGTACACCGAGCGCCCATCGATCAACACCTGCATGCGCCGCGCATCGCCCGCCTGGGTGCCGTGGTAATTCACGGCGGCCTGGTTGCCGGTGGTGTAGCCGACCATCATCCCGGGCACCAGCCGCAGCAGTTCGGGGATATCCCGTGCGCCGCTGGCCTTGATCAGCTCGCTGTCGATCACCGTCATGCTGCCGGGCACGGCGGCGGCCGATTGCTTGAGCCGGGTGGCGGTCAGCACCTGCGGCAGCGGCTGGCTGTCGAGGAACAGGTCGTCAGCCAGCACCGGCACACTGCACCACGGCATGCACAACAACGTCAGCAGAAGGGATGAGCGAGGAGGAGGGCCCAAATACACGGCACGGCCTTGATAATTACGGATAGCCGCCCATGTTAACTGAGGTGGGGCCTTTTGCCAGTCGTCGGCCCTGTAATTACTTCGCACAAATGTCGCATTTTCCGACAAGCGTTTGAATTGACGCGGGGGCTGGCCGCAGGCGGGTCGCTCCGTATAATGCGGCCATCGCCACTGCTATGGATTAACGGATTGCATATGACTGAACAGCGCCCTATTGCGGTCCTGGGAGGCGGAAGTTTTGGTACCGCCGTGGCTAATCTGCTGGCTGAAAATGGTCACCGGGTGCGTCAATGGATGCGTGACCCCGAGCAAGCCGAAGCCATTCGGGTCAACCGGGAAAACCCCCGTTACCTTAAAGGCATCAAGATTCTGCCGGCCGTGGAGCCGGTGACTGATTTACAGGCGACGCTGGACGAGTGCGACCTGTGCTTCGTCGCGCTGCCCTCCAGCGCCCTGCGTTCGGTGCTTGCACCCCATGCCGAGCGGCTGGCGGGCAAGCTGCTGGTGAGCCTGACCAAGGGCATTGAGGCGCACACCTTCAAGTTGATGAGCGAGATCCTTGAAGAAATCGCCCCCGAAGCGCGGATTGGCGTGTTGTCCGGGCCGAACCTGGCGCGGGAAGTGGCTGAGCACGCGCTGACCGCCACGGTGATCGCCAGTGAAGACGAAGAACTCTGCGAGCGGGTGCAGGAGGTGCTGCACGGTCGCACCTTCCGCGTGTACGCCAGTGCCGACCGTTTCGGCGTCGAGCTGGGCGGGGCGTTGAAGAACGTCTACGCGATCATCGCCGGCATGGCGGTTGCGCTGGGCATGGGTGAAAACACCAAGAGCATGCTGATCACTCGCGCCCTGGCCGAGATGACCCGGTTTGCGGTCAATCAGGGCGCCAACCCGATGACCTTCCTTGGCCTGGCGGGTGTGGGCGACCTGATCGTCACCTGCTCGTCACCGAAAAGCCGCAACTATCAGGTCGGTTTTGCCCTTGGCCAGGGCTTGAGCCTGGAAGACGCCGTGACGCGTTTGGGCGAAGTGGCGGAAGGCGTCAACACCCTGAAGGTGCTGAAGGCCAAGTCTCAGGAGGTCGGGGTGTATATGCCGCTGGTTGCCGGGTTGCACGCGATCCTGTTTGAAGGGCGCACCTTGAACCAGGTCATCGAGTTGCTGATGCGCGCCGAGCCTAAAACCGATGTCGACTTTATTTCCACCAGTGGTTTCAACTGAGGAACGCGTCATGAACGATCCGAAAGCAGCACCCAAGTACGAGTCCATCGGCCTGCGTGTCCTGTGGATGCTGGTGTTTGCCCTGGTGTGGCAAGTGGCGCAGTTTCTGCTGGGCGCGCTGGTGGTGGTGCAACTGGTTTATCGCCTGGTGTATGGGGCGCCGAACCTGGGGCTGATGAATTTTGGTGACAGCCTGAGTCAGTTTTTGGCGCAGATTGGGCGGTTTGGCAGTTTTCACAGTGATCAGAAGCCTTGGCCGTTTGCAGATTGGCCGACGCCCCGTGCACCGGAAGGTGAGGCTGCTCACAGTGTGCCGCCTGCACCGCATCCGGCGCGTGATGAGGAACCCAAGCTATGAAGGTGTGGGTGTTGCGTCACGGTGAGGCCGAGGGGCATGCGCGTACGGATGCCGAGCGTAATTTGACGGCCCATGGGCGCGATGAGGTGTTGCGCAGTGCGGGGCATCTGATTGGGCAGCCTGTGCGGGCGATTATTGCCAGTCCGTATGTGCGGGCGCAGCAGACGGCGCAGTTGGTGCGGGAGGCGTTGGGGTTTGAGCCTGAGATCCGCACTGTGCCTTGGTTGACGCCGGAGAGTAATCCGCTGGAGGTGCTCAAGCATCTCGACAATGACGATGATGTGTTGCTGGTTAGCCATCAGCCGTTTGTGGGGGGGCTGATCAGTTATTTGCAGCATGGGCATTTGCGGCAGCCGCAGCCTATGAGTACGGCGAGTCTGGCGGAGTTGGAAGGGGACTTTCCGTTGGCGGGGTTGATGAGTCTTTTGAGTGTTCGGAATCCTTAAGATTGGGTTTGGTTTTGGGTACATATCCGTTTCTTCGGTAACGGCCACTTATGGTTCCGCTCTTACAGCGGGTCACTTTTTTACAAACGCCTAAAAAAGTAACCAAAAAACGCTTTGCCCCACCACTCGGTGCCTCGCTTAGGCTCGGCATGCCCGCACTCCGGCCCGGTTCCGCGGGCCGCCGCGACGGGCCATCCATGGCCCGGCGCGGCTAAATCGGCATCCTTGCCGATTTACCCGCTCCACCGTGCCTACTTGCGGCCATCGTGGTTGACGGGGCCCGCAGATCAAGATCAAAAGCAGATCAAAGGCAAGAGCACAGCGGCCTCCCGGCCGGCTTGAGTGTTAAAAGCAAAATCTAAGGCGGGCACGGTCCAAATGTGGGAGCGGGCTTGCTCGCGAAGGTCGTTAACGATGACGCGGGCATTCTGATTCAGCGCGGCGACCTCAGGTTTTTCGCGAGCAAGCCCGCTCCCACATAAAAGCAGATCTGTTTTCGCTCTGGTCTTTGCTTTTAACACTCAAGCCGGCCGGTAGGCCGCTGTGCTCTTGATCTGCTTTTGATTTTGATCTTAGGCGCCCCGTTAAACCACGCTGGCCGAACGCAGGCTTTGGAGCGTGGGTAACCCGGCAGGACGCCGGGTTAGCCGTCCTGGGCCAAGGATGGCCCATGACGGCGGCCCACGGTCCAAAGCCGGAGTGAGGGCACTCCGAGCCTAGGCGAGGAGCCGAGTGGTGGGGCAAGAGCGTTTTGCTTACTTTTGCGCTGTTCAAAAGTGAGCCGCTGTAAGAGCGGAACCATAAGCGGCCGTTACCTGAATAACGGATATGCCCCCAAAAACAGCAGAACTTGCACCCCCCGCGCTCCCATGAAATAGTCAGCCAAGCAAGTGCTTGGTTGGCTACCATCGGAACACAAAGGAGCGCGTCCATGTCTGTCGCTATTCGTTTGCCGCTGCAAGTCTTCTTCGACCGCGAAGCCCGCCACCCACGGCAACGATTCCTGGTTCAGCCCATCAAAGGCGGTGAGGTCCAAACCCTCACCTGGGCCGAAGCCGGTCACCAGGCCCGCTGCGCCGCCCACTGGCTGCGAGCCCGCGACCTGCCCCAGGGCTCCCACATCGCCCTGATCTCGAAAAACTGCGCCCACTGGATCATCGCCGACCTCGCCATCTGGATGGCCGGCCACGTCTCGGTCCCGCTCTACCCCAACCTCACCGCCGACTCCGTCGCCCACGTACTCGAGCATTCCGAAGCCGCACTGGCATTTATCGGCAAACTGGACGACTGGCCCGCCATGTCCGCCGGAGTAAAGGCCGACCTGCCCACCATCAGCCTGCCGCTGTGCCCCGATGGCGAATTCGATTTCACCTGGGCCGACCTGCAAGCCTGCTCACCCATTCAGGACAACCCCGCGCCCGCAGCATCCGATCTAGCCACCATCATCTACACCTCCGGCACCACCGGCCTGCCCAAGGGCGTGATGCACAGCTTCGGCGCGCTGGCCTTCGCGGCCATCCGCGGCACTGAACTGTTCGGCCTGGGGGAGGGCGACCGCCTGCTGTCCTACCTGCCGCTGTGCCACGTCGCCGAACGCATGTTCGTGGAGATGGCCTCGATCTACACCGGACAGACAGTATTTTTCGCCGAGAGCCTCGACACTTTTCTGACAGACCTCAAACGGGCGAGGCCAACAGCGCTGTTCGGCGTACCGCGGATCTGGACCAAATTCCAGATGGGCGTCTATAGCAAAATCCCCGCAAGCCGCCTCGATACCTTGCTGCGCCTGCCCTTCATCGGCAAGCGGGTCGGCCACAAAGTACTCGCCGGGTTGGGCCTGGACGCTGTGCGCGTGGCGATCTCCGGCGCAGCCCCCGTGCCCGAAGCACTGTTGGTCTGGTATCGCCGGCTGGGCCTGGATGTGCTGGAGGTCTATGGCATGACCGAAAGCTGCGGCTACTCCCACGTGTGCCGCCCCGGCCAGCAGAAACTCGGCTGGATAGGCCCGCCATGCCCGGACGTCGAAGTACGCATCGGTGACGACGGCGAAGTCCAGGTACGCAGCGGCGCGACCATGCTCGGTTATTACAAGGACCCGGCAAAAACTGCCGAGACCCTCACCGCCGACGGCTTCCTGCGCACCGGCGACAAGGGCGAGCAGGGCACCGATGGCCGCCTGCGGCTGACCGGGCGGCTCAAGGAAATCTTCAAGACCAGCAAAGGCAAATACGTGGCCCCGGCGCCGATTGAAAACCGCCTGGCCGAACATGCACGCATCGAGCAGGTGTGCGTGGTGGGCGATGGCTTGAGTGCGCCCATGGGCCTGTGCGTGTTATCTGCCGTGGGCCTGCAAGATGCCGCAGGCGCTGGGCGCCAGGCTTTGCAGGGCAGCCTTGAACGCTTGCTGGAAGAGGTCAACCAGGTGCTGGATAAACATGAGCGCTTGCGCCAACTGGTGGTGGTGAAAGACAGTTGGGCGGTGGAAAACGGTTTTCTCACGCCGACCTTGAAGATCAAGCGCAACGTGATTGAATCAGCCTACGGGTCGCAGTTCCTGGCCTGGAGCGAGCGCTCCGAAGCCGTGCTGTGGCAGGATTGAGCACTGACATAAAACCAATAAGGACCGATCAATGAGCCTGTGGCGCACCCAACCGAATATCGAGCAACTGAATGCGATTCAGAAAAACACCATCGGTGAAGTACTGGATATCCGCTTTGAACGTTTTGACGACGAGTCCCTGACGGCCAGCATGGTGATCGACCACCGCACCCATCAACCCTACGGCCTGCTGCACGGCGGCGCGTCGGTGGTACTCGCGGAAACCGTGGGCTCCATGGCCAGTTACCTGTGCATCGACGCCAGCAAGTTCTATTGCGTGGGCCTGGAAATCAACGCCAACCACCTGCGCGGCTTGCGCAGCGGGCGGGTGACGGCGGTGGCCAAGCCGATTCATATCGGGCGCACCACCCACGTGTGGGACATCCGCCTGACCAGCGATGAAGGCAAGGCCAGCTGTGTATCGCGCCTGACCATGGCCGTGGTACCGCTGGGGGAGAAGCCGCCGGCCCGATAGGCGTGGCGTGAGTGTCATCATTCCTGGCAGTTACAGTCATTGCCGTGACTGCCGGGTCTGGGGAGAATCAACACTCTGTTTACGGTGATGGATCAGGTATGTCGCAGCACGTGTTTTTCGCTCACGCCAATGGCTTTCCTTCGGCGACCTACGGCAAATTGTTTGCCGCCCTGGCCCCGGAGTACGCCGTCGCGCATTTGCCGCAGCACGGTCACGACCCCCGGTTTCCAGTGGATGACAATTGGCAGAACCTGGTGGACGAACTGATCCACCACCTTGAGCAACAACCGGAGCCGGTGTGGGGCGTGGGCCATTCGTTGGGTGGTGTGCTGCACCTGCATGCGGCCATGCGTAGCCCGCAGCTGTATCGCGGGGTGGTGATGCTGGATTCGCCGGTACTGACCCTGGCCGATCGCTGGGTGATCCGCGCGGCCAAGCGTTTCGGCTTTATTGACCGGCTGACCCCGGCGGGGCGCACCCTGGGCCGTCGTGAAGAGTTCGCCGACCTGGCGGCTGCGCGCCAGTACTTCGCTGGCAAGACCTTGTTTCGCGGCTTTGATCCCGACTGTTTTGATGCCTACCTGCAACACGGCCTGGAGCCGGTGGGTGATCGCCTGCGCCTGCGCTTTGATCCGGCCACCGAAATCAGCATCTACCGCGGCGTGCCCCACACCAGCCCCGGCCAGGCCCGGCAACTGAAAGTGCCGCTGGCGGTGGTGCGTGGTCGCCAGAGCCGGGTGGTGATGCGTCACCATGCCAGCGGCGTGGGGCGCATGCCCATGGGCGAAATGCTGACCATGCCCGGCGGCCACATGTTTCCCCTTGAACGCCCACAGGACACCGCCACTTTGATCAAGAACCTGTTTGCCCGTTGGGAAGCTCGCCAGCGCGAGCGCAGTTGCGCATGACTGCGCCCGTCGAAGAAGTCCGCCTGGCGCTGCCGCACATCGAGTTGGCGGCGCATCTGTTCGGCCCTGAAGATGGCCTGCCGGTGATTGCCCTGCATGGCTGGCTGGACAACGCCAACAGCTTCGCCCGCCTGGCACCGAAACTCGATGGCCTGCGCATCGTTGCGCTGGACATGGCCGGCCATGGTCACTCGGCCCATCGCCCCGTTGGCGCCGGTTATTCCCTGTGGGATTACGTCCACGACGTGCTGCAAGTCGCCGAACAACTCGGGTGGAAACGTTTTGCATTACTTGGCCACTCCCTCGGCGCCATCGTTTCCCTGGTGTTGGCCGGCGCCTTGCCGGAGCGGGTGACGCACCTGGGATTGATTGATGGCGTGATCCCGCCGACCGGCACCGCAGACAACGCCGCCGAACGCCTCGGCATGGCGTTGCAGGCGCAAATGAACCTGCAGGACAAGCGCAAGCCGGTGTACAGCACCCTTGATCGCGCGGTGGAAGCGCGGATGAAAGGCGTGGTGGCAGTCAGTCGTGAAGCCGCCGAACTGCTGGCCCAGCGTGGCTTGATGCCCGTGCCGGGTGGTTACACCTGGCGCAGCGACAGCCGCCTGACCCTGGCCTCCCCCATGCGCCTGACAGAAGAGCAGGCGATGGCCTTCGTGCGCCGAGTCGGCTGTCCGACACAGTTGGTGGTCGCCGAAGACGGCATGTTGGCGAAACATTCCGAATTGCTTTCCGGGCTTACGTTCCAGGTGACTACCTTGCCCGGTGGCCATCATTTGCACCTGAATGACGAGCCAGGCGCTACCCTTGTTGCAGACTGTTTCAATCGGTTCTTCTCCACGCCTTGACTTGGCGGGGTCAACTGCCGAGGCTGGGCGGATCGAAAGGGAGTCAACCATGAACGATCTCAACACCGCAGCGCACCCCAATGGCCAGGGCGCGCCGATCCGATGAGTATGCCGAAGGGATTTTTCCGTGTTCTGGGGCTGTGCTGTTTCAGCCCGCTGGTGTTTGCCGCCGACGTACCGGGTAGCCAGGACTTGCCCGCCGTGGCCCGTCAGGTCGACGCGCAGATCGTCGACTACCGTCCCGCCGAAGAGAAAGAACGTATCTACCCGCTGGGCTCGATCCGCAAGATCAGCGGCCAGCTGCGCTATGAAGGCCAGGCCACCGCCCGCGGCCAAGCCACTGCCATCACCTACGAACTGCCTGCCGAGCACACCTCCAGCGCCGCCTTTACCGCCACCCGCGAAGCCTTGCAGGCCCAGGGCGCGCAACTGCTGTTCTGGTGCCAGGCCCGTGATTGCGGTGAAAGCAGCCTGTGGGCCAATGAAGTGTTCGGCAATGCCAAGCTGGTGGGCGCCGACGGCCAGCAGGAATACCTGCTGCTGCGCCTGGCGGCCCCGCAGGACAACTCCCTGGTCGCGTTGTACGGCATCACCCGGGGCAATCGACGGGCGTACCTGCACGTGGAACAGATGGACGCCAGCGCACCGTTGGGCGATTTGCTGCCGACCTCCGCTACGCTGCTGCGGGAACTGAAAAGCACCGGCGAGCTGGATTTCCCCAAGCTGGGCGCCGAGCCTGACGCCACCTGGCTCACCCTTATTTCCCGCGGATTGAACCTGGATGCCACGTTGCGGGTCAGTTTGACCGGGCCCACCGCCGAGGCATGGCGCCAGGGCTTGATCGATCAGGGCGTACGTGCGGCGCGCCTGGAAACCGGCACCACCGAAGCCAAGGGTTTGCACCTGCATCTGATACGCTGACCGTTCCAGGGCGAACGGACCCGCGCCGTTCGCCTAAGCTCTTCCTCTTACAGACTTCTTTTCGAGAAACCACATGCTCAATAACGATCGCCTGCTGGTGCAGATCCTGCTGCTGGTGTTGTTTGGTGCCAGCTTCTGGGTGATGGCGCCGTTCTGGTCGGCGCTGTTCTGGGGCGCGGTACTGGCGTTTGCCAGTTGGCCGGTGATGCGCTTGCTCACCCGCTGGCTGGGCGGTCGCGAATCGCTGGCCGCCGGGATCCTGACCCTGGTCTGGATGCTATTGGTGGCGTTGCCGCTGGTTTGGCTGGGGTTCAACCTGGCCGACCATGTGCGCGATGCCGTGGGCCTGATCAAGGATATCCAGGTGGATGGCTTGCCTGCGGCGCCCACCTGGCTCGGCTCCATTCCCTTTGTCGGCGAACGATTGGTGGCGATGTGGGACAGCATCGACCAGCAGGGCGCGGCACTGATGGTCACGTTGAAACCGTACCTGGGCCAGGTCGGCAACTGGTTGCTGGCCCGCAGTGCGCAGATCGGCGGCGGCATCCTGGAACTGACCCTGAGCCTGGTGTTCGTGTTCTTTTTCTACCGTGACGGGCCGCGCCTGGCGATGTTTGTGCATCGCTTGCTGGAGCGGTTGATCGGCGACCGGGCGGGTTATTACATCGAACTGGTCGCGGGTACGGTGCAGCGGGTGGTCAACGGTGTGATCGGCACCGCTGCCGCCCAGGCCTTGCTGGCGCTGATCGGCTTCTGGATTGCCGGTGTTCCGGGGGCTTTGGTGCTGGGGATCGTGACGTTCCTGCTCAGCCTGATTCCGATGGGCCCGCCGCTGATCTGGATTCCGGCCACCGCCTGGCTCGCCTGGAAGGGCGACTACACCTATGCGGTGTTCCTCGGTGTATGGGGCACGTTCATCATCAGCGGCGTCGACAACGTGCTCAAGCCCTACCTGATCAGCCGTGGCGGCAACCTGCCGCTGGTGATCGTGTTGCTGGGGGTGTTTGGCGGGTTGATTGCGTTCGGCTTTATCGGCCTGTTTATCGGCCCGACATTGCTGGCGGTGGCGTATAGCTTGTTGACCGACTGGAGTGCCACCCAGGCTCAGGTGCGGCGGGAAGATAAAACCGGGCAGTAATGGTTCCTGCAGGGCGCAGGAACCATTCCTACGCCCTTGGCAGCCACATTACGGCGGTAAGGCCGCCGCCCGGAGTTTCCTCCAGGCTCAGCCGTCCACCGAGGCGTTCCACGGCTTCCTTGGAAATCGTCATGCCCAACCCCACGCCACCGGAATTGCGGTTGCGCGAGCCTTCCAGCCGATAAAACGGTTCAAACACCGCCTCGCGTTTATCCGCCGCAATGCCCGGGCCGTGGTCGATCACCTTCACCACCAGCGCCTGCGGAGTGTCCGCGAGTTCGATGCGCGCGGTGCCGGCGTACCGCAGGGCGTTGTCGATCAGGTTGTTCAGGCACGAACGCAGGGCCATCGGTTGCACTTGCAGCGGCGCGCACTCACCACTGCATTGCACATCGGAGCCGCGGTCCTGGGCGTTTTCACTCAGGGACTCCACCAGCGCCTGCACATCCAGCCAATGCCGGGTTTCGCTGGTGCGCTGCTCGTGCAGGTAGCTCAGGGTGGCGTCGAGCATGCCGATCATGTCGTCCAGGTCCTGGCGCATCTGGCCCTGCAGCTTGGTGTCTTCGATCTGTTCCAGGCGCAGCTTGAGCCGTGACAGCGGCGTGCGCAGGTCGTGGGACACGGCGCCCAGCATGCGGGCACGCTGGGTGACCTGTTCGCGGATGCGCTTTTGCATCAGGTTGAAGGTCGATGCCGCTTGCCGCGCCTCCCGTGGGCCGGACTCGTTCAGCGGTGGGCTGTCGAGGTCCAGGCTCAGGCGCTCGGCCGCGGCGCTCAGGCGCTGGATCGGCCGGCTGAGCAGCTTGGCGCCATACCAGGCGGCGATGATCAGCGAGATAAACTGGAAGGTCAGTGGCACCACAGGCCCGCCGAACCAGGGACGGCGATGCTCCTTGGGCATTGGCGTCAGGCTGCCGTCCGGTTGCTCGATGAAGGTCTCGTGGGGTGGAGGGGGCGGCGGGCCATAATGGTGAAACCAGAAGAATGCCAGCGCGTGGGCCAGCACAATCGCTACCAGCAACACACCGAACAGCCGCCCGAACAGGGTGTTGAAGGCGTTGCGCATCAGCCGATATCTCGGGCGTCGAACAGGTAGCCTTCACCGCGTACGGTCTTGATCAACTGCGGGGCCTTGGGGTCATCCCCGAGTTTTTGGCGCAGGCGTGAGACCAGCAGGTCAATGCTGCGATCAAAGGCTTCGATGGAACGGCCACGGGCCGCATCCAGCAATTGCTCGCGGCTCAACACTCGGCGCGGGCGCTCGATAAACACCCACAGCAAGCGGAATTCGGCGTTGGACAGCGGCACCACCAGGCCATCGTCGGCCACCAGTTGGCGCAGTACGCTGTTGAGGCGCCAGTTGTCGAAGCGGATATTCGCCCGTTGCTCAGTGCGGTCATCCCGCACGCGACGCAGGATGGTCTGGATACGGGCCACCAGTTCGCGGGGCTCGAAGGGCTTGGACATGTAGTCGTCGGCCCCCAGTTCCAGGCCGATAATGCGGTCGGTAGGTTCGCAGCGGGCGGTGAGCATCAGGATCGGGATGTCCGATTCTGCCCGCAGCCAGCGGCACAGCGACAGGCCGTCTTCGCCCGGCAGCATCAGGTCGAGCACCACCACGTCGAAGGTCTCGGCTTGCATGGCCTGGCGCATGGCCGCGCCATCGGTCACGCCGCTGGCGAGGATATTGAAGCGCGCCAGGTAATCGATCAGCAGTTCGCGGATCGGCACGTCGTCGTCGACAATCAGTGCGCGGGTATTCCAGCGTTTGTCTTCACCGACAAGCGAGGCTTTTTGATCGTCATTCAGCACAGGAGTCAGGGTTTGCATGGTGCGATCATCTACCTGGTTGGCCGCCGGGCCGAAGCTCGGCGGAGAGGTTGTTGCGTTCAGCATAGGCGCCCAGCCCCGGGGCTGGAAGTTCTGTACGATGGTTCACGTGTGCGAGGCTAATCTTCGGGGGTATTGCAGGCATGTCGGGAATGTATCTGTTTCGACACAATTGCCCGGGAGCCCGCAATCTGGCGGCTAAATCGCGAATTACCGATCATCGGATCCCGCAAACCCGCTGCTTGCGCTACAATCCGCGCCGATTTCGACTTGCCTGAGAGCCCATTCCAATGTCCGCCTGCCAGACTCCTATCATCGTCGCCCTGGATTACCCCACTCGTGACGCCGCACTGAAGCTGGCTGACCAGTTGGACCCCAAGCTTTGCCGGGTCAAGGTTGGCAAGGAACTGTTCACCAGTTGTGCCGCCGAAATTGTCGGCACCTTGCGTGACAAAGGGTTCGAGGTGTTCCTCGACCTGAAATTCCACGACATCCCCAACACCACCGCGATGGCGGTCAAGGCCGCCGCCGAAATGGGCGTGTGGATGGTCAACGTGCACTGCTCCGGCGGCTTGCGCATGATGGCTGCGTGCCGTGAAGTGCTCGATCAGCGCAGCGGCCCCAAGCCACTGCTGATTGGCGTGACCGTGCTGACCAGCATGGAGCGTGAAGACCTGGCCGGCATCGGCCTGGACATCGAGCCACAGGAACAAGTGCTGCGCCTCGCGGCCCTGGCGCAAAAGGCTGGCCTGGACGGCCTGGTGTGCTCGGCGCTGGAAGCGCAGGCGCTGAAGACCGCCCACCCGGCGTTGCAACTGGTGACCCCGGGGATTCGCCCGGCGGGCAGCGCCCAGGACGACCAGCGTCGCATCCTGACCCCGCGCCAGGCCCTGGATGCCGGTTCCGATTACCTGGTGATCGGTCGCCCGATCAGCCAGGCGGCCGACCCGGCCAAGGCGCTGGCAGCGGTAGTTGCCGAGATTGCCTGACCTACCCGACCTGAAGCGGGCACGGTAAAAAAATGTGGGAGCGGGCTTGCTCGCGAAGGCGGTAGAGCAGTCACCTTATGCATTGACTGTCACACCGCCTTCGCGAGCAAGTCGAACCGTCGCACCGCCGCTCCCACATTTGGTTCTGAGGTGTGTCAGCTGACTTTAAGTACCAACTTCCCAAAGTTCTCACCGTTGAACAGTTTCATCAGCGTCTCCGGGAACGTCTCCAGCCCCTCGACTATATCTTCCTTGCTCTTGAGCTTGCCCTGAGCCATCCAGCCGGCCATTTCCTGCCCGGCAGCGGCAAAATTCGCCGCGTGGTCCATCACCACAAACCCTTCCATGCGCGCACGATTGACCAGCAGTGACAGGTAGTTGGCTGGCCCTTTGACAGCTTCCTTGTTGTTGTACTGGCTGATGGCGCCGCAGATCACTACGCGGGCTTTCAATGCCAGGCGGCTGAGCACGGCATCGAGAATGTCCCCGCCGACGTTATCGAAATACACGTCCACACCTTTCGGGCACTCGCGCTTGAGGCCGGCATGCACGTCTTCGTTCTTGTAGTCGATGGCGGCATCAAAACCCAGCTCATCCACCAAGAACCTGCATTTGTCGGCGCCGCCAGCGATGCCTACCACGCGGCAGCCTTTAATCTTGGCAATCTGCCCGGCAATGCTGCCCACCGCGCCTGCCGCGCCGGAGATCACCACGGTCTCGCCGGCCTTGGGCGCGCCGGTGTCCAGCAGGGCGAAGTAAGCGGTCATGCCGGTCATCCCCAGCGCCGACAGATAACGCGGCAACGGCGCCAGTTTCGGATCGACCTTGTAGAAACCCCACGGCTCACCGAGGAAGTAATCCTGCACACCCAAGGCACCGTTGACGTAGTCGCCCACGGCAAATTTCGGGTTGTTCGACGCGATCACCTTGCCTACGCCCAAGGCGCGCATGACTTCGCCGATACCCACCGGTGGAATGTAGGATTTGCCCTCGTTCATCCAGCCGCGCATGGCCGGGTCCAGGGACAGGTATTCGTTGTGCACCAGCACCTGGCCGTCCTGGGGTGTACCCACCGGCACTTCCTGGTAAGTGAAGGTGTCCCGCGTGGCCGCGCCGACCGGGCGTTTGGCGAGCAGGAATTGGCGGTTGGTCTGGGCAGTCATGGCAGCGACTCTTGAGAAGTGGACCTTGAGTGATAGACCCTTCGGGCTGCACCGGCAAGGTGCGCGGCACCTGCGAATGCCCACCGATCCACTGCAATGATAGTGATGCCGGTGCCGTTATCACTGCGGCTCATGGTTCGCCAACCGGGCTTTTGATAGTGCTGACGCGCCGATGCTGGCTCTGGCTAGACTGGGGTCATCGAGCATCCCCATCGAAGGAACATCCACCATGAGCATGACATTTTCCGGCCAGGTCGCCCTGGTGACCGGTGCGGCCGCCGGCATTGGCCGCGCCACTGCGCTGGCGTTCGCCGCTGAAGGCTTGAAAGTCGTAGTCGCCGACCTGGACGCGGCTGGCGGCGAGGGCACTGTGGCGCTGATTCATCAGGCCGGTGGCGAAGCGGTGTTTGTGCGCTGCAATGTCACCCTCGAAGCGGACGTGCAGCAGTTGATGCAGCAGACCGTGGCCACCTATGGCCGGTTGGACTATGCCTTCAACAACGCCGGGATCGAGATCGAGAAGGGCAAGCTGGCGGACGGCAGCCTGGATGAGTTCGACGCAATCATGGGCGTCAACGTCAAGGGCGTGTGGCTGTGCATGAAGTATCAACTGCCGTTGCTGCTGGCTCAGGGCGGCGGCGCCATCGTCAACACGGCTTCTGTGGCAGGGCTTGGGGCGGCGCCGAAGATGAGTATCTATGCCGCGTCCAAGCACGCGGTGATCGGCCTGACCAAGTCGGCGGCGATCGAGTACGCGAAAAAGAAAATCCGCGTCAACGCGGTATGCCCGGCCGTGATCGACACCGATATGTTCCGCCGTGCCTATGAAGCCGACCCGCGCAAAGCCGAATTTGCCGCCGCCATGCACCCGGTCGGGCGTATCGGCAAGGTCGAGGAGATCGCCAGCGCCGTGCTTTATCTGTGCAGCGACGGTGCTGCCTTCACCACGGGCCAGGCATTGGCGGTGGACGGTGGCGCGACCGCGATTTAGGAAGTGAGGCGGATGCCATTCAGAAAAGCGTTGGAGGCGCTGTGGGGTTTTTCCGCAGGTGGCCAGATGCCTCACCTGAATGTGTTTCACTAGGTAAATAATTCAATTAAATCAATGATTTAATAAATCTTGATCGCGGCTGTCATTGGGCTTCTGTGCTTAACTGGTTTGGGTTAAATGACAACAGTTTAAGTGAGTGGCTCATGGATTTAGGGATCGATCGACAAGCCCTTGTACCGGTAGTGCAGCAAATCGTCAGTGCGCTGGCCGCCTGGATTCGCGAGAGCGGCGCCAGCCCCGGGACGCGGTTGCCCTCGGTGCGGCAACTGGCCCACGAGAACCTGCTCAGTCAGTCCAGCGTCATCGAGGCGTTCGAGCGGATGGTTGCCCAAGGGGTGCTGGCCTCAAGGCAAGGCGCCGGTTTCTGTGTGGCCCAGCCACCCGCCGAGCGTGGTCTTCGCGGTGAAAACCAATGGTATGAGGGCGCCGAGTCGGGGTGGGGCGCCTTCATCGACAATCAACTGGGCGAACTGAAACTGGGATGCGGCTGGCTGCCGGACACCTGGCGCGAGAGCGACGACATCAGTTACGCGATTCGTGAAGTCACCCGCACCGACACTGCTGCGGTCTTCAACTACAGCACGCCGCTGGGCCTGCCGGCCCTGCGTGAACAGCTGCTCAAGCGCCTGGCGCACATTCAGGTGGCAACCCGGGTCGAGCATATTCTCACCACCCACGGCGCGAGCCACGCCCAGGACCTGCTGATCCGCACGCTGCTCAAGGCCGGCGACACCGTGGTGGTGGAAAGCCCGGGGTACGGCAACCTTTACCGCCAACTGGCCTTTCACGGTGTCAAGCTGCTGGAAGTGCCGCGCACCCGTGGCGGCCCGGACATGCCTGCCCTGGAAGCGCTGTTGCGCGGGCACCGGCCCAAGTGCCTGTTCATCAACAGCCTGTATCACAACCCCACCGGCACCAGCCTGTCCCTGGCGGTCGCCGAGCGCTTGCTGCAACTGGCCCATTCCCAGGACTTCTTCATCATTGAGGAAGACGTCTATGGCGACCTGCAACATGCCACGTGCACCCGGTTGTCGGCGTTGCCCCACGAGGACCGGGTGATCTATGTCTCGAGTTTTTCCAAGACCCTCAGCAGCGCCTTGCGGGTGGGGTATCTCACGGCCAGCGGGGCGATCATCGCGCAATTGGCCAGGGTCAAGACCTTGACCGGCATCGGCACCTCGCGGTTTGCCGAGGCGGTGGTGGCGACGTTGCTGGCCAATGGTACCTACCGCAAGTGGGTGCAACGCCTGCGCCGGCGGCTGAGCACGGAAATGGCCATGACCCTGCAGGTGCTGGAAGACGAAGAGTGGGAGGTGTTTGCGGTGCCGGCGGGGGGCATGTTCCTCTGGGCGCGCCCTGGTGTCGGCGACCGTTCCACCGTGCAGGCGCGGGCTCGCCGGCTGGGGGTGTTGCTGTCGCCGGGGACGCTTTTCAGCCCGACGGGCGAATCCAGCGACTGGCTGCGCATCAATGTGGCCTACGCTTCTGATCAGCGTGCACTGGCGTTGTTCAAGGCCATGGGGCCGGCAGGATCGACCTCTACCATTCTGAAAACGACGAGGATGTAGCTTTTTGCCATTATTGTGGCGCCAAACCCTTGTATTCAGTGCCCCGGGGTTGCGAATCTCGCTGCATCGAAACCTGGCTTGATGGCATTCGCCATTGCAAGAGGACTCAAGTGCAATGATTTCTGCCGTGCAACGACGTTTTGCCAACCTCGGTATGGCCAAGAAACTGGGCTTGGGCTTTGCCCTGGTACTGCTGTTGACGGCATTGGTGGCCGCGATTGGCGTGTGGTCGCTGCAAACCGTTGGCCAGCGCTTCGAGGGCCTTAAAGCCATGTCGGCGCTCAACAGCGGCTTGCTCAAGGTGCGCTTGATCGAGCAGGACTACGCGCTGCATGCCGACCCCAAGTCGGTGGACGCCTTGCACGAACGTGTCGACGCGTTGGCGGCCCAGGCGGTAATTCTCAAGGCCCAGTCGCCTGCCAATGTCCCGGTGATGAGCGACGTCGAGCAGGCGCTGGCGGCGTATCGCAAGGCGTTCGATGAGTTTGTCGAGCTGACCCAGACCAAGGACCTGGCGCTGGAAATGGCCAGTTGGTCGGTCTCCAGTGTCGCCAACAACCTTGATGTGTTGCAGGCCGGGCTGGCGGACGACGGCGCCTATGGCCTCAAGGAAAGCCAGGGCAAGGAAGGTGCCGAATTCATCGAGCAGGCGGGGCAGGTCAGCCAGGTCTCGCGCCTGATGCTGCAGGCCATGAACGAAGCGCACGTGCGCCTGGACCAGAGCCGCAAGGGCGATGACGAGAACGCCGAGCAGGGCAAGATCGAGCAGGCCGATCAGGCCCTGGCCCAGGTCGAACAGCTGAAAACCACCGTCAAGGATCCTGGCTACCAAACCGTGCTTAACGAAGTGTCCGGGCATATCGCGGCCTTCAGCGAAAAACTCGGCGAATACACCGGGCTGCTGGCCCAGGAAAAAGTCGTCTACAAGCAGTTGCACGAGCGTGCAGCCGAAGTGGTCACCCGGGTCAATCAGGCCTACGACGCAGAAGACCTGTCGATGCAGTCGCAGTTGAAGAAAAGCGCGTTGCTGATCATCGGTTCTTCGGCGTTGGCGTTATTGGTCGGGCTGATTGCCGCGTGGATCATCACCCGTTTGATCGTTGCACCGTTGCGCAGCGTGATTGCGGTGGCCCAGCAGATTGCCGCCGGTGATCTCAGTGGCCGCATGGAAGTCAGTCGCCGGGACGAGATGGGCCAGTTGATGCTCGCGATGCAACAGATGAGCAGCGGCCTGAGCAGCATGGTCAGCGGGTTGCAGGCGGGTATCGAGCAACTGGCCAGCTCGGCCCATTCGCTGTCCAGCGTCACCGAGCAGACCAATATCGAGGTCAGCAGCCAGAAGGAAGAAACCGAGCAGGTGGCCACGGCCATGAACCAGATGACCGCCACCGTGCACGATGTGGCGCGCAATGCCGAAGAAGCGGCCCAGGCGGCGCAGACGGCGGATGACAAGGTCGACAGCGGCCAGCAGGTGGTGCGCCAGAGCTTGCAGCGTATCGAGTTGCTGGCCAGTTCCGCGACCTCCGCCAGTACCAGCATCGAAAGCCTGAGCGCGGAGATCCAGACTATCGGCACCGTCCTTGAGGTGATCAAGAGCGTGGCCGAGCAAACCAACCTGCTGGCGCTGAATGCGGCCATCGAGGCGGCGCGGGCGGGCGAGCAGGGCCGCGGTTTTGCCGTGGTGGCCGACGAGGTGCGGGCGCTGGCCAAGCGCACCCAGCAATCGACCGAGGAAATCGAACGGTTGGTCAGTACCTTGCGCAGCGCTGCGCAGGCTTCGGTGCAGCAGATCAGGCAGAGCGGCGAACTGGTCAAGCTGGCGGTCAGTGATGCCCTGGAAACCGAAAGCGCCCTGGGCAGCATCGCGGCGGCGGTGTCGTTGATCCAGCAGATGAACCAGCAGATTGCCGCGGCGGCCGAAGAGCAAAGCTCGGTGGCCGAGGAAATCAACCGCAGCGTCACCAGCATCCGTGCGAGTGCCGATCAATCGGCGTTGAGCATGCAGGGCAATGCAGCGTCGAGCATCGAGCTGGCGCAGTTGGGTACGGAGCTTAAGGGGATGGTCGGGCACTTTCGCCTTTGATCACCGCAGGCCTGCGGTGATCAAAGGGCAGGGCGGTCAGGCGTTGTTGGC
Source organism: Pseudomonas sp. NC02 (assembly GCF_002874965.1). Classification (NCBI taxonomy): domain Bacteria; kingdom Pseudomonadati; phylum Pseudomonadota; class Gammaproteobacteria; order Pseudomonadales; family Pseudomonadaceae; genus Pseudomonas; species Pseudomonas sp. NC02. The sequence goes on along the minus strand of NZ_CP025624.1, from coordinate 4,938,468 downwards.
CAGGAAGGTCAGCAGCGCTTCGTTGACGAAATCGGGGTTTTCCCGGCTGGAGATATGCCCGGCGTGCGGAATCAACGTCAGCGCGCAGCCGATCAAGGCCGCCATTTCCTCTGATTCGGCCGGTGGGCGTGGCTTGTCCTGCTCGCCACACATCACCAGGGTGGTGTCGGTGTCGAGGCGCGCCAGTTGTTCCAGCACATCCGCGCGGCTGAAGATAATCCGGCCCAGGGGCACGATGCTGTGCACCAGGCGCTCCTTGGGGAAGGCCTGCAGTGCGTTGCGGAAATCCTGGTACAAGGCCGACTCCCGGTCGATACCGGGACGGAAGAAGATCGGCGCCACCACATCCAGCAGCGGTTCCGGAATGGCGCCGGCGTCTTCGATCATCTTGAACAGCGAAAAGTAGTATTGGCGAGTGGCTTCCGGCTCGGCGCCCAGGTGCGTGTCCATCAGCACCAGGCTGTTGACCCGCTCGGGAGCCAGCAGCGCCAGGCGTGCGCCCCACATGCCGCCGACCGACAAGCCCACGAGGTTGACCCGGGCAATGTCCAGGTGATCCAGCAGCGCCAGGTGCTGGCGTGCGAGGTCGTCCAGGGATGCAGTGTTTGCAGGCAGTGCGCCGGACTCGCCGTGGCCCCAAAGCTCGGGGACGATCACCCGGTACTGTTGCGACAGGGCTTCGATCTGCGGCGCCCACATCTGGCTGTCCCACAGGTAGCTGGAACCGAGGAGAACGGCCGGGCCGGTGCCCTGGTCGAGGTAGTGCAGCGGTTGTCCATCGATGAGCACGACAGGCATGGCGAAGCCCTTTTCGTTAACGGAGTGAGGGGCCTTTTTTACGCTATTCGAGGGGAAGGGGATAGGTGCAGAGTGATGGCATGTGGCGAGCGGGTTTCCCGCCCACCACAATGGCAGGGGATCAGTCGTAGATGGCTTTCTTCTTCCAGTCGGCGTCCGCATCCACCACTTTCAAGCCTTCGGTCAATTCGTTGACCTCGTCTTCAGCCGGTTCAAGGTTGGACAGCACCATGGAGTTGGCGCGCGCCAGCTGTTTCTCGAGCAATTGCAGCTGCTGGCTGTACACCACCGGCTCCGGTTGCTTGCGCAGGTACTGCACGCCGCGTTCGAACGCCAGGCGAGCCTGGCCCGGCTGGCCTTGTTGCAGTGCGTGCTGGCCCAGGTTGTTGAAGAACTCGATGTGCAGCAGCACCAGGATATGGCGGATTTCCTTGATCCAGTGCTTGGCTTCATTGGTCGGCAGGAAACCGTCCTGGGCCGCTCGGGTCACCTGGCCATGCAGTGCTTCGAGCAGGAAACGTACATCCTTGGCCTTGGCTTCGGTCTGGATCGGGCCTGGCGGGTTGTTCACCGGAATCGATTCGCCCTGGGCCACCAGTGCGTTGAGTTCAGTGATGCGTGCCTTGAGCGACGCATTGGACTTGTCGAGGTTCAGCAGGCGCTGATTGACGTTGAGCTCCAGGCGGGTCAGCAGCAACTTGAGTCGCGGCGTCATCAACTGGCCAGGGAAGGTCTCGGTGATTTCGCCGCAGCGGCGCAGCCGGTCATTGAGTTCGATCCGGGTCCGGTTCTTTTCCAGCTTATTGTTTTCCACCACGTGGTTCATGTAGCCAATGGCGATCAGTATTACGATCCCGGCTATTACCAGCAGGGTGATCATGAGTGGTGTCACCGGTGTGACCTCTTTATGGGGTTTGCATTGAAGTGTAGTGACTGGTGCAGTGACCGGATAGGACTGAGCGACCAGTTGCGTCAGTAGTTTCTTCTATATAGCGGGGCAGTCCCTGCGTAGATGCACATTGCCATCATTTGCTGTGGCGAACTATAGCGCCTTGTGGAACGCCAGAATATAGGCGCCAAAGCCTGGACGGCGAGAAACCCTTGCAACCCCCGTAAACCACGGCGAAGTCATTGATTTAAATAAATTTATCCTTGGGGGTTGACGACCTCCCAATCCATCCATAGAATGCGCGCCACTTACAGCGTAAAGCACACAGCGAAACGCGGTAGGGAGTGAATGTTGTACGTGTGTCCCCTTCGTCTAGTGGCCTAGGACACCGCCCTTTCACGGCGGTAACAGGGGTTCGAGTCCCCTAGGGGACGCCATATGCGGGAATAGCTCAGTTGGTAGAGCACGACCTTGCCAAGGTCGGGGTCGCGAGTTCGAGTCTCGTTTCCCGCTCCAAATTTAAGCAGTGTTGCCCTCGGGCGGCACTGAGTGAAACCAGGGCGTAATCTTCGGATTTAATCTCTGGGCACTGAAATACACACCATGTGTTTCAGTAGCGTGTCCCCTTCGTCTAGTGGCCTAGGACACCGCCCTTTCACGGCGGTAACAGGGGTTCGAGTCCCCTAGGGGACGCCATTTGCGGGAATAGCTCAGTTGGTAGAGCACGACCTTGCCAAGGTCGGGGTCGCGAGTTCGAGTCTCGTTTCCCGCTCCATATTTAACGAAAACGCCGATCAGCAATGATCGGCGTTTTTGTTTGTGGGTTTTTTGTGAGCTGGAGTGCAATGCCCCGGCCCACGTTGCGTTTGTACCGCTAGAAATTATCCATCGCGTGGCACATCGACAGCCTTCCCGACGGCGTCGGTTCAATCGGACTCCATCGTTCGGCACCTTTCGGCAGCTCAGCAAGCTCGAATGAGCAACTCCCGGACATTGATGCTCGCACCATGTAGTCCATGCCGGGCTTGGGGATAAAGGTCATGGTGTTGAAACATTGCCGGCCATATTGCGGCAACCCAAGGTAATGAAAGGCAATGGGCGTGTTCGCCGGAATCACCTGTTCGGACGACACCGCACCGTCCCAGGTGTAAATCGGCCCCGGCATCCCCAGGCTTGCGCCATTGCGGTCGGCGAAGCCGGATTTGGCGGACACCATCACGCCTGCTCCGGGAACATTCCAGTCCAGGCAATCGCGCCCGGGCACTGCGCGCACCATGCCGTCGCTGATAATGCGCAAGCGCGCCGTCTCGGCAGACGGTGGCGCTGTATAGGCGGTGTTGAGGGAGCGGACGTTATATACCTGGCCACAGCCGCTGAGAAGAACCAGGAACAGGGCGGGAATTACACGTAAGGTTCTCATGGCTGGCGGCAGTTCTGGCTGACCGACAGATGCGGCGCGGGCTCAAGCTTGACCATCTGCAAGCCATTAGCACCCTGGAAGATAAAATATTTGTTGCGACAATCCTTAAACGTCTCCGAGTAACCTTCAGCCCGGAATGCTTCCCCGTCGATCTCCCTGGTCACCGTATTGTTGCGGCTGACCACGGCGAGCACCTGCTCATAGCTCTCGCCCATCTTCACCCCGGGCTCACCGGTGGTGGTCATCGAATTGGCGCAGCCGCCAAGCCCGATGGCCGCCCAAACCAGCGCGGCACCGTACAGTCCATTGCGTGTGTTGTTCATCCCTGCTCTCCCTCCATGAGTTATGCAGGGTTGGTCAGCGCAAAGGCGAAAAAGTGCAACCTGGATATCTGGCAATGTGATATTGCCCGCAAAGCCATGCCATTTGCGGGCAACAGCTTAAGGTTTGCCCGGATGCGGCTGCGGGTACTCACTCGTCACTTCCAGTGCCTTGGCATACGGCCCGTCCCACAGCTGCTCGTGTAAATCTCCCACACGCTTGGCCATCGCCTCACTGCGCATCACCACTTCCAGGTTGCGCGAGTTATCGAAATAACCGCCCAGCCAGTTACTGGTCCCTACCCACGCCACTTGCCCGTCGATTTCCATGGTCTTGCTGTGGATCACCCGCGCATAAGGAATAAATCCTTGCCTGGCCTCGGGCAGCGTGACGATCTTGACCTCGACATTCGGCAGCACCGCCAGGCTTTTCAGGTACGGCAATTCCAGTGCTTCGGTGTTCCAGTTGGATACCATCAACTTGATCGAGACCCCGCGCGCTGCCGCTGCACGCACGGCGTTGTCGATCATCGCGTAGTAAGGCCGGGTTCTGTCAGGTCCATAGGACAGCGGCGCGTAGTCCAGCAGTTGTACGCGCACTTCCTTTTTCGCCTCGCCCAGCAGATGTGGCAGTTCCAGCTGCGAATCACCCACACCCGGCGGGTTGTAGCGCTGGGGGCTGGCTACCAGGTAGTTGCCGGTGCGTGCCGGTGTGGCGCCTGTGGCGGGCAGGGCAACAGGCTGGTTGTCGGCCAACGCAGCCTGGGCCTGCCAGTCCTGTTCAAAAATGGCCTGGGTCTGGGCGACGACGTTTGCATCACTGATCAACAGCCCGGTTTCGTGGATATGCTCCAGCGAACGCCAGTCGAAGTTCTGGCTGCCGATAAACGCCTGCTTGCCATCCACTACCATGTACTTGGCGTGGATGATCCCCCCACTCAGCTTGCCATAGGGCAGGATGCGGAAGGTCAGGTTGGGAATGGCTTTCAGGCGCTCCAGGGTCGAGGCTTCCGACAGCCGTACGCCTTTTTCTTCCAGCAGGAAGCGAATTTTCACCCCGCGTTTGCCGGCGGCTTCCAGGTGTTCAATCACCTTGTCCATCACCGAGCTAGGATGGTCGGCCGCGTAGAACTGGCCGATGTCGATGCGGCTTTTCGCGCCGTCGAACAGCTGGATCCACACGGGGCCGGGCTGGCGCAGATCGGCGGTGCCAAGTTGGGTGTCCACTGGCACGGTGTGTACCAACTCAAATCCCGGAATTGAAAAGTCCGCCTGGGCAAGCGGACTGAGGAGCAGGCCTGCAAGGCCGGCGATACGTAATTTCAGCGATATGGACATAGGCGTCTCATCGGGCAAAAAAAGGGCGGGCGCATGATGCGCCCGCCCCGGGAAGGTCACGCAGTGCGGGTGTGCAGCGGGGTCGGTACCAGGTGCGGCACTTCACCCTGCACGCGGGCACCGGTTGCAGCGCGGATCAGCAGGATTTTCAGCTGGTCGTTGATACGCTCCAGGCTGTCCTGGAAGAAGTTGTGGAACACCACGCAGAACAGCGCGATGGCGATACCCAAACCCGTGGCGAACAGGGCCGTACCGATACCACCGGAAATCTGGCCCGGGTCGGACACACCGGCACTGGCCAGCGCCTTGAAGGTATCGATGATGCCGAGGATGGTCCCCAGCAGGCCGAGCAGCGGCGCGGCGGTGGTGATGGTTTCGATGATCCACAGGCTGCGCGACAGCGGCGCGCGGGTCTTGAGGTACTGGGTTTCGATCTCGTCATCCAGGTCCTTGCGCGAACCATGGGACGCCTTCTGCGCCAGGATCGGCAGCACCATGCTCAGTGGCAGGCTGTCACGGCGAGTCAGGTTTTCCGGCAGGTCGCGTTCGCTGTGCACATTGGCGCCCAGCACTTCGGTCAATGCACGGGCCTGGCGGCGCACGTAGGCGAAGTAAATGCCACGTTCGATGGTGATGAAGATTGCAATCGCCAGTGCGGCGTACATCACATAAAAGGTGATTTGGTGAAGCAGGTTCATGTCCATGATGCTGAGCCTCGCAGTTAGAAATTGGCTTCCAGGGAAACGGTGACGGTGCGGTCAAGCCCAACGATGTAGGCCGGGTCGCCATCGCGGAAACCGCTGTAGCTCGCCGAGTTGGTCTTGGTGGTGTACACGCCGTCCAGGTACTTCTTGTCGAACAGGTTGTCGACGTTCAGGCGCAGGGTTGCGTCCTTGACGACTTTCTTGTCCACCGGCAGGTAGATACCGGCGCCGAGGTTGAAGATGGTGCGGGCGGAGATGGCTTCGTCGTTGGTCAGGTCGCCATAGAGCTTGCTGGTGAACTTGCCGCCGAAGGTGCCGTAGAAGCGCCCGTCGTCATAGCCGATGTTGGCCGCCAGCATGTTGGTCGGCACGTTGGCGAACTGCTTGCCGCTGGTGGGCAGCACGATCGGCTTGCCGGCGCTGTAGACGGTCAGGTCGTCCTGCTGCTTGGAGCTGGTGTAGGTGTAGGAGGTGTAGTAGTTGAAGTTGTGCGGCAGCTTGCCGCTCCACTCCAGTTCCAGGCCTTTGTTGATGACGGTGCCGGCGTTGATGTCGGCGGAATCACCGTTGCTGTCCAGGGAGGTGAGCTGGCGATTCTTGAACTGCATGTAGAACAGGGTCGCGGCGAGGGTGCTGTCTTCGCCGGTGTAGCGCCAGCCCAGTTCCTGGTTCCAGCTGAGTTCCGGCTTGGAGTCGAGGGAGCCGACGCCTTTGTCGTACAGCACGTAGTTCTGTGGAATACGCATGTTGCGCGACAGGCTGTAGAACAACTGGTCACGCTCGTCGAGCTGGTATTTCAGGCCGGCGTTGGGCAGCAGTTTGTTGTAGGTCTGGCTGGCCTTGCCGGGTTGCTCGGTGAGGCTGCCGTGGTTGGTGCCGTCACGCTCGACGTTCATGTAGGCAATGCCCGCGATCAACGTCCAGTCCGAGTTGATGTACCAGGTGTCCTGGGTCCAGACCTTTTGCGCCGGCGTCACGGTGTAGCGGTCGCGACCCTGTACGGTGTTGCCGTTGGCGTCGACCACGGAGTTGCCGTCGGGCCAGGTATCGCTTGGCTTGCCGTTGTTCTTGAGGGCAATGAACGGTTGGGTCTGGCTTTGGCGGGCGCGTTCATACCAGTAGCCGAATTGCAGGCTGTGGTCGCCCAGGTCCCAGTTCAGCTTGGTGGTGATGCCCGGGCGCCAGGTCTGGGTGCGCGAAGGGCGGTAGTAGACGCCGGTGGTCGCGGAACCGTCGGCGTTGTATTGAGCCTGTGTCGGCAGGTTGCCGAGGTCGAAAACGCCGCCCTTGTTCGAGCCACTGTTCAGCGCATAGGCCGAGGAGCCCACGCCGCTGCCGTTGCCGTAGTAGTAATACGGGATCACCGAGAGGGACAGGTTGTCGCTCAGCTTGTACTGGGTGTTGAGCACGGCGGTAAAGGTCTGGAACGGGTTCTGCGCCAGGTCGTAGTAGCTGCTGACCTTGCCGTTGGCGCCCACCGCCGGTGTCGCCGGGTACGGGTCGTACTTGCGGCCGTACTGCTGGAACTGTGCCTTGGTCAACTGGCTGTAACTGTTGTTGTCCTGCTCGTGGTACTTGAGGATCAGGTTGGCAGTGTTGCCGTTGCCGGCGTCGAAGAAGCTGTTCCACTCCACCTTGTCCGCACGTACGGCACCCGAGCCGCGCCACATCTGGCCTTCGGTGTGGGAGGCCGACAGCCAGTTGCTCAGGCCGTTGACTTCACCGGTATTGAGGCGGGCGAAGGTCTTGCGGGTGGCGTTGCTGCCGACCACTTGCTTGACGAAGGCACCGGTTTCCTTGGTGGGGCGAATGGTCACGATGCCGATGTTGCCGCCGCTGGAACCGATGTGCGGGCCGTCGGCTTCCGACGAGCCCTGGGTGACGAAAATCTGGTCGATGTTTTCCGGGTCGCCCAACAGGTTGGAGTACAACGCGTAGTTGCCGGAGTCGTTGATCGGCATGCCGTCCACCGACATACCGACCTGGTCGGAGTTCATGCCGCGCATGGTGAAGCGGAAACCCGAGAGGCCGGTGTTGTCTTCACTGGAGATGTTCAGGCCCGGGGTGTACTTGAGCTTGTCGATGGCGTTGCCGGTGGCCGTCTGTTTGTCCAACGCTTCCTTGGTGATGGTCGAGCGGCCCTTGGCGCTCTCTTCCTGGACCATGTAACCGCCCCCAGCGGTTGCCTTGCCCTGTACCCCAATAGTCCCGACGTCACTGTCGCTGGTATCTGCCATGACCACTCCATGGGTCATGCTCGTCGCGGCAACGAGTGCCAGATGAATCCGGGTGAACTTCATCACTGTCGTCCTGGTGGTGTGTGCTTATTGCACGCTGTAGTTGAAGGTGGCGGTGAAGCGCTGCTCGTTACGTCCACCGAAGGCTTGTTCGGGGAACGGTTTCACCTGCTTGATACGGCGCAGGCTGTTGGTGGCGGCCCGGTTGAGCAGCATGCTCGGCGCCGGGGTCTGGATCCCGGAGTCGAGGACGCGGCCTTGGCGGTCCACCATTAACCAGACCACCACCTCGCCACTCGGGCGTTCAAGGGACGCCTGGCGCCCGGTGGGGTATTGCTTGTAGGTGTCCAACTCGTTGCGCAAGCCCTTGAGGTAGCCGCCTTCCAGTGCCTGGCCGTCGACTTTCGGCGGCGCCGGTGGCGCGGCGGGTGCTGGCGTGGGAGCGGGAGCGGCTTGCACCGGCTTGGCGGCCACCGGAGCTGGCGCAGGCACAGGCGTTGGCTTGGCGACCACGGGCTTGGGCACCGGTTTTGGCTTGGGCTCAGGTTTTGGCAGTGGTTTGGGGATCGGCTTGAGTGGCGGAGGCGGAGGGGCAGGTTCGGCCTCCTCGTCTTCGATCACCGGCGGCGGTGGCGGCGGTTCTTCCACCACGGGCTCGGGGACCACTTCCGGCTCGGGCTCGACCAGCGCGAGTTCAACCGCCGACTCGTCGTACTGCGGCTGGATCTTCAGGGGTTGGGACTGGATACCCAGTGCAATCAGCACCAGGGCGATCAGGGCCGGGACACTGCCCAGCAGCCGACGCGCACGAAACAAGGCATACATGATCAGGACTTTTTCGTGGCGATGGAGACAGAGGTAAAGCCACCCAGGCGCAGGGTGTCCATCACCTCGACCAGGCGCGACACTTCCACGCCTTTGTCGCTGTTGACGATGATCGTCGACTTGGTGTCTGGCTTCTCGCCGGCCTTGAGTGCAGGCACCAGCGCGTCGACGGTCAGGTCCTTGCCATCGAGCTGCAGCTGACCTTCCAGGCCCAGGGTCAGGATGAATTTATTTTGCGGCTTGAGCTGCTGTGAACTGCTGGCGCTCGGCAGCTGAGTCTTCATGCCCAGGGCCGGAATCACGTTCAAACTCACCAGTACAAAAAACACCAACAGGAACATCATCACGTCGATCATCGGGATCAGTTCGATGTGTGCCTTGCGTTTTTTGGGTTCATCCCAAGTTCTCATTCCGCTACCCCGCAGTTGATTAGGGGCGACACGCTAGCAACCAAAAATGACCGAATGGTTAACTTTAATTTAAGCTTTTAAGGCTCTAGGACGCGTCTTACAGACGACTCGTAGGTCTATTTATCTACGTAATGAAACTGACACGACGCGGGTACATTCTTGGAGAATTTATTTCGCGAGTCCCCCTGCATGAGCATTGCACTGCCGCATTTATCCACCCCGCGACTGCTGTTGAAGCCTCTGCAAAAGGAGCAGGCCGAGACGTTGTCGGTGCTGGCCAACGATCCCGATATTGCGAACAACACGGCTGCGATTCCATCGCCATACACCTTGGAAACCGCACACGCCTTTATTGATGGCCAGGCAGAGAATTACCGCTCGGGGCATTCACTGGGGCTGGGGATTCATCTGCGGGAAACTGGCGAATTGATCGGCGTGATCAGTCTCAGATTATCTGCTGCTCATCGAAGTGGGCATCTCGGGTATTGGGTGGCCGCCCATTCTCGAAGCCAGGGTTATGCCGCCGAAGCAGCGGCGCAGATCATGGCGTTTGGGTTCAGCGAATTGGCGCTGCAGCGTGTGGGCAGCCAGTGCTTTGCTCGTAACAAAGGGTCCGCTCGGGTCATGGAAAAAATTGGCTTGGGTTACGAAGGGTGCATGAAGGGCGCCTTCCTCAAGAATGGGGTGCACGAGGACATGTTGTTGTATGGCCTGGTGCGTGCCGATTGGAAGGAGCGCAGTTGATGAGTGTGAATCACGATCGCCGTCGCGTACTGGGCGGGCTTGCAGTTGCCACGGCGTTTTCGATCCTCAGCCCGTTTGCCCGTAGTGCAGGCATCGACTATCCCTTCACCCTCGGTGTGGCGTCAGGCGATCCATTGCCCGATGGTTTCGTGATCTGGACGCGCCTCGCGCCGCTGTTCAATGCCGCCGACGGTCGGGGTGGCCTGAGCCGAGCGGTGCCGGTGCGCTGGAAGGTGGCCCGCGATGCAGCGATGACGCGCGTTGTGCGCCAGGGCGAGGTGATGGCCATCGAGCGTTTCGCCCATTCGGTGCATGTGGAAGTCGCCGGGCTGGAGGCGGGTCGACCTTACTGGTACCAGTTCGAAGGCCTCGGTGCGCAAAGCCCGGTGGGCCAGTCGCGCACTGCGCCGGCGGTGCATGCCATGGCATCGGCGCAGCTGGGTTTTGTCTCCTGCTCCCATTGGGAGCGAGGCTACTTCAGCGCCTATCGGCATTTGGCCGCCGAGCAGCCTGACCTGGTGTTTTTCCTCGGGGATTACATCTATGACAGTTCCTACGCGGCTGATTCCGGCAAGATCATTCGCCCCCACGGCAGCGGCAATGCGTTGAATCTGGTGGATTACCGCAACCGCTACGCCCTGTACAAGACCGATCCGGATTTGCAGGCACTGCATGCTGCGGCGCCCAGTGTGGTCACCTGGGACGATCACGAAGTGCAAAACGACTATGCCAGCCAGTGGTCCCAGGACCCGAACATCCCGGTGACGAGTTTTCTCAAGCAGCGGGCGGCGGCCTACCAGGCCTTCTACGAGCACATGCCGCTGCGGGCCAGCAGCCTGCCGCGAGGGCCGGACATGCGCCTCTATCGGCGTTTGGACTACGGCCGGCTGGCGCGTTTCCATGTGCTGGATGGGCGTCAGTACCGCTCCGAGCAGCCATGCATCCTGGCCAATGGCAGCCACAAGGGACATGTGGCCGCGAACACCTGTGCTGACCTGCGCGATCCCCGTCGCACCATGCTCGGCTGGGAGCAGGAGGCTTGGCTGGATCAGGGTTTTGCCGAGTCCCGGGCACAATGGAACGTGATCGCGCAGGACCTGTTGGTCGCGCCGCTCACGCAACGTGACCTGACCAACCACAAGCCCGGCCGCTGGACCGATGGCTGGGATGGTTACATGGCCAACCGTGAGCGGATGCTTGCGTCGATGGTGCGCAGAAAGGTGAATAACCCGGTGTTCTGGGGCGGCGATATTCACTCGTTCTGGACGACGGACCTGCACGCTGACGCAGGGAATCCGGATTCGCCCGTGGTCGCGACCGAGTTTGTCGGCACGTCGGTGACGTCTGACGGGCCACCATTTGATGCGTTCAGTGCGATCCTGCCCCTCAATCCCCATGTGAAGTTTTTCGACAGCCGCCAGCGCGGCTATGTGTCGGTGGCGCTTGAGGAGAGGAATATGCTGACGAACTTCCGGGTGATTTCCGATCCCCGGGATCCGAACGCCAGCGTCTCGACCCTCAAGTCGTTTGTGGTGGAACCGGGCAGGGCGGGGGCGATTGCGGTTTAGTCAGTTCAGGGTATAGCGCACCGACAATGCACCCTTTTTCTCGGAGAGGGCCAGGATCGTCACCTGACCCACGTCCCCCAATGCCTGCACATGCGTGCCGCCGCAGGCATAGGCCGGCAGGTCGCCAAAACCCACTTGCCGCGTACCGTCATCCAGGGCCATATGGCGCGGCAGGTTGGCGGCGATCCATTGGTCGACTTGCCGCTGGATCGCCTCGGCGTCCATGGCCTGGGCCGAGGTGCCGCGAATAAAGGTGATCTTGCCTTCGCCCGGCCAGTGATGAGCCTTGATCGGCATCCAGCCCAGGGTTTCACCGGCATTGCCGATCAGATGCCCGGCCGAGTGCAGGCGCGTGTGCAAGGTGCGGCGGTCTTCATCGACGCGTGCCTGGATCACGCCGGGAGCCACGGGGCGGTCTACGTAATGCACGACATGATCGCCTTCCTGCACCACCTTCAACACCTGGCTTGCCCCGAGCCAGCCGGTGTCGCAGGGCTGGCCGCCACCTTGTGGATGGAAGATTGTGGACTGCAGGATTACCGCAAACTGGTTATCAAAAGGTGTGCATCCCAGCACTTCAAGTTCGGCATTCAGGTGGTCATGGGTAAAAAACAGGCGCTGGGTCATCATTTATATCCGCATCAGGGTTTCTAACCGGCAGTATAAGAAGTGCGCCAATGGGTGATAATCCGTTCAAATCTCAATGGACTTGTGCGTCATGAGCATCAATCTTCCCTTACCGCTGCTGGGCGAAATGGCGATTTTCGTCAAGGTGGTGGAAACCGGCAGCTTCTCCGAGGCTGCGCGCCAACTGGGAGCATCGCCGTCCTCCGTGAGCCGCAGCATCTCACGCCTGGAAAAGGCCCTGGCAACTCGCCTGCTGCAACGCACTACGCGCAAGTTGCGCCTCAGCGAAGGTGGCGAAGAGGTGTTCAAGCGCTGCCAGGAAATGGTCAGTGCTGCGCGGTCGGTGATGGAAATCAGCGGCCAATACACCCATGAAGCCGAAGGGCTGGTGCGGGTCAGCGTGCCCAAGGCGGTAGGGCGTTTTGTGGTGCATCCGCATATGCCGGAGTTTTTGCGGCGTTATCCCAAGGTTGACGTGCAGTTGATCCTGGAGGACCGGCATGTGGACCTGATTGACGACAATGTCGACCTGAGCATCCGCATCACCGACAGCCCGCCGCCGGGGTTGGTGGGGCGCCAGTTGCTGCCGATCGAGCATTTGATCTGCGCCACGCCGCGGTACCTGGCGGAGCACGGTACGCCGCAGCATCCCCATGATTTGCTGGAGCACAGTTGCATCTACCTGGGTGAGACGCCGGGGGATGCGCGCTGGAAGTTTCGCCAGGGCAGCAAGGCGGTGACGGTGGGCGTGCGCGGGCGGTATGCGGCCAATCACACAGGCGTGCGGCTGGATGCGGTATTGCAACATGTGGGGATTGGCAGCTTGCCGTATTTCACGGCGCGGCATGCGCTGGAAGCGGGGGAGGTGGTGCAGGTGCTGCCGGGGTGGGATTTCATTGCGTCGTACCACGGGGATGCGTGGCTACTGCATTCGCCGACGCGGTACCTGCCGCCGAAGTTGCGGGTGTTTATTGATTATCTGGTGGAGTGCATGGCCAAAGAGCCGACGCTGAAGAAACGGTAGGAATACAGTTTAAATGTGGGAGCGGGCTTGCTCGCGAATGCGGTGGTTCAGTCACCTAAAATATTGACTGAACCACCGCATTCGCGAGCAAGTCGAACCGTCGCACCGCCGCTCCCACATTTGATCTGCGTGAGCCCTGAAATCAGTGCTTGGGCTGGTCATTGGACATGGCCAACAACTGCTTTTCCTGGTTCCAGTCGAACGGTTCGTCGTTCTGTTCAGCTTCGAAGCGACGTTCTTCCAGGGCCTGGTACAGGTCCAGCTCGTCGTCGGGCATGAAGTGCAGGCAGTCGCCACCGAAGAACCACAGCAGGTCGCGCGGTACCAGGTGAGCAATTTGCGGGTAGCGCAGGATGACCTGGCTCATCATGTCCTGGCCCAGGTACTGGCTTTCGATCGGGTCGATGGGCAGCAAGGCGCGCAGTTCATCGAAGCGCTCCAGGAACAGGAGGTGGCTTTCCTCGGGAACCTGTTCGGCTTCGCCGACGGCAACCAGGATGCTGCGCAGGTGGTCGAGCAAGACGAGATGATCGGCAACGACGTTGGACACGAGATAAGTCCTCAAGAGCAAAACGGGCGCGAGAGTATATAGCTCGGTGCCTTGCCTCACAAATACGATTCCTTTTGACGAGTGGCTGTTGTTGTCAGGCAAGGCGCCGCGACGAGTCATAGCTTGCTATGGCGAGGAGCGGCAACGCAGCATGACGACAACAGACGCCGTCAAAAGGGATCAGTATTTGTGAGGCAGGGCACTCTACCCGTTTTTATATGACCGCTGGGATCAGCGGACTTTTCCCTCAGCCTGGCTCAGTTCTTCCTTGCTGAAATCATCCACGTCGATCACCTTGCGCCGCGCCGCTTCAGCGTCACGCAGGGTCTGCGCCTCGGCCGGTTGCAGCACGCCGGCATGCAGCCCGGCATCGATGGCGTGTTCGCCCGCGGTCGGTTTGACCTGGCCGCTCTTGAGGCCTTCGTGGAGTTTTTTCTGCAACGGATGGCTGTCGGCCAACAGGTCGTAGGCGTGTTGCAGGGCGCCCACCGGATCTTCTGCGGACTGTGGGCGATAGCAGCCCGCCAGTACCGCTTCCAGGGTCGGGTCACCCTTGGCGCGACCAAGCACTGCGGCCACCTCGGCATCCAGCGCATCGGACGGGCCTTTATGACGGCGGCCGAACGGGAACACGATCACCCGCAACAGACAACCCAACACCTTGCTCGGGAAGTTGGTCAGCAGTTCATCCAGTGCACGCTCGGAGTGGCCAAGGCTCTCTTCCATGGCCCAGGCGAACAGCGGTTCCAGGTGGTCTGGCGAATCCAGGTCGTGATAACGCTTGAGTGCAGCCGATGCCAGGTACATGTGACTCAGCACATCACCAAGACGTGCCGACAGGCGTTCGCGTCGTTTCAACTCGCCGCCCAGCAGCATCATGCTCAGGTCCGCCAGCATCGCAAACGCCGCGGCCTGACGGTTGAGTGCGCGGAAATAGCCCTGGCTCAGGCTGTTGCCCGGAGCCTTTTCGAAGTGACCGAAACCGAGGTTCAACACCAGGGTGCTGGCGGCGTTGCTTACGGCAAAGCCGATGTGCTGCAGCAGCAGGCCGTCGAATTCCTTCAGCGCCTGGTCATGGTCTTCGCGACCGGCCAGGGCCATTTCCTTGAGCACGAACGGATGGCAACGAATCGCACCCTGGCCGAAGATCATCAGGTTGCGCGAGAGGATATTCGCGCCTTCCACGGTGATGAAGATCGGCGCGCCCTGCCAGCTGCGGCCCAGGTAGTTGTTGGGGCCCATGATGATGCCCTTGCCGCCGTGCACGTCCATCGCGTGGCTGATGCATTCGCGGCCGCGTTCGGTCAGGTGGTACTTGAGGATCGCCGACAGTACCGAGGGTTTTTCCCCCAGGTCGACCGCGTTGGCGGTGAGCATCCGCGCGCTGTCCATCAGCCACGCGTTGCCGCCGATGCGGGCCAGGGCTTCCTGGATGCCTTCAAAGGCCGCCAGCGGTACGTTGAACTGCTCACGCACCTGGGCGTACTGGCCGGTCACCAGGCTGGTGAACTTGGCCGCGCCCGTTCCGACGGCAGGCAGGGAAATCGAACGGCCTACCGACAGGCAGTTCATCAGCATCATCCAGCCCTTGCCGAGCATTTCCTGGCCACCGATCAGGAATTCCAGCGGAATGAAAACATCCTTGCCGGAGTTGGGGCCGTTCATGAACGCGGCGCCCAGTGGCAGGTGACGGCGGCCAATTTCAACACCCGGGGTGCTGGTGGGGATCAGCGCGAGGCTGATGCCCAAGTCTTCTTTGTCGCCCAGCAGATGATCCGGGTCATGGGCCTTGAAGGCCAGGCCGAGCAAGGTCGCTACCGGGCCGAGGGTAATGTAGCGTTTTTCCCAGTTCAGGCGCAGGCCGAGGGTTTCCTTGCCTTCCCATTCGCCTTTGCAGATCACCCCGGTGTCGGGCATGGAGCCGGCATCGGAACCGGCCAGTGGGCCGGTCAGGGCAAAGCACGGGATATCGTCGCCACGGGCCAGGCGTGGCAGGTAATGGTTGCGTTGTTCATCGGTGCCGTAGTGCAGCAGCAATTCGGCCGGGCCCAGGGAGTTGGGGACCATGACCGTGGAGGCGAGGTCGCCGCTGCGGGTCGCCAGCTTCATCGCGACCTGGGAGTGGGCATAGGCGGAGAAGCCTTTGCCGCCGAACTCCTTGGGGATGATCAGGGCAAAAAAGCCATGCTGCTTGATGTGTTCCCAGGCGGCGGGGGGCAGGTCCATGGCCTGGCCGATTTCCCAGTCGGTGACCATGGCGCACAGTTCTTCGGTAGGGCCGTCGATGAAGGCTTGTTCTTCTTCAGTCAGTTGCGCCTTGGGATAGGCCAGCAGCTTGTCCCAGTCGGGGCGGCCGCTGAACAGCTCGCCGTCCCACCACACGGTGCCGGCGTCGATGGCATCGCGCTCGGTCTCGGACATCGGCGGCAGGACTTTCTGGAACCAGTTGAACAGCGGCGCGGTGAAGTACTTGCGGCGCAGGTCCGGCAGCAGCAGCGGGGCGGCTACCACGGCGATCAGTACCCAGAAGATCAGCAGCAACCAGCCTGGTGCGTGGCTGAAGGCGCCCATCGCCAACAGGTAGACGGCGACCACGCCGATGGCGGGCAGGGGCGCGATGCGCCGGTGCGCCAGGTAGGCAATGCCCACCACCAGAACCAGTATCCACAACAACAGCATATTCAATCCTCCGTGAAACCAGGTGCGAAATCACCTCAGAGCTTAGTCGGCATCCGAACAAGCGGGGTGACGAGGGTGTTACGTGGTGTGCCGGCAATGATCAGCACCAGGCGCCGACATTTGGCCGAATCGTCGTTATCCCAGGTGCATGCCTGTGGTTAGACTCAGGGCTTGCTCTCTGAGATTAACCTCATGAATGCGTACTTGAATCCCGGCCGCTTCATCGATAGTGACCACCCTGCGGTGGTGGAGTTCGCCGAAAAACATCGCGGTTCGAGTGCCGCACTTCGTGACCAGGCAGTCAGTCTTTACTACGCTGTGCGCGAGGCGGTGCGCTATAACCCCTATACCTTCAGTCGCGACCCGCAAACCCTCAGCGCGAGCTTCGCACTGGCGGCCGGCGAGAGTTATTGCGTGCCCAAGGCAACATTGCTGGCGGCGTGCGCAAGGCACTGCGGGATCCCGGCGCGCATCGGCCTGGCCGACGTGCGTAACCACCTCTCGACGCCCCGTTTGATCGAGCTGCTCAGAAGTGACGTATTTGCCATGCATGGCTATACCGAGTTGTATCTGGACGGCCGTTGGGTCAAGGCCACGCCGGCGTTCAACCAGCAACTGTGCGAACTGTTCGATGTGCCGCCGCTGGATTTCGATGGCATTCATGACAGTGTTTTTCACGCCTTCAACCGCAAGGGCCAGCGCTCCATGGAGTACGTGGTGGACCATGGGCAATTTGCCGAGGTGCCCGAGGAATTTTTCTTCGCCCACATCCAGAAATGTTACCCGCACCTGTTTGGCGAGCAGATGCCGATCCTGCTGGGGGACATGCAGAGTGATTTAAGCCGGACGTGATCCGGCGTATGCTGCCCCGGCATTCATCCAACCATCTTTTTCAAAATCGGGGCGGTCATGCTGAAAATCTGGGGTCGTAAAAATTCGTCAAATGTCAGGAAAGCACTGTGGTGCGCCGAGGAGCTCGGCCTGGACTATGAGGCAATTGATGCGGGCGGGGCTTTTGGTGTGGTCGACACGCCGCAATACCGCGCGCGGAACCCCAATGGCCGGGTGCCGATGATTGAAGATGGCGATTTTGTGCTGTGGGAATCCAACACCATCGTGCGCTACCTGGCCGCCAAACATGCGCCGGATTCGAACTGGTACCCCAGCGAGCTGCAAGCCCGGGCCAACGCTGAAAAGTGGATGGACTGGACCACCTCGACCCTGGCCGAACCGTTCAAGACCGTGTTCTGGGGCGTGCTGCGAACCCCGGCTGAAAAACAGAACTGGGACACCATCAACGCCGGTCGCCAGGCCTGCATCGACGTTTTGCAGACGGTGGATCAGGCCTTGGCCACGCAACCTTACCTGTCCGGCAGCGAGATCGGCATGGGCGATATCCCCTTGGGCAGCTTCATTTATGCCTGGTTCGAAATGCCCATCGAACGCCCGTCGATGCCTAACCTGGAAGCCTGGTACCAGCGGCTGCGCCAGCGTCCGGCCTATCAGAAATCGGTCATGACCGCGTTGACCTGATACCGACTATTAATACGGGTTACTGTACTTGTGCGGCGCGGACAAGCACCATGCTTGTCACGCGCAGCCGTTGTATTCCGTGCGGTCTGCCCTCATGTAACAATTCTATTCCTCTTCTTTGGTGCGTAATCCGATATGAGTTCCGCTCTGTCCATCCGGCAGCTAACCAAAACCTACGGCAACGGTTTCCAGGCCCTGAGTGGTATCGATCTGGACGTCGCCGAAGGTGATTTCTTCGCCTTGCTCGGCCCCAATGGCGCCGGCAAATCCACCACCATCGGGATTCTCTCGACCCTGGTCAACAAGACCACCGGTACGGTGAACATCTTTGGCAACGACCTGGACAAATCCCCGGCGGCGCTCAAGCGCAGCATCGGCGTGGTGCCCCAGGAGTTCAACTTCAACCAGTTTGAAAAGACCTTCGACATCGTCGTGACCCAGGCCGGTTACTACGGCATCCCGCCGAAGATCGCCAAGGAACGCGCCGAGCAATACCTCACGCAACTGGGCTTGTGGGACAAGCGCGACGTGCCTTCGCGTTCCCTGTCCGGGGGCATGAAGCGCCGCTTGATGATCGCTCGCGCCCTGGTTCACGAACCGCGCCTGCTGATCCTCGACGAGCCGACGGCGGGCGTGGACATTGAGCTGCGTCGTTCGATGTGGACGTTTCTCACCGAGCTGAACCAGAAAGGCATCACCATCATCCTCACCACGCACTACCTGGAAGAGGCTGAGCAGCTGTGCCGCAACATCGGCATCATCGACCACGGCACCATTGTCGAAAACACCAGCATGCGTAATTTGCTGAGCCAGTTGCACGTCGAGACCTTCCTGCTCGACCTGAAAAACGACATGACGGTTGCGCCCCAGTTGATCGGCTACCCGAATCGCCTGGTGGACAGCCACACCCTGGAAGTCCAGGTGGACAAAGCCGTGGGCATCACCGCGCTGTTTGGCCAATTGGCTACCCAGAACATCGAGGTGCTGAGCCTGCGTAACAAAACCAATCGCCTTGAGGAGTTGTTTGTGTCCCTGGTGGAGAAAAATCTGGCGAAGGTGGCGGTATGAGTTCGGAACTGCAACCCAACCTTGTCGCGCTGCAGACCATCGTTTATCGCGAAGTGAAGCGCTTTACCCGGATCTGGCCGCAGACCTTGCTGCCGCCGGCGATCACCATGGTTTTGTACTTCGTGATCTTCGGTAACCTGATTGGTCGGCAGATTGGTGATATGGGTGGATTCACCTATATGGAGTACATCGTGCCAGGGTTGATCATGATGTCGGTGATTACCAACTCCTACGGCAACGTGGTGTCGAGCTTTTTTGGCAGCAAGTTCCAGCGGTCCATCGAGGAATTGATGGTGTCGCCGGTGTCGCCTCATACGATTTTGATCGGCTACACCCTGGGCGGTGTGCTGCGCGGGTTGATGGTTGGGGTGATTGTGACGTTGCTGTCGCTGTTCTTTACCCATTTGCAGGTGCATCACCTCGGGATCACCCTGTTGGTGGTGGTGCTGACGGCGACTATCTTTTCGTTGCTGGGGTTCATCAATGCGGTGTTTGCGCGCAACTTTGATGATATTTCGATTATTCCGACGTTTGTTCTGACGCCGCTGACGTATCTGGGTGGGGTGTTTTATTCGATCACCTTGCTGCCGCCGTTCTGGCAGACGGTGTCGTTGGCTAACCCGGTGTTGCATATGGTTAACGCGTTTCGCTATGGGATCCTGGGCGTTTCGGACATCAAGATCAGCGTGGCGATCACCTTTATGCTGGTGGCGACTGTGGTGCTGTATGTGGGGTGTGCGCGGTTGCTGGTGAGTGGGCGTGGGATGCGCACCTAAGCGTTGATATGTAATGAGAAACGGCCTCCAGATGAGGCCGTTTTTTTTGGCGATTGGTTTGAGTACATATCCGTTTTTTCGGTAACGGCCACCTATGGTTCCGCTCTTACAGCGGCTCACTTTGGAAAAGCCCCAAAGTAAGCAAAGGGCTCTGCCCCGCCTGTCGGCGCCTCGCTGTGGCTCGGCGTTCCCTCACTCCGGCATTGCTCCGCGGGCCGCCGCGACGGGCCATCCATGGCCCGGCGCGGCTAAACCGGCGTCCTGCCGGTTTACCCGCTCCGCAATACCTGCGTTCGGCCTCGGGCTTATTGGGGCAGTCAGATCAAGATCAAAAGCAAGAGCACAGCGGCCTCCCGGCCGGCTTGAGTGTTGAAAAGCAAAAGCAAAGACCAAAGCGAAAGCAGATCTGCTTTTCTGTGGGAGCGGGCTTGCTCGCGAAAAACCTGAGGGCGCCGCGTTCATTCAGAATGCCCGCGTCATCGTTAACGACCTTCGCGAGCAAGCCCGCTCCCACATTTTTGACCGTGCCCGCTTTAGATTTTGATTTTGCTCTTCAACACTCAAGCCGGCCGGGAGGCCGCTGTGCTCTTGATCTGCTTTTGATCTTGATCTTAGGCGCCCCGTTAAACCACGCTGGCCGAACGCAGGCTTTGGAGCGTGGGTAACCTGGCAGGACGCCAGGTTAGCCGTCCTGGGCCAGGGATGGCCCATGACGGCGGCCCACGGTCCAAAGCCGGAGTGAGGGCACACCGAGCCTAGGCGAGGTGCCGAGTGGTGGGGCAAGAGCGTTTTGCTTACTTTTGCGCTGTTCAAAAGTGAGCCGCTGTAAGAGCGGAACCCATATCAGCAACAACCCAAATAACGGATATACACCCAAACCCAAACCCAAACCCAAACCCACAAACCACCTTACGGCAGCAAAGCCAACTCAATCAGCTCATGCAGTTCTTCAACCTCAAGCGGCGCGGTAGAAAACAGATTACGAAAAACGGTTGGCGCAACGATCAAATTGATCAGCCGATCCACGCTGGGAAGTGTCCCGGCGTCGTCGGTGTACCGATCCAGGATCGTCTCCAACTGCCCGGTGAGAATCCCCACGCAATACCCCGGCGCCTGACTGCATTGCACATCACGCATCATCTCGCGGCCAAGGTCCGAGCTCATCTCATCACGGTATTGCTCACCCCAGGCCCGCAGGTCTCCGCGCAGGCTGCCGGTATCAGCCGGCTCACTGTCCGGGCGCAGACGGGCCATCGCAACATCGGCCAGCAGCGCCGCCAAGTCACCCCAGCGCCGGTAGATGGTCGAAGGCGTCACTCCGGCGCGCGTGGCTATCTGCGGCACGGTCACGCTGGAACGGTCCTGCTCTTCGAGCAATTCACGCACCGCCGAATGCACTGATTCCTGGACCCGGGCACTACGGCCCCCCGGGCGGAGCCCTTCTTTTATCGCCATGCGTAAAACCTTAACACAAAGAATTTGCTTTAAGCGCCATCCGGTAGCACACTCCGCAAAAGCAAAATATTAGCTTTAGCGGAGCGTGCCCATGTCCAGCGTTACTTCTCATCGTTCCAGCCTGGTGTTTCTGGCGATCACCTTGCTGACGTTTCTCGCCGCCTCCAGCGCGCCGACCCCGTTGTACCACCTCTATCAAGAGGGCCTGCACTTTTCGGCGGCGATGTTGACCCTGGTATTTGGCATTTACGCCTTGAGCCTGCTGGCTGCATTGCTGACCGTGGGTTCACTGTCGGACCACCTGGGGCGCAAGCCGGTAATTTTTGCCGCGCTGCTCCTCGATATGCTGGCGATGTTGCTGTTTATCAATGCCGACAGCGTCGGCTGGCTGATTGCCGCCCGCACGGTACAAGGCTTTGCCACCGGCATGGCCACCGCCGTACTGGGCGCCGCATTGCTCGACACCGACCGCCAGCAAGGCCCGCTGATCAACAGCGTAGCGCCTTTGCTGGGCATGGCCTGCGGGGCCATGGGCTGCAGCCTGCTGGTGGAGTTCGCGCCGATGCCGACCACGTTGATTTACTGGACCCTGCTCGGGTTGATGATCCTGCAGGCATTGTACGTCTGGCGCCTGCCGGAGACAGTCAGCCGGATTCCGGGGGCCCTGGCCTCGCTATGGCCCACCTTGCATGTACCGCCCCAGGCCCGACGCGCCTTGTGGATCTCGTTGCCGGTAGACGTAGCCGTATGGGCCATGGGCGGTTTTTATCTGTCTCTGGCGCCCTCGCTGGTGCGGGCGGCGACCGGGTCCACCTCGAACCTGATCGGCGGCGGACTGGTGGCGGTGTTGACGCTGAGCGGGGCGGTGATGATTTTCAGCCTGCGCAACCGCCCGGCGGACAAAGTCCTGCGGTTGGGCGCCGTGCTGCTGGCGGTGGGTGTTGCGCTGATCCTCACGGCCGTCCACAGCGCCAGCCTGCCGCTGTTCTTCATTGCCACGCTGATCGCCGGCGGTGGTTTTGGCTCGGGATTCCTCGGTGCGCTGCGCAGTGTTTTGCCGTTGGCCTTGCCCCATGAGCGGGCGGGCTTGATGTCGGCGTTCTATGTGCTGAGTTACCTGGCGTTCTGTGTGCCGTCGCTGTTGGCGGGCAACTTGACGCGCACCTTCGGTTTGATCGCCACCACCGACGGTTATGGCGTGGTGCTGATCGTATTGGCACTCGGCGCGTTGGTGGCGTTGCTAATGCAGGATTTGGCGAAGAGCAGGGCGACGGCGGGTAATTGATTCGGTAATAATTCGTCACCCTTACGCCTTGGGATTCACCCATGAAGATCATCCGCAGCAAAGAATTCACCGGCAGCCGCGCCTGGGAGGCGCTGGACATCGCCAATATGAACGGCATCACCACCCGTTTGCATTGGACCGACCAGCCGTATCGCTGGCACGTGAATGACGGCGAAGAGGTGTTCGTGGTGCTTGATGGCCAGGTGCAGATGCACTATCGCGAAAACGGCAGCGAACAGATGGCCTTGCTTGAGGTAGGCGACATCTTCTACGCCAGTGTCGGCACCGAGCATGTGGCCCATCCACAGGGCCCGGCACGGATTCTGGTGATTGAAACCGAAGGCAGCGTTTAATCACATATCTACGAAACAGATAACAGTTAGAGATATTACCCGTTATATAGATATTCGATTCGGTTCTACCATGGTCTCAACCTCATGCGAGGAAGAGGAATACACCATGACTTGCCCAAATACGCTTCACAGCAGCTTGAAACCCTTCAGTCACCTGACCCGTCCCCGGGAAGTGATTCGCCAGTTCACCCCCAACTGGTTTGCCGCCACCATGGGCACCGGAGTGCTGGCGTTGGCGCTGGCGCAATTGCCGGTCAGCGTATCGGGGTTGCATGCCGTCGCTGAAGGGCTGTGGCTGTTTACTATCGGCCTTTTTGTGCTGTTCAGCGTGCTGTACGCGGCGCGCTGGGTAATGTTTTTCCACGAGGCGCGGCGTATTTTCGGGCACTCCACGGTGTCGATGTTCTTCGGCACCATTCCCATGGGCCTGGCGACCATCATCAACGGCTTCCTGCTGTTTGGCGTGCCGCGCTGGGGGGATGGCGTGGTGCAACTGGCCGAGGTGCTGTGGTGGCTCGACGTCGCGATGGCCCTGGCCTGCGGGGTGCTGATCCCGTTCATGATGTTCACCCGCCAGGAACACAGCATCGACCAGATGACTGCCGTGTGGCTGTTGCCGGTGGTGGCCGCGGAAGTCGCCGCCGCCAGCGGTGGCCTGCTGGCGCCGCACCTGGCCGACGCCCATTCGCAACTGGTGATGCTGGTGACCAGCTACGTGCTGTGGGCGTTCTCCCTGCCGGTGGCGTTCAGCATCCTGACCATCCTGATGCTGCGCATGGCCCTGCATAAACTGCCACACGCCAATATGGCCGCGTCGAGCTGGCTGGCTCTAGGTCCCATCGGCACCGGTGCCCTGGGCATGCTGGTACTGGGCGGTGATGCACCTGCCATCTTTGCCGCCAACGGTCTGCCCGGCGTCGGTGAGATGGCCAACGGCATCGGCCTGGTCGCAGGCATCACCCTGTGGGGCTTCGGCTTGTGGTGGATGCTGATCGCGGTGCTGATCACCCTGCGTTACCTGCGGGCCGGTATCCCGTTCAACCTTGGCTGGTGGGGCTTCACCTTCCCGTTGGGCGTGTACTCGCTGGCCACGCTGAAACTGGCGAGCACCTTGCACCTGGGTTTTTTCAGCATCGTTGGTTGCGTGTTGGTGGCGGCGCTGGCGCTGATGTGGCTGATCGTCGCCAAGCGCACGGTGCAGGGCGCCTATAAAGGCGAGCTTTTTGTATCGCCGTGCATTGCAGGACTAGCGAATAAGTAAGCAGGATTAGGTAAAGTCGTGGCCTGGAAAAACCAATAACAGCCTTCAGGCCACGCAGGAACACGGACGATGAGCCACCCCTCGCAATTCACTTTACTGCGCAAACGGCGTTTCCTGCCGTTCTTCATTACCCAGTCCCTTGGTGCGTTCAACGACAATATATTCAAGCAGTCGTTGATCCTGGCGATTCTCTACAAGCTGACCATCGAGGGCGACCGCTCGATCTGGGTCAATCTCTGCGCGTTGCTGTTTATCCTGCCGTTCTTCCTGTTCTCGGCCCTGGCCGGGCAATTTGGCGAGAAGTTCAACAAGGACGCGCTGATCCGGGTGATCAAGATCGGCGAAATCGTGATCATGTCCGTGGGCGCGGTGGGTTTCATGTTCAACCACCTGGAGCTGATGCTGCTGGCGCTGTTTGCCATGGGCACGCACTCGGCGCTGTTCGGGCCGGTGAAATACTCGATCATGCCCCAGGCCCTGCACGAAGATGAGCTGGTGGGCGGCAATGGCCTGGTGGAAATGGGCACGTTCCTCGCGATCCTCGCGGGCACCATTGGCGCCGGGATCATGATGTCGTCCACCCATTACGCGCCGGTGGTCTCGACGGCCATCGTCGGCATTGCGGTGCTGGGCTACCTGGCCAGCCGCAGCATTCCGCGCGCGGCGGCGTCCAGCCCCGAGATGCGCCTGAACTGGAATATCTTCAGTCAGTCCTGGGCCACCTTGAAGCTCGGCCTGGGGCAGACACCGGCGGTGTCGCGCTCGATTGTCGGCAACTCGTGGTTCTGGTTTGTCGGCGCGATCTACCTGACGCAAATCCCGGCCTACGCCAAGGAATGGATGTACGGCGACGAGACTGTGGTCACGCTGATCCCCACGGTGTTCTCGGTGGGCATCGCACTGGGTTCGATGCTGTGCGAAAAGCTCTCCGGGCGCAAAGTCGAGATCGGCCTGGTGCCGTTCGGCTCGTTCGGTTTGACCGTGTTCGGCCTGCTGTTGTGGTGGCATTCCGGCGGCTTCCCGCAGAACGTCCAGGCCAACGACTGGATCGCCGTGCTGAGTTACGGCCAGGCGTGGTGGGTGTTGTTCGATATCCTCGGCCTTGGCGTATTCGGCGGCTTCTATATCGTGCCGCTGTACGCGTTGATTCAGTCGCGTACCGCCGAGAACGAGCGGGCGCGGGTGATCGCGGCCAACAACATTCTCAATGCGCTGTTCATGGTGGTCTCGGCGATCGTCTCGATCCTGCTGCTGAGCGTGGCCAAGCTGTCGATTCCCGAGCTGTTCCTGGTGGTGTCGCTGCTGAACATCGCGGTCAACACCTACATCTTCAAGATCGTGCCCGAGTTCACCATGCGTTTCATGATCTGGCTGCTCAGCCATTCCATGTACCGCGTCGAGCACAAGAACCTCGAGCTGATCCCAGACGAGGGCGCGGCGTTGCTGGTGTGCAATCACGTGTCGTTTGTCGATGCGCTGTTGATTGCCGGTTCGGTGCGTCGGCCGATTCGTTTTGTCATGTACTACAAGATCTACAACCTGCCGGTTTTGAACTTTATCTTCCGCACTGCCGGGGCGATTCCGATTGCCGGGCGGCATGAGGACATCCAGATCTACGAAAAGGCCTTCCAGCGGATTGCCCACTACCTTAAGGACGGCGAGCTGGTGTGCATCTTCCCGGAAGGTAAATTGACCTCCGATGGCGAGATGAACGAGTTCCGAAGCGGCGTGACGCGGATTCTTGGAGAGACGCCGGTGCCGGTGATTCCGATGGCGTTGCAGGGGTTGTGGGGGAGTTTCTTCAGTCGTGACCCGAACAAGGGCTTCTTTCACCGGATCTGGTCGCGGGTGACCCTGGTGGCCGGCGCGCCGGTGACGGTAGAGGCGGCGACGCCAGAGGCGTTGCATGGTCTGGTTGGCACGTTGAGGGGTGATCTCAAGTAGTCAAGTTCTGGTGCTCAGGACCTTCTGCGCTGAAGGGCCTGGGCAGGGACTGACTTTGATGTGGGACAACGCTTGCAGTTTGTAGTTTTGGGTAATAAATCACTCATCCTGCGGAACCATTTCTTTCTAATTGCCACGCAGTCATCGTAGTTGTCTAACGCTAAGGATGATTTTCGATGAACATGCAAGTGAGTACTAACCCTCCCGCTTTACAACCGCCTTTACATACTCTTTCTACAGCACCCTCCGATAAGTTACAGGATAAACAGGGCGAGCCTTCTGCGCCGATAAAGATCATCCCGAATATGCCATTCAATGAAGGTGGGGTCCAGATAGATTTAAGTGTTAGGGGCGGCGGGCGTGGTTTTTTCTCCCCGCCAAAAGACCAGGCGTTAACGATTAAGACGAGTGACAGCGCGGACAAAATTCATATTAAAAATTCGGCTGATGGAGGATTGACCGCCGAGATTAATGGCAAGACCTACGACATTCCTTTCGATACCAAGAGTAATGGTCAGCAGCATCTTGAGATCCAAAGCAACGGCGGAGACGACAATGTCACTATTGACGACGACGTAAAAGTGCCCGTCAGCGTCAAGCTGGGAGCCGGCAACGATCGATTCAACGCTGGAGGCGGCAGGACCAATGTCTACGGCGGTGTTGGTAATGACACCATTCAATTGGGCAGCGGTGTCGGGTATGCCGAGGGCAACGATGGGGATGACACGATCACCGGAGGCTCGGCATATAGCGTCATGTATGGGGGTAACGGCAACGACAAGTTGCGGGGAGCAGGTGGTGGCACTTACATGGACGGTGGCAGCGGCAATGATTCGCTGCGTGGAGGCGGTGGGAAGAACGTCATGAATGGCGGAAAGGGAAATGATGTTGTAGATGGTGGTGCTGGTCAGAATACAATTTATACCGGCAAGGGGCAGGATACGGTTAATTCAGTATCTGATAAGGATATTGTTTACGGCAAGAAAGACGACACTATAAAACGCACGGGGAACTCTAAGTTCGTTGAGGTGACGCCGTCTGACGTTGGTAAAAAAGCGTTTGAGGTTAAAGGGGATGGTGAGTTCAAGCAGCGCGTTGAAGATGATTTAGAGTTTTTTCGGGGTTCTCCAGTAGGGCAAAAAATGCTTGGGGCGTTAGACAAGACTCCCGCGCCGATAAAAATAGAGAAGGTGCCAGAGTCGGAGGGTATCTTTTATAAGTACGGACGTAAGGACTTACAACCACTCAATGAGCACCCACCTCAAGATTCGCAACACGGATTCATCACTAATAACACGGCAGGTATGCCGGCTGATGATGCAACAGTCTCCTACAACCCTTCGTTCATTATGGACAAGTACGAGCGTCCAGGCGTCTCAACCCTGTTCCATGAGTTCGCCCATGCGTACGACGGTGTCGACGGTAAGTTCTTGCCCGGAGAAACTGAAGTACCGCCAGAAACTAGCGATCCCCGCAGGCCAACTCGTGAGCCAAATTTGGAGCGGCAAGCCGTTGGGTTACCAACGGACGGTGAACCTTATGATTTTGATAATGACCCCTCAACGCCCCCTACCAGTACAAACCCGGAGCCGTATAACGAAAATGCACTTTACAAGGAATGGGGGAAAGAACCGCGTGAACGCTACTATGACGTCTGATGCATCACAGAGTAGTAAATAGCGTGCCGTACTCGGTGGACTATTAAGTCCACCTTGTTTTTATTGCCGGTGAGTGGCTCAGGCGCTGATCTTGAGCCCGATCAGCCCACAGATAATCAACGCCACACTGGCCAGTCGAAACAGCGCCATGGACTCCCCGAACAGGATAATCCCGGCAATCACCGTGCCCACTGCACCGACACCGGTCCAGATGGCATAGGCGGTACCCAGCGGCAGTTCCTTCATGGCCAACCCCAGCAACCCGAGGCTGACGGCCATGGCGGCAATCGTCAGGGCCGTGGGCAGTGGCTTGCTGAAACCGTCGGTGTACTTCAGTCCGACGGCCCAGCCGACTTCAAACAGTCCGGCAAAAAACAGAATGATCCAGGACATGGTGACCTTCCTTTATAGAAGTGGGGTCGTCCCCGGATTAAGCGCTTGATTGCGTCGCAGGGTCGTCCCCGCGAAGCCCGTTAGAGTGCCGAATATTGATCAGGTGATCAAGTTTCTGACTTGCTTGCCAGCAGCTCTCGGTCTTCCTTTTCGCTCATTCGCCGGAAGTACGTAGCCAGGAGTGCCCCGGAAATATTGTGCCAGACGCTGAACAGCGCACTCGGCACCGCCGCCAGCGGCGAGAAATGCGCACTTGCCAGTGCGGCGCCCAAGCCGGAGTTCTGCATGCCCACTTCCAGCGACAGGGATTTGCGTTGTGCCAGCGGCAGCCTGAACACACGGCCGGTGAAATAGCCCAGCAGGAAGCCAAAGGTGTTATGCAGGATCACCACCGCCATGATCAACAGGCCCGACTCGGCAATCTTCGCCTGGCTGGCCGCCACCACGGCGGCGACGATCGCCACGATGCTGACCACCGACACCAGCGGCAACACCTCAACCGCATGCCGTACCCGGGCGCCCAGCAAGCGCTGCGCCACCACGCCCAACACGATCGGCAGCAGTACCACTTGCAGGATCGACCAGAACAACTCCATGAACGACACCGGCAACCAGGCCGAGGCCAGCAGCCAGATCAGCGCGGGCGTCAGCAGCGGAGCGAGGAGGGTGGTGACGGCGGCAATGGCCACCGACAGGGCCAGGTCGCCTCGGGCCAGCCAGGTCATGACGTTGGACGACGTGCCGCTCGGGCAGCAGCCGACGAGGATCACACCGACGGCAATTTCCGGTGGCAGGTGAAAGACCTGGCACAGCAGCCAGGCCACGCCGGGCATGATCACGAAATGCGCGACCACACCCAATGCCACGCGCCACGGATGGCGCGCGACTTCAGCGAAATCTTCAAGTTTGAGGGTCAGCCCCATGCCGAACATTACCAGGCCCAACAGCGGCACGATGGCGCCTTTGAGGCCGAGAAACCAGGCGGGTTGCAGGAACGCAACCACGGCAAAAATCAGCACCCAGTAGGCGAAGGTATTGCCGACGAAACGGCTCAAGGCGGCGAGTGCACGCATGGGGTTGGTCCTTGTTATTCGATTTTGGAAGTGCGCATGCGATCAAATGTGGGAGCGGGCTTGCTCGCGAATGCGGTGTGTCAGCCAGGAAGATATCAACTGAAAGGACGCATTCGCGAGCAAGCCCGCTCCCACATTTTGATCTTCACAAGGCTTTAGATACCTTGTGGGGTTTCTTCGCCACCCAGTGCCTCAACCAACGCCGGCAGGAAGTCGCCAAACGTCAGCATCATCAGGGTAAAGCTGGCGTCCTGCTGGCCCAGTGCTTCGTCGCCGCCGTCCTGTTCAGCCTGATCCTGCAGCAGGTCTTCGAACTTCAGGCGCTTGACGGTCATTTTGTCGTCCAGCATGAAGGACAGCTTGTCCTGCCAGGCCAGGGACAACTGGGTCACGACTTTGCCGGTGGTCAGGTGCAGCTGGATCTCTTCGCCGGTCAGGTCCTGGCGTTTGCAGCGCACGATGCCGCCGTCTTCGTGGGTGTCGCGCAGTTCGCATTCGTCGAGGACGAAGAAGTCATCGGCCGGTTTCTGGGTGGTGACCCAGTCGGTCATGATGGCGGTTG
This sequence comes from Pseudomonas sp. NC02, assembly GCF_002874965.1. Taxonomy (NCBI): domain Bacteria; kingdom Pseudomonadati; phylum Pseudomonadota; class Gammaproteobacteria; order Pseudomonadales; family Pseudomonadaceae; genus Pseudomonas; species Pseudomonas sp. NC02. The sequence goes on along the minus strand of NZ_CP025624.1, from coordinate 4,908,974 downwards.
GCGCGGTTTTCACGGTCAGCGGACGTACCGGCAGGGTGCCGATCACTTCACGCAGGGTGGACAGCAGGTCTTCGGCACGTTTCGGGCTGGCGGAGTTCACCAGGATCAGGCCCTGTTTCGGCGCGATGGCGGCAAAGGTCGACGAGCGACGGATAAACGCGCGCGGCAGGAAGGCCTGGATGATTTCATCCTTGATCTGGTCGCGTTCCTTTTTGTAGACCTTGCGCATTTGCTCGGCTTCGATCTCTTCGACCTTTTCCTTCACCGCATCACGCACCACGCTACCCGGCAGGATACGTTCTTCCTTGCGCGCAGCGATCAGCAGGAAATCACCGCTGACGTGTACCAGGGGCGCGTCTTCGCCTTTACCGAAAGGGGCGACGAAACCGTAAGTGGTCAACTCCTGGCTTGCACAAGGGCGCGCCAGTTTGGTGGCCAGTGCAGTTTCCAACGCCTCGGCATCAACAGGCAGATCTTGGGTCAGGCGATAGATAAGCAGGTTTTTGAACCACATGGGGTGAGTCTCTCCTTATATACAAAGGGGGGCATTATTCTCCTCATGGCGTCATAGGCCAACCCTCGCTAAGCCATTGGAAGGCCTGAAAAAAATTATTTAAGAAAGTGCTTGCCAGACTATGGGTCGCTCCGTAGAATGCGCGCCACACCGAAAGTGAAGGGTGATTAGCTCAGCTGGGAGAGCGTCTGCCTTACAAGCAGAATGTCGGCGGTTCGATCCCGTCATCACCCACCATTCGCTTTATGTGTTACGCGCAGCGGTAGTTCAGTCGGTTAGAATACCGGCCTGTCACGCCGGGGGTCGCGGGTTCGAGTCCCGTCCGCTGCGCCATATTCGGTCACCTGGAACGCTGAACGCCAGGTACCACAGGAAGCCCGCTCATTGAGCGGGCTTTTTGCTGTCTGGGGTTTGCTAAAACCGCCGGTCTAAAAAACGCCCCCGATCATGTGCAGTGATCGGGGGCGTTTTTGATTGGGTTTAGAAATCCCAGCGGGTGGTGACCATAAAGTTGCGCGGCTCACCATAAGCGGCGGAGTTATAGAAGCCGATGTTGGTGTAGTAGGACTTGTCGAAGATGTTGTTGACGTTCAGCGTCGCCGACACGTTCTTGGTGATCTGGTAACGGGTCATCAAGTCCACCAGCCAGTACGCCTCCTGGGAGAACTCTTCATAACCGCCATGGGGGGTGTTGTAGATGTCCTGCCAGCCCACGCTTTGCCAGCGCACGCCACCGCCGACGGTCAGCTTGTCCAGGTCGCCTTTGAGCTTATAAGTGGTGTACAGCTTGACCTGGTCTTCGGGCTCGAACGTGGAAATCTTCTGGTCCTGGTCGTCACGCACCACCTTGTGGGTGTAGCCGGCCTGAATCTGCCAGCCCGGGCTCAACTCGCCGGACACTTCAAGCTCGTAGCCCTTGGTGACGGCCTTAGTGCCTTTGTAGGCATAGTTCTGCGGTGTAGGTTTCAGGTTGTTGTAGTCGTCGTCGGAAACGGCGCGGTTGTTTTCATGGACCTCGAAGTACGCTGCGCTGGCGTTCAGGCGTCCGTCGAAGAAATCAGCCTTCATGCCCAGCTCGTAGTTTTGGCCTTCGTCCGGCTCAAGCAACTGGTTTTGCCGGTCGCGGTTGTAGTTCTCCTGGGGCATGAAGATATCGGTGTAGCTGGCGTAGACCGAGTAGGTTTCATCCAGGTCATACACCACGCCGACATACGGTACGAAGCGTCCGGTCTCGCGGTAGGACGGGTTATTGCCGGTCAGGTGGTAATTGACCACGCGGCCACCGAGCAGCAGCTTCAGGTCATCGGCCAGGTTCAGGCGTGTGGTCATGTAGGCGCCGGTCTGGCGAATGGTGTCGTCGATGTATTGCTGCGGCGCGCCCCAGTAAGGTTGGGGGGCGTGGCCGTGCCAGTTATTGAAGTCGACGAGGTTGGGGGCGAGGTTCCAGTAGCCCTTGCCGTTCCAGTCCGAAATGCCGATGGAGCCGCCCACCACCAGTTCATGCTCACGGCCGCCCAGGCTGAAGGGGCCGCTTGCGTACAGGTCGGCGGAGTCGCTGACGGTTTCCCCGGTGTATTTTTGCGAAGTGACATGTGCGGTGCCGTCTGCACGGGGCTCGTCACCCTGAATCGAAGCCATCAGTGCATGGTAGCCGTTGATCTTGTGGTCCAGTTGCAGTTTGGTCACCCAGCCGTTGCCGAGGTCATGTTCAAGCATGGCGAAGGCGGTACGGGTGTATTGCTCCCAACTGCTCCAGTTGGCCGCGTTGTTGAACGAGCGCTTTACGCTATTGCGATCGCCATTGGCGTTGATCAGCGGAAAACTGCCGGACCAGCTCGAGGCGGTGGGCAGGCTGTCCTGATAGTCGCCGCCCACGGTCAGCATCGTGTCGGGGGACAGGTCGAATTCCATGATGCCGTAGTACACCGGGCTTTTGCGCGAGTAACGGTCCATGAACGAGCGCTTGTCCTGATACGCCGCGACGGCCCGGCCACGGACGGTGCCGCTTTCGGTCATCGGGCCGCTGACGTCCAGTTCGCTGCGGTAGTTGTCCCAAGAGCCCGCGCCGAGGCTGGCATGGCCCTGGAAGTCAGCCGTGGGTTTCTTGCGCACCAGGTTGATCGTGGCACCCAATGAGCCGGCACCCGTGAGCAGGCCGGTGGCGCCTTTAAGCACTTCGACCCGATCATAGATCGCCATGTCGCTCAGGGTATTGCCCGCCGAATAGGCGACGTTGCGCGCGGTGGAAGGAATGCCGTCGTACTGGAAGTTATTGATGGAGAAACCGCGGGCGTAGTAGTTGGTGCGGTCGGTGTCGAAGGCCGACACGGTGATGCCCGGGGTGTGGCGCATCACGTCGTCGACGTTGTTCAGGCCGAAGTCATCCATGTGTTTGCGGGTGACGACGGTCACCGATTGCGGGGTTTCCTTGGGGGTCAGCACCAGCCGCGTCGCAGTCGCGATGCTGCCTGGAGTGTAGGAATCAGTCCCTTCAGTAACGTTGCCCAACTGGTTGGAGCTGACCTGGGTCGGGCCTAGTTCCATGGCGTCGGTGGCGGCAGGGTCAGCTTCGAGCGCGTACACCTGATCACCTTTGATCACGCGGTAGCCGCTGCCCTGTAACAGCCTGTCGAACCCTGCGTCCACGCTATAAGTGCCTTTCAGCCCCGGCCCATTCAGCCCCTGCAGGTTCTGGGACTGGAACACGATAGCCACGCCCGCTTGCTGGGCGAACTGGTTGAGTGTGGCGCCCAGCGGCCCGGCAGGTATGTCGTAGGCTTGGGCCGCAACGGCTACCGTTTCGGCCTGGGCCAAGTGGGTATTGAGCAGCGTCGTCGCGAGCAGTGTGAGGGTCAGCGGCGCGCTGCTCAGCAGGCGTCTGCGAGGCTTGGAAGGGAAGGGCATGGTGAGGGCAGTCCTTTAGTCATCGGTATACCTTCCTTGACGGGCAACCCGAAAAAAAGCGGAAGCAATGCGAATAATTATTTTTTGCTCTCGGTATCCGGGCTGACAATTATCAGCCATGGGGTAAAGGTTTTCAGCGTGATCGGTAGGGTTTGAGCCAGCATCTGCAAGGTGCGGTCGGTGTCATCCAGGGGAAGTACGGCCGAGACCTTGAGACTGGCCAGTGCGGCGCGATCAAACTGCAAGCGGCCCGAACGGTGACGGGCGATCTCATCCAGCACTTCCGGCAACGGTCGGTTATCCACCACCAGTTGATGGCGGCGCCAGGCCCCATTGATGCTCGCCGTATCGATGCTGCCGGAGAGGCGCACGGCATCTTTGCTGAGTCGCGCCTGTGAGCCGGCGTCCACTTCCAGCGTCTGCTGGCCATTCGCGCTTTGGGCGGCAACGCGGGATTCGAGCATGCTCAGCACCGTAACGTCATCCTCGCGCCTGACCACAAATCGCGTACCCAGGGCGCGCAGGGTGCCTTGGGCGGTCTGCACCACAAATGGCCGTTCGCCATCGTGGGCCACTTCCACCAGGATCTCGCCTTGCAGCAATTCGATGCGGCGCTGCCGGCTGTCGAAATGCAGATTCGCCGCACTGATGCCGTTCAGGGTCAGCGTCGAGCCGTCCGCCAGCCGCAGGGTTTTCCATTCGCCGGGACCGTTGTGCACATCGGCCATCCATTGTTGTGGATAAGGACTGTAGAGCAGCGCCATGGCGGGAAGGCCCAGGCTGCAGGCCAGTACCAGCGCGCGGACGTAGTTTTTGCGCGCCTTCCCATGCTGGGGAAAGGCCGCACTCAAGGCCGCCCGGGCCGGTGCCTTTTGCCCGCGCAGGGCCTGCATCCGCGCAATCACATCTTCCATGCGCGCTGCTGATGCGGCGTGTTGCGGGCCTTGCTGCTTCCAGCGCTCGAACGCCTGGCGCTGGGCCTCGGTCAATTCACCTTCGTGGAGGCGAATCATCCATTCGGCGGCTTGTTCATCGATCTGTTGGCGAGAGTCGGGCATGCGCGGCTCAGATGTCCACGCTGTGGCTGCAATGCAGCAGGGCCTGGATCAGGTATTTGCGTACCGTACGTTCCGACAGCTTCAGTTGTCGGGCGATTTGCTGCTGGGTCAGGTCTTCGAGGTAATACAGCACAAACGCCTGGCGCATGTTGTCGTGCATGCCTTCCAGCATGAAGGCAATGTGCTCGAGGGCTTCCAGGGTGGTGTGGATCTGTTCGGGCGACTGGAAACCTTCCAGGGTTTCCACCGTCAGCATCAATTCCTGAAGGTAGGCGTGCTCAATCTGCTTGCGCCGTGCCTGGTCGATGATCAGCCGCCTGGCGGTGGTACTTAAATAGGCGCGGGGTTCGCGGATGGCGGTCACCGACTCGCGGGCGTGCAGAATCCGCGCGAAGGTGTCCTGCGCCACGTCGGCGGCGTTATGGGTACAGCCCAGTTTTCGGCGCAACCAAGTGAACAGCCAGCCGTGATGCTCGCTGTACAGTTCGGTAATCTCCCGTTGGAACGGCGGTTCACCTACAGACATAAGGCCCGGCCCAGGTGTTATTGAGAATAATTGTTAATTGTGGGGCCAAGGCTTGGGCAAACGCAATAGACTCGCGTTTGCACCCAAAGCGCCGGTTTTGCGGGGTGCGCGGGGTCGAAGACAAAATATTTTAAATAAATTGCATTTAAATCATGACATTACGGAAAAATGCTATAGAATGCGCCCCACACCGAAAGTGAAGGGTGATTAGCTCAGCTGGGAGAGCGTCTGCCTTACAAGCAGAATGTCGGCGGTTCGATCCCGTCATCACCCACCATTCGCTTTATGTGTTACGCGCAGCGGTAGTTCAGTCGGTTAGAATACCGGCCTGTCACGCCGGGGGTCGCGGGTTCGAGTCCCGTCCGCTGCGCCATATTCGGTCACCTGGAACGCTGAACGCCAGGTACCACAGGAAGCCCGCTCATTGAGCGGGCTTTTTTGTGCCTGGGATTCAGCTCAACGACTGAATGCCCGGTTCGGTTTGCACGGGTGCAATGCTGTTTCGCCCCATGAAGGCCAGGACCACCAACGCCGTCAGCACGGTGAATCCCGCGAGCAGTTGCAGCAAGGTGTTGAACCCCGCGATGTAGGCGCTGCGCAGTGCTTCCAGCGGAAGGGCGGCCGAGGCCAGTTGCACGTTGCCCATGACCAGGCCTTGGGCAATCACTGACACGTCGGCCCCTGCGCGACCCTTCAGGTGATGTGCCACCAATGCGCCCAATACCGCCATCGTAATCGCCAGCGCCACGCCTTCACTGGCCACGCGGGTGGTGTTGAAAATCCCCGCCGCCATTCCCGCTCGCTCCTTGGGCACCACGCTGATCGCCAAGCCATCCATCAAACCCCACGGCAGCCCGGTGCCGATCCCGATGACCAGCATTGCGGCGATGGTCTGCGCAGGCTGGTTGGCCAGGCTTAATCCCCACAGGCCCACCGCCGCGATCAGCAAGCCAATGGCACACAACAGTCCTGCTGAGAGCCAGCGGGTCAGCGATGCGGCGATCATCGGCACCACCAGCATCGGTGCCGACAACGCGAGCATCATCAAACCCGCGTCCAGCGCGCTGGCGCCTTCCACACCGATAAACCGCAGGGGCAGCAACACGATCAGCACGATGTAGCAGTAACAGGTACCGATCGGCAGGAGCTGCACACCAATAAAACGCGGGAAGCGAAACAGCCGCAGCTCCAGCATCGGTTGGCTGGAGCGGTTTTCGACGAGGATAAACACCAGCAAAAACACCGCCGCCGCGATCAGCAGGGCATCAACCAGCGGCGACGTCCAGCCGTGCTCCGGCGCGAGGATCACCGCCGTGGTCAGGGCTACCAGCATTGCGGAAAACGTCAGTACACCAGCGGTGTCCAGCCGCATCGCTTGCGGGTCGCGGCTTTCACGCATTTTGGGCGCGGCAAACAGCAGCGAAATACCGGCCAATAATGCAGTGCCGAGAAAAATCGAGCGCCAGCCCCAGTGCTCGATCAGCACCCCCGACAGCAATGGCCCAAACGCCAGGCCTGCACCGAATGTGGTGCCCAGCAAGCTGAAGGCGCGGGTGCGGGCATGGCCGTCAAACTCCTGGGCCAGCGCCGCACAGCCACTGGCCAATGCCGTAGCCGCCGCGACGCCCTGCACGCCACGCAACACATCCAGCCAGAAAATCCCCGGTGCCACTGCCAGCAGCAAGGAGACCACGGTAAACAGCGCCATGCCCCACAAGAAAAGACGCTTTCTCCCATAGAGGTCGGCGAGGGTGCCGGCGGCCATTAACAGGCTGCCGAAACTCAGCATGAATGCGTTGGTGATCCACGCCAGCTGGCTGGGCTGGGCGGCAAATGCCTGGCCGATAAAGGGCGTGGCGACGGCGCCGCCGGTAAAGCTCATGGGCAATACCAGGGCGGCCAGGCAAATGGCCGCCAGGATGGAATATCGGCCATGGGCGGGCGCAGATTCGGTTGTCGTGTTCATAGGGGCATTCCCGCGAGTTTGAAGATTAAAAGACTCTAATCAGGATGCAATCACGGATAAACGGGCTTACATTCCGTTCATAACGGACTGAATGGATGCAATGACGTGACCGATAACTTGAGCGGCGTGATCGCCTTCGTGAAAACCGCGGAAGCCCTGAGCTTCACCGGCGCGGCCCGGGCGATGGGGATTTCCGCTTCGGCGGTGGGCAAGAATGTCGCCAAGCTTGAGGCGTCACTGAATGTGCGGCTGTTGCACCGCAGTACGCGCAAGGTCAGCCTCACCGCCGAAGGCCAATTGTTCTACGAGCGCAGTCGGAAAATTCTCGACGACCTGCAAGACGCCCGCGCCATGCTTTCCCATGCGATGCAGGCACCCCGGGGCAAACTGCGGGTCAGCCTGCCCACCATCGGTTATCGCTTTCTCTTTCCGCACATGATGGCGTTCCGCAACGCCTACCCCGAGATCGAACTGGAGCTGGATTTCAACGACCATCTGGTGGACGTGATCGAGGAGGGCTTCGACGTGGTCATCCGCAGCGGTGGCCTGGCTGACTCGACCCTGATGGCCCGCAAGCTGGGGCCGTTCAGGTTTGTGCTGTGTGCATCGCCCCAATACCTACGAGCCAACGGCCGGCCAGAATCCCTGAGCGAACTGGAGCATCACCCGTGCTTGCGTTACCGCTTCGCCACCACCGGCAAAATCATGGACTGGACCTTGTCCGCCAACCCGGCCATCACCCAATTGCGCCTGCCCACCGCGCTGACCCTGAACAACATGGAGGCCATGCTCCGGGCCGCGATGGACGGCCATGGGATTGCCTACGTGCCAGACTTCCTGGCCCGCGAAGCACTCGCCCAGGGCCAGCTGGAAACCGTGCTCGACGGCCATTCCGATGACCAGGGCCAGTTCTGGGCGCTGTGGCCATCCAGCCGGCATCTCTCGCCGAAGATCCGCGTGTTTGTCGATTTCGCCGCCGCGCACCTGTTCACAAACCCACCAGTCGGTAGCCCACCTGCAACTCGGTGATGAAGTACTGCGGCTGGGCCGGGTCCGCCTCCAGCTTCTGCCGCAGGTGCGCCATGTGCACCCGCAGGTAGTGGGCGCGGTCCACGTAGTCCAGGCCCCACACCTCGAGCAATAATTGCCGGTGGGTGAGCACCCGGCTCTGCCCGCGAATCATCGCGCACAGCAGGCGGTATTCGATGGGCGTCAGGTGCACCGGCAGGTCTTGGCGCCACACTTCATGGGTCGCCAGGTCCACCTCGATATCGCCAAACGCCACCTTGCTGGTGGCCGCCACGGTGCCGGTCTGCCCATGACGGCGTAGTTGCGCACGGATGCGCGCGAGCAACTCGGGTACGCCGAAGGGTTTGGTCAGGTAGTCATCGGCGCCGGCGTCCAGGGCGGCGACTTTTTCCTCTTCGCGATCCCGTGCCGACAACACCAGGATCGGCACCGCCAGCCATCCCCGCAGCTCGCTGATCAGCTGTTTGCCGTCGCCGTCCGGCAGGCCCAGGTCGACGATCACCAGGTCCGGCTGACGGCTGGAAGCGTGGATCAACGCGCGTTTGACGCTGTCGGCCTCGAACACCTGGAAGCCCTCATCCTGCAGGGCGATGCCGACAAAACGGCGGATGTTGGCCTCGTCTTCAACAATCAGAATGCGTGCAGTGCTCATAGGGCGTCCATTGGGGGCGGAGTACCCGCCGGTAAAGTGATGACGAAATGCATGCCGCGCTCGCTGCCGGGTCTGGCTTCGATGCGCCCGCCGTGGGCTTCGACGATGCGCTTGGCCAGGGCCAGGCCCAGGCCGATTCCGGCGACCGAGGATTCCTGCTGGCCACGGGCAAACGGTTCGAACAGATTGGCCGGCGCGCTGCCCGGGCCGGTGTCGCTGACTTCCAGCAGGATGCTGTCGGAAACGGAACGGGCGGTAACCGTGATGACCGTGCCAGGCGGGGTGTATTTGGCGGCGTTGTCCAGCAGGTTGACCAGCACCCGTTCGATCAGCAGCGCGTCGACTTCCACCAGCGGTAATTGCGGGTCCAGCGTCGTGTTCACCACATGCCGGGCCAGTGGTTCACGCAACTGGCGCAGGGCGCTGCCGACGATCTCTTCCAGCAAATGCCATTGCCGGTTGAGTCGCACACCGCGCTCCTGCATGCGGGCCATGTCCAGCAAGTTTTCGATCAAGCGTTGCATCGAAGTCGCCTGCTCATGAATACCGTGCAGCAACGCGGTCAGCGGCCCCGGCGGCGCATGGGGCAGGGCGGTGTCGGCGGCGCCGATCAGGGTGGTCAAGGGGGTGCGCAGGTCGTGGGAAATCGCCGCGAGCAAGGTGTTGCGCATTTTCTCGCCTTCCATCTGCACCATCGTGTTTTGCGCCACTTCGACGAAGTGCACGCGCTCCAGGGCAATCGCCAATTGGCTCATGCAGGCTTCCAGCAGGCGGCGCTCTTCGGGCTCGTTGAGGCGTTCGCTTTGCGCCAGTTCCAGCACCAGCACACCGCGCACGCGCATCGGCGCCTTGAGCGGCAGGTAGCAGCCCTTGGCGGCGGACAAGGTGTCGGTGCCCTGGCCGGCGGACTGGCCGTGGTCGTAGGTCCATTGGGCGATGCTGTCGTCGATCGGCAGCCCGCCCGCGCCCACGCTGTGCACGCCGTCGGCGGCGTCCGGCAAGGCCAGGCCGACCCGCGCCTCGAACACGCCGCTGAAGGTGCGCAGCGCCACTTCGCTGATCTGCTCCACGGTCAACGCGGCCGACAGGTCCCGGGCCAGGCGCGCCAGTGAGGTTGCGCGACGTTCTCGAGCGGCGGCGGTGCGCGCTTCGTGGCGCAGGCGTGCGGTGAGCTGCCCGGTGATCAGCGCGATGCCGAGCATCAACGCGAAGGTGAAGAAATACTGGGTGTCGTTGACGGTAAACGAGTAGCGCGGCTGGACGAAAAAGAAGTCGAAACACAGCACCGCGAGCATCGCTGCCCACACGCCGGGGCCGCGTCCAAACCGCAGGGCCACCAGCACCACCGTGAGCAGGAACAGCATCACCACGTTGGCCAGGTCGAACACTTGCAGCAGCAGCGCGGCGATGGCGCTGGCGGTGAAACAGGCGAGTGTGGACCAGAGGTAGGCCAGGGTTCTGCCGGGCGCTGGTGTAGGTTTTTCAATGGCAGGAACAGTGCCTGGCAACATGCCATGGGCGATCACGATCTGGTCGATCTGCGGATGGTGCCGGCTGATCCGGTCGCTCACCGACTGATGCCAGAACCGCCATGCCCGGCGTGGGTGATGGCCGAGCACCAGGCGATTGGCGTTGTGTTCCCGGGCACAGGCGGCCAGTGCTTCGGCGACGTCCATGCCCGGCAATGTCGCGGTGTCGGCGCCGAATTCGCTGGCCAGCGCCAGGGTTTTCATCGCCGTGAGATAACGCTTGGCGCCGCGGCCCTGGGCTGCGGCGACGTGCACCACGATCCAGTCCGCCTCGAGCTTTTGCGCCAGGCGCGCGGCTTCTCGCACCAGGCGTTCATCACCGGCGTCACCGGCCACGCCTACCAGCAATCGCTCGCGGGCGGGCCACAGGGTCTTGATCGACTGTTCGCGACGGTACACGCGCATCTGCGTGTCGACCCGGTCGGCCGTGCGGCGCAGGGCCAGTTCCCGCAGGGCGAGCAGGTTGCCCTTGCGGAAAAAGTGCCGCGAGGCGCGCTCGGCCTGAGGGCCCAGGTACACCTTGCCGTCCTTCAAGCGTTGCAGCAGATCATCCGGCGGCAGGTCCACGACGACCACTTCGTGGGCATTGTCGAACACGTGGTCCGGTACGGTTTCCCGCACGCGAATGCCAATGATCCCACTCACCAGATCGTTAAGGCTTTCCAGGTGCTGGACGTTGAGGGTGGTCCACACATCGATGCCGGCGCTGAGCAGTTCTTCCACGTCTTGCCAGCGTTTCGGGTGGCGCGAGCCGGGCACGTTGCTGTGGGCCAGTTCATCCACCAGCAGCACGGCGGGATGGCGTTGCAGGGCGGCGTCGAGGTCGAATTCGGTGAGGGTGAAATCGTGATGCAGGCGTTGGGCGCGGGGCAGTTGTTCGAGGCCGTTGAGCAGGTTGGCGGTTTCCTGGCGGCCGTGGGTTTCCACCACGCCGGCGAGTACGTCGCGGCCCAGGCTGACTTCCCGTTGCGCCGCGTCAAGCATGGCGCAGGTCTTGCCCACCCCGGCGTTGGAGCCGAAGTAGATACGCAGTTTGCCGCGCAAGGCGGCCTGTTCTTCCTGCTGGACCCGGGCGAGAAGGGCGTCGGGGTCGGGGCGTTCTTCGTTTAATGCGGGCATGTCATTCCTGGTCAATGCGGTTCAATGGTGGGAGCGGGCTTGCTCGCGAAAGCGGTGTGTCAGTGACAGACGAGTTGGCTGACACTCCGTATTCGCGAGCAAGCCCGCTCCCACATTGGGTTTGCGGTGCTACACGAGACCCAGCCCGGTCAGCACCAGGTCAATCAACTTGATTCCGGCAAACGGCACCAGCACCCCGCCCAGGCCATAGATCAGCAGGTTGCGATTGAGCAACGCTGCCGCGCCAATCGCCCGGTACGTCACGCCGCGCAGTGCCAAGGGAATCAGCGCCACGATGATCAACGCGTTGAAAATCACCGCACTGAGGATCGCCGAGTTGGGGCTGGTCAGGTGCATCACGTTCAGCGCGCCGAGCTGCGGATAGGTCGCGACAAACGCGGCCGGGATGATCGCGAAATATTTCGCCACGTCATTCGCCACGCTGAAGGTGGTGAGTGCGCCACGGGTCATCAGCATTTGTTTGCCCACCTCGACCACTTCGATCAGCTTGGTCGGGTTGCTGTCGAGGTCGACCATGTTGCCGGCCTCTTTCGCTGCCTGGGTGCCGCTGTTCATCGCCACCGCCACGTCGGCCTGGGCCAGCGCCGGGGCGTCGTTGGTGCCGTCGCCGGTCATGGCCACAAGCTTGCCCTGGGCCTGGTAGTCGCGGATCAGCTGCAGCTTGTCTTCCGGGCGCGCCTCGGCGAGGAAGTCATCCACGCCGGCTTCCACCGCAATCGCGGCGGCGGTCAGGCGGTTGTCGCCGGTGATCATCACGGTCTTGATGCCCATGCGCCGCAATTCGGCGAAGCGCTCCTTGATGCCGCCCTTGACCACGTCCTTGAGCTCCACCACGCCGAGTGCCTTGGCCCCGTCCGAGACCACCAGCGGAGTGCTGCCGCGTCGGGATACTTCGTCGACCTTGGCCTGCAATGCAGCCGGAAAGCTCCCGCCGAGCGCTTCGATATGACTGCGGATCGCATCCGCTGCACCCTTGCGAATACCGCGGCCTTCGGGCAGGTCGACGCCGCTCATGCGAGTCTGCGCGGTGAAGTGCACAAAGCTTGCGCCGAGGGCGTTGATGTCCCGCGCGCGGATGTCGAACTTCTGCTTGGCCAGCACCAAGATGCTGCGGCCTTCCGGGGTTTCGTCGGCCAGGGACGCCAGTTGCGCCGCGTCGGCCAGTTCAGCTTCCTTGACCCCCGGTGCCGGAAGGAAACTGCTGGCCTGGCGATTGCCCAACGTGATGGTGCCGGTCTTGTCCAACAGCAACACGTCGATGTCACCCGCCGCCTCAACGGCGCGGCCGGAAGTGGCGATCACATTCGCCGACATCATGCGGCTCATGCCCGCCACGCCGATGGCCGAGAGCAGGCCGCCGATGGTGGTGGGAATCAGGCACACCAGCAACGCCACCAGCACCGTGGCGCTGATCACGTTGCCACTGCCACTCATGGCCACGGCAAAGATCGAGTACGGGCTCAGCGTCGCGATCACCAGCAGGAACAACAGGGTCAGGCCCACCAGCAAAATTGTCAGGGCGACTTCGTTGGGCGTTTTCTGACGCTTGGCGGATTCGACCATCGAGATCATGCGGTCGAGGAACGACTCGCCCGGGTTGACGCTGATGCGCACCACCAGCCAGTCCGACAGCACCCGCGTGCCGCCGGTGACCGAGGAAAAGTCGCCGCCGGCCTCGCGAATCACCGGTGCCGATTCGCCGGTGATTGCGCTTTCATCCACCGAGGCCACGCCTTCGATCACCACGCCGTCCAGCGGCACCAGGTCGCCGGCTTCGATCAACACCACCTGGTCTTTGCGCAACAGCGTGGCTTCGGTCGGCAGCCATGCGGCGCCGTGTTTGGGTTGTTGCAGCAACTTGGCCAGGGTCTGGCGCTTCATCCCGCGCAGGCTGGCGGCCTGGGCACGGCTGCGGCCTTCGGCCAGGGCCTCGGCAAAGTTGGCGAACAGCACGGTAAACCACAGCCACAAACAGATGCTGAGGATAAAGCCGCTGGGCGCTTCACCCTGGCCACCCAGGGACTGGAACCACAGCAGCGTGGTGAGGAGGCTGCCCAGGTACACGACGAACATCACCGGGTTTTTCCACTGCGCCTGGGGCAGCAGTTTCTTGAACGCATCCCCGCAGGCGGTGAGCACGATGGCGCGATCAAACAGAGGTAAACGAGCATTCTTGATCATGGGGGAATCTCTTACTCACTGGCCGCAATGGGGGGGTTGGCGCAGAGGCAGACGGGCGTCCAGCGCGAGGTTGAGTTGCAGCACATTGACTCGTGGTTCGCCGAGCAAACCGAGGGTGCGGGCAGCGGTGTTTTCGTTCACCAGTTGCAGCAGTTCGGCTTCGGGGATCAGTCGCAGGCGGGCGACCCGGGCCAGCTGGATGCGTGCGTTGGCCACGGAGATATGCGGGTCCAGGCCGGAGGCGGAAGCGGTGACCGCATCCACCGGCACCTGGGCCTCGGCGGCGAGGCCGTTGTCCTGGCGGTAGGCTTTAACCCGGGCCGCGACCTGGTCCACCAGTTTCTGGCTGGTAGGGCCCAGGTTGCTGGCGCCGCTGGAACCGGCGTTGTACGGCTGGGAGACACTTTTGCTCGGGTCTTGCGGGTCGGTACCGAGGGTCATGCTCGGGCGGCCGTGGAAGTAGCCGGGCCTGGTGAAGTCCTGGCCGATCAACGCCGAGCCGATCACCAAACCGTCGCGTTCAATCAGCGAGCCCTGGGCCTGGAACGGGAACAGCAACTGCGCGGCAAAGGTGGTGAAGACCGGGTAGGCGAGGCCGGTCAGCGCCATGAAAAACACTGCCGAAAACAGCACCGGGCGCAACAGCCCTTTGAATATCGATTGAGTCGTCATCAACGTGTCCTTAGTTGTACGTCTGGCCGGACAGCAACTGCAGTTGCTCCACCAGCGGACCGAGCGCGAGCGCCGGCAGGAAAGTCAGGCCGCCCACCACCAGCACCACAAACACCACCAGCACCATGAACAGCGGGGTTGCGGTGGGGATGGTGCCGGCGCCGGCAGGCACGGTCTTTTTCATCGCCAGGGAACCGGCCACGGCGAGCATCGGCAGCATGGTGAAGAAGCGCCCGACCAGCATCGCCAGGCCAATGGTGGTGTTGAAGAACGGCGTATTGGCGTTCAGCCCGGCGAACGCCGAACCGTTGTTGGCGGTGCCCGAGGTGTAGGCGTAGAGCACCTCGCTGAAACCGTGGGGGCCGAGGTTATTCAGGCTGGCCATGGTGTCGGGCCACAGGGCGGCGAGGGCGGTGAAACCGAGGATGCTGATGGGGTGCGCGAGCACCGAGAGCATCACCAGTTTTATCTCCCGAGCCTCGATCTTCTTGCCGAGGAATTCCGGGCTGCGGCCGATCATCATGCCCACCAGGAACACCGTCAGCAGCGCGTACTGGATCAGGTTGATAAAGCCCACGCCGTCGCCGCCGAACACGCAGTTGAGCATCATCTGCGCCAGGGGCACGAAGCCGCCCATGGGGGTCAATGAGTCATGCATCGCGTTGACCGAGCCGGTGGTGGCCGCGGTGGTGGTGGCGATAAACAGGCTGCTGTCGGCAATGCCGAAGCGCAGTTCCTTGCCTTCCATATTGCCGCCGCTTTGTTCGATGGACAGCGTCTGGTTGGCACCGGCCTGGGTCAGCAGCGGGTTGCCGTTTTGCTCGGCGCCGTACACCAGCGCGAGAAAGCCTAAGAACATCACCAGGAAGGTGCCGAAAAACACCCAGCCCTGACGGCGTTGGAGCAGCATGCTGCCGAAGGTGTAGGTCAGCGCCGACGGGATCAGCAACATGCTGAGGATGTGCAGGGCGTTGGTCAGCGGGGTCGGGTTTTCGAACGGGTGCGCGGCGTTCATGCTGAAGAAGCCGCCGCCGTTGGTGCCGATATGCTTGATCGATTCAAAGCTCGCCACGGCGCCGACAATCAGTTGTTGCTGCGCGCCTTCCAGGGTGGTGGCCAGGGCTTGGGAGGAAAAGGTCTGCGGCATGCCTTGCCACACATACACCAGGGCCATGCCCACGCACAGCGGCAGCATCACGCGGTACAGGGTGCGGGTGAAGTCGACCCAGAAGTTGCCGATATCCGCCGAGCTTGAGCGACTCAGGCCACGGATAAAACCGGCTGCGGCGACCACGCCCGAGGTGGCGCCGACGAACATCAGGAAGGTGATTACTGCCATCTGGCTGAAGTTCGACAGGCTGGTTTCGCCCGAGTACGCCTGCCAGTTGGTGTTGGTGATAAAGGAAGCGGCGGTATTGAACGCCAGGTCCGGGGTTTGTGCGGCCAGCCCGAGTGGGTTGATCGGCATGACGGCCTGTAACCGCAGGATGAGATAGCCGAGCACCATCATCGCGGCGTTCGACAGCAACAGGGCCGAGCCGTAGCGGGCCCAGCTCATGGTTTCCAGCGGGTCGATGCCCAGCAGGCGATAGGTATAACGTTCCGGCAGGGCGTGGCGGGTTCCGGTAAACACCCGGGTCAGCCACTTGCCCATCAGCACGGCGAGCCCGGTCATCAACCCCAGGACCAGCGCAAATTCCAGCAAAGTGCTTAGCATGTCGAGGCTCCGTTCAAATCTTGCCCATGGCGACAATGGCCATGGTTGTCGCGGCGAAAAACACCAGGGAGAGGCCTACAAAAATCATGTCGTACATGGTGGGGCTCCCTAGAACTTTTCGGCGCGAATGAGGGCGTAGCCCAGATAAGCGAACAGCCCGACGGCGCATAGGCCGCTGGCGATATAGATGAACTTGAGTGTGAGCACGGTGGAACTCCCCTGATTAATAAGCCGCGATTGCGGACGCGGGGAGGTTAAGAGGTTGGGTATCAAGTTCGGGCACTGATTGCGGGTTTGGGCATTAAGACGGTGTATAGAGGGCGGTGGGGTGGGCGAACGGAAAAAAGGGATAACCCGGGGGCGGGGTATCCCTTGAAGCACTGGGGTTTTGCTGCTTTTGATGATCAGCTTATTTGGCTTTCTTTTTCTTTGATTCGCGGGTGGCGAGTTGTTCGAAGCAAAACGCGGCGGCGCCGAACAGGGCGATCATTGAGAGGACGATCATGCCTAAAGTTGAACTTTCCACGATGACTTCCTGCGGGGGTTATTGGGGTGGAGGTCACAGTAGTGGAGGGGGGATTAGTTGCTCAATAGAGACGACTTAAACGTTACGGCTGGGGTTGAATCTATACGGAATCTTTACGTGGCTGTTGTGTGTATATCCGTTTTTTAGGTAACGGCTACTTATGGTTTCGCTCTTACAGCGACTCACTTTGGAAAAGCCCCAAAGTAAGCAAAGGGCTCTGCCCCGCCTGTCGGCACCTCGCTAGTGCTCGGTGTTCCCTCACTCCGGCATTACTCCGCGGGCCGCCGCGACGGGCCATCCATGGCCCGGCGCGGCTAAACCGGCGTCCTGCCGGTTTACCCGCTCCGCAATACCTGCGTTCGGCCTCGGGCTTATTGGGGCAGTCAGATCAAAATCAAAAGCAAAAGCACAGCGGCCTCCCGGCCGGCTTGAGTGTTAAAAGCAAAAGCAAGATCCAGAGCGAAAGCAGAGCTGCTTTTCTGTGGGAGCGGGCTTGCTCGCGAAAAACCTGAGAGCGCCGCGTTCATCCAGAATGCCCGCGTCATCGTTAACGACCTTCGCGAGCAAGCCCGCTCCCACATTTGGACCGTGCCCGCTTTAGCTTTTGATTTACAACACTCAAGCCGGCCGGTAGGCCGCTGTGCTCTTGATCTGCTTTTGATCTTGATCTTAGGCGCCCCGTTAAACCACGCTGGCCGAACGCAGGCTTTGGAGCGTGGGTAACCCGGCAGGACGCCGGGTTAGCCGTCCTGGGCCAAGGATGGCCCATGACGGCGGCCCACGGTCCAAAGCCGGAGTGAGGGCACACCGAGCCTAGGCGAGGTGCCGAGTGGTGGGGCAAGAGCGTTTTGCTTACTTTTGCGCTTTTCAAAAGTGAGCCGCTGTAAGAGCGGAACCGATATAAGCCATCACCCAAATAACGGATATGTCCCCAACACCGCGGAGCTACAAATTCCGGCTATGCCGATAATCACTGACCGCCTCATACACCGCCTTACGCAACCGATTAATCCCCCCAATCGGCCGATGCGCCTCCACCCCAAACCACGGATTAAACGACTGATTATCACAAGCCAGGTTCAACGCCGGCGTATCAAAATCCTGCGCCGGAATCACCACCTTGGCCACCGTCTCAAACGGCGCATCACTCTCTTTCCATTCAATGCTGGTGTCCTCGATCGGCATGAACTTCTGCGGATTCTGCCGCTGAATCTGCAACACAAAACACGCCGCCACCCGGTCCGTCGACAATTGCTGATTCAACGCACTGCGCAAAAAGTTCGGCAGGTCCTGATTCTGTTCAGGCAGCACATACGCAGGACACCCCTGGGGATCCGGCGCCACCCGAAACTTCGCATTCGCCGCCCCAAACTTATACGGCGACACCGAGAAATACGTCGTCTGCGTAGGACTCACCGGCGGCGGCGCCAACGTCGCCAGCGCGATAAACAAATGCCGCACCTGCCAACTGCGCGGATCCACCCCGGGGAAAAACGCCATGACTTTCTTGCCATCGGCCTGAGCCGAAACGTTCTGCGCATACTCCGCCACATCACTGACGAAAAAATTCGGATGGCTGAACATCACAAAGTCCTGCTCACCCCGCGCCTGCTGATCCGCCAGCAGCTGTTTGCCTGGCACGTCCAGCAACTTGATCGCCATCCCCCGGGCATCCCGGATGCTGTCGAACTGCGGATACGCATTGCCGTTGGACAGTCGCATCATCGCCTGCCAGGTCTTGCCCGGCTCGGCGAACACGCCCTGGCGCAGGGCCGGGTCGAGGTCCGCCAGTACGCTGACCTCGGCCTTCACGCAGCCATGGGCCTTGGCATGCGCATCCCGCAGGTAACGCGTGCCTTCGCGGTGCTGGTCGACGATGCGCACGGCGGTCTGGATGATGCCCTGGGTCATGGCCGCTTCACCCGGCGGGATCTGTTCATCCGGCGATACCGGGCCGCTGTGCTGCCAGGCAAACCACAGGGTGGACAGCAACCAGCCCAGCAGGCCCAGGCCCACCAGCCACAACAGGGTCTTGCCGAGAAACGCGCCGAGGCGCAGCCAAAGTCGAGCGAGCATTTAAAAATCCTTTTCTGCGAAGTCGGTTGGGTCAGGGCAGTTGCTGTTCCAGCGGGCCGCCCAGCACTTTCAAATATTCCAGCAGCGCCCAGCGTTCCTGGGGCAGCAAGCCTCGGCCGATCACCCCGTTGCCACGCTGCCCGGCACGGAATTCGTGGCCGCTGTTGTGGTTGCCGGTGATGCGCGTATCGAACAGGAACGCGTTGGGGAACGCGGCGGTTTGATAGCCCAGGTGGCGCGGGTCGTATTCGAAGGTGCCTTTATAGAAGGTCGGGCTGCGCTCGTCCTGAGGCGAGAGCAATTGGTAGATCGTCGGCACCGAGCCGTTGTGCAGGAACGGCGGTGTCGCCCACACCCCGGCCAGGGGCCGTGCCTTGTAGGCACGCAATTCGCGTACGCCGATCGGCAGGCCGAAGCCGTCCAGGCGCGGGCGTTCGGCAGGTGTCACACCGGCGGCACGGTAGGCGTGGTCTTCGACAAAGGCGGTGATGTAGGCCAGGCCTTTGGCTGAAGAGAGGCTGCGCAGGTCCAGCGGCTCGGTGGGCGTGGGGTGCAGTTCGACGTTCATTTTCGCCAACTCCGCCGGGTCCCATTGCAGGGCGCTGAGGTCGAAGCGGTGGTCAGCGATATTGTTGGCAGTAGCGGGGTCGGTGCCGATCACCTCCACCGGGAGCATTTTCAATTGTCGCACCGGGCGGCCATCGACCTGGGACACCGCTGGCACGTGGCAGCCGGCGCAGTTTTCCGCGAACAGTGCGCGACCCTGGGCGGCCAGCGGTTTGTCGATGGCCCCGAACAGGTCTTCGGGCCAGATGGGTGGCTTGAGCCGTTGCAGGGTTTCTTCGATGGTATTCAGGTCGCGAACCCGCACGCTGGAGGCGTAGCGTGCATCGCCCTGGAGCGGCTGGCCGGCGCTGTCGAAGAAGTCCAGGGTGGCGCCGACGCCCAGGGCTTCGCCGATATTGCGGGCCATGGGTTGTTGGGCCGAGCCGTTCCATTGCACCCAGTCGAAGGTCCAGATGTCCCACAGTTGCGGGTAGTCCACCGGGGCGTTGGCGATGCGGTAGTTGTCGGGGGAAATGGCGTCGCCGAAGCTGGCGTTGGCGATACGGCCAAAGGCGTCGGTGCGGCCCGGGCCTTCTTCGGTGGGGTAGAGGCCGCGGTGGGTGTCGTTCCAGGCGACTTTCAGGAAGTTGTTCAGGGACTTCTTGAAGTCCTGGCGCAGTTGCGCTGCGGTCTGGTCGTCGTAGTCATGGCCCAGCACGGTGCGGGCAAAGCGCTCGAATTTCCACGGGTTGTAGTAGGTCGAGGCAAGGCTGGCGACCAGCGCCTGGCCGAAGCTGCCGCCGCGCAGGGTCGGCACGCTGGACGGCAGCACATGCTGCGCCGGGCCGCCGTCGATACGCAGGCCCTGGCCTTTGAAGTTCAACTGGCCGGTGTGGCAGGCGGCGCAAGTGATGTCGAGAAACTCATCATTGCTGCCGGCATTTTTATGCCGGGCGAAACCCACCGGCAGGTTGCCGGGGTTTTGTGCAGTCGGCACTTGCCTGGGATCTACCAGGAAACCGAAGCGCGCCAGGTACTCGGGCGTGGCGAAACGCTGTTCGGAGAACGGCAGCTCCAGTGCGGTAAACCAGGCATACCGCAGGCCCTTGACCTGGGTGCCCTGGGGCGTGAAATAGTAGGTCTGGCGATCTGCGGCGCTCCATTGATCCTGATAGTGCACCTGTTCCACCGGCACGTAGACCGGCAGCTTCGGGTTGACCACGTAATAGAGCACCACCGCCAGGACCAGGCCCAGCAGTATGAAAATCATCAGCAAAACACGGGAAAAAATGCGCAAGATAACTATCCTTGTCGAGTTGTAGCGTTCTTATGCCATCAGGCCAGCAGTGCGGCAAGTGGCCATGAGTCTCGTTCCAGCGCTGCTGCCGTCCGTTGCAGGGCCCTGGATTGAATGAAAATGCTTTTAAACACGTGAACTTATCAGAAGTTTCCTGCTCACATGCCGGTAGCCATTGGTCGTGGCCGCCTGATAAGCTCGCGACTTTACTCGAATGCCCTTTTGGCACACGAACAAGGAAATAGCATGAAACAGCATCGGTTGGCGGCGGCGGTGGCCCTGGTTAGCCTGGTACTTGCGGGTTGTGATTCGCAAACCAGCGTAGAGCTGAAAACCCCGGCGCAAAAAGCTTCCTACGGTATCGGCCTGAACATGGGCAAAAGCCTTGCTCAAGAAGGTATGGATGACCTGGACTCCAAAGCGGTAGCCCAAGGCATCGAAGATGCCGTCGGCAAGAAAGAACAGAAGCTGAAAGACGACGAGCTGGTCGAGGCGTTCGCCGCACTGCAAAAACGTGCTGAAGAGCGTATGGCCAAGATGAGCGAAGAGTCGGCAACCGCCGGCAAGAAATTCCTCGAAGAAAACGCCAAGAAAGACGGCGTTGTCACCACCGCTTCCGGTCTGCAATACAAGATCGTGAAGAAAGCGGACGGTGCTCAACCCAAGCCTACCGACGTAGTGACTGTTCACTACACCGGCAAGCTCACCAACGGCACCACCTTTGACAGCTCCGTGGATCGCGGCAGCCCGATTGACCTGCCGGTCAGCGGCGTGATTCCAGGTTGGGTCGAAGGCCTGCAACTGATGCACGTTGGCGAGAAGGTCGAGTTGTACATCCCGTCCGACCTGGCCTACGGCGCGCAGAGCCCGAGCCCGGCGATTCCAGCCAACTCCGTGCTGGTATTCGACCTGGAACTGCTGGCCATCAAGGACCCGTCCAAGGCAGACGCTCCTGACGCACCGGCGGCTCCTGCTGCCAAGAAGTAATCAGCGCCTGAACACACAACGCCCCGTCTCGACGGGGCGTTGTTGTTTCTGGCCTGTGCGATCGTTCCCACGCTCTGCGATCGTCCCCACGCTCTGCGTGGGAATGCATCCGGTGACGCTCTGCGTCACCATTGCGCATAGCTCAAGCCTAGCGCTAACAGCAAGCGCGGAGCGCCACAGGCGGCATCCCCACGCAGAGCGTGGGAACGATCAACTGAATCCAGGGCAAATTCAACCGAACCCATGCGGGCTAGAGCAGTCTGATAAAAGACCCGAGTACGGGTAGACGCAGATTATCTCCAAGTCAATGAATTCTTGGGTTTTTTTTATGTGCGCAAAAAACGCCCGATCTGACTGTAGGCCTTGTATTACGTGGCTTTCAGCCTGGAAAATAGGCTCTGTTCACAAGGTTATCCACAATTTGTGTGGATAACCTTTTCTGTCGCCTGGAACTGGAGTGACGATGAAAGCCCCGTTTAATTTCACCCGCTTCCTGCCCATGGCTGCTCGCCTGCTTGGCCGTGGGCGCTTGCCGACGTTGCTGTTCGCGGTCGCCGCCAAAGGCTCGAGCCAGGGCAACCGGCTGGGCAAGCTCAAGGACGACCTCAAGCTGCTCCAGGCCTTATGCCTGGCCTACTGGCGCGGCGAGTACCGGGCCATCAGCCCCAAGGCGCTGATTTCGGTAGTGGCAGGGTTGATGTACTTCCTGAGCCCGATTGACGCGATCCCGGACTTTATCCCGGTGTTCGGCATGCTCGACGACATTGCTGTGCTGGCGTGGGTCATGAAGACCCTCGACGGCGAACTGAGCGCCTTTCGCGCCTGGCGCGAGCGTCAGCTCCCCGAGAAACTTGCGGTGGTTGAGCGCCTTCCTGCGACGCCTCAGCTGCTTACGCAAGAACACCTGAAAAAAAACTGAACCTTGGGAATATCCCCCTGCGCTCTTTGTGGCTGTTAGGATTACACTCCTAAGGAAAGTACTTACGAAGTAAGTGTTGTGATCCTACGGGGCAGTCATGGATATTCAGATAATTACAAAGGATGGCGAGCCCGAATATGCGGTTCTGCCATGGGCTCAGTATCAGGCGCTGTTAAAAGCCGCCGGTCAGCAACAGCCAACGCCTCCCGCTTCGACCATTAGCCAAGCCACTGCCGAACCGGATCTGCGCCCCCTGGAGCAGCTGCGAAGCCTGCGCGAGGCCAAGGGCCTGGCCATCGAGGTTCTGGCGCGCACAGTGGGCATCAGCCCGTCTTACCTGGGCCTGATCGAAAGCGGTGAACGCCAGCCGGACGCTGCCATCCGCCGCAGCCTGGCCTGGGAACTTGGCGTTGCAGGTTGGAGGGACGAAACGTGAGCGTACGCATCAGCCGTCAACATTGGGATGGGTTACTCAACGAGCTGGACCAGGCGCGCCGACAGCGCCACCTCTTGACCTACCGCGCCTTGCTGGAGCGCCTGCAATTTCCCACGCCGGCCATGCAGACCCTGACGGCTGCGCTGGAGCACCTGGCGGCGCTGGATGCCAAGGCCGACCAACCACTGCGCAGTTCCCTGGTGATCAGCCAGGGCGCCAGTCGCCTGCCACGTACCGGTTTCTTTGAATGTGTGGAGCGTCTCGGGCGCTTCTGCGGGCCGTCCGATGGCGTGGCCGCGGCGTCGTGGCACGCATCCGAAGTGGTGCGGGTATTTGAGTACGATTATCCCGAGTCAGCGGAGGCGTAGTGTTCTGGAAGCTCAAGGCGTATGCCAGTTACTGGCTGGCGCGCAAGTTGTTTCATTGGTCCTGGTTCGTGCGACAGCCGCGTGGCTGGCAGTGGCTTGAAGGCCAGTTCGCGCGCATGGCCAATCTGGGCGACGTAGGAGCACAGAGTTTCTACGGACATATCCTGACGTTTCGTGGCAAGGGCCTCGGCGCCCGTGAAGAAGGCGTGCGACTGTTGCGGCTGGCGGCCCTGGCCGGCGACGGCAAGGCGGCCTACCAGATTGGGGTGTTGAGCCTTGCGGGCAGCCTTGGCAAGGCGCCTGATCCGCTGGAAGCGGCACGCTGGTGGAAAATCGCCGCCCGAGCCGGGCACCCGTTGGCGCAGATGCGCCTGGAGCAACTCTGATCTAGAGCGGCTGCGGTTCTGCCTGGCCCAACTCCAGGCTGTCAATCACATGAATGCTGTAGCCCGCCACGTTCTTCGCGTGGTGCTTGGCTTGCGAGGCCAGTTCTGCCAACTGGCTGGCATCGAGTTGTCCACAGGCCTGTGGATACAAATGCACCACGCCGATGGACAGCGACAGCAGCGCAAACTCCTGGCGCACGCCCTGGCGGTTCAGTGCAACGAAACAGCCCGCGTCCAGATGCTCGCTGCGATAGAAGCGCCGGCACTGGGTGTGGAAGTCGTCCAGCAGTTGGTTCAGCCGCTTGCGCCAATCCTGCGGCCCCAGCACCAGCAAAAAGTCATCACCGCCGATATGCCCGACGAAGTCGCGGCTGGGGTCTACCCGGTCGTTCAGGCATTGCGCCAGGCACAGCAGCACTTCATCGCCCCGGCCATAGCCGTAGATATCGTTGAATGGCTTGAAACTGTCGATATCGACGTAGCAGATCACAGACTCGCGTTGTTGCTGCAACAGCCGCGTCAGGCACTGCTGGATGGGGACGTTGCCCGGCAGCAAAGTCAGCGGGTTGGCATAGCGTGCCTGCTGGATTTTCAGCTCGGTAATCAGCTTGAGCACATCGATCACCCGGCCCAGCCCCAGATAATCGCCGTTGAGGGTGATGATGAAATCTTCCTCGATCCGCTGGCGTGCGCGACTGGTGAGCAGGCGGCTGACCTGCTGCAAGGACTGGCTCAGTTCCACCGCGAGAAAGTCATCACTCATCAAGCGGCTGATGGGCTTGCGGGCGAACAGATCGGTGGCGAACGGCTTGAGCAGCGCATCTGACAGCGAGTGTCGGTGCACGATGCCAATCGGGTGGCCACGCTCATCCAGCACCGCCAGGGAATTGAGGTTGGCCTGGCGCCGGAAGGCTTCCAAAACCTGCGCCGTGGCAGTGTGCTGGCCCACGGCCGGTTGTTCGTTGAGCAGGGCGCTGAGGTCGCTGCCTTCGTCGTTCAGCGCGACGTTGGCGTTGTCGGGCTTGGGCAGCATCAACCGCGCTTCCTGCGGCGGGTGTTCCTGGGGGCGGCAGAGCAGGTAGCCCTGCACCAGGTCAACGCCCATTTCCGTGAGCACCGCCAACTCTTCCGGCAACTCGATGCCTTCGGCGATGACCTGGGCCCGGGAGGCCTTGGCGATTTGCAGGATGGAGCCGACAAACTCGCGCTTGAGGGCGTCCTGGTGGATGCCGTCGATAAAGTGTCGATCGATCTTCACGTAGTCCGGGCGCAGCTCCGACCACAGCCGCAGGCTGGAATAACCGGCACCCAGGTCATCCAGGGCAATCGAAAAGCCCATGGCGCGGTAGTGGTGCAGCGCGGTTTGCAGCAGTTGAAAATCGTCGGTCGGGGTTTGCTCGGTCAGTTCGATCACCACCTGGCTGGGCGGGATGCCGAAGTCGCTGAGCAGTTGCAGGGTACGGCCGGGCTGGTGGGCGGTCTCCAGCAGGGATTCGGGTGAGACGTTGAGAAACAGCTTGCCCGGCAGTTTCTGCTCGCTGAACCGCCGGCAGGCACTTTCCCGGCAGACCATCTCCAGCTCACTGAGACGTCCGGCGTGGCGGGCCACGGAGAACAGTGCGACAGGGGAGTGCAACGGGCTGTTGGACGGGCCGCGACTGAGGGCTTCATAACCGATGACGCGTCGTTCAGACAGGGAAATGATGGGTTGGAACAGGCTGTGCAAACTGCCTTGAGCCAGGATTGAGCCCAATGCATTCAGCTGTTCGGTCATGGTCATGATTTTCTCGGGTCGAAAAAAAAGGACCTGCTTTGGCAGGTCCTTCATTTCACGACAGAATGATGTCTATTTGATGACACTCCGAGGAGCGTTCACATTAAATCGCCATCATTTACTGCTTGGCCACCGTCTTGCTGATTTTCAAGTAGTCCAGCAGGATGCGCCCGGTCTCGCTCAGGTAGGCATCATCTTCCGGCTTGGTTTTATCAGGCTCGGCGGCGATCGCGTCTTCGTCTTCTTTCTTCAGTTCCTTGAGCGGGGCTTCGCCTTTGGCCTTGCGGCGGGCGTTCTCCAGCACCAGTTGCTGATTCTCGATGTCGGTGTGCTGCGCACGACGGTCGGCTTCGTTCAGACTTACGGTTTTCTCTTCCATCAACTTCTTGGCCAGGGCCAGCTTGTCGCGGATAAAGATGAACTCGGCATCCTTGGCGGAGCGGGCTTCGTGATCAGCTTTCAACTCTGCGATGTACGGTTTGAACGGGTCTACCGCAGGCTTGATCGCAGGACGGATGGTGTCCCACGGCATCGCCTCGGGCAGGGCGCTCTCGCCGATTTCCTTGGTGTCGATGATCGACGGGAAATCGACGTCCGGCAGTACGCCCTGATGCTGGGTGCTCTGCCCGGAAACCCGGTAGAACTTGGCCAGGGTCAGTTTCAGCTCGCCATGGTTCAGCGGCTGGATGGTCTGCACGGTGCCTTTGCCGAAGGTCTGGCCGCCGATGATCAGCGCACGGTGGTAGTCCTGCATCGCGCCGGCAAAAATCTCCGAGGCGGATGCCGAGAGGCGGTTGACCAGCAACGCCATCGGCCCTTTGTAGAAGGCACCCGGGTTCTCGTCTTCCAGCACGTCGACACGGCCGTCAGCGTTACGCACCAGCACGGTCGGACCCTTGTCGATAAACAGACTGGTCAGCTCGGTCGCTTCCTGCAGGGAACCGCCGCCGTTGTTGCGCAGGTCGATGACCACGCCGTCGACTTTTTCCTTCTGCAATTCTGTGAGGATTTTCTTAACGTCGCGGGTGGTGCTCTTGTAGTCCGGATCACCGGCGCGGAACGCTTTGAAGTCCAGGTAGAACGCCGGGATCACCACCACGCCGAGCTTGTAGTCCTTGCCATCCTGCTTGAGGTTGAGGACTTGCTTCTGGACGGCCTGGTCTTCGAGTTTCACCGCTTCACGGGTGATGGACACGATCTTGCTGGTCTGGTCGTTCGGTGCGTTGGTGTGCGGAATCACTTCCAGGCGCACCACGCTGCCTTTCGGCCCGCGGATCAGCTTGACCACTTCATCCAGGCGCCAGCCGACCACGTCGACCATCTCTTTGTCGGCCTGGGCCACACCGATGATCTTGTCGGCCGGGGCAACCTGCTTGGTCTTGTCGGCCGGACCTGCCGGCACCAGACGCACGATCTTCACCTGGTCGTTATCGCTTTGCAGGACGGCACCGATGCCTTCCAGCGACAGACTCATGTTGATATCGAAATTTTCCGCGTTATCTGGCGACAGATAATTGGTGTGCGGGTCGTAGGACATTGCGAAGGTGTTGATGTAGGCCTGGAAGATATCTTCGGCACGGGTCTGATCCAGACGTGCCAGCTGATTCTTGTAGCGCTTGGTCAACAGTTCCTGGATAGCCTTCGGCTCTTTGCCGGCGATCTTCAAGCGCAGGACTTCATCCTTGACGCGCTTGCGCCACAGGTCGTCCAGCTCGGCTTCGGTGGTCAGCCAAGGAGCGTCCTTGCGGTCAACCAGCAAGGTCTCTTTCTTGGTGAAGTCGAACTTGTCGACACCTTTGTCCAGCTCACCAATGGCGAAGTCCAGACGCGCTTTGACGCGGTCCAGGTAGCGCTTGTAGATGGTGAAGCCGGGCTGTAGGTCACCGCTCTTGAGGAAGTCGTCGAACTGCGTCTTCCACTTGTCGAACTCGGTGATGTCGCTGGCCAGGAAATAGCTGCGCGAGGGATCCAACAGCTTGAGGTAGCTGTCGTAAATGATCACCGAACGAGCGTCGTCCAACGGCGGCTTGCTGTAATGGTGGCGCTTGAGCAACTCGACGACGTTAAGGCTGGCAATCACCTCATCGCGATCAGGCTGAAGGTTGTCCCAGCTGTTGGCTGCGAACGTATTGCTCGACAGCGGCAAAAGGCCGATACCGATAAAAAGAGCGAGGGCGGTGCTGGGGAACAAATGCTTCATGCTGATTCGACGCGGGGGCAATTGATAACGCATATTAGGCCGTCTTTGAAGTCGCCGGTTCCATATGGGCCGGTCGCATAATGCAAAAAGCCCGACGCTACAGCAACGGGCTCAGTCCAGACTCACTATGGAGGCACTGTGAAAGCATTGCAAGGCGTTGAAGGTCATGTGGAGTGGCAAGAAGAGCCAAGTCCTACATGCGATGTAGGCCAAGTACGCATTCGCGTGGCGGCTGCGGGCCTGAATCGCGCCGATTTATTACAGCGTTCGGGGCTTTATCCGCCACCTCCCGGTGCCAGCCAGGTGCTGGGCCTGGAGTGTTCCGGGGTGATCAGCGAAGTCGGCGCCGGTTCGTCGTGGCAAGTGGGGGATCGGGTTTGCGCCTTGCTGGCTGGCGGCGGGATGGCTGAAGAAGTGGTGGTGGATGCGCGTCACGTATTGCCGGTGCCGGAGGGCGTATCCCTGGTGGAAGCGGCCGGGTTGCCCGAGGTATACAGCACCGCGTGGTTGAACCTGTTCCAGTTGGCGGGCCTCAAGCCCGGCGAGAAGGTGTTGTTGCATGCCGGTGCCAGTGGGGTGGGCTCGGCGGCGATTCAGTTGTGCAAGGCGTTTGGCAGCCCGTGCTGGGTCAGCGTGGGGTCGGCGGATCGCCTTGCGTACTGTGAAGCGCTGGGGGCTCAGGGGGGTGTGGTACGTACTGACGGCATCGAGGGCTTGAGGGATTTTGGACCGTTCGATGTGATTCTTGACCCGGTGGGGGGGAATTACGCGGCGCTGAATCTCAAGCTGGTGGCGCGTGATGGGCGCTGGGTGTTGATTGGGTTGATGGGCGGGCGTGAGGCGCAGATCGATCTGGCGCAGGTGTTGGCCAAGCGTGTGCAGGTGTTGGGGTCGACTTTGCGCAGTCGGGATGATCAGTTCAAGGCTGACTTGTTCAGTGACTTGAGCCAGCATGTTTGGCCGTTGTTTGCCGAGGGGCGCTTGAGTCCGCAACTGGCCAGGACGTTTCCGATCAAGGATGCCGAGGCTGCGTTTGCGGAGCTGGCGACTAATCGGATTTCCGGGAAGCTGGTGTTGGTGATTGACGAGAGTCTGACCTGATTTCAGATGCGACATTTGTGTTGGGGGGAGTTGGGCTGGGTGTATATCCGTTATTTTCGTAACGGCGACTATTGGTTCCGCTCTTACAGCGGCTCACTTTTGAAAAGCGCAAAAGTAAGCAAAACGCTCTTGCCCCACCACTCGGCTCCTCGCCTAGGCTCGGAGTGCCCTCACTCCGGCTTTGGACCGTGGGCCGCCGTCATGGGCCATCCTTGGCCCAGGACGGCTAACCTGGCGTCCTGCCAGGTTACCCACGCTCCAAAGCCTGCGTTCGGCCAGCGTGGTTTAACGGGGCGCCTAAGATCAAGATCAAAAGCAGATCAACAGCACAGCGGCCTCCCGGCCGGCTTGAGTGTTGTAAATCAAAAGCTAAAGCGGGCACGGTCCAAATGTGGGAGCGGGCTTGCTCGCGAAGGTCGTTAACGATGACGCGGGCATTCTGGATGAACGCGGCGCTCTCAGGTTTTTCGCGAGCAAGCCCGCTCCCACAGAAAAGCAGATTTGTTTTCGCTCTGGTTTTTGCTTTTGCTGTTAACACTCAAGCCGGCCGGTAGGCCGCTGTGCTCTTGCTTTTGATCTTGATCTGACTGCCCCAATAAGCCCGAGGCCGAACGCAGGTATTGCGGAGCGGGTAAACCGGCAGGACGCCGGTTTAGCCGCGCCGGGCCATGGATGGCCCGTCGCGGCGGCCCGCTTCGTGCTGCCGGAGTGAGGGAACGCCGAGCCTAGGCGAGGCGCCGACAGGCGGGGCAGAGCGCTTTGGTTACTTTGCCGCTTTTTTTTGCAAAGTGACTCGCTGTAAGAGCGAAACCATAGGTGGCCGTTACCTGAATAACGGATATGTACCCACCTCAAACCAGCACAAAACGTCACACCCAATGATGAATCGGCCACCCAGCCTGCTCAGCATGCGCCCGCAGCACCGGGTCCGGATTCACCACCTGCGGGTTCTCCACCTTCAGCAACAGCGGCAAATCATTGCGCGAATCCGAGTAGAAGTACGCCCCATCAAGGTGCTCACCTTCCTGCTCCAGCCATTCCATCAGGCGAGTGATCTTGCCTTCGCGGTAAGTCAGTACACCTGTGGTCTTGCCGCTGTACACCCCATGGGCGACGTCCAGCTCAATCCCCAGCACTTCATCAATGCCGATACGCGCCGCAATCGGCTTGACCAGGTGCGTCCCCGACGCCGAGATCACCAAAATCCGGTCACCATTCTTGCGGTGCTGTGCAATGGTACGGGTGGCTTCGCTGTAGATCAGCGGCTCGATAACGTCTTCCACCCACGGCTCTACAAGGTGCTCGATCTCTTCCGGCGTGCGGCCAATCATCGGCTCCAGGCTGAAGTCCATGAAATCCTCCATGGCCAGCTCACCGCGGCTGTAGGCCGCCATCAGTTCGTCGTTCTTGCGCATGAACGACTCGCCATCCACCCAGCCCAGGCGGCCCATCTGCTCGCTCCACAGGGTGGCGCAGTCGCCGTGGATCAGGGTGTCGTCCAGATCAAAAATTACCAATGCCATCTGTCACGCTCTCTCAAATAAATCGTGCGTCAGGCTACTTCACACAACGCACTTGGGTCGATGGAAAGTGCCAATCTCTGACCATCCGGGTGCAGATCGTCAGCCGATCGGTTAAGCACATCCACCACCAATTCCACGCCCCGGGCTTCGATGCGGTAGCGAATCACGTTGCCCAGCAGGCTGTGGCTGCGCACCAACGCATCCAGCTCACCGCTGCGGCTGAGCTCGATGGCCTCCGGGCGAATGGCGATGCGCCCGGTGATCGGACGCTGCAACAGTTTGCTGGCCTTGTCGGCGTCCAGCAGGTTGTAGTTGCCGATAAAGCCCGCGGCGAACACATCCACCGGCGCGGTGTAGAGGGTCTCGGCATCGCCGCTCTGTACGATCTTGCCCTGGTTCATCAGGAAGATCCGGTCGGACATGGTCAGGGCTTCTTCCTGGTCATGGGTCACGAAGATGGTGGTCAGGCCCAGCTCACGCTGGATCTGGCGAATCTGTTCACGCAGGTGCTTGCGAATCCGTGCATCGAGGGCCGACAACGGCTCGTCGAGCAACAGCAGGCGCGGGCGCGTCACCAGCGAGCGGGCGAGGGCCACGCGCTGGCACTGGCCGCCGGACATCTGGTGCGGGTAGCGGCCGGCGAGTTCTTTCAGCTCCACCAGTTGCAACACTTCCTGCACGCGTTTGTGGCTGTCGTCGGCATTGACCTTCTGCATGCGCAGGCCGAAGGCGACGTTCTGTTCCACGGTCATGTTGGGGAACAGCGCGTAGCTCTGGAACACCATGCCGATATGCCGTTTCTGTGGGCTCAGCGGGACGATGTCCTGGCCATCCAGCAGGATTTTCCCGCTGTCCACCGAGGTCAGGCCGGCGATGCAGCGCAGCAGGGTCGACTTGCCGCAGCCCGACGGGCCAAGCAGGGTGACGAATTCGCCCTTGGCGATTTCGCAGTTGATGTCACTGAATACCGGCGTGCCGGCGTAGCCTTTTTGCAGGTGTTGGACGCTGACGAAGCTCATTGGCTTTTGTCCTTGTTCAAGATGTTGGCGGCCCAGGTCAGCACCAGCACGAAGAAGAAATAGGAGATCACCAGGGCACTGGTGAAGTGGCCGCTGCTGTTACGCATATTGTTGAGGTACACCTGCAGGGTTTCGTAGCGGGTGCCCACCAGGATGTTGGCGAACACGAACTCGCCGAACAGGAACGAGAACGACAGCAGCAGTGCCACCATCAAGCCCTTGCGCAGGTTCGGCAGCACCACCAGGAACGCCGCCTGGAAGGTGCTGGCACCGAGCAGTTGGGCGGCGTCCATCAGGTCCCGCAGGTTGATCGCTTGCAGGTTGTTGGTGATCGCCCGATACATGAACGGCAGCGCCACGGTGAAGTAGCAACCGATCAGGATCCACGGCGTACCCACCATCGCAAATGGACCCGAGCCATAGAGCTGCAACAGCCCCACCGACGACACCACCGGCGGCACCGCGAAGGGCAGCAGGATCAAAATGTTCATCAGCGCATCGAGTTTTGGAAAGTGGTAATGCACCACAAACAGCAGCGGCAGGATCAGCACCACCGACAAGATCAGCGCGCCAACGCACACCAGCAGCGACTGGCCGAAGGCATTCAGGAAGCGCGGGTCACTCCACAGCTGGATATACCATTTGAAGGTAAAGCCGGATGGCAGGATGGTCGCCGACCAACTGCTGGCGATGGAGTAGACCAGGGTGCCGAGCAATGGCAGCACCAGGACAGCAAGCAACAGGTACACCACTACGCGATGGTAGAGGGCGGCCGAGCCAGGTTCAGCGCGAGACATGGTAGCTCCTCTTGAGCAGCAGTTGATGGACCACGGTCACCACCGTCATCAGCGCTACCAGCACCACAGCCAGGGCACTGGCCATGTTAGGGTCCAGGGAAATATCGCCGGAGACCATCGCCGCGATGCGGATCGGCAGCACGTTGAAGTTGCCGGTGGTCAACGCATAGACCGTGGCGTAGGCGCCCAGGGCGTTGGCCAGCAGAATCACGAAGGTGCCCAGCAGCGCCGGGGTCAGCACCGGCAAGCCGATATGCCGCCAGTATTGCCAGCCATCCGCGCCGAGCAACGAAGCGGACTCGCGCCAGTCTTCGCGCAACGCGTCAAAGGCCGGGTAGAGCAGCAGCACGCCGAGGGGAATCTGGAAATAGGTATAAAGGATGATCAACCCGGTCTTGGAATACAGGTTGAAGTCCTGAATGATCCCGGCCTGCTTGAGCATGATAGTGATGCTGCCGTTGAACCCCAGCAGGATGATGAAGGCGAAGGCCAGGGGTACACCGGAGAAGTTGCTGGTCATGTTGGCGAAGGCGGTCACGAAATTGCGCAGCCGGCCATCCACCCGACGCAGCGAGTAACTGCCCAGCACGGCAATGACGATCCCGAACACACTGGAGTAGAAACTGATCTCCAGGCTGTACTGGATTGCCTGCAGGTAGAATTTCGAATTGGCGATCTTGCTGAAGTTGGCCAGGCCCCAGCCAAACTCTTCCGATTGCAGGCTGCTGACCAGCACCCAGAACAGTGGAGCGATCTCGAACACGATAAAAAACAGCGCGAAGGGCACCAGGCACAAGGCGGCCAGCCATTTGCCGCGGATCACTGAATTCACTTCAACAGCTCCCGGCATACAGGTTTGTCGTGGGGTACACCCAACAGCTCGCAGACGGTGCCGCACAGCTCGGTTTGTTTGGGCGTGGCGTGGGTGTCGAGGCTGAAGGCATCACCCAGCACAAACAGCGGCACTTCCCGTTCTTCCGGCAGCAGGCCGTTGTGGGAGCGGTCGTTGTTCATGCCGTGGTCGGCCGTCACCAGTACCTGGTAACCGGCGTCGAGCCAGCCTTGCAGGTAGTCGGCGAGGATGATGTCGGCCGAGCGCGCGCTGTTGCGGTATTGCGGGGTGTCGAGGCCGTGCTTGTGGCCGGCATCGTCGATGTTCATCGGGTGCACCACCAGGAAATTCGGCGCGTGTTTGAGGCGCAGGCTTTCGGCGTCGGCAAACAGGTGCGAGTCCGGGTAATGGTCATTCCAGTAGAAATGCCCGTGCTGGATCGCCAGGGCCGTGTCGCTGGTATGCCGATCCCGGGCGGCGATAAAGGGCGAGCGGTTATACAACTCGCTGACCCAGTGATACGCCGCCGCCGCCGTGGATAAACCGGCGTCGCTGGCGTAATGGAAAATGCTGCGCTGGTTGGACAGGCGCGAGACGTTGTTGTGGACGATGCCGCTCTCGATCGGCGGGACGCCGGTGAGGATGCATTCGTACAGTGGCCGGGACAGGGCCGGCAGTTCACATTCCAGTTTGTACAGTGCTGCGCGTCCTGCGCCGACATAGGCCTGCAAGTGCCCCATGGCGTGTCGGGCAACCTCGTAATTCAGGCCGTCGAGCACGACAAGGATGACGTTGTGCTTCATAGGGGCTGGGGCTCCGCAACAAATAGGCTTGACTCGGTTTTTCGGTTGGAACACCGATCAAATGTGGGAGCTGGCTTGCCTGCGATAGCGGTGTGTCAGTCGACAATACTGCTGAATGTCATACCGCTGTCGCAGGCAAGCCAGCTCCCACACTGACCGCGTTCCACTTGAACAGGCGTGTTAAGCCTTATTGCATATTGATGATGACTTCTTCCTGCCACTTCTGCGGCA
The DNA here is from genome assembly GCF_002874965.1 of Pseudomonas sp. NC02. Lineage (NCBI taxonomy): Bacteria > Pseudomonadati > Pseudomonadota > Gammaproteobacteria > Pseudomonadales > Pseudomonadaceae > Pseudomonas > Pseudomonas sp. NC02. Next base: position 4,875,265 of record NZ_CP025624.1, on the reverse strand, counting down.
GTGCTTTGGAGGTCTTCTCCCAAGCGTCGGCGTCCTTGATCGGCGTGACTTTCTTGTACTGCTCGTTAGGCAGCAGCTTGGCCTGTACGTCGGCTGGCAAGGTCAGGTGCTCGGCACGGATCGGCCGCGCATTGCCACGCGCCAGGTTGGTCTGGCCGGCGTCGCTGAAGATGTATTCGCGGGTCAGCTTGGCGGCGTTCGGGTGCTTGGCGTATTTGTTGATGATGGTGGTGTAGCCGGAAATCACCGAGCCGTCCGATGGGATCAGCACCACGTAGTCATCCGGGTTGGCCATCTTGGCCTTGTAGCTCAGGCCGTTGAAGTCCCAGACCACGCCCACTTCCACTTCGCCTTTTTCCATGGTGGCGATGGTTGGGTTGGCCAGCGACAGGCGGCCTTGCTTGGCGATGTCGGCGAACATCAGCAGCGCCGGCTGAATGTTCTTCTCGTCGCCACCGTTGGCCAGTGCGGCGGCGAGTACGCCGTTGGCCGCCTGGGCGGCGGTGCTCACGTCACCGATGGAAACCTTGTATTTGCCGGTCTTCAGGTCAGCCCAGCTTTTCGGAGCTTCGGAGCCGTGCAGGAGTTTTTTGTTGACGATAAAGGCGATGGTGCCGGTGTAGGCCAGGGCCCAGTTACCGTCTTTGTCTTTCGCCCAATCCGGGACTTGTGCCCAGGTGGTCGGTTTGTACGGTTGGGTAACGCCCTGTTTCACCGCGATCGGGCCGAAGGCTGCACCCACGTCGCCGATGTCGGCGCTGGCGTTGTCTTTCTCTGCCGCAAACTTGGCGACTTCCTGGGCGGAGCTCATGTCGGTGTCGATGTGCTTGAGGCCGTAGGTCTTGGCCAGGTCGTCCCAGGTGCCTTTCCAGTTGGCCCAGTCATCGGGCATGCCGACGCTGTTGACGGCGCCTTCCGCTTTCGCGGCGGCTTCCAGGGTTTTTAGATCGGTATCAGCGGCCATGGCGGCGGTGCACATGGCAATGGTCGAGCCTAACAGTGATGCCAGGAAAAGCTGTTTCATCCGAAGCTCCTTTGGGCGTTTTCAACGCTGCGTTTTTATCGACGTTTGCGGTGGTGTTGGTCTAGGTCAGCAATACACGAGCCAATTTAGGCGTGGCGGATGACAGTTTCATGTCGATGTCGTTTTTTGTTGGCCTGGACGGGGGATCACCGGGTAAGCGTAGACCATGCCAAACCGCCCGGAAGCCTTGGACTTGGCCGATGTATTGCAGGTCTTGTGGCAGGACGTCGCGAGGCGCTGTCATCTGTCGGTCATGTGCAATGCCTAGGCTTGCACGCAACAGCAGAGGCGCGTTTAGCGGGCGTTTTGTGCACCTGAATAGTGCTGGTCTAGTCCAGATAGGTAACGTTGATGCGTGATGAGGCAACCAAGGCGGTGACAACCATTGGCCTGGCGCTGCAAGAGCAGATCGACCATGGCTTGTTGGCGCCTGCCAGTAAGCTGCCGGCCGAGCGCAAGCTCAGCGAGTTGTTTGGTACCACCCGGATTACGGTGCGGGAAGCCTTGTTACAACTTGAGGCACAAGGGCAGATTTATCGCGAGGAGCGGCGAGGGTGGTTTGTGTCGCCGCCCAGGCTTGCCTATAACCTGATGCAGCGCAGTCATTTTCACGCGATGGTGAGTGCCCAGGGGCGGGTGCCGTCGACCGAGGTGATTTCGGCGCGGTTGCAGCCGGCTTCGGCGGCGGTGTGTGCGTGGTTGCAGTTGCCGGCGTTGTCCAGCGTGATTCAGATTTGCCGGGGGCGCAGGATTGATGGGCGGTTGGTGTTGTATGTGGAGCACTATCTGAACCCGCAGTATTTTCCGGGGATTCTGGGGTGTGATTTGAATCAGTCGATTACGGAGTTGTATGCGCGGGTGTATGACTTGCACTACGGGCGGGTGCGGTTTGAGATTGTGCCGACGTCATTGCAGGTTGAGGCTGCGGCGGCGTTGAGGGTGTCGGTGGGGAGCCCGGGGTTGCGGATTGCTCGGGTTAATTATGATCAGCATGAGCGGTTGATTGATTGTGATCTGGAGTTTTGGCGGCATGATGCGATTCATGTGGGGGTGGATGTGGTTTGACGTTTTGCCTGTGTGTATCCGTTATTTAGGTCACGGCGGCTTTTGGTTCCGCTCTCACAGCGGCTCACTTTTGAACAGCTGGAATGCCGGCCCAGCCCCAAGTAAGCACAGGGCTTTACCCCGATGACCCGAGTGTTAGAGCAAAAGCAGAGCCGCTTTATGTGGGAGCGGGCTTGCTCGCGAAAAACCTGAGGGCGCCGCGTTGAGTCAGGATACCCACGTCATCGTTAACGCCCTTCGCGAGCAAGCCCGCTCCCACATTTGGATCGTGTCCGCCTTTGGGTTTGCTGTTGCTTCACCACACTTAAGCCCGAGCGAGGTGCAGAGTGGTGGGGCAAGAGCGGAACCCTAGGCGGCCGTTACCTGAATAACGGATATACCCTCAATCCGCCGCATTGGCATACAAATAATCCGTCGCCAACGATGCCAGCGTCCGTACCCCAACCACCAACGCCGACTCATCCACAAAGAACCCCGGATTATGATTCGGTGCCGCCTTGCTCATGTCCTGATCCCTCGGCGTCACCCCCAGAAACACAAACAACCCTGGCGCTTCCTTGGCATAAAACGAGAAGTCCTCAGCCCCACCCACCAACGGGGCATTCACTACGTCGCCATTCGCCGCCCAACGCAAACTCGGCAGCATCTTCTCGGTCAGCGCCGGGTTGTTGATGGTCGGGTCGTACTTCTCAATGATCGTCACCTCAGCCTTCGCCCCACCACTCTCGGCAATCTTCTCTACGGTCTGCCGCACATCCGCATGCAGCTTCTGGCGAATGCCATAGTCGTAGGAGCGAATGGTCCCACTCATGTCCACCGACTCGGGAATGATGTTGTACCGCGTCCCTCCGTTGATGGTGCCAATACTCACCACCGCCGGAAACGAAGAAATGTCGGTACGCCGACTGACCACCGTCTGCAGCCCCACAATGGCCTGCGCCCCCACGGTAATCGGATCGATCCCATCCCACGGCCGCCCCGCATGGGTCTGCTTGCCCAGGATCTTGATCCGCAGGTCATCCGAGCTCGCCAGCGTCGGCCCCGGCCGATACGCAATCTGCCCCGCAGGCACCCCGGCCCACACATGCAGCCCAAAAACGGCATCCGGCTTGGGCGATTTCATCAGCCCTTCCTGCACCATCATCTTCGCGCCCCAAGTGTTTTTACCGTCGGGGATAAAGTCGCTCGGGCCTTCTTCAGCCGGCTGGAAATAAAACACCACGGTCCCAGGCAGACGATCGCGCATACCTGTAAGGATTTTCGCCGTGCTCAGCAGGATGGCGGTGTGGGCGTCGTGGCCGCAGGCGTGCATCACGTCGACTTCTTTATCGAGGTACACACCCTTGGCCTTCGAGGCGAAGGGCAGGCCGGAGACTTCCTTGACCGGCAGCGCATCCATGTCGGCGCGCAAGGCCACGGTCGGGCCGGGCAGGGCGCCCTTGAGGATGGCGACAACGCCCGTGCGCGCCACGCCAGTCTTGACCTCCAGCCCCATCTCCCGCAGTTGCTTGGCCACCAGCTCCGCGGTGCGATGTTCGGTATTGCCCAGTTCAGGATGGGCGTGGATGTCGCGCCGGGTTTCCAGCAAGGCCGGTTCCAGTACTTTGGCCTGGGCGGCGATGGTTTCGCGGGCACTGTCCTGGCCGCTGCTGGCGGCGATGACCGCGCTGCTGGCGACACCGCACAGCAGGCCGAATACCCATTGGTGTGTAAGACCGGTCAAACGCATAAGGACTCTCCATGATTATTGTTGTTGATCCTGACGTCGTCCGGGCAGCGCTTATTCTTTCTCTTGCACGCCTCCCGCCGCTGTCACCACTTGCACGCTCAAGCGTGGGGTGGCCAGGTCCAGCCCGGCTTCGTCGAGGTGACGCTTGAGCGACAGGTTGAACGCCCGCGAAACCTCCCACTGCTTGATCGGCGCGGTCTTGAAGCGGGCGCGAAGAATCGCACTGCCGGACTCGAAACTTTCTACACCCTGAATCTCCAGCGGCGACCAGATATTGCGCCGCTGCAACGGGTCGTTGCGCATCTTCTGCCCGACGTCGCGCATCAGCTTGATGGCGTCGTCGATTTCCATGTTGTAGGGAATCGCCACCCGGAAGATCGCGTAGCCGAACTCCCGGGAGTAGTTCTTGATGCTTTTGATTTCACTGAACGGGATCGTATGCACGATGCCGTCGATGTCCCGCAGGCGCACGGTACGGATGGTCAAGCCTTCGACCGTCCCCAGGTGGCCGCCGACATCCACGTAGTCATCAATTGCCAGGGAGTCTTCGATAATGATGAACAGGCCGGTGATCAAATCCGCCACCAGCGACTGTGCACCAAAACCGATGGCCAGGCCGATCACACCGGCACCCGCCAGCAGCGGCGTGACGTTCATGCCCATGTTCGCCAGGGCGACGATGGCGGCAATGATGAAGATGGTCACGAACAGCACGTTGCGAATCAACGGCATCATCGTTTGCGCACGCGCGTTGGCCAGGCCTTTGCGCGAGCGGGTGAGGGCGTGGTGGATCGCGGTGTCGCTGAGGATCCAGATCAGCCAGGCAAACAGCAATGTGCCGGCAAGGCCGAACAGCTTGACGCTGATTTCATGCCCGTCGCCTTCGGTAAAGCGGATCAGCGACAGGCCCCAGACCCGCAGGCCGAGTTCGATAAACACCAGCCACACCACCAGGTGGGCGAGGGTGTAGACGAAGCTTTTCAGGCGCTCGGAGTACAGCGCATGGCGCTTGTGCCCACGCTGCGGCTTGAGTGAATGGCGGCGCACCAGGCCGTTGATCACCATGCACAGCACCAGCAATACCGTGCACAACAACGACTGGCGCAGGGCGGTGCTGGTGTCGCCGGCGGAGACGAAGGTGGCGAACAGCGAGATGCCCACCAGCAGCAACGCCGGCAGGTACCAGAAGGTACCGACGATTTCGATAGTGTCACTCAGGGCGCGGCGGGTCAGGCGGCGGGACAGCGGCTGGTTGCGGATCAGGTGCGCAATCGGCCGGCGGAATCGCAGGATGAACACACCGGTGGACAGCGCGGCCATGACATTGGCGATGGTCGCGGCGACATGGGACAGGTGCTGGCCCAGGCTCTCGGCCAGGCGCGGGTCGCTGACGGCTTCGCCAAAGGCGGCAAAGCTGCCGATCAGCCATAACGGCCGGAAGGCCTGGTGGCGCAGGATGTACAACGCGCGGTGACGGTGCGGGCCGTCGAGTACGGAAAAGGCGACCACGCAGATCGCCGAGAAGCAGGTGCCCACCACCAGCGCATAGGCCAGCACCATCGCCAGGGATTTGCCGAGGGACGAGGGCAGTGCGTAACTCATGTAGACGGTGATCACCAACGCGATCAGCCACGGGCCGAGCTTGCGCAGGGCAAAGCGCAGCAGGTCCCAGGTCTTGGGGTGTTGCGGCAGTTCTTCGGTCAGGCCGAAGCGCTCGCGCACCCGGTGGCTGAGCCAGATCAGGATCGCGGCCAGCAGGCTCCAGAGCATCAGGATCATGGCAAAGGCAAAGATGATCGGCAGCCATTCGCTGGCCGGCAGCATCAGTGCGGTGAGTTCATCCTTGGCCTGGTCAAACTCGTTGGACCAGCGATTGAGCGGGCTGTCGGCACCGGAGAATTGTTGCTCCAGGCTCGACAGCGTACCGCCGATCAAACCGAGCACACCCAGTTCGGCGGCGGGCTGGGCCTTTTGCGTGGTCTCACGAAGCTTTTTCAGGTCGCTCAGCAGCTTGGTGCGCTGCTGGTCGTTTTCCAGGGTCTTGATCACCTCGTCCAGGGACTGGCCCAACGGGACGTCGGCTTGCGGCTGGGTTTTGGTGTTGCTGCCCAGCAGCCCTGGCAGGCTCACGGCGTGGGCAGGCGCCATGGGCAGCAGGGTCAGCAGGCAGAAAAGCAGGCAACAGGGCAGGGCAAACAGACGGGCAAGCACGAGGCGGTCAACCTTAAAAACGACGAATTGACCGAGTGTACGAGGCCGTCATGTGCAATGCGAGTGAGATTGTCATTCGGCGAGTTTGGCGAGGATCTTGTAAACCACGGTGCCGAGGATCAGCAGCATGCCGATCCACATGCCGAACACACCGATGGGTTTGTCGCGGAAGTTGAAGCCGATGGCCAGGAGGATCATGCCGGTCAGGATGGGGATAAGCATGGAGTGGAAGGCGGACATGGTGATCATGGTGCGACGGCCTTGTCGGGTGGGAATAGGTATAAGTCTAGGTCGATTTCGCCAAGTGCGAGTTGATCCGTGTCAGAAACGCTACAAAACCCGGTTAATTTCTACATCCGATGGCTTTTTTTCGATTGGCCACGGTCAACATCCCTCAGGAACCTTAAACCCAGGAGCATTCATCCATGAGCACACCCAAGGCACTGTTGATTCTGCACGGCAAGCAAGCCCTCAACGAGCAGGTGCGGGCGGCGGTGCAGGGCAAGCGCGAGCAGGGCTGGGACCTGGCCGTACGGGTGACGTGGGAGGGTGGCGATGCCCAGCGGTTTGTCGATCAGGCCCTTGCCGATGGCTACACGCGGCTGATTGCCGGCGGCGGTGACGGCACCCTGCGGGATGTGGCCGAGGCCATGGCCCGGGCCAAGACCGAGGCCAGCCTGGTGCTGATGCCCCTCGGTACCGCCAACGATTTTGCCCGCGCCGCCGGTGTGCCGCTGGAGCCCGAGCAGGCCCTGGACCTGCTGGATGTACCGGCCCGTGCCATCGACCTGGGCGAAGTAGGCGGGCAGATCTTCCTGAATATGGCCACTGGTGGTTTTGGCAGCCAGGTCACCGCCAACACCTCCGAAGACTTGAAGAAAGTCCTCGGTGGCGCGGCCTATCTGTTCACCGGCCTGTCACGCTTCAGCGAGTTGCGCGCGGCCTACGGTGAATTGCAGGGCCCTGACTTTCACTGGCGCGGCGAGCTGCTGGCCCTGGGCATCGGCAACGGGCGCCAGGCCGGTGGTGGCCACGTGCTGTGCCCCGGCGCCCTGGCCGATGATGGTTTGTTGGATATCAGCATCTTGCCGGCGCCGCAGGAAGTGGTCGGCACCCTGCGCAACCTGATGACGGACGGCTGGGGGCTGGACAATATGTTTGTGCGGGCGCGCTTGCCGTGGGTCGAAATCAAGGTCGCCGAAGGGCTGGCGATCAACCTCGACGGCGAACCACTCCAGGGTGACGACTTGCACTTCTCGGCCTTGCCCCAGGCACTGCGGGTGCATCTGCCGGAGGACTCACCGTTGCTGACTAATCGTCAAGGCTGATGATCTGTTCGCGCACTGCGAACAGCACCAGGCCCGCCACGTCGAAAATCTGCAGGCGCTTCATGATCTGCGAGCGGTGGGCTTCCACGGTCTTGATGCTCAGACCCAGGCCATTGGCGATTTCACGGGTGGACTTGCCGCGCACGATCAAGCGCAGGATTTCCAACTGGCGTGCCGTCAGGTTGTGGCTGTGGGGCGGCGGGTTGACCTGGGCCTGATTGCGGATCAGCGCCTGGTTGATCACCGTATGGGCGATTGCCGGGCTGAGGTAGCGTTCGTTGTTGCGCAACGCCAGCAGCGCGTGCTCCAGCTCATTGGCAGTGGTGTCCTTGAGCAGGTAGCCATGGGCGCCGGACTCCAGCGCACACATGATCAGCTCCGGGTCGGTGTGCATCGACAGGATCAGCACCTTGCTCTTCGGGTAGGCGCGCTTGAGGTCTTTCAATGCATCGAGCCCGCCGGTGTGCTTCATCGACAGGTCAAGCAGCACGATGTCGGGTTGCAGCGCGTCAAACCGCTCCAGCAACTGCGCGCCGTCGCTCGCTTCACCGATCACCGCGTAGCCGGGAATATCCATGACCAGCGCACGCACGCCGGCCCTGATCAGGGAGTGGTCATCCACCAGGAGTAAGTTGCACGTCACTCTAGAACCTTATGGGGGTTGGCCCGTTCGAGGGCGCGGGGCGCCCAGGGGAAAAGCGCTTCGATCCTCGTCCCGGAGCCTGGCTGGCTATTGACCGACAATGTGCCTCCCAGTTGATCAATCCGCTCGGACATCCCGGCCATGCCCCGCTGGCCTTCCTGGGCGGGGTTGATGGCGGGCGAAAAGCCCTGGCCGTCATCGCTGATAAACAGTGACAGGCCTTCGGGCAGGCGTTGCAGGCGTACCAGCAGGTTACGTGCCTGGGCATGGCGCAGCATGTTGGTGACGGCTTCCTGGGTAATGCGAAAGGCGGCAACAGCCATCTCTTCCGGGATGCCGGTCAGCCGTTGATGGCATTCCAGGCTCCAGCTTACCCGGGTGTTTTCCAGGGTCTTGAGCAGATGCGCCCGCAGGCTCGCCTCAAGGCCCAGGCTCGCCAGTTGCCGGGGGTTGAGGATGGCCGACACGTCCTGCACCTTGGCCAGGGTTTCGTTGAGGGTGTTGCACAGCACCGCACAGTGGCCCTGCAGGTTTTCCGGAAGACGGCGCTTGAGCCATTCACTTTGCAGCTTGGCGGCGGTCAACAGTTGGCCGATATCGTCGTGCAGTTCGCGGCTGAGGCGATGACGTTCGTTTTCCTGGACCTGCAACAGACGGTCGGCCAACTCCTGGGGCTGGAACTTGATGGACTTGCGTGAGCGCCACTGTTGCAAGCCCACCACCAGCAGGGTGGCCAGGTTCACTGACAACAGCGCCAGGGGAAGATCGGCCGAGTGTGCATAAGCCCACAGGCTGAGCAGGCACGCGCACAGGCATAGCGCGAGGGTTATCCAGCGTGCATTGCTTCGGGACACGGACCTTGCGATGAGTGACTTCAGGCTGGCGTACATAGGAGGCGCATTTCACGTTTATATGCATCATGAAGTTGAGTCACTTCGAGCGGGGCATGGTACCACCACTATTACCGTTGGTCGCCTGGCGCCGAGCGGGATGAGGCGTATTAATCACGGCAGCGTCCCGGAAGGTAGTCCCGGAGTTCAACGAGTGGGGAAGTTGTATCATTGAAGTTGTTTTGTATCAGTATTGTCGTTAGTGGCTTATTGATATTTTTCTGCTAACGACGTCGTGATGCATAAATAGTTGTGGTGTCGTTTTTAGATAATCAGGCAATTGAATGCGACATTTTTGTCGCTTAAATGCGAAGAAGCCTCAAATAGCGTAAGGCCTGTGTTGTTGCTTATAGCCGAAATCGCTTTGGGGGATGTGTTGGACAACGGTGGCGATCAACACGGTTTGTTCCGTTTCATCCAGGCCGAGCTTGCCGGTTTTTGTATCGATCAACTCCAGTTGCCAGGCTAGCAGGGTGAGGCAGTTGTGCAGTGCATCAAGTGCTTCGTCATGCAGTTGCAGGGGGCTGGCGGCGTTGCTGATCAGGTACTGGATATGCCGTGAGAACTCGCTGATCGCCCTCAGGGCCAGGGCTTCGGATTTTTCCGCGAGCTTGATCAGGTTGGTTTTCATGCAGTCGATCGCGTCACTGTCGTTGCGGATCAAATGCAGGTGGCTCAAGCATTCTTCAGACTTGGCCAGCAACATTTCCGCTTCGAGGAGGAACTCGGGAAGTGCAAGTTGCCACTCTTTGCCGTCGTTCATCACACAAGTCTCCAGAACATACGATCGGATGATGAGATGTTGCACCGGTTGAATGGCGTAAAACTACCGCTGAAATATGACGAATATCTGTAGGCCCGTTCCGACTTTTCAGTAGGAAATTTATTTGAATGACGGCCGTCGTCCGAGTACCCCACAATTTCCAGGGACATTCGCACAACTTCTTTGGGTGCCAGTACATAAGCCACTGGATGATCCGTTGGCCGTGGGCTTGCGATAGCAAACAAAAGCCTGACTCCATTCATGCAATGAGAATGGCGTCACATTAATGGCTATTAGATATCGCGAATATCAGGTTGGTCCTGATTGTGGATAGGGGAATCCCTTACATAGCGGAACCTCGCGCAGACTTTGCGGTCACGCGGCGGTGGTGATGGGCCTTGCGTTGAAGCGGGTTCAGTAAAGCATGATGTCAGTGTGACATCAATGGATTTGCATGGCATTTTAGTGGGGGGTCAAGGTCCGGCGTTTGCCGCCGATAACCTGCTTCAGTGACCAGCACTATCCATCCGCTAAACCCCAGGAGTCTTTAATGGCCGGCATTCTCGACACGGTAGATCAACGCACACAATTGGTGGGTGAGAATCGCCTGGAGATCCTCATGTTTCGCCTGGCCGGGCGGCAGCTGTTCGCGATCAACGTGTTCAAGGTGCAGGAAGTGCTGCAACTGCCCAAGTTGACCCTGATGCCCCAGCGCCACCCATTTGTCTGCGGCGTGGTCAACCTGCGTGGGCAGACGTTGCCGGTGATCGACCTGTCCCAGGCGATTGGCATGCGTCCGCTGATTCCGGGCCCCAACAGCACCATTATCGTCACCGAGTACAACCGCTCGGTGCAGGCGTTCCTGGTGGGCGGCGTCGACCGCATCGTCAACATGAACTGGGAGGCGATCCTGCCGCCGCCGGCAAGTGCCGGGCGCCAGCATTACCTGACGGCCATCAGCAAGGTCGATGACCAGTTGGTGGAAATCATCGACGTGGAAAAAGTCCTCGCCGAAATCGTGCCCTACAACGCCAAGGTTTCCCGCGAGAAACTTGAAGACCCGGTGCTGGAACGCGCCCGCGGCCGCGAAGTGCTGCTGGTGGATGACTCCAACGTCGCCCTCTCGCAACTGCGTGACACCCTCGGACAGTTGGGGGTGAAGATGCACATTGCCAGCGACGGCCTCAAGGCATTGAACATGCTCAAGGCCTGGGCCGACAGTGGCCAGGTGATGACCGACAAGCTGTTGATGATCTTCACCGACGCCGAAATGCCCGAGATGGACGGCTACCGCCTGACCACCGAGATTCGCAACGACCCGCGCCTGCGCGGCCTGTACGTGGTGCTGCATACGTCGTTGTCCGGCAGCTTCAACGACTCGATGGTGAAGAAGGTCGGTTGCGACAACTTCCTCTCCAAGTTCCAGCCCGACAAGTTGGTGGACGTGGTGCGTCAGCGCCTGATGCTGGACGAAGTCCCGGCTTGAGCTTAGGGTGACGGCTTTGTCCCTCAGGAATGCAGGCCCATGCTTCGTCTCAGCGCGTTGTACCGATACCCCTTGAAGTCCGGCAAGGGTGAATCCTTGCAGCAGATCGGCCTGGACACACTCGGGCTCGACGGGGATCGACGCTGGATGTTGGTGGACGAGGCCAGCGGGCGTTTCCTGACCCAGCGCGCCGTGGCCAGGATGAGCCAGCTCTCGGCGCTGTGGAACAGCGCCGGTGGCCTGACCTTGAGCGCCGAAGGCCAACCTGCCCTTGACGTGCCACTGCCCGGCAGCGATGCCGAGTTGCGCGGCGTGACCATCTGGCGCGACACCTTGCGCGTGCCGGATGCCGGTGACGAGGCGGGCGCCTGGCTCAGCGAATTCATCGGCAAACCCACGCGACTGGTGCAAGTGCCGCTGTCCCGTGCGCGCACGACCGAGGCCGGCTACGGCAAGGATGATGACAAGGTCGCGTTTGCCGATGGCTTTCCGTTGCTGCTGATCGGCCAGGCGTCCCTGGATGACCTGTCCCAGCGTATCGGTCGGCCCATGGAGATGCTGCGTTTTCGCCCCAACCTGGTGATCGAGGGCAGCGAAGCCTTTGCCGAAGACGGCTGGAAGCGGATACGGATCGGTGACGTGGAGTTTCGCGTGGTCAAGTCCTGCTCACGCTGCATCCTCACCACCATCGACCCGGCGAGTGGCGAGCGCAGTGCCGACCGCGAACCGCTGGCCACGCTCAAGACCTACCGCGAGCAAGAGGGCGATGTGATGTTCGGGCAGAACCTGGTCAACGATGGGGTGGGCCGCCTGGAAGTCGGCATGCCGGTGACGATCCTGGAGTAAGCAGCCCTGAAATGAAAAATGCCCGTCTCTCGCGAGACGGGCATTTTTTTCGGCTATCGAACGTTTAGCCGCGGTATTCGCACAGGTAGGCGGTGTCGACCGCCACCTTCAGCTGGAACTTGCTGTTGGCTGGCACGTTGAACTGGCTGCCGGCGGCGAAGGTTTCCCAGTCGGTGCTGTCTGGCAGCTTGACGGTCAGTGCGCCCGATACCACGTGCATGATTTCACGCTGGGCAGTGCCGAACTCGTATTCACCCGGGGCCATGACGCCGATGGTCGCCGGACCTTCTGCAGTGCCGAAAGCGATCGACTTGACGGTGCCGTCGAAGTACTCGTTGACTTTAAACATGGGCGAATCCTCGGAAAAGGGTCAAGAAAGGTCGGCCAGTATGCCTTCTACACGGGCAAAATCAACGGCAGCAGCCGTGCGGTATTGCGTGCATCTTCCAGCGCCCGATGCTGTTGGCCGTGGAACTGCATGCCGGCCAGTTGCAGCGCGCCGTTGAGCCCCAGCGGCTTGTCCAGGCGCCGGGCCTTGGCGAAGCGTTGCTTGAGGTTCACGTGGGGTGTCTGGCCCAGCACGCTGCTCAAGCCATGGCGCTGCCACTCCAGTTCCAGTTGCTGGCGATCGTAGTCACCCCAGCTCGCCCAGCCTTCCAGGCGTGCCTGGTGCTGGCCAAGCCAGCGTTCGAACAGCGGCCACACCTCGATCAACGGCGCGGCAGCGTCGATATTCGCCTGGGTGATGTGGGTCAACTGGCGGCAGAACGGCGTCAGCAGCGGCCTGCGCAATGGCCGCACGAAACGCTGGAAATGGTCCAGTTCACGGCCCTGGCGGTTGACCAGGCTCACACCGATTTCGATGATTTCCATCTCGGTCACGGGCCAGCCGCCTTCATCCGTTGTGGCTTCAAGATCAATAATCAGCCAATGAGGCATCGCAGGTTCCCGTACTCTTCCCGTCCTGATGGGGATAGAGCGTAGCCAAGCCTGCTAGTTCCGCCCAGGGCTTACTCGATCTCCAGCAAAATCTGACGGTTCCTGACCTGATCGCCTGCAACCGCCTGGATTCGCTTGACCACGCCACTCATGCCGGCCTTGAGTGGGTGCTCCATTTTCATCGCTTCCAGCACCAGCAACAGCTGGCCCTTGCTGACCGAATCGCCTTCGCTGACCCGTACTTCGACAATTGCCCCGTCCATCGGCGCCTTGACCGTGCCGTTGCCGGCCTCGGCCTGGCGGGTGGCGACGGTTTGGGTTCGATCATTGATGCACACGCCGGGCAACCAGAGCCGGGTGCCTTGCAGGTGGTAGGCAATGCGACGGCGAATGCCGTTGAGAACGGCGGTGGCCCAGCGTCCGTCGGTGGAGAGGTCGCGTATTTCGATGGCGTGCTGATCAATCTCGACGTGCAGGCAATTGTCCGCCAGCACACTGAGGCTGATGGCCCGGGGCTCGTCGTGTTCGGCCAATTGCCAGGTCCAGGGCACGCTGGCGTTGTTGCGCCAGCCGGATAATGGCTGGGTGTGAGCGCTGGCGCTGTGTTGGTAAAACAGCGCGGCGGCCAGGGCCAGCTCTTCGTTGGTCGCGTGGGTACGCGGGATGTCGCTGAAGTGTTCGGCAATAAAGCCGGTGCTGAAATCGCCGGCGATGAAGTGTGGATGCTTGAGCAGGCTGGCCAGCAGGCGCTGGTTGGTGGGCACGCCGAGCAGCACGCAGTCTTCCACGGCCCTGACCAGCTTGCGCCGGGCCTCTTCGCGGGTGGCGCCGTGGGCGATGATCTTGCCCAGCATCGAGTCGTAGAACGGGGTGATGCGCTGGCCTTCCAGTACGCCATGATCGATGCGCACACCTGGCGCCGGGTCCCAGCGCAGTACGTCGCCGGTTTGCGGGAGGAAGCCCTGGGCCGGGTCTTCGGCGTACAGGCGCACTTCCATGGCGTGGCCGGTGAGGGTCACTTGTTCCTGACTCAGGGGCAAAGGTTGGCCGGCGGCGATGTGCAGTTGCCAGGCGACGAGGTCGAGGCCGGTGATCAGTTCGGTGACCGGGTGTTCGACCTGCAGGCGGGTGTTCATTTCCAGGAAGTAGAAATTGCCGTCGCGGTCGAGCAGGAACTCCACCGTGCCGGCGCCGACGTAATTGACGGCGCGCGCGGCCTTGAGGGCGGCTTCGCCCATGGCTTGGCGCAGCTCGGGGGTCATGACGGGGCAGGGGGCTTCTTCGATGACTTTTTGATGGCGGCGCTGGACCGAGCAGTCGCGTTCGCCGAGGTAGATCAGGTTGCCGTGGGTGTCGCCGAACAGTTGGATTTCGACGTGGCGGGGGGCGATCAGGGCTTGTTCGAGGATGAGTTCCGCGCTGCCGAAGGCGTTTTGTGCTTCGGAGCGGGCGGTGCGCAGGTGTTCCAGCAGGGTGTCGGGGTTGTGTACCAGGCGCATGCCGCGGCCGCCGCCGCCGGCGCTGGCCTTGATCATCAGTGGGTAGCCGATGTGGGTGGCTTGTTGTTGCAGGGTTGGGTCGTCCTGGTCGGGGCCTTGGTAGCCCTTGATGCAGGGGACGCCGGCGTTGAGCATGGCGATTTTTGAGAGGCGTTTGCTGCCCATCAGGTCGATGGCTTCGGGGCTGGGGCCGATGAAGGTGTGGCCGGCGTTTGCGCAGGCTCGGGCGAAGTCGGGGTTTTCGGAGAGGAAGCCGTAGCCGGGGTGGATGGCGTCGGCGCCGGTGCGGTGGGCTGCGTTGAGGATGGCTTCGATGTTCAGGTAGGACTGGGTGACCGGGGCGGGGCCGATGTTGATGGCTTCGTCGGCCATCTGGACGTGCAGGGCGTCGGTGTCGGCTTCGCTGTAGATCGCTACGGTGCGGTAGCCCAGGGATTGGGCGGTGCGCTGGATGCGGCAGGCGATTTCGCCACGGTTGGCTATGAGGATTTTGTTGAACATCGGCATGGTGGTGGTCCTTGGCTTGTCGGGTACATATCCGTTTCTTCGGTAACGGCTGCTTATGGTTCCGCTCTTACAGCGGGTCACTTTTGAAAAGCGCAAAAGTAACCAAAACGCTCTGCCCCGCCTGTCGGCGCCTCGCTGTGGCTCGGCGTTCCCTCACTCCGGCATTGCTCCGCGGGCCGCCGCGACGGGCCATCCATGGCCCGGCGCGGCTAAACCGGCGTCCTGCCGGTTTACCCGCTCCGCAATACCTGCGTTCGGCCTCGGGCTGAATGGGGCAGTCAGATCAAGATCAAAAGCAGATCAAGAGCACAGCGGCCTCCCGGCCGGCTTGAGTGTTAAAAGCAAAGGCAAGATCCAGAGCGAAAGCCAAATCTGAAGCTGATGCAGCTCTGCTTTTCTGTGGGAGCTGGCTTGCCTGCGATGCAGACAACTCGGTTTTTCAGATACACCGAGGCGATGCCATCGCAGGCAAGCCAGCTCCCACATTTGACCGTGCCCGCTTCAGCTTTTGATTTTGCTCTTCAACACTCAAGCCGGCCGGTAGGCCGCTGTGCTCTGGCTTTTGATCTTGATCTTGGGCGCCCCGTTAAACCACGCTGGCCGAACGCAGGCTTTGGAGCGTGGGTAACCCGGCAGGACGCCGGGTTAGCCGTCCTGGGCCAAGGATGGCCCATGACGGCGGCCCACGCTCCAAAGCCGGAGTGAGGGCACACCGAGCCTAGGCGAGGTGCCGAGTGGTGGGGCAAGAGCGTTTTGGTTACTTTTGCGCTTTTCAAAAGTGACCCGCTGTAAGAGCGGAACCCATAGTCGCCATTACAAAAATAACGGATATGCCCCCGATTCATCGCGCCCACCCCGGCCTGCGCTTCTGCACAAACGCCTGAGTCCCCTCAACCCCTTCCTCACCACAAACCGCCTCGGCAAACCACTCGGCAGCCTGGTCCAACAACGGCCCCAAAACCTGCTCACCACTGGCCAGCAGCAACGCCTTGGTCCGCGCATTAGCCCCCGGAGCACACCGCAAAACCTGCCCCAACACCTCATCCAGCCGCTCCGCCAACGCCTGCGGATCGTGCTCCACAAAATGCACCAACCCCAACCGCAGCGCCTCAACCCCATCAAACCGCGCCGCCGTCAAAGCCAGCCGCCGCGCCTGGGTCAGCCCGATACGCTTCACCACGAACGGGGCAATCTGCGCCGGCAACAACCCAAGGCCGGTCTCCGGCAACCCAAACTGCGCCTGATGATCCGCAATCGCTACATCACTGACACACACCAACCCAAACCCGCCGCCCAGCACGGCACCCTCAAGCACCACAATCACCACCTGCGGCAGCGCCTCCACTTCCTGCAACAGCGTACCGAACGCCCGGTTCAACGCCTGCAAGCCGCCCGCGGCTCCCGCGCGAGCCATGTCCTTCACATCGCCACCGGCCGAAAAATGCCCACCCGCGCCGCTGATAACCAACGCCCGCACGCTCTTGTCCCCAGCCACATCGGCCAGTACCGCACGCAGTTCGTTGACCATTTCCAGGCTCATGGCATTGCGGCTGTCCGGCCGATTGAGGGTCACATGCAGCACCCCGTTATGCGGTTCCAGCAACAACGTGTTCACGACTTCTTCCCCGGCAGGGTGCCCATCAATTTGCAGATGATCCCCAGCATGATCTCGTCCGCCCCACCACCAATCGACACCAGCCGCACATCGCGATAAGCCCGGGCCACCGGGTTGTCCCACATGAACCCCATGCCGCCCCAATATTGCAGGCAACTGTCGCTGACTTCCCGGCCCAGGCGGCCGGCCTTGAGCTTGGCCATGGAGGCCAGGCGCGTCACGTCCTGGCCCTTGATGTACTGCTCGGTGGCCTGGTACACCAGCGCCCGCAGGCATTCGATTTCGGTGGACAGTTCGGCCAGGCGGAAGTGGATCACCTGGTTGTCGATCAGCGCCTTGCCGAAGGTCTTGCGTTCCTTGCAGTAATCGATGGTGCTGTCGATGCAGTACTCCAGGCCCTTGACCATATTGGCCGCGCCGAACAGCCGCTCTTCCTGGAACTGCAGCATCTGCATCATGAACCCCGCACCTTCATGGCCGATGCGGTTGCGCTGGGGGATGCGCACGTCGTCGAAAAACACCTGGGCGGTTTCCGAGCTGTGCATGCCGAGCTTTTCCAGGGGCGGGCTGACGCTGATGCCGGGGGTGTTCATCGGCACCATGATCAGCGACTTGTTGATGTGCGGCTTGTCGTCCGAGGTGTTGGCCAGCAGGCAGATGAAGTCGGCGCTCGGTGAGTTGGTGATCCACATCTTGCTGCCGTTGATCACGTAGTCAGTGCCGTCCTTGCGGGCATGGGTTTTCAGCCCGGCCACGTCGGAGCCGGCGCCGGTTTCCGAGACGCCGATGCAGCCCACCTGTTCGCCGCTGATGGCCGGGCGCAGGAATTCTTCGCGCAATTCATCGGAGCCGAAGCGGGCGAGGGCCGGGGTGCACATGTCGGTCTGCACGCCGATGGACATCGGGATGCCGCCGCAGCGAATGCTGCCGAACTCTTCGGCGGCGACGATCGAGTAGCTGTAGTCGAGGCCCATGCCACCGAATTTTTCCGGCTTGGAAATACCCAGCAAACCGAGGTCGCCGGCCTTGCGGAAGATCTCGTGGATCGGAAAGCGTCCGGCCTTTTCCCACTCATCCACATGCGGGTTGATCTCGCGCTCGACAAAGCCACGGACGGTGCGACGCAGTGCTTCGTGTTCCTGGGTGAAGATCATTTTTATTGTTCTCCCTATGGGGACGCGGGGCGTCCCGGGCTGCATTCCCACGCGGGGCGTGGGAACGATCATCAAAACCGCGCTGCACCAAAGCTGTTGGGCTGTAGTTGCCGCACCTCGGCCTCGTGGCAGATGTCCAGCAGAAACCCGAGCAAGGTTCGTGTATCACGTGGATCAATCAGCCCGTCGTCCCACAGGTTTGCGCTGCCGTAGAGGGCGGTGGACTGGCTGTCGAGTTTCTGTGCGGTGACCTGTTCGAGCATGTCGAGCACCTTGGGGTCGGGCACCAGGCCGTCTTTCAGTTGCTTGGCTTCGGTGACGATCCGCAGCACCTTGCCCGCCTGTGCGCCGCCCATCACGGCGGTGCGACTGTTGGGCCAGGCGAAGATGAAACGTGGGTCGAGGCCGCGGCCGCACATTGCATAGTTGCCGGCACCGTAGGAGCCGCCGACGACGATGGTCAGTTTCGGCACCCGCGCATTGGCCACCGCCTGGATCATCTTCGCGCCGTGCTTGATCACGCCTTGCTGTTCCGACTCGGTGCCCACCATGAAGCCGGTGGTGTTGTGGAAAAACAGCAGCGGTGTCTGGCTCTGGTCGCACAGCTGGATAAATTGTGCGGCCTTGCTCGCACCCTTCGGGGTGATTGGCCCGTTGTTGCCGATAAAGCCACAGGCGCGGCCCTGGATATGCAGGTGGCCGCAGACGGTGTGCGGGTCGAACTCGCCCTTGAATTCGAGGAAGTTGGAAGCGTCCGCCAACCGCGCGAGGATTTCGCGCACGTCGTAGGGCTTTTTCGGATCGTCGGGGATCAGCCCCAACAGCTCGTCAATCGGGTACAGCGGCTCGCTGTAAGCGCGCTTTGGCACAGGCGGCAAGCGGTCATCCCACGGCAACAGGCTGACAATCTCACGCACGATGCGCACGCCGTCAGCGTCGTTTTCCGCCAGGTATTCAGCGGTGCCGGCGGTTTGCGCATGCATCTCGGCGCCGCCCAGTTCTTCATCGGTGGCGACTTCGCCGGTGGCGGCCTTGAGCAGCGGCGGGCCGGCCAGGAACAGCTTGGCCTTGCCACGCACCACCACCACGTAATCCGAAAGACCCGGCTGATAAGCGCCGCCCGCCGTGGCCGAGCCATGCACCACGGTGATCTGCGGCAGGCCCATGGCCGACATCCGCGCCTGGTTGGCGAAGCTGCGGGCGCCTTCGACGAAAATCTCGGCGGCGTAGTTGAGGTTGGCGCCGCCGCTTTCTGCCAGCGTCACCACCGGCAGTTTGTTTTCCATGGCGATCTGTTGCAGGCGCAGGGATTTTTTCAGGCCCGAGGGGGAAATGGTCCCGCCCTTGATCGCGCTGTTGTTGGCCACCACCAGCATGCGCACGCCGCTGACGTAGCCGATGCCGGCGATCAACCCGCCCCCAGCGGCGCTGCCGTCTTTGTCATCGTGCAGTTTGTAGCCGGCCAGGCTCGCCAGTTCGAGGAACGGCGCGCCGGGGTCGAGCAATAAATTCAGGCGTTCCCGTGGCAGCAGTTGCCCGCGCTTGTCGAACCTGGCCTTGGCTTCGGCGGCCTTGCCCAGCAGGTTTTGCTCCAGCTGGCGCAATTGATTGACGCCCGTGAGCATCGCTTCGCGGTTCTGCGCGAATTGCGGGCTGTGGGCGTCGAGTTGCGAGTCGATCACCGGCATGGCTTATTTCTCCTCCTTGAGCACGTCCGGCAAGTAAGCCCGGTGGAAACCATTAAAGGACACGCTCGGCGGTTGCGCCTTGTGCAGCGGCCAGGCGCGGCTGCCCAGGCTGGCGGCGCCGTCGATGCGCAAGGTGCTGCCGCTGACGAACGCGGCGGCGGGGCTGAGCAAGAACACAATCGCCGCGCTGACTTCCGATTCGGTGCCGATGCGCTTGAGCGGAACATGCTCGCGCAAGGTCGGGATCACCGCCTTGAATGCGCCTTCGTAGGTGTCCATGCCGCTGGAGGCAATCCAGCCCGGCGCCACGGCGTTGACCCGCACCCCCGCGTAACCCCATTCAAAGGCGGCGGTCTTGGTGAAGTTGTCCATGCCCGAACGTGCCGCACCGGAGTGGCCCATGCCGGGCATGCCGCCCCACATGTCGGCGAGCATGTTGACGATGGATCCGCCGTGCTTGCTCATGCTCTGGTTGAACACTTCCCGGGCCATCAGGAAACCGCCCACCAGGTTGGTGCGCAACACGGTTTCAAAGCCCTTCTGGTTGATCGACGCGAGCGGCGAGGGGTACTGGCCGCCGGCGTTGTTCACCAGGCCATGAATCGGGCCGTGCTCCTGCAGGACCTGGCCGACCAGCGCCTTGACCGCTTCTTCATCACGAATATCGCAGGCCTGCCAGCTGGCGCGACCGCCGTCCTCACTGACCTCCGCCGCCACCGTTTGCAGTTTTTCCGGCTTGCGCCCCACCAGGATCACATGGGCGCCGAGGGCTGCCAGCTCGTGGGCGGTGCAACGGCCAATGCCACTGCCGCCGCCGGTAACGATGATGGTCTGCCCCTGGAACAGGTCGGCTTTGAAGATCGAGTCGAAGGCCACGGCGTGGGTCCTTTAAGTGAATTGATCGGCAATGTGCTGCGGCACGGCAATCGGGATTTCCAGCAACTGTTGGGCGAAGGCCTTGCCTTGGGGATCGATGCGCAGGCTGGCAATCCCGCCGCCACCCAGGGCGTTTTCCAGCAGGAAGTTCAGGCTGTGGCTGCCGGGCAAATACCAGCGCTCGACGCGGCCGTGGATCGGGTCGAGCACGTGGCTCATCCAGTCGACGATCACTTCGGGCGTCAGTGCCTCGGCGATCCACGGCAGGTAGTCGGGCTCGCGGGCGATCACCCCGATGTTGCTGTGGTTGCCCTTGTCGCCGGAGCGGGCCACGGCCAGCTTGACCAGCGGCACGTTGGCGTCGGCGCGGCCTTGGGGTTTGGGCGGATCGATCAATGCGATCGAGGTGTTCAGCGGTTTGGCGACGGGCAATTCGCAGGCATGCCGTTCGCCAAGGAAGTCGACCTGCAATTGGCAGGCGCTTTTATCGATCAGGAATGAAAACAACCGAATCAGCGGGTACACCGTGGGTCGCCCGCCGACGATTCCGGTGAGCCCCGGCGCCATGCCGGTGGCCGCCTGGGCAATCTCCCGGGCGAACAGCACCAGCGCCTGTTTGCTGGGGTGACGCACCGCCAGTTTCACCACCACTTCGCGGCAGTCCTGGCGTTGGGCATGGGGGCCGTAGGTGGCTTCGCTGCCCAGCAGTTCGATGTTGATGTCGGTGTAGGGCGCCCAGCCGCGCTGGCTGAACAGCTCTGAGGTCTTGTTGATGATCGCCTGGCTGACCCGTTCGGCCTTGGCCACCGCGTCGATCCCGGCGATCAGGCAACTGGCGGTGCAGCGAAAACCATCCGGGTAGGTGGCGCTGACCTTGTATTGATCGGTGGGCGGCAGGCCTTTGGCGCCGTGCAGGTGCACGCGGTTTTTGCCTTGTTGCCGGAGCTTGACCTGGCTGAAGTCGCAGATCACGTCGGGCAACAGGTAGGCGCGCGGGTCGCCGATTTCATACAGCAGTTGCTCGGCGACGCTCAGTTCGCTGATCAGTCCGCCGGTGCCCTCGACCTTGCTGACGGTGAACTGGCCGTCGGCACTGACCTCCACAATCGGGAAACCGATGTGTTCGTAGTCCGGCACCTCCCGCCAATCGGTGAAGTTGCCGCCGGTGCACTGCGCGCCGCATTCGATGATATGCCCGGCCAATGCCGCCTGGGCCAGGCGGTCGTAGTCCTGCCAGGACCAGTCGAACTCATGCACCAGCGCCGCGCTGACCACCGCGCTGTCCACCACACGGCCGGTTATCACGATATCGGCACCCAGCTCCAGCGCCTGCACGATACCGGGCGCGCCGAGGTAGGCGTTGGTGGATACGCACATCGGCGGCAAGGGCGCGCCGCTGAACATGTCGGTGACGCCGTGCAGTTGCTTGAACTGCGGTTGCAGGTCATCCCCCAGCAGTACGGCGATCTTCAACGGGATTCGGGCCTGGTCGCAGGCCGCCTGCAGCGCGGCGGCGCAGGCCTGGGGGTTGATCCCGCCGGCGTTGCTGATCACGCGGATGCCCTGGCGCTGGATATCCGCCAGCAGCGGCGTCAGCACCTCGACGAAATCCGTGGCATAGCCGGCCTGGGGATCTTTCATTCGCGCTCCGGCGAGGATCGACAGGGTGACTTCCGCCAGGTAGTCGAACACCAGGTAATCCAGCGTGCCGCCGTGCACCAACTGCGCAGCGGCGGTGCAAGTGTCGCCCCAGAAGGCGCTGGCGCAGCCGATGCGTACCGTCTTGTTCATGGGGCGTCCTTCCTCTGGTTTGCTGGCACCCACACTACCAAGCAAGCGCTTGGTTTGTAAACTCTGGTCATAACTTTGCCCCAAGCGCTTGCTTGGTTGGCTGCCACGGCCTAAATTGCCGCCCAAGACGTAACCAGAAGTTAAGGAGAGCAGCATGGATGAGCAAAAAGCCCTGCGGGTGATGCGCACCATGGTCGACGCCGGCCAATTGACCGACCCCGACAGTGCCCGTGGCAAGCTGCTGCAAACCGCGGCCCACCTGTTTCGCAACAAGGGTTTTGAGCGCACCACCGTGCGTGACCTGGCCGGCGCGGTCGGGATCCAGTCCGGCAGCATCTTTCATCACTTCAAGAGCAAGGACGAAATCCTGCGGGCGGTGATGGAGGAAACCATCCACTACAACACCGCCCTGATGCGCGCTTCCCTGGCCGAGGCGAGCAACGTGCGCGAGCGGGTGCTGGCGCTGATTCGTTGCGAATTGCAGTCGATCATGGGCGGCAGTGGCGAGGCCATGGCGGTGCTGGTGTATGAATGGCGTTCCCTGTCGGCCGAGGGCCAGGCCCAGGTGCTGGCCTTGCGCGATATCTACGAAGAGATCTGGTTGCAGGTGCTGGGGGAGGCGAAAAACGCCGGTTACATCAAGGGCGATGTGTTTATCACGCGGCGTTTCCTGACGGGCGCCTTGTCCTGGACCACCACCTGGTTTCGCGCCCAGGGCAGCATGACCCTCGAGCAACTGGCCGACGAAGCCTTGCTGATGGTGTTGAAAGCTGACTAGCCCTTTCGCGCAAGCTATTAATTGTGTGGCAGAAAGTTGTCTCGATAGACAAAAACGCCTAGCTTAGCGGGATCAAAGTTTTCGACGGTGTGTGCCTTGATGTTTTCGCCTTGGCGATTGGCTGCAGGACTCTCAATATGGGCACTTGGCGCACTGTGGCTGATGCCTGCCTCGGCCGCCCAACTGGTGAGGGTCGGTGCTGCGCATTTCCCGCCATACACCGTGCGCCCGGAGCAGGGTGCCGACACCGGGTTGCTGCCGCAACTGGTGGAAGCCTTGAACGCCCTGCAAACCGACTACCAGTTTGTGCTGGTACCCACCTCGATTCCCCGGCGTTTTCGCGACTTCCAGCAAGGTCGGGTGGACATGGCGATCTTCGAAAACCCCAAGTGGGGCTGGCAGGATATTGCCCACACCGATGTCGACATGGGCCTGGAGGATGCGGAAATCTTCGTGGCCCAGCAGGAGCCCGGTCGCGACCAGTCGTATTTCGCTGACCTGACCGGCAAGCGCCTGGCGGTGTTCAGCGGTTATCACTACGCGTTCGCCAACTTCAACCCCGACCCCAAGTACATGGCGGAGCACTTCAACGCCACCTTGACCTATTCCCACGACAGCAACCTGCTGATGGTCGCCCGGGGCCGGGCCGACATTGCCCTGGTGACACGTTCCTACCTCAGTGATTTCCTGGTGCGCAATGCCGATACGGCGGCGCAGTTCCTGGTGTCCGAGCGGATCGACCAGGTGTACCACCACTATGCGTTGCTGCGGCCCAAGGCGCCGATCTCGGGGCCGGCGTTCGCCGGGCTGCTCAAGCAGCTGAGGGACAACGGCCAGTTGCTGAAGATCTTCGAGCCTTACCGCATCGATGTAATGCCGGTACCGTGATCGTCTAAATTTTTGCCCTCGGCTCACGTCACTTGTTGAACTGTCGACGATTCGTGAGCCCATCCCATGTCCAATCTGAATGACCTGTCAGTGCTGCCCTTGCCGGCGGGACCCGCCCTGAATGCTGATGAAACTGATAGCCGCCTGAGCCTCACCCTTGAGGGCCAGCCGCTGATTCGCCTGCGCCTTGAGCGGGGTGATGAGGTGCAGGTGCATTTGCAGGAGCCCGCCAGTGTGCCGGCTGCCCGTGCCTTGTGGGCGGCGTGTTATTGGCTGTTTGCCAGGGAGCCCGGGCGTCAGCGACTGGTCTGGTGTCTTGAGCATGCGCCGGAAGATGCCTTGCGCAGTGGGTTGCTGGTGGCGACCGGGGTTGCCGGGCAGTTTCATTGCGAGCGCACGTTGTTCTGGCAGTTGCCGCAACCGTGGCTGGGGCAATCTCTCACGGGGACTTATCCGCAGCAGATGATCATCAGCGGTGGCAAGCGTCATCCTGCCCGTGCGCCGAAGCCGCGGGGCGAGGTGTATCGGCGGTTTGATGCGCGGCTGGGGGCGTGGATTTCACTGCGTACGGTGGAGATTGATGTTGATCTGGCGCGCTTCAATCGTTGGCAGAACAGTGCGCGGGTGGCGAATTTCTGGCAGGAAACTGGCAGCCTGGAACAGCATCGGGAGTATCTGGACAAGCTGGAAGCGGATCCCCATGCGTTGACGTTAATTGGCTGTTTCGATGATGAGCCGTTTGCTTATTTCGAGGCGTATTGGGCGAAGGAGGATCGGATTGCGCCGTTTTATGATGCGGCGGATTACGATCGCGGGATTCATATGCTGGTGGGCGAAGAGCACCACCGTGGTCCGCACAAGGTAGCGAGCTGGTTGTCGGCGCTGGTGCATTACTTGTTTCTCGATGATCCGCGTACGCAGCGTGTGGTGGCTGAGCCTCGGGCGGATAACGGGAAGATGATTGGGCATATGCAGAATCAGTGTTTCCACTGTGAGAAGGAGTTTGATTTTCCTCATAAGCGGGCGGCGTTGATGATTCTGGGGCGGGAGCGGTTTTTTGAGCGGTGTGGGTTGGTTTGACTGAGCAAAAAATCTGAGTGCACGAAGATCAAATGTGGGAGCGGGCTTGCTCGCGAAAGCGCAGTGTCAGTCAATGCATGTGTGACTGATCCACCGCTTTCGCGAGCAAGCCCGCTCCCACATGGGATGTGTGGCGCGTCAGGCCCGCCGCGCAAACGTGTCGCTATGGGTCCCGGAAACCTTCCGGCAATGCACCAGTGCATCGCGAATCATAAAGTTCACCAACGTCGGTGAAACCCCCAGCTCCTTGGCAATATCCTTCTGCGGCACCCCGTGCAGCCGGTACATCTCAAACGCGTAACGCGTGCGCTGAGGCAACTCGGTCAAGGCGTCGGCAATGTTCTCCAGCGTCGAAAAGTTGATGTGCGAGGTCTCAGGTGAAGCGCCGTGAATAACCACATTCAAGCCTTCCTCTTCCGTGCCGGAATATTTCAGCTCCAGCGCCTGCTTGCGGTAGTGATCAATAGCCAGGTTGCGCACGATCTGGAACAGGTAACTGAGCTGCGCCTTGAACGATGACGTGATGGTGGGGGCCGATTGCAACCGGAAGTAGGCGTCTTGCACCACGTCTTCGGCGCGGGATCGGCAGCCGGTAATACGCGCTGCGATCTTGACCAGGATCAGTCGATTGTCGACGAAGGCCTGGAGTAGGGGTGAGTCGCACCTGCCTGTGGATACTTGTTCCGTCATGGAAATCACCTTGTTGCAAGAGAAGGTTGGGGGAGGGCGTCCTTGCTGAGGCCTCCTACACATCGGGCAACAAATTATGCTTAATGATAATGATTGTCAAATGAGAAGACGAACTAATCTTATGCTTTATCGAGAGGTGTGAACGGCGTCTCGCTGACTAATTATTTCCCGGTGCCATCCGTTCTCATGGGTGAAAGGCCAGTTAACAAACCGGCCAAGGATCAGCGCCTGGAGGAGGACAAAATGGGTTTTTATCGTGTGAGCGGGAGTGGTCTGAAATGAACACGCCGGCTCGATTACGCCTGTTTTGCCTGCCTTACTCCGGCGCCAGCGCCATGGTCTACAGCCGCTGGCGACGGGCGCTGCCGGAGTGGTTGCAGGTGCGGCCGCTGGAGTTGCCGGGGCGCGGCATGCGCATGGACGAGCCGTTGCAGCGCGATATCAAAAACCTGGCCGGGCAACTGGCTGATGAGATCCGCGCCGAGTTGGACGGCCCCTACGCCTTGTTCGGCCACAGCCTCGGCGGCCTGCTGGCCTTCGAACTGGCCCATGCCCTGCGCGAACGGGGCGCGCCGCCGCCATTGGCGCTGTTTGCCTCGGGTACCGCCGGCCCGGCCTGTCGCGATGTCAGCGAATACGCCATCGAGAAAAACGACGAACAACTGATCGCCCGCCTGCGAGAACTCAAGGGCACGGGCGAAGACGTGCTGGCCAACGCCGAACTGATGCAGTTGATGCTGCCGATCCTGCGGGCCGACTTCCTGCTGTGCGGCAGTTTCGAATACGGCGAGCGTGAGCCGCTGAGCCTGCCCATCCATGTATTCGGCGGCAAGCAGGACACGGTGCGCGCCGATCAACTGCTGGACTGGCAGCAAGACACCGCCAGCGGTTTCTCCCTCGACATGTTCGACGGTCACCACTTCTTCCTGGTGCAGCACGAGAGTTCCGTACTGCGCTGTGTGCGGCGTTACGCCGACGAACACCTGGCCCGCTGGCGCAACGACGCCGCGCGGCAGATGGCCCGGGCGACCGGCTGAACAAGCCCCCGGCCACACATTCCCCGATTTCCCAGTAAGCCGATTTCAGGCAGGAACCCCATGATGGACGCCTTCGAACTTCCCCGCACCCTGGTTCAGTCCCTTCAACGCCGCGCCGCGCAAACCCCGGATCGACTGGCGTTGCGCTTCCTTGCCGAGACGGCCGAACAGAGCGTTGTCCTCAGTTACCGCGACCTCGACCTGCGCGCCCGCACCATTGCCGCCGCCTTGCAGGCCGACGCCGGGCTGGGCGATCGTGCGGTGCTGCTGTTCCCCAGCGGGCCGGATTACGTCGCGGCGTTCTTTGGTTGCCTGTACGCCGGGGTCATCGCGGTGCCGGCCTATCCGCCGGAGTCCGCCCGCCGCCATCATCAGGAGCGGCTGCTGTCGATCATTGCAGACGCCGAGCCGCGGTTGCTGCTGACCACGTCCAGCCTCGGTGATTCGCTGGCGCAACTCGAAGGCGCGCCGCAGTTGCTGTGCGTTGACAGTCTCCATGTTGAAATCGCGGGCAATTGGATCGCGCCCAACTTGCAGGACGATGACATCGCCTTCCTGCAATACACCTCCGGCTCCACTGCGTTGCCCAAGGGCGTGCAAGTGACCCACGGCAACCTGGTGGCCAACGAATTGCTGATCCGTCGCGGCTTCGGCATCGACCTGAACCCCGACGACGTGATCGTCAGCTGGTTGCCGCTGTACCACGACATGGGCCTGATCGGCGGGCTGCTGCAGCCGATCTTCAGCGGTGTGCCGTGCGTATTGATGTCGCCGGCGTACTTCCTTGGCCGGCCATTGCGCTGGCTCGAAGCGATCAGCGAATACGGCGGCACCATCAGCGGCGGGCCGGACTTCGCCTATCGCTTGTGCAGCGAGCGAGTCAGCGAATCGGCATTGGATCGCCTGGACCTGAGCAAATGGCGCGTGGCGTATTCCGGCTCCGAGCCGATCCGCCTCGACACCCTCGAACGCTTCGCCGAGAAGTTCGCCGCCTGCGGTTTTACCCCGAACAATTTCTTCGCCTCCTACGGCTTGGCGGAGGCCACCTTGTTCGTTGCCGGCGGCACCCGTGGCCACGGCATCCCGGCCCTGCGCCTGGACGAACAGGCTCTGGCCGCCAATCGCGCCGAGCCCGGTCAGGGCGCGGCGATCATGAGTTGCGGCACCAGCCAGCCCGAGCACGCGGTGCTGATTGCCGACCCCGCCACCCTGGCGACGCTCCCCGACAATGCCGTCGGTGAAATCTGGGCCACCGGCCCGAGCATCGCCCACGGCTACTGGCGCAACCCTGAAGCCACCGCCAAGACTTTCGTTCAGCACGAAGGCCGTACCTGGCTGCGGACCGGCGACCTCGGGTTTATCCGCGAAGGTGAAGTGTTCATCACCGGCCGGCTGAAAGACCTGCTGATCGTGCGGGGCCACAACCTGTATCCCCAGGACATCGAGCAAGCCATCGAGCGCGAAGTGGAAGTGGTGCGCAAGGGCCGGGTCGCCGCGTTCGCGGTGAATGACCAGGGCCTGGAAGGCATTGGCATCGCCGCCGAAATCAGCCGCAGCGTGCAGAAAATCCTGCCGCCGGAAGCACTGATCAAGGCGATTCGCCAGGCGGTGGCCGAAGCCTGCCAGGAAGCGCCGAGCGTGGTGGTGCTGCTCAACCCCGGTGGCTTGCCGAAAACGTCCAGCGGCAAGGTGCAGCGCTCGGCCTGCCGCACACGCCTGGCGGACGGCAGCCTCGACAGTTATGCGCAGTTCCCCGGCGTGCAGGCGCAGGCGGGTGATGCGGTGCTGGCGTCCGAGCTGCAAAGCCGGATTGCCGCGATCTGGTGCGAGCAATTGCAGGTGACGCAGGTCGCCGCCGACGATCACTTCTTCCTGCTGGGGGGCAACTCCATCAGCGCCACCCAGGTCGTCGCCCGGCTGCGGGAAACCCTCGGCCTGGAACTGAACCTGCGCCTGTTGTTCGAAGCGCCCACCCTGGCCGCCTTCGCCACCAGCGTCGGGCAATTGCAGCAGGACGGCGGCGTGGCCCAAGGCGCAATCCATGGGTTGTCGCGCCAGGAAGACCTGCCGCAATCCCTCGCGCAAAACCGACTGTGGATCACCTGGCAACTCGACCCGCACAGCAGCGCCTACACCATTCCCGGCGCCTTGCGGTTGCGCGGCGAGTTGGATGAAGACGCGGTGCGCTCAAGCTTCCAGCAATTGATCCAGCGCCACGAAGCCCTGCGCACGCGCTTCTTCGAGCGCGATGGCCAAGCCTTACAGCGGGTCGACGCCAAGGCTGATTTCGACCTGCAAGTCATCGACCTCAGCGATTTGCCTGCCGCCGAGCGGGAAGCCCGCGCCAAGCAGATTCGTGAAGACGAAGCCCGCACCCAGTTCGACCTGGAGAAAGGCCCGCTGCTGTGGGTAACGCTGGTACGCCTGGATGACGAAGACCACCAACTGCTGGTGACGATGCACCACATCATCGCGGACGGCTGGTCGCTGAACGTGTTGATCGACGAATTCTCGCGACTGTACGCCGCTGCGTGCCAGGGCCAACCCCTGGAGCTGCCTGCGCTGGCCCTGCAATACGCCGACTACGGAAGTTGGCAGCGCCAGTGGCTGGCCGAAGGCGAGGGCCAGCGACAACTGGCTTACTGGAAACAACAACTGGGCGACGAGCACCCAACCCTGAGCCTGGCCACCGATCACCCGCGTTCGGCGCAGCACCTGCGCAGTGCCTCGCGTCACAGTGTGCGTGTGAGCGCGAGCCTCGGCGAAGCCATTCGCAAGACTGCCCAAAGCCACGAATCCACGCCGTTCATGCTGTTGCTCGCGGCGTTCCAGAGCCTGCTCTATCGCTACAGCGGCCAGCGCGATATCCGCATCGGCGTGCCCAACGCCAACCGTCCGCGCCAGGAAACCCAAGGCCTGATCGGGTTCTTTATCAACACCCTCGTACTGCGCGCCGAACTGGATGCGCGCCTGCCCTTCGCCGAGTTGCTGACGGCAACCCGCACCGCAGCGCTGGGCGCCCAGGCCCATCAGGACCTGCCTTTCGAACAACTGCTGGAAGCCTTCCCCCAAGCTCGGGAACAAGGCCTGTTCCAGGTGATGTTCAACCACCAGCAACGTGACATCGGCGCCTTGCGCCGCTTGCCGGGCCTGCTTGCCGACGAGCTGGCATGGCACAGCCGCGAAGCCAAGTTCGACCTGCAACTGCACACGGAAGAAGACCGCAACGGCCGCTTGAGCCTGTCCTTCGACTACGCCGATGAACTGTTCGACGCCGCCACCATCGAACGCCTGGCCGGGCACTTCATCAACCTGCTGCAAGCCATTTGCGAGCAACCACAACAGGCCATCGGCGATCTGAAGCTGTTGCACGTCGACGAGCAGCGCCAACAACAGCAGTGGAGCGCTGCGCCGTGCACACCGGCGCAGCGCTGGCTGCCGGAACAACTTAACCAACAGGTCTCGGAACGCACCGCACTGGTGTGGCAGGACGGCAGTCTGACCTTCGCGCAATTGCACACCCAGGCCAACCGCCTGGCCCATTACCTGCGGGACAAGGGCGTCGGCCCGGACGTGTGCGTGGCCATCGCCGCCGAGCGTTCGCCGCAACTGCTGATCGGCCTGCTGGCAATCATCAAGGCCGGCGGCGCCTATGTGCCGCTGGACCCGGATTATCCCGCCGAACGCCTGGGCTACATGCTCAAGGACAGCGGCGTGCAACTGCTGCTGACCCAGACTCCACTGCTGGAACAACTGCCCACGGCGCAAGGCGTGTGCGTCATCGCCATGGACAGCCTCAAGCTCGACAGTTGGCCGACCCACGCGCCGGGTTTGCACCTCAATGGCGACAACCTCGCCTACGTGATCTACACCTCCGGCTCCACCGGCCAGCCCAAGGGCGTGGGCAACACTCATGCCGCGCTGGCCGAGCGCTTGCAGTGGATGCAAGCCACCTACCAATTGGATGAAACCGATGTGCTGATGCAAAAGGCGCCCATCAGTTTCGACGTGTCGGTGTGGGAGTGTTTCTGGCCGCTGATCACCGGTTGCCGCCTGGTGCTGGCCGGCCCCGGCGAGCATCGCGATCCCCATCGCATCGCGCAGTTGGTGCAGGAACACGGCGTGACCACCCTGCACTTTGTGCCGCCGCTGTTGCAGCTGTTTGTCGACGAACCGTTGGCTGCCGAATGCACCAGCCTGCGTCGCCTGTTCTCCGGCGGTGAAGCGCTGCCTGCCGAGTTGCGCAACCGGGTGCTGGCGCAGTTGCCGGCGGTGCAGTTGCACAATCGGTATGGCCCCACCGAAACCGCGATCAACGTGACGCACTGGCATTGCCAGGCCGAGGACGGCGAGCGTTCGCCGATTGGCCGGCCGCTGGGCAATGTGATTTGCCGGGTGCTGGATGATCAGTTCGAGCCGCTGCCGGCGGGTGTGCCGGGTGAGTTGTGCATCGGTGGCATCGGCCTGGCCCGGGGTTACCTCGGGCGTGCGGGGCTGACCGCCGAACGCTTTGTCGCCGACCCGTTGGGTGAGGCGGGCGCACGCCTGTATCGCACCGGTGACCGCGTGCGCTGGAGCACCGACGGTGTGCTGGAATACCTCGGGCGCCTGGATCAGCAGGTCAAACTGCGTGGCTTCCGTGTCGAGCCTGAAGAAATCGAAGCCCGCCTGCTGGCTCTCGACGGCATCGCCCAAGCGGTGGTGCTGGTGCGGGAAACCGCAGCCGGTGCGCAGTTGATCGGTTACTACACCGCCAGCGAACCGTTGGATGAACAGGACGTAAAAACCGCCCTGGCCGCCGAGCTGCCGGAGTACATGGTCCCGGCGCAGTTGATGCGCCTGGACGCGATGCCCCTGAGCCCAAGCGGCAAACTGGATCGCCGCGCCTTGCCGGAACCGGTGTGGCAGGTACGTGAGCACGTCGAACCTGAAACAGCGCTGGAACAGCAAATCGCCGCGATCTGGCGTGAAGTCCTGGCGCTGCCACGCATCGGCCTGCGGGACGACTTCTTCGCCCTTGGCGGCCATTCGTTGCTGGCCACGCAAATCATCTCCCGCACCCGCCAGGCCTGTGACGTCGAACTGCCGTTGCGCACGCTGTTCGACGCCAGCGAGCTGGGGGCTTTCGCCGAGCAGGTCCGGCTGATCCAGGCCGCCGGGCAACGTAACCAACAGCTGGCCATCGGCAAGGTCGACCGCAGCCAACCGGTGCCACTGTCCTATTCCCAGCAGCGCATGTGGTTCCTCTGGCAGATGGAGCCCGACAGCCCGGCGTATAACGTCGGCGGCATGGCGCGCTTTCGCGGGGTGCTGGACGTGGGCCGTTTCGAGGCGGCGTTGCAGGCCTTGATCATGCGCCATGAAACCCTGCGCACCACGTTCCCGAGCATCAATGGCGTGGCGCAACAGAAGGTTGCGGCGCAAACCGGCGTGCGCATGGATTGGCAGGATTTCTCGGCGTTCAGTGAGGCCGAGCGGCAACGGCGTGTGCAGCAACTGGCCGATCATGAAGCCCACACGCCGTTCAATCTGGAAACCGGTCCACTGCTGCGCGCCTGCCTGGTCAAGGCCGGCGAGCAGGAACATTACCTGGTGCTGACCCTGCACCATATCGTCACCGAAGGCTGGGCCATGGACATCTTTGCCCGTGAACTCAGCGCGCTGTATGAAGCGTTCATCGACGACCGCGAATCGCCACTGGCGCCACTGCCGGTGCAGTACCTCGACTACAGCGTGTGGCAGCGCCAGTGGCTGGAGTCCGGCGAACGCCAGCGCCAACTGGATTACTGGACCGCGCAACTGGGCACCGAACATCCGCTGCTGGAACTGCCGGCCGACCGTCCGCGGCCGCCGGTGCAAAGTCACCAGGGCGAGCTGTACCGTTTTGATTTGAGCGACGACCTCGCCGCCCGCGTGCGTGCCTTCAACGCCGAACGCGGCCTGACCCTGTTCATGACCATGACCGCCACCCTCGCGGTATTGCTCTACCGCTACAGCGGCCAGACTGACCTGCGCATCGGTGCGCCGGTGGCCAACCGGATTCGCCCGGAAAGCGAAGGGCTGATTGGCGCATTTCTCAACACCCAGGTGCTGCGTTGCCAGCTCAACGGGCAGATGAGTGTCGGCGAACTGTTTGACCAGGTTCGCCACACCGTGATCGAAGGCCAGTCCCATCAGGACCTGCCGTTCGACCATCTGGTGGAGGCCCTGCAACCAACCCGCAGCGCGGCGTACAACCCGCTGTTCCAGGTGATGTGCAACGTGCAGCGCTGGGAATTCCAGCAAAGCCGCACCCTGGCCGGGATGACCGTCGAATACCTGGCCAACGATGCCCGCGCCACCAAGTTCGACCTCAACCTGGAGGTCACCGACCTCGATCATCGCCTGGGTTGCTGCCTGACCTACAGCACCGACCTGTTCGACGAGCCGCGTATTGCGCGCATGGCGGCGCATTGGCAAAACCTGCTGGAAGCCTTGCTCGGCGATCCGCGACAGCGCCTGAGTGAGTTGCCGTTGCTGGAGGCTGGCGAACAGCGCGCCCTGCAAGACAGCCTTGGCATTGAGGCTGGCGAGCATCGCCTCGACCAGTGCATCCATCACCTGTTCAGCGAGCAGGCCCTGGCCCGTGCCGATGCACCGGCGTTGACCTTTGCCGGGCAGACCCTGAGCTACAGCGAACTCGACAGCCGTGCCAATCGCCTGGCCTGGATGCTCCGCGAGCGCGGCGTGGGCCCGCAGGTGCGGGTCGGCCTGGCGTTGTCGCGTTCGCTGGAAATGGTCGTCGGCCTGCTGGCAATCCTCAAGGCCGGCGGCGCCTATGTGCCGCTGGACCCGGAATACCCGCTGGACCGCCTGCACTACATGATCGAAGACAGTGGCATCGGCCTGTTGCTCAGCGATGCCGCGATGTTCGACGCATTGGGCGAACTGCCTGAGAGTGTCGGCCGCTGGTGCCTGGAAGATGACCTGCTGACCCTGGCGGACTACCCGGCAAGCGAGTTGCCTTTCATCAGCCTGCCGCAACATCAGGCCTACTTGATCTACACCTCCGGTTCCACCGGCAAGCCCAAGGGCGTGGTGGTGTCCCACGGTGAAATCGCCATGCATTGCCAGGCGGTGATCGAACGCTTCGGCATGCGCCCGGATGACTGCGAGCTGCACTTCTATTCCATCAACTTTGACGCTGCCACCGAGCGTCTGCTGGTGCCGTTGCTCAGTGGTGCCCAGGTTGTGTTGCGGGCCCAGGGCCAGTGGGACGCGGAAGAAATCTGCGGGCTGATTCGTCGGCACCGCATCAATATCCTGGGCTTCACCCCAAGCTATGGCAGCCAGTTGGCGCAATGGCTGGCCACGCAAGACCAGACCCTGGCGGTGCGCATGTGCATCACCGGCGGTGAGGCCCTGACCGGCGAACACTTGCAGCGCATTCGTGCGGCATTCAAGCCGGCGCTGTTTTTCAACGCCTATGGCCCGACTGAAACCGTGGTGATGCCGTTGGCCAGCCTGGCCCCGGAAGCCCTGGAAGAGGGCGCCGGCAGCGTGCCGATCGGCAGCATCATCGGCGCGCGTGTGGCCTACATTCTGGATGCGGATCTGGCGCTGGTGCCGCAAGGCGCGACGGGTGAGTTGTACGTCGGCGGTGCCGGCCTGGCCCAGGGGTATCACCAGCGTCCGGGGATGACGGCGGAGCGGTTTGTCGCGGATCCGTTTGCCACGAACGGCGGTCGCCTGTATCGCACCGGCGACCTGGTGCGCCAGCGTGCCGATGGCCTGGTGGAATACCTCGGTCGTATCGACCATCAAGTGAAGATTCGCGGGTTCCGCATCGAGCTGGGGGAAATTGAAACCCGCCTGCTGGAACACCAGGCGGTGCGTGAAGCAGTGGTGTTGGCGCTGGACTCACCGAGCGGCAAACAGTTGGTGGCCTATCTGGTCAGCGACCAGGAGCAGGGCGCGCTGCGTGAATCCCTCAAGGCGCATCTGAAAGCGCAGCTGCCGGACTACATGGTGCCCGCGCACCTGATCGTCCTCGACAGCATGCCGCTGACCGCCAACGGCAAACTCGACCGCCGCGCCTTGCCGCAGCCGGACCCCGAGGCGAATCGTCAACAGTACGTGGCGCCGCGCAACGAGCTGGAGCAAACCCTGGCGGCCATCTGGTGCGCGGTACTGAACGTGCAACAGGTAGGCCTTGACGACAACTTCTTCGAGTTGGGCGGCGACTCGATCCTGTCGATCCAGGTGGTCAGCCGGGCCCGGCAGGCGGGGATTCATTTCAGCCCGCGTGATTTGTTCCAGCACCAGACCGTGCAAACCCTGGCCGCCGTGGCGACCCGCAGCGAGCAGGTCAGCGCCGAACAAGGCGTGTTGACCGGCGCGTCCGGGCTGACGCCGATCCAGCACTGGTTCTTCGACACCGACATCCCGGAGCGCCAACACTGGAACCAGGCATTGCTGCTGGAGCCGGTTCAGGCCCTGGAACCTCATCGCCTGGAGCAAGCGTTGCTGGCGGTGCTGGAACATCACGACGCCCTGCGCCTGAGCTTCACCCAGCGCGACGCCCAATGGCACGCCGAACACTTGGCGGTGCCGGAAGGCGGCCTGCTGTTGCAAGCCCAGGTGGCGGACATGGAACAGTGCAGCGCGCTGTTCACCGACACCCAGCGCAGCCTCAACCTCGCCCATGGCCCGTTGTTGCGCGCGTTACTGGTGGACGGCCCGCAAGGCCAGCGCCGGCTGCTGATCGCGATCCATCACCTGGTGGTGGACGGCGTTTCCTGGCGGGTATTGCTGGAAGATTTGCAGACCGTGTATCGCCAGTTGAGCGACGGCCAGCCGGTCAACCTGCCGGCCAAGACCAGCGCCTTGCGCGACTGGGCGGCGCGGTTGCAGGCGTATGCCGGCAGCGAATCCCTGCGTGAGGAGCTGCACGTGTGGCAGCAACAGTTGGCCGGCCCTGCCGTTGAGTTGCCGGTGGATCGCCCACAGGGTTCGCTGCGCAATCGCGACGCCGATACCGTCAGCGTGCGCCTGGATGCCGAGCGCACCCGCCAGTTGTTGCAGCAGGCGCCAAGTGCCTACCGCACCCAGGTCAACGATTTGCTGCTGACCGCCCTGGCCCGTGTGCTGTGCCGTTGGAGTGGCCATGAATCCGCATTGATCCAGCTGGAAGGCCACGGCCGCGAACCGCTATTCGACGAGATCGACCTGACCCGCAGCGTCGGCTGGTTCACCAGCGCCTACCCGCTGCGCCTGACCCCGCTGCATATCGAAGAGGCCGCCGGGCAGGGCGCCTCGATCAAGGCGATCAAGGAGCAACTGCGCGGCGTGCCCCACAAAGGGTTGGGTTATGGCGTGCTGCGCTACCTGGCCGACGACCTGTGCCGCCAGACCATGGCCGCGTTGCCGACCGCCAGTATCACCTTCAACTACCTCGGCCAGTTCGACCAGAGCTTTGGCGCCGACGCACTGTTCCACCCGCTGGACGAGTCCGCCGGGATCGCCCACGACCCGGACGCGCCGTTGCCCAACGCGCTGAGTGTCGACAGCCAGGTGTACGGCGGTGAGCTGGTGCTGCGCTGGACCTTCAGCCGCGAGCGTCACCACAGCCAGACCATCGCTGAACTGGCGGACGCTTACCTGGCGGAACTGCAAAGCCTGATCGAACATTGCCTCAAGGCAGACGCGGGCGGCCTTACGCCGTCGGACTTCCCGCTGGCGCACCTGACCCAGGGGCAACTCGATGCGCTGCCGGTGCCGGCCAATGCCATCGAAGACGTGTACCCGCTGACCCCGATGCAGGAAGGCTTGCTGCTGCACACCCTGCTGGAACCGGGCACCGGCCTCTACTACATGCAGGACCGCTACCGCATCAACAGCGCCCTGGACCCCGAGCGTTTCGCCCAGGCCTGGCAGGCGGTGATCGCCCGTCATGAAGCCTTGCGCGCCTCGTTCTGCTGGAACGTCGGCGAAGACATGTTGCAGGTTATCCACAAGCCCGGCAGCACGCCGATCGAGTACCTCGACTGGAGCCCGGAGCCGGAAAGCGAGCAGGAACCGCGCCTGCAAGCGTTGCTGAAAAACGAGCGTGAAGCCGGTTTCGATCTACTTAACCAGGCGCCCTTCCACCTGCGGCTGATCCGCGTGGGCGAAGCCCGCTACTGGTTCATGATGAGCAACCATCACATCCTGATCGATGCCTGGTGCCGCTCGCTGCTGATGAACGATTTCTTCGACATCTACATGGCCCTCGGCGAAGGTCGCGAAGCGCAACTGGCGACGCCACCGCGTTACCGCGATTACATCGCCTGGCTGCAACGCCAGAACCTCGCCGAGGCGCGCCAGTGGTGGCAGCAGAACCTGCAAGGGTTCGAACGCACCACACCGATTCCGAGCGACCGGCCGTTCCTGCGCGAGCATGCCGGCCACAGCGGCGGCATGGTGGTAGGCGACTGCTACACCCGCCTGGATGTGCGCGACGGCGCGCAATTGCGCGAGCTGGCCCAGGCTCATCAATTGACGGTGAACACCTTCGCCCAGGCGGCATGGGCCCTGGTGCTGCGGCGCTTGAGTGGCGATCGCGACGTGCTGTTCGGCGTCACCGTGGCAGGGCGCCCGGTAGAAATGCCCGAGATGCAGCGCACTGTCGGGCTGTTTATCAACAGTATCGCCTTGCGGGTCAAGCTGCCGGAGGACGATCAGCAGTGCAGCGTGCGCCAATGGTTGAGCGGCCTGCTCGACAGCAATATGCAACTGCGCGAGTACGAGTACCTGCCGCTGGTGACCATCCAGGAGCACAGCGAACTGCCGAAAGGCCAGCCGCTGTTCGACAGCCTGTTCGTGTTCGAGAACGCCCCGGTGGAAGTCTCGGTACTGGACCGTGCGCAAAGCCTGAATGCCACCTCGGATTCCGGTCGCACCCACACCAACTTCCCGCTGACGGCCGTGTGCTACCCGGGCGATGACCTGGGCTTGCACCTGTCCTACGACCAGCGTTATTTCGATGAAACCACCGTGCAAGGCATGCTCGCTGAATTCAAGCGGCTGCTGCTGGCGCTGGTGCAGGGCTTCCATGGCGACATGGCCGACTTGCCGCTGATTGGCGAGCAGGAGCGTGAGTTCCTGGTGGACGGCTGCAACCAGAGCGAGCATGAATATCCGCTGGAGCGCAGTTACATCGAGCTGTTCGAAGCCCAGGTGGCACAGCATCCACAGCGGATTGCCGCCAGTTGCCTGGATCAGCAATGGACCTACTCTGAGCTGAACCGGCGCAGTAACCGCCTGGGCCATGCGCTGATTGCCGCGGGTGTCGGGCTGGACCAACCGGTGGCGTTGCTGGCTGAACGTAATCTGGATTTGCTGGGCATGATCATCGGCAGCTTCAAGGCTGGCGCGGGTTACTTGCCGCTGGATCCGGGGCTGCCGACCCAGCGCTTGAGCCGGATCATCGACCTCAGTCGTACGCCGTTGCTGGTGTGCACCGAGGCTTGTCGGGAACAGGCGGATCTGTTGCTGGAAGAGTTTGCCTGTGGCTCGCGACCGAGGCTGCTGGTGTGGGAGGAGCTGGTGGGTTCAGAGCAGAACCCGGGCATCTACAGCGCGCCGGATAACCTGGCCTACGTGATCTACACCTCGGGCTCCACTGGCCTGCCCAAGGGCGTGATGGTCGAACAGCGCGGCATGCTCAATAACCAGTTGAGCAAAGTGCCGTATCTGCAACTGACTGAGCACGATGTGATCGCCCAGACCGCCTCGCAAAGTTTCGATATCTCGGTGTGGCAGTTCCTCGCGGCGCCGCTGTTCGGGGCGCGGGTGGACATTGTGCCGAATACCATTGCCCATGATCCGCAAGGCTTGCTCGCTCACGTCCAGGCCCAGGGCATTACCGTGCTGGAAAGCGTGCCGTCACTGATCCAGGGCATGCTCGCCCAGGAGCGCATGAGCCTGGATGGCTTGCGCTGGATGCTGCCGACGGGTGAAGCGATGCCGCCGGAACTGGCGCACCAGTGGTTGCTGCGTTATCCGCAGATTGGCCTGGTCAACGCGTATGGCCCGGCGGAATGTTCGGACGACGTGGCGTTCTTCCGCGTCGACCTGGCGTCGACCCGTGGCACTTATCTGCCGATTGGTACGCCGACCGACAACAACCGGTTGTACCTGCTGGATGGCGCGCTGGAATTGGTGCCCCAAGGCGCGGTTGGCGAGTTGTGCGTGGCCGGGACGGGCGTGGGTCGTGGTTATGTCAGCGATCCGCTGCGCACGGCGCAAGCGTTTGTGCCGAATCCATTGGGTGCGGACCGGTTGTATCGAACAGGGGATTTGGCCCGCCGTCGCAGCGACGGTGTGTTGGAGTACGTCGGGCGCATCGACCATCAGGTGAAGATTCGCGGTTACCGGATCGAGCTGGGTGAAATCGAAGCGCGCCTGCATGAGCAGCCTGAAGTGCGGGATGCGGCGGTGGGCGTGCAGGAGGGCGTCAACGGCAAGCATCTGGTGGGCTACCTGGTGGCGGCGGATGCGCAGCTCAACCCGGGTGAGCGCCTCGATCGCATCAAGCAACGCCTGCGGGCCGAGCTGCCGGAATACATGGTGCCGTTGCATTGGTTGTGGCTCGACCGGTTGCCGCTGAACGCCAACGGCAAGCTGGACCGCAAGGCCTTGCCGGCACTGGAGATCGGCCAGTTGCACAGCCAGGAATATCTGGCGCCGCGCAATGAGCTGGAGCAGACGCTGGCCGGGATCTGGGCCGAGGTGCTCAAGGTCGAGCGCGTCGGCGTGCAGGACAACTTCTTCGAACTGGGCGGGCATTCGTTGCTGGCCACGCAGATAGCTTCACGGGTGCAGAAGACGCTGCAGCGGGATGTGCCGTTGCGGGCGATGTTCGAGTGCAGCACGGTGGAGGCGTTGGCGGGGTATATCGACGGGCTGGCGGCGAATGAGATCAGCGCCGAGAAGGTGGATCGGTTGAGTGATTTGATGGCGGAGCTGGAGGGTTTTTAACTCGGATCGCAACGCGCCACTCGTCGGGTGGCGCGGTTGTTAAGGTTCGAACTGTGAATTCTGACAGTAGGCAAGGGGGGCATTTCGGCGTGTGATGGGCAACACCATCACTCGTTGAAATGGAGTTCTATCATGCCCAAGTCATCACCGTTGACCCTTGATCTGCCCAAGCCACAGTTGATCGAGGCCGAGGGAGAGCCCCGGGTTGACCCGCTCCAGTTGCTGGAGGGGGCTACTGTCCGGGTGTTCTACGAAGGGATGCTCAGCACCGACAGTATTGCGTTGCGCTGGGAGTCGACACCGGGGGAATACGCGCCGATTGCCTCCCAGGATGGCGTCGAAGCGGGCTCGGTCGAGTTCCACGTACCCCCGTATTACGTAGGGCTGCGCATTGATAACTTCGCGCTGTTTTCCTATGTCGTTACCCGCGATGGCGAGGAACATCCTTCCCCCGTTGCCGACGTGTTCATCAAGTTGCCGTCCAATTTGCCGCAACTGCAGATCTTTCAAGCCTCAGGCGGTGTTCTGGACCTGTCCTTGTTGTGCGGTGAAGACCCGGTTCTGCATGTCGACGCCTGGCCGTTCATCGACCCGGTTCAAGTGGCTCAGGTCTATATCGGGGGGATTTACCCTGATGGGTCCAAGGCCAGTCTCTACCCTTATGAAGATGCACCGGTAACAGATGAGGACGTGCGCCACGGCTGGACCCGAAAGTTGTCCCGTGCCGAGCTGGCCACGCTCAAGCATGACAGTGAGCTTTATATTGCGTTCTACGTTGAGTTTTTGCCGCGTGCGGGTTCCAGGCCGGTGTATCGGCTGATTTCTGGTTTGGTGTTGACGTTGCTCATCGAGCCTCATTTGGATCTCGTAGCGCCCACGGTGGTGGAAGCCACGCAAATCACACCTGAAAATCTCGTATTGAATCCGGTCAATACCCGGGACGGTGCGACCATCCGGGTCAGCTATGAGCATATGTGCCCTTGCGACTGGGTTTGCGCCTTCTGGGAAGGGACTGCCGGGGCAGGCACTCCGGTAATCGAGTGCAAGCAGGCCGACAATCGGGACGTTGTTGATTTTAATGTGCCGGCGTCAGCCATCAGCGCCAATTTCAATAAGCAGGTGTCGGTCCGCTACACCGTCCGACGGGAAGGGCAAACCTGGTCGGCGCTGCCGCGACCGGTAAAAATCCTGAATATCTCCGGCCTGCCCAAGCCGCAGGTGGAACAGGCCACGGGCAGTACGCTGGACCTCAATACGTTCCAGGGGGACGCGCAACTGACGGTGGCGGCCTATGCCTACGGCGCCTTGGGGCAGCCCTGCTGGATGTGGGTAACCGGTGAGCGGGAAGATGGCGCGCCTTATCGCTTCGATGTGCTGGACGGCGAGCCGCTCTCCGAGCAATGGCAGCAGGAGGGCGTCAGTACGCTGCTGTCCCGCCGCGATCTGCAAAAGCTGGCCGATTGCAGCCGCTTTGACGTGCATTTTGCGGTGAACTTCGATGGCCGGTCCGACAGGGCCAGCGCCGAGCCGTTTCCTGTGCTGCACCTGGATATTCATCAGGAAGACCTGGTCCTGAAACCCTTGACCATTCGGGAGGCCGTGGGCTCGCAGTTGACGGTATGGAATGGCCGTGATGGCGTGACGGCACGGGTGGAATATGACCACATCAGTGCTCATGACGAGATCAGCGTGTGTTGGACACAATCGGACGGTAGTTGCCTGCCGTTGCCACCCAAGCCGGGTAACACTGATCCGAAGTACGTTGACTTCACCATTCCCCGCGAGGCTGTAATCGCTGGAAGCGGCAAAACAGTGCCCGTCAGTTACAGCGTCGCGAGCGCATGCAAGCACGTCACGTCAGCTGACCTGGAGCTACAGATCAGTGTCCCGCAGCGCTTGCCTGCGCCAGAGGTGCCGCAGGCCACTCAATTGCCCGGTGGCCAGGGGACACTGGACTTGCGCACCTTTACCGGGGATGCCGAGATTACGCTGCAAGCCTGGTGGTTCATCCTGGCGGGGCAAAAGGGCTGGCTGGAATGTACGGGAACCTTGCTCGACGGGTCGTCCCATACCCTCAAGCTGCTGGTCAATGAGCCGATCACGCAAGAGCAGGCAAACCATGGGTTGTCGCACGTTCTGCCTCGTGAGGAACTGGAAAAGTTTCGCCACAGGTCCGTATTGAACATCGTGTTCAAGGTTACGGCGGACGGCAGCTCCCATGTGAGCGAAGCAATTGTGTTCCCTGTGCTGATGTTGCTGTTGCGCAAGCAGTACAGAGACCTGACGGATTTCAACGATCAGACCTTGGGTTTATGGACCGTAGGGTCAGGCGCACCCGATGCCAGGGATATCAGCATTGAATATATGGGGACGGGACCTGACGGCAAGCCGGATTACGCAGTCAGGAATTTCACATTTACCAATAACAGTTTCGGCCCGATCCTGCAGCGGCGCTTCTTGGATTTGGAGAGCGGTTTTACTTACCGGTTTTCCGTACGGGTTCGACGGTACAGCGTTGCGTTCGCGACGCCCAAGTTATCGTTGCGCAAAGACTCCATTCAACAAACACCGGTGGAAGAGTTGGTTGACCTGAACTGGCACACACTGAGCTTCACCTTTACGCCAACCATCGCTCCCGTGCTGCTGGAAATCTATAGCCATGAAGGCGCTACGAGCGGCAACGATTGGTACATGGATGATTTCCTGGTCGAGGGGATTTAATCCGCGCTGAAAAGACAATGCCCGCTTCGATGCGGGCATTGTCTTTACAGGCTAGGGCTGATTATTTCGGACCGAGAATCTTCACCAGCTTATCCGGCGACGGCGCTCCTTGCTGTTGCTGCAACCCGCCCTTGTCATCCAGATAGAAAATTGCCGGCGTGGCCGACAACTCCAGTTCGTCCATCAGCTTCATATTCGAATCAAGCTTGGCCTGGATATCCGCCGGGATCTTCTCCAGCGCCTGCAACTTGCTGCCTTTACCGGCCGACTCATGGGCTTCCAAGGCCTGTTGCGGGTCCTTGGCGGCAAACAGCGCGGCCGACTTGCCCGGGCTGTCTTCACGGATAATCCCCACCATGATGTGCCGCAACTGTACCTTGCCCGACTTCACCCACGGCCGTGCCTGTTCCCAGAACATATTGCAGTACGGGCAGTTCGGGTCGCTGAACAGGTACACGATGCGCGGCGCGTCCTTGTTGCCGTCCTGGATCCAGTTGCTGTGTTCCATCTTGGCCCAGACTTCCTTGGCCATCGGCGCATACACCAGTTTCTCCAGCGGCGCGGTGCTCAGGTCATTGCCATCGGCGTCGTACAGGTTGCCGGCAATCACGCT
This sequence comes from Pseudomonas sp. NC02, assembly GCF_002874965.1. Taxonomy (NCBI): domain Bacteria; kingdom Pseudomonadati; phylum Pseudomonadota; class Gammaproteobacteria; order Pseudomonadales; family Pseudomonadaceae; genus Pseudomonas; species Pseudomonas sp. NC02. The sequence goes on along the minus strand of NZ_CP025624.1, from coordinate 4,832,405 downwards.
TTTGCCATCGGCAGTCAGGTACAGCGCCATGCCACGGTTCTGGTATTGCGCCGCGTAACCTGTGAGGCCGCTGGGCGCATCGAACTTGCCGATGATCTTGGCACCCTTGGCCTCGATGTTCTTGATCGGCGCCGGCCAGTCTTCGGCGTGGACCAGGCTGGCGGCCAGGGTCAGGGGCAGGAGTGTCAGCAGGTGGCGGAGGCGGAGCATGGCGAATTCCTTGTGGTGGCCGGCAAGGCCGGTTTGGCGGGGGTCGGCTCGAAGCGCTCCATGGCGCGGGCCAGGCTGGCCTGTGAGAGTTCGCCCAGGTGGCTGTTGATCAGGCGACCATCAGGTTGGTAGAAGAGGGTGGTGGGCAAGGCCATGGAGCCGACGGCCTGGCCGAGGCGGCCGCTGGCGTCGAACAGCACGTTGTCCAGGTTCAGGCCCTGGGTCGCCAGGTAGGTGGCGACGCTTTGCATGCTTTCGGCCTGGTTGACGAACAGGAAGGTCACGTCCGGGCGCAGGCGCTGGGCACTTTCCAGTACCGGCATTTCGCGCCGGCACGGCGGGCACCAGGTGGCCCACAGGTTGATCACCAGCGGGCCGCCCTTGTAGTCGGCCAGTTGCACGGTTTCGCCATTGGCGTTGCGCAGGGCAATGTCCGGCAGGTGCGTGCCTTTTTCGTAGAGGGTCAGGGACAGGCTGGTCAGGGCCCAGAACGCCAGGCCGGTGATCACGCCGGCGCTCAGTGGCTTGCGCAGCAGCGGGCGGCGCCAGCCGTAGATCAGCGCGCCGATGATCAGCACGATCACGCCGGGCCAGGCGAGAAAACCGCCGTCGCGCAGGTCGACGATTTGCAGCGGGTCATTCTGGTAGTACGACCAGTACATCAATACGAAGCTGACGCGTGCGGCGAGCATACCCAGCAGAAACAGGGTGAACAGCACCGACTCGGGGTTCTCGCCGCCGCGCTTGGCCACCCGCCAGCCCACCAGGGTGGCGAGGATCAACGCCGTGATCAGCAGCAAGTGATTCAGGGCGATGGCGAAGGTGCCGATGGTCAGTGTCAGCATCAGAGGGCTTCCCGGGCTTGGGTCCAGCGTTGCAGGAAGGCGGCGGCGTCGACTTCGCCGGTGATGCGCTGGGCGCGGCGCTCTTCACCGTCGGGGCCGATCCAGACGAAGCTCGGCGGGCCGGGGACCTTGTAGCGGCCCAGCAGCTCGCGGCTGGCGGCGTTGTCGGCGGTGACGTCGAGGCGCAGCAGGCGCACGTCTTTGAGGGCGTCCAGTACCTCGGGTTTGCCGAACACCTGTTTTTCCATGATCTTGCACGACACGCACCAGTCGGCGTAGTAGTCCACCAGTACCCATTGGCCCTGGGCCTTGGCACTGTCGAGCTGGCTTTGCAGTACGGCCGGGTCGTTGATGGTCATGAAGGCTTCGTGGGCGGTGGGAGCACCGGCTATCCGCGAGCCGCTGTAGACCTTCAGCGGTTGCCACAGGTCGTCGCTGCCGCCGGCCGCGCCGATCACCAATACGCTGCCCCAGAGGCCCAGCACCAGCGAACCGGCACCGAACAGCATGGCGGTACGCCCGAAATCGTGGGCCAGGCGCCAGCCGCAGTAGGCCATGACCAGCGCCAGCACACCCCACAAGCCGAGCCACAGGGTTTCACCGACCACCGGGCGAATCATCAGCACGGCGGTGGCGAGGAACAGGAAACCGAAGATGCCCTTGAGGATATTCATCCAGGTGCCAGGCTTGGGCAGGAAGCGGTTGCCCACGGTCACCAGCAGCAACAGTGGCACACCGATGCCGATGCCCATGGCAAACAGGATCAGGCCGCCGTGCAGGGCGTTGCCGCTTTGGGCGATGTACAACAGCGCGCCGGCCAGGGGCGCGGTCATGCACGGGCCCACCAGCAAGCCGGACAGGGCGCCGAGCACGCCGGCGCCTACCAGGCTGCCGCCGCTTTGGTTGCGGCTGACGTTGTCCAGGCGATCGCGCAGGAAGGCCGGCAGTTGCAGTTCAAAGAAGCCGAACATCGGCAGGGCGAGAATCACAAACAACGCAGCGAAGCTGCCGAGGATCCACGGGGTTTGCAGCAGGGCGGCGAGGTTGCTGCCGAGCAGCGCAGCCAATACACCGAGCGCGGCATACACCAGCGCCATGCACACCACGTAGCTGGCGGCCAGGGCAAAGCCGCGCCGTGGGCTGGCGCCGCTGCCGACCACAAGGCCGGCGAGGATCGGCAACATCGGCAGGGAACACGGGGCGAAGGCCAGCAGCAGGCCCAGGCCGAAGAACACCAGCAGGCTCCAGCCCAGGCTGCGTTGTTGCAGGCCGCTGGCCAGGCTTTGGTCCTGGGCCTGGCCGGTGGCGGCGACGGCAGGGTTGCCGCCCAGATCCACGGTGATCGATTGCGGCGGGTAGCACAGGCCGGCATCGGCGCAGCCTTGCCAGCCGAGCTTGACCTGGCCGGTGGCGCCAGCGGGAATCTTCACTTCCAGGCCCTGGCGATAGACTTGCTGCTCGCCAAAGAACTCGTCGCTGTGGGCTTCGCCCTGGGGCAACGTCGGCTTTTCGGCCAGGCCATCGAATTTCATGCGCTGCTGGTACAGGTAGTAACCGTCGGCAATCTGCCAATACAACTGGGTTTCGCCGGAGGCCAGACGCTCGGAGGTAAAGGTGAAGGCTTTGCCCACCGGGAGGAAGTCGGGTTTGGTCTCGAATGGATTGTTGCCAGGCGCGGCCTGGGTGAATCCAGCAAACAACACCAGCAGGAAGATAAACAGATGCCGCATGATCAAGCCTTAGTTCGAAGCAAGTGGGACACACAATGTGTGGCGTTGATTAACCGATGATTAACCGGGCTATCCTAGAAAGAAGCGATTATCCGGGATTCTTGGCGTTGGCGGCATAATGCACGCTTAATCCACTGCCTTTTTAATCACCCTCACATTTTGCAAAGGGTTCACCATGCACGTACTGGTCTGTGAAGACGACGAGCTGATCGCCAGCGGCATTGTTGCCGGGCTCAGCGCCCAGGGCCTGACGGTCGAGCGCGTCGGCACGGCTGCGGCTGCCCGGGCGATGCTCAAGGTGGCGGAATTCGACGTGATGGTACTCGACCTCGGCCTGCCGGATGAAGACGGCTTGAAGCTGTTGCAGCAACTGCGCAGCCAGGGCCTGGAGATTCCAGTGCTGATCCTGACCGCACGGGATTCGGTGACCAACCGCGTTGACGGCCTGCAGGCCGGTGCCGACGACTACCTGCTCAAACCCTTCGACCTGCGCGAACTCGCCGCACGCCTGCACACCCTGTTGCGCCGGGTGGCTGGGCGCAGCGTCAACCTGATCGAGCACGGGCGCCTGACCTACAACCCCAGCAGCCGCGAAACGTTGCTGGGCGGTGAGTCGGTGGACCTGTCCCGCCGCGAGCAGGCGCTGTTGCAGGCCCTGTTGCAGAACCGCGGCCGGGTGCTCTCCAGCGAGCAGCTCAAGGACAGCGTCTACGGCCTGAACGACGAACTGGAAAGCAACGCCCTCAACGTGCACATCCACCACCTGCGGCGCAAACTCGGCAACGGCATCGTCGAAACCGTGCGCGGCCTGGGCTATCGCCTGGGCCCGGCTGACGGTGGAGAGGACGCTTCGTGATGAGCCTGCGCCTGCGGCTGACCTTCAAGCTCGGCGCAGCTTTCGTGCTGATCTGGGTCCTGGCCGCCGCGTGGATGCTCAACGACCTGCGCAACCAGATGATGTTTTCCCTCGACCAGCGCCTGGTGGCGTCGGCACGCATGGTGGCGGGCCTGATGGAGCAAATGCCCGGCCTCTCCAGCACGGGGGAGGGCGCGCACTTCAGCGCCGAACAATTGAACGTGCCAGGCGGTATGGCGTGCCAGGTCAGTTCCTTGCGCGGCGTGGTTTTGGCCCGCAGCCACACCACGCCGGACCAGGGCCTGGAGTCGCGCAAGAGCGGCTTTCGCGACCAGATGATTGATGGCGTGGGCTGGCGCAGCTTTACCCTGTCCCGTGGCGATTTGTTTATCACCACCGCCGACCGGCAGGTGGAGCGTGAAGCGTTGAACCTGTCGATCCTGCTGGCCGCCTCGGTGCCGGTGGGCGTGGCATTGTTGGGCTGCCTGTGCCTGTTGTGGCTGGGGATCGGCCAGAGCCTGTTGCCGCTCAACCGCATGCGTGACGCCTTGATGCGCCGCAGTGCCGACTCCCTCGAACCGTTGCAGATCAGCCCGCTGCCCAGCGAACTCAAGCCACTGCTCGACACCCAGAACCAGTTGCTGCAACGCATCGCCAAGACCATCGAACGCGAACGCCGCTTGACCGGTGACGCGGCCCACGAACTGCGCAGCCCGTTGACCGCGATCAAGACCCACCTGCAAGTGGCGCGCATGACCGAAGGCGCCGCCCGTGACCAGTCCCTGGCCCATGCTGAAGAGGGCGCCGACCGCTTGCACCGCACCCTTGAGCAGTTGCTGCTGCTGGCGCGGGTCGAAGGCAGCCTGTCGTTTGATGACGGCCTGCAATCGAGTGCCGAGCAAGTTGCGCAACTGGCGATCCAGGATGCCAACGGCGGCGACAATCAGCGTATTGACCTGATCCTGGCAGACGGTTTGTCCGAAAAACCTTTGGAAATGCCGGTGGGCCTGGCCGTCGCCGCCCTGCGCAACCTGCTGGACAATGCGCTGCGCCACACCCCGGCCGATACCCGGGTGGAGCTGAGTGTGTCCAGCACGGGTGACAACGTGGTGTTCCGGGTGCGTGACCATGGCGCGCCGATTTCCAGCGAAGACTTGCAACACTTGACCCAGCGCTTCTGGCGCAACGGCAACAGCCCGGGTTGCGGCCTGGGGTTGGCGATCGTCCAGGCCATCGTGCAGCGCTGCTCGTGCTCCCTGAAATTCGACAGCCAGGCCGATGGCATGCGCGTCGACCTGGGCATGCCGTTGCGGCGCTGAAACCTTCTTTTCACAGCACACATAGCTACCGCCATCCTCAAGCGCAACGCTTCAGGATGGCGGTCATTTTTTTGTGTTTGAACCGGCTGAATGACTCGGCCTGTGTTGAAAAGGACAGCCCCTATGTTGGTTATCGATTCCACGTATCCCGCAAACGACTTCAATGAGCGCAATGGCCAGGCCGTGCGCCAGGTGATTGTGCATTACACCGCCGCGCCCTTTGCCTCGTCATTGCGTGCACTGACCCGCGACGGTTTCAGTGCCCACTACCTGTTGGCCGACCCCCATGACGCCAGCTACCGCGCCGCCGGCTATGACGAGTTGCGGGTATTTCGCCTGGTGGACGAAGCGCAACGCGCCTGGCACGCCGGCACCAGCCACTGGGCCGGGCGCGATAACCTCAACAGCCGCTCCATCGGCATTGAAATCGTCAACCAGGCCCGGGATGACGCCGGTGTGTTGACCTTCCCGGCCTATGGCGCAGAGCAGATTGACGTGTTGATCGCCTTGATTCGTGACATTCAGGTGCGTTACCCGGCGATCGGTCCTACCGACATCCTCGGGCATTCCGACATTGCCTATTGGCGCAAGAGCGACCCCGGCCCCCGCTTGCCATGGCGCTGCCTGTTCGAGGCGGGCGTGGGGGCCTGGTATGAAGAGGTGGCCAAGATGGCCTATCAACGTCGGTTCGACATCGGCCTGCCGCCAGAGGTTGAGGTGGAGCGGGCGTTCCAGCGCTACGGTTATGCCCCGGCGAAAAATCGCCTGGGTTTCCAGCAACGTGTCCGTGCGTTCCAGATGCATTTTCGGCCCTCTGACTACAGTGGGCGGCTGGATGCGCAGACCTGCGCGATCCTGTATGCGTTGAATGAAAAATACACCGGGGTGGCCGGGTAAATCCGCTAAAGCTGTTTTTAACGACCACAGGTGTAAATCCTCCCTTCGCTGATGCGTTTCCAGAACAGGAAATCCGTGCGCGGCCCTTGGGCCTGGCGCCAACGGGTGGGCAGTTTGGTCACCATCATCAGCGTATTGAGGGATCGAGAGATGTCAGTCGCTACCAGCCGTATCGAAGAGACCCAGGCGGTCCCTGCGGAAACGCTTTACCAGTTCGATGAAACCCCGCTGCTGGCCCGCCAGCGCCAGCAGGAATCCAATGCCCGCAGCTACCCACGGCGCATTCCCCTGGCGCTCAAGCGCGCCCGCGGGATCTATGTCGAGGACGTCGAAGGACGCAGCTTTATCGATTGCCTGGCCGGTGCCGGCACCCTGGCGCTGGGGCACAACCACCCGGTGGTGATCGATGCCATTCGCCAGGTGCTGAGCGATGAATTGCCGTTGCACACCCTGGACCTGACCACGCCGGTCAAGGACCAATTCGTGCAGGACCTGTTCGGCCTGCTGCCGCCGGCGCTGGCGCGGGAAGCCAAGATCCAGTTCTGCGGCCCCACCGGCACCGATGCGGTGGAGGCCGCGCTGAAACTGGTGCGCACCGCCACCGGGCGGAGCACGGTGTTGTCATTCCAGGGCGGTTATCACGGCATGAGCCAAGGCGCCCTGAGCCTGATGGGCAGCCTGGGGCCGAAGAAACCACTGGGCGCGTTGCTCGGCAATGGCGTGCAATTCCTGCCATTCCCGTACGACTACCGTTGCCCGTTCGGGCTGGGCGGCGCGGAAGGGGTCAAGGTCAACCTGCATTATCTGGAAAACCTGCTCAACGATCCCGAGGCCGGTGTATTGCTGCCGGCGGCGGTGATCGTCGAGGTGGTGCAAGGCGAGGGCGGCGTGATCCCGGCTGATCTCGACTGGCTGCGCGGCCTGCGGCGCATTACCGAGCAGGCTGGTGTGGCGTTGATTGTCGACGAAATCCAGAGCGGCTTTGGTCGCACCGGCAAGATGTTTGCCTTCGAACATGCCGGCATTGTCCCGGACGTGGTCGTGCTGTCCAAAGCCATTGGCGGCAGCCTGCCACTGGCGGTGGTGGTGTATCGCGACTGGCTCGACACCTGGTTGCCGGGCGCCCATGCCGGGACCTTCCGTGGCAATCAGATGGCCATGGCGGCCGGCTCGGCGGTGATGCGTTACCTCAAGGACCACGACATTCCCGCCCACGCGGCCGCCATGGGCGAGCGCCTCGGCGAACACCTGCGCATCCTGCAGCGCGACTTCCCGCAGTTGGGAGACATTCGTGGCCGTGGGCTGATGCTCGGTGTGGAACTGGTGGACCCCGCCGGTGCGCCTGATGCCCTGGGCCACCCGCCGGTGCATCGCCAACTGGCGCCGCTGGTGCAGCGTGAATGCCTCAAGCGCGGGTTGATTCTCGAACTGGGCGGGCGACACGGCAGCGTCGTGCGTTTCCTGCCGCCGCTGGTGATTACTGCCGCAGAAATCGACCGTGTGGCCGAGATTTTTGGTCGCGCCCTGGCGGCGTCGGTCACCAGTCTCTAATTTTTTATCGGGCTGGCACGTTCCTTCTTACATCAGCTGTGCGTGGTGCGCAGCCAGCCTTACACCGACGGAGAACAGCAATGACCTCAGTATTCGACCGCGAAGACATCCTGTTTCAGGTAGTGGTCAACCATGAAGAACAATATTCCATCTGGCCCGACTACAAGGCCGTGCCGGAAGGCTGGCGCACCGTGGGCAAGAGCGGGATGAAGAAAGAGTGCCTGGCCTACATCGAAGAAGTGTGGACCGACATGCGCCCGCTGAGCTTGCGCCAGAAGATGGATAGCCAGGCGCTGGCTGGCTGACCCGGACCTCGGGCATAACACCGACTCAAATGTGGGAGCGGGCTTGCTCGCGAAGGCGTTGTTTCAGTCACCGTATGTGTTGACTGTCACACCGCATTCGCGAGCAAGCCCGCTCCCACATTTACTGTGTTTCGCCGGTGAGAGGCGCGTTACAGCGCCTTGATCACCTGATCCACATTGCCTTCCAGTTCCGCCACCGGGTCGGCGCCATCGGTGCCCAGCACCAGCAACTTCGCCCCGCCCGCCGTGACCGCCGCCTGCACTGCATCGCTTGGCTTGCGGTGATGTAGCACCACGGCCACCTCATTCTCCTTCAAGCCTTCGCTCAGTTGCTGCAACGCCTCGGGTGTCCACTCGGTATCCGCCCTTGCATCGGTGCTGACCAGCTCCAGGTTCAAGCCACTGACGAGATAACCAAAGTGATCGCTCAAGCTGGCCACCGTCAGGTTATCGGCCTTGGCCAGTCGCGCTTCGCTGTCGGCGGTGAGCTTGAGCAGGCGTTGCTTGAGCGCGGCCAGGTTGGCTTCGATCTGCGGCTTGGCCTCGGGCGCCAGACGGCTCAGGTCGGCGGCCATCACATCGGCCATGCGCCCCATGTTGTTGCTGGCTTGCCACGGCTGGCTGTTCAGGCCGTCGGTGGCGCCCGGCTGCACGGCAATCCCCGGCAAGCCGCCGTCCACCGGGCGCGCGGCGTCGACTTCGACGATGCGGATATTGCTGCGCCGGGCCACCGGGTACAGCGGGTCGTCGGGCCACAGCGAGCGCAGGCCGATGGCTGCATCGGCGTCCAGCGCCAGGGTGTTCAGCGCCTGCGCACCGCGCCCGGTGAAATAGGCGACTTGCCGCGAGCCGGGCAGGTTGGCCGGTGCCGCGCGCTCAAGCTGCACATCAGTGCCTTTGAGCAACACCTGCGCCAAGCCATAGGTGATCGGCAAGGCGGCGAGGACTTTCACCGGTTTTGTCGCCTTGGCCTGGTTCAAGGCAGCATGGCCAACGCCTTGGTTGGCGGTGATCTGTAGTGGCTTGACGCCGTCGGCGGCGAATGCCGGTGTGGCGATGGCCAGGGCCAGAAGCAGTGGTCGAAACATCGGGCGCATTATCCAAGATTCCCTTTCAGGCTGGGGACCGTGCCGCGGGCGATGGCGGCGATGGCGAAGGCGATACCGGCTACCAGGATGATCGCGGCACCGGACGGAATCGGCAGGTCGAAGATGATCGGCAGCAGGATCCCGCACAGGGTGCTGACGGTGGCGATCACCACCGAGATCCAGAAGAAGCCCTTGAGCGACTGGCTCAACAGGCGTGCGGCGGCCGCCGGAATCACCAGCAACGCACCCACCAGGATCGCGCCGATGACCTTGACCGCCGCCACGGTGATCAGGGTCACCAGGATCACGAACAGGTAGTCCAGGGTCTTCACCGCCACCCCGCGCACCGCCGCCAACTGCGGGTTGAAGCTGGCGAGCATGATGCGGTTGTACAGTGGCAGGGCCAGGGCCATCACCAGCGCGCCGACAATCGCCAGCACCAACAGATCATTGCCGTTGACGGTCAGCACCGAGCCGAACAGCACGTTTTCGAGAATGTGCACGTTGATCTTGCCCGCCAGAATGAGCAGCAGGCTCGCGCCCAGGGCCAGGGACACCGAGAGGAATACGCCGATCAGCGTGTCCGGCGCCAGGCCGGTGCGGTTGCGCAGGTAGTTGAGCAGGATCCCGAACAACAGGCAGTAGCCGAACAGGCTGCCGTAAGGCCCGGTGTAGGGTTCCCCCAGCAGAATGCCCACGGCCACGCCGGTCAGTGCGGCATGGCCCACGGCTTCGGAAAAGAACGCAAAGCGCTTGACCACCACCAGGGTGCCCAAACCGCCCAGCACCGGGCCGATCAGCAGGCCGGCGAGCAGGGCGTTGACTACAAATCCATAGGCCAGCGCTTCCGGCAGATACCCGGAAGACGCCCAGCCCTGGACCATCAGGCGAAAGGCTTCATAGCTCATAAGGCCGGGCTCCGTGGGTGGGTGGAGAACAGGGTCAGCAGGCGGTCCGGGGTCAGTGCCTCTTTCGGCGTGGCGTCGAACAGCACACGGCGGTTCAGGCCGGTGACGCGATCGGCCAGGCGGCCGACGGCTTCCAGGTCGTGTTCGATCCACAGCACGGTGATCCCGGCCTGGCGCCAGTCGTTCAGCAGCCGCTCGAACACCTGGATCCCGGCTTCGTCCAGCGCCGACATCGGTTCGTCCAGCACCAGCAATTGCGGTGCCGGGATCAAGCCCTGGGCCAACAGCACCCGCTGGCGTTCACCGCCAGACAGGGCACCCATGCGCCGCTTGCGCTTGTCCTGCATGCCGACCCGTTCCAGTGCATCGCCAATCGCGGCGGCGTAATGTTTGGACAGCCCGAGAAACGCCGGACGCCGCTGGCACATCGCGGCCATGAAATCGTCGACGGTCATCGGCAAGCCCCGGTCGAACTCCAGCGCCTGGGGCACGTAGCCGATGGTGCCGGGTGCATCCGGCCAATGCAGGCTCAACTGGCCCTGGTGCGGCGTTTGCCCCAGCAGGGTCTTGATCAGCGAGCTTTTGCCGCCGCCGTTGGGGCCCACCAGCGCATGGATGCTGCCGGGCTGCACCTGGAAACTCACTGCATCGAGGATCACCGTACGGCCCAGGGTCAGCGCGACGTTATCGAAGTCGAGGGTCGGGCCAACGCTGGCCACACTCAGGTGTTCAGCCGCCGTCATGCCCCGGACTCCTGAATCGCCCGCACCACGGTGTTGAGGTTGCCGGTCATTTCCACTTCGTATTTTTCCGCGCTGTAGTCGCCATAGGAAATATGCGACAGCGGGTACAGCTTCACCCCGGACTCACGCTGGATGGTGTCGACGTAGCTGGACGGGAAATCCATCTCCGAGAAGATCACTTTCACGTCCAGTTCCCGCAGTTGGTCGATGGTTTTCTTCAACTGGCTGGGGCTCGGCTCGATACCGTGGGCCGGTTCCACCACGGCGGTGACTTCCAGGCCGAATTCCCGCAGCAGATAGTCATATGCCGCGTGCACGGTGGCCACCCGCAGGTCGGGGTTGGGCGCGCTGGTGAGCTTGGCCAGGGCGTCGGCGCGCATCTGGCGCAGGCGCTTGCCGTAGGCGCGGGCGTTCTGGGTGTAGGTCTTGGCGTTGTCCGGGTCGAGTTTGCCCAGTTCCCGGGCAATGTTGTTCACCTGGGCAATCGAGGCGCTGATGGACAGGAAGGTGTGCGGGTTGACCACCTTGCCGGCACCGCGCGCAGCGTTGCCGGTGGCGGCCAGCAGCGGCACGTTGGCGTTGGCCTCGATCACCGGGATGTCCGGGCGCTCGCTGGTGGCGATCATGCGGTCGGCGAAATCGTCATGGCCGACGCCGTTGAGCACGATCACATCAAGGGTGCCGATGCGTTTGATGTCTTCGGCGCGGGGTTCGTAGGCATGGGGATTGAAACCGGCCGGAATCAGCGGGACAACTTCAGCCTTGTCGCCGACGATATTGGCGACGTAGCTGTAATACGGGTGCAGGGTGATGCCGATGCGCAGGCGCTTTGCCGGGTCGGCACTGGCGAACGGGGCCAGCAGCACGGTGATCAGGCCGACCAGCACCAGACGTAATAATGGAGATGAAATAGACATGGTCTTCTCTCGGCTGCAACGTGAATTCAGTGACGATGCTGGCGGGTGACACCGGCATCGAATTGCGCGACTACCTGCTGCCAGCCCGCGCTGATCAGCGCCTGGTCAGTGAGGTCGGTGGGGGCGGTGAGGTGGGCGCTGCGGTTGAGCCAGATATCCGGCTCGGCGCCGCGGATGCGCATCAACAGCGAACCGCTGAGGTCTGGCGTCTGGCTCAGGCCCAGATAGGCCGCGTCCAGCAACTGCCAGCGGTGGTCGCCACGGCTCACCGAACTGGCGTCCTGGGCGAAGGGCGCGAAGCCCTCTTCGGCCAGCTGTTCAGGCGTCGGCAGAGCGCTGTGTTCCTCCTGCAGCAAGTGGATTTCATCCAGGGTCACCCGCAGGTCGGCGTAGATGCCTTGCTCGGCGGCGCTGAGGTCGCGGCGGGCGTCCAGTTGGTGGCTGGGCACGGCGGCGATCTCCTGGTTTTCACCGCGCAAGGCCACCACCGTGCCGGCAACGGCGAGGATGATCAGGCACAACAGCAGGACATACAGGGTTTCGTGCCCGGCGCCGGCCGGGCGCACGACTTGGGTTGTACGGCTCATTGGGGCTGGATATCCGCTTGGTCGATTTCCACCACGTGGCCGGGGCCGGCATCAAACAACACGTAGAACTCGGCGGAGGGTTTCTTGAAGGTCAGCTTCGAGTCTTCTCCCAGCTTGCCGGGCACCAGGATGGTCTCGTCGTAGCCGATCACATCCAGGGTCACGCCGGGGGCACCGCTGCCATCGGAGAAACCACCGGTGCACTGGATCTGCTCGCCGGCGATTTCCTTGCATTCGCACATCGGGTTGTGGGCGAGGGCGACGGTACTGAAACCGGCACTGAGGATCAGCGCGCCAACGGTGCGGGCCAGTTGCGGCAAAGTCATGGTTTAACTCCTCGTTTTTTCAGCCAGTCGATGGTGGCCGGCGATGCCTGGCTCAAGGGAATGGAGGCCTGGTGCATGGCGCCGTCCCAGCCTTCCATGGTGATCCACACTTCGGCGTCCAGCGGGGTGCGCTCAGGGATCGGCAACGCGGCGCCCATGCGGTATGGGGTGCCGAAGAAAATCACCCCGGCCGCCCGCAGGCTGCGGGGCTTGCCGATACGCAGGTAGGTCGCCTTGACCTGGTCGATGCACGTGGCACACAGGGCAGCGTTGAAGGATTTCATCGGGCCTGCCGGGTCCGGGCGCGGCGGCTCGTTGCGTAGCTCGGCGAGCTTCAGGCTCCAGGGGCCGACCTGTACTTCGCCGATCTCCCGTTCACCCAGGCCGCTGTCGCCGCGAAACAGTGCCGCGTCGGCAAAGTACTTGGGCATGAAGCCCAGGGGCACCAGCAACAGCAGGATATTGATGTGGAAGCGCCATTTGAGCCAGAAGGCCCGCAGGGGCGAGGGGGGTTGAACCGTCATGGCCTTGTTCATGGGGTGGCCTCCGTGGTCTCAGCCTGCAAGGCCTGGGTTTTCGCCGGTTGACGGGCTGCCTTGGCTTCGCGTTTCAGCGCATTGAGGGTGGCCAGGGCCGTGCGTTTGGTCCAGATCAGCAAGCCGCTCAAGACCATCATGCTCAGCACCAGGCCGAAGAAGGCCCAGATCAGCTTGATCCAGATCCCGCCAAAGTCCCCGGTGTGCAACGGGCGCATGGATTCGGTGACGAACTCCAGGGCCGAACGGTCGGACAGCAGGTGCGAGGCGGCGATTTCGCCGTTGTACGGGTTGATTTCCGCGGTCTGGAACATCAGCGGGTACCAGCCACGCCCGCCGATGCGCAGGTGGCTGTAGGCGTTGCTGGGCAGGCTCACGAAGCTGGCCTCAAGCCCGGGAATGCGCTGGGTGGCGATGTTGATCGCCTCGTCCAGGGGAATCATGGGCGCCGGTACGCCCGGGGCGGACATCGGCACTTTGTCGCGGGCAATCGCCGGGACGATCGGCTCGCTGGAAATGGTGATCTGGTTATCGCCCAGGATCGCCTGGATCAGGAACCAGGTGCCGGTGATCGAGATCACCGCGATAAACCAGATCGACCAGATGCCGCTCAACCGGTGGAAGTCGCCCCAGAAAATCCGCGCACCGTGACGAATGCGCAGGGTCGGCCTGAAAAAACCTTTCCAGAAACGCTTGTAGACCACGAGGCCGGTGACCAGCGAGGCCAGCAGCGGCAAGCCCAGCAGCGAGACCAGGTACCAGCCCCAGCTGTAGCCATTGGTGAAAGGCACCAGCCACCAGCCATGCAGGGCACGGGTAAATTGCTGGAAGTTGAACGATGGGCTGATGCCCTGGATCACCCCGGTGTATGGGTTGACGTAGACCTCCAGCGAGCGCCCGTCGGGGTAGCTGAGGTCGGCGCTGAGGGCGAAGTGCGATTCGTCCGGGCGGCTCAGGGATTCGACGATCACCTGGGGTTCGGCGCGCTTGATGGCGCCGATCACCTGGTCGTAGGTGAGCGGTTCGGCATCGTCCGACGGCTTGCTGGCGCGGATGTCCGGGTTGGCCAGCCAGACGATCTCCTGGCTGACCACCGCCAGGGTGCCGGTGACGCAGACGATCAGCACAAAGAACCAGATGGGCAATGCCAGCCAGCTGTGCACGAGAAACCAGAGTTTTGAGCGTGACTTCTTCGACATGTGAATGAGGGTCTTGATCGGAGGGAGGCGGTAAAGGCCCGGAAAACGCCACCCGTAGCTTTTGCTGACGCGAGCGGCTGTATCTAAGTTAAGACGGATGAGAAACACAAAACCCTAAGGCGGATATGAAAGTAAATGTTTCAGATACGCATTCATGCAACACGAAACATGTTCCGAGCCATCACCAAGGCGGGATTGATGGGGCGGGGGCGCTGCCTATGATGGGGTCATACCGTTGAGCGAGCCCCATAATGACTTCTGCCAGAACCCTCTACGACAAACACATCGATTCCCACACGGTGTGCCGCCTGGATGACCAGGGCCATGTGCTGCTGTACATCGACCGCCAGGTGATCAATGAATACACCAGCCCGCAAGCTTTCAGCGGCTTGCGCGAGGCGGGCCGTGGTGTGTGGCGGCCCGGTACGGCGCTGGCGGTGGTCGACCATGTGAACCCCACCACGCCCAAGCGCATCGCGACCATGCCGGATGCGGGCGGCGCGCGCCAGGTGTCGTACCTGGCGGAAAACTGCCGGGATTTCGGGATCGAGCTGTTGGATATCCTCGACAAGCGCCAGGGCATCGAACACGTGATCGCCCCGGAGCAGGGTTTTATCCTGCCGGGCATGGTGATCGCCGCCGGCGACAGCCACACCACCACCTACGGGGCCTTGGGCGCGTTCGGCTTTGGCATTGGCACTTCGGAAATCGAGCATTTGCTGGCCTCGCAAACCCTGGTCTACAAGCGTCTGAAAAGCCTGCGTGTGACCGTGGACGGCGAACTGGCCCGTGGGCTGACCTCCAAGGACGTGATCATGGCGCTGATCGGCAAGATCGGTGCCTCGGGTGCCACCGGCTACGCCATTGAGTTTTGTGGGTCGACCATCGATGCCTTGAGCGTCGAGGCGCGCATGACCATTTGCAACATGGCGGTGGAAGCCGGCGCACGTGGAGCGTTCATGGCGCCGGATGAAAAAGTCTTCGCTTACCTCAAGGGCAAGCCACGCGCGCCGAAGGGCGAGTTGTGGGAACGCGCCCTGGTGGGCTGGCGCCAACTGCACTCGGATGCCGACGCGGTGTTCGACCTCGAAGTGCAGCTGGATGCCAGCGCCCTTGAGCCGATGGTCACCTGGGGCACCAGCCCCGACCAGGCCGCCCCCATCGGCGCCCGCGTGCCGGACCCGCAAGACATCAGCGACCTGATCCTGCGCCAGGACATGCGCCGCGCCTTGAACTACATGGGCCTGGAAGCCGGCATGCCGTTGAGCGACATTGTGATCAGCCACGCGTTTATCGGCTCCTGCACCAACGCCCGTATCGAAGACCTGCGCGACGCCGCCAGCGTGGTGCGCGGCAAGCACGTGGCCGACCATGTGCGGGCGATGATCGTGCCGGGCTCCACCGAAGTGCGTGACCAGGCCGAAGCCGAAGGCCTTGCCGCGATCTTTATCGACGCCGGGTTTGAATGGCGCCAGTCGGGCTGCTCGATGTGCCTGGCGATGAACGACGACGTGCTGGAGCCGGGCGACCGCTGCGCTTCCAGCACCAACCGCAATTTCGAAGGCCGCCAGGGCGCGGGTGCCCGCACGCACCTGATGAGCCCGGCCATGGTCGCCGCTGCGGCCATCACTGGCCGGCTGACGGATATTCGCCACTTTGGAGACCGCACATGAGCTTGCAACCCTTCACTCGGATCACCGGCAAGGCGGCGCCGATGCTGGCGGCCAATATCGACACCGACGTGATCATGCCCAAGCAGTTTCTCAAGGGCATCGACCGCAACGGGCTGGATCGCGGGTTGTTCTTTGATTTGCGCTTTTTGCCCTCGGGGGAGCCTGACCCGCAATTTGTGCTGAACCAGCCGGCCTGGCAGGGCGCGAGTTTTATGGTAGTGGGGCCGAACTTCGGCTGTGGGTCCAGCCGGGAGCATGCGGTGTGGGGCCTGAAGCAGATGGGCATTCGCGCGTTGATCGGCAGCAGCTTTGCGGGGATTTTCTATGACAACTGCCAGCGTAACGGGGTGTTGTTGATCACGCTGGAGGAGGCGGTGTTGCAGCGGTTGGGGCAGATGGTGAGTCAGCCTGAGCAGGCGCAGATCAGTGTGGACCTGGAGGCGCAGGAGATTCTTTTGGCGGACGGGCAGGTGATTGCGTTCCAGATCGATACGTTGCGCAAGACTGCGTTGTTGTTGGGGTTGGATGCTATTGGCACGACGTTGCAGCGCAGTGAGCAGATCAAGGCGTTTGAGCGGGAGCATTTGGCGGCCAATCCCTGGCTCGGGTGATGGGGCTGTAGTTGCAGGTTGGCTGCTGCGCACTGCCTGCGTTCGGCTTCGGGCTGGATGGGGCAGTCAGATCAAAATCAAGAGCACAGCGGCCTCCCGGCCGGCTTGAGTGTTAAAAGCAAAAGCAAAGACCAGAGCGAAAACAGATCTGCTTTTCTGTGGGAGCGGGCTTGCTCGCGAAAAACCTGAGAGCGCCGCGTTCATCCAGAATGCCCGCGTCATCGTTAACGACCTTCGCGAGCAAGCCCGCTCCCACATTTGGACCGTGCCCGCTTTTGATTTGGCTTTTTGCTCTACAACACTCAAGCCGGCCGGTAGGCCGCTGTAAGAGCAGAACCGTCAGCGGCCGTTACCGCAGCAACGGATATGTACTCAAACCCGGCACGCTAAATCGACAACCCCTTGAAGTGCTCCTGCAAAAACTCCACACACGCCCGCAACTTCCCGGAGTAGGCCAGCCGCGTCGGGTACACCGCCCACACGTTGGCGCTCTGGGTGTAGTCGTGCAGCACCTGCACCAGTTTCCCTTGCTCCAGCAGCGGCTTCACATCCCACATCGAACGCAGCAACACGCCGCGCCCGTCCAGGGCCCATTGCAAGACGATCTCGCCGTTATTCGACGACAACGGCCCGCGCACGCGCACGCTGTCCTGCACGCCATCGCGCTCCAGGTGCCAGATACCAAACGCGTTGTCGCGCTCCTTGAGCACCAGGCAGTCGTGCTGTTCCAGGTCGCTCAAGTGCTGCGGCACACCACGGCGTTCGAGGTAGGCGGGCGCCGCACACAGCACCCGCCGGTTACTCACCAGCCGGCGACCGATGTGTTGCCCGGGGATGTCGTCGCCCACGCGAATCTCCAGGTCGAAACCCTCGCTGACGATATCCACCACCCGGTCGAACAGGTCCAGGCGAATCTCCAGGTCCGGGTATTGTTCGGCCAATAGCGACAAGGCCGGTGCCACATGGTTACGGCCGAACCCGAAGCTGCTGCACAAATGCAGGTGGCCGCGCGGGCTGTCGTGGGCGTCGGAAAGCTCGTCGGACAACTGCTGGAAGTCTTCGAGAATCCGCACGGCCCAGCGCTGCACGCGCTCACCGTCTTCGGTCAGGGCGATACGGCGGCTGGTGCGGTGCAGCAGGCGGGTGGCGAGTGTGGTTTCGAGAATCTGGATACGCTTGCTGACGTAGGCCGGGGACAAACCCAGCTCGTCGGCAGCCGCAGCAAAGCCGGCCTTGCGGATCACGGTCAGGAATACCCGCAGGTCTTCAGGTAGGGGCACGGTATCTTTCTTGTTGTTCATCAGAAACAGGCATGGCGGCATGAACCGCCAGAATAGCACCGGTATGGCGAAGGAGTTTCTGTGGTGAGGGAGCTTGCTGTGGCAAGGGAGCTTCTGTGGTGAGGGAGCTTGCTGTGGCGAGGGAGCTTGCTCCCGCTGGAGTGCGTAGCGCTCCCAAAGATCTTGGGGCCGCTGCGCAGCCCAGCGGGAGCAAGCTCCCTCGCCACAGGGGATTGGTGTTTAAGGGTTACTCGGCGGCGATCTTCGCCTGGGCGGCGGCCCGTGCATGGCGGCCGTGCTTGAGGGCGATGGGCGCCATTTTCTCGCGATCCAGTTCACCTTCCCAGGCCGCCACCACCAGCGCCGCCACGGCATTGCCGATGATGTTGGTCAGTGAGCGGCATTCAGCCATGAACCGGTCCACACCCAGGATCAGCACCATCGCCGCCACCGGCACCGTCGGCACCACCGCGAGGCTGGCGGCCAGCGCGACAAAACCTGCGCCCACCACCGCACCGGCGCCTTTTGAGGTAAGCATCGCCACCGCCAGCAGGGTCAGTTGTTGCTCCAGCGTCAGGTCGATATTGGTTGCCTGGGCCAGGAACAGCACCGCCAGGGTCATATAGATGTTGGTGCCGTCCAGGTTGAAGGTGTAGCCGGTGGGCACCACGATCCCCACCACGCCTTTGGACGCGCCAAGGCTTTCAAGTTTCTGGATCAGTTGCGGCAGGGCCGATTCGGAGGAGCTGGTGCCCAGCACGATCAACAGTTCAGCCTTGATGTAGGTCAGCAGCTTGAAGATGCTGAACCCCACATACCGGGCGATGCTGCCCAGCACCACGGCGACGAAGAAAAACGCGGTGACGTAGAACGTGCCCACCAGTTTCAACAGCGGCAGCAGCGAGCCCAGGCCGTATTTGCCGATGGTGAAGGCGATGGCCCCGAAGGCCCCGATCGGCGCGACGCGGCTGATCATCCCGACGATGCGGAAGAACACTTCGCTGGCCTGGTTGATCACGCCGACCAGGGGCCGGCCCTTCTCGCCGATCATCACCAGCCCGAGGCCAAACAGCACCGACACAAACAGTACCGGGAGGATTTCGCCTTTGGAGAAGGCGTCGAAGAAGGTAGTGGGGATCACATGCATCAGGAACCCGGTGACGCCTTCGCCGTGTTCGGCCTGGCCGACAAAACCGGCGATGGCGGAGGTGTCGAGGGTCTTCACGTCGATATTGAAACCCACGCCGGGGTGCAGCAGGTGCGCGGCGAGGATGCCGATTACCAGGGCGATGCTGGAGACGATCTCAAAGTACAGCAGCGCCTTGCCGCCGACGCGGCCCACCTGCTTCACGTCGTGCATGCTGGTGATGCCGGAGACCACGGTGCAGAAGATGATCGGGCCGATGATCATCTTGATCAGCTTGATAAACCCGTCGCCCAACGGCTTGAGGTCGATGCCCACCTGAGGCCAGTGGTTGCCGATCAACACGCCCAGCACAATGGCGATGATCACCTGCACATACAGGGTTCCCAGCAGTTTTCTGATTGTCATTTTTATTATCTCGAGACGTTTTTTGGGCAAGCAGATCCCGTCGCAGGCTGTTTCAAGCCTGCGGGGCGGGATCGGTCAGGTCAGCGGTTCATAAAGGCTCAGCGAAGGAAGGTCAGGACTTCGCCGAGCAGCACTTCAGGGATTTCTTCTGCGATGTAGTGGCCGGCCGGCAGGGCCTTGCCACGTACGTCGGTCGCGACTTTCTGCCATTCCTTGAGGGGTTCGAAGCAGCGCCCGACGGTGCCTTCGGCGCCCCACATCACCAGCAGCGGCAGCTCCAGGTGGTTGCCCTTGTCGATATCGGCGCGGTCGTGCTCAAGGTCGATGCCGGCGGCGGCGCGATAGTCCTCGCAGATCCCGGTGGCGGTGCCCGGCAGTTTCAGGCAACGGAGGTATTCGGCGAAGGCTTCATCGGTGAACGGCTTGAGCCCGGCACTGCGGCTGCCCATGACGCTGCGCAGGTAGAGTTCCGGGTTGCCTTCAATCAGGCTCTCGGGCAACGGCGCCGGGCGGATCAGGAAGAACCAGTGCCAGTAGGCGCGGGCAAAGGCTTCGTCGGTCTGGGCGTACATGGACAGGGTTGGTGCGATGTCCAGCAGCACCATGCGCTGCACGGCCTTGGGGTGGTCCAGAGCTAGGCGATGGGCGACGCGGGCGCCACGGTCGTGGGCCAGCACCGAGAACTCGTCGAAGCCCAGCGCCTTCATCAGCTCGACGCCGTCGCGGGCCATTTCGCGTTTTGAATAATTGGTGTGATGGTCAATGGCGGCGGGCTTGCTGCTGTCGCCATAACCGCGCAGGTCGGCGGCGACCACGGTGAAGTGTTCGGCCAGTTGCTCGGCGACCTTGTGCCAGATGACGTGGGTCTGCGGGTGCCCGTGCAGCAGGAGCAGGCCGGGACCCGCGCCGCCTTTGCGGTAGCTGATGTCCACACCGTTGACGTGGCGCTGGTCTTTTTGGAATCCGGCGAACATGGAATGACTCCTTGTGATGATTGCTTGCATCCTGAAATCACACGGCGCCCGGGGCAAGGGGGAAAGCGTGGAGGGGTTGTTCATGAAGTGTGTTGAAGCCCGATCTTTCAGGCAGTGCAGGTCAACGGTGGGAGCTGGCCTGCCTGCGATGCAGGCAACTCGGTGTATCAGTCGCACCGAGGTGATGCCATCGCAGGCAAGCCTGCTCCCACAGTTGGGTTGTGTCGCCCAGGCGACTTCATCCTTGCTTGAACAACGCCTCGGCCCGCTGGCGAACTTGCGCCTCGGTCAAGTCCTCCTTGCGCGTGGCCAGGAACCACACATGCCCGAACGGGTCTTTCAGCGTCCCGGAACGGTCACCATAGAACTGATCCTTGGGTTCTGAAATCGCCGTGCCGCCGGCCTTGACGGCCTGGACGAACTGTTGGTCGACGTCCTGCACATAGAGATGCAGGCACACGCTGGGGTGTTCTTTTCCCGGGCTGCCGAACGACATTTCGCCACAGGGCGAGGCCATCATGATCGCCGAATCGCCAATGCGCAGTTCGGCATGGCCGATCTTGCCGTCGGGCATGTCCAGGCGCATGACTTCGGTGGCACCAAAGGCTCGTTTGTAGAACTCGATGGCTTCAGCGGCTTTGTCGATGCCCAGGTACGGCGTGATGCTGTGGTAGCCCTCGGGAATGGGTTTAACGCTCATATCGTTCTCCTTGATGGTGGTTGTGGAGGGACGGCTTTTTCACTATAGGCCACGTGCGCCGTGGCTTGCGGGCAGCCGACGAGGTGTTGCCCAGGCAACAGCAAACCGGCAGTTTGCTGCGCCAAGGGCCGTCTGCCGCGCGTATATCGGGAGCAAACCCTTGTGTTTGAAGGCCAGGCGCCTCAGGCACAGAAGCTGCAATGCCTCTGGCAAACCATTCGCCCGAGAGCGTTGTATGTCTGTACTGCCTGTATCTGCCGATTACCCGATTCACACGCCCCACGCCGAGTTGATCCGCGACGAGGCCCACGCACTGGCGGTTGCCCACCGAGTCGCTGCCGTGTTGCTGGAGCAGGATGCCGAGCGCGATCGCACCCGCCAGGTGCCTGCGGAGGTCGTCGACCTGTATTCCAACAGCGGTCTGTGGGGCATCAGCGTGCCCCGCGAGTTTGGTGGTGCCCAGGTGTCATACGCGGTGTTGGCCCAGGTGATTGCGATTATCTCGGCGGCCGACCCTTCGCTGGGGCAAATCCCGCAGAACCATTACTGCCTGCTGGAAGATATCCGCCTGCAAGGCACGCCGGAGCAGCAGGCGTACTTTTTTGGCCTGGCGCTGGAAGGGCATCGGTTTGCCAATGCGCTGTCGGAAACCGGCGGCAAGAACGTCCAGGACATCCAGGCGACCATTCGCCAGCAAGGCGATGGCTATGTGATCAACGGTCGCAAGGGTTATTGCACCGGTTCGCTGTATGCCCACTGGCTGGCGGTGCTGGCGCTGGATGAACAGCAGAATGCGCAATTGGCGTTCGTGCCGCGCGGCACCGCAGGCCTGGTGGTGGTCGACGACTGGGACAGCATGGGCCAACGCACCACCTCCAGCGGCACGGTGCTGGCCGAAGGCTTGAAGGTGCCGGCGTTCAATCTGTTTCCTACCCATCGCTCCTACGATTCGCCGACCCTGGCCGGGCCTTTCGCCCAATTGACCACCGCCGCCATCGACGCCGGCATCGCCCGTGCCGCGCTGCGTGACACGGTGCAGTTCGTCCGGCAATTCGCCCGTCCATGGATCGATGCCGGGGTGGAAAAAGCCAGTGAAGACCCGTTGACTATCATCCAGGTCGGCGCGCTGGATATTCGCCTGGAAGCGGCGGAAGCCTTGCTGGAGCGGGCCGGAAAGGCCCTGGACGCCGCGCGCCCGGCACCCGATGAAGACAACGTTGCCCACGCCTCCCTGGCTGTCGCGCGAGCCAAGGTACTGACCACTGAAATCGCCATTGAAGCCAGCAACAAGCTCTTCGAACTCGGCGGCACCCGCTCCACCTTGAAGAAGCACAACTTCGACCGTCACTGGCGCAATGCACGGGTGCATACCCTGCATGACCCGGTGCGCTGGAAGTATCACGTGGTGGGCAACTGGCTGCTCAACGGCGCCAAGCCACCGCGTCACGATTGGTCTTGACCCATGGCCGAGCTGTTTAAAAACATCTATTGGGCCGACATCGGCCAAGCCTGCCTGGAAACCCTGAGCATGCTCAGCGCGGCCCTGGGTTTTACCGTGCTGCTGGGGTTGCCGCTGGGGGTGCTGTTGTTCCTCACCGGCAAGCGCCAGTTGCACGAAACCCTGGTGGTGTATCGGGCGCTGTCGGTGGTGGTCAACGTGCTGCGCTCGCTGCCGTTCATCATCCTGCTGATTGTGCTGATCCCGGTGACCACCTTGCTGGTGGGCACCTCCCTGGGCGTGGCCGGTACGATTCCGCCGTTGGTGGTGGGCTGTACGCCGTTCTTTGCACGGCTGGTGGAAACCGCCTTGCGCGAAGTCGACCGTGGCGTGGTGGAGGCCACTCAATCCATGGGCGCCAGCACCTGGCAGGTGATCCGCCACACGCTGTTGCCGGAAGCCCGGGGCGGGCTGCTGGCAGCGGTCACTGTCACCGCGATTGTGCTGGTGGACTACACCGCCATGGCCGGGGTGATTGGTGGCGGTGGCCTGGGCGACCTGGCTATCCGCTACGGCTATCAGCGTTTCCAGACCGACGTGATGGTGGTCACCGTGTTGCTGCTGTTGGTGCTGGTGCAGGCCCTGCAGATGACCGGTGACCGTTTGGTGGCGCATTACAGCCGCCGTTGATTCCTATAACTAATGCCTTCGGAGCAACCATGAAAAAATCCCTGGCCATCTTGGCCGCTGTCTTGTCCTTCAATGCCGTTGCCAACGAGACGCTGGTCGTCGGCGCCACGCCCGTGCCTCACGCCGAGATCCTCGAGTTCGTAAAGCCGGTGCTGGCCAAGGAAGGTGTGGACCTGCAAATCAAGGTCTTCACCGATTTCATCCAGCCCAACCAGCAACTGGCGCTGAAGAACATCGACGCCAACTACTACCAGTACCGGCCATTCCTGGATGACTACAACAAGACCCGGAATACCAACCTGGTGCCGGTGGTCGGTGTGCACATCGAGCCTTTCGGCGCGTACTCGACCAAGATCAAAAATATCTCGGAGTTGAAAGACGGCGCGACAGTGTCGATCCCCAACGACCCGGTCAACACTGGCCGCGCCTTGGTGCTGCTGGACGAAGCCGGCCTGATCAAGCTCAAGGACCCGAGCAACACCCTGGCCACGCCGCGGGATATCGTTGAAAACCCCAAGCACCTGAAAATTCGTGAACTGGAAGGTGCGTTGCTGGCCCGCTCGGTGAGCCAGGTGGACCTGGCGTTCGTGTTTGCCAACTACGCCCTGGAAGCGGGGATCGACACCAACAGCGCGTTGATCGTCGAGAAGGGCAAGAGCCTGTACGTGGAGTACCTGGTCGCGCGCCCGGACAACATCAATGACCCTGGCATCCAGAAACTGGCCAAGGCGTTGAACTCCGATGAAGTGCGCCAGTTCATCCTGACCCGCTATAAAGGCCAGATTGCCCCGGGATTCTAAGTCTGACGGCGATCAAAATGTGGGAGCGGGCTGGTGTGGGAGCGGGCTTGCTCGCGAAGGCGGTGGATCAGCCACTGCATCTGGCGACTGACACCCCGCTTTCGCGAGCAAGCCCGCTCCCACATTGATCGAGTTTTACCCCGCCATTATGTGGACGGCTCCAAGAGTTGTGCCCCAGGCCCGCGCTCACCCAGTACGTCGTCGTGATTGCGCAGCGGGCACGCCTCCAGCGACAGGCACCCGCAGCCAATACAGCCGTTGAGTTTATCCCGCAGCAACATCAGTTTTTCGATGCGCTGGTCCAGGTCCTCACGCCATAGCGCAGACAGGCGCTCCCAATCGGCAGCGTTGGGCGTGCGGCCATCGGGCAAGGTTTGCAGCGCGTCATGGATCGTCGCCAGGGGAATGCCCAAACGCTGGGCAATCTTGATCACCACCACCCGGCGCAGCACATCCCGCGGATAGCGCCGCTGGTTGCCGGCGTTGCGGTGGCTCTTGATCAACCCCTTGGTTTCATAAAAGTGCAGCGCGGTAACCGCCACGCCACTGCGGGCTGCCAGTTGGCCGACGGTGAGTTCTTTGGTGACCATGAAAAAGCCCTTGACCTTGACTTAACTAGAGGTTTTACCCTGCGTGGCATCGAATCGCAAGATTGTGCCTACAGTGAGAGGGGAATGTTCATGCAGGTATTAGAGAAGAGTCTGAGTTTTACCCAGATGGTCGAATTCCACATCGAGCCTCAGCAGCAATCGGCTTTGGTGGCGGCCCTGTCATCCCAGAGCGAGCGCCTGGCCCAGGGCCATGGCGGCTTCATCAATGCCAGCGTGCAGGTCAGTGATGATGGACGCCGGGTGCTCAGCTACCTGCAATGGCGCTCCCGCGAGGAGGGGGAAGCGGCCTTCAAGTGTTTTGAGCACGGTGAGGAAGATTTCTGGACGCTGATCCGCGCCCACCAGGCCAAGGCAGTGACCTTCGGTTCGTTCCAGGTGCTGCGCAGCATCGAGCGCAGCCATGACAACGCTCTGCACTGCCGCCTAAATTGACAGGTGCAGCATGCGTTCGCCCTGTACGTTTTCGCCGGGGCGTCGCTTGTTCACCGCCAGCTCGCCGATCTTGATCAAACGGGTACGGGTCACGTTGCGGCTCAGGCCCAGCAGGTTGGCGGTGTGCACCTGGTTGTAATGGCTGAAGCGGTAGGCGGCGCGCAGCAGCGCATCCTCGACCTTTTCATGCAGGGCCCCGGCCTGTTCCTCGAAGAGCTTTTGAAAGGCGCGTTCCAGCAGGGCTTCGGCGCTGTTGTCGGTGCCGTGCTGGCTGTCGTCCTGACGCTCGATGCGCATGTTCGACAGGCGCAGGTCGTCGCGCTCGATCACCCCGTTGCGGCAGATCAGCAGGGTGTGGTGGATCACGTTTTCCAGCTCGCGGATGTTGCCCGGCCAGCTGTAGCTTTTGAGTTTTTGCTCGGCCTCGCGGCTGATGGTGATCGGGCCGTAACCCAGGCGCTGGCTGTAGGCTTCGATGAAATGCCGGGTCAGTGGCAGGATGTCACCGGGCCGATCCCGCAGGGGGCTGAGTTCGAGGCTGACCACGTCTAGGCGGTAGTACAGGTCTTCGCGGAAATGCCCGGCATTGATGGCTTTCTCCAACTGAACGTTGGTGGCCGCCAATACCCGCACGTCGATGGGAATGCTTTTGCGTGAGCCCAGGCGCACCACTTCGCGTTCCTGCAATACCCGTAGCAGCTTGACCTGGATCGCCATCGGCAAGTCGCCGATTTCATCGAGGAACAGGGTGCCGCCGTCCGCCTCTTCGAACCAGCCGGCCTTGGCACTGAGGGCGCCGGTGAAGGCGCCTTTTTCATGGCCGAACAGCTCGGCTTCCACCAGGGATTCGGAAAACGCGCCGCAGTTCACGGCCACGAAGGGCCGGTTGCGCCGGGCGCTGAGGTTGTGGATATGGCGCGCCACCAGCTCTTTACCGGTGCCGGTTTCGCCGATGATCAACACGCTGGCTTCGCTGGGCGCGACTTGCTGGATGTGCGCCAGCAGCGCCTGGGATTTGGGGTCTTCGAAGACCTGGGCCGTGGCGCGGATCGAGGTCGCAAGAGCGGGCGAGGGCGGTAAGGTTAAAAGCTGCATGGGCACCTCTTCTAGGAGTAGAACGTGGGAATCGGCAGGGACTGGTTCAACGCCCAGTCCCCCAGTTCGTGGAGCTTGTAGTCCACCGGGTCGTGCAAGGTTTGCGTGCGCAGGTTGCGCCAGTGCCGGTCCAGGCGCAGCGAGGCGTGGGTGGAGCGCGCGCCGGTGACTTCGAACAGGCGGCTGCACAGCTCCAGGCCGTTGCGGGTGGCAGCGACCTTGGCCGTGGCGATGGCGATGGCCAGCTCGCCGCGCTCGCTTTCACTGAGGCTCGGGCCCTTGGCCCAGGCCTGGTCCAGCAGTTCGGCGGCGCGTTCTACAAGCAGGCGCACGCCTTCCAGCGCGACCCAGAATTCGCCGTAGTGGTTGAGCACGTACGGGTCCTGGCGAATGTCCTGCACCGTGGATTTATGCCAGGGCCGGGTTTCGGTCAGGGTGTAATTCCGGGCTTCGGCAAAGGCGCCTTCGGCGATGCCGAGGAACATATGGGTGAAGGTCAGTTGAGCGATCAGCGGGCGCAGGCAGGCGAAGGGCGTACTCAGCGGGCCGGGATCGAGGAGCAATTCCGACTCTTCCACGCGTACCCGTTCGAAGCTGGCGCTGCCGCTGTCGGTCTGGCGCTGGCCGATGTTGTTCCAGTCATTGTGCAGGGTGATGCCACTGCGCCCGCTGGGGATGGCCGCGATCAGCAGCTTGCCGCCGGCGCTTTCATCCACCGCCGAGGCGATCAGCATTTCCGAGTCGCTGGCTCCGGAGCAAAAGCTCTTCTTGCCGGAGAATTCGCGCCAGCCGTTGTAGGCTTTGACCACCGTGCGCGTGTCCAGCGGGTTGAGGGCGTTGCCCCAGAACCAGTTCTTGCGCGCGGTTTGTTCGAACCAGGGTTGCCATTGCTCCGGGCGTGAGAACAGGCGAACGGTGGCGAGCATCAGGTGATGAAAACCGAAGACGTGGGCGATGGAGCTGTCGACCTTGGCGAATTCGCGCACGATCTCCAGGGTTTCGCTCCAGCGGGCGCCGAGGCCGCCGTATTGGGTGGGAATGCTCAGGGCCAGCAAGCCGCTTTGGCGCAGGGCGTCACGTTCGGTCTTCGGTGTGCCGCCGCGCTCGTCGCGTTCGACGGCAGTGAGGGCAAATTCGGCGGCCAGCAGTTTGGCGGTCTGCAAGGGTGAGGGCAGGACGCTGTTGGGTTTGGCTGTCACGCGGTATTCCTCATGGTGTGCCGGGGCGTGCCCCGGCAGACGGCAGGTCAGGCCTTGGCTTTTGCCGGCAGGACGTCGTTGGCAATCATTTCGCCGAACGGTCCGGTGAGGTTGGTGACGCCGCGCCCGGCCAGGCTGGCGTAGGGTTCCGGCAGCAGCGGGAACACCAGTTCGGCAAAGCGATACGCCTCTTCCAGGTGCGGGTAGCCGGAGAAGATGAAGCTTTCGATGCCCAGCTCTGCGTATTCCTTGATGCGCTCGGCGACTTGCTGAGGGTTGCCCACCAGGGCCGTGCCCGCGCCGCCACGTACCAGGCCGACGCCGGCCCACAGGTTGGGGGCGATCTCAAGGTTGTCGCGGCGCCCGTCGTGCAGGGCGGCCATGCGCCGCTGGCCTTCGGAGTCAAAGCGCGAGAAGGATTTTTGCGCGGCGGCGATGGTTTCGTCGCTGATGTGCTCGATCAGTTTGGCCGCGGCTTTCCAGGCGTCTTCTTCGGTTTCACGCACGATCACATGCAGGCGAATCCCGAATTTGACGGTGCGCCCGTGGCGGGCGGCGCGCTCACGCACGTCGGCGAGTTTCTCGGCGACGGCAGCCGGTGGTTCGCCCCAGGTCAGGTACACGTCGACTTGTTCGGCGGCGAGGTCGTGGGCAGCGTCCGAGGAACCGCCGAAGTACAGCGGTGGATATGGCTTCTGCACCGGTGGATAAAGTGCCTTGGCGTTCTGCACGCGCAGGTGTTTGCCTTCGAAATCCACCGATTCGCCTTGCAGCACGCGGCGCCAGATCTTGAGGAATTCGTCGGTCACTTCGTAGCGTTCGCTGTGATCGAGGAAGCTGCCGTCGCCGCGGTTTTCGTCGGGGTCGCCGCCGGTCACCACGTTGATCAACAGGCGGCCATTGGACAGCCGGTCGAGGGTGGCGGCCATGCGGGCCGAGACGGTTGGCGAGATGATCCCCGGACGAATCGCCACCAGGTAACGCAGGCGTTCGGTCAACGGCACCAGCGCCGAGGCAATCACCCAGGAGTCTTCGCAGGAGCGGCCGGTGGGAATCAGCACGCCGTGGTAGCCGAGGTTGTCGGCGGCCTGGGCGACTTGTTTCAAATAGTTGAGGGTGACCGGGCGAGCGCCCTGGGTGGTGCCCAGGTAGTGGCCGTCACCGTGTGTAGGCAGAAACCAGAAAACATCCATGACAAATCCTTAAGCGATTTTCAGCAGAGAGGTGGGATGCGCGGCAAACAACGGCGCGGCGCGTTCTGCAGCAAGGCGAATGCGGGCCTTCAAGGGCTCACTGGTTATGTGGTAATCGGTGAAGTCGGCCTCGGTGGCGTACACGCCAATGGGCAAGGTCAGGGCCTGGAAGAAACTCAACAGCGGGCGCAACTGGTGATCGAGTACCAGGGCGTGGCGTTCGCTGCCGCCGGTGGCCGCCAGCAACACCGGGGTGTTGATCAGGGCGTTGAGGTCGACCAGGTCGAACAGGTGCTTGAGCAGGCCGGGGTAGGAGCCGCGATACACCGGCGCGGCAACGATCAGCAAGTCGGCCTGTTCGATGGCCTGCAGTTGCGCTTCGACGTCGGCGGGCAATTCCTGGCGGGACAGTGCGCCGCCCAGCGGCCGGGCAATGTCGCCCAGTTCGATCAGGGTGGCCTGGATCGGCAATTGATCGGCCAGTTCGGCCAGCACCGCCTGGGTCAACACCAGGGTGCGGGACGGACGCCAGGTTCCGCCGGAGAGGGCAACGACATTCAGTGGACGGGTCATCAACAGTTCCTTTTTCAACAGTGGCTCAGGGCAAGAGCAGTAGCAGGGCTTGAGCAAGAGCTGTACCAAGCTGTGCAGCCCTTGACTGGCGTGGCCTCTGTGCCAGGTGTTGGAAAATGGTGGTGTTGTCTGCCTGGTGTTTTGTTGAATGACTGTTGCCTGGGCAACAGTTGCCAGGCGAACAGTGGCGTGAGTGTTGAGGCCATTTATAGAGGGTTGTGTTTATTCCGTAAATGAACGTATTTCCATATTTATAGACCTAAATGGAATATATGACGCGACTATCAGAAGTGTCGCAAAGGTTGATAGCGACTATCACGGCTGATGATTTTTCACCGTGCAGGTGCGGGAGTAGCCTGTACTCATTGACTTCAGCCCGTTTCGCAGGACCTTCGCCATGAACCGTTTTCTCGCCATTTCCGTATTGCTTGTCACCTCAGTCCTTGCCGGTTGTGCGACGCATTCGTCGCCCGAACTGCGTGGCTATTCGGCCGAGGAGAGCAAGGAACTGGCGCTTGAAGCCCTGAGCCGTCGAGGCCTGTCATTTGATGAATACCAACAGAAGAAAGCCGAACTGACCGGCCAGCCACGGAACACCTTCGGTTTCGACCGTCAGGGTGAGATGAATGCCGAGCGCAGCATGACGCTGCACGGTCGCCCCAGTTGAGTCAGTGGCGAGGTCTGAAAAGCCCGAGGTTTCCCACAGGAACCTCGGGCTTTTTGTTTGCCATCCGTTTCCCGGAGCCTGTTAAGCTGAATTTCAGGAGCGTTCCTACGCACTTTTAAATAAAGTGGTCTTTCTTTAACGGCACGGGATCAGGTAAACCATCTTCCTTCCTGATTGCGGCCCCTGAGACGTTGTTCTCGGGAACCTGCTCTGCGAGTCTTTAACGTCATGAATAAACGTCCGCTGTATTTCGACTACGCCGCCACCACGCCGGTGGATGAGCGGGTCATCCAGGTGATGGTTGAGTGTCTGGGCTTCAATGCCAACTTCGGCAACCCTGCGTCCAGTTCCCACGCGTTCGGGCAACAGGCCCGGCAAACGGTTGAGCAGGCACGGGGCCAGGTGGCTGAGTTGGTCGGCGCCGAGCCGGCACAGATTGTCTGGACCTCCGGTGCCACCGAGTCCAACAACCTCGCCATCAAGGGCGTTGCCCAGGCGCGCGGCGTGGCCGGCGGGCACATCATCACCAGCCAGATTGAACACAAGGCCACGCTCGACACCGCTCGCCAGTTGCAGGAAGCCGGGGTTGCCGTGACGTACCTGGTGCCGGACGCCGAGGGTTTGATCAGTGTCGAGGCGGTGAGCGAAGCATTGCGTGAGGACACCTTCCTGGTGTCGCTGATGCTGGTGAACAACGAGCTGGGCACTCTTAACGATATCCGGGCGATTGGCGCACGCGTGCGCGAGCATGGCGCGCTGTTTCACGTGGATGCGGCGCAGGGCGCAGGCAAGGTCGAGATTGACCTGGCCGAATGGCCAGTGGACCTCATGTCATTTTCCGCACACAAACTCTATGGTCCCAAGGGTATCGGCGCGTTGTACGTCGGCCCACGTGCGCAGCAGAAAGTGCTGGCGCAGATTCACGGCGGTGGCCATGAAGGTGGTTTGCGTTCGGGCACCCTGGCAACTCACCAGATTGCCGGCATGGGTACCGCGTTTGCCCTGGCGGCAGCGTCCTTTGCTGAAGAAAAGGCGACCATCGTTGCCTTGCGCGAGCGCCTGCTGGAACAGCTGAATACAATTGCCGGGGTGCGCCTCAATGGCAGCCTTACCCAACGCATTCCCCACACCCTGAGCCTGACGTTCAGCGAAGGCGAGTTCAATTCCGCCGCCTTGAGCGCGGGCATTGCCTTCTCGGCCACTTCGGCCTGCAATTCGGCGAGCAATGCACCGTCCCATGTGCTTCTGGCGCTGGGCCATGATGCCCGCAGCGCAGGTCGCACCATTCGCTTGAGCCTCGGGCGGTTTACCACCGAGCAGGATATCGATCAGGCGGTACAGCTGATCAAGGCGGCACTGGCCAGCGCACCGGCGTTCTGGGCCGTTTGACCCCATAACAATTATTAGTGGTTAGCAGGAGACACGATGAGCACACAGCCTTTGACCCATGGAACGGTTCCCCAGCGCCTGGCGCACACCCGCGAACTGATGAGCCGCGAGGGCATTCATGCCCTGTTGGTGCCGTCGGCGGACCCGCACTTGTCCGAATACCTGCCGGGTTACTGGCAGGGGCGCCAGTGGTTGTCGGGTTTCCATGGGTCGGTGGGCACGTTGATTGTTACTGCGGATTTTGCCGGTGTATGGGCTGACAGCCGCTATTGGGAACAGGCGACCAAGGAACTCAAGGGCAGCGGCATCGAGTTGGTCAAGCTGCAACCCGGCCAGCCCGGGCCGCTGGAATGGCTCGCGGAGCAGACGCCGGAAGGCGGCGTGGTGGCCGTTGATGGTGCGGTCATGGCCGTGGCCTCGGCGCGCACCCTGGGCAGCAAGCTGGAGGCACGTGGTGCACGCTTGCGCACGGATATCGACTTGTTGAATGAAGTCTGGCAAGACCGTCCAACCTTGCCGAACCAACCGATCTATCAACATCTGCCACCCCAGGCCACCGTCAGTCGTGGCGAGAAGCTCGCAGCCCTGCGTGCCAGCTTGACGGAAAAGGGGGCCGACTGGCATTTCATCGCGACCCTGGATGACATTGCCTGGCTCTTTAACCTGCGGGGTGGCGACGTTTCGTTCAACCCGGTGTTTGTCTCGTTTGCCTTGATCGGCCAGCAGCAGGCGACGCTGTTTGTGGCCCTGAGCAAAGTCGACGCCGAGCTTCGCGCGGTGCTGGAACAGGATGGCGTGACCCTGCGCGATTACAGCGAAGTCGCAGCGGCGTTGAAGGACATTCCTTCGGGCGCGAGTGTGCAGGTCGACCCGGCCCGGGTGACCGCCGGCTTGCTGGAAAACCTGGGCAGTGGCGTCACGCTGATCGAGGGGCTTAACCCGACCACCTTGGCCAAATCGCGCAAGAGCCTGGCGGACGCCGAGCACATTCGCCAGGCCATGGAGCAGGACGGCGCGGCCTTGTGCGAATTCTTCGCCTGGCTCGACAGTGCGTTGGGCCGTGAGCGCATCACCGAACTGACCATTGATGAGCACCTGACGGCAGCGCGTACCCGTCGTCCGGGTTATGTGTCGCTGAGCTTCAATACGATTGCCGCATTCAACGCCAATGGCGCGATGCCGCACTATCACGCGACCGAAGAAGAACACGCGCTGATCGAAGGCGATGGCTTGCTGCTGATCGACTCCGGTGGCCAGTACCTGGGTGGCACGACCGATATCACGCGGATGGTGCCTATCGGGACGCCAAGCGAAGAGCAGAAGCGCGACTGCACGCGGGTGCTGAAGGGGGTGATCGCGTTGTCCCGTGCACATTTCCCCAAGGGCATTCTCTCGCCGCTGCTGGACTCGATTGCCCGTGCGCCGATCTGGGCCGAGGGTGTGGACTACGGCCACGGTACCGGTCATGGCGTCGGCTATTTCCTCAATGTGCATGAAGGCCCGCAGGTGAT